>CAVTSJ010000023.1:0-565785 GCA_963737325.1 uncultured Acidobacteriaceae bacterium
TGCCGGGGGGACGTCGAAGTTGATGCGGTCGAGTTCGACGGCGTAGGGACGCTTCTGCACCTGGGTGTAGATGGCTCCGACGTATTCGCCGATGACGCCGAGGAAGAGTAGTTGGATCGACGCGATGAAGAAGACGCCGATGAGCATGGGCGCGAGGCCGAAGCTGAAGGTGTTCCAGAAGATGAGCTTGAGGATCAGGTAAATGAGAGCAACGCAGAATGAGAAGGCGGCGCCGATGAAGCCGGCGAAGGTGGCGAAGCGCAGCGGGACCTTGGAATGGTTGATGATGCCGAGCATTCCAATGTCATAGAGGGTGTACCAGTTGTTTTTGGTGATGCCGAACTTGCGGCGGGGCTGGTCGTAGTAGATCTTCTTGAAGGGCAGGCCGATTTCGGCGAGCATGCCGCGGAAGTAGGGGTAGGGATCGTCGAAGGTGCGGACGAGTTCGATGACTTTGCGGTCGTAGAGGCCGAAGCCGGTGAAGTTCTGGAACGACTCGATGCTGGAGAGGCGTTCGGCGACGCGGTAATACTGCTTGCGCAGAAAGAACATCAGCGAATTTTCTTCGCTGGTGCGCTTGATGCCTAGCACCATGTAGTTGCCGGCTTCCCACTCGGCGATGAAGGTAGGGATGAGATCGGTGGGATCCTGGAGATCCGCGACGATGAGCAGGACGGCGTCTCCGCGGGCCTGGAGGAGGGCGTGCATCGGGGAGCGGATGTGGCCGAAGTTGCGCGCGTTGATGATGACTTTGACGTTCGGGTCGGCGGCGGCGAGGCGGCGGAGGATCGGAACGGTATCGTCGAGCGAACAGTTGTCGATGAAGATGTGTTCGTAGGGATAATGGCCGACGCGGGTCATCACGTCGCGCACCTGGCGATACAGTTCTTCGACGTTGTCCTGCTCGTTATAGCAGGGTGTGACAATGCTGATCGTCTTCAACGTTGCCTCTCGTTAGAGTTGTTTTAGATGCGAAGAAAAGCGATGTGGTTTCGTTACGCAAATATCTTGAACTCAATTCTATGGGCAGCGTTCTTTTTGTGCGCCCAGATGCGTGAGATAGACTTTTTCTATGCCAATGAGGTCGACCGTGTGGGGAGTTCGCTTCGCGATTTTTGGGGCAACGTGTTTGGGTGTTTTTGTTTTGCCTTTTCTGTTACCAGCGCCGTACTTTCAGGGTGTGTCTGCGTCGAACCTGGCGGGGTTTAATAATCGAATCGCGACGGTAGCCGCAGCCTGTCTAGCAACGTTGGTCTTTTTCCTGTGCGTGCGATGGCCGGAGATTTTGGGCGCCGGAGTAGATCTTCCCGCGATCGATCAAGATGCGGCGAGCGAGGAGGATCAAGGATTGCCGTGGTCAGTCGTATTCGCGGTCGCCGGATTATGCGGGATGGTGGTGTTCCTGGCCGGCCTGCTGATCCTTAGGTCAGGATTGCGTTACGGAATGGACTGGGGCTATTTCATTCACCAAGCCAGCATGCATGCGGATTTCGGGAGGTATCTGTATACGCAGATAGAGTTTCCTTACGGTCCGATCCTGTTCTACGGACCAGTTGCGGCACAAGAGATATTACGCCCGTTGCATTTGTCATTGGCGAGGCGGATATCTAGTGGCGCTGACCGTTGAGATTCTGGCAGGGACCTTGATGGTGGGGTATGTGATCAACCATCTGCCAATGTCGCGCCGCTGGAAAATAGCGATTTTTCTGCTTTTGACGTTGGAGATGGTCCCATCAAACATGGGACTGAACTACACGTTTTTCCGTTTCGTGCCGCCCCTGGCGTTCGTCGTGATGGCTTCGCAACGAGAGCGGGCCTGGGCGGCGGCGATCTGGATCGTTGCGGGTCAGGCAGTTTGCCTGGGCATTTCGCCAGGGATAGGGTTTGGCTTTTTTGTGAGCAGCTTCGCGTATGCGCTATATCGCTGCTTCACGCAGGGACCCGCGTGGGCACTGGGAGTTGCCGCTCCGATTGTGTCTTCGGGAGCATTCCTGTTACTGGTCGGCCGGCCGTATCTGCGTATGTTGGGGATGTACGCGCATGGGGTCATGAATTTCCCCGTGGAACCAACACCTTTTGTCTTGTTGTTCCTGTTTGCGCTGGTATGGCTGGTTCCGGGGGGCTTGGCGCGCTTTTTCCGGGAGCGGCGACCCGAGGCGCCGATGCTGGCTGCGCTCTATCTGGTATCTCTCGCCTTGCTGCCGGCAGCATTCGGAAGGGCAGATCCGTGGCATGTTTTTTGGAATGGGCTGTCAGTATTTCTGTTGTCGGTTGTAGCTGTCTCGTCGATGCGTAGGTGGAAGCAGATGGCTTGGGGTGCTTGCTTGACGGCGATGTTCCTCTGGTTGTCGACGTCGGGCGTTCGGGGGGTGCGGCGCGAGATGGGGCCGGTCCTTCATAGCAACATTGCAGCCTTGCGAGGGCGCCCTTATAGAGCTCCGGGAACGAACAAAGAGTTTAGTCTTCGAAATCTTCAGCGTATTGTCGGGCACGATCCAGTGGTCCTACCGGAACAGGTGCCCTTATCAGTGGAAGCGACGCTTCGAAATGCGGGGCAATATACCCCGACCTTCTATTTTTTTCAGCTTGCAATCCTGGATACAGCCGCTGAGGATCGGGAAATTCATGAGTTCAACCAATCGAAATGGGCTTTGATTCCAGAGGGAAAGCCGTATCGATACGATGAGCTTCCCGAGCGCATAGGGCCCGATCTGGGGATGCAACTCCCGTACAAGACGAGGCGACCGGTTTACACGATTGGTTTGCGGTTTGCACAAAATCTGGCAGAGAACTGGAGGGTCCGAGGCGCAGTGGGCGACTACGTGGTGTATGAGCACGTGTCAGCCTCTCCCTTTGGATCGAGATCCTAAGGTCTCGCAGGCAGGGTGTAGCGGACGACGTAAAGCGTGCCGGGGCTTGAGGCGAGCCAGCGGGAGTAGTGGACGGGGGCAAAGGGGGCAGGGCCGTAACAGGCGCTGGGATCGAAGGAGATGCCGTAGAGGGGATGGATGTGGGGGGTGTAGTTGTACCAACCCAGCTCACAGGCGCCTGCGAGTGGGGTAATGGGCACGTATGCATGGGCAGGGATTACGATGGCTGGATTATTGATATAGGCGGCATGCTGCAGTTCGACATTTATGTTGTATTCCCACCCATTGTCCGATCATGGGAACAGAATGCGCGCTGTTTCCAGGTCAGCTGCGTGCAGCCTTGCGGCTCTTCCTCTCCCCACCCGAGGGTTAATCGAGGTGCCTCACCGTGGGCTCTGGTGCTCGTCCTTGCGAGTCTACTTGTGAACGAAGATCTTGTACCCGGCGAGACTGCCTATGTTATAGGAGTACTCCTTGGTCACAACGTAATTGCTTTCCAGATAGTGTTGAAGAAGTGGGAAGTTTCCCAGTTGCGCATAACTATTGAACTCGCCGGGCCAGGTCTGAGAACTCAAGACAAACACTCTTGGGGGAGTGGCTGTGATCATTCGATAGAATTGCCGCTGATAATCGTCGGTGAGCGGCGTTGCTCGAGAAGGAAACAGGTAGAAGTCAGCGATATACCCGGTCGACTGAACCAACTGCATCCGATAGAGCACGTTCAGGCAGCTTCCAAGAGTCATATCAAGACACTGAATATGACCGGAGAGATTGGGCTCATTCAATGCCGTGAGATCCCGCTGCAAGTTATCGAGCGTGCCCATCCCATAGACCGCGCTTCGTTCGCCCGCTAAGGAAAATAGGGAAAGCTTGAGAACTAGAAGCAATAGCAGACAGCCGGCGGGAATCGAACGCAGAGAATGTGCATTGATAGACTTCTGCAACTCGGGAACCAGCCAGATTAAAGCAATCGCGATCACTGGATACGTGTGATAGGGGAATCCTTTTCCCTGCAAGATGTACATTGCCAGTGCACACGAGGTCGCAACGAACAGAACCAGCGATTCCGTAGAGCGCCAGGACTTGTTGAGGAGGAAAAACGCGAAGGCAGGAATGCAGACTTTCAGCGGAACGTCTATCACCCGCAGAAGGTACCTGAGGCCTTGGCGCTGCAAGCCTGCATAGAACGAAGTAAGTTTGGTCGTATTGGTCAGGAAATCATGGAACACGTGAAACTTTAAGAGGTACAAAAGAACGATCGCGACCGGAAGGGAGAGGCCAAGCGCTGACCAGGAGATCGCCGCCTTTGCAGACGAGGAATCTCTCCTGGATTTCCATGCGATGAGGATTGCGCAGGCGAGGGTGACCATGACTGCTGGTGGTTTGATTGTTGCCGCCAGGCCTGCGCAAAGAAAGGCCGCCCCGGTCCAGATCGCGCGGTTGTTTCTGACGAACTGCAGCAGACAGCCAACGGAAAGAAGCAGCAGCGCCGCGACCGTCCAGTCACGTTCGCCAAGGCACCAGGCTCCGTCTTTGAGATGCCACAGATAGGCGAGACTTCCCGCGATGACGGCTGCGGATCGATACTCTTTTCCCGCAATCCAGAGTGCCGCTATCATAACGAACACGCCATTGAGGAGGTCCCATGCGAGTTCGCCACCGCTACCGGGGCCCAGGAAGCGGATAACAAAGTCATCCGTGAGATAGCTCCCAGGCATGTTCATGTCAATGATGTCCCGATAAGGGGCAAATCCATGAGCCGTTAAAAATACGACGTAGTGCATGATGGGCGCGTCATGAACCAAAGGCCAATGCCATGTCATTCGAAGACCCTGAACGAGAAACACAACTGCGATGAGCGCACAGAACGGAGCAAACCACTTTTTCCAATCCAGTGGTAGTTTTTGGGAATCCATCAAGGGAAGGCACACTCCGAATCAAAAGAACTACGAGAGTCAATCTGTGAATGGGCGCCTAAAGGTGAACTGTAATCTTTCATCGCGCCTGGTTCTAGAGTTCACGCTTGATGATCACAAAACTGGTTTCCACGACCCCTCAAACCTTTCAAAATGGCCCGAAGGCGCTTGTGCTGGACAACAAATGGTACGCCAAGGCTTGTCTGCAATCTCGCGGGTCAAGGTTGTCTTTCCGACTTGGCGCGGCCCGATGATCGCCACAGCGGCGTGTTCAGCGAGAGACTGCTCAATCAATGGAGTGACAGACCGGCCGATCACCCGTTCATGATAAAACATCCTCTTCCAATTTGCATGGAGATTGCGAATTCGTTGCAAGCGGTCTTCACCCAAAGGATGCGCGGAAAGCGTCAGGGAGTGTGGGCTCTTGTTCGTGGGGCTATCGTCGTGTGGACAAGATAGCAACGGGAGCGAGATTCAGTGAGTTGTGGGAGGGGCGTACTTGACGACGTAAAGGGTTCCAGGAGTGGAGGCCAACCACCGGGAGTAGTGGACGGGAGCGAAGGGCGCTGGGCCGTAACAGGCGGTGGGGTCGAAGGAGACGCCGTAGAGGGGATGGATGACCGGGGTTTGGTCGTGGAAAGGTACGTCGCAGGTGCCGGACGCGAGTGGAGCGGGAGGCACGTAGGCGTGAGCAGGAATGACTATTCTGGGGTCGTTGAGGTAGCCAGTATGGTCGAGCTGGACGCCAAAGTTATACTCCCAGCCGCTATCGACTGCGGTGTCCGGAATGCCTTGTGCTGCGAGTTCGTTGGCCAAGGCGACGCGAGCACGGTAGAAGGCGAAGGTGTTGTGCGTAACAGCGATACCGAGCGCCGCCATGATCAGGATGAGCGGTACAACTGTGAGCGGGATCTGCGCGCGCACTCGCTGCTGGTAGTAGCGCAGCAGGCAGAGCAAAGCAACTACGAGCAACGGGAGCGTGTAGCGCTCAAAGATCTCCAAAGTCGCCGCGCGCGGAACGAGTAGAAGGGAATAAACAACTGTGAAGGGAGCCAGCAGCGTGAAGAGTTGGTTCCAGGTAATCCCTTGGGAGTTATCCCATTTCGCCAGTGTCGAGCGAGCCCCTGGAAAGGAGCCGATGAGTCCGAGCAGACCACCGAGTGAAACGATCGTCAGCAGGACTTGAACCCAGATGTGGAAAAGAACAGGCTGCTCCCCTTTGAGCAGTGTGTAGTCAAACATTCCATGAACATTCATCCCAAAGTGGTCGGGTGCGGTCGGTTCCAGAAACAGTGGGCGGTGGGTGTGGACCACTAACAGGAGATAGCACGCGAAACCGGCCGCCAGTAGCACACGGTACTTGCGCGTCGTTTTTCGGAGCTGGGGCAGAAACAACGCCATGATGGGTAGCAACAGGAACGGTAAATCCAGAAACGTGTGGAGCAGATGGCTGAACAGCAGGCTGATTGAGAAATGGCTGACGATCAAATGCTCCGGTACGGAATATGGCTGACGCTTAAACCAACTCAAACACACGAGAACGAAGGCAACACCGGCGAGTGTTGCTGCAGAACCTGCGAGTAGGACGCGTCGTTGTGCGCGCAGCAACCACATGGTGGAAGGAACGATGACCAAGACTCCGAGCCAGGCGATCTGGCGGGCAGTACCGAAGATGGCGTTCGTGATAACGGCAAAACAGAGCCAAGCAATCGTTGCTCGCACGGTAGAAGCCTGCAGGGCGCGAAGGCAACCGTACAGGCAAACCACGAGCGCAAATAGGCCGCAAATGTCGCTCAGGAAGGTGAGCGAGATGGAAAGATAAAGCGGGGACAAGACCAGAGCGAGTGTGCCAATGGTTGCATTCCGCTCCGTGATGCCGGCACGAACAAGCGTGCGTTGGAGAACGAAGGCCAACACCGAGGCTACAAATAAGACGCTCATGCGGACGGCGGAAAACGAGGATCCGAAGAGCTTGATGAAGGCAGCTCCAAGATAGAACTGCCATCCCAACATGGCAGTAGCCCAGCCGTTATAAACAATGTGGCCGGTTGAAGCGAGCGTTTGCGCAGTCCGGACATAGGGGCCGTCGTCGGCGATGCCCATTTCAGCGAACGGACTGCTAATGAGCGCGCAGATGAGAACGCAGAGGGCGCAGAGAACGGCCCCGAAACGGAATTTTCGAGCAAATTGCATTACTTCCTCAGCGAGCCACTACGGCGCGCTTCAAAGAAGATGGTGAGCAATATTCTTGTCGATCTCATCGTACCTTTCCGATAGCAAGATGCATGCGTGGCTCAATTACTGGTCGGCGCAGTGTACCGAACGACGTAGAGAGTACCGGAGGAAGCAAGCCAACGGGAGTAGTGGACCGGCGCGAAGGGGGCGGGGCCGTAGCAGGCGTCGGGACTGAAGGCGATTCCATACACGGGGTCGATGTGAGGGGTGTAGGTATAGCTCTCCATATGACAAGTGCCTGGGCGAGGCGGAGGCCTCCGAACATACGCGTGTGGCGGAACGGTGAGGGCCCAATCGTTGATGTACTTTGCGTGCTGGAGCTCGACCACGAGGTTGTATTCTGCGCCGTTGTCGACCGAAGTGTCGGGAACTCCGTTCGCGCGAAGCTCCGCGGCTATGGCCACCCGTGCGCGATACATTGAGAACAAATTGTGTGTGAGCGCGACGCCAAAGGCTGCCATGATGGCGACCAGTGCAAGGCTCGCGAGAGGAAGCTGCGGCCGAATTCGATCTTGATAGTAGCGGGCGAGGCAGAGCGCCGCCAGGGCCAGGAGTCCCAACAGGTAGCGATCAACTACCTGCGCAGCGGCCGCACGAGAGATGAGAAGGAGCGCGTAGGCGATGCTGAATGGCCCCAGTACAGTGCCAAGCTGTTTCCAGGAGAGTCCACTGGATGGGCTACGGACAGGCGCCGCTCTACGCAACTGAAGGAGTGAAGCGATGAGCCCGACAAGGCCTCCGATGGAGACGACAGTCAGCAATACCTGCTCGCCGGTGTGAAGGAACAGAGGCCGGGCGCCGTGGAGATCAAGAACCTCAAGAACCCCATGGGGACCGATCCAATCGCCTGAGGTCGGCTCAAGCAGGAAGATGTGTTGGGCGTGGTGGGGCTGAAACGTCACCAGGAGATAAGCGCCAACGAGCGCAGCAATTACAGCCGGGCGAGCGCGCCGAATCTCCGGAATGAACAAGGCTACGAGTGGAAGGAGAAGGAACGGGACGTCCAGAAAGGCCTTTATTAGCTGCCAAAGAATGTGAACAGCGGAAAAGGGACTATCGAACATGCTCGTGTGCTCTGTATAGGGCTGAAGCTTGAACCAATGCAGGGCAGCAAAGATAAAGAGGAACCCGGCGCACTCAGCGACAACGCCTGCGACGAGAACACGGCGCTGCGATCGCAACAGCCAGAGGGTGGACGGAACCATCACGAGGACTCCCAGCCAGGCGAGCTGGCGGGATGTACCGCCGATGGCGTTCGTCACAACCGCGAAACAGATCCAGGCGATCGAAGCTCTGGACGACGCTGCCTGCAGGGCGCGGAGGCAGCCATAGAGGCACAGCGCGATTCCGAAGAGACCGGTGATGTCGGTCATGAAAGTGACCGAAAGCAGCAAGTAAAGCGGTGAGAGTACGAAGGCCAGCGTTGCGATGGTTGCATTGCGCTCGCTGACGGCAGCGCGGACCATGATGCGCTGCAGCACAAAGGCTAACGCCATGGCAACGAGCAGGTTGCTCATGCGAACCGCAGTGAAGGAAAAGCCAAAGAGCTTGATGAAGGCGGCTCCAAGATAGAGCTGCCAGCCGAGCATAGCTTCAGACCATCCGTTGTAGGTGATGTGGCCAGTGGACGCCAGATTCTTTGCAACGAAGATGTAAGGCCCGTCGTCGCAGATGCCCATGTTCACATAGGGTCGACTGATCAGTTCGCAGAGAAGAACGGCGAGGGCGCAGAAGAGCGCCGGAATGCGGTATCGGCGGACGATTTGCAACAAACCTCCTTGATCTCGTTACTTCTCGGACAATTCACGAGAACATGCGCTCTCGCCTGGCAATGGCAATGATGTTGATGATACAGCCGAGTGATTTGGAGACAAGTGGAAGACTGCTGCATGAGAGACAAGGGAGATGAGTCTTTGACTAACCAAAATGATAGAAGCGGCGATTACAGCTTTCGCAGCGGTAGGGATACAAGTGGAGCAGACTGAGTAGTCGATCGAAGGGATAACGATGTGCGCGGCGGACTTCGGCGGACGTCCTGCACGTGCTGCAGCTTGGCATCATGAGCATAGGATGTCATCTCTTGCAGGCGGGAGGCAAGAAATCGAAGATTCGTTCCTATGTGTGCAGATTAACTTAGGTAATTGTCGTGGCGCGTTCGGCAGGAGGGGTCTGGATACTAACTTCTCGCTACTGACATAGACTGAACAGTGCGCCGGGCTCATGGGCCTTTGGGATGTTCCTGTCTTTCCTGGCGCATGAGTTTGGTTTGGGAGCATCGGTGAGCGGCACAGTGTGGAAGGATATTCGGCGCAAGGCGTTTCTTTACGTGGCGTTCATCGCTACCGGTGTCGCGCTTACGATTCCTGGGGCGTTGCTTCCGCTGCTGCTGGTGCGTTGGTCGATGAACGATGCGCGTGGCGGGGTGCTGCTGTTCAGCTTTTACGCTGTGGGCTCGTTCGGTTCGTACTATGCGCGCGGACGGATGAACTGGTCGGTGGCGCGGGGTGCGGTGCTGACGGTGCTGGGGGCGATCTGGCTGGGATGGGCGGGGCGGTGGACGGCGTACGGCGCGATCGCACTGTATGGGCTGGGCTTGTCGCTGACGATGACGTCGATCAGCCTGCTGCTCTCGCAGCGGTTTCCGGAGCAGCGGCGGCTGGAGCTGACGCGGCTGAACCTGGTGTGGGCAATTGGCGCGGCGCTGGGGCCGTGGGTTGCGCTGCACTCCACGCGGGGCGCGGCCACGAGCCAGGCGGCCGCTGTTGTCCATGGGCAACATGTGCTGCTGGGGGTGGCGATTTTCTTCGCCGTGGCTGCCGCGTGGTCGGTGGTGATGGAAGCGGGGCTGCCGGTTTCGGTGACCGGTCAGGCGACGGCTGCGAGCGAGCGGGAGGCGGGCAAGGGAACGCGCGTTCCGTGGACATTGCTGGCGTTGATCTTTGGGGCTACTGGCGTAGACGCCGCTGCGGGAGGCTGGTTGACGTCGTATGCGCAACGCGCGGGGGATTCGCTGGGCATCACGATTGGGGCGGCGACGTTTCTGTGGCTGGGCGCACTGGTGAGCCGGATGGTGCACTCTACGAAATGGGCCTCGCGGTTGCCGGAGCGGCGCGTGCTGGGCTCGAGCATGGTGGCCATGACGGCGGCTCTGGCGTTGTTGCTGGCATGGCCGGCTGGAGTTGTGACCATGATCGCGGCGGCGGTGCTTGGACTGGCGGCCGGGCCGGTGTATCCGCTGGTGATCGCCGCAGCCCTGCGGCACCGGGAGAACTCGACTGTCTTCGCGGTCGCGGGGGTGGGCGCCTCCATACTTCCGCTGCTGACGGGGGCGTTGTCGAACTGGACGCACTCGCTGCGTGCCGGGTTGAGCGTTCCCCTGTTGGCGGCCGCGGTCATGGCGACGCTGGTCGCTGCGTCGGGCAGCGCGCTGCAAGGCAGAAGTGAGGCGGTGGCCGAGGCGTTGATCGGCTAACTTGCGCGGATCGGCTCGCTGGACTTTCCGTGCGGCTGCTTAATATTTGAAGACGTACGGGGCAGGCCAGGTGATGGTCTTGTCGGCACGATTTACGTAGAGGAAGATCTTGTGATCGCCATTGACGGTGGTCGCGACGATAACTCCTGTGCCAAAGTAGCCGCTGCCGGCGGAGACGGACTTATCGACATGATGCGAGGTGATAGGGGCATTGACGGGGCTGTCGGTAGTCCAGTCGTCGGTAAAGCGCGCCAGGGGATAGCCGCTGTATTTGGCTGGGTGCTGCTGCCAGTCCGGATCGTTGTAGTAGATGCCGTAGGCCTTGGCGTAGTCCTTGGCTTCGAGGGCGTCGAAGAAGTTGTTGACGCGATGCTCGTAGCCGAGGTTGGTGAAGAGCCAGCCGTGACCGGAGACGAAACCGGCCAACGCGAGGGCGCCAAGGAGAAGGACTGCGGCGATGACACCGATGATGATGTTGCGCCGGCGGTCATCGCGGGCGGGGTCGTATGCGGGTGCATCCATCAGGTCCGTCAGGCTCATCGGGAGAATCCTTTTTCGGGTGGTTTCGGTGGTGTGTTTCGTCCAACTTCAATCTCTGGCTATTAGACACCGAGGGCCGCAAAAATGGATGCGTGGCGTTAACGCCTGCGATTACCTGCGGGCTCGGCGAAGGGGAAGGCATTGCGGATGTGGTCGAACTCGACGCCGGCCGGAAGCTGGTAGACGGAGAGAATGTCGAAGCGGACAGCGATGCTGTTGCGGATGGCGCTGGGAAACTGGCGGAGGTAGGCGGAGGCCATCTTGCGCAGGACTTGCTGCTTGTGGGGATTTACGGCCGTCTCGGCTGGTGCAAAGGCCGCTTCCCGGGATGAGGCTGTGCGTGTCTTGACTTCAAAGACGACGAGGGTGGGGCCGTCCCAGGCGACGAGGTCGAGGTCGCCGGCGAGGCGCTCGGTACGCCAGCGGCGGGCGACCACCGTGTAGCCCAGGCCGCGAAGATGGAAGTAGGCGGCGTCTTCCCCGCGCTCGCCGGTGAGCAGATGGAGGGGCTGCAAACTTTTGCGGTCGGCAAAGGAGCGGAGCGCTGTAAAGGCGCGGCTTTCAAGACCGAGAACGAGCGAATTCAGGCCCATAGGGAAAGGATAGACCTTCGCGGGCGACATCTCCACAGCGCACGCGATATACTTGATTGTGCACACCGAGCACAACCAAAACCACCCACCAAAAGAGGTAGCGGCTATGTCAGCAAAGTACATCTTTGTGACCGGCGGAGTTGTGTCGTCGTTAGGCAAAGGTTTGGCGGCAGCGTCGATCGGCTGCCTGCTGGAGGCGCGTGGTCTGCGCGTCAACCTGATGAAGTTCGATCCGTATCTCAACGTCGATCCAGGAACCATGAGCCCGTTTCAGCATGGCGAGGTGTTCGTTACCGACGACGGCGCCGAGACCGATCTCGACCTGGGGCACTACGAGCGGTTCACACACGCGAAGCTCTCGCGCGATAACAACCTGACTACCGGGCGTATCTACGAGCAGATCATCACGAAGGAACGGCGCGGCGATTATCTCGGCAAGACCGTGCAGGTGATTCCGCACGTGACCAATGAGATTAAGAATGCGATGCGCAAGGTGGCTGGCGACTGCGATGTGGTGATCGTCGAGATTGGCGGGACTGTCGGCGACATTGAATCGCTTCCCTTCCTCGAAGCGATTCGCCAGATGCGCCAGGAGATGGGGCGCGAGAACACGTGCTTCGTGCATGTGACGCTGATTCCGTGGATCGCTGCGGCGCAGGAATTGAAGACCAAGCCAACGCAGCACTCGGTGAAGGAGATGCTCTCGATCGGTATCCAGCCGGATATTTTGCTGTGTCGCGCAGATCGTGCCGTGCCGCGCGAGATGCGGCAGAAGATTGCTGCGTTCTGCAATGTGGAAGAGGCCGCGGCCGTGGTAGCGCGCGATGTGCCATCGATTTACGAGGTGCCGCTGAACTTCTACAAGGAGGGTGTGGACGCGCTGGCGATGAAGTACCTGCGACTCGAGACCAAGGAGCCCGACATGTCCAAGTGGGAGGACATTGTGCACCGCGCCTACAACCCGAAGGACGAGGTGGAGATTGGGATCGTCGGAAAATATGTGGAGTATGAGGACAGCTACAAGTCGTTGAAAGAGGCGCTGGTGCACGGCGCGCTGGATTCGAACCTCAAACTCAAAGTTACGTGGGTTGAGGCGGAAGGCCTCGAGGTCGAGGGTTACGAATCGCAACTCGCGGGCTTTGACGGGATTCTTGTGCCGGGTGGCTTTGGCAAGCGGGGCATTGAGGGCATGCTGAATGCCATCAAGTATGCGCGAGAGAATAAAGTGCCGTACTTCGGGATCTGTTTGGGCATGCAGACCGCCTGCATCGAATTTGCACGCAATGTTTGCGGGCTGGCGAAGGCGAATTCGGGTGAGTTCGATCCCGCGACGCCGCATCGCATCATCTACAAACTGCGCGAGTTGATTGGCGTAGAAGAGATGGGCGGGACCATGCGGCTGGGAGCGTGGGAATGCGTGATGGAGCCGGGATCGCTGGCGGCCAAGGCGTACGGCACGACGAACATCAGCGAGCGCCATCGCCACCGGTATGAATTTAATCGCGAGTATGAGGCTGTGCTGACGGGCGGCGGATTGCGTCTAACTGGGACGACGCCGGATGCTACGTACGTCGAGATCGTTGAGATTCCGGACCATCCATTTTTCCTCGGCTGCCAGTTTCATCCGGAGTTCAAGTCAAAGCCTCTGGAGCCACATCCGCTGTTCCGGGATTTCGTCAAGGCGAGCTATGCGAATCGCGGCCTGGTGAAGGCAGAGGCGATGGTGCGCGCGGAGATTGAGGCGTAGGAGTAAACCATGCACAGCATGCGATTGGAACTCGTAGTGGCATTCGGCGCTCTCGCCTTGAGCTCGGCCAGTGGACAGCCGAAGGCGAAACCAACGTTGCAGACATCGCAACAGGAGACGGCTCCCGCGGCAAGCCAGCATGCCGTGCTGGTGGAGCTGTTTACGTCGGAAGGATGTTCCTCCTGTCCGCCCGCGGACGAGCTGCTGACCAGGATTGATGGGAAGCACACTAAAGATGGAACGCTGATTGTCGGCGTTAGTGAACATGTGACGTACTGGGACCACGGCGGATGGAAGGACCCGTTCGACTCGGAAGCAATTACGGACCGCCAGACTCAGTACAGCGAGAAGTTTCATCTCGACAGCCCGTACACGCCACAGATCGTCGTGAACGGCAAAACGCAGCTTGTGGGAAGCGACGGAAAGGCGTTGCTGGAAGCGTTAGGGGACCCGCCGGTAGCGCCAGCCGCGACGGTCAAGATTGTCTCTGCAAAGATAGAGGGCGGGGCTGTCGTGATGGACGTTTCGGTTACCGGGGAACTTCCGAAGCATGGCGCGGACTTGTTCGCTGTGGTGGCGCAGGACGAGACGACGAAGGATGTCACGGCAGGCGAAAATAAGGGACGAACCCTGGAGAATTCGGCGGTTGCACGAACTTTCCAGAAAGCTGTGAAGGTGAAAGATGCCGGTGACACAACCGTGCGCATTGCGCTGCCTGGCGATTTGAAGACGACTGCCGAGAGCCGGCGGCATCTGATTGTATGGGCGCAGGAGCCGGATCTTGGGCCCGTGCTGGGTGTCGATACGTTTGCGTTTTGAGCTGGTGTTTCCCTGCATGTGACCTTGGTGGTAAGACTGTATCCTCAGGAAAAGCGGATGACGAGAGAACGATGACGATGCAGTACAGCTACGGACGGCAACGCGGATCGGGCGCGTTCTTTGGCGTGTTGATTGCGCTAATCCTGGGCGCGGTCGCGCTGGGAGTGTTTGTGCACCACGCGCGGTCGGGCATCGCCGGCAAGCTCGCGGGCTTGATTACGGGGCGCCCTTTGACGATCGTGTCCGCGCCGGATGTCGTGGAGAAGGTGCAGCAGTTGAATCGGTTGGAGACGGTGGTCTACTCGCTCGATACAGTGGTGGAGGGCAACGAGTCCAATCCAGTGCTGCCGGATGTGCTGGCTGGCGACAAGTTACTGATGATTGTGCACGGACAAACGATTGCGGGCATCGACATGAGCAAGCTGCAGGCCGATAGCGTGCAGATTACAGAAGGCCCGCAGGGACGGTCGATTCGCCTGACGCTGCCGCCCTCGCAGATCTTCTTAACAACGATCGACGTGAACAAAACACGGGTGTACGCGCGCGACACGGGTCTGCTTGTGAAGGCCGATCCGAACCTGGAGACGCAGGTGCTGAAGAATGCGCAGGCACAGTTGCAGCAGGCCGCGTTGAGCGATGGAATTCTGGATGCGGCCACAAAAAATGCGAGAGCGACGGTTACGGCGATGCTCGGAGGGTTGGGATTCGAGCATGTCGAAATTCGATAGATTTCGCAAAGGAAGAGGAACTTCCATCGACGCACTGGCGTCCTATGATGGGAGATGGAAGCATTGATCGCAACTGCACCGGCAGCGCCAACATCTACGGGAGAGCAGGCGGGCGAGCTGCAGCCGCAAACGTATGTGCGGAAGCCGGCGCTCCCGGCGATCACGGGCTTGCGGACGCTGCTGGCCATCACGATTATTTTGTTTCACTTCACGCCAAACGGGCTAACGTGGGCCCGGCACCCGTCCATTACGCTGTACCCGCTGATTAATATCGGCTACGTGTTTGTCAGCTTCTTCTTTTTGATCTCAGGGTTCATTCTTGCGTACAACTACGCGGGCCGGCCGACGCCTATGAATGCCGTGGACTTCTGGGTGGCGCGGTTTTCGCGGCTCTATCCCGTGTACGCGCTGACGATGATTGTGTCGATTCCGATGCTGATGACGGAGTGGGTTGTCCGCTCGCGCACGGAGTTCTGGATGGGCGCGATTGCGACGCCGCTGCTGGTGCAGGGATTCTTTCCGCACCTGGCGACTTTCTGGATGACGGTTACCTGGACGCTGTCGTGCGAGGTGATGCTGTACATCGCGTTTCCGTGGCTATTGAAACTGCCCTGGCCGCGCAGTACGGGCAAGCTGCTGGCGTTGGGGCTTTTCTTCTGGGCGGTCGGATTGATACCGCACTCCATCTACGTTCTGCGCGATCCAGACCATTTTGGCCACGCCGCGAATCGTTACAACGACGGGCTCTGGATCAATACGCTGAAGTACACGCCGCTGCCGTATCTTTGCACGTTTCTAGCGGGGCTCACACTGGGCCAGCTGCATACCGCAGCTCGACTGACTTCGCGGGCACGGGTGGTCATTGGCACGCTGGGCTTTTTGGGCGTGTGGTTCGCTGCCTATCATCTGGCGGATGCGATGCCCTACATCATGGTGCATGGCGGTTTGCTGACGCCGCTGTTTGCGGCCATCATCCTTGGGCTCTCGGGGCCGAGCGTGCTGGCGAGCCTGTTCTCGTGGCAGCCGCTGGTTGAGGTTGGCGCTTCCACCTATGCGCTGTATCTGCTGCACTTCAACGTCTATCTCCTGCTGCACAATTATCACGTTTGGGACAAGCTGCATCTGACGCGGTTGGATCCGTGGCTTTCGTATGTGTTTGTGATCCTGCTGGCGGTCGCGGTGCGCAAGTGGGTGGAGCATCCGGCACAACAGGCGATTGGCCGGTGGTGGAAACAACGGCAGGCGGAGAAGGTGGGACGCGGTGCTGTCGTCGTTGGCTGATTCTTTTTTACTCAGGCGCGAAACTACGCGGTGACGAGCGAGCCGAGCTTCTGGCCTTCGATGACGCGGAGGATGTTGCCGCGCTCGCGCATGGAGAAGATGATCATGGGCAGGTGGTTGTCCTTGCAGAGTGAGACGGCGGTGGTATCCATGACCTGCAGGCCGAGCTTGAGGATGTCCATGTAGGTAATCTCTTCGAACTTCACGGCGTTAGCTACCTTCTTGGGGTCGGCGTTGTAGATGCCGTCGACGCTGGTGGCCTTGAGGAGCACCTCGGCGCCGATCTCCATGGCGCGCAGGCTGGCGGCGGTGTCGGTAGAGAAGTAGGGGTTGCCCGTGCCGGCAGCGAAGATGACGACGCGGCCCTTCTCGAGGTGGCGGATGGCGCGGCGGCGAATATAGGGCTCGGCGACCTGGTGCATCTGGATGGCGCTCATTACACGCACGTGGATGCCGGTCTTCTCGATGGCATCCTGCAGTGCGATGGCGTTGATCACGGTGGAGAGCATGCCCATGTGGTCGGCTGCGACGCGATCCATGTGGATGGCCTGCTCGGCGACGCCGCGGAAGAAGTTGCCGCCGCCGACTACGATGCCGATCTGGCAGCCGGACCGCGCTGCTTCGGCGATCTCATTGGCGACTGCGTTGACGAACAGGGCGTCGACACCGAAGCCACGGCCAGCAGCCAGGGCTTCTCCGGAGAGCTTGAGGAGGACGCGTTTATACATGGTCCTGACCAGTGTACAGGGTTAGAAACAGGGATTAGGGGTTAGGGATTAGGGATTAGGGAACAGGGATTAGGGAACAGGGATTAGGAAAAGCCCGCCTATTTGGTGACAACGAGGTGCTTCGCGCTTTCGATGCAGGCCGCCTGCATGTGGCCCGGGATGTGCGGTTGTAGCGGGCAGACTTGAAAGTCGGCATAGACGTCGATCGTGAATGGATCGGTCACGTGGAAGGCGGCTTGTAGATTCGCAGGGAGCTCAGGGGCATCGTAATCCCACTTGAACGACGGGTCGTCACGGTGTTGAAACTCGAGCGGCCCACTGTAGATTCCAAGCAGATCATGGGTACCGATCTTCCAGAGCCGGAAGTTTGGGTAGCCTCCGTTGTAGAGTGCCAGCCGCCCGTGCGTCCAGTAGCAGGACGGCGCATTGGCCGGCGTCTTGCAGGCGATGGTAGGTTTCTCCGCGCTGGAGCCGTGTGCGATAAAGACGATGGCCAGTAGAGTGAGGAGGCGCTTGCACATGATGGCGGAATCTTACTGAGAGTGTCCCGTCTGCGCGAGAAAAATGCAAGGAGCCACCTTCGCACAGCGCTACTGCCCCTTCAACATGCCGCTCACGGGGTCGGGGAGTTGCTCGTTGGCGTGCTTGAGCAGAAGCGCGACGTCCCACATCTGGTCGTCGGTGAGCACGCCCTTGAAGGAGGGCATGCCACTGAGACGGATGCCGTTCTTGATCTTCCAGTAGGTCTCGCCGGGCTCATCGTCGCTGACGCCGACGACGTCGCCGTGACGGTGCTTCTTCCATAATTGCGGCGCCTCCGGGTACATGTTTTTCGCGAAGGGGACATCCTTGCCTGGGACGCCGTGGCAGCTGGCGCATTGCAGCTTGTAGGCCATCGCACCGGTTTCGTAGACATCTTCGCTGATGCCGAAGGGTGGCTGTTGCAGCTCGTGATCGATGCGAGCGCCCAGCGGCATGCTTACAATCTGCTTCTCAAATGGCAAGGGCTTGTCGGACGTAGCCACCGGCGGATTGCCGAACTTGAGGTAGACCCAGGCGCCAACGAAGATGACCACGAAGGCGAAGAGGAAGCCAAGTACAAATTTCAGGAACCCACCAGAACCGCTTGCGCTTGACCTGCCCTTCGACTTGCCCGTTGCCATAGTTCCTCCCTCAGCGATTGTCTCTCGCTAGTGTATGTGGAAGATGTTGCAACCGAAAGCTTTGGTTACGCTGAGGAAAATATTGACGGAAGCGACCTTCGTGCTGGAACTTCGCGACATTTGAAAGCGTAGGATATTTTGCAAAGCTGCGTTTTTGGTAATCCATCCGGCGCGGCGAAAGGATTTTACGAACCATGCAGAGCCGAATTGTTGGAACCACGATGCCAGTGCTCGAAGCGTTGCTGCAGCCGGGCGAAGGTTTGATCTCCGAGGCCGGCGAGCTGAGCTGGATGACCCAGACTATCGCGATGACCACGCATACGCAGATGGCGGGCGGCGGCGGGATCTTTGGCGCGATCAAGCGCGTGGCCGGCGGGGGAACGCTGTTCATGACCGAGTACACGGCCCAGGGTTACCAGGGCGAGGTAGCGTTCGCGGCCAAGGTTCCCGGGCACATTCTGCCTCTTGAGGTCGGCCCCGGCCACGAGTTTCTGATTCATCGCCATGGGTTTCTTTGCGCCACGCCGCAGATTCAGCTGGGCGTGGGCTTTCAGCAGTCGCTGGGCGCGGGCATCTTCGGAGGGGATGGGTTCCTGCTGCAGAAGGTCAGCGGCGTGGGTACGACATGGCTCGAGCTGGGCGGCGAGGTGGTGGTGCGCGACCTGCAGCCGGGTGAGACGCTGCGCGTGCATCCCGGCCACGTGGGTGCGTTCCAGGCCAGCGTGAGCTTCCAGATCACGCGCATCCAGGGGATTCGCAATATGTTCTTTGGCGGGGATGGCATCTTCCTGGCAGCACTGACCGGGCCTGGCCGCATCTGGCTGCAGACACTGCCGCTGGCCAACCTGGCGCACGCGCTACAGCCGTATCTGCCCTCTGGGAGCAGCGAAGCTAGAAATGTAGGCACGGCGGCGGTGCTGGGCGGCATCGTGGGCAGCATGTTCGACCAACGCTGAGAGGGATTTCAGCGCTGGTCACGGATTGTCATGCAAACCCCTCGATGGCTGTGCTAGCCTGTCGCTCACGTAGAGCTAAACCATTCTCCCGACGGGAGCTACACGATGAGCGACGAGGATTTCACTACCCCACCTCCGGGCCCCGAGAGCAACCAGCCACCGGCCGCTGAACCGGCCTGGGAAGCGCAACCGAATTACAGCCAGGCAAACTATCCGCCTCCACCACCACCGCCGCCGGGCTACACGCAGACAGCTTACCCGCCTCCGCCGCAGCCGGGCTATGCGCCACCAGCCGCGAACGCGGGGCTGAGCGACAACGCAGCGGGCGCCTTGGCGTATGTCACGTTCATCCCTGCCGTTATTTTTCTTGTACTGGCTCCGTACAACGAGAAGCCGTTCGTCAAGTTCCATGCGATCCAGGAACTTGGCCTGACGCTGGCAGGGATCCTCCTGCGGCTGATCTGGGTTGTTCCTTTCTTCGGCTGGGTGATTGGGGGCCTTCTCGACCTCGCCTTGATCGCCGTATGGATTATCTGCATCGTCAAAGCCTCGCAGGGCAGCGCGTTCAAGCTTCCGGTGATTGGGGACTTTGCGGCGCAGCAGTCCGGGTATCGCATCTAGCGATTCGCCGGCCAGCAGTTAGGCGTTGCGGCGATTGACGGTGACGACGTAGACTCGCGGACATGATGCGAGTGATGAAATTGTCTTCTGTCGTCATGATGGCGGCCCTGATGGGGTCGTTGGCTGTGTCGTGCGCTGCGCAGGATTGGGCCAAGGCGATGCTGGCGAAGAGTCCCCGGCACGGCGAATTTGTCACGGTTCCCGAAGCGAGCGGGCGCATGCTGCAGGTGTGGGTTGTCTATCCACAGGTAAAGACCAAGGCGCCGGTGGTCGTGATGATCCACGAGATTTTTGGGCTAAGCGATTGGGCCGAGGAGATGGCGGATGAGCTCGCGGGCGCAGGCTATATCGTGGTCGAGCCTGATTTGCTGAGCCAGCTGGGGCCGGCGACGGCAGCGGTTTCGTCGAATGCGATGGCGCAGAAGGACGCGGGCGCGCCGTATGTGGCTACCCGACCCGGCGGCACGAGCGCCTTCCCTGATCGCAATTCCGTGGTGCGCGCCGTCTCTTCCCTGCCCGATGTGCAGCTGCTGGCCGATCTCGATGCCGCCGCTGATTATGGGAAGAAACTTCCATCAGCCGATGGCAAGCTCTACGTCGTGGGGTTCTGCTGGGGCGGAGGCAAGTCGTTCCTGTTTGCCACGCACCGCAGCGATCTCAGCGCGGCGTTCGTCTTCTATGGTCCCCCGCCCCCAGCCGACGCGATGAAGAATATTACCGCACCGGTGTACGGCTTTTATGCGGGGAACGATGCGCGCATCAGCGCGACGATTCCGCAAACCGAAGCCGATATGAAGGCCGCTGGCAAGACCTACGAGCCAGTTGTGTATGACGGCGCGGGCCATGGATTTATGCGCGCCGGCGAGGCTCCTGATGCGAATGCTGCCGATTCCGCAGCGCGCGCCCAGGGGTTCCGGCGGCTCGTGACGCTGCTGGGCGGCGTTCGGTAACCCGGTTGTCCTGTCCGAGGCGCTGAAAATTGCACTTGTGCCGGGGCAATCATGCACCGTGAAGATTCCTGTCGAAATGCGTACCCATAGACGATCGGCGCTGTATCATGATTCAATCTTGACCGGACCATAATACGAACTCGAAAGGAACCTCTATGTTTGGCATTCTTTGGTGGATTCTTGTTGGCCTGATTGCGGGTTGGTTGACCGGCAAGGTCATGAAGGGCAGCGGCTTCGGTGCTCTTGGCGACATCGTCATCGGCATCCTTGGGGCGCTCGCGGGCGGTTTCCTTTTCAGACACCTCGGGTTCGCCGGTTCGGGTGGTCTGTTTTACAGCATCTTCGTTGCGTTCCTTGGCGCGGTGATCCTGACCTGGCTCTTCCGCCTGGTCACGGGAAATCGAGCCTGAATCAAATACATCTTGCAAAGACAAAGAGCCCGGGAGGAATCTCCCGGGCTCTTTGCCAGATACGCAAATCAGAGTGCTTAGGCTGCCGGCTCGTCGGAGACGGCGGCCTTCGCGGAGGCGACGGTAAAGCTGGGCTCGCCGATCTTGAAGCGCGCGAAGCGGCGGACGCTGATGTTCTCACCGAGCTTGGCGACCTTCTGCGCGATAAGCTGCGCGATGGTGAGGGTCTGCTCCTTGATGAAGGGCTGCTCGAGTAAGCAGACCTCCTCGTAGAACTTGCTCATCTTGCCTTCGAGCATCTTCTCGATGATGTTGGCAGGCTTGCCGGTGGCGGCAGCCTGGGCGCGGTAGATGTCCTTCTCCTTCTCGATGTCCTCGGCCGTAACCTCGTCCTTGCCAACGTAGCGGGGATCAACCGCGGCGATGTGCATGGCGATGTCCTTGAGCAGTCCCTGGAAGTCTTCGGTGCGGGCGACGAAGTCGGACTCGCAGTTGAGCTCGAGGAGAACGCCGATCTTGCCGCCGGCGTGGATGTAGCTGCCGACCGCGCCCTCGTTGGTGGAGCGGCTGGCCTTCTTGGCAGCCGACGCCATGCCGCGCTTGCGCAGCACAACAAAGGCCTCTTCCATTTGTCCCTTGGCTTCCTGCAGGGCCTTGAGGCAGTCGCCCATGGGGGCGCCGGACTTTTCGCGGAGTTCCTTGACGAGCTTGGCGTCGATCTTCACAGCTTCAATTGTAGACATAATCTTCCTTCTCAATTCTGGGGCAGCGCACAGGGCGCATGCGGATTTTGCGAAAATGGCGCGGGCCTGAGCCCGCGCCATGATTCTAGGGCTCGGCCATTACGGCACGTCAAACGCCGTTGCCACGCGGCCAGGGATCTAGGCGCTAACCTCTGCAGCCTCAACCTCGGGCTCAGCGTCCGCAGCGGCCGGAGCCTTGCGGATGCCACCGCCGAGAGCGGCATTGAGGTCGATGTTCTCGTCTTCGATGTCTTCGATCGAAGCCTCAGCCGTGCCGGCCGATTCGTGGACTTCGGCGATAGCATCTTCGCCGTCCTCGCCGAGGAAGTGCGACTCGGTCTCGAGCGGACGAACCTCTTCGAGCTCATTGGCGAAGGCTTTGTCAGAGATCATCTGCGTGCCCTCGTAGGCCGAGTCCGCGATCTTCGTGGTGAAGAGGCGAATGGCGCGGAGAGCATCGTCGTTGCCGGGAATCACGTAGTCGACAACCGTGGGATCGCAGTTGGTGTCGACGACCGCGACTACCGGGATGCCCAGCTTGCGGGCCTCGGCTACGGCGATTGCCTCGTTGTTGGAGTCGATGACGAAGAGCGCGTCGGGGAGGCGCTTCATGTTCTTGATACCCGAGAGGTTCGTCGACAGGCTCTTGCGCTCGCGCTCCAGCTTGATGACTTCCTTCTTCGTCAGCAGCTCATAGCGGCCGTCGGTCGACATGTCGTCGAGTTCCTGGAGGCGCTTGACCGACTTCTGCACCGTGACCCAGTTGGTCAGCAGGCCGCCGAGCCAGCGGCTGTTGATGTAGGGCATGCCGGCGCGCTTGGCCTCTTCGGCCACCGCATCCTGCGCCTGGCGCTTGGTGCCGACGAACAGGACCAGCTTGCCGGTCGAAGTCAGGTCGGTGACGAACTTGGACGCTTCCTTGAACATCTTCAGCGTCTTCTGCAGGTCGATGATGTAGATTCCGTTGCGCTCGCCGAAGATGTATTCCTTCATCTTGGGGTTCCAGCGCTTGGTCTGGTGGCCGAAGTGGACACCGGCTTCGAGCAGTTCCTTCATCGTAATGCTGGCCATAAAAGGCTCCTTGTCGTTGGCATCGCTTCAAGTTTCCGAAGAGCTTGATCTTCTTAGCGAAGCGATTGAGATCCCCGAAGGGAGATTGGATTCCGGCCACCAGCGCGTTGCCAGTGGGTGAAGCGATGAAGCGCCGTTCCAGTTGTTCGTTCTCAGTTGTCAGAATACCAGCAAGAAACACTGAGAACTGACAACCGAGAACTAACAACACAAGCGGTTTACCGCTTGGAGAACTGGAAGCGAGCGCGAGCGCCCTTCTGGCCGTACTTCTTGCGTTCCTTGCCGCGCGAGTCCCGCGTGACCATGCCGCCGGCCTTGAGCGTCTTGCGCAGCTCGACGTTGAACTCCATCAGCGCGCGGGCGATGCCGAGCTTGACGGCATCGGCCTGGCCGTTGACGCCGCCACCCTTTACGGTGGTCAGGACGTCGAAGGTCTCGTTGATGTCGGCAATGCCGAGGGGAAGCTTCGCCGCCGCGCGCTGCGCCGGGGTCACGAAGTACTCCTCAAACTGCTTGCCATTGACGGTGAACTTGCCCGAGCCGGGGCGCAGGAAGACGCGTGCGATCGCGCTCTTGCGGCGTCCGGTTCCGTAGTACTGAATCAAATCTGCCATTTGAAAATCCTCTTGAGGTACTGGGCCAGGCCCATGAATCTTGTGCCGCGTTCGCTTCCAGGTTTTAGCCGCTAGCTAGAAGCTAGCGGCTAGAAGCTGATGACTTAGGCCGACTGCTTCCGGTGGTGCTCCTGCTTCTGGTGCAATTCCATCGGCGTACCGGAGCGGTGCATCTCCATGGCGACGGGCTGCTGCGCGTGGTGCGGGTGGTCGGCACCCTTGTAGACCTTGAGCTTGGTGGCCATCTGGCGGCCGAGCTTGCTCTTGGGCAGCATGCCCTTGATGGCCTCCTCGAGGATCTTCTCGGGACGGCGAACCAGCAGCTTGCTGTACTCTTCCTCGCGCAGGCCGCCGGGGAAACCGGTGTAGCGGCGATACAGCTTCTGGCCAGCCTTCATGCCGGTGACTTCAATCTTCTCGGCGTTGATGACGATGACGTGATCACCCATATCGATATAGGGGGTGTAGAGCGGGTTGAGCTTGCCCGCGAGGAGGCTGGCGGCGTGCGAGGCGAGGCGGCCGAGCGTCTGGCCGGAGGCGTCGAGCACGAACCACTTGCGCTTGATGTCTTTGCCGCTGGGGATCGTAGTCGTCTGATTGAGATTCATCTGGGTTACTCCCTGGTTCTGCCGTCTTCGTGAAGCAACTGCGCGGCTTGAAGCGCGAAGATCATGTGCAGTCGAACGTTAGGCGGCCAGACGAGCGCAGACACGATGTCCACGGAGGCCAAAGCCGGAGTTGCGGTTGAGCGCACAGAGCCCTTGTTGCCGGATCTTTTGAGGAACTGGATCTAGCTGCAAGCGACTGGGGAGTGGGCGCTTCGAAGGCCGACAAGCTCCAGATCGAACGGAACTGCCCTGCCCCGAGTTGACTCACCTCGGTGTCTGGCGCCCGGGCTCCCCTTGCTGCCAAACATCAGGCTGCCGCCCGAAGTACGGGCACACGGAGGTACAGGCGCGAGACTGCGCGAGTTATCAGGATAAGACAGGCTGGGACGGGAGTCAAGGACAAGTTTACCCCAGAACTGGAGTCTCAACCCCTGCCAGCGCCCCATTTCAGGCATAATTGAGCGTGCGAACCCGAGCGATTTTGACTTCCTATGCTGTATTGCTCGCCTACAGTGCCTGTCGGCCCCTGCCCAAACGACGGAAGACGCGATCAAGGCCCGGCTCATCGGTCAGCCGCTCTTTCTTCGCGACTCCTGGATGGAAGATAGTTTGCGCTTCGGAGGCGACGGGCAGCCGGAGAAAAATTACAAGATGGGCTCGTTTACCGTGGCAGGCATCGACGTCCGCAAGGTAAAGCTGTCTCACGGCGAACTCCACCTTGAAGGCCAGAGAATTGGCTTGGAATTTCCCAAAGTTAAGCCGAACTCCGCTATCGACATCCCGAAACGAGTGGCGTTGAGCGGAAACGGTTATGACGGTACCGTCCGCATCGATATTCAATCGCCGACAGACGGGGACTTCGACAAAGCGCTTACCGCCATTTCTGGCCCGATGCGAACCTGCACCAGGCATGCCGAGCTACTGGCAGCACTTCGCCCGCGCTCACTTCCTCACCGGCACAGTAAACGACGCAGTCGGCTCATCGATGGTTGAAGTTGCCGCGAAGAAGCAACAACCCTCTCCGGCCACTCATGGCGCCGTATTGCCGGTTGGCGGGGAGATTAGGAAGCCGACTGTCGTTGATCAACAGGAACCGCACCCGAGTGAGGCGGCGCGGTTGTTGAAATACTCAGGAAATGTTGATGTTTTTCTGTGGGTTCTACCTGATGGCACTCCATCCCACCTGAGCATCGTGAAACCCGCGGGCCTGGGGTTGGACGAGCAGGCGATTTTGGCTGTATCGAAATACAGGTTCGAGCTTGCGCTGAAGGACGGCAAGCGGGTCACGGTTGATCTCTACGTTGACGTGAACTTTCAGATTTACGAATAAGCCGCTCACCGGAAGGCGCTAGAAGTTGAAAAAGGTGCGCAGCATGATCACGCGATTCGCGTTGCTGGAGCCGCCGTAGGGGTTGTTGAGTGAGATGGAGTGGCCAAATTGTGGCGACGAGAGGACGCCTACGGGTGGGCCGGCGTTGACATCGTTGAAAACGTTCTGTGCATCCAGTCCAATGCTCCAGCTGTAGCGCGGTTCCGGTTTGGGTGCTGGACCCTTGGGAGCGGGTGCACCGGGCGGAGGAGGTGGCAGCGGAACCCGGAGGCCAAATTTAAACGTCCTGCCGAGGCCCAAGTCGAGCTCGGCAAACGCGGGACCCTTGGCGTAATCGAAGGGAATGATCTTTTCGCCCGGCTGCGGGTTGGCGTCGAAGTTGCCATACTTCGTGTTGTAGAGAATCGAATCGCTAGTTGGGTTGGTCGCGAAGGCCGGCCGGTCGTTGTAGATGGTATCGCCGTTCAGGTCGGTTCCCGTGGTGATGTTGAAGGGCTGCTTCGCTGTGGAGGAGAGGAACGCGTTGACGTTCAGGCCGAACGGGAGGTTAAAGAAGGCGCCAAGATAGAGCCGCTGATTGGGATACGGCGAGGTGCCGTAATCATCCCGAACATCGTAGCTGTTGGACGGAAAGCTGGTGGCGCCGCCGGTGTCCTCATATGCCTTGCGGACGGTATAGAACGCAAAGAGGAAGAGCTTCTTGGTGGGGTTTGCATTGAGGCGTATGAAGAAGCGCTCGCGGCGCATCGTTCCAACAGACTGGAATTGATACACGGCCTGCGTGGTGCCCAGGGGATAGTCGCCCGAGGGCGGGGTGGTACCGTTGCCGGGGTTATACGTCCCGGGCAGCGGCGCATTGGTGTTGATCGACGTCCACTGATGCTCGCCCTGACCCAGCTGTACGTTGAAACTGATGCTTCCCTTGTTCCATAGATTCCGCTCCAGGGAAAGCCCTTCGTCAACCTCGTACTCGGAACGCAGATGCGGGCTGATCTGGTAGGTTGTTGGCGGCTGAGCGGTCAGCGTGTCGGTGGGTGGGATTGCCGGGTAAAAGTCAGGGTTGGGGACGTAATACGACACCTGCGTGACGCCGTTCTGGCGAATGGAGGTGAGGATATTTGTCGAGACAAAACGGTCGTAGAAGATGCCGGCGCCCCCGCGCAGCGTGAAGATCGGCGGCTTTTTCGCTTTCTGCCCGATGGCCCAGGCAAAGCCGGCGCGCGGCGCTGGATCGAAGTGATCGGGAATCCCGGTCTGCGACTCGATGCGAAGTCCAACATCGAGCGTGAAGTTGTTGGTGATCTTCCACTCGTCTTCTGCAAACACGCCGAGATCGCCGGTCAGCACGACGGCACTGGGATTTCCGGCGGTGATGTTGAACTGCGTTGGCCCACCGCAGACAGGGCCCTGCGCCGTGGTCACGCAGGTGGCACGAATCTCGGCGTCGGTCTCGTTGTTGGCGAGACCCTGCTCGGTGATCTGGTACGCCGTGATCGAGGGAAACGTGAACTGGCCGTTGTAGTTCGCTGTCGCCAGGTTGGCATCTCTCAGCAGACGATAGCGCCCGCCGAAGCGCATGAAGTGTTTTGTGCCCTGCTGACGCGTGAAGATTTCCTGGAACTCGTAGCGGTCCTGGTTGTCGCTCGTAACCTGGCTGGGGCTGCCGCCGCCGTTGAAGGCGCCTTCGACGTTGAGCGCCGGCGCATCGCTCACCGGGGTCTGCTTGAGGCGTGTGCGCAGGTACTGGAAATGCGCGTCCGACACCATCGTCGCACCAATCACCTGCGTGTCTGCGAGCTGCAACGTCTGTGTCGTGGTGGTGCTGTTGAATCCCTGCGATGGCAGTACCAGAAGCCCTACGCCGCCGTTGCTTACCTGCACGTTGTTGTAGTCATACTTCATAATCAATGTGTTGTTGGGCGTGACCTGGCGATCGATGCGGCCGGAGTAATCGGCGGTGACGGTGGGATTTGGAATGGCCTGGTTGAACGCGGCGGGCTGATAGTTCGCATCGAGCGTGGTGGCGACAACGATGGCGTTGGTCTGCTGGTTGTTGTACCAAACGTTGAGGAACATCGAAGTCTTCTTGTTGATCGGGCCGTTCAGGTCGCTGTAGAGGGTGAATGAGTGGTAGGGCGGCTGCACGCCGACGTAGGGATTCGAGGTGTTGAAGGAACTGTCGTTCCCGGAAGCGAAGACCTGGCCGTGAAATTTGTCGGTACCCGGCTTGGTGAAGATCTCGATGCGTCCGTATCCTAGCTCCGAATACTCCGCCGAGTAGGGGTTCTGGTTGATGCGAATCTCGCGAATCGTGTTCCTGGGCGGGAGCCTGCCCCACTGAAGCTATCGACATAGAGCGTCTAATCATTTCTGCCCGTCGCCGTTACCGGCGAGCGCCTCGATCTGCTTCTGAAGGTGTCGTCATCGTCGGAAACCGATCAAGGGCGTCGCCTTTCAGAGCAGAGCGCTCTTGTTGTCGGCTGCCCCGCTGCTTTCGGAGCCCGAAGGACGCTAACCTCTTCAGCCTGCGTCGTGATAACGAGCCCGGCATGGACGCGGCCGAAGCTGCGTCGTTTGTCAGCTTCACGGACGTGGCGTAGGCCTCAAATCCCTCCGAAACAATCAGCACCTTATAGATGCCTGGCGGCAGCGGAAGACTGAAGCCGGCGTCATCGGCGACGGCATCGCGCCGCACGTTGTACTTTCAATGTGCACTTGAGCATGCGAACGCTAGCGCCGGATGGGTCGACTACTGTACCGTCAGGACACAATTGTCGGCGGCCGGGTGTGCATCGGTAGGGGTCGGGCGAGTGCGGCGCGCGGCGACGCTGGCGCTGCTTTCTCGGCAGCCGGGCCTGGCCGCGACCTTCCGCCACAACAGGTTGGCACAGCAACAGCGCCGAATACAGCACAGCGAAAGGTACAGCTTGGCCGTCTGAGGCTCGACATTAAAGGACTGCCCAAGCAGAAATCACGCGAACCAATACGCGTTCGAGTAGGACTACGCGCGCAATGAAAATGTAATCGTGTTCCGATAAATAATTTCGGGGAAACGAGATGCGGCGTCCGCGCTAGAAGCTGAAGTTGCAGTGCAGCGTCACCGTTCGGTTAGATGACGTGCTGAGGCCGCCCAGAGAAAAGGGCGAGTTTAGCGAGATCGACTGGCCGAACAAAGGCGATGTCAGCACACCCACAGGCGTGCCGGGATTTACGCGGTTAAGGATGTTGTTTGCCTCCACCCCGAACAAGAGGGTGTAAGGGCGATCCGGCTTGGGAGTTGGGCCTTTGGCTGCAGGAGCACCCGGGACCGGCGCCGGAGTCGCGGGGCGTGGACCGATCGGAAACGCTCGATCGAGATGCACCATCAGAAAATAGAAGTTGGGCGAGTCGCCGTAGTTGAAAGGGATGATTGGCTCTCCCGGCTGCGGATTCGCGTCGAAGGTTCCGAAGCGCGTCTTGTAGATCTGGGAGTTCTCCGTTGGGTTGGTGGCGAACGCCGGACGATCGTTGTAGATCGTGTCGCCGTTCAAGTCCGTTCCCGTCGTGATATTGAAGGGCGCCCCTGTCATTATGGATCCCCATAGACTGCCGGTGAAACCGTAAGGCAGCTTCGCTGTTAATCCGCCGAAGAGCTGCACGCGGGGATTTGCCTCGCGCGCGTAGTCAACGTGCGGATCATATTGGTTGCTCGGGCAACAGGTGTCGCAGGGCGCGTCATTTTTTTGCGTCAATGCGAAGAATCCCGCCGCAAAGAAGGACACTCGCTTGCTTGCCTGCAGGTTCGTGTTCGCAAAGATAATGTTATTCACGGCCATGCCGCCGGAGCTGAACTGGTAGATATTCTGATCGCCACCCAAGGGACGCACCCCGCTGCTGGGATCGGCAGGGCTATACGTGCCTGGCAACGGCGCATTGATGTTGCGCGACAGATATTGATGGTTCGTTCGCAGGAAGATGTAGTTCACGCTCGCGGTGCCCATCTTGCCGATGCGACGCTCAACCGTAACGCCACCGATGCTGTCGTACTCGGTCCGCAGGTTGGGGTCGATGTTGTACAGAGTAGGCGGGAACGGGTCCCAGTGCCGTCACGGGTGGCGGCGTATTGAGGGACTGCTCATAGAAGTCAGGATTCGTGATGAAGTAGGCTGCCTGCTGCGTCCCGCTCTGGCGGCGAACCGCGGTGAGGATGTTGGAGGACGCAAAGCGGTCGTAGAAGATGCCGCCGCCTCCGCGCATCACGAAGTATGCCCTGTGCTTGGCGGACTTACCTGGAGCCCACGCGAAGCCAACGCGCGGCGCGGGGTTTACATGATCCGGGATGCCTGACTGGCTCTCGTAGCGAAATCCGTAATCGAGCGTAAAGTTCGGCCTTAACTTCCACTCGTCTTCGGCAAACACACCAACGTCGCTCGTGAAGACGACCGCGCTGGTCTGGCCGGCGGTGAGGCTGTATTGAGTCGTCTGCCCGGTGCTGGCGAAGATTTGTGCTGGCGTCTGGCCCTGTAGTGCGAGCTCGTAGGTGGCGAGATCGGGGGAAATTGAACTGCCCGTTGTAGCCGGAAAGTGTCTGATTCGCGTCGCGCAACCCGCGGTAGCGACCACCGATGCGGACAAAATGCGAACCATGCTCAATCGTCAGGAGCTCCTGCAGTTCGTGGCTGTCCTGATGGTCACTCTGCGACTGGGCAGGGCTTCCGCCACCGTTGAAGGCGCCCTGCACCACGATGGTCGCCCCGGTGCTCGCCGGGCGCTGATCCAGCCGCGTGCGGATGTATTGAAAGTGGGTGTCCGAGATAATCTTTGCACCGATTCCCTGCGTATCCGATAACTGCAGCGTGTTGGTGGTGGTCGTGGTATTGATGCCTTCGCTGGGCAGCACGAGCAGGCCTACACCACTGTTGTTGAACGTAACCTCGTTGTACTCATACCTTCCCATGAAGGTATTGGTCGGCGTGACCTGGCGATCCAGACGCCCACTGTAGTCTTGCGTAACCTGCGGTGCCGGGACCGCTTCATTCAGCGGCGTCAACAACGTTGGATCGATCGCAACCACGATCGCGTTGTTCTGCAGATCATTGAGGAGCCCGCTCACGAAGAAAGACGTCTTCGGGTTGAACGACCCGCTTACATTTCCGTTGATATTGAGCGTGTAATAGGGCGGTTCGACGGTCGCGTACGGGTTCTGCGCATTGAAGACATTGTCTGTGCCAGAGGTGTCGAACTCGCCATGCAGCTTGTTTGTTCCGGGTTTCGTGGAGATTTCCACGCGGCCAAAACCCAGGCGGTCATACTGCGCCGAATAAGGGTTTTGATTGATCCGAATTTGACTGATCGTGTTCTTCGGTGGGAAGTGCCCATTGGAGAACCCATTAACCAGGACCTCCGGCGGCTTGGCGCCTTCCCCGCCAGCCATCGCGAGGATCTCCTGCTGGAACATGCTGTCGTCATCAGAGAAATCCTTGAGTTGGTCAGAATTCAACACCAAGGCACTCTTGTTGTCCGCCGCCGCGGTGCTGTCGGTATGCTGCGATGGAACCGTGATCTCCTCCGGCGCCGCCGCTATCTGGAGCCTGATATTGAGGTTTGCCCGGGGAGAGCGTTCCGTCAGCGTGACGCTGGTCGTATAGGGTCTGAAGCCATTGGCCTTAACTGTGACAGCGTAGATTCCGGGCGGAAGCGTCATGCTGAAGCTTCCCGTCGAATTCGTCGCAGCGTCGCGCTGCAGACTACCGCTCTCCACGTGCACAGCAGCCTGGTCGATCCGGGCGCCGGAAGGATCCGAGACACTGCCGCTCAGCGTGCCCATTATCACTGGCGAGTCGGCGGGCTGCACGATTGCAACGATCGCATCGGGGCGGCTCCGCGGGGTTGCCGCGAAACACTGGGGCGCACCGGCCACCCAGCAAACTGCCAAGGCGGAAACAGCCAACCAGGAGCTCAATGTCCAGGACCACCCGCGAACAATCACTTTAACAAGTACCCGCTCGAGATAATGACTTGGGAGGCCAGCAAGAAGTACAAAAGTTACTGCAGGATCAAAGTGCGAATAAGCTCCCGTGATCTTACCGCATTAATCGAATATGTCCCCGCGGAATTCGAGGGTGTGTCCGGAGCCATGTCGTTTCAATCGAGTAGCCCGCAATGGCGTGGATTTTCCGGTCGTCCTCGCGAAGAAAACTCATGTTCGTGTTGCCGATAAGCAACAGCCTACTCAATGCTGCAGTTGATTGTCGCTGGGTTGCTGCCCCATCTTCGTCACCAGCGGCTTTGGGATGTGATGGTGCGCCCGATGCCGCGGCGGCGCGGCCTCGGTGGCCGGGTCCAGTCGATAGAGAATCAGCAGATTGCGGTCTGGATCGTCGTAGGCCGGAAACGCTGCGACGCGCTTCATTTGGTACATCGGCGTGATGGCGTCGGCCTTGTCATCCTCCACGTCATTCCAGGCAGCATACCAACCCGGTTTGTACTGCTTCACGCGCACATCCATATCGTCGGTGCCAAAGTCGTCATCGATCGAGGGAAGCCCGGTCATCAGAGTCAGGTCCGAACCTGAGATGGATAAGATCAGGTGCGAGTGCGTCTTATCCGCGAGCACAATTCTCTTGATGCCCTGGGCAGCCGCCTCGAATTCATACGTGGGGTGACGCAGGTATCCAATCTGCTGCATCGCATCCGGAACCGCAATCGCCAGCACCAGCGCCGCGCAGGCGATTGAAGCTGCCAAGCCACCTGCTTTGCTTTGCGCCTGGCGAAAGCTGTCGATGCCCATCGCTACGACCACCGTGATCGGCACCGCGACCACCAGGTAATACCGCGGCTGCAGATTGTTGTGATACGCAAGAAACGCAAAGTACCCGCCGATCCAGAGCAGCAGCGACGGAAAGAGAGGGTTGGCCAAGATGCGCGGCCGCCAGAACAGCGACAGGGCAAGCACCACAAAGAAGGTCACATAGATGAGCGCCCCCATCCACGCACCGTCGGTGATGGTATTGAGAATGACCTTCGCTACCGGCTCAAGATCAATTCCTGTATAAGCATTCGCCGAGAACAGATATTGGTAATCCTCAAGATAATGCGGCCGAACGAAGAAGAAGTAGTACGCGCACCAAAGAGCAATGCCGCCGATCGCGGGCGGTGCGGCGAGCCGCAGCGCCGTGCGCAGCTGGTAGCCCCCGCGCGCCCACATCATGTAGAAGATTGCCGGCAGCAAACAGATGCCCGTCGTCTTGGTGAGAACCAGCCCAGGCAGCAAAAACGCCAGCAACACTGCCGGGCCGAGGCCGCGAAGACGTCGCCCCTGCAGGTGAAGCGGCTGCATATGCGATGCAACCAGCAATCCCAGCGCGGTAAACGCGATCATCAATGGCTCGAGAATTGCCATTCGCATGAAGACAAAGAGGAACGGGCTCGTACACAAAAAGAAAACAGCAAGTGGAGCGGCCAGCGATCGCCCGGACTGGCTGTTGCGAGGACGCGTGTGACGCTCAATGAGCAGGTAAAGCGTGACCAGCGTGAACCCAAAGACGCACAGCGTGAGCGCGCGCGCCGCCGTAACGGATACGCCTGTGAATTTGAAGACCAACAGCTCGATCGCGGGCCATACCGGCAGTGCAACCGCAGGATTGAAGTCACCCTTCCAATACCAGTGACCGCTTATGTAGTGGCGAATCGCGGCGTCGCCGTACCAGCCTTCGTCGGTGTACTTCGACCAATCCATCCAGGGCGAGTGATTCGGGAAATCCGCAGTCAGGTGCACAAAGTGCAATGCAAAGAAGACGGCCGAAGCCAGGAGCAGCAGCAGACTGATCAGCCGCGATGCAGTAATCGTCGTAATCTGCCGATGTGCCGACGCCGCTGCGCTCGCCTGTTGGGGCGTGATCACCGCGGCAGCCGACGAATTGGAGGCTTCATACATTCGGGAAGATTGAGCCCAACGGCTGACGCTAGCTGAACTTGGTAAGGGCCCGAGGCACTCACCAGCAAGCTACAACATGACGTTTTCGGATTCCTTCATGAACTGTACGACACGATCTCAGATTATAGAAATGCCGCACCGCCAGATTCTGATAAGACGATCATGCCAGGCCGCGGGGTAGCTTGACGCACCGCGCCGGCCACCGTAAGGCTAAGGCGCCGCAGGATGCAGCAGGTTTTCCAGCGGGCGTGGCGCGGCTCCCGCTGCTTTGCAAACCTCGTCCGTTGCCTCAGGCGAGGCAATCAAATAGTGCATGTCAGCGGCTCGCAGATTGGCCAGATCATATTCTGAACAGATGGACCATCCCTTGAGATCGAGGTCATTGCCTAGTTCCCAAAGACTGAAGCCGCTGACGAACGCAAATTGCGGATGCTCAGCGGCGCACGCCTTCACCCGATCTTCGAAGGAAAGCGCAGCGCTCGCTCGACCATTGACCAGCCCCGCCATATCGCAGAGAGAGGACTGCGTAAAGTACCCAATATAGCCGACATCGAAGGCAACCAGCTTCAGGGACCGCAAGCGCTCAAGATGTTGCGAACGAAACTCGGCGAGGCTGTGCTCGCGGGTGCGAAACTCTCGATAGAGCAAGACGGATTCGATTGGTGCAGCGATCAATAGCAGGCAGACCACGCCGTAGCTTGCGAACTTGAGCAGGTGCGCGGGCAACCGACGCGGCTCTCCTTCACTCCAGCGCAGCTCAAGAATGTTCCAGAGGGTCGGAAAGATCAGCGTCCAGAGAAAGTACCGAACGCCCTGCACCTCTTGACCACGCTGCACTGCAAGCGCCAGCACAGCCGGGAACGGGCTGTTGGCTGCCAACATCGACAAGGTGACACGTCGCTTGTACACAACCACTGCAGCGGCAGTCAGCAGCCACAACACCAGAAGAATTGCGCCCACGGACATTGCGCTTACAAAGACAGAGAGGGTTGCATGCAGGGTCGCCGTCCACGGTGCCTGGGCATCGGCCTTGGCGATGGCCGTGTCCGGGACGAGGGCGTGCATGTACAGATAGATCACACCGGCTGCGACGAGACTTCCAAACAAGGGGGCCGCGGAGAATGCCACCAGGCGAAAGCGGCTCTGCAGGCTGTTCGGCCGTGCAAATTCATATCGCGCAAAGAATAATGTGAGGCTCGCAACGGTCATCAGAAGCAGGAACTCAACTCGCGCGAACGTGCCTACCAATCCAAGAATAAATAGCCACACAAACGATCGCGTCGAATACTCCCCGCTGTGCGCAAGGCGCGAGATAGAGAAGACCAGCAAGGAAACAAGGCAAAGTGTGAGCGAAGTCTCCATTCCGTCGTCCAACCAGCGCACCGCCATCGGCATTACGAGGATGGTCAACAGCAGCAATGCAAGTGTCCATGCCAGCCGAGGCGCAGGGCGGAGGGTCCTCGGAAACGCCCACGCCAGCCCCGCGAAGAGAAACACGTGAAATACCGAGGAGACCGCCCGAGGTAGCAGCGGCGATTGAAAGATCGCACGCAAGCCGGCCAGCAGCCATACATACAGCAAGCTGGACGTTCCATAATCCGAATGAACTCCATCGTAGGAGATCATGTGATCGCGCAGAAGATTTACCGCATACCGCAGATGAATAAACGCGTCATCCTGTACAGCGGGCCAGGATAGTACCAGCCACACCAGGAGCCATACCGCAAGAAGGATTGTCAGGCTTCGATAGCGCTTTGGCATTCCACTCTTTCTTGACCTACATACTCCACGGATCCCTCAGCGCGGGAACGCTATTCATAGGACAACGCATCGATGGGATCTTTCCGCGCAGCTTTCAATGCGGGATACAGCGCTCCCAGGAGCGCGCCGCCCAGCGCAATGGCGACTGCATTGGCGACCCACAAACCCGTAACCTGAAAACTCAGCGTTGGAAAGCGTGCCCGCAGAAAATCCTTTAAGACATAGGTGGCAATGACCCCCAAGATCGTACCCACGATTGCCAGGAGCATCGTCTCACGCAGCACCACCGACACAATCACCAGCCGGCCCGCACCCATGGACTTCAATATCCCAATCTCTCGCGTCCGCTCGAGCACAGCCGTGTACATCGACTGAAAGATCACCAGGAAGCCAATGATCGTCGCAATGCTAATCACAACATTGAGCGCGATGTTGAAGCCTGGAAGATGTTCCGGCGTCAGCATGGAGAGGAATTCCTGGCTCGTCTGCACGCTCCAATCCTGAAGTCCGTCGGTGGCGAGAATTTCTCTGCGAACATCCTCCTGGTACTTCGGCTGGTCCTGGGTACGAAGATAGAAGAGAGAAGCCTTGCCCGGGTTGTTGTCGAGAGCATCCATCGTATCCAGGGGGATGTACTTGCGTGCCCCCTTGCCGTGCTCCACAATCCCGCAAACTGTGAAGGTGTGATTTAGAACCTTAACTGGATCTCCGACCTTAAGGCCTTTGCCCGACTTGGCCTGCAAGTCGTCAATGATCAGGTCGTAAGCCCCCTTGAAAGGCCCACCGGCAACAAATACGAAGGGGCGCAAGGCGTTGTAGCTCTGAAAATCAATTCCGTAAATATTTTCTACGGAGCTTCCTGCCGTGAATTTGATATTCACGGGCGCAACGACCTCTACATGGGGCAAAGCTCCAAGTACCTTGGCAATGCGCACATCGGCGGACGCGGAACTGGTCATCATCATGGCAGTAGCAGCACCGGGGTGCACGATCATATCCATGCCGATCCCTGTCGTCTGCGTGCGGCTGCCATTCAAAATACCGAAAAAGATAGCCACGACCGAGAGAATCATGATGACCTCGATGGCGACGGCGAATGCGCTGATAGCAGAGCGCAGCGGACGGTGGATGAGATTGCCGAAGATCAGTTTATTCATGGGTGATGCAGAACGTGCTCGTGGTGATGGCAGCAGCTTTCATAGTAGCGCACCGCCAGTCGATTGCGCCCGCCGCACGGCCGCGGCAGGAGGAGCAGATTCAACCCTGCGCCTGCGCAACGATGGGGCGCCCGCGCGCCAGCCTGTGGCCTGTGGGAACGGGCGCCCTGCCCAGGAAGAGAGTTCCGAGAATCGGCGCTATGCGTGTGACCACCATAATGGCCAGCACCATTCCAAAGTTTCCGTAACCCATAAAGTAGATCATGCCGCCAACAAGCTGTTCCGGTGCTCCGTGCGCCAACCACACGACGACCATCAGTCCCCAGGGATATTTCGTCATGTCGCCTACAACGAAATCAACGGTACTGAACAACAGAATCCAGAGCACCGGCAGCAACCACAAGACGCCACCCCACCCTTCGCAGTGAAAGGCCTCTCCTACGGGACTGAACGAAATTCCCGTCGTGTAATCATCCTCCGCGAGACCAGAACCCATCTCGTGCGCATAGTGGTTGCCGCTGAACATTACCTGCTTGTTCGGATTAAGGAAGTGGGGAACGAGGTTGCCGAAATATTCATAAACCGGCGCCATCCCCTCGTAGTGTCCCTGAGTTGAATACGTGAAGAGTTCATCATCTGGAGGGATCATGGAGAGGCGTTCAATCAAGGATCCCTGAGGCTGGTTATAGTACTCTGCCACGCCCATGTCTCGCGTCACCTGAATCTGCTTGATGTGTTCTTCCAAATAGGCGTGATGCGTAAAGAGATACCAGGCAAGTACGAGATGCTGGCTATCGTCCATCCCTTCCGCAAGATCTCGCGAAGCGGAAAGTGGCGAGATGAAGCCAAAGCTCAAAGCCGCCATAAGCGTTACAGCCACCACATGGACAAAGCGCACTCTCAGGCGTGCATAAAAGGCACCGACTGCCCAGCAAACCATAGGCGTGATCATGGCCTGCTTGGAATACGCGAGCAAGCCAAGATATTCAAAGTAGATGAACACGGAGATGCTGATCATATTGACAGAACGCCGTCCCCCACTGTCTTTGATCGCACCGATCGTTGCCAGAATGATGCCGAGCGGACCGAAAACATTGACTTGGTTCAGCGCGCTCACAACTCCTCCAGGCGCGTTCCCGAAGATGTTCACGGAATAAATGATGGTGACGAACAGAATGATGCAACCAAGACCGGCGGCGGTGTAATTGAGTTCAGCCTTGCTGAAGCCGCCGCCGATTCCCATCGCCCGGAAGTCCATTCTTCGATTAAGCATCGTGACCAGCAACAGCATCACCATGCTGCTCGTATAGAGAGCCATATCGAGTAAGGGGCTGAGAAGGTTGGAGTCTGCCGGCTCGCCCTGCACGGCCTTCCAAGTCACTCCGACGATCACAATGAGTGTGGAATACCAAAAGATGTACGCACCTGAGACTCTGCTGAAGCCCTCAGCCATGTTGAAGGCAACTACGCTCAGAATCAAGAAAGCGAAGTACAACACGCTGAAGAGCAGGTTGGTGTGCTGAATCTGCTGGACGCAGAAAAAAACCAAGGCAAAGACAAATACCTTCGTCAAAGGAACTCGCGTTGGGAGCGAAAGACGCACTAAAACGAGTTTACAAGACGCTTCCCGCAGAATTCCGGCGAGATCCGTTATCGACCTTCGGACTCCCTGCAATGATCGGCCATCCAGGTCTCTTACTCCCGCTGCATGCGGGAGCGGTACTGCGCAGCCGGCCGTATCCACTCATTCCATAAAATCAGCGCGATACATGGCATCATGAAGGCCGTTAGCTCGCTGAAGATTCGAATCTCAATCACCACGCCCACCAGCAACATAGCGATCGCCCAGAGGACCATGACCACCGCGGTGGAATGGGCCAACGCTCGATCGCCTATCTTATCGAACTTCGCAATAAACAGTGGCAGCGTAAAGCCAAATAACGAGAGGAGAAGCGCCCACTGAGGAGGCTTCATCAGGGACCGCAGGTTACCGGCCAGGCGAATTCCAAACCATCGCGTTGGCATCGATGATTCCAGAGGATTGTTCCGGAAGTGATGCTCAATCCACATGCGCAACGCAATCCAGATCAGCAACTGAACGGCCACGTATGGCAAAACCTTTGCCCACGCAGTCTCGCTGGCTTCGGATGCGCGATTTGCATACCGGTGTTTGAACCAGGCATAGAGCGCCAGAAACACTGGAATGAAGATGACTGTCTCCCGATTCAGCGTCCCGATCGCGACGACCAGGGTGAGAACCGCATACCGCTTCGCAATCACAAGCCACACTGAAACGACGAATATGGTCAGCGAGAGAACGTCATACGGCAACAGGAAAACCCCATAGCCGACAACCAGGTTGAAGTACGCCATATACAGCAACAGCAGCGATGCCCACGCCGAAAATGTCCGATCCCCCGTCAGATGCTGCAGCGTCGATCGACCCGCCAGGATGCAAACGACCATGGCAAAAAAATTGACGATCAATAATGCGACAGCATACGGACTCTGCAAAGCCTCCGGCAGATGCGCACCCATGTGCGTAAGAACACCGCTCCAGTGCGGATTCGCCGCAGTCGCTTTCAAAACCCAGGCCATCAATACGCGACCCTGGAAAGGCATCATCCCGGTTCCGTTCGCGTAGGCCGGCAAGTCCAGGTAGGGCGCATTTCGCCAAACATACCGGATGGTGAACTGACCGCAGGCCAACAGCATGAAGATCCACCAGCCGATTTGGGCAGATCGAGACATCGAGCCGGGCTGATGAGCAGCTTGCATCGCTTGCGTCTCCGCGAAAAGTGATTGGCCAGGAGCCTTTGGAATGGCTATTGAATCTGCACGAGACCGTCGTCGGCGCCATGCCCCGCGCCGCCCGGCGTAATAGTCGTCTTCTGCGGAGCGCGCCAGTGGTCGATATAGCTTACCTGGTGGACGCAACTGATCGTGCAGTTGGGTGCACACGACTTCTCGGTCAGAAATTCGCGCTTCACAATCTCCGTCGTGTAGTCAGCTACCGGGATGCCAGGATAGCCGCGCTGTTGTGAACAATACGATACGATCCCGTTCTCATCCACATAGAGATACCGCGACCCTGCACGGCAGCGCCAGTCATTCGGCATTCCATTCGCGATCGCTTCCTGAAATCCGTTGAACCGCGAGTAGCTGCGCCGCGTCAGCCGCCGCACCTCATCCCACACCTTGCGCTCGCGATCGCCCAGCGGTTTGAGTTGGCCACTGCCGTCATGAATAATCCCGATCGTCGAGCTGAACCCCAAAGCCAGCGCGCGTTTCGAAATCGTCAGCGCATCCTCAGGGTTCGCAATTCCGCCGCCCACAACGGAGTTGATATTCACGTGGAAGTCAGCATACTCGGCCAGCATCGCCAGCTTCGCGTCCAGCACCTTCAGCGACTTCTTCGAAACCTCGTCCGGCATCACGTTATCAATCGAGATCTGCATGTGGTCGAGCCCGGCCTTGTTCAGCCGCTCAATCCGATCCGGCATCAGCAGGTAGCCGTTGGTGATCATGCCGGCAATCGCGCCCGTCTTCCGAATCTGCCGGATCACATCGTCCAACTCCGGATGCAGCAGCGGCTCGCCGCCCGAGATCGTGATCACCGACGTCCCCAGCCGCCCCAGGTGATCGATTCTCCGCTTCATCTCCTCGATGCCCACGGGATCCGACACATCATCGAACTCATTGCAGTATGTGCAGGCGAGGTTGCAGCGACGCATGGGCACGATGTGTGCCATGTACGGGTGCGAGGTCCCGGCGACGGCCGAGGCAATCGACCCCACCTCGCGTAGATTGCGCATTGCGGCGATCAAGCGCCGGCGTGTGGTGATGCGGCGCGGTCCTTGAGCCTTGGTGGGTGCTGTCTTCGGAGCTGGTGTAGTCGTTGTCATGCGGCTTGGTTATTCTATCGTGCCAGCCCCGCCGCGCGCCTCTCGTGCCCTCCCCTCGCAGTAAACTAACCTCGGAGGCGACACCCTATGCCGCACGAACTCGACTGGTCCGACACCCTGGAGATTGGCATTCAACTGCAGGAGATGTTTCCCGATACCGATCCCTACTCGGTCCGCTTCACCGACCTCCACAAGTGGGTCACCCAGCTCCCCGGCTTCAAAGGCGACCCGACCAAATCCAACGAAGGCATCCTCGAGGCCATCCAGACCGCGTGGCACGAAGAATACGAAGACGCGAAAGACGCGTAGCTCGAACTTCGCCGCCTCTCTTCCTGACCTGCGTGCGTTCGCGCTCTTGCGAGAGAAAAAGTTTTCCCTCTTAATCGATAGTCACCAGTTCCTCTTAAGTTGCTTACCCGACAGAATTCTGCTGCGCAAAGCAAGGTTCGGAGGCTACCATCGTTGCGTATGAGTCTTTCGGCACCTCCCACTCCAAACATCCCTCCGCCAGTCCCGGCCGCTAAGCCTCAGGCCGGTCGCCCGCGATCGTTCGATCGCGAACAGGCCCTCGAGGCCGCGATGCGGGTGTTCTGGAAGCAGGGCTATGAAGGCGCTTCCCTCACCGCGCTCACCGCTGCCATGGGGATCAATCGCCCCAGCCTTTATGCGGCCTTCGGCGACAAGGCAGGTTTATTTCGCGAGGCGGTCGCGCGCTACGGTACCGGCCCCGGCCGCTACGTCCGTCGAGCCCTTGGCCAGCCTCGGGCACGCCAGGTCGCGGAGATGCTGCTGCGCGGCACCGTTGCCATGGCCACCGATAGCGCCAACCCCGGCGGCTGTCTCTGGGTACAGGGCGCACTCGTCGCCAGCAGCGAAGGCGAATCCATTCGCCAGGAGATGACAGCCGTCCGCGAGCGCGGCATCGCGCAGATGCGCGGTCGGTTTGAGCGCGCACGCCGCGAAGGCGACCTCCCCGCATCCACGGACGTTCCGGCTCTCACGCTCTTCGTTGTCAGCATGATGAACGGACTCGCTGTACAAGCCGGCAGCGGACATACTCGCGAGGCTCTCAATCGCGCCGTCGACCTCGCCCTCAGCGTCTGGCCCGTCTCCGAAGCCGCAGAGCCTTTGAACGCGACCTCCGCATAAGAAAAGCCGCCCGCAGAAGCGGACGGCTCTCTCACAATCAGATTCTTCCTACTTCGCGGCCTTGTGATGCTCCGGCGCGGCGCCACCCACCATCGCCTCGGCCTGGTCGATCGCCTGGTACAGGTCGGACACATCCTTCACCTGGATCCATCCCTTCGGCGTAACGACTATCAACGTCGGCGTCTCGGTAAGGCCAAGCTTGTTGCCCAGCGCAACATCCTTATCGACCTCGCGTGCCAGTTGTCCAGTGGGATCGATAATAAAGGGAAGCTGCTTGCCGTTCCTCGCGAAAAACTCCTGCGTGAAGCGGTTCAGGTCGTCCTTGCTGGCGATCTTGAACTGCGACGCAAAGACCTCGCGGCGATACTGCGTAGCCAGCTCGGGCGAAACCTTATCCTGCAGATACCGCGCATAAATGGCCGCCTCGCGGCTCCAGATGTGGCCCGGGATCAGGAAGTCATAGCGCACATAGGGGATGTGGTAGTGGTCGATCGCCATGTGCACGAACGGGAACGCATGCGCGCAGGCAGGGCACTCCAGGTCTTCCCATTCGATGATCGCGACTTTTGCGCCCGGCGGCGGTACCAGCATTGAGGTGTCGCGGAAGTGATCGGGCTGCTGGCTGGAAGGAACGGCGACCTGCGCCTTGGCCGAAACTGCGGTGAGAGTAAATGCGAGGACGACCGGAAGAAGAACTCGAGACATAACAGATAGACGCAAGCGGCTGACCTTTGAGCAAGTGTGCTCAAGTCCTATTGAATCACCAAGCGGCTGAATCGCCAAACGACCCAAATCTTCGGTCGCGGGCCAGTAGGAAGGTTTTGCTCCCGACATATCGGAGCGTTCGTTCAGCTCTGCTCTGTGATCCGGACATGCGCATCGGTCAGGTGAAACCCGTGCTTTTCAATATCGTCGAGGCACTGATTCACGTCAAAATTGGAATTGACCTCGCCCCGCTTGAAATCGAAAGACTTGAACGCAGTCCATGGTCCATATTGCGCTGGCAGCTTCTCGCTAGCGTCGTCGCAGGTGAAGCCGAAGACGCGGCCCTGTCCCCTGAAAATGTGAACCTGCATCTCTAATTTTTCTCCTGGTTCGCAGCAATACCACCCAGTTGCCACCAATCAAATTCTACCGACGCCATCCTACAGAATTTGAAACTGACCACCCACAATCTTCCGCGTTACGCACATCCGCACCGCCGACCTCGACCCTGGAGGAATGTTATCCTCCAAGCGAAGGAAAGTCGAAATGATATTAGCGCTCATCGTCCTCCAGGTCGTCACACTCGTAGCCCTGATCCTGCTGCTTCTGCGCCGAAGTCAGGCGGCACCTCCTGCCGAAGACCCTCGCCTCGCACAGTTGCTCGCCGCGGACCTGCCTGCGCAGTTCACGCGCCTCGACGCCCGTTCAGAGGGGCTAGACCAGCATCTGCGCGCCGAGCTCTCCCAGCTCCGCGCCGACAACACGTCCGCCAGCGCCTCGCTCCGCACCGAGGTGTTGACCAACATCGACACCCTCGGCAACACCCTGCGGTCTACGCTCGAAGCCTCACGCGCGGCCTCCGCGGCGCAGGCAAGCGAAAGCCGAGAGGCGCTGCACTCCCGCCTCACTGAACTCCGCACCGGCCAGAGTGAGCACCTCGAGACCCTGCGTAAGACCGTCGAAGACCGTCTCGACAAGCTCAATGTCACCAACGCCGCGAAGCTCGAAGAGATGCGCGTCACGGTCGACGAAAAACTTCATGCCACGCTCCAGACCCGGCTCACCGAGAGCTTTGGACAGGTGACCGATCAGCTCACCAAGGTGCACGCCGGGCTGGGTGAGATGACCAAGCTCTCCGCGGGTGTCGACGATCTCTCCCGCATCTTCACCAACGTAAAATCGCGTGGAACCATCGGCGAAGTCATGCTCGAGACCTTGCTCAAGCAGATGCTCGCGCCGAGCCAGTTCGAGAAGAACGCGAAGCCGAAGCCCGGCTTCAACGAGGTTGTCGAGTTCGTCGTGAAGCTGCCCACACCCAACGGCGAAGCGCTACTTCCCATCGACTCGAAGTTCCCGCGCGAAGCCTGGGAACGCCTCGAAACGGCCTACCAGACCGGCGCGGATCTCGTCAGCGCTGGCAAGGCTTTCGAGACGGCCATTCGCAACGAAGGCAAGAAAATCTGCGAGAAGTACATTGCCCCGCCGCGCACCACGTCTTTCGCCATCATGTTTTTGCCTACCGAAGGGCTTTACGCCGAGGTCATGCGCCGCGACGGGCTCCAGACCGATATTCAGCAGAACTGCCACGTGACCATCGCCGGCCCGAGCACACTCTCCGCCATCCTCAACAGCTTCCAGATGGGCTTTCACATGCTGCAGATGCAGGAGAAGGGCGACGAGGTCTGGAAGGTTCTCGCCAGCGCACGCAAAGAGTTTGGCACCTTTGAGACGTTGATGGACAAGATGACCGATGATGTGGGGAGAGTGCAGGGCACCATCGACAAACTAGGCGTCCGCACCAGGGCCATCAACCGGACCTTGCGCGACGTCAGCGTCGAAGCGACGCAGCCAACCCTGGCAGGGGCCTCCAACACTGGCTTCGACGGCCTTTTACCGATGCTTGCGGCGAGCGATGACGAATAACGCCCGGCCACCGCTAGCTTTCTTTATGCCTTAATGTCTTGCGGCGACAGATGGCGCACTCCCACGGGTACCATCCCAATGTGCTCAGAATGTATCGCTGAAAGAATCCACGCCGATTTACCCTGCGGAATTTTATCGATCCGCACCAGAAACACACCCGCACTGCCATCGTCGCGCTGATCCTTATCCTCCCGGGCTATATCTCTACTCCCCGAAGATTCACGCTAGAATATACAGGAGTTTGGTTCGCCGAGCATGTCTGGGGGTTGCCTGTCCTGGCGTTCCGCCACAGACCCTGCCTCGGCTTTACACCGTCCAACCACGTCGGTATGCTTTCACACTGGGGCAGTCAATCGGGCAGCTTGCTCTAGAAGGCCAATGTCCGCGCCCAACCCAGGACTTCATAGGAGATCGTACGATGGCAGCAGTTGATGAGAAGGTTAAGCAGATTATTGTCGAGCAACTTCAGGTGGATGAAGCCGAAGTCACTCCCGGCGCGAGCTTCCAGGAAGATCTCGGTGCCGACTCGCTCGACGTCGTCGAGCTCGTGATGCAGTTCGAGGAAGCCTTCGACATCCAGATCCCGGATGAGGACGCGGAGAAGATCAAGACCGTCAAGGACGCGACCGAATATATCGAAAAGCATCAGAAGGTCAAGTAGCTTGCTCCGCAGCTCTGCAGGGCACGAACAGCTTTCTGCAGTCTAAGGACAACAAGGAATGAGAGTAAGATGTCGCATCGTCGTGTCGTTGTAACGGGCATGGGCCTCCTTTGCGGGGTGGGGAATACCGCTCCGCAAATTTGGGAAGGTCTGCTCTCCGGTAAGAGTGGCATGGCTGAGATCACCGCATTCGATCTCACCGGTCACTCGGTCCGCATTGCCGCTGAAGTCAAGGACTTCGATCCGCACGCATTCGTGGAGAAGAAGGAGGCCCGCAAGATGGGCCGGTTCATCCACTTCGCCATGGCGGCCGCGCAGGAGGCCATGCAGCACTCCGGCCTGCAGATCACCCCCGAGATCGCCGAGAATGTTGGCGTCCATATCGGTTCCGGCATCGGTGGCTTCGACGTCATCGAGCGCGAGCACTCGGCCATGCTCGCCGGCGGCCCACGCAAGATCTCTCCCTTCTTTATTCCCGCCACCATCATCAACCTCGCCGCCGGGCACGTCTCCATCAAGTACGGCGCCAAGGGGCCGAACGAGGCCACCGCTACAGCCTGCACCAGCTCCGCGCACAGCATTGGCGACGCCTTCCGCATCATCCAGCGCGGCGATGCCGACGCCATGATCGCCGGCGGCACCGAAGCCGCCATCACTCCCCTTTCCGTAGGCGGTTTTGCCGCCATGAAGGCTCTCTCCACCCGCAACGACGACCCCACCCACGCCTGCCGCCCCTTCGACAAGGATCGCGACGGCTTTGTCTGCGGTGAGGGCGCGGGCATCCTCATCCTTGAGGAGCTGGAGTTTGCCAAGGCCCGCGGCGCCAACATCCTCGCCGAGATCATCGGCTATGGCATGAGCGGCGACGCCTACCACATGACCGGCATGGCCCCCGAAGGTGATGGCTGCCGCCGCGCCATGGAGGCCGCTCTGCGCGTCGCCGGCATCTCGCCCGACAAGATCGACTACGTCAATGCCCACGCTACCTCCACCCCGGTCGGCGACTCTCTCGAGTCCAAGGCCATCGAAAACGTGTTTGGCGCGAAGGCCATGAGCCACGAACTGCTGGTAAGCTCCACCAAGTCCATGACCGGCCACCTCCTCGGCGGCGCTGGCGGGCTGGAGGCGGGCATCACCATCATGGCCATCCTGAACCAGACGGCTCCTCCCACCATGAACCTGGATAATGTGGACCCGGCTTGCCGCCTGAACTACGTCCCGAACAAGCCACAGCCCGCGAAGATCGATTACGCGCTCTCCAACAGCTTCGGCTTCGGCGGAACCAACGGATCGCTGGTCTTCAAGCGCTGGGGCGCCGAGTAGCTCACAGCCATATCAATCGTTCGTTAATCGCAGCAAAGCCCGGCATCTCGCCGGGCTTTTTCCTTTTCTGCCGCATCCAACAGAACGAACCAGCACATCGCACTAGGAGAAAGATCATGGCATATCTGAAGGTTGGCGAAGAAAACAACACTGACATCGAGCTGTATTACGAAGATCACGGCAGCGGCAAGCCAGTTCTGCTCATTCACGGATGGCCGCTCAGCGGCGCCTCCTGGGAGCGCCAGGTTGCGGCCCTGATCGCCTCCGGTCACCGCGTGATCACCTACGATCGCCGCGGCTTTGGCCGCTCCTCCCAGCCCACCGCCGGCTACGACTACGACACCCTCGCCAGCGACACCTACAAGCTCATCGAGGCCCTCGACCTCAAGGGCATCACGCTCGTCGGCTTCAGCATGGGCGGCGGCGAGGTCGCCCGCTACCTAGGCAAGTACGCCGAGCCCGGCCGCGTCACCAAGGCCGTTTTCATGTCCTCGATCGCGCCCGCGCTCCGCCATTCCGCCGACAACCCCGAAGGCGTCGATCCGAAGATCTTCGAAGGTATCAAGCAGGGCATCGAAGCCGACCGGTTCGCCTTCCTCGAGACCTTCTTCAAGAACTTCTACAACAAGAAGGTGGTCGGCGGCACCGATATCTCGGACGAGGCTATTCACGCCAGCTTCAACGTCGGCGCGGCGTCCAGCTACTACGCCTTCCTCAACTGCGTCGACGCCTGGCTCGAAGACTTCCGCGCCGACATCGCCACGATCAAGATCCCCACGCTCGTCATCCACGGCGACGCGGATCAAATCCTGCCCATCGACGCCACTGGCAAGCGCACGGCAGCGTTGATCCCTGGCGCGCAACTCCACGTCGTCGCAGGTGGCCCACATGGCCTGAATTGGACGCACGCCGCGGAAGTCAATAAGGCCCTGCTCGAGTTCATCGCGAAGTAAACTCCCGCAAACAACGAGGCCCGGTCATCAGCCGGGCCTCTTTGCATCATCTTTACTTTCTAAAAATCAGCCCATTGCCGCCGTAAATCCAGTTACGACTACAAGGAATACCAGCCACCAGCCCACCACGACAATTGCTGCCTGGCCCTTACTCTTCTTCGAGATGATGGCCAGCCCGATGATCGCGAGAGCCATGCTCCAGAATCCAAAGAGATCGAAGAAAGTGCCAGCCGCCCTCATCCAATGCGCCGAATCCCCCAGATAATACCCCAGGTTCGTCCCAACGGGATTCTGCATGTTGAAGTTGTCCGTGCCGACGCCCGCGAATACCACTACCGCACTCAATAGACTTTTCAGCATCATCGGCAGCGAGGCATACATCTGCAATGCAAAATTCTGCCCAAACGTCGTCTTCGCGCCGAAACCGAAGTTGATCGTCGCCCAGTTCAGCAGCGCGCCAATCAGGGCAAAGATCAGAAAGAAAATGCCGCCCGCATACGAGGCATACTTGGTCCCGACTGCTTGTTGATGGATGGCCTTCGCCCGCACATCCGGAGGAAGGTTCGCCATTCGGTCCTGCGCCATCTGACTTTGCTGCACCGCCTGCTCTGCGACTGCGTCAAACCCGATCTTCTTGTCTACGGAAAACGCGAAAAAAGCCGCGACAATAAAGTACAGCACAAACGGCAGCCACCAGCTCGTATTGCGCAGAATATCGGTGAACGTTTTGCTCGGCGCCACGAACGTATCCACAACGCGCTCCACTTGCGAAAGCCCGCCCGCTCCACCTGATCCAGCTACCACCATATCTGCCATATCGAAGCTCCTCGAATTTGAACTGCATTGGATTGTCGGAAGTTTACCCCGTGCCGCACGCCGCGCAAATAAATTTCTCCGGACCCCAACCTCCTACGCCGGAAACATATCCTTTACCAGGCGCAGGGCCTGCTTCTTTGTCTTCACGGACCCCTCCAGTTGTGCATCCTCGGCGGCCTCCAGCATAGCCTTGAATCCCGGCCCCGGCTTGTACCCCGCCACAATCAAGTCGTTGCCTGTCAGCAACAGCTTGGGCCGAATCTGCTCTTCGCCCATCTCCTCCAGGTGCTTCTCCGCATACTCATACATCTCGAGCTTCCCATGCGAGCTCAGGCAATCCGCCTTGTGCAGCGCCAGGTGTTCGTCAAACTTTGGCAGCCGCAGAAAGCGCTTCAGCGTCGACTGCTTCATCTGCATCACATCGCCAAACTGCATGTGGTGCTTGATGAGCGCAAGGATCTGTTCGCAGTCCTCGTTACTGAAGCGCAGCCGCGTCAGGATGGTTCGCGCCACCGCAACGCCTACATCCACATGCCCATTGAACCGTATCCGATCCCCTCGCCGCGCTGGATCCGGCGGCGTGAACGTAGCGGGCTTGCCTACGTCATGCAGCAGCATTCCCCAGGCTAGCGTCGGGCTCGCCCCAGCCGGAAGCTGTTCCAACAGCATCAGCGTATGCACCCACACATCGCCCTCTGGGTGAAACTCCGGCGGCTGTTCGACGCCCTGCATGCGCTTCACTTCGGGCAACACCTCAACCAGCAGCCGCGTCTCGTCCAGCAGCTCGAACCCCCGCCGCGCGCCGCCCTCGATAAGAATTCTCGTCAGCTCATCGCGCACGCGCTCGGCCGACACCACGTGGATCGACGGAGCCTCCTGCCAGATCGCATCCATCGTGCGCCGCTCGATCGTGAACCCACGCGACGCATATCGCGCTGCAAACCTCACCGCTCGCAGCATGCGCAGCTTGTCCTCCGCAAAGCGCAGCTTCGGTTCGCCAATAGCCCTTATCAGCCGCGCGTGCAGGTCACCGCGTCCGCCAACGTAGTCCAGGACGCAATCCTCCAGCCGGTCTCCAGCCTCATAGGCAATCGCATCCAGCAGCAACCCGTTGATGGTGAAGTCGCGTCGCAGCACGTCCTCGCGCGGATCCATCGAGAACTGCACCGCATCCGGCCGTCGCCCGTCGGTATAGGCTCCGTCATGACGAAACGTCGCGACCTCGGTCGTCACCCGCACCTTCGCGAGGTGATCGATCACCAGCACCACCCCAAAGTGCGCCCCCACAGACTCGGTGCGCGGGAACGCGGCCAACACCATCTTGGGCGTCGCCGACGTTGCTACATCGAAGTCCTTCGGCACCACGCCCAGCAGCAGATCGCGCACGCAGCCGCCCGCGAAGTAGGCCATATGCCCAAGCGCGCGCAGCCGCCGCACAATCCGAAATGCCGCAACGTAATGCTCGCTCTCCAGTCTCGACATAGCCCGTGCTTCTCTCCCCTACCCACTACGATAGACGTACGATAGACCTAGTGTCCGGTGACCTCATCCTCGGTATCGAAAGCTCCTGCGACGAGACCTCCGCCGCCGTCGTCCGCGGCGGCCACGAAGTCCTCTCCAACGTCGTCGCCTCGCAGCTCATCCACAGCAACTACGGCGGCGTTGTTCCGGAACTCGCCTCGCGCGAGCACCTCCGCGCCATCGTTCCCATCGTCCGCGAAGCCATGCAGAGGGCGGGTGTTCAATATTCGGATCTCGCCGCCGTCGCCGTCACCGAAGGCCCTGGCCTCGCCGGCGCGCTGCTGGTCGGCATTAGTTTCGCCAAGGCTCTCGCCTTCGGCGCCGAGCTCCCACTCATCGCGGTCAATCACCTCGAAGGCCACATCCACGCCGTACTGATGGACGTCACGAATCCGGGCGCCTCACATCTCGATTCTGAGATGTGGGATTCCGCATCCCCCCTCCTCGCCCTGGTCGTCAGCGGCGGCCACACGCACCTCTATCTTGCCAGCCGCACGCCTGAGCAGACATGGCAATATCGTAACGTCGGCAAGACGCTCGACGACGCGGCCGGCGAAGCCTACGACAAGGTAGCCAAACTGCTCGGCCTGCCTTACCCCGGCGGCCCCTGGATGGACGTCCTCGCCGCGCACGGAACCCCTGACACCACGCTCTTTCCCTTCGCGCAGATTAAGCAGAAGGTTACCGGCAACACCGCGCCCAAGCTCGCGCGTGAAGCTGCTCTCTCGCATGACGAGGACGCCACCCGTTTCGACATGTCCTTCTCGGGAATCAAAACAGCAGCTCGCCGCTACGTCGAACTGCACGGCATGCAGCCCGCGATTGCAGCACGCGAACAAGCATTTCGCGCCATCGGCCTGCACAAAGCCAAGCCGGACGTGACCAACGTAGCGCACGCGCTACCGTACCTCGATACCCAAACGCTCGACCTCATCGCCAGCTTTCAGAACGCAGTGGTCAAGAATCTCGCTCGCGCCACCTTCAACGCGGCCCAGCACTACGGAGCGCAGGGCGTCCTCGTCAGCGGCGGCGTCGCCGCCAACAGCCACCTGCGCCATATCTTCGCGAACATGGCCGCCACAGCAGGACTTCCCATCGCCTTCCCCAGCGTGGCGCTCTCCACCGACAATGCCGCGATGATCGCCGCCGCCGCCTGGCCCAAGTTCCTCGCGCGCCACTTCGCTCCGGACACGCTCGAGCCAACCCCGCAGCTACGCCTCGGCTGATCGTCCCGCCCCCTTGGGCTTGCTGCGCGCGGTTTGGTACTCTCAAGTGGATTCAAACCTGCCAATGAAGGACGCTCGTTATGGATGTGCATCCCCCACAACACCCTTTGCTCACATGGAGGGACTTCTGGATACACCTCGGCACGATCACTGCCGGTCTGCTGATCGCGATTGGCCTTGAGCACAGCGTAAGCGCCATGCACCGCCTTCACCAGCGCCACGAACTGCAGCACGATCTCCACGCCGAAGCCGAGCGCAACGAGCAGATCCTGGCCCACGATCTCGACGTGTTACAGCATGAGAACAACTATTTCGTGGCCCTGCGCAGCAACCTGGACGCGCTGCGGCATGGAGCTGACCCTGCCTCCCTGCCCCCGCTCCCCGCGCGTGACGGCGAAGATCCTTTTCTTCCCAGCGCGGGTGCCTGGACCTCAGCCCGCGACAGCTCCCAACTGGCTCTACTGCCCCGCGAACAGGCCTCCATCTATGAAGAACTCTACGCCCAGCGCGACTTCCTGCAGCAAGGCGTCTTCGACTGGTTTCACTCCAGCGACGAGCTGGAAAGCTTCGTCTCCAACACCCAGGCAGCCGACGCGACCAGCCACCTCAACCTCGCGCAGCTAACCCCGGCTCAGCAGGACGAATATTCGGACCTCCTGAGCCACCAGATCACCCGGATCGGCAGCATCCTCGGCGATCTCCGCTTCTACGAGTCGGAAAACAATGCCGTCATTCGCGGCGTTTCTGATATCGACGAGCTGCACCAGCAGGTCCTTTCGCGGACGATCTCCACACCTGCATCTACAATCAAGAGTGACGACTCTCCACGAAAGAACCCGTAACCTTGCCCCTCGAACTCTTTAATACCCTCTCCGGAAAAAACGAGCCGCTCTTCGCCTCCAACGGCCACGCCCTGCGCTTCTATTGCTGCGGCCCCACCGTCTACGACTACGGCCACATCGGCAACTTCCGCACCTTCCTGCATGTCGACGCGCTGCGCCGCGCGGCCCGCCTCAACGGCCTCGGCCTGCATCACGTCATGAACGTCACCGACGTCGACGACAAGATCATCCGCAACGCCGCCGCAGCCGGCAAGCCCATTGGCGAATACAGCGCCCGCTTCGAGCGCGCCTTCTTCGAAGACATGGACGCCCTCAACATCGAGCGCCCCGAAGACATCGCCCGCGCCACCGAGAACATCCCCCAGATGGTCTCGCTCATCGAGCGCCTCGCCTCACAAGACATCGCGTACAAGGCGGACGACGGCAGCTGGTACTTCCGCATCGCGCGCTTCCCTGGTTACGGCAAGCTCTCCAAAAAGGACCTCGCCGGCATCGAAGACGGCGCCCGTGTCGACCTCGACGAATACGACAAGGACGCCGCTCGCGACTTTGCCCTCTGGAAGGCCGCGAAACCTGAAGACGCATCCAGCGAAGCAACCTGGGACACGTCCCTCGGCGCCGGCCGCCCGGGCTGGCACATCGAATGCTCCGCCATGGCCATGAAGTATCTCGGCGACTCCTTCGACCTCCACGCCGGCGGCGAAGATCTCATGTTCCCGCACCATGAAAACGAGATCGCGCAATCCGAAGCCGCAACGCACCAGCCCTTCGCGCGCCACTGGTTCCACGTTCGCTTCCTGCTCGTCGAAGGCAAGAAGATGTCCAAATCCGAGGGCAACTTCTTCACCCTCCGCGACCTCCTGCTCAAAGGCTACCGGGCTTCAGCCATTCGCTTTCTTCTGCTCAGCGTGCCCTACCGTCACCAACTCAACTTCACCTTCGACGGCCTCATCGAATCCACCAACGCCGTCGATCGCCTGCGCACCTTCAACGACCGCGTCCGCAACGGCAACTGGCCGGACACGGCGCCTCCCGACGACTCGCTCACCAACTTAATTCGCAAAGGCGACCTCGACTTCACCGCCGCGCTCAACAATGACCTCAACACCGCCGAGGCCCGCGCCGCGATCTTCGACGTCCTTCGCGCCATAAACACAGCAGCCGATCAGTCCCGCCTCACCCGCATCGACGCTGAAGAAACCCTCGCGCTGCTCAATAAGTTCGACTCCGTCTTCGCCGTCCTGGAAGACCGCGATGCCGAACTCACGCGCGCTGCCCTCGCCTGGGCCGAAGCCGAAGGCCGCATGGCCGACGTCGCTTCCGATGTCCTCGAGACCTTCGGCACCGGCGCCTTCACCGATGCCGATATCGATGCCCTCGTCGCCGAGCGCACCCAGGCCAAGCAGCAACGCAACTTCGCCCGCGCCGACGCCATCCGCAAAGAGCTCCTCGAAAAAGGCGTTCTCCTCGAAGACTCCAAGGAAGGCGTTCGCTGGAAGCGCAAGTAAGAGCGCCGCGGACGTCTATTGAGCTCCGGCCATCTCGGTGGACCCGAGCCTTTGACTCTCCTCCAACTTCTCTAAGTCATACTTCCTGGCAATCCTGTGCCCATACCGAATCAGCGGTCTTTCGATCAGATAATAGCTGGCAATGGCACACCCGAATGCGGCACACCAGCACAGCAGCGTATGGGCGCGAATACTGCCAGGCGCTGGTACATCCTGCGGGTCCAAAAAGAGTTCCTGCCATAAATAAAGGCTGTAAGAGATGCGCCCTATAAAGCGAATGGGCGGCAGCTCAAGAAAGCGACTCGTCAACGCGTGCGGGTGCAGCATCGTCGAAACAAGCAAGAGCGGGTACACCGTGATTTCGAGGGCGTGGTCAGATCGCGAGTGATGGAATCCGGTTCGCGCAAACACGAGCGCCATATAGAGCAAACCTACCCATGGGTAGAGATATGACTTCGCGAATGTCATAAACTTCGCACGCTTTAATGCGAGCGTGAAAACACATCCCAGAAAAATTCCCGCAACCACTGTATCGGTACGCAGATAAATAAGAGGGGTAAAACCCTGCAACCGCGGCGTTGAAACGGCTTTCACCCGCCACAATTCGAAAGCGACCACAAGCGCTGAAAGAACCGCGAGGCGATAGCGACGGCACAGCAAAAGAAACCCCGGCAGAAACAAATAGAACTGCTCCTCAACTGCCAGGCTCCAGAAGTGCGCCGTCTCCCAACTCATCGGGGTTCGCGGCAGGAAGCTACGAAACATAAGCGCAGAGCCTAAAACTGCCGGCCAGCCCCGAGGTATCGTCCCGCAAAGCATCAAAACCGAAATCACGGTCAGATAGGTCAGGGCGGCGGGCTGAATCCGGAAAAATCTCCGCGTATAAAAGCTGCGCAGTGAGATGCCCCCAAAGCGTTGTTCCTCGCGCAGAAGACGATCGCAGATAAGTAATCCACTCAATGCAAAAAACAACTGCACGCCGCGATACCCATGAACCGAGGCGCTTGAAATCCAGCCTATCTTCCACGGCTGGCTATGCCCCAGCATCACCCAGAGTATGGCAACCGTGCGCCAGCCGTCGAGCGTCGGAATATAGCCGCTCGACAGTCTCCTGGTCGGCGAGGTCAGCTCGCGATTAGCTTGATCTTTACCTTTCAGATACGCCACCTTATATCAACAGTCTACTGAGTGTATTTGAATTTAGACGCTCTTCCAACGACTGCCTGATGCCCCTCTGCTCGCCGTGACTATTCCACCGCATCGCCCGCCATGCCCACGATCTCACGCTTGCCGCGATCCACGCGGCTATACACCACCATCGCGACCGCGCAGACAATTACGGCCATGCCCGCAATCTCTGCCTTCACCAGGCGCTCATGGAGCAGCAACACCCCCAGCAGTACCGCAATCACAGGGTTCACGAACGCATACGTCGACACCTTCGTTACCGCAACATTCTGCAGCAAATACGTAAACGCGACCAATCCGAAGATCGATCCAAAGATCGAGAGGTACACAATCGAGCCGAAGCCTGGCCACGTCCACAAGGCCCGCTGCCAGCCTCCCGTGGCAAACGCGAACGTTGCGTTGAAGATGCCCGCCGCACCGATCTGGCATCCGGTTGCAACAAACGTATCTGCTGTAAAGTGAAATCGCCGCGACAGCACGGAGCCAATCGCGAACGCCAGGGCAGCACCCAGTAATATGGCCACTCCCAGCAATGTCTGCGAGCCGCGAACCCCATGCGCTGCGCCCGCGTGCAACGATGGCCACACGAGCACGCAAATGCCAAGCGTGCCCAGCAACGTCCCGAACCAACCGCGCTTATTCAGCGCATCGCCACCCGGCAGGACCATCTCGATCAGCGCGATCATGATCGGCATCGTCGACACGATCAGCGACGCAAACCCCGACGGCACCAGCTTCTCTCCCCACGTCAGCAGCATGTTGTTGCAGGACATGAACAGCAGACCGACCAATACCAGCTTCCATCCCTCGCCCTTGGGTACGCGCAACTTCCTGCCGGTCAACAGGCAGATCAGCCCAATCAGCGTGGCAGAAATCAGCGATCGCGTTGCAGAAACTACCGGCACCGGCAGGTGTTCGCCCGCCACATGGATCGCCCCATAGGTCGATCCCCAGAACAGGTACACGCTGCCAAAGGCCAGCAGCACCAGCGTCGATTTCGATAGACGGAGAGACATCTCATTCCATGCTAATGGAGTCTGCGGCGCAAACAGCAAAGCCCGTCTCCTTCGAGACGGGCATTCCTGTTCCCATTTTGACGCCTCAGAAATTCAGGGAAATTTCACCTGTCACCGCACGTGGTGTCAGATAGTGTGTTCCCGAGAACGTCGAAAGGAAGTTATACAGCGCATACTTGTTCGCAACATTGATGGCAGTGACACGCGCCCCGATCCTGTAGTGCGCTTGCTCGCCAAAATGCACGACATCGTCGTCGCCCAACGCCATATCAAACACATTCCGGGGAGCGATACGGTTGGGATCCTTGTCCGCGTCTTCCTTGTTCAGGCCAGGAATGCTTAGGAGCTTGGTTTTCAGACCGGCTACCGTGCATGCCTGGAGCTGGTTGCTCGGCGTCGCCTTGTCTGCGACGCCGCCATCGGTACAAACAAGACCGGCTTGGAACTGCTGATCGGCACTGAGGTATGTCAGGTCGATTCCGGGTTGGCCATTGACGGTTATCGCGGTGCTGGGATCGCAGTCTGTATTTACATCCACGAGGTTGTAACACGGAGCTGCACCGGCAACCAGACCGGAGTCATACCTCCAGTTGAACGCGAAGAACATGCTCTTCCGGAAGGGCATCGCGTACTCTAAGTGCGTCGTCTGATTGAAATGCTCATCATGGTCGATGCGGAACGGAAAGTTGCTGCCCGGAGTGCCCGGAGTCGCTCCGACGCCGCCAAGCTGTGGATTGAAGAACCGTGCCGCAACCGAGCTCCCGTTGATGCGCACCGAAAGCCCTTTCAGGTCCGTCAGCGCAGCGGAAAACGCAACACCCGGAATCTTCGAGTTGTGCCACTCAATCGGAAAAGTGATCGGCGTCGTGCCCAGCACGCTGAAGTCATACGCATTATGCGTGTACTTCCAGATGTACTCCGCATTCAGCACAATGTGTCTCCCAATGGACTGTCCAATCCCTGCGTGAAACTCGTTGCGGAACCCCGGGTTGAACGGAGTAACAGCCTCGGCCGCACAGCTTCCGTCCGAAAGCGTCGCAAAGATGCTGTACAGCACCGGGTCGGCGCAGCCCGTAGACGACAGCACGAGATTCTCGTTGAACGGGGTCTCCTGCGTGCGTGCATAGCTCGCACGCAAGACCGTCCCCGTCTTCTTCACGTTGTACGACACGCCGGCTCGCGGCTCCGCCTGCCGCTGAATCGTCAATCCGTTATAGAAGTCCCCGCGAATTCCCATGATGAACATCCAATTGCCTGCCGTGATCTGGTCCTCGCCATACAGCGCGAGTTGCTTCACGTCGGTGCGTCCCTTCCACGCATAGAGCGTTCCGCCCTGCGTCAAATCGTATGGAGCAAGAATTGGGTTATAGTTTGGATTCGGAACCGCGCCCATGCTGTCGCAGCTCGCGGGATTCCCATCTGCGTCGAGACACGGCGGATTCAGCGTCGGATCGATCACGCCAACGTTGTCGTTCTCCCGCAGGAAGGTCTGCTCGTACACGCCGCCGAACTTCACGTTGTTGATACCCTTCACATACGACACATCCCCATGCACGCCGGCATTCGTCAGTGTACGGTACTGGCTGATCGTCTCCTGCTGCTGATCCACCGCATAATCCGCAAACGGATTGTTGCTCGGATAGTAGTTGTACGCATCGCGCCGGAAGTAGAAGCCAAGGTTCGCCACCGAATCCGCGCTGATGATATGCGTGTAGGTCGGCGATATATTCACCGTCCCAATCTTCGACCGCTGATCCGTGTCTCCAACCGGGGTGCCGTCCGGTCCGATGACATTCAGATTCTCGAAATCGTTCGGCGTCTGGAACCACGAGCGAGTGTACTGCGCATCCAGATGTATGGAATCTTTCGGGGTAAAATCGTAATCGACACGATCGAAGAAATTCTCCTCGTTGCCCTTGTCGTGCAGAATCGCGAACTCCGGTGTATCCAGGAAGCGTCCGCTCTGCAGGACGTCCGCTGCTATGAAGTTGCCCCACTTCTCCCCGCCATACGCCACGTCGAACGCAAGGTCCTCGGTCCCGAACGAGCCATACGATGCCGTCACGCTGCCCGTCGGTTTCGTGACGCCTTGTCCAGACCGCGTCGTCACCTTCACCACCAGCGACGTCTTGTCGCCATATTCCACCGGTGGCGCTCCATCGATTACCTGCAGGGACTGCACCGCGGACGCCGGAATCTGATTAGAAAACACCTTGCTCTGCTGATCCGTGATCGGCTGCCCGTCCAGGCTGAACGAGTTCTCCGCATGATCTCCCAGCCCATGCATCAACCCATTCGAGTCGGCCGCCACGCCCGGTGACGCCAACGTCACAATCGAGCTCAACTGACTCGACGGGCTCTCCACTGGCAGGCGATCAATCAGCGACCGGTCCACGTCCGTATGAAACGTCGGGCTCTGCTCCACCGTATCCGGCGTACTCACCACTGTCACCGAAGACGAAACATTCTTCAATTCCAGCGGCACTACCAGCGTAACCGGCACCGTCGATGAGACCTGCACCTGTCTGCGCGTCATCGCAAAACTCGGATCGCTCACCGTTATCGTGTACTCATCAAATGGCAAGTTGTAGAAGTGATAGCTCCCATTCGCATCCGCCACCACCTTACGGGAATATCCACTCAGCGGATTGGAGATCTCGACAGTCGCACCCGGAACCAGCGATCCCTTCGGATCGGTTACTGTTCCATTGACGCTGCCCGACGTACTCTGCCCAACGGCCAACCCGGCACCGAACACCAGCATACAAATAAGCGCAGCTACGCCGAAAAGACGCCTCAAATAAACTCTTTGCATTCTCGAAACTCCTGTCAGTTAGCACCACACGCGCCGATGCCCTTATGCGGCTACGGCGGGTCCAACGTCAGCGCTTCTCGGCGCGACCCTGAACTCCTAAAGAAAATTGCTCCGGCTGTTCCACCGGCATCGCTTGCGCGCACAGCAACTTCCGCGTCTTGCGTCTAGAGAGTCTCTGCAGGCGGCGGCCTGCTGAACATCGCATAGTGCCATTGCGTCTCAGGCGCGCGATCAAACACCTGCACCAGCTTGCATTCCACTAATGTCAGCCGCACCGGATCCACATGGGCCGCCACCGGCAGCGCCGAGTGCATCGCGATACAAAGCGGACAATGCTCCGCACCACCCGGGCCTTGCGGTCCGTTCGGCAACGATCCCGCGCGGATCGCGTTCTGCGGAAGCCACTCGCCGTGGATATGAATCGCCTGAACCGAACTCGCGCCGACCACCAGCAGCAGGCACGCAAACGTCAGCACGCGCAGCCACAAAGGATGCGCCTGCTCACCAGCTCCGCGTTGGAGTCGCTTCGTCAAAGGTTCCGTATCAAGGGTTCAGGGTTGGAGAAGATTAAGCTCCGCCAACCTCCTCCAGTATGACGCAAATCCAGCCGCACAAGTCTCTTAAAATTTGACCGCCACGCGGACTCACCCGCGAATCGCCTTTGTCAGCGCAGGAACCACCTCGAATAAATCACCCACTACGCCAATATCCGCGACCTCAAAAATCGGCGCGTCTGCGTCCTTGTTGATCGCAATCACCGTCTTCGCGCCCTTCATTCCTACCAGGTGCTGAATTGCTCCGGAGATTCCCACCGCCAGGTAGAGCTTGGGCGCAACCGTCTGGCCCGAGCTCCCCACCTGCCGCTCCATTGGCAGCCAGCCTGCATCGCAGATCGGCCGCGAGGCCGCCAGCTCAGCTCCCAGCGCGCTCGCCAAATCCTCCACCAGCTTCAGATTGTCTTGCTCCCCAATCCCTCGCCCAACGCTCACAATCACCGGTGCCGTCGAGAGATCAACCGTCTGCGCCGCCTCGCGAAACGGCTCGCCCGGCTTGGTCCGAATCTTCGTGGCATCCAACGTCGGCGCAAACGTCTTCACCTCAGCCTCGCCCGCCGCCACTGCATCCGCACGAAAGCTTCCCGCCTGCACCGACACAAAGCACACCCCTCCCTCACTCCTGTGGCGATACTCCGCGTTGAGCTTGCCCTGCATCCACTGCCGCACAAAAGACGGCCCACTCTGCGCGTCGGCAACCTCGATCGCCGTCACGTCGCCGATCAGTACCTCGCCCAACCGCGTGGCCAGCGCCGGCGCAAAATCCCTTACCTGGTACGTATGCGGCAGCACCACGAACTTCGGCTTGATCTCGGCGATCAACTGCTCCAGCGCCGCAACCCAGCCATCCGCGGTGTAATGCCCCAGCAGCGAATCCCCCACAGCCCATACCGCATCCAGCTTCTTTGTCGCCAACTCCGCAGCCAGCGGCGCAATCGCCGCACTCTCTCCCAACACTACAGCCGAGCACGCCACACCCAGCTCACTGGCCAGCTTCTGTCCCGCCGCCAACGCCTCAAAACTCATCCGGTGCCATCCCGCACCGCTCGTCTGCATCACCACCAGCACATTGCCGCTCATAGATACTCCCTCACTCCCACAACCTCGCTCGCCGTATTCAAAACACTCGCCCTGCGCGTAGCAGTCACAACACCTTCACCTCGAACTGCAACTTCTCCACCAGCTTCGCCGCAATCTCATCGGGAGATCCGGTTAGCATCTCCGTCTGCTTTACCCGGGTCGGCGGCGACACCTTCAGCACCTCAACCACACGCTTCGTCGCGGCCGCCGCCGGAGCTTCGCGCATCTCCTTCTGCCGCGCCTTTTTGATCCCCATCAGCGTCGCATAGCGCAGCCGGTTGCCGCCTGACTGAATCGTCAGCAGCGCCGGCAGCGGCATCTCGACATGCTGCATCCACCCATCTTCTAACTCGCGCTTGACTTTAATTCCTGCACCCGCCAACTCCACCTGCAGTACCAACGTCGCATGCGGAACCCCCAGCAGCTCCGCCATCACCACGCCTGTCTGCCCGGCCCCCAAATCATCGGACTGCAATCCGGTCAGCACCAGGTTCGGCGATTCGCCCTTCACGGCATCAGCGAGCAGCCGCGCCACGTCCAGCGTGTCCCGGCACGCGAGCGAGTCCTCGCCGCTGTCCTCGACCACTACATGCACCGCTCGATCTGCGCCCTTGGCCAAGGCCTCGCGCAGCGTACTCTGCACCCGCTCCGGCCCTGCGCACAGCACCACGACTTCGCCGTCTCCCGCGCGCTCCTTCAACTGCAGCGCCTCTTCCAGCGCATACGCATCGGGCTCATTCATGGTCCACGCCACATCGCTCTCGTCGACACTCCTGCCATCGGCCGCGACCCGCACCACGGCATCGCGCTCCGGAACCTGCTTCACCGCCACCACAATCTTCATTTCGAACTCCACTTTCAGACGCAACTCGCCAACGTCAGCCTATCGCACCCGGCGCAACCTCGTCTTGACCCGCGTTCACTTCTGAGCAGGACTCACGTCTTCATGCAATGACTGCGCCGCCAGCCCTCGCGCCACCAGCTGCGCGATATCCAGCAACTGCGGCGGCGCATCCCCCCCCACAGCACCCAGAGCATCGCGAAACATCGAGTTGCAGAACGGGCAAGCCGTCCCAATCGTCTGCGCGCCGGTTGCCACCAGCTCCTTCGCGCGTACATGGCTCACGCGATCCCCACTTTCCTCGCCCAAAAATGCAAGCCCACCGCCAGCACCGCAGCAGAACGACCGCTCCCGATGCCGCTCTGCCTCGACCAAGTCTCCCGCTGTTGCGACCAACGCGCGCGGCTCGTCGTACACATCACGATACCGCCCGAGATAGCAAGGGTCGTGATACACAATGCTCTCGCCCTTCTGCTGCGGCAGCAGGTTCGCATGCCGCGCCATAAACTCCGAGTGATGCTCAATCTCCGGCGCCACGCCATACTCCAGCCAGTCCGTCGCCATCGTTCGCACGCAGTGCGGACAGATCGTCACAATCTTCTTCACGCCCGCCGTCGCAAACGCCTTCAGGCCCTGCTCCGCCAGATCCCCAAACAACAGATCATTTCCCAACCGCCGCGCCGGATCGCCCGTGCACTTCTCCTTCTTCAGCACGCCAAACTGCGTTCCCAACGCCCGCATCACGCGCGCAAAGTCCGCAACGATCTCACGCCCCTTGGGGTCATAGCTCCCCATGCACCCGAGCCACAGGCAGTATTCCTGGCTTCCGTCGAAGATTGGGAATTCCTGCTTCGCAATAAACTTGTCGCGCTCCGCCGAGCTCATGCCCAGCGAGTTTCCCTGCTTCTCCAGCGCCAGAAAAAGCTTCGTCCCATATTTGTCTTTCCACGCCCCGGTATTCACCGCGCCGCGCCGCAGCCCAATCAGCACGGGCAGATGCTGCACGCCCACCGGGCACTGAAACTCGCAGGCCCCACACGTCGTGCACTCAAACGCGGCTTCCATGGAAAGCGCCGGCTGCCCTTCATCGAGCAGCGCCACCTCGCTCCCCGGCCCATTCGTGTTCAGATACGACCTCACCCCCAGCACAATCTCCTTCGGGTTCAATACCTTCCCTGTCGTCGACGCCGGGCAGTGCTCCGTGCACCGCCCGCACTCCACGCAGCTGTACGCCTGCAGCGCAATCAGCTGCGTCAGATCTTTGCCGGCGACCAGCCCGAAGTCCTCATCGCCCTCCAGCTTCGGCAACTGCGAAAACCCCGTCCGCTTCAGAAACACCGTCAGCGGACTCAGCACCAAATGCAGATGCTTGGTCCCCGGAATAATCGGCAGAAACGCCAGCAGCACCAGCGTATGAGCCCACCACAATCCCTGCGCCGCTGCGCTACCATCGGCCACAAACAGCTCAGCCAGGTACGTCGCCATCAGCGCAAAGATCAGCCCCGCAATCACGCCCGACTCCACCGAAACCTTCGCCCCCAGCCACCGAGGCCGCACCACGAATCGCCGCACAAACAGTCCCGTAATCCCCACCGCCACCAGCAGCGCCCACACCGCCGCAAACGCCACGTAGAACGTTCCGAAAGCCCCCGCATACCGAAGAAACCCAACCCCGAATCCCTCCGCAATGTGATTCAACGTCACGAGCGCAAACGCGAGAAATCCCCAGAACACAAACGCATGCGCCAGCCCCGGCAACGGCCGCTGCTTAATCACCTTCGCCTGGCACAGCACCTCCCAGAAGAACTTACCCACCCGCTTGCCCACCGGCCGCAGCGAAAAATCCGTGTCCTTCTTCGACTCCCACACATTCCGCGCAATCGGCGCCAACCGCCACGCAAACACCCCCAGCGACGCCACAATCGCCGCCGCCAGCAACACCTTCTCGGCCACCGAGAATACCCCTGGCTCTGCCAAATGCATTCCCACCTCGAGCTCATTCAACCCAACAACAATCACGCCTGCCTCCCTACCTCTCGGCGAGGCCAACGATACCAGACCCACCCCATCCTCTGCCGTGACGCCCGCAAATGAAAACGGCGAGCCGCAGCCCGCCGTTCATCCGATCCCAGAAAACTATTAGTAGCTGAAGAACTCGTTCAGCCCGCGCCGCAGTTGAATCCCGCTCACGATGCAGATGAAGGAAACCAGGAAGAGAAACAAATCCCAATATCCCAGCGGATGAATCCAACCCGGCGAATACGTGAAATCCTGGCCGCTCCACAGCGTAATGATCGTTCCGATAATGAGCGCCTGGAACCCGATTACAAGCAACAGCTGTCCGCGGCGCCGGCGGGCATCGATCAGGTCCACCTGCTCCGGGGTGAGGTGCCGCTCTTCCACCGGGATCAACTTGTTGCTCATTGCACTTCCTCCTGCGACTCTTCGCATTAAATCACAAACCGCCATCGCCGCGAAACCGTAAGCGCAACCACCCACCCCATCCTCGCATCACACCGCTTAGCTTCGCGCACCCCTGCCACCCTTCCGCAGCGAGCTCGGTGCGAACCTTCCCCAGTCCTCCCCACGAACGTCCGAGGCACCCATGTTCCGCCACACCATTCCGATCGGTCGCATCCTTGGCATCCCCATCGACGTCGACTACTCCTGGTTCCTCATCTTCGGCCTCATCACCTGGATCCTGGCCGTCAGCTACTACCCGGCTGCTCTCAAAGGCGCGCCCCCCATCGAATTCTGGCTCATGGGCGCTGCCACCGCGATCCTCTTCTTCGTCAGCATCGTTCTCCACGAGCTCGCCCACTCCGCCGTCGCCCTCCATTACAAGATCCCCGTCAACCGCATCACCCTCTTCGTCTTCGGCGGTGTCTCGCAGATCGCCACCGATCCCACCAGCCCCTCAGCCGAGTTCTTCGTCGCGATCGTGGGTCCTCTCGCCAGCTTCGCCCTCGCGGCCATCTTCTACCTGTTGGAGGCCCCGCTGGCTCACGTCCCGCAGGCGCTGGCCGTGGTCAAATATCTCGCCTTCATCAACGCCGTGCTCGGCCTCTTCAACCTCATCCCCGGCTTTCCTCTCGACGGAGGCCGCGTCTTCCGCGCCATCGTCTGGGGCTGGATCGGAGACTTCCGCCGCGCCACCTTGATCGCCGCGAACGTCGGCCGCTTCTTCGGCTTCTTCTTCATCCTGATCGGCGTCTGGATGGCCCTCAGGGGCAATCTCTTCAACGGCCTCTGGACCGCCTTCATCGGCTGGTTCCTCGAGAGCGCCGCCGGAACCCAGGTCCAGCAGCAGCTCGTCCAGAGCCTCCTCGCCGGCCACAAAGTCTCCGAAGCCATCGGCAACGATTGCCTCCGCGTCCCTGCCGACGCCACCCTCCAATCCATCATCGATCAGGAGGTCTTGCGCCACGGCCGCCGCTGCTTCCTCGTGCAGCAGGACAACCACGTCCTCGGCCTGCTCACCCTGCACAGCATCAAGGACGTTCCTCAGCCCGAGTGGACCACCACCACCGCCGCCCAGGCCATGATCCCCGTCAACAAACTAAGCACCATCGCACCCACCGCCGAGCTGGCAACAGCCCTCGAAAAAATGGGCCGCGACGGCATCAACCAGATGCCTGTCATGCAGGGCAACGACTTCGTAGGCATGCTCTCCCGCGACGACGTCGTCCACTACCTCCAGCTCCTGCAGCAGCTCCAAACCCGCTAACGTCGCAGCCTCGCGCTCCCTGAATCAGCTCTAGCCCAGCGTTCGCCTGCCAAACGCAGCCCGAATCCGCTCGGCACGATTCTCCGCCGTTCCCACCGCTACCTCCTGCAAATCGGCGACCGACTGAATTCCGACTACCTCAAAGCGCTTGCGGCAACGAATATTCTTGCAGCCCACCAGGTCGTCGCGCCGCACCATGTAGCTGCGCGCCTTGGCGAACTTTGCCCGGTCCAGCTCGTCGGCCCCGCGCGGCACCTGCGCCCGCTTGCGCCGCACCAGCCAGCTCAGCTCATACTCACCCGGCTGCCCGCAGTGCGGACATACCATCGTGTGTCTCTTCTGTTCCGTTACTTCCTCGAAGAAGTCGCGCTCTTCCATCGTTACCCTCAAATTCCAGGTCTGGTCGGAGACCCGAGCGTTCAACCCAGCTTCAAGAATACGCCTTTGCCCCCCATCCGGAGCTCCCCAAAACCGCAGGAACTCTCTCCGCAGCCCTCATTTTTTTCGTCCCTGAATCTGTAAATGCAACGTCCATCAGGAGTACGCTGTACTTCACGCAAGGAGGTCTGCACGCATGCCGAAATCCAAGGCAAAGAAAGAAGTCTTCTCCGCGACCAAGGCCGTGAAGGCCAACGCCCGCGAGCGCCTCGGAACGCCTCCGCCCTCGCACCCGCTTCCCACCATCAAGGACAAGATCACCGCCCGCCTCAAGCACAAGGAAACCCTCGCCGACCTGCTCGAAGCCAAGGAAGAATAATCCCATGACCCTCGCCCGCCTCTCCGTCCTCGCCACCCTCTCCGTCGCCGTCCTTCCTCTCGCCGCGCAGCAGATCCAGATCAGCAAGGACAACAAGACCATCTCCATCACCGCCACCGAGGAAGCCTCTACGCTGGCCGACACCGCTGTCGTCTCCATCGGCTTCAACTGCTTCGGCAAAGATCAGGATTCGACGTACGCCAGCGCCACTGAAACCTCGAACGCGATCGTCTCCGCTCTCACCGCCTCGGGCGTCGCCAAGGACGCCATCCAGAGCCAGGAACAAAATCTGTCTCCGCTTAATTCTGAAGACTTCCAGAACAAGAGCCACTACGCCGAGGGCATGCGCTTCCAGTTCTCGCAACGCTGGCAGGTCACCGTCCCCGCCGGCCAGGCAGCGCAGATCCTGCAGGCCGCCATCACCCACGGCGCCAACAATAGCGGTGGCATCGACTGGCAGCTCAAGAACGACGACGCGCTTGAAGCCGAAGCCGCGCAAAAGGCCCTTAGCCACGCTCGCGCTATCGCCGAGCACATGGCCCAGGGCCTCGGCGCGAAGCTCGGCACCCTGCTCTACGCCAGCAACCAGATTCCGGTCGTCAGTGGCATTGGCCCTCGCATGTACTCCATGGCCGCAGCCCCGCCACCCCCGCCCGTTGGCCTCAAGCCGCTCGCCATCTCTCCCGCTCGCATCACCCGCTCCGCCACGGTCAACGCAGTGTTCGCCATCGAATAGGTACCGCCTCCGCGGGCCGTGCGCAAAAAATCTTTACTTTCCCCAATCCATCCCGCCCACCTGCTCGTTCTCCTGACGAAGCAATGCAAGATCCAGTGCCATCGAGCTGAGCAGTAAATCCAATTCTCTTCGAGCGCCCACAACGCGAGCGCTCCTAGATGGATCACCGGAGCGTACGAAGCTTCCACAACCCGGCAATCAACTTCCGGCTCAAAGCGCGAGCACCTTCGCGCTCAAGGCCAGCCACGCTCATTCGATCCACTTCGCGCACCTCACCCCACACCCCGTCAGGAGACCACCATGGCAGTAGGCAAAGTAACCCAGGAAATGATCGAAAGCGTAGTGAACCGCCGCTCCTTCCTCACCGGAGTCGGAGCCGTCGGAATGGGCGCCGCCGCCGCAACCATTCTCGGTTGCAGCAACAGCATGAGCTCGGGCACCACCACCGTCGGCGCCGCGGCCACCACCGACACCGCAGCCCAGATCTTCACCGCCGCCCTCATCGCGGAGGACCTCGCTATCACCACCTACTACAACGCCCTCATCGGCGGCGTCATCCAGGACCCCAACCTCGCCGGCCCCGGTGGCACCGCCACCAACGTCTCCGCCAGCGGCAGCCAGGTCAACGTCGCCTATCTTCAGGGCGCGCTGCTTGAGGAAGTCCAGCATGCGCAGCTCCTCCGCACCCTGCTCGGCCTCCCCAACACCGGCAGCGGCGACACAGGCGCAGGAGTTCCTGCCACCTTCTACTTCCCGACCGGCACCTTCGACAACCTCACCAACTTCCTACCTCTTCTCCTCACGCTCGAGACCGCCTTCGTCGGCGCCTACATGACCGCCGTAGAAGAGTTCGCCTCCATGGCCGCCGGCTACAACGGCTTCAGCGCCACCCAGGCCAACCCCGCGATGAGCGGAAGCAACTACACGCAAGCCGACCTCATCCTCTATGCCAAAGTCGCGGCTTCTATTCTGGGAGTAGAGTCCGAACACCGCGCCCTGATCCGCGCTATCCCCTCAGTCACCATCGCGAGTCCCACCTTCGCCGGCACTAATCTCATCCCAGCCAACAACGTGAACTACGAGAGCGATGCCAGCCTCACCGGCCTCATCGTCGGCGTCGGTGGAACCAGTACCACGGCGGCAACGGCCCTCGGCTCCTTCCTGTCGTCCAGCCCCGCGTTCAGCGCCGGCTTCAGCTTCTCGACGGCCAACTCCAACTACAACTCGGTGATCACCGCAGGCGTCACCACCAGCGGCACGATCCCCAACCCCGAATAGCCTCGCGACTCGCCAACACGAAGCGCGCAACACGAAGCCCGGAAAAACGGCCGGCAACAAAAAAGCGGAGGCAGCTTAAGCTGTCTCCGCTTTCGTTAACCGCTGCAGTCGCCTGCATTGGGTGAACTTCCTGCATGCAGGGTCGACCCAGGCTCCCGCAGTGATCTGATGCCTCGAAGTCTATACCTCCGCAACCTTCCAAGGAAGTGCAAAAAATACTCCCGTAAACTATCTTCATGCCGTTGACGTACGCCTTGATCATCTTTGAGTTGGTCGTGATGGTGCTCTCCATCTCCCTGCACGACTGCGCCCAGGCCTGGGCTGCGAACCGCCTGGGCGACCCCACCGCACGCATGATGGGCCGCCTCACCATGAACCCGGCCCGCCACTTCGACCTGCTCGGCATGCTCATCTGGCCTGTCCTCTTCATCTTCCGCAGCCCGCTCATCCTCGGCTGGGGCAAGCCCATCACCTTCACTCCGCGCAACTTCCGCAATCCGTCGCGTGACGAGATGCTCGCCACCCTCGCCGGCCCCGCCGCCCAACTGCTCGCGGCCCTCATCGCCCTCATCGCCTTGATCGTCGTTCGCCACACCGTCCCCGGCACCTTCGACTCTCTCGTCATCGCCTCTCAGCTCGCCATGCGCAACCTCAGCATGGGCACCGAGGGCCTTCCCGGCATCTTTCCCCTCATCCTCTTCCTCTACTTCTGCATCCTCGTCAACCTGCTGCTCTTCGTCTTCAACCTCGTTCCGCTCCCCTTCCTCGACGGCGGCAAGATCCTCATGCACTACCTCCCCTTCAACGCCGCCAAGACGTTCCAGAGCATGAGCCTCTTCCTGATGTTCGGCTTCTTCTTCCTCGGCTTCTACGTCATCCAGATCTTCTTCTTCCCCATCATGACCATCTTCAAAATCCTCCTCTTCAGCCTCTAGCCTGCTTGCCGCACGCCGTCTAGCCCCCACCCGCGGGGCCTCCCGCCCTCCGCGGAGGACATGTATCCTTGAAGTTCGACCTCATGAGCACCAATTCCCCACGCACGACACCCCGCCCCCGCGTCCTCTCCGGCATGCGTCCCACCGGCCGCCTCCACCTCGGCAACTACATGGGAGCCCTCTACAACTGGGTTCACCTGCAGCAGGATTACGACTGCTACTTCTTCATCGCCGACCTCCACGCTCTCACCACTGACTACGCCGACCCCGGCGACGTGCAGGCGAACAACATCGAGATTGCCCTCGACTTCCTCGCCGCCGGCCTCGACCCCGGCCGCTGCGTCATCTTCAAGCAGTCCGACGTCCCCGCCCACTCCGAGCTCTTCCTGCTCTTCAGCATGTTCACCCCACTCGGCTGGCTGGAGCGCGTCCCCACCTACAAGGACCAGCAGGAGCAGCTCCGCGAAAAGGACCTCGCCACCTACGGCTTCCTCGGCTACCCCCTGCTCCAGGCCGCCGACATCCTCCTCTACAAGCCCGACTTCGTCCCCGTAGGCGCCGACCAGGTAGCCCACGTCGAGCTCACCCGCGAAGTCGCGCGCCGCTTCAACTCCCTCTATCCCGGCGAGTTCTTCACGTCGCCCGAAGCCGCCCCATGGGAGATGGCCGCGATCCTGGAAAAAGCGCGCAAGCTCGCCGGCGAGCCGCAAAGCTCCACCCGCACCGACTTCAGCCCCCGCCAGCTCTTCGAGGCCGCCTCGCAGACCAAAAAGATCTCCCCGTTCGGCCGACTGGAAATCCTCCCTGAACCCCAGGTCCTGCTCACCCCCAGCCCCAAACTCCCTGGCCTCGACGGCCGCAAGATGTCCAAGAGCTACAAGAACCACATCGAGCTCTCGGAGTCCGACGAAAGCATCCGCGCCAAGCTCAAAACCATGGTCACCGACCCCGCGCGCATCCGCCGCGACGACCCCGGCAACCCCGACGTCTGCCCCGTCTTCGACCTCCACAAAGTCTTCTCCACTGAAGACCGTGCAGGCAGGAAGCCGCCGCCGGCTGTCGCTCCGCCTCCATTGGCTGCATCGAATGCAAGAGCTGGGTAGCCGACGCCATCGTGAAAACCATCGCCCCCATCCGCGACCACCGCGCCGACCTCGAACGCCGCCCCGGCGTCGTCAAAGATGTGCTCGCCAACGGCAAGGACCGCGCCGCCAAGCGCGCCAACGAAACCCTCGAAGAAGCCAAGCACGCCATGGGAATCGCCTGAGCATGAGCGACGAAAAAAATCTCGAGCCGCAACTTGCAGCGGAAACCACCACCGAACTGGGTGCCCCACGTCTCGCTTCTGAGACGTGGGACGAAGCGGCGACACCTCCTGACGACAACACCCCCGCCCCCCACACTCCCTTCGCCCTCGAGCACCCGCCCACACCTCCACCACCCCCCGAACCCAAACGCGAGCGCGACAAGTCCCGCGACGAAGCCTCGCAATCCCCCTTCTCGATCACCGTAGGCCTCGTCTACGACGGCCCCCTCGACCTCCTGCTCGACCTCATCCGCAAGCAGAACATCGACATCTACGACATCCCTATCGCGCGCATCACCGCGCAGTTCCTCGAGTACACGCACCACCTCAAGGACGCGGACGTCGACGCCGCCGGCGAGTTCATCTACGTCGCCAGCCTCCTCATCCATATCAAGTCCCGCATGCTCCTCCCGCGCGACCCGCTCGCCCCCGAGTCCGAGTCGGAAGACCCGCGCCGCGAACTAGTCGAGCGCCTCCTCGAGCACGAGCGCTTCAAAGCCGCGGCGCAGATGCTCCAGCAAAAGCAAATGCTCGAAGAGGCCACCTGGACCCAGTCCGGCCTCAAGAACTTCCTGCACGACGAAGGCATCGACTCCACCGAATCCGACCGCGAAATCGACGCCGACACCGTCGACCTCGTCCGCGTCTTCCAGGACATTCTCGAGCGCCTCCGCAACCGCCCCGTCCACAACATCGACGAGGACACCGTCACCGTCGCCCAGATGATCGACTTCGTCAAGCGCCGCCTGCTCATGGAAGACAGGCCCATCAGCCTCCGCCGCATGCTGCACAACACCAAGTCCGAGCGCGCCGTCATCTGCACCTTCTTAGCGATGCTCGAGCTCGTCCGGCTACAAGCAATTCTCCTCCGCCAGGGCGATCACTTCGGCGACATCCTCATCAAGAAGACCGACCGCTTCGACCAGGTCTTCACCGAACAAGCCCAGGTCCGCGACGACTGGTCCTGAACTTCCTGCAGACTAGACGAACACCCTCTCCATAAACACATCCGCGCGCTCATACGGCGAGGGCCTCACCCGCTCCTCCGGCACAAGTTCAAACCCCAAGCTCTCATACAGCCGTATCGCGGGCGTCAGCGAGTGGTGCGTCTCCAGATACAGCCTCTTCGCACCCGAAGCCCTGCCCGCCTCCACGACGCTCTCCATCAGCATCCGCCCGATCCCCAACCCCTGCGCGCTCGCCGTCACCGCCATCTTCGCGACCTCAAACTCTCCCGGTCCCATCGCGACCAGCGCGCAACATCCCAACGCTCCACCGTCACTCACCGCAAGGAAAATCTGCCCACCCTTCTCCAGAATCTTCCGCCGCGGATCGGCAAAGCTCTCCTCATCCTTCGGCTCAATCTTGAAGTACCGCGTAATCCACTCTTCGTTCAGCCGCCGAAACGCCGCCTCATCGCCATCCTCAAACCCCCGCACCACAATCTCGTCGCTCATCCTCATATTGCAGCACACGCACGCGCCCCATGCGATACCCTGAAGCCTCCACACCCAGCAGGAGCCGCCATGCGCACCCACACTCTCCGTGTCTTCGCACTCGCCCTCACCGCCGCGCTCCTGTCCTCCAATCTCCCCGCTCAGTCACCCGAAAAACCGTGGCCCATCCGCGCCGTCATCGTCACTACCTTCGAAATCGGCAACGACACTGGCGACATTCCCGGCGAGTTCCAGTACTGGGTCGAGCGCGAGCACCTCAACGAAACCCTCCCCTTCCCCGGCGGCCCGCTCGACAAGCTAGACCCTTCCGGCACCCACCCCATCCGCACCAACGCCGACCACACCATCCTTGGCATCGTCAGCGGCACAACCCTCGTGAACGCGACCGCCTCCATGATGGCCCTCGGCCTCGATCCCCGCTTCGATCTCACCCACGCCTACATCCTCATCACGGGCATCGCCGGCGTCGACCCCAAAGTCGCCTCCCTCGGCTCCGCGGCCTGGGCCGACTACGTCGTCAACGACGTAGCCCGCGAGATCGATCCCCGCGAAGCCCCCAAAGACTGGCCCTACGGCATCTACCCCTCCGGCGCTACGCGCCCCGACCCCAAAGCCATCACCGAAACCTCCTGGACGCGCTCCAACCTCTACACCCTCAACCCCACCCTCACCGCCTGGGCCTACGCCCAAACTAAAAACCTGAACCTCGGCGACGACCCCAAAGTCGCCTCCTTCCGCGCCGGCTTCACCAACGACCCCGCCGCACGCCGTCCGCCCTTCGTCCTCATCGGCGCCACCTTCGCCAGCGACTACTACTGGCACGGCACCATCATGACCCAGTACGCCCGCGACTGGGTCCGCCTCTACACCCACGGCAAAGGCACCTTCACCACCACCGAGATGGAAGACGCCGGCTTCATGAACGCCATCGAGCGCCTCGGCAACATGCATCGCGTCGACCCCAATCGCGTCCTCATCCTCCGCACCGCATCCAACTACTCCGAAGAACGCCCCGGCCACGCCGCCGCCGAGTCCATCACCGCACCCTACATCGGAGGCCGCCTCGCCCTCCAATCCGCCTACCTCTGCGGCTCCACGGTCCTGCACAAGCTCCTCGCCAACTGGCCCACCACCTACGCCCACATCCCCGCCAACTAGAGCCCATCATCCCCACCGCACCAAGCCGACCACGCGAAGTCCCCCCGCCGTCCGCGCAGGACCGCAGGACCACGACCCAAAGTTCACACTCCATTCACGTCCCCGCAACACTCGCCCGGCTAAGCTACTCGCGTCCATCAGCACAATCTGCAAGTACTCCGAAGGCGAACCTCATGTCCACTGCTCCCGCTCCCATCTCTCCAGACGCACCCCTCGCCCAACCCCAGGGCTCGCTGCTCGACTCCAAGATGAAGAAATCCGCCGTCGGCAAATGGGGAGTCATCCTCTTCGCTGTCATGGCCGCAATCGGCATGGTCTACATCGCGTACAGCCTTGTCACCGATCTCTCCGTCGTCCACAACCCCTCAGTCTTTCCCTTCATCCTCCTCGGCGTCGCTCTCCTCATCGCCCTCGGCTTCGAGTTCGTCAACGGCTTCCACGACACCGCCAACGCCGTCGCCACCGTCATCTACACCCACTCCCTCGAGCCCCACATCGCCGTCGTTTACTCCGGCATCCTCAACTTCATCGGCGTCCTCCTGAGTTCCGGCTCGGTCGCCTTCGCGGTCATCGTGCTCCTCCCCGTCGAGCTCATCCTCAAGGTCAGCTCCGGCGCCGGCTTCGCCATGGTCTTCGCACTCCTCATCGCGGCCATCATCTGGAACCTCGCCACCTGGTACAAGGGCCTGCCCGCCTCCAGCTCCCACACCATGATCGGCTCCATCATCGGCGTGGGCATCGCCAACCAACTCATGCAGGGCAACTCCGGCACCGCCGGTGTTGACTGGTCCCAGGTCACCAAGGTCTTCTCCGCCCTCTTCTGGTCGCCCGTCATCGGCTTCGGCGCTGCCTTCATTCTGTTCATGCTCTTCAAGCTTGTTGCCCGCGACCCCCGCCTGTACAAGGCCCCCGAAGGCTCGGCGCCGCCGCCCCTCTACATCCGTGCCCTCCTGATCCTCACCTGCGGCGGCGTCTCCTACGCGCACGGCTCCAATGACGGCCAGAAGGGCATGGGCCTCATCATGCTCATCCTCGTCGGCACCGTCCCCACGGCCTACGCCCTCAACCACGCCATCTCGCCCAAGCAGATGCAGTCCTTCGTCGCCGTCTCCACCGCAACCGCAGGGGCCGTTGGCAACTACGTCGACCCCAGCGTGACCATCGGCGATCCGGAACCCGAGCTCGAGCACTTCGTCAGCACCAAGACCTTCACGCCCGTCGTCACCACCGCTCTTCGCCAGGAGATCACCGACATCCGCAACGAAGTCACCGAGTACGGCACCCTGAAGGGCGTTCCCGCCAACCAGCAGGCCAACGTCCGCAACCAGATGTACCTCACCTCTGAGACCTTCCGCCTGCTTGGCAAGGTCAAGGGCGGCCCCAAGTTCTCTGAGGCAGACACCGCGACCATCGCGAGCTACAAGAAGTTCCTCGATGGCGCCACAAAGTTCATCCCCACCTGGGTCAAAGTTGCTGTCGCGCTCGCTCTCGGTCTCGGCACCATGATCGGCTGGAAGCGCATCGTGGTCACAGTCGGTGAAAAGATCGGCAAGACTCACATGACCTACGCCCAGGGTGCCTCGGCCGAACTCATCACCATGGCCACCATCCTCGGCGCCGACCATCTCGGCGTCCCTGTCTCCACTACCCACATCCTCAACTCGGGCGTAGCCGGCACCATGGCCGCCAACCGATCCGGCCTTCAGTTCTCCACAGTCCGCGACATCGCCCTTGCCTGGATCTTCACCCTGCCCGCCGCCGCCCTGCTCTCCGGCGGCCTCTTCTACCTTTTCGACAAGATCGCCCACTAACCAACAGCTTCTCTTACACCATCATGGGTGCAGGGTTGATACACTCAACCCTGCACCCATGAGTCTTAAAGCCAAGATCGAAGCTGTCATCTACGCATCCGAAGAGCCTGTCACGCTCGCCCAACTTACCGGCCTGCTCGGGGAAGAGGGCAAGGCCGAACTCGATGCCCTCGCCGCCCAGCAGCACTCTCTCGCCCTCGAAGGCGAGCAAGCCGACGACAACGCAGTCGAGCCCCTTGAGGACGCCGACGCCCTGAACGCCGAGACCACCGACCCCACCGAGGTCCTCGAACCCGAGGCAGCCAGAAGCTTCCGAACCGGGTGCCCCAGGTCTCGCTTCTGAGACCTGGGAATCCACGCCCGCGAATCCCGACGACGCCGCTCCCAGCGCCAAAGCCCTCGCCGCCGACCAGAAACTCGCAGCCCGCAAGCTCCGCGACTACTTCCGTTCCCTCCTCGACGAACTCATCGCCGACTACGCCAACGGCAACCGCGGCCTCGAGATCCGCGAAGTCGCCGGAGGCTTCCGCCTCGCCACCAAGCCCGAGTACCACGACGCCGTCCGAGGCTTCGTCAAGTCCCTCAAGCCGCCACTAAAGCTCACCCTCCAGGCCCTCGAAACCCTCGCCGTCGTCGCCTACAAGCAGCCCGTCACCGCCCCTGAAGTCTCCGAGATCCGCGGCGTCGACTCCGCCGGCGTCCTCGGCTCGCTGCTCACCCGCAAGCTCGTCACCACCGCCGGCCGCAAGCAGGTCATCGGCCGCCCCATCCTCTACAAAACCACCAAAGACTTCCTCCTGCGCTTCGGCCTCAAGGACATCAACGAGCTCCCCAGCATCGAAGAGTTCGAGAAGATGGCCGGCGAGCTCAATGATGCCGTGCAGGAGGAGATACCCATGGAGTCGCACGCAGCCGAATCCTCCGGTGCCGGCGAAGAGCTCGGCGCCGACCCCGTCGAGCTGGAAACATCCGACGAAGCCGACACCGACCCCATCGAGCTCGAAGGCCACAATCTCCGGCCCACAGTACCGGACGTCCCTACCTCCGAGCCCGAATCCGTCTTTGAAGCCGAAACTCCCTCGGAGCTGGAGCCCTCGGCCGACATCCACTCCCCCCAGGCCGACGGCGACCCCGAAGACGAAATCCCCGAAGCCTGACCCGCCGCCAAACCCAACTCCCGCAGTCCGCGGGACCGCAGGGCCTTTCATACTGCCGTTCACCAACAAGCGTAGGATTTAACCGGAGGGCATTATGGACAACCGCGATAATCCCATCATCATCGACGGCCGCAACGGCTCCCAAACCTTTGGCCGGACCCAGACCCGCTCCGCCTCCTCGCTGCTCGCGCAGGTGCTGGTCATCACCTCGGTCGGCTTCTTCACCTCCGCGGTCGGCGTCTGGGTCGCGCCCCTCTCTGCGCCATCCGGAATGATCTGGCTCTACCTCATTCTCACCATCGGCCTGATCTTCGCCATCCGGGCCGTTCGCAACACACCCGCGCTGGCCTTCGGTCTCTTCCTCATCTTGACGCTCGTCATGGGCTTTGAGATCGCTCCCTACATCAACATGCTGCTCCATACCGGCCACACCAACGCGGTCTTCAACGCCGCGCTGACCACCGCCGTCGGCATGGCAGTACTCGGCATGGGCGCTCAGATCTTCACCTTCGACTACCAGAAGGTCCGCAACTACGCCATGGCCGCTCTTCTCGGGCTCATCATCGTCGGCGTCCTCGGAATGTTCTTCCACTTCGTCAGCCCCAACGTCTATTCCTACTTCACGCTGGCGATCTTCAGCGTCCTGGTCGTGGTGGACTTCATGCGCATCCACAAGGGCGGCGATGGCGCCACCGCCGTAGAACTGGCGCTCAGCATTTACCTGGATGGTCTGAACATCTTCATAGCCCTCACCCAGATCTTCTCCGGCCGCCGCGACTAGCCGCCGTCACCCGGCGCATCCGATTGATCCCCTCAAACCGCTATATTGTGGCCCGAAACCCGACCCGCTGACGCGCCTCCGGGGACAACGGAGCTCGGCGCCCGGGCATCGAAGTTACGCAGATGAGCCGCGTCCGGCCCCCGCAGGACCTTCGGCAACCCCACGGCATTTCGGGCCGCTCCAATATCTCCTAAAAAACAGAAAGGCACGTGCATGAGCATTCAGAACTCCCGCACAAAAATCTCCTTCGCCGGGGTGCTGCTACTTGCGGGCGCGACCGCTTTCGCCCAACAGTCGGCGATGCAGCAGCAGCCGCCGTCCACACCCGCCCCGCAATCCCCCGCCACAGCCAACGCGCCATCTCTCAACGAGGATGCCGCCGGCCCACCCATGCCCAACTACGCCGACCAGGCCTTCGTCGAAGACACCCTCAAGAACAACGAAGCCCAGGTGCAGATGAGCCAGCTAGCCCAGCAGAAAGCCTCCAGCGGCGACGTCAAGGAATTCAGCCAACGCATGATCCAGATCCACACCGAGCTCAACCAGCAACTCGCTCCCCTCGCCAAGCAGCTCGACGTCAGCCAGAATCAGAAGCCATCCAAAGAGCAGAAGAAGGAGATTGCCCAGCTCGAGCAGCTCTCCGGCCCGGACTTCGACAGCGCCTACCTGCAAGCCATGGCGAAGGAACAAGCCCACAGCCTGAAGCAGTTCAAGAGCGAAGAATCCGCGACCAATCCCAACATCCAGAAAGCCGCCAAGGTCGATGAGCCAGTTCTCGACCAGCACTACCAGGTCCTGCAAAAGATCGCGCAGACCCACAACGTTCCTCTCGATGAAAAGGAATAACCCGCGCCGACCATCCTAAACACGCGATAATGAAGGGATGAAAGTCGAACTGGATCCCAGCGACGCGCCTTCTGGCGAGCGTCTGCAAAAAATCCTCGCCCGCGCCGGCATTGCCAGCCGCCGCGCCGCCGAGGCCATCATCCTCGAAGGCCGCGTCCAGCTGAACGGCCAGACTGTCACCGAACTAGGCACCCGCGCCGACGTCACGCGCGACCACATCCGCGTCGACGGCAAGCTCCTCCACGGCCCTGAGCCCACCAAATATTTCATGGTCAACAAGCCGCGCGGTTACGTCACTACACTCGACGACCCTGAGCATCGCCCCACCGTCATGCAGCTCCTCGGCCAGGACAAACAGAAGAAAGTAGTCGGCGAGCACTCCAAGCTCCCCCGCCTGTATCCCGTCGGCCGCCTCGACTATCTCTCCGAAGGCCTGCTCCTGATGACCAACGACGGCGAGCTGGCCAACAAACTCTCCAAAGCCGCCACCGGCGTGCTCAAAACCTACCTCGTCAAAGTCTCCGGCGCGCCCACCGACGCCGCCATCGATCAGCTCCGCCGCGGCATCATGATCGACCGCGGCCGCCTCGCCGACACCCGCTCGACCGGCCGCCGCGATCGCGTCTTAACCCAGCCCGCTAAAGTCGAACAGGTGCGCAGCGGAGATAACCCCTGGTACGAAGTCACCCTCACCGAAGGCCGCAACCGCCAACTCCGCAAGATGTTCGAAGAGATCGGCCACCACGTGGAGAAGATCCGCCGCATCGGCTACGGCGCCCTCACCCTCGACGTCCCCCCTGGCAGCTTCCGCGAACTCACCACCGGCGAAGTCCAGGCTCTCAACCGCGCAGCCGCAGGCAAGAAGGTCGAACGCAAAAAGGTCCTTCCCGAAGCTGCGCAACTCAAGAAGCCCGTTCCTCCCAAGCGCAAGTTCAAGCCGAGAACCGGCGCCCCACCGCACCGACGCTCCTCGTAACTGTTGCAAACGGCTCTAAATCCAGAAATATCAATCAATTACTTGGCCGCATGGCAACGAATACCCACGCCACCCACTCCTAAGGTGTGAGGTAATCCTTCAAATGCGCAACATCAAGTACGGCCTTTTCGCCGCGGCCGCGGCAGGTTTCTTCCTGCTCGTTCCGGCAACAACCTCTCCCGCCCAAGTCACCGTAACCTTCGGTGCCGAACCCAACTGCCCATACGGCTACTACGATTACGCCCCCTACAACTGCACCCCGGACGGCTACTACGGCCCCTCATGGTTCAACGACGGCGTCTTCATCGGCACTGGGCACTGGTTCCACGGCCCCTCAAACTTTCATGGCAACGTAAACAATAATTACGATCCGCAGCACGGCTACAAGGGAACCACTCCCGCACGCGGCGAAAAGCCAGCCCATGTCGGCGCATCACCTGACTTCAAGGGAAATGAATCCCGCGACGGTCAAGGTCACGCCGCTCCGCAGCAAGCTCACAGCGACGCTCCCAGGAAATAATCATCCTCCACAGGCAACCTCTGCGCCCGCAACGGGTGCGGAGGTTTCTCATTTTTGGCCGGCAATCGGCAACTTCCATAGGCGTTTTGGTTTCTTACCAAAACGGAGGTTCTCCCATGCATGGAATGAAAACTCTTCTCTTAACAACTGCTGCTGCACTGGCTATCACCCTGATGCCAGCTCCCAGGGCCAACGCCCAGGTCTCCTTCGGCGTAAACATCGGCGCCGCTCCCGTCTGCCCCTACGGCTACTATGACTACGCGCCCTACAACTGCGCCCCCTACGGCTACTACGGTCCGTCATGGTTCAACGGAGGCGTCTTCATCGGCGCCGGTCCCTGGTTCCATGGTCCTCACGATTTCCATGGCGGCGTCGACCGTTCCTACGACCCGCGCTATGGCTACCACGGCAGCTTCCCCAAGCACGGCGCCTACCATGCGCCCCCGGCTGACCACGCGGAGTTCCATGCCTCGCACATGAGCGATGGCCACGGTCACTACACGGCGGCCCCTCACGGCGGCGGCGGCGAACACGGTCACGGCCGCTAATCCAGAACGCACTTCAACTCAACGCCCTGTGCAGCAACTTCGCGCAGGGCGTTTTTTTGTGGTGCTATGTCCGGCGGCGCGCCCGCCACTCCTCCGCAGTAATCTCCCAGACCTCTGTCTTGAACCATCCCGAGACGTACTCGCTCTCCTTCACTTCGACCACCCGCATCCCCGTCTTCTCCGAGATCCTTCGCGACCCAAGATTCTCCACCGCCTTCGGCACGCGCAGGACCGGGAACCTCAGCACTTCGAACCAATAGTCGGTCACCGCAATCACAGCCTCGGTCATCAGCCCCTGCCCCTGCCACGGCAAGCCCATCCAGAACCCGCGATTGGTCTCCCCCACATACAGCTCAATTCGCCCAATCACGTCCTCCGGATCCGTCTTCAGCCGCAACGTCCACCCCCACTGCTCGCCACGCGCCGTTGCTGGCAGCGCCGTGTCGCGAATATTTGCCAGCGCCCCGTCCTCCGGGTAAGGCCATGGCACCTTCGCGTTCAACAGCCGCACCACCTCCCACTGCGCAAACAGCGCCTGCACCTGCTCCGCATCGGCCAGTTCCAGCGGTCGCAAGATCAATCGTTTCGTCTCCAGCATCGGCAACATCCCGGCAGAATAGCAGCACCCTGGCATCTACGGAGTGACCTCCCGCTTGCGAAACTCCGCATGAATCAAGGCGGCCATGCTATACTGATGTTGCGTTGAATTGATTCACGCAGGGCACCGCGGGCAGATGACTCCAAATGGATTCGAGTCTGGCCAGAGACCGCGAGCGCCACATACCCCACCCACCGCCCGCTTTTCAAGCGTTGGTTGCTCTGGCTAGCAGGCCGATCACAGGATCACGCCTCGCCGTGCAGCAGCAATGCTTATTGCGCCCCGAAGGGCATCTGGAAATCCAGCAACAGCGGAGACCAGAACCAAGCAATGCTGAAACAGGAATCCACGCAACCGTTTGCTCGCCGCACCTCGTGCGTCCGCCAACCGTAAGCGTCACTGCATTCATTCTCCCGCTCCAACCATTGCAAAGGAAAACCTTGTCTACCCTTACTCTTGATTCCATTCTGAACCCCGAACCCCTGCAGGTCTCACGTCACATCTCGGCTACCCCCGAAGACGCCACCTCCATCACCTTCAGCGACTTCCAGATCTCTGACTCGCTCAAGTCCCGCCTCAGCGCGGCCGGCTTCATCACCCCCACCCCCGTGCAGGCCGGAGCCATCCCGCCCGCGCTTGAAGGCGACGACATTCTCGCCACTGCCTCCACCGGCACCGGCAAGACCCTCAGCTTCCTCGTTCCCATGATCGAGCGCCTCGAGGAAATCTCTGTTCCCTCCACGCGCGGCAAGAAGACCCCCGTCCTCTCGCTCATCCTTCTCCCCACCCGCGAGCTCGCCATGCAGGTGCTCGAGCAGTTCCACAAGATCTGCCCGACCCTCAAGACCGACGCCGTGCTGGTCTGCGGTGGCCTCTCCGAGAACACCCAGATCGAGCAGATCGGCCGCGGCCCGCGCCTCATCGTCGCTACTCCCGGCCGCCTCGAAGACTTCCTTCGCCGCAAGGCCATCAACCTCAAAGACGTCGACATGCTCGTCCTCGACGAAGTCGATCGCATGCTGGACATGGGCTTCCTCCCGTCCATCAAGCGCATCGTCGCCGCGCTTCCCAAGGACCGCCAGACCATGTGCTACTCCGCGACCCTCGACGCGAACATCCGCGAGATCGTCAAGGACTACGTGCAGAACCCAGTCCGCGTCGAGATCGGCATGACCTCGCACCCCGTTGACTCCGTAGAGCTTCGGGTCTACACCGTCATGCAGGACCAGAAGCTCTCGCAGCTCGACAAGATGCTCAATGAAGAGGACGGCACCTATCTCGTCTTCTCGCGCACCAAGCACGGTGCCGACCGCATCGGCCGCAAGCTGGAGAAGCTTGGCCACGAAGTCGAAATCATCCACGGTGATCGCTCGCAGTCGCAGCGCTCCGCCGCGCTCAAGAGCTTTGCCACCGGCCGCAGCCGCGTCCTGGTTGCAACCGACGTCGCCGCCCGCGGCATCGACATCTCCAACATCGCGCACGTCGTCAACTACGACCTGCCCAATGGCTCGGATGACTTCGTCCACCGCATCGGCCGCACCGGCCGCGCCGGCAAGAAGGGTGTTGCCAGCACGTTCATCACGCCGCTCGAAAAAGGCGATGCCCGCAAGCTCGAGCGCGAGCTGAAGATCAAGTTCGCCTGGAACGAAGCCGACAAGAACCTCGCCAAGGAAGAGCGCAACAAGCCCATCGACTTCAACCAGTCGGCTGGCGTCAATGACCTCCTCCAAATGGAGACCCGCAGCTGGAAGAATGCCGACGGCTCCGTCAACGAGAACGCCCCCAACGCCAACGCCGCCCCTCAGCGTTCGCGGGGCGGCTTCGGTGGATCGCGCAGTGGCTCCGGTGGCCGCTCCAGTGGCGGTCGCCCCGGCGGCCGTCCCCACGGCAGCAACGCTGGCCGTCCCGCGGGTCGGCGCAGCGGCGGCAGCAGCCGCGGCCGCTAACCCCTAACCAAATCGCACCACCAGAAGGGCGAGGATCACTCCTCGCCCTTTCTGCTTTATTACAAAATGTCAACGATGAACAATTGGTCATTGACCAGAACCATCGACTCACGATAGATTCGGGAGAATAGTTTTACCGAATACTGATCGCCTGTTGATTCTCCCTTAATGATGATGTGCCATTTCCCCCCGCGGAAACGCGGGTCTTCCTTTTCGATGAAGGGCGTCCACCCGTCATCCCTGCCACTTGGAGGTTCTCTTGCGGTTAAAACTTGCGTACTATTCCCTCACTCTCGCTATGCTCTTCTCCCTCTCCCTGGGCCTGGAGCGCCGCGCCTATGCTTACGTCGATCCAGGCTCGGGCCTCCTGATGCTGCAAGCCGCCGGCACCATCCTCACCGGCGTGCTCTTCACGCTACGTCGCCGCATCAAGATTCTAATCACCCGTAAACAAGCCGGCGGAAACCCAGGCCGGCGAGACCACGAGCTCAAAGTTGGAATTCTAGCCTTTAGCAATCACTACGACGCTTCCTGAAGAAAGACGCAGCTTTGCGTCACAACTCGCTGGTGCAGCTTGCCTACAGCGCGCTCGGCCTGGCGTTGCTTTACTTGCTGTGGGTGATCAGACCCACCGAAGATCGACCGCAACAAACGATTTTTACCATTGGAGCGGTAACCCTGAACGGAATTTCTATTTGTCGTTCATACGTAAACATCCTCGCCGTCTGGCTACTGTTGGCCGTCTTGCTGCTGGTCGCGAGGAAACCCGGGAAAGTACGGATTGCCATCTGGTCCAGCCTGCTTCTGCTGTACCCCCTTGGTTTTCATCTATCAGAACTATCGTGTACTTTTCTTTTAACGAAAACTCCGATACAGTGACATTCTGGCGCTCTCAGTCGCCGCTGTGCTTTTGTTGGCGCTTTATTGGCGTCCCTGATTTTCTCATCGATTTGCAGAAAGAGATCGTTGCCAGCGCTACCACCGTCCTGATCTTTGCTCGGAATATTCGGCGCCTTCTTACTCTGCAAGCTTGCGTGGTACGGATGGGATGTCAGCTGAAATTCTGAAAGAACCACGTTCCACGCTTCCAATTCTTTCTTTACGTCGGAGTTTCAAACCGCATCACGTCATCTGGATCGTGTTTGATGAACTCTCACAGCGCCAAACCTACGATCACCGTTTCCCTGGTCTGCATCTCCCTGCCTTCGACGCTCTGGCGCAACAGGCAACGTCTTCACGCAAGCGACGCCGCCCAGCATCTTCACTCGAATTGCGCTGCCGGGGCTACTGGCCGGAAAGCCATTCAACCAAATACGAACTTCGTTCCAGAGAGCTAACTCATCGCATGATCCGCGCATCGACAAGTGGCAGCCCTTCGATCAATATGACACCGTCTTTAAGGACGCTCGCAATGCGAAGTACACCACCGCCGTCGCAGGCTGGTATAACCCCTACTGCCGCATCCTTCCGCACGTTTTGGATCAATGTATGTGGACCTTTACGAATCACAAGGCGAACGGCATGATCGGTTCCGAATCAGTCGCCTACAATTCGCTGAGCGCCCTAGCACTTCTTCGGGTGTATGGCGTTTACCGTCATTCCTAATAAAATCCTTCGGCGCCCCTACTTAATTGCCGTGCCTTCTTCTTTGAACACCGAACCGCTACCTCTCTCGCACGCAAGGGACTACCAGGAGCTGAACGCCCGTCTCAAGGAGCTGTTGGGCCACCGCACGTCCAGCTTCACCTTCCTCCACCTTCCGATCCCTCATCCGGGCGGAATTTACGATCGCGCTACAGGCCAGGATCACAACCTCGCCCTCGTCCACTTACATCGACAATCTCGCACTTACCGATAAATGTCTCGCCGGTCTGAGAGCCGTCCTCGAACAGACAGGCCAATGGGACTCGTCGACCGTTATCGTTATGGGCGATCACAGCTGGCGCACCACGAACTTATGGATACCTTCCACTCTTTGGTCAGCGGAAGAAGGAGAGCGAGCCTGGGTGGCACGTACGATCCGCGTCCCGTCTTCATCGTCAAGCTTCCGGGCCAAACCGTAGGCACACGCGTCGCTACCCCCTACGCCACCGTTCACACCCGCAAGCTCCTCGACGCCATCATGGCCAACCAGATCAAAACCCCCGCCGACCTCGCCACCTGGGCGCAGGCCCCGCACTAACCCCCCCGCTTCGAATTAGCCTCTCGGGCGAAAGCCACCTCGCCCGGCTAGCGCCACACTCCTTCCTGCACGCGCGCAGTTCTCCACCGCCTCTTGCTTCCGTGCGCCCGGTGCGTGCACAATCCACCCTATGCCCCTCAACCATCCCACAAGTCCGCCATTGCCACCACCGCCGCGCCAGCCGCGATCGGCCCCTACTCTCAGGCCGTCCACATCGGCAACGTCCTCTACACCTCCGGCCAGGTAGCCCTCGACCCAGCCACCGGCGCCCTGGTCCCCGGCGGCATCGAAGCCCAGACCACCCGCGTCCTCGAGAACCTCAAGGCCGTCCTCGACGCCGCCGGCCTGGACTTCGCGCACGTCGTCAAAACCACCGTCTTCCTCAAAGACATGGCCGACTTCGCCGCCATGAACACGCTCTACGCCAAATACTTCGCCCCCGAAGGCATCACCCCGCCCGCCCGCTCCACCGTCCAGGTCGCCGGCCTTCCCAAAGATGCTCTCGTAGAAATCGAGTGCATCGCCATCACCGCCTAGCCACTGCCCGTGGGTGCCCCACATCTCGCTTTTGAGATGTGGGATGGAACGGCCGCCGCCCCGGGCCTCGCATCGCGCATCCACCATCACGCGTCTAATCCCCAAGGAGTCTCCCATGCCCACCAAACTTCAAAAGTCCGACGCCGAATGGCGCGCCGAGCTCACCCCCGAGCAGTACCACATCCTTCGCGAGAAGGGCACCGAGCGCCCTTTCACCGGCGCCCTGGTCAACAACCACGCCGACGGCTTCTATCACTGCGCCGCCTGCGACGCCCCCCTCTTCAAGTCCGGCACCAAGTTCGAATCCGGCTCAGGCTGGCCCAGCTTCTTCGAGCCCATCACCCCCGAAGCCGTCGAGCTCCACGAAGACAACACCCTTGGCATGCACCGCGTAGAGGTCACCTGCGCGAACTGCGGCGGCCACCTCGGCCACGTCTTCCCCGACGGCCCCAACCCCACCGGCGAGCGTTACTGCATCAACTCAGCCTCACTGGAATTCGAGGACAAGTAAGCAAAAATAGGGATTAGGGAACAGTAGGGATTAGGGATTAGAAAGACGAAGCCCCGGCGCCTAAGCAGCCGGGGCTTCGTCTTAATGTGACACTGCGGGCAATGCGGCTTCCCCAGCCGCTCGCTAATCCCTAATCCCTGTTCCCTAATCCCTAGCCTTTAACAACCTTGCCGCTCTTGATGCAGCTGGTGCATACCTTCACGCGCTTGGTGCCGCCGCCCGAGGGCGCAGCAGCCTTCACCGACTGAAGATTCGGGTTCCAGCGCCGACGGGTTACGTTGTGCGCGTGCGAGATGTTATTTCCGAACTGCGGACCTTTGCCGCAAAGCTCACATACCTGTGCCATGACATCACTCCAAAACATCAAACTCTTGACGCAAACTCCCAGAGAACTCCACCCGCATCAACGACCCTGCCCGGTCTCGATTTCCCGTACTTCTGTGGGGTGAGTGGTAGGCACGAGCGGATTCGAACCGCTGACCTCTACCGTGTCAAGGTAGCGCTCTAACCAACTGAGCTACGCGCCTCTGGTGCGTCATTCCAGTGTACAAGACCCCCCGCCCCCACCGCAACCTTATCTCCAGCCCAGGTGCAGGCGCCAGGGGGACATATCCCCATCCGGCAGCCCTATAATTTGCAAACGAGGCTGCGCATGACCAAACGAAGAGGTTCTCCGAGACCGGCGAGGCATCCTGGGAAGCACAGAAGCGACTTTTCGAGGTGAACAAGATGAAACTCCCAATCAAGCTCCTTACCCTGCTCGCGAGCACAACCCTCATGGCGACACTGGCAGCCGCGCAGGCACCAGCCGCCACCGTTGATGCCCAGGCTCATGGCAATCTCGAGCGGCCCAGCAATATCATCGAAGCCTTCAATTTCGACAGCGCTCAGCAGAGGGAACGATGGCTCAGCTTGGTCGCCATGCGGGCTGAAGCCAAGGAACTCCTCCGCGATGCCATCGATGAGATCAGTTCAGCTTCCGCCGATGCCGAAGCCACCAGGAAGTCAAGCTAACCGCTCCTCCAGCGAAGCCGCCCCCGCGCCCACCGCGCCCGCAGCCCGCCGCCCAGACTCTCCGGCAACTGGACCATCTACGCCTACAACAGCAACCAGCCCGGAAGCTCGCTCGAAGAGATCCAGATGACTCAAATGGGCGACATCATCTCCGGAACCTTTCATGGCCCCCATCAACATGGCAAATTGCAAGGCTGGGTCAGCGGCAACCACGTGGAGTTCAGCACCGATACCAATGACGTGCTCACCTTCCTGGTCAGATCGCGGCAACCGGATGTCCGGCATGTATGGAGTTCATGGCCAGCAGCTCCTGGACGGCTGATCACACGAAGTTAAAGTCGCCTAAACGTACTACCGCCCCGCCGTCACTTCCACCGGCTCGCTCACCCGCCGAATCACGATCCACGCATACTCCGCCGCGCTCACCGGCGCCAGCACCGCAATCGCCCACAGCAGCACCGTCCGCAAATCCTCCAGCCCCGACCGCGGAATCACCTGGCACGTCATCACCGTCAGCACACCCAGGATCTGCACCAGCGTGTTGAACTTGCCCAGCTTGCTCGGCCGAAAGTCCCGCAGCGTGTTGGTCGCAAACAGCAACGTCGAAATCAGCAGGATCCCGATATCCCGGCTCAGCACCAGCACCGTCACAAACCGCGGAATCACCCCTACATGCGTCAGCACCAGGAACATCGTGCTCAGCAGCAATTTGTCCGCAATCGGATCCAGATATTGCCCCAGCTTTGTCCGCTGATCGAGCATCCGCGCCAGCAACCCGTCCAGCCCGTCGCTCACCCCTGCCACCCACAGCAGCGCAAACGCCAGCCGCCAGTGCCCGTTCAGGATCGTAATCACCAGAAACGGCAGCACAAACAACCGCAGCATGGTCAGCAGGTTGGGTGCGGCGCGAAATTGTCGAAAGGCAGTCACAAACGCTCGAAAACCGTGGGACGTAGCGTCCGGGGAATATGCCATGGTAGCCGATTTTCCCGTGCGAATCCGCCCCGCTCTATCGTTGCCCAATCTAGGACCAAATCGGTCTTGCTTCCCAACCCGCTATTCCGTACACTAAAGAGGTCGAAAGTCCGCGCGTCTGGCACCTCTGCGCGACTCTCCGCCTCATCCCATGCTCAGGCTCACAAAAAAAGCGGACTACGGCCTCATGGCCCTCAAATATCTCGCCGAGCAGGCTGACTTCGCCGAGAAGGCCGGTGCCGACCTCCACCTCTCCGGCGCCCGCTCCGCAAAGGACATCGCCGAGGCCTACCACATTCCTCCGCAGCTCCTCGCCAAGATTCTCCAGACCCTCGCCCGCGCCGGCATCCTCGTCTCCCACGCCGGCACCAACGGCGGCTACGCCCTCGCCCGCCCCGCGGCCTCCATCTCCACCTTCGAAGTCATCCGCGCCATCGACGGCCCGCTCTTCATCACCAGTTGCATCACAATTCACGGAGCCTGCGACCTCGCCGGCCATTGCACCATCAAAGAACCGTTGCGCAAAGTGAACGACAGCATCACCGCACTTCTCTCCGGCATCAGCATCGCCGACCTCACCGAGCCCGTAGACCACCTCCCAGCACCCCTGGCCGGCGGCCTTGTAAGCATCGAACGCTAAGATTTTGTCTTCACTGACAACTGAGAACTAACAACTGACAACCGGCGTCCAGCGCCACACCTTTAGGAGTAATCAAATGGCTGAAACACTCGGAATCAACGTCACCCAGTCGACCCACCCACTCCCCGCGGGCGTCAAGCTTCCCATCTACATGGACAACCACGCGACCACGCCGCTCGACCCGCGCGTGCTCGAAGCCATGATGCCTTACCTCACCGGCATCTTCGGCAACGCCGCTTCGCGTAACCACTCCTTTGGCTGGGAAGCAGAACAGGGCGTCGAGAAGGCGCGTGAGCAGATCGCCCGCCTCATCGGAGCCACCGCCAAGGAGATCGTCTTCACCTCCGGCGCCACCGAGAGCACCAATCTCGCCATCAAGGGCGTCGCCGAGATGTATCAGCGAGCGCGGCAACCACATCATCACCCAGGTCACCGAGCACAAGGCCACCCTCGACACCTGCAAGCGCCTGGAGAAGTCCGGCTACCGCGTGACCTATCTCCCTGTGCTCGCGGATGGCCTCATCGACATCGAAGACCTCGAGCGCGCCATCGTCACCGAAGGCCCCGATAAGACCATCCTCGTCTCCATCATGTATGCCAACAACGAAATCGGCGTCATCCAGCCCATCCAGGAGATCGGCAAGCTCTGCCACGACAAGGGCATCCTCTTCCATTGCGACGCTGTCCAGGCCGTAGGCAAGATCCCGGTCAACGTCCTCACCGACAACATCGATCTAATGTCGATATCAGGCCACAAGATCTACGGCCCCAAAGGTGTCGGCGCCCTCTACGTTCGCCGCCGCAACCCGCGCGTCCAAATCTCCGAGCAGATCAACGGCGGAGGCCACGAGCGCGGCATGCGCAGCGGCACGCTGAACGTCCCCGGCATCGTCGGCCTCGGCAAGGCCTGCGAGATCTGCGGCGAAGAGATGGCCGTCGAAGCCAAGCGCGAAGAGGAGCTCCGCGACTACCTTAAGCACAAGCTAGAGTCCGCGCTCGACTACACCCAGGTCAACGGCAACATGGAGCACCACCTCCCCGGCAACCTCAACATGAGCTTCATCTACGTTGAAGGCGAGTCGCTCCTCATGGGCATCAACGACATCGCCGTCAGCTCCGGCAGCGCCTGCACCTCAGCCACCCTCGAGCCCAGCTACGTCCTCAAGGCCCTCGGCCTCGGCGACGACGTCGCTCACTCCTCCATCCGCTTCGGCCTCGGCCGCTTCAACACCAAGCCCGAAGTCGACTACGTAGCCGACAAGATCATCGAAGTAGTAGTCAAACTCCGCGAGCTCTCCCCCCTCTACGAGATGGTCAAAGAAGGCATCGACCTAAGCAAGATCGAATGGGCCGCCCACTAAGCTTTTTCAAAGAGGTGTCAGCCATGGCAGCATCGATGGTCCCGATAATGCTTGAGATCCTCCTGCTGCCATTGTTCGTTGCGATGGCGATACGCGAAGGCAAGCGCCAGGCAGCCGAACGCGCCCGCCGCCTCGAAGCCTACCGCGCCTCTCCGGAATCGCACCTCCTCCACCTGAAGTAGCAGCGAGTTTCCCAAACGCCCAGCCCCCAAGGCTGGGCGTTTTGCGCCATGCCGGGTGCCCCATTCGTCGCGTTCTTTGCGATGAGTGGGGTTACTATTTTCAACGCTGGCGCGAACCAACTCACAGAGTTTCGCTAAACTATCTCCACCAGAGGAGACGCCGATGCAGTCCTTCATCACCGCAAAGCACGCTGAAATCGCAGACCTCTGCCGCACCCACCACGTGCGTCGCCTCTCCATCTTCGGCTCCGCCGTCCGTGATGACTTCGACCCCGCCAGCAGCGACGTGGACATCCGCGTCGAGTTCGATGCGGACGTCCTCGACAACTACGCCGACAATCTCGACGACCTGCACGATCGGCTCACGCAACTCTTCGGCCGCAAAGTCGATCTTCTCAGCGCTCAGGAGATCCGCAATCCGCGACTCCGCAAGATCATCGAAGACGCGCAAGTGACACTCTATGCAGCGTGACCTCGGCGTCTATCTTGTCGACATCCAGCAATGTCTGGAAGAACTCGCGGTCTTCGTCAAAGACAAGACCCTCAGCGACTACCAGCGCGAGGCGATCCTGCGCCGCGCCATCGAGCGCGAGTTCACCATCATCGGCGAAGTCACGCGGCGCATCCTCCACCACTTCCCTGAGTGCGCCACGCGCATTGAAGACGCAAGAAAGATCGCAAACTTCCGCAACGTCATCGTCCACGAGTACAACCTGCTCGACGACGCTAAGATCTGGGACAATGCGACCTGCGCCGCGCCCGTCCTCAAGCAGCAGATCGACCATTGGCTCGCTGAACTCGATCAGGCCTGAAACCTCACCCATGAAATCCAAACCCACCTGGCGCTTCTTCCTCACCTGGCTCATCGCCTACACCTTCCTCGACCTCCTCCTCGAATTCCTCCTGCACGGCCACCTCGCCTGGCCCCAACTCCTCTCAGCCTTCGAAGGAGCCATCCTCGGCGCGGCCCTCACCTGGTTCTTCGCCCTCTTCTACTGGTACAAATCGCAGGACCGTTTCTAGCCGCAGCCCCATCCGTTTGCATCTCCGCCCAAAATATCCGATAGTGCCCCATACCCATCCACCTTCTCCGGAGCGCACCCAATGAGCCGCACCGCGCCAATCCTCGCCCTCGCCTGCCTCGCCACCCTCATCCCCGCAACCCACGCACAATCCCCGCTCCCCGCCGCCTACCAGCAAGGCCTTGACGCCGAGCAGCAGGACGAGCTCGACGTAGCCCTCGACCGCTTCCAGACCGCCCTCAAGCAAGCCCCCAATTCCCCCGTCCTCCGCGAAGCCATCATCCGCGTCCAGTCCTCCATGGGCGCCGACAAGGCCGCGCTCGCCACCGACGCCAAAATGCTCGCCGCCGCCCCCGACGCTCCCACCAAGGCCCACGCTGAGTTGCTCGCCGCGCAAATCTACTACCGCCAGTGGTCCGCCTACACCACCAGTGGCGGCGCCTATCAGAAAGACCCAAAACGCGCCCAGCAATCCCTCCAAAAGAGCGAAGCCGCGCTCCAGCGGGCCTCTGCCGACGACCCCACCGACGAGCCCCTCCGCATGCTCCACGCCCACGTCCTCGCCGCCCTCCACCATGATGAAGACGCCAGCCGCGAGTTCGCCGCCTGCGCCGCCATCCCGGGCACCAGCCCGACCGAATGCGCTCGCGCCCTCAAGCTCTCTCGCAACGCCGACCTCGGCCGCCTCGAGCCCGCGCCCTCCTTCAAAGCCACCACCATAGACGGCCTGCCCGTCTCACTCGACGCCCTCGCCGGCAAGGTCGTCCTCATCGACTTCTGGGGCTCCTGGTGCCACTTCTGCGTCCGCGACTCCGGCTACGTCCAGTCCATGCTCGACAGCTTCGACTCCAAATCCTTCGTCCTCCTCGAAGTCGACGAGGGCGACTCTCCCGATACCTGGTCCAACTACATCAAGTCGAACCGCATGCAGGGCATACAGGTGCAGGACAGCAACCGCGACCTCCAGTCCCTCTTCCACGTCGGCGCCTTTCCCACCTACATCATCCTCGACCGCGACGGCCTCATCCACCGCCGCTACACCGGCGCCGTCGGCGATCTGCGCGGAGACATCCGCCAGATCCTAAAGGATCAATCCCCCGCCAAACAGGCTGTCGCCACTCCGCCAGCACCCTCCGCCTCCGGCAAGTAGCCCCACCCCCCGCGTGTTTCTTCCCTCCGCCGTACATCATTACAGCGCCTTTCTCCCATCCCACCCGTAGGGAAATTACTACTCGTTCATGAAATCTGCACGCCGGCTTTTCACCCTCGCAATCGTCTTCTGTTGCTTCAGTGTCGTCCGCCCCGCGGACGCCTACTCCCTGCTCACCCACGAACAGCTCATCGATCTAACCTGGGACAGCTCCATCGTCCCTCTGCTCAAGAGCCGCTATCCTGACCTCACCCCCGCTGAGATCGAGCACGCTCGCGCCTACGCCTACGGCGGCTGCGTCATCCAGGACATCGGCTACTATCCCTTCGGCGACCTCTTCTACTCCAACCTCACCCACTACGTCCGATCCGGCGATTTTGTGGTGAACCTCTTCCGCAACGCTGGCAACGCCGACGAGCTCGCCTTTGCCATCGGCGCCCTCTCCCACTACATCGGAGACTCCGTCGGGCACTCCGAAGCCACCAACCTCGCCGTTCCCGTCGAGTTCCCCAAACTCCGCCACGAATACGGCCACGTCGTCACCTACGGCGAAGGCGAACACCAGCACGTCCAGGCCGAGTTCGCCTTCGACATCAACGAAATCGCGCACCACCGCTTCGCTCCCGTCGGCTACCTTCGTCACGTCGGCCTCGAAGTCCCTCTCCAGCAGCTCTCCCTGGCCTTCTACCAGACCTACGGCCTCCGCGAAGACTTCACCGACACTCGACACCACCGCATCAACGTCGACGGCTACCGCTTCTCCGTGCATCGCTTCATCCCCCGCATCGCCTACGCCCTCACCCTCCTCCACCGCCACCACGAGCCCGCCGACGTTGATAACGCCGACCTCCAGCAACTCACCGCCGAGATCGCCGCCGTCTCCCAAGCCAATGACTGGGACGCTTACCGCAAACACGCCGGCATCGGAACCTACACCCTCGCCGGCCTCATCTACATCCTCCCCAAGGTCGGTGACCTCAAGCTCCTCGCCATCAAAGGCCCCACCTCCAAGACAGAGGTCGACTACATCCACTCCGTCATCGTCTCCACCGACGAGCTCAACCGCACCCTCCGCCGTTTCACCCCTCCGCCCTCCACACGCTCCACCGCCGCCCAGGCCGCTGCCCTCGACATCCACTCCGATCCCCCTCCCTCAGCTCCCCTCACCGCCGCCGCCGGCTCTTCCCAGCCCGTCCCCCGCCAGTCCAGCGATCCCCGTCACCCCCTCACCAACCGCGACCTAGACACCGGCTACCCCGTCCGCCCCAGCGGCTACAGCCTCACCGACGACACTTACGCCACCCTCCTCCACCGCCTCACCCTCACCCCGACCACCCCTATCCCGCCCGGAATCAAGCGCGACATCCTCGCCTATTACAGCGATCTGGCCCTCCCCTTCGCCACCAAAAAGGACCCCGCCGCCTGGGCCGCCCTCCAGCAGAACCTCGTCACCCTTCGTTCCATGCCCACCAGCAACGAGCCCAAACCCTACCCCACCTACGGCGACGGCGGCGACGACCTACCCACGACCCCTCCCGCGAGTCCCCAAACACCCGCCCCAGCCACCTCCCAGGCAACCCCCTCGACACCATAATTTCTTCCCGCACCAAAACAGTCCGAGTTATCATCTAACTAGGAAAAGATCTGAGCGAGCGCCCTGCTTAGCACCTGCGCCGCCTCATCTGAGAGGGACCAATCACCATGGCATATAGCGAAAAGGTAGTCGATCACTACGAACATCCCCGCAACGTCGGCACGCTCGATAAGAGCTCGTCCGAAGTAGGCACCGGCCTCGTCGGCGCACCCGAGTGCGGCGACGTCATGCGTCTCCAGATCAAGGTCAATCCCGAGACCCAGGTCATCGAGGACGCGAAATTCAAGACCTTTGGCTGCGGCTCGGCCATCGCCTCCAGCTCCCTCGCCACCGAGTGGGTCAAGGGCAAAACGGTAGCCGAAGCCCTCACCATCTCCAACACCGACATCGTCAAAGAGCTCGCCCTGCCGCCAGTAAAAATCCACTGCTCGGTCCTCGCCGAGGACGCCATCCGCGCCGCCATCGGCGACTGGAAGACCAAGAACGGCGTCGCCGAAGAAGCTGCCACCGCCGTAGCCGCTCACTAAGCAGCTCCGGCAAACAAGCATCGCGTTTCTCCCTAGGTGCCCATCCATGACAGCCGACCGCCATGGATGGGATTTGCTCTTTTCAGCGCCAACGGCGTGGCCACATCACAGCCTGGGCCGAAGGCCTAGGTATCCGGGCCAGAAAGAACCCGAGGGCTGAAGGCCCGACTCAATCCATTCGCACAATCCCTCGGGCCAACGACAAGACCACCGACTATGTCCACCGTCAACATCTCGACCACCACATCGCAATCCATGTCCGTGCCCACCCCGGACACCCCCAAAGACCCGTTCGCGGGCATGACCCTCCTCACCGCCGAGGGCCAGCAGCCCCGCGCCAAGGCGGCCATCGAGATCACCAGGAACGCCCTCAAGCGCATCCGCGTAGCCATGGCCAAGGAAGGCATCTCCCCCGACGCCGGCGGCCTCCGCGTAGGCATCCAGGGCGGCGGCTGCAGCGGCCTCAGCTACAACATCCGCTTCGACACCCAGCCCCGCGAGCGCGACCGCACCTTCACCTTCGGCGCCGGCATCGAAACCCCCAACGACCCCAGCGGCGCCAAGCCCGTCCGCCTCTTCGTCGACCCCAAAAGCTTCCTCTACCTCGCCGGCATGGTCCTCGACTTCGAAGAAACCCTAATGCGCCAGGGCTTCAACTTCATCAACCCCAACAGCACCAAGAGCTGCGGCTGCGGCTCCAGCTTCTCCGCCTAAGCTCTTGTGCTGAGCCTCACAGAATCTTTGCATCGCCCGCGCTAATCTTTCGCAGGTGAAGAATGAAGTATCGCGATCTCATCAAGCGCGTCGAAGAGGACGGCTGGCAGTTCCTTCGAATGAAGGGCAGTCATGGCCAATACAAGCACCCCACCAGGCATCGTCACAATCGTTTCTCGACCCGGAAAAGATGTACCCGTCGGGACGATGAAGAGTATTCTGAAACAGGCAGGGCTGGAGTAATCAATGCAGGAATACACAGTCATTTATGAGCAGGGTGACGACGGCGGCTGGGGTGCATACGCCCCTGATCTTCCGGGCCTCGGCGTTGTGGGCGATTCCTTCGAAGACGCAAAAAAACTTATCACTGAAGGTATGGCCATTCATATCGCGAGCTTGAAAGAGTTCGGCTACCCCGTGCCAGAGCCGAAGACTCGCTCCGAGCGCATCTCCGTAGCCGCCTAAGCTCCTCCAGATCCCTACCCCGCCGTCCCCGGCCCAATCACCACCCTTACTTCCTGTACCGAATCCGCCGGAAATCCACCCAACCGCGCATGCTCCCGAATCATCTCCGCATTCGGTGCCGAGTACACGCAATAAATCTTGTCATCCGTCACATACGAGTGTTCCCACTGAATCGCCGGCCCCAGCTGCTTCAGCACGCCGCACGACGTCTGCGAGATCGCCTTCAACTGTTCTGCCGTCAAACTGCCAGCACCTGGAATATTCCGCTCAATCACGAATTGGGGCATCGTCATCCTCCTGAGAGATCGGGCCCGCCATCCTGACGCCTCATCCTACCAAGCGCAACCCACTCCTGAGGCAAAAATCTAAGTCGCTAAGCGACGGTTCTCCGAGCGCTACTTCGCCGGAACCACCGCGTCACTCAACGCCAGGTGATACGTCTGCTCCAGCATCTCCTCATACGCCTTGATCGGCATCAGGAACACCGTTGCCCTCCGAGCATCCAGCCCCTCCGGATCCTCCACCGCAATCATCGCCATCTTCCCGTCCACCACCTTGAACTGCGTACCATACCGCTGCAGCTTCCCCTCGCGCACCAGATCCTTATCCACCACCACCGCCAGCGCCGACCCATCGATCTTCCCCTCGGCCGACAGCTTCTCCAACCGCGGCAGCAAGCTAGCCTGCCAGGCACGGTCTGGCGTATGCGTCAGGATACCCATCGCGTCATTCGACGCATCGAACCCCACCATCGCAATCACCGGCCACCCATGCCGCGCCACAATCCCCTTCAGCTCCGACGTCAACTGCGCGTCCACCGCAGCCGTCTTCGCCGTATACATCGGCTTCCCCGTCCCCGCACCGCGAGCCTCCTGGTCGCTCGCATACATCGCCACCAACTTATCCCGCAACGCCGCATCCGTCCCTGCCCCGTTGCGCTTAATCAACTCCGCGCGCCGCGCCGCCATATCGTTCTTCCACACCGCATCGCCACCGGCCGCTGTCTGAGCCCACCCGCCACACATCATCCCCAAACACAACACGAGCGGCGCCCACACCCCAAGCATCTTCATGCCCTCAGTGTAGACCCCGCTCGCTCAACCCAACGCCAAACTACTCCGCGTCCTTCTTCTCCTCCACCTTCTTCTCCGCCGGCTTCGGCTCAATCCCTCTCACATACTTGTCATACCAACCAAACCAGTAGTTGTACCGGTCCTTGATAAAACTCGGCCGCGTGAATCCATGGAACTGCCCTGGATACACAATCAACTCTGCCGGCGTGCCCACGGCGCGCAGCGCCTGGTACATCTGCTCGCCGCCCTCCACCGGAACGTTGAAGTCCTTGTCCCCACCCATGAACAGCGTAGGCGTCTTGATCCGATCCGCATGCAGGAACGGATACGACAGCTTCACATACAGATCAAGATTCTTCCACGGTGGCCCCAGCTCGTCCTGGTACTGCAAAATGTACTGGTCGATCCCATAGAACCCCAGCAGATTCCCCATGCCCGCGCCCGACGTCGCCGCCTTAAACCGATCCGTGCTCGCAATCATGTAGTCCGTAAGAATGCCGCCGTAGCTCCATCCCCCCACGCCCATCTTGTCCGCATCAATCTTCCCGGTAGCCACCGCCGCATCCGTCAGCGCCATCAGGTCGATCACCTCTTTATCGCCCCAGTCCGCATTGATCGCCATGCTGTAAGCCTGGCCGCGGCCCGTACTCCCGCGATAGTTCACCTGCAACACTGCATACCCATGCGCCGCAAACATCTGCCGCGTCACATCGAACCCATGCTGATCCTGCGCCGTCGGCCCGCCATGAATAAACAAAATCATCGGAACCTTCGTCCCCGCCACATACCCAACCGGCATCGTCAACAGCCCATGCACATCATTGCCGTCCTTGGTCTTTGCCTCGATGTTCTCCGTAGGCGCAACCTCAACGGTCGCAAGCCAAGCATCGTTATGCCCCGTCAGCTTGCGCAGCTTGTCGCCCTCCAGCGCATAAATCTCCGCAGGCGCCGCGTCCGTCGACCACAGCAGCGCCACATGCCCGCCCGCCTGATCGATCCCGCTCGCCGACCCGCTCCCCTGCGTCAACCGCGCCACATTCCCGCCGCCGTTCAGCGAAATCTCGCCCACCCACTCGTCGCGATCCTCCGGCACCGACGTCAAAACCGCGCGCCCCCCCGGCGCAAGCACAGGAGCCCCCACCCACGCGTCTAGCTTCGGCGCCAGAAGTTTCGGCGGACCACCCGCCGCCGGCACCATCGCCAGCTGCCGCAGGTCATAGATCGAGTAGTGCGGCGCCGTTCCCTGCCGATAGACAATCACCGTCGAATCCCGCGACCACACCAGCGGCCCCGTATCCGTCCCCGCAAACGTCGTCAGCTGCTTCGGCGTTGCTCCCGGCCTCGCCTCCACCACAAACACGTCCGGGTTCGCCACCCTGTCAGGATCGGGCTTCGACTGGTTGCTGGTAAACGCCACCATCTTTCCATCCGGACTCCACGCGCCGCTCTCCTCCGCATACGATCGAGCCCCATCCACCGGCCCATTCGTCAGCTTGCTCAGCTTCCTCGTCGCGATATCAAACAAATAAAGATGCGGCTCTTTGTCCGATAGAAAGCCCACCCTGTCTTCCTTATAGTGATAGCGATCGATCACGATCGGCTTCGGCGGCGTCGGCTTGCCCTTCTCCTCCAGCGGCTCATCGCGCTCCTGCAGCGTCAGCAGCAGTGTCTTCGAATCCGGAGACCACCGATACCCTTGCAGCTCCTGCTTCACATTGGTCAACTGCTGCGCCTCGCCTCCGCGCCGATCCAGCACCCAAACCTGCTCGCCCTTGGCTCCTTGTACACCTGCCGCGTTCGGCCCATCGGCCTCGCGCCCGCTCGTGAACGCCAGCCACCGTCCATCCGGACTCCACTGCGGTTCGCCTACGCCATCTTTCCCGAACGTCAGTTGCACATCCTGCTCACCATCCCAGCTCACCATCCACAGCTGGCTCGAGTTCTTATCGTCCTTCGCGTCGACGCGGCTAACCGTGTACGCAATCCACGCCCCATCCGGCGAAACCACCGGCGCACCCACCCGCACCATCTTCACCAGGTCATCCGGCGTAATCCCATGCTTAGCCGGCACAACCTGCGCCAAACCGCAGACACTAAAGGAAAGCACGCAGCCCATCAAGGCCGCAGAACAGAGGGAGAATCTCATTCGCATAGCCGGGAGTGTAGCACCGTCGGCGACCAGCTTCTAGCCTTTAGCCCTTCGCCTTTAGCTAAAAGCTAGAAGCTAATAGCTAGAAGCTGCTTTTCAGTGCCCCTCCGGCACCTTCCCCCCAACCTTGAAATTCTTCGTCAACCAAACCAGCGGAGCCGCCGCCAGCGTCACCATCCCAATAATGTGAAAGCAATCCATAAACCCCAGCAAGTGCGTCTGCGCGCTTAATTGGAGGTAAGTCCGCAGCATAGCCGCCTTCATCGCATCAGCAGCCGAGTACCCATGCGCCTGCAGAAACAGCGCTGTCTGCCGCACGCTCTCCTGCAGCGGCAGCGACGACGCCGTCAGGTGCCCGCCCACCCTCGACTGGTGAAAATCCTGCCGCCGCTCCGCCATCGTCGTAATAAACGCAATCCCAAAACTCCCGCCCCAGTTGCGAAAGAAGTTCGTCAACGACGACGCCTTGTTGTTCTCATTCGGCTTCAGCTGCGAGTACGTCAGCACCGACAGCGGCACAAAGAAGAACGCGTACCCCAGCCCCTGTAGCGCCCGCGCCCACGCATAATGCGCATAGTCCGTCTGCAGATTCATGTGGCTGTAGTGCAGCATCGAAAGTCCCACCACGATCACCGCGCCGAACAACAGGATTCGCGGATGCACAATCCCCCGCTGCACCAGCTGCGCTCCCACCGGCGCCAGCAGCGTAATCACAAACGCCCCCGGCCCCAGCACCAGCCCCGCATCAATTGCGCGATACCCATACAGCTGCTGCAGCATCTGCGGAATCATCGTCGTGCTCGCAAATAATCCAAACCCAAAGATGAAATAGAAGACATTCGCCACAGCAAAATTCCGCACCTTCAACATCCGAAAATCAATCACCGGGTCGGGATGCCGCAGCTCCCACCAAACCGCTGCCGACAAGCATCCCAGCCCGATCACAAACAGCCAGCAGATCAGCGTCGACCCGAACCAGTCCTCAATCTGCCCACGATCCAACAGCACCTCCAGCGCCCCCGACCCCACCGCAATCAGCGCAATCCCCACACTGTCCACATTCAACTTCCCTGCCGCATTCCGCACCGTCTTCCGCTCTTCGGCAAACTCCGGCGGATCATGCACAAACCGATTCGTCAGAAACAGACTCAGCAGCCCAATCGGAATGTTGATCAGAAATACCCACCGCCAGTTGTAGTTATCCGTGATCCATCCGCCCAGCACCGGCCCAATCGCCGGCGCAGTCACAATCGCCACGGTATACACCGCAAACGCCGAAGCCCGCTTCGCCGGCGGAAACGTATCCACCAGGATCGCCTGCTCCACGGGCGCCAACCCGCCGCCGCCAATCCCCTGCATCACCCGCGCAATCAGCATGATCCCCAGCGTAGGCGCCACACCACAAAGAAACGACGTCGCCGTAAACAACGCAACGCACGCCATGTAATACGTCTTCCGCCCAAACACCCGGCTCAGCCACGCCGACATCGGCAGCACCACCGCATTCGCCACCAAATACGTTGTAAGAATCCACGTCACCTCGTCATACGATCGCCCCAGCCCACCCGCAATATACGGCAATGAAACATTCGCAATCGACGTATCCAGCAACTCCATGAATGTAGCGATCGTCACCGTCAACGCCACCACCCACGGATTGATCCCGCGCGTAACCGTCTGAATTTGCGTGGGCATAGGTGCGGTAGCGGTAGCCATCGTCGTCCTTCCAGAATCAACAGGATAAAAAGAGACCGTTCAGTCTCTTCCTTCATCAGATTCTCCAGAGATGCGACCGATGCGTCTTTTTTCGATATGCTGGATCAGCGAGGCAAATAGAATGCGAAAAGGCGAAGCAACCAGGCAGCGGATCATCGCCGAAGCCGCCCCCATCTTCAACCAGCGCGGCTTCGAAGGCTGCTCCATGCAGGACCTCATGACCGCCACCGGCCTCGAAAAAGGCGGCCTCTACCGCCACTTCGCCAACAAGGAAGAGCTGGCCGCCGAAGCCTTCCGCTTTGCCCTCGCCCAGAACGTAAAAGTCCGCACCGAGCACCTCGACGAGATCCCCAACTCCATCGACAAGCTCCGCAAAGCAGTCCAGCTCTTCGTCGAGCTCCCTTCCGCCATCCCCGGCGGCTGCCCACTCATGAACACCGCCATCGACGCCGACGACGGCAACCCCGCCCTCCGCGACCTCGCCCGCAAAGGCATTCAGGACTGGCGAGCCCGCCTCATCCACATCGTCGAAACCGGCATCAAGGCCAGAGAGATCCGCAAATCCACCGACCCCCGCCGCATCGCCAACACCATCATCGCCACCCTCGAAGGCGCCCTCATGATCTCCCGCCTCGAAAACAGCCGCAACGCCCTCCGCGACGCCCAATCCACCCTGGAAGCCCTCTTCACCACCCTCGAGCGCCACGCGTAGTTCTTCGTTCTTCGCTCTCAGCTCTCAGCTCTCAGTTCTCAGTTCTAAGTTCTCAGAAGTTCTCAGGAGTTAGCAGCTAGAAGCTAGAAGCTAGAAGCTAGAAGCTAGAAGCTTTAAAACGCTAGCCGACGCACCCTTCCTTCGTCGCGGTTACTCTAACAACTGAGAACGAATAACTGAGAACTGACAACCTATGGACTACTTCTCCCTCTTCTCCCTCCCGCAACATCTCCACCTCGACCTCGCCGCGCTCGAGAAGACCTTCTACGCCCAATCCCGCAAGCTCCACCCCGACCGCTTCGCCGCCAAGCCCCTCGCCGAGCAGCAAGCCGCGCTAGCCGCCAGTTCCCAGCTCAACGACGCCTACCGCACCCTCCGCGACCCCATCCTTCGCACCGAACACCTCCTCTCCCTCCAGGGCATCCAGTTAGAAGAACAATCCCGCGCGGCAACAGACCTCGCCAAATCAACCGGCACGCAGAAGAAGCAAGTAGCCCCACCCGACCTCCTCGAAGAAGCCTTCGAGCTCAACATGGCTCTCGAAGAAATGAAGATGGGAGGCGACGATCCCGACGCTCGCCGCGAACTCGAAACTGCCCGCACCAAATTCACCGCCATGCTCGCCGAAACCCAGCAAACCCTCGAAGCCCTGTGGACTGGGTGGGACCTTGCCGTCGACACGAACAACCAACCCGCGAAAGACTCCGCCGTACAGGCCATGGTCGCTCTCCTCAACCGCCGCAGCTACATCCGCAACCTAGTCCGCGACGTCAACGCCGCCCTCGAATAATCCACGCCGAATCCACACGCAACCCACGTCAAATCCACACACGAATTCCAACGCCGCACCGTATTCATCACTCCCACCCATTCCAGCACTCTGCTATCAACCAAGCATGCGCCTGCTTCCCCAATCCGTACGTCTCGCGTCCCTCGCCCTCACGCTGCTCACCTGCGCCGCTCTTTCTGCGCAACAAAATCCCAGCTGGACCACGCCCGTCACCCCCTTCCGCATCGCGCCCAACCTCTACTACGTCGGCAGCCGCGACCTCGCCTCCTACCTCATCACCACCCCCGCCGGCGACATCCTCATCAACTCCAATCTCACCTCCTCGCCGCCGCTCATCTTCCACAGCATCGAGCAGCTGGGCTTTCACCCCTCCGAAATCAAGATCCTCCTCATCAGCCACGCCCACTCCGACCACGCCGGCGGCAGCGCCGCAATCCTCAAGCAAACCCACGCCAAATACATGGTCATGGACGCCGATGTCTCCTCTATCGAAACCGGCGGCCGCACCGACTTCGCCCACTTCAAACCCTTCCCCGCGGCCCATGTCGACCGTACCCTCCATGACGGCAGTACCATCCAGTTAGGCGGTATCACCCTTACCGCACACAAGACCGCCGGCCACACTCCCGGCTGCACCACCTGGACCACCCAGGTCATCGAAAACAACAAGCCCCTCAACGTAGTCATCGTCTGCAGCGTCACCGCCCTCAGCGAGTACCGCCTCATCGCCACCCCCGGCCATCCTGCCTCCTACCTCGGCATTGCGCAGGACTACACCCACACCTTCACCACCCTCGAAGCCCTCCCCTGCGACATCTTCCTCAGCTCCCACGGCGAATACTTCAACCTGCTACCGAAGCTAGCCCGCATGCCCACCGAAGGCCCCTCCGTCTGGATCGATCCCGCCGGCTACAAGCAAGCCATCGCCCACAGCCGCTCAGAATTCGAAGCAGACTTAGCCCGCCAGCAAGCCGCCGCCGCCCACCACCCCTAGCGCTTCTTCAGCCCCGCCAGATGATGCAGATCATGCCCCGCCATGATCTCCACCAGCGTCCACATCTTTTCCTCACCGCGCTCCGGATGCGTATAACCCTTCTGTTTATCCGCATCCGTTAGCGCGTCGACGAACGCCACATTCCACGCCCGCAGCGCCTTGAACGTATCCCACGCCAGCTCAAACGAGTACGCATCATAAATCTTCGCCCATGCATCCTGCTCAAACGGCTGAAGCGTCGCATGCTCTTCGCCATACACCTGCCGAAACCGCCAGCTCCACGCAATCTCGCAATCTGCCAGGTGCGCAATAATCTCGCGCACGCTCCACTTCCCCGGAGCCGGCCGCGTCTCAATCTCCGCCGTGCTCAACCCATCGAGAATCAGCGCCAGCCGCGTCGGCGTCTCGACAATCACCTTCGCCGCATCGCGCCCTTCCAGCAACCCCACATACGGGACTCCGCTCATCGCCACACCTCCACTCTCTTCCGCTATCATCATCTCCCACTCCCTCTCTGCACAACTCTGCTTCTTCGCTTACCCCCCGAGTACCCCGGCTGGATGCTCCAAGCCCAAGGCAGCAACCGCCTAGGCCCCACCGTCCAACGCTTCGCCCCACCCGCCGACAAGAAGTAATCATTCACCACCCGCGCGTCAACCCACCGGCGCGCCTCCTTTCCTACTTCCTACTTCCTGTCTCTTCACCCCCAAGGGTCATACTCCCCCACCGACCACAGATACCCTCCAGGATCCTTCACCGTAAACGCCTTCCCGCCATACTCCATCTCCTTCAACTCCATCACCACATCGGCCTTCTCCGCCTTCACCCGCGCCCACACGGGTGTGCAGTCCGGCACCACCAGGTACAGCGGAGACGTCACCCTCCCCTGAATATCTTCCGGCAGCACATACATATCCCGATTCGGGCCTCCATTGGTCGCTGAACCCAGCATCAACATCCCGGTCCCCCCAAACGTCAGCTGCGCATGCGCCACGGTATCGTCGGGGCCTTCATACACTGCCTGGCGTTTGAACCCGAGCACCCGTTCCAGCCACTCAATCGCTGCATGTGCATCCTTGTATCGCACACTCGGAATCAGCATCGATCCAGCCATGGTCGCACCTCCGGCCCAACGTCCGTCGCCACCATCATCACGCCGAAATCAGGCCCCTGTACAGTTAAAAGCAAGGTCATTTCGGAGCCTCCCTCATGAAAGCTGCCGTCGTCCAAACCTTCGACGCCCCGCCCACCTACTCCACATTCGACGACCCCATCGCTAACCTGACCCGATGCCAGCGAAGTCCTCGTCAACGTCACCGCCGCCGCCCTGCACCGCATCGTCAAATCGCTCGCCAGCGGCACCCACTACGGCAGCACCGGCCTTCTCCCCTTCGTCCCCGGCGTCGACGGCGTCGGCACCCTCCAGTCCTCCTTCGGCCCACTCCCCGCCGGCACCCGCGTCCTCTTCGGCAGCGCGCGCCCGCCCTTCGGCACCTTCGCCGAGCAATCCATCGCCTCCGGCCACATGCTCATCCCCCTCCCCAACGCGCTACCCGACGCCACCGCCGCCGCCATCGCCAACCCCGCCATGTCCTCGGCCGTCGCTCTCATGCGCGCCCAATTTCAACCCGGCGAATGCGTCCTCATCCTCGGCGCCACCGGCGTCTCCGGCCAGCTCGCCGTCCAGATCGCCAAATCCCGAGGCGCCCGCCGCGTCATCGCCACCGGCCGCAATCCGCAAGCCCTCGCCCAGCTCACCACCCTCGGCGCCGACACCACCATCAGCCTCGACCAGCCCGCCGAAACCCTCACCGCCGCCCTCCGTGACGAGCTCGCCACCCACGGCGTCGACATCGTCCTCGACTACCTCTGGGGCCCGCCCGCCGAAGCCCTTCTCTCCGCCATCGCACAAAGAGGCCTCAACCAAGCTGCTCCACGTATCCGCTACATCCAGATCGGCAACATGCGCCGGCCCCAACATCACGCTCCCTGCCGCCACCCTCCGCAGCTCCGGTCTCGAGCTCCTCGGCAGCGGCTTCGGCAGCGCCTCTCTCGAACCAGATCCGCCAGGCCATCACCGCCTTCTTCACCAGATCGTCACCAACCCCCTGCATTTCGCCCTGAAAACCGCCCCTCTCAGCGAAGTCACCGCCCTCTGGAACACCGACGACCCCGCCGTCCGCCTCGTCTTCCAACCCTGATCGCTCCTTCCTCGCACATTCGCGCGCTCTCCTTCACTATTCCTCTTGACGATATATCCGCCACGGATGTATCGTCTCTCCCATGAGCAGCGCCAGCGCCTTTAAGGGACACCTCCCCCTCACCCCCGCCGTCTTCGCTATCCTCCTCGCTCTCGCCGACGGAGAAAAGCACGGCTACGCCATCATGCTCGAAGCCCGCCAGCACATCGCCATGGGCCCCGGCACTCTCTACGGCTCCATCGACCGCCTCCTCGCCGCAGGCCTGATCGCCGAAACCGGCTTCACCGACGACGAGCGCCGCCGCTACTACCGACTCTCCGCCCTCGGCCACCAGGCCCTCGCCGCCGAAACGACCCGCCTCGCCCAATCTGTCAAACGTGCCCGCAGCAAAGGCGTCCGCGTCCTCACTCGCACTCCGCAGGTCCGCGCATGAACACTCCCACCCAGCCCCGCCTCCGCCTCTACGCCCTCGCTCTCCGCCTCTACCCCTCGGCCTTCCGCACTCGGTACACCCACGAGATGCTGGAAGCCGCTCGCCTCGAATACGCCAAATCACCCCACCCCGCACGCTTCGCCGCCATCCTCGCCTCCGACACCCTCCGCTCTCTGTTCCGCGAACATCTCCGCGCCGCCGCCCCCGCCAGCCCCGGCTACGTCGCCTCCTTCGCCCTCTTCTTTAGCTTCCTGCTCATCGGCCTCTCCGTCGTCAACCAACAAATCCTCCGCCGTGGCGCCGACCGCCAGCCCGAGCGCCTCGCCCACCTCGCCCGCACCACCGGGTACTACCCCGCCCTCAACGTCCACGACCCCAGTCGCGAGATCTCCTCCCCCGACTGGCTCAACAGCACCACCCCCTTCGTCGCCTTCTACGACCCCAGCGGCAAAGCCATCGCAACCACCGCGCTCTACCACGGTGGTCCACCCCAGCCTCCCCACGGCATCTTCGACACCATCCGTTCGCGTCGCGAGTTCCACGTAACCTGGCAGCCCGCCTGGCCCATCCGTGTCGCACTCGTCGGCGATGCGCTCCCCAACGGCGGGTTCGTTCTCGCCGGTCAAAGCCTCATCCCCACCGAAGCTCGCTACATCCGCATGCACGCTCTCCTGCTCTGGATCTGGGTCTTCGCCATGCTTGCGTGCGGCGCCATCCTCATCGCCACCCGCGCCCGAAGGCCCAGCCGCGCCCGCTAGCCATCATGCGACCGGCCGGTTGCATATCCGTATCAGCCTGCTCTAATATGCAACCAAGAGGTTGCATATGGACTCCAACGTCATCGAAAAATCCATCGAACTCAACGCCCCCGTCTCCCGCGTCTGGCAAGCTCTCACTGACCACCGCCAGTTCGGCGAATGGTTCCGCGTCAATATCGACGCCCCCTTCCAGCCCGGCCAGCCAGCCCGCGGCCACATCACCTACCCCGGCTACGAGCACCTTCGCTGGGAAGTCATCGTCCAGAAGATCGAGCCCGAGCTCACCTTCTCCTTCACCTGGCACCCCTACGCCATCGATCCCGCCGTCGATTACTCCCACGAAACCCCCACCCTGGTCGAATTCACCCTCACCCCCATCGCGACCGGAACCCTCCTCCGCGTCACCGAGTCCGGCTTCGAAACCGTCCCCGCCGCCCGCCGCGCCGAAGCCTTCCTCAAAAACAGCGGAGGCTGGACCGCGCAAATCCACAACATCGAAACCTATGTCTCCCAGCACCCCTAACCCACGCGCACGCAGCCTGCGCCGCCGCAGCCAAGCCCCCCTCTTCGCCGCCCTCGGCGACGAGACGCGCCTCGCCCTGCTCGCCAAGCTCAGCAACGGCCGCCAGCGCTCCATCACCGACCTCGCCCACAACTCCCCGCTCACCCGGCAGGCCATCACCAAGCATCTTGGCGTCCTCGAGCGCGCCCACATCGTCCGCTGCACCCGCTCCGGCCGCGAGCGCCTCTACGAGCTGGACCCCCTCCCCGTCCAGTCCCTCAAAAACTACCTCGACGCCCTCTCCAACCAATGGGATAACGCCCTCCAACGCCTCCGCGCCTTCGTCGAATCCAAGCCCGATTAGCCCGCGCACTGCATCCCCGCCCGCACAAAACCCATCCGATAGAAGACAATAGTCCTTGGCGCAAACTTCGCACCCAAGCGCCCACGAAAGCAGAGGAAGCAGTGCCCGAACAAACCCACCGCCCCGCCGCCCCAGTCGTTGGCATCGACCTGGGCACCACCAATTCCCTGATCGCCTTCATGCAGGGCGACACCCCCGCCGTCATCCCCGGCGAAGACGGCAGCGCCATCGTCCCATCGGTCGTAGCCTTCGATCAGGACACGGCCAATGGTTTTTCGGTAGGCAACGCCGCGCGCAACGTCCTCCTCACCAACTCCGCCAATGCGGTCTACTCCGTCAAGCGCCTCATGGGCCGCGACCTCGCCGACGTGCAGCCCGAGCTCGCCCACTTCCCCTTCCGCCTCGACCCCAACCTCAAGCCCGGCGAAGTCCTCAAGCTCAACGTAGGCGGCCTCACGCTCACGCCCCCCGAAATCTCCGCCTACATCCTCCTGCAGCTCAAAAAGAATGCCGAACGCTTCTTCGGCGCCGAAGTCACCAAGGCCGTCATCACCGTCCCCGCCTACTTCAACGACGCCCAACGTCAGGCCACCAAGGACGCCGGCCGCATCGCCGGCCTCGACGTCCTCCGCCTCGTCAACGAGCCCACCGCCGCCGCCCTAGCCTACGGCCTGGACAAACAAAAGGACGGCATCATCGCCGTCTATGATTTCGGCGGCGGCACCTTCGACATCTCCATCCTCAAGCTCCACGACGGCATCTTCGAAGTCATCGCCACCGGCGGCGACACCCACCTCGGTGGTGACGACATCGACCTCCTCCTCACCGCCGTAGCCCTCGACGACATCAAAGGCGACCTCGGCATCGACGTCTCGACGAACCCCGAAGTCATCCAACAACTCCGCAAAGCCGTCATCGACGCCAAAATTACCCTAAGCAACGCCGACACCGCCCGCCTCACCCTGCAAATCCCGGGTGCCCCACGTCTCGCTTCTCAGACGTGGGATTCCACGGGTGCTCCCGGATCAATCACCTATGCCCGCGAGATCACCCGCGCCCAATACGAACAACTCATCGCGCCCATCATCCAGCGCACCGCCGCGCCCGTGAAGCAAGCTCTCAAAGACGCGCAACTCACCCCCGACCAGATCGACGAAGTAGTGATGGTAGGCGGCAGCACCCGCATTCCTGCCGTGCGCGCTCTCGTCACGCAGATCTTCGACCTCGAAGCCCGCGGCCGCAAGCTCCACACCGAGCTCAACCCCGACGAAGTCGTAGCCCTCGGCGCCGCCGTGCAAGCGCAAATCCTCTCCGGCACAGAGAACGCCGCCACCAACGACCTCCTCCTCCTAGACGTCACCCCACTCTCGCTCGGCATCGAAGCCCTCGGCGGGGTCGTCGCTAAAATCATCCAGCGCAACTCCACCATCCCCGCCTCCGCCACCGAGCACTTCACCACCGGCGTCGATGGCCAAACCAACGTAGCCATCCACGTCCTGCAAGGCGAGCGCGAACTAGCCAAAGACTGCCGCTCCCTCGCACGTTTCGACCTCAAGGGCATCCCGCCCATGGTCGCCGGCCTCCCGCGCATCGAGGTCAAATTCCTCATCGACGCCAACGGCATCCTACATGTCAGCGCGCGCGAACAGCGCAGCGGTCAGGAAGCCCAGGTCGAAGTCAAACCCACCTACGGCCTCACCGACGAGCAGGTCGAAACCATGATCCTCGAATCCTTCGACCACGCCGAATCCGACATCACCGCCCGCCAGCTCATCGAAGCCCGCAACGAAGCTCAAACCATCCTCGACGCCGTCACCAAGGGCGAAACCTCGGCCGCCTGGCAGCAGCTCTCCACCGCCGAACACGCCTCCATCGAGTCCCACGCCACCGAGCTCCGCCGCATCATGCAGGGCGACGATTACAAAGCCATCCGCGAGGCCATCGAGTACCTCGACAAAGCCACCCGCCGCTTCGCCGAGCTAATGATGGACGGCGCCGTCACCGGAGCCATCGGCGGCAAAACCATGTCCTCCGCCGCCGACTCCCTCTCACACGGCCTCGGCGCCGCACCCACCGCCCCGCACGCCTTCGCCAAAGCCACCATCACTCCCACCAACGACCTCGAGCGCGCCGAACAAGACCCCGAAACCCCCGGCGAATCCACCGAGGATTAGACGCATCCACGACTGTTATTTCGTCTGCCCGATCGCCGCAATCTCCCGTGATCGTGATGCCCCAAAACTCCCGTCATCCTGAACGCAGTGAAGCACCCCTGCATTTGCTTTTGCTCTTGCCTTTCTGCCTGTCATTCCGAGCGCAGCTAGGAATCTGCTGTCTCCCGTTCTTGCCCTTACTAGAAGCTAACAGCCTACGGCGCCACCGCCGCCTTCATCCCCAAGATCTCCCCCTTCGCCGTCCCCGCCACCTCACTCCACGGCCTCCCCACAAACTCCCGATCCACTGTAGACGACCCCACCTCCACAAACTCCACCGACATCACCGCCCCCGGTATCCGCGCCCCAAACCAATGCGGATCATCCCGCTGCCTCCACGTCACCAACCCCAGCACCGCGCCCGCCGGATATGCCACCCCCGCCCGCGCCGCACTCACCGCCGCATCATTTCCAAACAGCGTCCCCGTAGTCTCATTCCCGCGATCGACAACCGTAGTAATCGCCTTCCACTCCATCACCGGATACGGCAGCCCCGCGCCAAGCCCCGCCTGCACGTTATACAAATCCGCATCCGCAATCTTCTTCCCGCTGCACCCACACAACACCGCAAATATCGCCGCACCCACAATCGCCCGCACTCTCATCGCGACCCTCCAGCCCGCGGCAGCGGCAGCGTGTACACATAGTCGTTATCCCGCACCGGCTCATGACACCCCAGGCATTCATTATCAAAGTGCGGTCCGTTCCCATAGGGCTTCAGCTCCGCGCCCTTGAACCGCGCGAACCCCCATCCCCCTGTGCCCGCATACTGCACGCGATGCTTCTCCATAAACTCCACCTGCACAAACTTCCCCGCCACAATATGTCCGTGCCCATCGTCCGCCGCCTGAAACGTAATCTTCGCAAACGCCGCACCCTCCGGCCACGACGGCAACTGGTGCTTCTCGATCGCCCCAATCGCCAGGTCATTCCCCGTAATAATTCGCACCGTGTGGTTGTCTCCGCGATCCGTCGTGCTCACCACTCTCCAGTCCGCATACCCCGGCAGAAACGGCACCCCATTCAGCGAAGGCGAAGCCGGCGCCATCAAATGTTTCGGAGCCTCACCCGCCGCCATCCCACTCGGCCCACTCGCCGGCTTGAACGGCGCCAGATAATTCTTCAAAACTGCCAACTCCTCCGCCGTAACCCCCGCATGCGGATGCCCAATCAAATAAAGCCGCAGTGGCATCGCCCCCAGCGCAATCTGGTTCACCGCCTCATACAAATCCGCCTGCTGCGCCGCTGCCGGCTTCGTCCCCAGCTCAGAAAAATTCAGCGCCGCCCGCGCCCTCCTCACATCCGACGACACCACCCAGTACGCCGGCACCACATGATCCCACCACACCAGCTGCGGCTCATCCGAGTGGCACGCATAGCACCGCCGCACCAGGATCGCCTTCACCTGCGGAGGCACCGCCACCTCCACCTGCGGCCCCGCAGGCTTCCCCAGCGACGGCCGAATCGCCTGCACGCCAACCCCAAGCGCGACCACCGCCAGCGCCATCCACCCCAGCGTCCGTTGACCCGTAGAGCGTTGCGTAGCAGACAAGTTCGGCAGGCCCCCCTTACGCTCGAATTCTACCGCCCCCGTCACGTCGAGCGCATACCCTCAGCGCCATGTTTCTGCGCGGCCCCGAAGTTCTCCTTGACGGGCACCGCACCCCTCCCGACAATACTCTGATGCTCAAACGTTACGTCCCTGCGCGTCACCCGCTAGCCTGCGCCGTTCTCTTTCTCGCGCTCGCGCATTCCTCCGTCGCCTCAGCACAAACCTGGCGCGAGATTCAAAGCCCGCACTTCCAGGTAGTTACCGACGGCTCCGATAAAGATGGCCGCGATGTCGCGAAGGAATTCGAGCAGATGCGCTCCGTCTTTGCCATCCGCTACGCTCATCTCACGCTCGAAACCGGTGCGCCCCTCCTCATCATCGCTGTGCGCGAGGACGGCCTCCACACCCTCGCGCCCGTCTTCTGGAAGCAGCGCGACAAAATCGCCGGAGAATTCTTCCAGGGCTGGGAGCGAAAGTACGCCCTCGTGCGGCTCGATTCCTTTGGCGACCTCAACCAGGCCGTCGTCTTCCACGAGTACACCCACAGCATCTTCCACGCTAACGTCCATTGGCTCCCCACCTGGCTCGATGAAGGCCTCGCAGAGTTCTATGGCTACACTCGCTTTCAAGGTGACCGCACCTACGTCGGCGCGCCCAGCGTCCGCTACGGGCATCTCAAGGACGCATCGCTCATCCCCATCCCCGATATGCTCACCGCCACCTCCCGCACCTTCTTCAAGGACCCCAGTCGCGAAGATCTCTTCTACGGTGAATCCTGGGCAATGGTCCACTACATGATCTTTAGTAAGGACATGGGCAACGGTGCGAAGCTCAACACGTTTATGGCGCTCCTGGAAAAGGGTACGCCGCAGCAACAGGCCTTTCAGCAAACCTTCGGCGACCCCCAGGCTTTTCAAGAACACCTCTCCAACTATCTTTCAAAGTTCACCTTCTCGGCCGCCGTCCTGCCTCCCGTTAAAGGGCTGGATCCCAAATCCTATCCTGCAAGAACTCTCACCAAAGCAGAGGCAGACTACGACATCGGCTCCATCGATCTGGGCGCGCACGACATCACCGCGGCCAAATCCATGCTGCAGGCAGCCGAAACAGCAGACCCCACCCTCGCCGGCCCTCATGAGGAGCTCGGCTATCTCGCCTGGCGCGTCGGCCACGATGGCGAAGCCCGGCAGGAATGGCAGAAAGCCGTTGCCGCTGATCCTTCCTCGTACCGATCCGCCTTCGCTCTCCTCATGTCCGGCATTCCACTCGATCAGCAAACCCCTCAGCAACTCGAGCAGACCCAGCATGCGCTGGAAGTCATCAACGCCAGTGCCCCGAAGTTCGCGCCCGCCTTAGTCGAAATCGCGCTGATTCAATGGCGCCAGGGCCAGCTCAACGCCGCCTACAAGTCCTCGCTCGCCGCAGAAAAACTTGAACCCTGGCGCGCCGAGTATCACCTCCTAACCGGACACATTCTCCTCCAGGGCCATCAGCCGGCCCTCGCCGCAGAGGACGCGCGAGAGGTCGCCGACCGCTGGCCCGGCTCCGATCATGATGAAGCCGTAGACCTCTGGAATCAGGTTCCCTCCGCCATGCGCGGAAACGGCCCTCCCCTCACCCTCGCACTCCCGGCAGATGCAACCGTCGCGCGCGGCACCATCACCAGCACCTACTGTGACAAGTCCGGCTTTACCGTCGTCCTGCAGCCCACCGATCCAAATGCAAAGCCCCTCAATCTCATCGCCACAGGCCCCTACGAGAGTGGGTTCGCCGGCACGCTTTGGGTCGGCGAAGACCACTACACTCCCTGCTTCCACCTCGCAGGCTTGCCGGCCCTAGTCGCGTACAAGCCCTCAGCAGGCGAGACCTCGCAGCTGCTCGTCTTCGAAGTCCGAGACAACCTGCCGGCACCGAATCTTTCCGCACCCGCACCCACAGCCTCTCAAGCCGCAACCCCCACGCCGCCCCACCCATAGATCTCCCAACCACCAGGCATCTTTATTCCGCCGGCGTAGTCGCCGGAATAAAGATCGCGAACGCAGTCCCCGACACGGTGCCCTCGCTCAAACTCCGCACCCGAATCCATCCCCCATGCTTGCGCACAATCTCATCGGAAGCCCAAAGCCCCAACCCAATCCCCGTCTTCTCTTTCGTCGTCACAAACGGCTCGAAGATATGCTCCAGCACCACCGCCGGAATTCCATGACCGGTATCCGCGATGGCAATCTTCACGCCCTCCACCCATCCCTCCACCCATCCCCGAGTCCCCCGCACGCGCACCCGCAATCTCCCGCCCTCCGGCATCGCGTCCATCGCGTTGCCCACAAGGTTCGCCACCACCTGCCGAACCTCGTCCCCAATGCAAGTAGCAAATGCTCCTCGCTCACACTCCGCGTTGACGACAATATTCTTGCTCGCCAGCCTCCCGCGAAACAGCTCCAGAACAAATTCAACAATCTCGCTCACATCCACACGCGCCGGCGTGTTCGACTGCCGATGAAACTGCAGCGTCTGCGTCGTCATGTGCGAAACCCGCAGCAACTCCTGCTCCGCCGTCTTCAGGTAATCCCGCGTCTCTTCTCTCAGCGATGCATCCAGCAGCGCCAGGTACAGTGCATTTGTAACTCCCGCCAGCGGATTGTTGATCTCATGCGCAATGCTCGCCGCCAATCGCCCCGCTGTCGCCAGCTTTTCTGACTTCCGCAGCGCCGCCTCCGCCAGCTTCTGATCGTGCACATCCGTCGCGCTCCCGATCCAGCGCTCACACTCACCGGCATCGTTCCGGATAGGCACGGCGCGCGCCAGGAAATGCCGATACATCCCATCTTTCCGCCGCAGCCTTAACTCGTCCACGTATGGTTCCGCAGTCTCAAAACACCGCTCCCAGATCGCATCCGTCTTCGCGACATCGTCTGGATGCAGAAACCTCTTCCAGCCAAACCCCATCGTCTCTGCTTCCTTGACACCCAGATAATCCGGATACCGCCGATTGCAATAAAAATTCTCCCCAATCGCATTCGACATCCAGATCATTGCCGGCAAGCTCTCGGCCAGTACGCGGAAGCGTTCCTCGCGCTCACGCAGGTCATCTTCCACCTGCTTCTGCCGACTCAAATCCAACACAAACCCGATGAACTCATCGCCGCCATCCTCCAGCAGCGCATACCCGCACAAGATCGGCACCCGCGTCCCATCCTTGCGGATATATTCCTTCTCATACGGCGTGCAGCTTCCGCGCTCCAGCGCCTCGCGAATATGCTCGGCATCGATCTCCGCATATTCAGGCGGCGTCATCGTATCCCACCGCACCAACCCCTCATCCTGGTCCGCGCGCGTGTACCCAATCAATCGCAACAGCGCGTCATTGCAGTCGCGAAACGCCCCAAACCTGTCCGGTAATCCAATCCCCATCAGATCACTCTCGAACAGCTTGCGGAAGCGCGACTCACTCGCCCGCAGCGCCTTCTCCGTGATCTTCTGTTCCGTCACATTCCGGAAGTAAACCGACAAGCCGTGTTCCGTCGGATAACAATGACATTCCAGCCACACATTCAGCGGCTCCGGATAATACGAATCGAAGTGTCGCGGCCTCCCCGTCTCCACCGCCAGCCGATACTCGCGCCCAAACAGATTCTCCTCAGCCTCCGGAAACAGCTCCCACAAAACCCTCCCCACCAGGTCTTCCGGCCGCCGCCCCACCATCCGCGCGCCCTGCTCATTCATGTACGTATAACGCCACTCTTTATCCAGTGTCGCCAATCCATCCGTCGTACTCTCCAGCACGTGCTTAAGATTCGCCGCAATCGCATCGCGCTCCTCTTCCGCCGCCAGCTTTTCCGTTACATCCTGGGCAATCGCCATCACCCCACAAACCGTGCCCGCCGCATCTCGTATCGGACTGTAGCCGTACGTCCAATACACATCCGTCAGCACACCCTGCCGCACCACCGGGATCAACTGGTTCTCAAGATAAAATCTCTCGCCGCGCGCAAACGTCGCCTCCAGCTTCGGCCCGATAATGTGCCATGCTTCCGGCCAGCACCGTTGCCCCGGCTGCCCCAGCAATGCCGGATGCTTCTCCGCCATGAACGGCATGTAGCCGTCGTTGTACATCACCACCAACTCCGGCCCCCACAACAGCACTGTAGGAAACTGCGTCTCTAAGATCAGGTTGACCGCGCCCACCAGCGTATCCGGCCACGACGCCATTGCTCCCAGCGGTGTCCGCCCCCAGTCAAGCTCACGAATGCAATCAGCCATCTCCCCGCTGGCATACACCCGCTCGTCGCCCGTTACCAGCGCGCTATCCTTCCCCCGAACCATTTCAGATCGTTCGCTTGGCATGATGCTCAACCTATCCGATATTGCCCGGTCACGTACCTGACTGCAGGCTCGCGCAACACATCGTACGGTTGGGAGGACTGTGCGCCTAACCTACCACTTTCATATAACAAAAAATGTCTGATACCCGACAAAGCACTTTAGCGCAACCCGCAATCCTTAGCCCCTCCGACCACCGCGCCTCGCCCTCTCAACCCCTCCCGCACCGCCTGTCACATAGTGATGCGCCATCATCAGCAACCCCTTCAACGCCTCTGCATTGATCCTCGACAACCGCACCAGCACCCCGTCATACCCCTCATAGTGCGCTGTCAGGTAATACACCGCCGGCTCCATCGCCACTAGCTCATCCCGCTGCTCCGCACTCACCCGCACCACCAGCGAGTTCGCCTCCACAGACTTGTTCGCCGGCACCGACGCCAGCACCTTCTTCCCCACCTTCAGCGCCGGCATCCCGTACGCCGTACCATCCTCCACCCCAGGCAGCGAGCCCCCCACCCTCCGCACAGCCTCGAACGTGAGCTCACTCCTCTTCATCCCCACATTCTAAAATGGCCGGCCGCACCGGGCGCGGTCGATCACGAAGCCCTTCACCGCTGGTAAAGTCATTCCGCGTCCTGCGCACAAAGTTGCAAACTCACAACGGGCTTGAAGTCCCGTCAACGTAGTAAATCGCCGTCAGGCAACAGGCCGCCAAAAGCGTGCGTCCAACAACAATTAAGGCATCGCAATTCCGAAAGCAAGCCGGTCGTGCTGTTCTCCGATGGCTCGCTATTCCGTCACGACGCTTAGCTTGTTTCGGGTCATACCCCAACGGCCAATGGTCTCAAAGTTGCAAGAGTCCAGTAGCAGGATTTACCGTTGCAAACTAACCTCTGATTCACTTCTCGATCCACAACCAGGCGTACACCGGGCCCCGACAAGAGATTTCTTCCACAACGGACTGGAAAGCAGCTGACGATGAATGTCGTTCCCCTCATGCCCCACGCGGTTTGCTGGGCTTCAGCTCCAAACCTTATCTGGACCATGGTGATCACCAACCTGATCACCTTTCTCAGCTACCTCATCATCAGCATCACCCTGGTCTATCTCGCACGCCGAACCCGTCGAGTCATGGCCCGCGACTGGGCCTACTTCGTTATCGGTTTTGCCTTATTCATCATCGCCTGCGGCTCCACCCACCTCCTCGAAGTCATCACCACCTGGATTCCAGTCTTCTGGATCGACGCCTGGACCAACATCATCACCGCCGCGCTCTCCGCCTACGTAGCCGTCATGCTCATCCGCCGCGCAGCTACCATCGCCTTCGGCATCAACGACTACGCCGACCGCCTCCGCAACACCGAATCCCAGCGCCTCCAGATGCAGGAAAGCCTCCTCGCCGCCCAAAAGCTCGAAGACTGGAGCCGCATGTCCGCCACCGTAAGCCACGAGATTCGCGGCCCCCTCGAAGCCATCCAGAATCTCCAACACCTCATCCTCTCCTCCGACGGCGTCTCCCGCGAAATTGCCGCCTTCGCCCGCAGCACCGCTGAAGAAGCCAGCCGCGTCCTCGACATCGCGCAATCCAGCCTCTCCTTCATCCGCCAGACCGACCAGCTCGAGCTCATCGACATCTGCGCCGCCCTCGACTCCATTCGCTTCCTCATCGACCCCCTCATCCGCGAGAAGAACATCATCTTCCACGTCGAAGCCCACGGCGATTGCCACGTCGAATGCTATGCCGGAGAGACCCGCCAGGTCCTCCTCAATGTCGTCCGAAATGCCTGCGAATCGGTCACACGGCCAGGCGCGAAGGTCACCGTCTCCTTGACGGGACACGCCGACACGGTTAAGGTCACCGTCACCGATCAGGGCAGCGGCATCTCCCCCGAAGTCCTCTCCCGGATCTTCGAGTTCGGCGTAACCACCAAAGGCGTTCACGGAAACGGCATGGGCCTCTGGACCGTCCGCCAAATCCTCTCCCGCTACGGCGGCGACGTGAATGTCCAATCGGCATGGGGCGAAGGAACCCGCTTCGACATCGCCTGGCCGAGGAGACCGTTACGGTCCCCTGAGCTGACCGCCTGACTTCGTCGGCGTGTACGACCTGCCCCAACCTTGGCGCTAACCATCGCGCAGGCCGGGGATGGCCCGACCGTGTAAGCCACCGGCCAGCCTGCAATTCCTCTGATGTACCAGGGCGTCCACGACGAGCATCCGCGCTTCTTCAATACCAGGGTCGTAGCAGAGATCGAGTTTGTGCCGGATGCCAACGGTACAATCCAGTCGCTGATCCTTCATCAGAACGGCGCCAATACGGCGGCAAAAAAGCGCTGAAACCGCTACGATGAAAATGAATCTATGGACCGCGCCGAAGTATACGTTGCAATGCCTGACTCCCCTCTGCCCACCGCGCTTCCCAGCGGCTGGACCGTGCTTCAAGAGGGCGACCCGCTAACGGTAGCCGGTCCGGAACTCGACCTCAAGGTCACGTTCTTAGGCCGTCCGCTCGCCGACAGCATCGAGAGCCTGGTCCGCGCAGCATGGCGCGAGATCGAACCGAGCTTCGATGTACCTGTCCGCCAGCAGGTCGAGATGCCCACCCCGGATGGCTGGGACAACACCGTCCAGATCGTCTACAACACGCCTGCCAGCGAAGACCGGCTCGCCGTGGCCTTGGTTCGCACGCTTGGCAACCGCGCCTACATCAACCTGATCGACGGAACCAAAGCTGCGTTCAGCCGCCGGATGGCGCACATCGCCGAGATCACCAACGGCTGGAAGCCCACAGGCCTGCGCGAACCCAGCCTCGCCGGCATCACCCCGAAAACGTTCGGCGAGAACGAACGCCGAGAGATGAACGACTTCATCGCTTCGGCTATGCAGCAACTCCGCATTCCCGGCGCAGCCGTCGCAATCGTCCAGCACGACAGCATCGCGTATGCCGAAGCGTTCGGAGTCCGCAAGGCAGGCAGCAGCGAGTCGGTCACGCCAACCACCAGGTTCATGATCGGCTCCTCAACAAAGCCTCTAACGACGCTCATGATGGCAAGGCTAGTGGACTTCGGCCACTTCGACTGGACGACACCCGTCACGCAGGTTCTGCCAGGATTTGCGCTGGCGGATCACGACGTGACCGAGCGCCTCGAGATGCGCCACACCGTCTGCGCCTGCACCGGCATGCCCCGGCGGGACTTTGATCTGATCTTTCGTTTTCGCGGCGTGCGTCCCGAAGACCGCATCGACGAAATGAAGCAGATGACGCCCACGACCGGCTTTGGCGAGACGTTTCAATACTCGAACTACCTGGTGGCCGCAGGTGGCTTTGCCGCGGCGCACAGCTTTTCCCCCGATGCCTCGCTCGCGGACGCATACGACCGCGCAATGCGGCAGTTGGTCTTTGAGCCGCTGGGAATGCACCAGACCTCGGTGCTCCACAACGGCTCGCCCAACGACGCCGCGCCGCATGGCTCTGATCTTGATGGCAACTCCGTTCCCATCGACCCTGTGCTCGAGCAGTTTGCCGATGCAGTCGCCCCGGCAGGATCGGTCTGGTCCACCGTCTTGGACATGGCCAGCTATATCCGCTGCGAGTTGCGGAACGGCAGAAACGATGCCGGCGAAACCGTGGTCTCCGAAGTGAACCTCCTTGCGCGACGACACTCTGCCGTGAAAATTGACGGCAAGAGCAGTTACGGTCTGGGATTGATTCTGACCGAGCAACAGGGACTCGCCGAGGTGACGCATGGAGGCAACACGCTGGGCTTCTCCGCGGATATGCTGTTCTTTCCCGAACATGGAATAGGGATGGTGGTACTAACAAACCTGCGCGCCGCAAATTTGTTCTTGGTCGCGGTGCATCAGCGGTTGCTCGAAATGCTCTTCGGGGCCGCAAGCAAAGCGGAGGCCGTGGTGGCAGGCGCCGCCACAGCTCTCGAAAAATCGCTCGAGCGCACGCGGCAACGCGTCAAAACCGACGCATCCGCCACGGCGTTGATTGATGCTTACATTGGCGACTACGCGTGCGATGAACTAGGGCCTGCTCGCATCTCGAAGAGCGACGCAGGCTTTCGCATCGAGTTCGAATCCTGGTCGAGCGCTCTGGGAGTGGAAGAGCAATCGACCGAAAGCCGCCAGATCGTGCTCACCAGCGCACCGTTCCTCGGGAGTCTCCGGCTGCAGATTTCAGACGAACCGAACACACTGGTCCTTGATGGCGGTCAAACCCGCTACAAGTTTGTGCGAACCAGTTGATACGCCGCTGTTGGTTTCTATGGCGCCAGGTCGCCACGCGCATAATCCAGCGAACGAAGCGACAGCAGGTAGTCATACCGCGCATTGACCGCCGCTACGATCGCCTGAGTGCTTTGCAATTGGGCCTGGCTCAGCTCAACGATTGAGCTGAGCCCCAGCTTGTACCGGGTTTGTGCGAGTGCGAGCGCCTGGGCAGTTTGTTGGCGGAACTGGTCGGCCACAGCGATACGGTGATAGGCCGTTTGTGCGTTGAGGATGGCGATGCGGACATCGCGGGCAATGGAGTTGGAGAGGTCTTGTTCCTGCTTTTCGGTCGCCTTCTCGCGCAAACGCGCTTCCTGCGTTTGCGCGTCAATGCGGAAGCCGGTGAAAAACGGGACCGTCAGGTTTACTCCGCCAGCTGCATACCAGTTAGGAACGAAGACGCCGTCCGGAGCCACGGGCGTGAAGCCGCCGGCCGCCAACGCCGAGATGGTCGGAAGGTGCTGGAGCCTCTGCGCGGTCGCGAACTTCTGGTCGGCCGCAGCATCGAAGCGCAGCGCCTGGAGGTCCGGACGCTGGGCCTGCGCGCTCGCGTTGATGGCCGCAGAGCTGTCAGGCGCCGGCGGTGGTGGCGCGGCCTCAGCGTCTTCGATCGCGCGATACGGCGTGTCTGCAGGCGTAGCGAGAACGGCGGCAAGTGTCGCACTCGCGGATGCGACCGCATCTTCAGCATCGAGTTGCAGGAGCTGAGCCTGTGAGAGATCGGCGGATGCGATATTGAGATCGAGGTCGCTCTTCAGCGCGCTCCTGGTCAGGGCCGAGATGAGCTTCTGGACATCGCCCCGGGCGGTCACCGTTGCCTTGGCTACATCAAGCAAAGCCTGGGCATTCAGTAGGCGATAAAACGCCTGGTCGGTCGCGAGCAGTACATCCTGCTCGGTCGCAAGTGCGGTTTGGTCCTGCGCTTCCTGTTGGAGTTTGTTTGAGGCCACAAGATTGCGCGTGTGGCCGAAGTCGGTTATGAGCTGCGAAAGCGACCCCCCAGTGCCGGCGTGACTGTAGAGGCGGGAATCGGTGAGATCGCCGGCGCCGATGCGGCTGCCATCTTCGGCCTTCTCGGCGGTGATGGCGCCGGAGATCTGTGGCAGTTCCGCAGATCGGGTTTCGCGTGTCACCTGCCCGGCTGCAAGAGCGAGAAGACGGCTTGCGGTGATGCGCGGATTATTCCTCAGGGCAAGACGCTCTGCATCGGTGCGCGTGATCGGGACCATCGCGTTCGCGGGACTAACCACAGGCTGTTGCTGATCTGGGGAAGCGGCCTGAAATTGTGAGGGGGCAGCCAAGTTGTTCGCAGTCGTGAGCGTCAGGGAAGCCGTTGGCGGCAGTGGGGTAGCAGGCAGTTCCTTCGCGCCCGTCTGTGCGAGTGCGCATAGCGGCGCCGAGAACATGAGAAGAAGGAGGCAGAGTTTCATGCCGTCACCCCCGTTGTCTGTGGTGAATCTCCCGGGGAATCTGTGCCAGCGGTCCCTCTCCGGGCTTCGATGCGGCGATGAATGATCAGATAGGCGCTCGGCACCAGAAAAACGGTGACGATGCCGGAAACGGTAAGGCCACCCAGAATCGCACGCGCAAGCGGAGCATACTGTTCGCTGCCTGCTTCTATCGCCAACGCCATGGGAATGAGGCCGAGGACGGTGGCAAGCGTCGTCATTAGGATTGGCCGCAGACGCACCTTGCACGCAGTAATGATCGCATCTTCAAGGTTGTATCCATGCCCGCGGAGTTGGCCCGTGAACTCTACGATCAGAATGCTGTCCGACACCACAATGCCTGTCATCATCAGAACGCCCATCAGGCTCATGATGTTGATCGTCGTGCCAGTGGCGAGAAGAAAGAGGATTACGCCCGAGATACCGGGTGGGATGGCCAGCAGGATGATGAACGGATCAACAAACGAGGCGAACTGCGCCATCAGAATGAGGAAGACCAGCACGATCGACATGATCAGGCCAATCGCAAAGGAATGGAAAGACCGATTCATGTTGTTGATCGTGCCCCGCACCGTCACGACTGTCCCTTTCGGCACATGCGTATCTGCGACGATCTTGTTGACGTCCTTGCTGATGGTGGAGAGGTCTTCCGCCTTCGGCATCACATAGACGTCAAAGACCCGCCGAAGTTGGTAGTGATCGACTTCAGTCGGAGTGTTGATGGATTCGATCGATGCGACCGTTTCGAGCGGCGTTGTGGTCTTTCCATCGGCGGAGCGCAGTGGGATCTGCTTGAAGTCCGTCAGGCTTTGCACCTGCGTCTCGGGGTACTGGACGGTGAGCATGTAGTTGTTGCCAGTCTTCGGGTCAATCCAATAGCTGGGAGCAACCATGCCGTTTGAGGTCATGGCGGTAATAACGCTATCTACAATTGTCTTTGGGGTAAGCCCTTCAAGGCTTGCCTGCTGACGGTCGATATCCAGCCTGAGACCCGGGTAGTCGATGTCCTGCGGGATCAGAACGTCGCTGACGCCATGGAGAGCGCGCATTTTTCGCGCAAGTTGTTGGGCAACTGCGTATCCTCCGGCCATGTCGTTGCTGCTGACCTGAACGTCAAAAGGCGCCGGGAGCCCCTGGTTGACGATGGAACTGACGAGACCACCGGACAGAAAATAGGTTTGGACAGAAGGCAAATCAGCCGCTAGCTTCGCTCGAACACGCTGCATATAGACGAAGCTGCTGACGCTGTGATCTTCCTTCAGACTTACCTGAACGAAAGCGGTGTGCATCCCGGAGTTGGGAGTATAGATCGCCGAGAGGTCCGGGGTTACTCCGATGTTCGAGACGATCATGTTGAGATCTTTTGGCGCCACGACGTCGCGAATGTCCTGCTCGACGTGAGCGATGTATTGATCGGTGAGCTCAATGCGTGTCCCTGTCGGAGCCTTGACGCGGATAACGAATTGGCCAGGATCTGTGCGGGGAAAATACGCGCGCCCAAGAAATGGAGCCAGCGCAAAACTTAGTACCACGAAGATGGAAAACACAATGACAACTACGCCAGGCCTATCCAGGCAGTGATGTATCGCCATGTCATAGTGCTCCTGCAGCCAGCCGAAGCCCTGGTTGAATCGATAGACGATCTTGGCGAACAGACTGGTCTGGCCATGGCCGCCGTGCATATGCTCCGGCGCTGGATCTCCCATTTCCGCGGACTCATGTTGAATGCTGTGCCCTGTGTGCTTGATGAAACGGGAGCAGAAAAGTGGGACAACGGTCATCGCGACGACGTAGGAACAGAAGAGCGCAATGACCACCGCCAGCGCGAGGGCCGTGAACAGATACTTGCTGACGCCTGTAAGCAGAAGGACGGGAAAGAAGACGATAGCCGTGCTGAAAGTCGCTGCCAGCACGGCGAGCTGAACTTCCTTGCCGCCCTCCTGCGAGGCCGGGATCGAGTCTACGCCCATCTCAAAATGGCGAAAGATATTTTCCAGCACCACGACAGAGTTGTCGATAAGGCGAGATAGCACGAGGGCCATGCCGCCCAGCACCATCGTGTTGATGGAGTCGCCCATCGCCTTCAGGACAAGGAAGGTTGCGATGCAGGAGATCGGGATGGACAACATGACGGCAACTGTGGCGCGCAGGTCACCCAGAAACAGAAGGATCATGATGCCGGTGAGGCAAAGGCCGATTGTCCCCTCGCTGATCACGTTCTTGATGGCCGTTTTCACAAAGACCGATTGATCGAAGACAACCGCTGTCTTTAGTTGCTGCGGGATGTCGAGCAGATGCGCTGTAGCTTTGCGGACGCCGTTTACGATCGTGATGGTGTTGGAGTCCCCACCCTGCTTGAGAATCGGAATGTAGACGGAGTGCTGCCCGTCGACGCGCACAATATTGGTCTGAAGCTGGCCGCCGTCGACCGCATGACCAATGTCGCCAACCAGGATGGACGCGTTGCCGACCGTCTTGAGCGGGATGCTATTCACGGCCTCCGGCGTCGGCACCTGGCTATTCGCATAGATGTTGTAGTCCTTCGGGCCGATGCGGACGTCGCCCGCCGGAAGAATGAGATTGGAGTCATTCACCGCGTGCACGACGTCCATGATTCCCAGCTGCGAAGCTTCGAGCTTCAACGGATCAACGTAGACCATGATCTGGCGATACGTTCCCCCGTACGGCTGCGGTACCGAGGCTCCGGGAACATTGGCCACCTGGTTCCGCACGCTGAACTGGGCCACATCCTTAAGCTCGGTCTGATTCATCCCCGCGCCCTTCAGCGTAATCAGGCAGACCGGAAGATTCGCTGCATCGAAGCTGAGGACGACAGGTGGCAACGTCCCCGGCGGCAGGCGGCGCAGGTTCGCCATCGCAAGGTTCGAGATGCTGCTCACCGCTGCCGTCGGATCCGTGCCAGGCTGAAAATAGATCTTGATGAGACTGACACCGGACATCGACCGCGATTCGATGTGGTCGATATTGCTTCCCAGCGTGAAGAAGCGCTCGTCGCTGTCGGTGATGTCGGATTCGACCTGCTGCGGCGGCATGCCCGCATAGAACGTTGCAACAACGACCACCGGAATATTGACCGGCGGAAATAAATCGACTGGCATGGAGGTGATCGCTGCCACGCCAACCACGACAACAATCATGCAGGCCATCAGGATAAAGAACGGGTAGCGAATCGCAAAGAAGGACATGGTTACCGTCCACCCTTCTGATTCGCCTGATAGTTCGCCAGGTCACTCTTCGCAGGCTGCGGAGTAACCTGCTCGCCGGGTTGCAGCTCTGACTGGCCACCAATGATGACCCGATCGCCGGCTTGCAGCCCTGAAGCAATCTCCTGCGAATTCGCGCTGCTGATACCCAGCACCACAGGTTGCTTCCGCACCCGATTGTCGCTATCCACCAGCATGACCGAAGGCTGATCGCCCTGGATGATCGCGCTTGTGGGAACGATGAGCGCGTTATTCTTCTGTTCCAGGTTGAAGGTCACCTCTGCGTACATTCCGGGTGTAAGAGTCAGATCAGGATTATTCACGTCGACTTCAGTCAACATCGTTCTCGTCGAATTCGATACATCCCGCGTGAAACGCACCACTGTTCCCTGGAACTGCTGACCAGTCGCCTGAACCTGAACCGTGACCTGCGAGCCGACGTGCACCAGAGGCACGTCGCGCTCGGGAACAGGCATGCGGAGACGCAACACATCGCTCTGCGCGAGCCTGACCACGGCCTGGCTGTACCCTTCGGCTGTTCCCGCCGGGATAAGCGCTCCCGTATCGGCATACCGCATCGTGACCACGCCGTTGAACGGAGCCGCAATGGTGGCGTACTGCTCCATGCTGCTGACTCTCAGATTCTCAGCTCGCGAAACGCCCAACTGTCCCTGCGCTGCGGCCACCGCAGATTTCGCGGCATCAACCTGCGACGCGGCTGATCGATCCTTCGCCAGCGCGTCGTCCAGTTCCTGGGCGGCAACCAATCCAGGCTGTTGATCCGACGCCTGCTTCAGACGCGTGTAGTTGGCATGGACGGCGACATAGTTCGCCTGCTCCATCGCCACTTCATTCTGCAGGCGCACGATGTTTTGCTGCGTCTGAGTAATCCCTGCCTGCGCCCCCGCAACCTCAGCCTGCAGCTCAGGAACCTCCAGGACCGCGAGCGTCTGGCCCTTGCGAACTCGGTCGCCAATGTCGACGTAGATGTTACGGATGTAGCCAGAAACCTTGCCGTGAACGTCGATCTCCTGATATGCCTGGAAGACTCCAGCGACGGTTAGCCGGTTGGCGATCGTGCCAGTGTGGGCTGTCGCCACGGATACCGACGGGAAAGCTGCCGGAGTACTGCTGGCAGCCTCTTGCTCATGGTGAGCGTGCAGAAAATAAATCAATAACAGCGCTGCAGCGAGCAAACAGCCAGCAGCGACGAGAACACGCTTAGTGCGCATCAGAGACCTTTCCTCGAATGGATTCCTAACTTCATCCGCAGGACAGTCTTAAGTCCAGCGGCTAATCGAGAGAGAGTCTTTCGGCTGGGGGTGGTCGAAGATAGAGTATGGGAGCTCGACGAAGCGGCGACCGGTCCACGATCGCGTCTTCGCGCCGTGAGTCGGCTGGGTAGGTCTCAGGGGCTACGTCAAGAGAGAAAAGCGCGGCCACGAGAATCGGAATCTGGGCCAGGCTCCGGGCAGTTGCAGCATGGTCTACAGCACTCTTTGCGGCGTCGCTCCCGCGAGTGCATACCTTCGCCGGAGCGAACGACAGGGTCCCTTCCGCCTTGTACAGGGACAGCTTGTAGCTCGTACCCCACGCACAGATCATGAAGGCGAGCGCCAGATAAAGCCCACCATACAAGGAGATCAGTCCCCGAAATCTGCGTGTTCGGGATTGAGGTGCGCTATCCAATGTTAGCTCTCGACCCATTCCGTTTTAAGTGTAACCCACGCCAGTCCCTGCATCTGCTTTGATTCGCCATTGCCCCGATAAGTTGTTTCTCCTCTGGTTCTTGGGTGGTTACAGGTTGAGCAACACCGAAGGTCAGCCACGCCGGCTCACCAGCCTGGCTTCCTCCTTATTGGACGATCGTTTCCCCCGGAAGACACCCTCCGACCTTCCCCATAACAGCGATCCCGAACTCTAAGGAACACTGATATCGCGGAGACCCATCCACCGGAAAATGCTCATGGCCGGGCACCAGTTCGTGAAGGAGGACTGCAACAGGTTGATCCCCACAATGGCCGTGAGCAGCAACCAGTTCATTGAAACCCAATGTGCGAGCCCCAGCGAGATGAGGATCATCATCCCTGCGAGCAGCCGTACCGCGGATTGAACATTCATGTTGATTTCCTTTCGAAGCGAGCTATAGGTTACTGGTGTCTTCTGAAGTTCCAACACTCTATGTGCATGAAGTGATATTCTGGAGCGCATGAGTGAAATAACTCTGTCGCCACGAACGTTGGAGCTGGTTGCGCGGCGCTTTCGCTACCTTGGAGAACCCTTCCGGCTCAGAATCCTGCAATCCCTTTCCAAATCGGAGAGAACCGTTACAGAGTTGGTCGACGATCTTGAAGCCAATCAGCCGAACGTCTCCAAACATTTGAATCTGTTGCTTCAAGGTGGCCTGGTGGCCCGCCGTAAGCAGGGCACCAGTAGCATCTACTCGGTTGCCGACCCGCTCATCTTTACGCTTTGCGACCTGGTGTGTAAGAGCGCTACCGCGAAAACAAGAGAAGAGCTGACCGCGCTGGAAAAAGAACAAACGCGCAAACGCTCGAAGCGGAAGTAGTCCCAGTCCCGAATCGGAAATGGTCGACATTTTCATATCTTCGCCATCTGTCACTATATTACCACATGGTGATATAGTGTTGTTGGATGAGGCGAACCATTGGTCACCCGAAGAATTCTTTCCAGCACTCTCGTTACGCTCAGCATGGCTTGTGGAATGGCATTGACTGGCAACAGTCAAATGCCAGCACCCCTTTCGCTCGATGACGCGATCGCGTCCGGATTGAGGCACCACCCTCTCGTTGCCGCCTCGGAAGCATCGCTGGAAAAGGCTCGTGCCGGAGTGCTCCAGGACAAAGCGGCGCAACGGCCGACGCTCAGTGCCGCTGAGGACATGATGTATTCCAACGACCCGGTCTTCGTATTTGGAAGCAAGCTGCGCCAGGGCCGGTTCAATGCCAGTGACTTCGATCTGCAGACGCTGAATCATCCGGCCGCGATGGCGAACTTCAGCGCATCCGCGACAGCAACATGGGTTGTGTTCGATGCGGGCTCGGCGCATCGCAACCTGCAGAGCGCTCGGTCCACCCTCCACGGCGCTGAGTTGTCCGACCAGTACACCAGGCAACAGCTCGCGACCGAAATCACGAAGCTCTATTACCGTGTACTCCTCGCCGAGGATCAGATCGACGTGGCAGAGACCTCTCTTCGCACGGCGAAGGAAGTTTCCTCCGACGTTCAGGACCGCGAGCGCTCCGGCCTGTCGCTGGAATCGGACAGTATGCGAGCCGCGCTGGCGCAACGGTCAGCCGGGGACGATCTCGCGGCGGCACATGACAACGTTGCTCTCGCCAGACGCGATCTCTTCGATGCGATCGACGAGCCAGACTCCAGTCGAGCCCTCGTCCGCCCCGCTCCCGATGCCCCGTCTGTGGAGACACCACCGAACGCAATGCCGGGGATGCTGGAAGGTCGCCTTGACCTGCAGGCACTCCGCCAGCAGGAGACCGCAGCCCAGCGAAGCAGTGCCGCTGCCAGGGCGACGGCATGGCCGCGCCTCTCAACCTATGCTCATGTTGAGAATGATGCCGAGGATGTGGTCACCAATGGCAGCGGGAACTGGACCGTCGCCGCCAGGCTCGAGATTCCTATCTTCGACGGCGGGGCCAGGAAGGCGCATGAACAGGAAGCTGAGGCCCAACTGCACTCGCTCCAGGCGCAGGAGCGGGCGACGCTGCTTGCGGCGCGGTCTGAGGTCGCGGTCCTGCGCCACCAGATCGAAGACCTGAACCGTCGCTACACCACAGCGCAGGACGCCGTTCACGTGCAAGAGGAAGCATTGAAGACAGCTAGAGACCGCTATGGTAGCGGGCTCGCATCAATCAGCGACGTTCTGAACAACGAGAGTGACCTCTCGGCGGCAGAGTTCAACCGCGTCAGGATCTTCTATCAGCTTCGCATCGCCCACGCGAACCTTGCGTTCGTGAGCGGATCGTCTTCGACCTCGAAAGCAGGACAGCCATGAACAAAGCTCTCACTCTCGCCATTATTTGTCTGTTACTCGCCGGCTGCCGTCGATCAACGTCACCGGCCATCCCAGAGCAGGCAATCCCAGTTCACGTGATCACGATAGCGTCTGAGAACCGCGGTGCGACCGTACAACTTACCGGGATCGTAAAGCCTCGCATGGAGGTTGACCTGGCTTCTCAGATTGTTGCGCCAGTCGCCGCAGTGACCAGGCGCGAGGGCGATCACTTTCGCCGGGGTGAGGTGCTGGTACGCTTCCATGCACCGGCCCTGGACGCAGATGTCGCGCAGGCAAATGCAGCTGTAACCAGCGCGGAGAAGCAAGAGACCGTCGCCTCCGATCAGGAAAAGCTTGCCGCGGACACACTCCAACGCTACGCCCAGTTGCGCCAGCGTCATTCGGTTACCCCATACGAACTGGATCAGGTACAGGAACAAGCTGCCGCGGCGCAAGCGCAACATCAGGGAGCCGAGGCCCAGGTTGCGGTTGCAAAGTCGACGCTCGCGGCGCGCCAGGCCAATGACTCCGATGCCGCGATCTACGCGCCCTTCGATGGAGTCGTCACCAGGCGAATGGTCGATCCGGGAGCGATGGCCACACCCGGAGTGCCTCTTCTCCATGTGCAGTCGACCGGAAATTTCGAGGTTGAATTCTCGGTGCCCGAAGACCTGATCGGCTCTCTCCGCATCGGAGCCGGCGTACCGGTTGCGCTGGATGGAGGTCGTCCGCTGCAAGCGACGATCGCGACCATCTCGCCGGCTGGTGATGCGACCTCGCATTCATTTGTGGTGAAGGCAGCCCTCCCGCCTTCCGCATCCTGGAGTACCGGAACGGTTGTCGAGATACTGCTTGCTTCTGGCGCCAGGGCCGCCAGCATCTCCGTGCCCGTGCGCACGATCGTCCAGCAGGGCGGCCTCGACGCGGTCCTTATCGCAACGCCCGACAGCCGTGCTCAGGTTCGCTACGTAACCCTTGGAGCGGCCGTTGGAAATCAGACGCAAATCCTAACCGGATTGCGGTCAGGCGACCGTGTCATCACGCAGGGTGGTCTGGGATTGGCCGGCCGCAACATCGAGGTCCTTCCATGAGGGATCGCAATATCGCGGGCCGCATCGCTTCCGTCTTCATCGAATCCAAACTCACGTTGCTGCTGGTGGTCGCAGCGATCGCCTTGGGCGGCCTCAGCCTTACCGAGATCCCGCGCGAAGAAGAACCGCAAATCGTTGTGCCAATGATCGACATCTTTACGGCGATGCCCGGAGCCTCTGCCAACGAGGTTGAACAGCGCGTCACCACGCCCCTTGAACGCATCCTTCGCAACAACGCCGGCGTGGAATACATCTACTCCACGAGCCAGCCGGGAATGAGCCTTGTCACCGCGCGTTTCCGCGTGGGCGAGAAGGAAGACAACGCGATCGTTCAGACGTACAAGCAAATCGAAGGCGCAGCAAATTCATTGCCGCCCGGCGCTTCGCATCCGCTGCTGAAGGTGCGCTCCATCAACGACGTCCCGATGATGACCCTTACCCTGACCGGCTCGGATTACAGCGTGGGGCAGCTGCGCAAGATCGCTGAAGAGCTTGATCAGCAGATCAAACGCGTCGACGACGTGGCACAGACTTCCATCATTGGGGGCCAGCCGCGCGCCATCAACATCTGGTTCGACTCCGCGAAGCTCGCCTCCTATGGCTTCACGCCGGAGTCGCTCGCCGCTCGACTCCAGGCTGATAACATTCGCACCACGCCTGGATCGTTCACGACCGAAGGGCAAGACTCGATGTTGCAGGTAGGAAGCTTCTTCTCTTCTGCTAACGATCTTGCGAACACGGCCATCGGTTCGCATGGAGAGACGCCCGTGTACCTCCGCGATGTTGCGCGGGTTGAGGATGGCGGCTCCGATGTGCAGAGCTATGTGCTCTCCGGTGTTGGGCTGGGGTCCGCGAATACGGAAGAGACTCCGGCTGTTACGATCGCCATCTCCAAACGCGCCGGCACAAATGCAACCACCATCTCTGACAACATCAAGGCGCGCCTATCGGACCTGCGCGGAACGCTCTTGCCGCCCGATCTCAAGATCAACGTCACACGCGATTACGGCGAGACCGCGAAGGACAAGGCGAACGAGCTGCTGCTGCATCTCTTCCTCGCAACCCTCTCGGTAACGCTGCTAATCGCGTTCGCCCTCGGCTGGCGCGAAGGCGGCGTCGTTCTCGTTGCCATCCCGGTCACGCTCGCGCTGACGATCGCAATGTTCTACTTCTACGGATACACGATCAATCGCATCACCCTTTTTGCGCTCATCTTCTCCATCGGGATATTGGTCGATGATGCGATCGTGGTTGTCGAGAATATCGTTCGTCATTTCCGTATGAGCGACAACCGCGAACGCAGCTTTCGCGAGGTGGCCATCGACGCAGTGGACGAAGTTGGCAATCCAACCATCCTGGCCACATTCGCGGTCATCGCGGCGATTTTGCCTATGGCGTTTGTGCGCGGCCTGATGGGCCCATACATGCGCCCCATTCCGATTGGCGCATCTTCCGCCATGCTGTTTTCGCTGATGGTGGCATTCACGGTGACACCGTGGGCGGCGCTGAAGTTTCTCCGCGGACGCGCCGCGACTCATCACAATGAGACAGAAGGCAAACTCACCGGGCTCTACCGCCGCTTGATGGGAGGTCTGCTCGACCATAGCCGGAACGCGCTCATGTTCCTCGCAGCGGTCGTCGTTCTGTTACTGCTTGCGGTGGCGCTGGTTCCTCTGAAGGCTGTCAAGGTAAAGATGCTGCCGTTTGATAACAAGAGTGAGTTCCAGGTCATCGTGAACATGCCGGAGGGTTCGAGTCTCGAGCAGACCACGGCCGTCACGCAGCAGATGGGCAGACGTATCGCCGCCGATCCAGACGTCACCGACTACCAGATTTACTCCGGCGTTGCCGCCCCGTTTAATTTCAACGGCCTAGTGCGCCACTATTACCTGCGCGGAGCTCCCAACCAGGCAGACATCCAGGTAAATCTCAAACCACGTGCGGACCGCAAGGCTCAGAGTCATGACATCGCCAAGCGTCTCCGTCCTGCACTCAAGGAGATTGCCGACGCCGCAGGAGCGCGGATCGCGGTGGCGGAGGTTCCGCCCGGACCGCCCGTCCAGCAAACGCTTGTTGCAGAGATCTACGGCCCGGACGCGAAGAAGCAGATTGAACTAGCCTCGGAGGTAAAGCGCGTCTTCGAGCACACGGACGGTGTCGTGGACACGGACTGGTTCGTCGCTGCTCCGGAACCACAGTACAACCTGCATGTTGATTCAGCACAAGCGGCCATCGCTGGACTCACAACCCAGCAGATCGCCGTGAACGTTGCCGATGGAGTGTCTGGGCGAGAGATTGGATTGTTGCACGATCCCCGCGCGCGCGAAGACGTGCCGATTCGACTGCAGATGGAGCGCCCGCTACGGTCTGGTCTGGACGCGATACGCAATATGCAGCTGCTTGGCGCAAGCGGTAATCCTGTAAGTGTCGGCAGCCTTGGCACGATCAGCCAGGAAACAATTGAGCAGCCAGTTCAGCACAAGAACCTGCTCCCCGTCGTCTACGTTGTCGGAGATGTTTCGGGAGCAGCCGAAAGCCCGGTGTACGCTATCCTGAAGATGAAGCAGGAGATCGCGAAGCTGAGCGCCCCCGACGGCCTGAGCATCACGCAGTATTCCACCCAGCTCCCCACGGACACGCAGCACTACTCGCTCAAATGGGATGGCGAGTGGCAGATCACCTACGAGGTCTTCCGCGACCTTGGTCTCGCGTTTGCCGTAGTGCTTGTGCTGATTTACATCCTCGTTGTCGGCTGGTTCAAATCGTTCCTTACGCCGCTGGTCATCATGGCGCCCATCCCGCTTACGCTGGTGGGCATCCTTCCGGCCCACGCGTTGATGGGCGCATTCTTCACGGCTACGTCGATGATCGGGTTCATTGCAGGCGCCGGAATCATCGTCCGCAACTCGATTATCCTCGTCGACTTCATCGAGGTGCGCCGAAGGGAGGGTCTGAATCTTCGCGAAGCGGTGATTGACGCCGGCGCGGTGCGTTTCCGCCCGATGCTCCTTACTGCCGGAGCCGTCGTCCTCGGGTCTTCCGTGATCCTCAGCGACCCAATCTTCCAGGGCCTCGCCATCTCGCTGATGGCTGGTGAAGTCGCCTCGACGTTGTTGTCTCGACTGGCTATCCCTGTTTTGTACTTTTATACCGATAGCTGGAAAGACTCCAGCAACATGCCGAAAATTAACTAGTCGCGATGTTGCGATGCTTCGAGCTTGTCGATCGACACCGTGGAAAGAGAAGCCGGTGCAGCGTCGATGCTCTGACGCTTCGCGCAATTCACATCGCCCCCTCGGGGACTCGTCCTGAAAAAACGCCGTGCCATCGGTCTGCTTTCTCGATCAATGGAAAATCGCCAAGGCACTCTTCAACCCAGGAGAACTGCCGGGAATCCCGCTTGCCATCCGCAACCACCTCAATTTTCCCCGTCCCTGCACAACACCCCCGCACGCACTAAACTAGATAAGTCATGTCTGATCACGAAAGCAGTCCTCTCCCTGAAATCGACCTCTCCAAGCCTCCCGCCGAAAACATGGTCCGCGTCACCTTTGAGCCCGAAAACAAGACCGTCGAGTTCGTCTTCGACACCCTCCCCTACGACGGCCACGGCCAGCCCATGAGCTTCCTCGACGTCGCCGAAAACTACGGCATCTTTATGGACCACGCCTGCGGTGGCGTCGCCGCCTGCACCACCTGCCACATGTTTCTCAAGAAGGGCGCAGAAGGCGTCTCCGAACCCGAAGACCTTGAGCTCGATCGCCTCGACATGGCCCCCGGCCTCCAGCTCAACTCCCGCCTCGGCTGCCAATGCGTCATCGAGAAGCCCGGCACCTACGTCGCCGAGATTCCCTCCTGGAACAAGAACTATGTCCAGGAAGGCAAGCCCGCCGCCGTCAAAAAATAAGACGCTACGGATAACTGACTGATCACTCAGCTATCGTCAAAAAAGACGACCTGAAACCGGGCTATACATGTCTCTGCGCACCCGAAACGGGGCTATGTCTACACCTTTTTCAGCGTCTTTGCGCCTACGCAGCCACCGGCAGCGCTCCGGCAAACATCAGCCAAACCACCTCGGAATGCTTCTTCAGGTCTGGAATCAATAAGATATGCATCTCCTGTTTATCCCGAAGCACCACCAGCACAATCGCATGCCCGCGCGTCTCATGCAGCTCCCGCACCCACACCCCATTCGACTTAACATCAATAGAATCAGCCTTTAGAATGACATCGCCAGCACGCAAACCAGCCGTAGCCGCCGGACTGTTCGGCGCCACCGTCTCCACCAGCAATCCCACCCCCACCGGAGCCCCAAAATACCCCGCCAACTGCGGCTCCATCGCCTCCAGCATTAGGCCAGTAAACGGCGTAGTATGAAGCACTTGTGCGAGAAATAGCCGGCTCCGCGAGGCCTTGTCCGGGGCCACGGAATCAGCCGGATCCCCTTCCCCGAAATCGTTCGCCACCGGCCTGTCGTCGCTCACCGGCGGATCCGCCTCCACCATCCGTGCCACTGCTTCCTTCTCCACCTCTCCACGGTAGGCAAGCGTAGCGTTTACAATAATTTGCCGCCCCCCGCGATACACGGTCAACGACACCGCCGCCCCCACCCCAGCATCATGAATCATCCGGCTCAACGATTCCGTATTCGTAACATTCTGCCCATTTAGGCGAACAATCACATCATGGGGCTGCAATCCCGCCTTCCCGGCAGGCCCGTCATGATCCACCATGACCACCTCCACCCCATCGCCGCCCTTGACATGCATCGAGGTAAATTGTTCATCCGTAAGATTTTGGAAGAGTATCCCCAAATAGCCCGGCGCATGCGACGGAACACCCTTTGGAGAGCCCCCCCGAGCTCCGGTCCCCGACACGCTCCCGCCCTGCCTCGCCGGGCTAGTCCTTAGTCCCTCAGAATGAGTAACTTGACAGGTCACCGCCAGCAGAATCACCGCGCCAGCCCCGTAAAAACGCCACAGGCCAGCCCCACGACGCCGCCTAAGCCCAACGGATTCAAGACTTTGCATCATGGCCTCTCGCAGTATGCGCATCTACTGGATATCAGCCGATCCCTGCAATACCTGGAAAGACGCATTGCGGATTGCCGGATTCACATCCTGCGAAGATACAGTCCGTAATACCTGCCGCACGCTCGAATCCGCCTGCACGGGGGTCAGCATCGAGATCGCCTGCGACCGCACCTCTGCGCTCTGGTCATACAACAGCGCATCGAGTACCGCATCCCTAACATGTTCATCCTGGGCAACATACGGCTGCAGCCCATCCAGCGCCTTCAAACGCACCGCTGCACTCTTATCGGTCCGGAGCGACGATACCAAGGTTGCGCGAATCTGATTGGTGCCGTCGTCACCGCCGTCGCAACTATGGCCAGCGCGGCACTCGCTTGCCAACAGCGCCACAGAATCAGCATGGACGTCGTTATTTGTCGCCAGCTTTGTGCCCAGTAGCAATAACTGCCGAATCTGCGGATCATCGAGCGAGCCCTGCACCGTCTCCGGCACAAGGCGGTTGTACTTCACCTGCACCAACTCAGAGTTCGGCGTCTGCACAATCCCCGAAACGCTCGCAATAGCGCCATTCGCGGTGTTCGAGAGAATCACCGGCCGCGGCAATTGGGGAGCGCGGGCGGCCTCATATCTGGCAATGAAATTCCCGCCTAAAAAACCAACTCCCAACAGCAGTGTTGCCAATGCAGGAGCTCCCTGCAGAAATCCCAACCAGCGAAAAGCATTCCCGAAGAAACGTTGCGAAATGGAACGAGGCGGCAAGCTATCGAGGGCTTCATCCAACCGCATACGCGACGCGGCAAGCAGATTGGGCGACGGCTCCATCATTGGCGTTGAGGCCAGTTCTTCATTCAGCGCCAGTAATGCATTCCATTCGCGGCGGCAATCTTCGCAGATACCCAGATGCTGCTCCAGTGGAAATTGGAGCTCATCGGGCAGTTCGCCGTACTGTGCCAGGATAATGTTCTGTTGTGCGTTTTCACACTTCATATTGCGTACCTCTACGGCCTCGAAGTCCTGCGATTGTCGTTGCCTGGTGCGGGTCTATAGCCTTCCTTGCCCACTAATGGCCCGAAAATTCCTCTGTCCCTTATCGTGCATCTGCGAGTCTCGCTCGCAACTTTCTCGTCGCCCGAAATAACGTGTTCTTCGCGGTTTCTTCGGTTGTCGAAAGCATCTCGCCAATCGTCCTCAGCTTCAGTCCTTGATAATGCTTGAGCTCAAAAACTGTACGCTCCCGCGGGGTCAGCTCATCTAAAGCCCCCTGGATCGCGCTGTTCATCGTCTTGCGTTCCAACTCCCGGGCGGGGTTTGCACTGGCGCGCCCATCAGTCAGGTTTGCCAGCAGATCGATCTCATCTCCCGTTCCATCCAGCGCCGTGGATGGATCCTCCCGTCGACTCTTCCGCCTGCGCAACTGATCCAGGCAAAGGTTGGTAACGATCCGGTAGAGCCACGTGTAGAACGAGCACTCGAACCGAAAATTTGCCAGATGACGATAAACCTTGAGAAATGCCTCCTGATGCACATCCTGCGCGTCCTGCTCATTGCCCAGCATGTGCAGGGCTAACCGAAGAACACTGCGGTCGTAGCGCCGAACAAGCGCGTCGAAGGCTTGCCGATCACCCTTCTGCGCAGCGCGAATCAGCTCATCATCTTCGGCGCGTTGTTGCTGCCGCGCGTCGATCTGCTCGGCAGTAAGCTTTGTACGTGTTCCCGGTTGGGCGGCGACATTCGGTATCATCACGGTCGATTTTACCGCGCCAATGGCCGCTGTCTCCGTCAAGCCGAGACTAAATGGGCTGGGTCGCCGCCGGCCTTCGCCGGCGAGGAGAATCGCGTCGCTGCTACTCATGTTGTTTCTGACTCCGGAGTCAGGGTAACTACACCTCGATAGACGAAAGGCCTAATGCAAACGTAAGCACCCCCACCAGAAACTTTCTCCGCTGGCAGTAAACTTGTCTCGATGGTCCGCTCCTCCGCAAATCTCTTTCCCGACGAATCAACTCCAGGCAGCCAAACCGGTTGGGTGATCGCCCACTGTGACGGCGGCGCCCGCGGCAACCCCGGGCCGGCTGGCTATGGTGCCGTACTGCAGGATGAAAATGGCGTCGTCCTGGCCCAGCTGTCCGAGTTTCTGGGCAATCGCACCAACAATTACGCCGAATACTCCGGCCTGCTCGGCTGCCTGCAATGGGCACTCGATCACAATCGTCACCGCCTGCGTGTCGTCTCCGATTCGGAGCTCATGGTCAAACAAATCCAAGGCAAGTACAAGGTCAATTCCCCCGATTTACGCCCACTTTGGGAGGAAGCTCGGCGTCGCATCGCAGAACTCGATCGCTTCGAAATCAGCCATGCCCTGCGGCACAAGAACAAAGCCGCCGATCAGCTCGCGAACGACGCCATGGACCGAGGGACCAAGCGCCAAAAAGCCATGCCCGAGAGTCCTCAAATGCCACCTTCGAGAATCGGCTCCGCTGCTTCAATCCCATCCGGTACCAGCCGCAATGAAGCCCCCAAACGCGCAGTTCCAGCCCTTCCCACTCAATCCATGCTCCGTGGCTTTACCCGAGACGGAAGCATTCACCTCCTTGGCGGAGCCGTTCTCCCTGACGGGGTCTTTGTCAAAATTATTCCCGAATAGCCGCGAATCCACCAAGCCGCGCTATCTATTTCAGAAGGCCACCTACACTTACCCCACAAACCGCGAGATTCGGACGCCAACCTTGCACGCAAACCTGCTCCACTCCAATGCATCCAAAGCCCTTATGTGTAACGCATCACGATATTCCATTGCATTCCTTTCAATTCTCCTTCTGAGCGTTCATCCCTCTCGCCTTCTTGCGCAAGGTTCTCAGCCCGCCGCACTTGAGGCAGTTCGGGCTGCGGTACAGGCCGAACTGGAAGCCAATCGTACCGACCACACCATCTGGACCTATCGAGACCACGACATTACCCCGGAACAAGATGGAACCTATCTCACCATTGAGACTCGTCAGGGCACGTTGCGCCGCTTGATTGAGCTTCATGGTCAACCGCTTTCTCCCGTTGCGGCCGCGGCTGAAACTCAACGAATTGAGAGCTATGTGCATGACCCGTCGGCACAGGCGAGGGCCCGCAAGAACAGTGCGCACGACGACGCCCAGGCTACCGAGTTGCTCAAGATGCTTCCCGACGCCTTCCTCTGGTCGATAGCCAGCGAAACTCCTGACTTCATCACGCTGAGTTTCCGGCCGAACTCTGCCTTCTCCCCACCGGACATGGAAGCGCGCGTCATGGGAGCCATGGCTGGACAGATGGTGATCGCGCGTAACGGGAATCGAATTCGTACTTTACGCGGAACGCTTAGCTACAACATCTTGATAGGCTTTGGCTTGCTCGCCAAAATGTACAAAGGCGGGACCTTCGATGTCGAGCGCCGGCTGGTGGGAGAGGAGCATTGGCAGATTACCGAAACCCATGTACACATTGACGGCCATGCCCTGCTGTTCCATGACATTGGCCAGCAGGAGGATGAGGTAAAGACGGACTGGAAACCGTCGACCGACGATACGTTAGAGGAAGCGGCCCGAACGCTAAACGCCCAGCAATAGATTCGGCGGCAAGGATTTCGCATCTCCACCCCATACGTGGCAATCTAAGACTGCAGTGGCATCCATCGTTTCCAACGCAAAGTCTTTCGACCGCGCAGCATGCGCGCTGCTTGTTGCGGTGGGCGCCTTGACCGCGTTCACTCCGTGCCTACAAGCGCAGCAACCCCTGCCCACTGATCCCAGCGCAATCATTGCCGCTCAGAATGAGGCACTTAGCAGGCCCACCGGTTCGGGATTTGTCTATAAGGCGGAGGGCACCTTTAGCGGGCCCGGCGGCTTGGCTGTCGATCGCGCCAGCGATACTGCCCTGCCCATTTCGCTCGATGATGCCATGTCCATTGGCCTCGCACGCAATGTGCGACTCAAGTACGATCGCGCCAATATGCGGGCCGTCAAAGGCGACACCCTTGGGGTCCTGAGTGCGCTTATCCCCAACATGAGCATCAACGCTCAGAGCAGTGCTCAGCAGATCAATCTCGCTGCGCTGGGCTTCAAGCCTTCACTGATATCGAGCTTCCCCCCTGGGCTGCTGCCGCCGGGCTACACGTTCTCTGAGATCGTCAAAGTTAACACGACACAGGCTTCCTTCAACGCCAGCCAGGTCCTGTTCAACCTGCCCGATTATGAGTTATATCGTGGAACGACTAATGAGACCCGAGTCGTTGATTTACAAAGGCTTACGGATGACGGAGACCTCGTTCTAACAATCGGAATGAGCTATCTTCAAGTGCTCGCCGATCAAGCGAATGTGACCAACACCGAAGCGCAAGAGCGCTCTGCGGAAACCTTGTTTGATCAAGCCACGCAGAAACACAAGGCGGGGGTAGGCACAAATCTGGACGCCTTACGCGGGCAGGTGGAGTATCAGCAGCGGCAGCAGGATGTGGTGGCAGCGCAGTCACAGCTTGAGAAAGACACCATCCAGCTGGCGCGGATTCTGGGATTACCGGCGGGACAGAAGCTGGAACTTACAGATTCTGCGCCCTTTGCAGATTTGGCTGCCATGGATCTTGAGGCGGCGAAGATTACTGCGTACAAGCACCGCAAGGATTATCTCAGCGTGCTCGAGCAAATTGCACTGACGCAGCGCGAATTGAAAGCGGTTAAGTACCAGCGTTTGCCTACACTTGCGTTCAATGGCTATTATGGAGTCATCGGCGTCACCGACGGGTCCTATCATGGGGTTTTCTCGGCAGTGGGGTCGCTGAGTGTGCCCATCTTCCGTGAGGCGGCGCAGCGGGGGGAGCAGGATGTAGTGGATGCGCAGCTTGTGGCTTTGCATCAGCGGGAGGCTGATTTGCGCGTTACAATCGACGAGCAGATCCGTGCTTCGATGCTGGATGTAAACGCAGCAAAGGAGTTAGTAGAGGTTTCGCAGAGCAATGTGGCGCTCGCGCAGCAGGAATTGTCGGATGAGAGGGACCGGTTTGCGGCGGGGGTGGATGACAACCTGCCGGTGGTGGATGCGCAGGCGTCGGTGGCTAGCGCGCAGGCTTCGCTGGTTAACTCCCTGTATCAATACAACTTAGCAAAATTGCAGCTGGCTCGAAACACGGGTGTGGTGGAGACCCGCTACCGCGCGTATCTTGGCAAACAGTAACTTTCAGCGCAGTATAGCTGGGTTTCGAGTTACAAATCGACTGCTATAGCCTTGTTTCGTGCAGCTAGGATGGGGTGTGGAGAAAAAGCGCATTCTGCTGAGCTGGTCGGGAGGGAAGGACAGCGCCTGGGCGCTGCACCTGCTGCGGAACTCCCCCGACTACGAGGTGGCCGGTCTGCTGACGACCGTGAACCAGCACTTCGGGCGTGTGGCCATGCATGGGTTTCTGGAAGAGCTGTTGGACCTGCAAGGGAAGGCTGCGGGGCTGCCGTTGTGGAAGGTGCCGCTGCCGTGGCCGTGCTCGAATGAGATCTACGAAGGCCTGATGGCTGAGGTCTGCCAGCGGGCGGTGGCGGAGGGGCTGCAGGGGATTGCGTTTGGAGATCTATTCCTCGAAGACATACGGGCGTACCGCGTCGAGAAGATGGCGGCGACAGGACTGGAGCCAATCTTTCCCTGCTGGCTGATTCCTACCGATGAGCTGGCGCGCTCGATGATTGCCGCGGGAATACGTGCGCACCTGGTGTGCATTGATCCGCGCAAGATGGACAGGAAGTTTGCGGGCCGGGAGTTCGATGCGGAACTGCTGGCCGAGTTGCCAGAGACCATCGATCCCTGTGGCGAGCGGGGAGAGTTTCATACGTTCGTAAGCGCCGGGCCGATGTTCTCCGGTAGCATTGAGGTGTCGCGCGGAGAGGTGGTCGAGCGCGATGGTTTTCTCTATGCGGATCTCACACCTGCCTTCAACACGCCTCATTCTTAGAGGGGTTCTCGTTTGTCTCGGCGCTGGCCTTGCTTGCGTGCCGACGGTCTCGCGCGCCCAGGTGCTGGCGCAGAAGAACTGGGCGGGATCGGGTGTGTCGGTGGAGGTGTGGTGGAAGCGGGCGGTATTTTACCGGATCGATCCGACGAGATTTCAGGACTCGACGGGCAGTGGCAAGGGCGACCTGGCGGGGATTACGCAGCGGCTGGACTACCTGCAGGCACTGGGCGTGGATGCGGTGATCGTGGAGACAGCGCCGGGCGGCGGGAAGGCGACGCTGTTGCCGACGGGGGACACCGGTGCGGCATTCGACACGCTGGTGCGCGATGCGGTGGGGCGGCATCTACGGGTGTTGGTGGACCTGGGAGAGCCGGTGTCGCAACAGGCGGATGCGCAGTATGTGCAGATGGCGCGCGCGTGGCTGAACCAGGGGGCGGCGGGAATTTTTGTTCCAACGCCGGCGCTGGAAAAGATCGATGGCGGAGCGCATATTGCGCTGCTGTTGCAGCAACTGCGCGCGGTGACCAACAGCTTTCCCGGAGAGCGGGTGCTGCTTGCCGATGGCGCGGCGCAGAAGCAGGACGCGATGCTGCGGAACGGGCTGGCGAAGTATGCGCAACTAACGGCGAGTCCGCCACTGGGGGCTGCGGACGCGCACGGTTCGGTGCCGACGGTGGCGGCGTTGCGTCAAGAGTGGATGGCCGCCCTGGGCAATACTTCGGAGGTCGCAGAGGCCGTGCCGGTAGCAGCGACGGCGCCCGCGCCCGCTGGGAAACATAACAAGGGAAGGCATTCGCGGCAGCAGCACGAAACCGTGTCCCGGTTGGAATCGACGAGCAATCCACTACTGATGGCGGTACGTATGCCGGCGGTTGCGGACCCTGCGCAGCGGCCGGCCATGGAGCGGGCGCTGGCGGTGATGCTGCTGGCGTCGCGGTCGGCAGTGCTACTGGAGTACGGGCAGGAGTTGGGACTGGAGGACGCTGCCAAGGGCGATCCGCTGATGCAATGGACTCCGACGAATGTGACGCGAACGCCTGCGCCGGACGAGGACGAGACCAAGCCTGCGGCCTCTGCGAACGGAGGCTATGAGGCGTTTCTGCCCTGGGTGAAGCCGCTGCCGAAGAATATGTTCCCTCCACCTTCCATGCCGTTCGTTGAGGAGACGGACATACCGACGGCGAAGAACATTGCGGCGATGCCAGGGTTCACGGGGGCAGAGATGGATGCGGGGATGGAGGCGCCTAATGGTGCTACGGCAAGTGTGGTGACGGAGACGTATGCGCCGGGGTCGTTGCTGAATCTGTATAAGCAGCTGATTCGCCTGCACCACGACAATGCGACGGTGCGGAGCGGAAGCCAGACGGTGCTGAACCGCGATGACGTGGGCGCGCTGGTGTGGGTGCGGCGTGCGCCGGCCAACTCGCGCACGTCGACGACCGTGGTGGCAGCTTGTAATCTGTCGGACCGGCCTCTGGTGTTGACGGATCTTGGGGGTGTGGCGATGGGCTCGGTGCGGTCGTTGCTTCAGCCGGTGCCGGTGGATTTGATGAAGGTGGAGCCGGGGATGGTGATGGTGGGGGAGACGCGGTAAGGCCGGCGCGGATGGCGAGTGTTTTCAACTCTCAGTTCTCAGTCTTGGCTTCTAGCTTTTAGCTTTTAGCTTCTAGCTATTGGATTGCGCTGCGCGCTGTGGTTGGGATGACTATTTTGGGGGCGGGGTTTTGTAGCTGCGGGTAGGCGGCGAGGACTTTGTCGAAGACGGCGTCCCAGGAGCAGCGTTGGGCGTAGGTGCGTGCGGTTTGGCGCATTGCGGTGTGGGTCGCGGAGTCGTTGAGAACTGCGGCGATGGCTGCGGCGAAGTCTTCGTCGTTGGCGATGCAGCCGGGAGTTGGGCTTGCGGTTGCCGAGTTGAGGATGTGGGCGGGACCGCCGTGGGGGGTGACGATTACAGGGACGCCGCTGGCGAGAGCTTCGAGGACCACGTTGCCGAAGGTGTCGGTGTGGGAGGGAAAGATAAGGAGGTCCATGTTGGCGTAGGCGGTCGCGAGGGCTTCGCCGCGAAGGACGCCGGGGAGCTCGGCATTGGGGAGCGCTGCGCGGAGGTGGTCTTCTTCTGCTCCGTGGCCGACGATGAGCCAGCGCGGCGTGATGCCAAGGGTGCGGAGTTGGGCGTCGACTTTGGGGAGGAGTACTACATTTTTTTCGACAGACAGGCGGCCTACGTAGCCGAGCACAATATCAGGGTCGTTGAGGGCGCGGGTGCGGCGCGTGGGGGTGAAGAGGTTGGTGTCGACGCCACGCTGCATGAGGTGGCAGGGGCGGTGGATGGTGCGCTCGAGGAGGGCGCAGAGCGTGGGGTTGGGGGCGTAGATGGCCTGGGCGCGGCTGTAGAGAATGGAGGTGAGGTGGAGAGTGGAGGCTTCGACGGCGCGTTCGATGTGCGCGCCGGCGCGGCCGACATGGCGGGAGAGCCAGCGCATGCGGCGGGCAGCGTACTCGTGGAGATTGGTGTGCCAGCTGGCGACCAGCGGGACGTTGAGCTGGTGGGCGAAGTAGGCTCCAAAGAGGCCGAGCTCGCTGGGGCCGGTGATGTGGATGACGTCCGGGCGAAAGGCGCGGACGGTGGCGGAGATTAGGTCGGAATAGCGCGAGAAGAGGGGGTCGAAGCTGAGATCTTTTTCGAGATGGACGGCGAGCGGGCTGCGGCCGAGCTCTAAGGCTTCGACGGAGCCGTCGGGCGGCAGGAGTCGGGTGGTTTGGCCGGCGCGGACGCAGAGCATGGGGATGTCGTGGCGGCGAGCGTAGGCGGTGAAGTTGCGGCTAGTGTGCGCGACGCCGTTGACCTCGTGGAAGCTGTCCGGGAAGTAGGCGATCCGTGGGACGCAGGGAGGCGGCATCGTGGAGGATGCTAACAGGGGCGCGTGAAAGGACGGAGAACTGCGGGACAGGCAGCTTTTTAGCTTCTAGCTTTTAGCTTTTAGCTTGTTGGACTGGGGTTGCTGGCGGTTGCGGTTGCGATTGCTCGTGCCTTGGTCTCTAGCTAGAAGCTGTTTCTGCTGGGTCTGGTTTGGGCTATGTCGGGGCCGAGGAGCTCCTGGGCGTTGGGGGCGGGGGAATCGGGGACGGGAGCGCCAGGGCTCCAGGTGTCGGGGCGGGACTGATCGAGCTCGAGGTGGTTGCGGGTGAGGCCTTCTTTGAGGATGTCGAAGGCTTGTTCGGGTGTGTCGGCGAACTGGAAGAGGTCGAGGTCCTTGACGGCGATGGCGCCTTTGTCGGCGAGCATCTTGAGGTTGATCACATTCTTCCAGTAGGCAGAGCCGTAGATGACGATGGTGATGGGCTTGGAGAGCTTGTGGGTCTGATCGAGGGTGAGGAGCTCGAACATTTCGTCGAGGGTGCCGAAGCCGCCGGGGAAGACGACGAGGGCTTTCGCTAGATACGCAAACCAATACTTTCGCATGAAGAAGTAGTGGAAGTTGAAGTTGAGCGCAGGGGTGATGTAGGGGTTGGGCTGCTGTTCGAAGGGCAGCATGATGTTGAGGCCGATCGTCTTGCCACCAGCCTCCCAGGCACCGCGATTCGCCGCTTCCATGATGCCGGGACCGCCGCCGCTGGTGATGACGAAGCGGTGTCGGCGGCCGGGAAGGTTCTTGGACCACTCGGTCATCATGCGAGCGAGGGAGCGAGCGTCTTCGTAGTAGCGGGCCATCTCGACGGCGGCTTCGGCGCGCTTGTGGCGCAGCTCGGAGGTTTCTTCGGGATCGCGGGCGGGCTGCTCGGCTTCGGGGGCGGGGGCTACGGAGCCGGTGTTGTCGAGGAGCTCAAGCTCGTGGGAGGCGACGTCGAGGGCGCGGAAGCGGGCGGAGCCGAAGAAGACTACGGTGTCCTGGATGCGCTCGCGGCGGAAGCGGGCCATGGGCTCGTTGTACTCGGCGAGAATGCGGAGGATGCGGCCGTCGGGGGAGTCGAGGAAGTCGGAGTTTTCGTAGGCGAGGGGGGCTTGGGGGAGGGGTGCGAGGTTGGCGTCGGAGTTCTTTTCGGGGGGCATGCGGAATTCGCTTTCGTCAGCCGCGGAAGTCGCGGTAGTGGAGGAGTTCGCTGACGCCGATCCAGACGTCGAGCAAGCCAATGCCGGAGACGATGCCGCGCACCCAGCCTTTGTTGATGATGTTTTCGAGGGCGGGATGGGCGAGCAGCCAGCCGTTCTGGTCCCAGTAGCGCGGCGACCAGGGCAGGACCGCGAGAAGACCGCCAATGTAGAAGCAGAAGAGGACGAGGACGACCAGGCTCATGCGCTGCAGCCAGATGGGGGCCGGGGGCGGGGTCTGCGCGGGGGACTCGCGGGGAGGTTTCGCGGCTTCCATGAGTAGGGGGTCCTGGTGCGCTGCCATCGTCTCCTGAGGTTATCAGGTGTGCTGCGCGGAGGGCGAGGTCTGGGTGGAGGTGGGCTTCAGTGGTTCGTCTGGAGGTCTTTGGCTATTTGCTGGGGGGTTTCGTCTTCGCCGTGCATGGCCAGGCCGAAGTGCACGTCGTTTCCTTTGCCGCTGATGGAGACAGGGAGCTCGAGGCCGTGGCCGTGCTTTCTGAAGAGAGGATCGAAGGGGGTGAGCAGGATGGACTTCCAGCCTGTGACCATCTGCGAGGCCATGGCGGTGGTACTGACGTGGCCGAGGAACTGGTAGCCGCTGTGATCGAGCACGTACGCTCCATGGAGCTGGGCCTGGCCGCCGGGCACCGCGTAGTGGAGCGAAGGGACGAGCAGCAATCCGTTGCCGAGGGAGAAGTCTACGGTCATCCGGGAGGCGACTTCGGGTTTGAGGTCGCTGGCGGCGGCTTTGGCGTCTTTGGGTTTGCCCTGGGCGCGCATGCTGAGGTCATCGATGCGGTCCTGGAGCTTGGCGTTGGTGAACTCTACATGAACGATGTGGACGGTTCCGGCTAGCTGAATCTTCTGGGCGACGCGAACGTCGCCGGGGGGAATGTGCAGTTTGGCGTCGAGGGTGACGTTGCCGCGCATGATCGCCGGGCGGGATTTCATGCCGAGGGCGAGGAGGTCTTCAATGCGGCCGTCCGGCATGTGAACGGTCAGGCTGATGTCGTGGCCCTTGCCGTGGATGTTGACGACGGTGCCGCTGGTGGTGAAGTGGGAATTGAGGAGTGTGGCGGAGACGGGGTCGAGGGTGGTGTCGCCGTTGGTGCCGTCGACGTAGGCGTGGAAGGTGGTCTCGAGGGGGACGGGGTGGTCGGAGATGTCGAGTGAGAAGTTGGGGGTGGTGGTGGTGCCGTCGATGGTGATGTGGTCGAGGCGGCCGTTGTAGTCGCCGGTGGAGGCGAGAGTTCCGCCAATGCCCTTGATGGAGCCGAGGTCTGCGTTGGTGAAGGTGTAGTGGCCGTCGACGGGCGTGGAGCGGGGGTCGTCGCTGTGCCAGGGACCGAAGTGGCCGGTGGCGCGGATGTTGCCGATGGGCTTGGGGTTGATGAGGTAGGCGTCGTAAAGCATCGGCACGCCAGGGCCGACGTCGGTGAGCTGAAGGTTCTGGATGAGGAAGGAGAGCGGCTCTTTGTCAGGCTTGGAGTTTTCGATGACGAGGTTGACGTTCTTGCAGAAGATCTTTGCGACCGTGATCTTGATGCGCGAGTTCGGCGCGGTGATGTGGGGGGTGTGCGCTCCGCTATGAGGCGGAATGTGGATATCCATGCCGTCGATGTCGACGCGAGCGATGTCGGCTTTGAGATGCAGTAGCGAGTGAATGGAGGTATGGAAGACGAAATGGTTGACGCTGAGCATGGGTGGCGCGGCGAGGCCCTGCTTCTGTAGGAGGTCCGGCTGACTCGGGCCGGCGAGATAGAAGATGCGGAGGCCGCGGCCTTCGACCTTGAGGCCGGTGGCGACGGAGACGTCGAGGGAGTCGAGTTCGACGGGCGAGTGGAAGCGCTGGCTGAGGGTGGAGACGACACTGCTGCGGAGGATGGGGCCGAGGTGGTGGGCGACGTACTCGGCTGTAATCGCGAACGCAATGAGGAGCACCGCCAAGGCGATGGCCAGGGCGGCGAGCCAGCGGTTGCGGACGCGATGTTGGCGGTGCGGCTCTGTTTCGCCGTGGGTCGTACTTAAATTGGACAAGTTACCGGCTCCAGTGTTGTTTCGATGCGGGGATAGGGGGAAACGTCACCTAAACAGCTTCTAGCTCTTAGCTAAAACAACAACGGAGGGCTCGCTGCGCGAGCGAGAGGCAGACTCCTTCCCTTCGGCTACGCTCAGGGTCGAAATGGCAGCCACAAAAACAAGGGCAACGGTAAGACAGGCAATTCGCCGGGGATGAGAAAATGGGGTGATGCTTCAATTAGCTGGCGCCGGCAAACGATACGGCCACAAACTCCTCTTCGAAGACGTTAACTGGCTGGTGACGCCCAATGAGCGCACTGGCCTTGTGGGCGGCAATGGTACGGGCAAATCTACGCTGTTGAAGATCCTGGCTGGCCTGGAGACGCTGGACTACGGCCAGCGGACGCACATCAAGGGCATGACGCTGGGATACCTGCCGCAGGATGGGCTGGCGCTGTCGGGCCGGTCTGTGTTCGATGAGTGCCTGAGCGTGTTTGACGAGCTGCGCGACATGGAAAAGGAGCAGGAACAGCTTACACATGTACTGAGCGATGCCGATCCGAAGTCGAAGGAGTATGCTGCGGCGGCAGATCGCTACTCGGAGATTGCGGAGCTCTTGCATCATCACGACATTTACACGCTGGACTCGCAGGTGGGGGCGGTGTTGGGTGGGCTTGGATTTACGAAGGAAGACTGGGCGCGGCGGACGGAAGAGTTTTCCGGTGGCTGGCAGATGCGGATTGCGCTGGCCAAGCTGCTGCTGCAGAAGCCTTCGCTGCTGCTGCTCGACGAGCCGACGAATCATCTGGATCTGGAGTCGCGCAACTGGCTTGAGGATTACCTGCACAACTACGAGAACGCCTTTGTGCTGATCTCGCATGATCGCTACTTCCTCGATGTGACGGTGAACAAGACAGTCGAAGTGTGGAACAAGCGGATGCATGTGTACCACGGCAACTATGAGAAGTATCAGCAGCTGAAGGAAGAGCGGCGCACGCAGCTGATGAGCGCTTACAAGAATCAGCGCGACCGGATTGAAGCCCTGGAGACGTTTATCAATCGCTTTCGCGCGCAGGCGACCAAGGCCAAGCAGGTGCAGTCGCGGATTAAAGAGCTGGAAAAAATTGAGCGCATCGAGGTGCCGGAGGAAGAGGCGACGATTCACTTCAGCTTCCCGCAGCCGCCGGCGAGTGGACGCACTGTGATCGAGGTTAACAACCTGCGGAAGGTGTATCCGACGCCGGACGGCGGACAGAAAGTGGTGCTCGACGACGTGAGCTTTACGATTGAGCGCGGAGATCGCATTGCGCTGGTGGGGGCGAACGGCGCGGGTAAATCGACGATGATCCGCATGCTGAGCGGGCTGGAGGGGCCGACGTCGGGGACGATCAGGCTGGGGCATAATGTGCTGGCGGATTATTTTGCGCAGGATCAGTACAAGGTGCTGGATGGGTCGGCGCAGATGTTGGACGACATTACGGGGAGCAATCCGAAGGTGGATGTGGTGACGCTGCGGTCGCTGCTGGGATGCTTCATGTTCTCGGGCGACGACGTCTTCAAGACGCTGGGCGTGCTGAGCGGCGGCGAACGCAATCGGTATGCGATGGCGAAGATGCTGGTGAGTCCCGCGAATTTTTTGTTGCTGGATGAGCCGACGAATCATCTTGATCTGCGCGCCAAGGATGTGCTGCTGGAGGCCATTCGCGACTTCAGCGGGACGGTGCTGTTCGTGTCGCACGATCGATATTTTATTGATGGGCTGGCTACGCGAGTGTTCGAGGTGGAAGACCGGCGGTTGCATATCTATCCTGGCAACTATGAGGATTATCTGTTCCGCAAGCAGGGGGGGATCCCGACGAATACTGCTGACGCGGTGAAGATGCTGACGCATGATGCCACGACGAATGCCAAGGTGGACGCGGCTACGGGGATGTTCAAGGTGACTGCGGCGGCGAAGACTGCGAAGGGTGAGACGGCCGCGGCGGTGCCAAGTACGCACGAGAGCGAGGGTTCGCTGTCCGCGGTGACGCCGGCGCCGAAGTCGAATGTGAAGCGGCTGAATCCGATTAAGTTGAAGCAGCTGGAGGATCGGGTGGCGGCGATTGAGGAAGAGCTGCCGAATTTGGAGTCGCGGATACAAGCGGCGGAACAGCAGCAGGGATTCTTTACGACGGCCGAGGCGGCGCAGGCGCTGGCTGCTGAGCTTGATGCGTTGCGCGAACAACATGCGGCGCGCACCGCGGAGTGGGAAGAGCTCGCGACGCAGCTTGAGGAGCAGAACATCGCCTGATTGCGGAGCGCGCGCGGGTTCTGCATAAGATAGATCCATGCGAATTCTGGTTATTGGCGCGGGCGCGGTGGGTGGTTATTTCGGCGGACGCCTGGCTGCGGCTGGGCGCGATGTGACGTTCCTGGTGCGGGAGAGGCGCGCGGAGCAGTTGCGGCGGACAGGACTGCGCGTCTTCGATGTGTCTGGCGATTTTGTGGTGAGGGCTCCTGCGCTGAAGGTGTTGGCGGCCGGGGAACTGAAGGCGCGGGCGGGTGTGGGGGGTTTGTCGTTCGACTTGATTGTGGTGAGCACCAAGGCGTACTCGCTGGAGAGCGCGATGGAGGACTTTGCGCCGGCAGTGGGGAGTGGCACGGTGATTCTGCCGCTGCTGAATGGCATGCGGCATCTGGATGCACTGGATGCGCGGTTTGGCGCGGAGCACGTGGTGGGCGGCTCGACCCAGGTCGTGGCGGATCTCGATGTCGAGGGTGGTGTGCATTCGATGACGCAGCTGCACGATGTGAATTTCGGCGAGCGCGATAAGGCTGTGACGGAGCGGATTCGTGCGATCCAGGCGACGCTGGAGGGAGCGGGGTTCGACGTGCACCTGCGGCCGGATATTCTCGCGGCGATGTGGCAGAAGTGGACGCTGCTGGCGTCGCTGGGGGCGATCACCTGCCTGATGCGCGGGCCGATTGGAGCGGTGGTTTCGGCTCCGGGTGGGGTGGAGACGGCGCGCGCGATCATTGCGGAGTGTTCCGGGATTGCGACGGCGAATGGCTATGCTCCCACGGAGGCGGCGCAGGAGATGATGTCGCAGCGGCTGACGGAGGCAGGGTCGCCGCTGACGGCGTCGATGTATCGGGATCTGCAGAAGGGGGCGCGAGTGGAGGCAGATCAGATCCTGGGCGACCTGCTGGAGCGCGGGCGGCGGCATGGGGTGGAGGCTCCGCTGGTGCGTGCGGCGTATGCGCAGTTGTGCGTGTACTCGGCGGGGCTGGCTAAGAGTTAGAAGGATTTTCCTGCGATTTCGCTTGCGTGTTGGGGTGCGCAAGGATATATTGCTACTACGCAACATTTCGTAGGCTATGGGAAACGAGCTTTACAACCGGATCGCGGTGCTGAGGGCGGAGAGAAATCTTTCGCGGCAGGACCTTGCGGATGCGCTGGGGATTAATTACCAGACGGTGGGATTTCTGGAGCGCGGGGACTACAACCCGTCGCTGACGCTGGCGCTGGATTTGAGTGCGTACTTCGGGCTGCCGGTGGAGGCGATCTTTTCTCGCAAGCCACTGCGGCTGTTGAGCGAGACAGTTTATGGGGACGGGGTAGAGCAGAAGAAAGCGAGGGCACGATGACTTCAGCTAGCTACAAAGTGTTTGGGATTCCGATGCATGAGAGGAGCGCTCGGCGGAAGCTGGTAGTTGCGGTGTATGCGGTGCTGCTTCTGTTCTGCCTGGGCAGCATTGTGTTTGCGCAGACCGCACCGATTGGCTACAGCTGGACGATTTACGTGACGATGGCGGCCGCGATGCTGGTGTTTGGCGGCGTCGGTGGGTTTGGTGGCCGATATGGCTTGATCAAGCCGTTTCCGAACAGGCCGCCGCGTGCGGAGCCGGTGATGGTGGATGCGATTCGATTGCAGCTGGCGCCGATGACGGCAGGGACGCCGGATGAGTCGAGCTGGAGAAATGATGAGCGCGAGTTGAGCCGGAGAGATCGAGCGCATTACCAGGCGTACCAGGTGGTGGCAGGCGCATTCCCGATAGTACTACTGCTGGCGGCGTTCGGACTGAAGGTAGCCCAGGGCTCTCTCCAACTGACGTGGTTCACGATGACGATGGTGCTGCAATCGATCTTCGCCGTGGCGTTGCTGGAGACGGTTCTGGCCATGACGCTGCCAGCGGCGATCATTTTGTGGACTGAGCCGGATATTGATTTGGGTTGAGGGTTGTGACGCGGGAGGTGCGTGATGGTCAAGCAGGTAACGTTGTTTGGATTTCGGCTAAGGACGCGGGCGCAGCGGCGAGTGCTGGTGGTGGCGTACTACGCGGTGCTGTTCGTTGTGGGCACGGTGGGCGTGGCGCGGCCGGGTCCGCGGGATGTTGTGGCGACGTTCGAATTTGCGTTTTGGATGTGCCTGATGCTGGGAGGTCTGTATGGGCGGGGGCCGGTGAAGTCGTATGAGGCGCCGGTGCTTCCGCTGGAGATGGGACGAGGCCTTTCGACTTGGAAGAACGAGGGCGATGAGTTCCTGGCGCTGGGGCTGAACGGGCGGCAGCCGAACCTCGATGAAGGAGCGGGAGGCTACTGGGAGCCACTGGATGAGCGGGAGCGCACGGAGCGCGACCATGCGCATTATGAGGCGTATCGGATTCTGCGCTGGACGCTGGGGATTGCGGTGGTGGGCTACTGGCTGGGCTTGCACTGGACTTACTCGTGGCTGAATGGGAAGCTGCCGGTGCTGGCGATGGTGCTGCTGGTATATGTGCTGTCGCTGCCGCAGGCGGTGCTGTTGTGGACAGAGCCAGCGTACGCGGATGCGGCTTGAGGTGGGACTGGAGGAGGCATCATGATTCAGGAGACGAAATTCTGGGGTATGTCGATCCGGACGCAGAGGCAGCGGCGGCTGGTGGTGGTGGGGTATTACGTGTTGTTTGCGGCGATGGCGGGGGTGGGATTCTGGTTGGGGCAAAAGTACTGGTTTATCCTGGTCCAGCTCGCATTCGTGATGGCCATTTTGTTGGGTGGAATTTCGTACGAGGCTCCGGTGAAGGCCTACGAGAAACTGCCGGTACCTTTGGATCAGGATGGGCCGCAGACGCTGAATCTCAGTGGACGCAAGGTGAGCAACTTGTATGGGTGGATGCCGCTGGATGAGCGGGAGCGTGTAGAGCGCGATCAGGCGCACTATACGGCGTATCGAATTCTGCGGTGGTCGGTGGGGCTGGCGGCCGTGGTGTATGTGCTCAGTTTGAACTGGACACACCCGGGAGCGCGATGGGACTTGGGCAGGGAGTTGCCGGTGCTGGTGTGGATGCTGGTGGTGTATGTGCTGAGCCTGCCGCAGGCGGTGGTGTTGTGGACGGAGCCGCAGGGGCCGGCGGAGGAGTTGCGCGAGGTTGGGGCTGGTGCCCGGTAGGGCGTTGCAAGGAGTCTGGGCGATAATCACCTATGCCCTCTCTTTGGACACCCACCAGTTGGTCTGAACGACTTGCAGAACTTGAAGCACGCACCAGCCCGGCGAAGGACGCGCCGTTGCGCCGCGATGTTCGGTCGCTGGGAGCGCTGTTGGGACAGGTGTTGCGCGAGCAGCCGGGGAATGCGCTGTTTGGCGCGGTGGAGAGCCTGCGGCGAACCGCGATTGCGCGGCGCGAGGCGGATGGGAAGGAAGATGCTCGCGGCGGCGCAGAGCCATCTGCAGCAGGCGCAGTCGTTGACGCATGAGGTGGCGGCGGATGCGCGGACGGCGTTTTTTCTGGCGCGGGCGTTTGCATTTTATTTTGAACTGATCAATTTAGCCGAGACGAATCATCGCAAGCGGAGGCGGCGATCGTCGCTGCTGGAGACGGCGGCTGAGCCTCAGCGCGGGAGTTTGCGGGGAACGCTGAGGCGGCTGCGGGATGCGGGATTCTCGCGGGAGATCACGCTGGCGCTGCTGGAGCAGATTTGCATTACGCCGGTGTTTACGGCGCATCCGACGGAGGTTGCGCGGCGCAGTGTGATGTTCAAGCGAAGAAGCATCTCGGACTTGCTGGAGAAGCTGGATGGGATTCCGTTGCCGGTGACGGAGCTCGACGAGCTTGAGGCTGCGCTGCTGGCGGAGATTACGGCGCTGTGGCAGACCGATGATGTGCGGCACGCTCGGCCGACGGTGAGTGACGAAGTCCAAATGGGGCTGGACTACTATGATGCGTCGCTGTTTGAGACCGTGCCGGTGCTGTACGCGGAGATGGCGAGCGCGCTGGACGCGGAGTTTCCGGGGCCGGAGCCAACGCAGCTGGCTGATCTGCCGGTGGTGGTGCAGTTCGGGTCGTGGATTGGCGGCGATCGGGATGGCAATCCGTTCGTCACGGCAACGACCACTGCCGAGGCGCTGGCGATGTCGCGCGAGCTGGTGCATGACTATTATGTGGCGCGGTTGACGGAGCTGTTCGAGCAGCTGGCGCCGTCGACGCGGCAGGCGCCGATTTCGGTGGCGCTGCGGAAGCGGCTGGCGGGATACCTGGCGCAGTTGAAGGCGGCGGGGCACGCGATGGAATTCGTCGGCGAGTTCCCTACCGAGGCGGTGCGGATGCAGATTGCGTGCATGACGCTGCGGCTGGGAGGAGCGCCAGCGGTATCGATGCACAAGCATTTGGCGCTGCCGTTGGAGGCGACGCTGCCGCGGTATGAACGGGCCGCGCAGTTCCTTGATGACTTGATGCTGCTGCATCAGTCGCTGCAGGAGAATCGCGGGAAGCGTCTGGCGGAGCGGTTTGTCGACCCGTTGCTGCTGGCGGTACGGACGTTTGGGCTGCATCTGCAGACGCTGGACATTCGGCAGCATGCGAAGGTGGATGCGACGGCGCTGCGGGAGTTGAAGGCTGGGGGCGAGCTCAGCGCGCAGACACAAGAGGTGATGGCGACCTTCCGCGCGATTGCCGAGTTGAAGCAGAGTTTGCCAGGGACGATTGCGCAGTATGTGGTGTCGGGTGCGACGGCGGTAGAAGACGCGCTGACGGTGGTGGAACTGGCGCGCATGGGCGGCGTTGCAGTGGAGGGCGGAACGAGCGCGAGCGGGGAGCGTGATCCGGGGCTGCAGCCGGTGTTGCTGTTTGAGTCGATTGAGGATCTGCGGAATGCGCCGGGGGTGTGCCGCGCGCTGTGGACGAACGACGCGTACAGGCCGTTGTTGCAGGCGTGGGAGGGGCGCCAGGAGGTAATGCTGGGCTACTCCGATTCGAATAAAGATGGCGGGATGATTACGAGTACGTGGGAGATATGGAAGGCGCACCGCGCGCTGCACGAAGTGGCGCGGGAGTGCGGCGTGACGCTGCGGCTGTTCCATGGACGCGGAGGGACGGTGGGGCGCGGAGGCGGACCAACGCACGGAGCGATCTTTGCGCAGCCGCTGGATAGCTTTACCGGGGTGCTTCGGATTACAGAGCAGGGCGAGGTGCTGAACTGGAAGTACTCGGACGTGGTGCTGGCCGAGCGGAACCTGGAGCTGATGATAGCTGCGGCACTGGATGCGCTGGCGCGGCCGGGGGTGAAGCCGGGAGTGAAGCCGGTGCTGACGGGAGAGATTTTGCCGGAGTGGGAGGCGGCGATGGATGAGCTCTCGGCGACCTCGTTTGCGTTCTATACGAAGCACCTGATGGATGATCCTGAGGTGTACACGTACTTTGAGCAGGCAACGCCGGTGGCGGAGCTGGAGCATGCGCGGATTGGGTCGCGACCGGCGAAGCGGGCCGATGCGAGTGCGTCAGGCAACGCCGCCGAGAAGCGGAGCCTGGCGGATTTGCGGGCGATTCCCTGGGTGTTTGGGTGGATGCAGTCGCGGCACGTGGTGCCGGCGTACTTTGGCGTGGGCTACGCGCTGGAGCAATTTGCGGAGACGCACGAGAACGGGCTGGCGCTGCTGCAGGAGATGATGCTGGGGCTGCCACTGTTCGTGGACATCATCAAGAATGTTGAGATCGCGATGGCGAAGGCGGACTTTGGGATTGCGAAGCAGTACTCGATGCTGGTGAAGGATGAGGGGCTGCGAGAGCGGGTGTTTACGACGCTGGAGACGGAGTTCAACCGCACGCGGCGGATGGTGCTGGCGGTGGCTCAGCAGAAGGTGTTGCTGGAGAGCAACCAGGTGCTGGCGCGGTCGATTCGGCTGCGCAATCCGTATGTTGACCCGATGAGTTTGTTGCAGCTTGAGTTGCTGCGGCGGAAGCGCGCGGGCGAGCAGGGTGAGGAGCTGGACCGCGCGATTACGGCGACCATTAATGGGATCAGCGCGGGGCTGAGAAATACGGGCTGAGGATAGGCACTATTTCTTGAGGGGATAGCTTCGGCACCGGCCTCGAGGCCGAGGGCGATGAGCAGGCCGATGGTAATGGTGAAGAGGTGCAGGAAGAAATCGCGCACGCCGTGAATGCTGTGCTCCGGGGGGATGGACGTCGATCATGAACAGCTCCAGGAGACTTTCCGCTAGCTTTGCAGCGTGTGTGCCGCGGGCGGAAAAACCCGGGAGCTGGCGAAGTTACGATGCGGGTTGCGGCGTGATCTTGACGGCCTTGTTGTCGACGAACGTGATGACAATGGGGTGCCCGTTGTTGTCGAACTTTACGGTACGGTTGCCGGTGTTGTCGGAGTTGGGGACGGTCGTTTCGCCGAGGGACATCATGGCCTGGTTTTCGCTCATGCCAAGGACGGCCTTGTGCTGATCGATGGCGGACCACATGGAGGCGGGCCAGAAGTTGTAAAGGGTATGCGGGTCTTCGTAGAAGAAGACGTTGTCATTGATGAAGTTGTAGCCGCCGTTGTCGTAGTTGCCGACAGGTGTGGCGTAGAGGGTGTTGGGGTCAGAGGATTTGGGCATGGTAAAGGCCAGAAGGACGTGGCGCTGGCCGGGAGCGATGCGGAAGACCGCGGGGCCGGTGGCGGGAGCTTTCTCTTCGAAGACGCCCTTGATGAGCAGGGGCGTGGCGCCGAGCAGGGTGCCGACGGGATGCGCGTAGTCGACGTGATTGTTCTTATCGACGTAGTAGTCGAGCTGGTCACCGGCGCTTACCCAGAGGGTGGTGCCGATGAGGGCGCGCTGGTCGGCGAGCGTGTCGGGATGCTCTTTCTTGAGGAAGACATTGTCGTCCGGATCGACTTTGATGTCGGCATAGGGATCCTTCTTGACCGGCATATCTTCGTGGTTGGCCTTGTAGATGAGGCCGATGCGGACGCCGACGGCGAGCACCAGGACCCCGGTTACGCCAAGGCCAATCTTGAGTCCGTTTTGCATGAAATTCCTCCCTCCTGACAGATTAGCTTGGTCCGGAAAAGGTTGCGAGGCATGGGCAGGAAATCCGCGGTGCGCTATGATCGCCTGCATATCCGCAAATGAGGTCCTGCCATGCGTGTGCTTCGCGTCCTGCTGCTCATTCCAACGATTTTGATGGTGTTGCCTGCACGAGGGCAGGTGGAAATAAAGAACCCGGCGAAGCTTTCGCCAGCCGTGGCGCACTATGTGAAGGTGCCGGCGGCAGAGTGGATTGTGCTGAAAAATGTTCGCGTGATCGATGGAACGGGTGCGCCTGCGATCGAGAAGACGGACGTGGTGATTCATAACGGCAAGATCGATTCGATTGGTTCGGACGAGAAGATCGCTCCGAACGAGATCGTACTGGATTTGAGCGGGCGCACGGTGTTTCCAGGACTGGTGGGGATGCACGATCACCTGTACAACATTGCGCTGCCGAACCTGAATGCGGCGGGAGGCTGGGAGCCTCCGCTGATGGTGCCGGAGTTGGTGTTTTCGTCGACGCACCTGTACCTGGGGGCGGGGGTGACGACGCTGCGGACGACGGGTTCGGTGGAGACGTATACGGATTTGAATTTGCGCGACGCAATTAATGCGGGAGAGATTCCGGGGCCGCATCTGGATGTGACGGGGCCGTACCTGGAGGGGTCGAAGTCGGTGTTTATCCAGATGCACAAGCTGCGCGATGCGGAGGATGCGAAGGAGACGGTGGACTTCTGGGCGAAGCAAGGGGTGACGAGCTTCAAGGCGTACATGTTCATCACGCGCGCGGAGTTGAAGGCGGCGATCGACGAGGCGCATGCGCATGGGTTGAAGATTACCGGGCACCTGTGCGCGGTGAGTTATCCAGAGGCGGCGGAGCTGGGGATCGACAACCTGGAGCATGGGTTCTTTGTGAATACGCAGCTCGACCCAGGCAAGAAGGAAGATGAGTGCCCGAACACGATGGGCGGGCCGACGCTGGCGAAGATGACGGCGGGAGGGCCGGAGGCGAAGGCGCTGATTGCGCTGCTGGTGAGCCATCATGTGGCGGTTACGTCAACGCTGCCGGTGTTTCAGAACTACGACCCGACGCATCTGCAGCTTCAGCCGCGGGTGCTGGAGGCGATGGCGGAGCCGACGCGGGAGGCGTACCTCTATACGCGGAACCTGGAGTTGATGGGCGCGGCGGGGTACCCGAAGATGGCCGAGGAGCAGGTGGCGGAGTTCAAGAACGGCATGGCGCTGGAGCGGGAGTTTGTGGCGGCGGGCGGGTTGCTGCTGGCGGGGCCCGATCCTACGGGCGATGGCGGCGTGCTGCCGGGGTATGGCGATCAGCGGGAGGTGGAGTTGCTGGTGGAGGCTGGATTTACTCCGGTGGAGGCGATCAAGATTGCGACGCTGAATGGAGCCACGTTCGAGGGACTCGCGAGTTCGATTGGTAGCATCGCGCCGGGAAAAGAGGCAGACCTGGTAGTGGTGAATGGCGATCCCAGCCGGAAGATTTCAGATATTGAGAATACGGAGATCGTGTTCAAGGATGGCGTGGGATATGACTCGCAGAAGCTGCTGGAGTCCGCGAAGGGTCGGTACGGGCAGTACTAGCCTGAAGCTTGCAAGAGCGGGGCGCTAGCCGACGGGTTCCATGCTGCTGAACTGTTTTTCGAGGGCGATGAGGCTTTCGGCAGTCAGCGTGTCGGCATGGCGGAGGGCTGGGAAGAAGATACTCCAGGAGCCGGTGACGGCGACGCTGGCGATGCCGCCGATGACGACGGCGCGGACGGCTCCCCACCAGTGAGCGGTGAGGCCGCTCTCGTACTCGCCAACTTCATTGGAGACGCCGATGAAGAGCCAGTTGATGCTGGAAACGCGGCCGCGCATCTCGGGCGGCGTGGCGAGTTGCAGAATGCTGCTGCGGACGACAACGGAGATCATGTCCGACGCGCCAATGATGACCAGGGCGATGCAGCTGAGCACGATGTTGCGGCTGAGGCCGAAGACGATGGTTGCGATTCCGAAGATGCCGACGCAGACGAGCATCGTCTTGCCGGCACGGCGCTTGATGGGATGGACGAGCAGGGTGAGTGAGACGGCGAGAGCTCCAAGGGACGGCATGGCGCGAAGGAGGCCGAGGCCGTTGGCTCCGGAGTGGAGGATGTCGACTGCGAAGATGGGCATGAGCGAGGCGGCGCCGCCGAGGAGGACAGCGAAGAGATCGAGCGAGATGGAGCCGAGCAGGAGGCGCGTGCCGATGACGTAGTGCAGGCCGGCGAGCATGGTCTCGACGGTGAAGCCTTTCTTGTCGGCACCGCCGCGGCGCTTGATCACGCTGAAGAAGCTGAGGAAGGAGATGAGGCCGAGGAGGGTGAAGCAATACACCAGCGGCGCGCCGTTGAAGGTTGCGAATCGGCCAGCAAATAGATGCGCGAGCGGAACGGTGAAGAGCAGGCCACCGATCATGGGGCCGGTGGCGTTGGCGATCTGAAAGATGGAGGACCCCCAGGTGACGGCGTTGACGAAGTGGTCCTTGGGAACGAGCGTGGGGACGAGTGCGCTGGCGGCGGGACCGCTGAAGCAGCGACCGGCACCGATCACGAAGAGGATTGCATAGATGAGCCAGATGTTCCGCACATGGTGCAGCGCCAGCCAGAGCAGGGTGGAAGTCGCGAGCGCCTGCACGGAGTAGCAGGTGAGGATGACGGTGCGGCGATCGTAGCGGTCGGCTACATGGCCGGCGGGGAGGACGAAGAAGATGCCGGGAAGGAAGAGCGCGAGGCCCGTGTATCCAAGCGCGAGGGCCGAGTGGGTGATCTGGTAGACCTGCCAGGCGACGCCCACGGACTGCGCTTCGGCACCCATGATGCCCATCAGGCGCGCGGCCGAGTAGAAACGAAATTCACGCGACTGCCATGCACTGGTGGCGCTGGGAGATTGCGGGGCGGCATCGCTCATCTGACCTACTATGCTTGCACAGTTGGGGTGGGATGGTCATGAATGGCCGCTATGATAGAAACCGTGGAGACGGAATGATTGCACCGGATCGAGATACGCTGGGAATGCTGCTGACGGAGACTCGCAATCCCGCGAGTGAGCATCTGGATGAGCTGTCGACGCTGGAGATGCTCGCGCTGATCAACGTGGAAGATGCTAAGGTTGCGGGCGCGGTGCAGGCAGAGTTGCCGCAGATTGCAAGGGCTGTGGATGCGATTGCGGAGCGGTTCGGGCGGGGGGGACGGCTGTTTTATATCGGCGCGGGGACGAGCGGGCGTCTGGGAGTGCTGGATGCGAGTGAGTGTCCGCCTACATTTTCGGTGAGTGCGGATCTGGTGCAGGGGTTGATTGCGGGTGGGGACTCGGCATTGCGAGTGTCCAGTGAGCACTCGGAAGATTCGCGCGAGGAAGGCGTTCGGGATTTGAAGGCGGCTGGGTTTGGTGAGGGCGGAAAGCCGGACACGCTGGTGGGGATTGCGGCGAGTGGTCGAACGCCGTATGTGCTTGGCGCAGTGGAGTACGCGAAGGGTGTGGGCGCGCTGACGGTGGGGTTGAGCTGTGTGCCGGGGTCGGCGCTGGCGGGCGCGGCGGAGATTGCGATTACGCCGGCTACTGGGCCGGAGGTGCTGATGGGAAGCACTCGAATGAAGGCGGGCACGGCGACGAAGCTGGTGCTGAACATGCTTTCGACGGGTGTGATGGTGCGGACGGGCGCGACCTTTGGCAACCTGATGGTGAATATGCGGCCGACGAATGCGAAGCTGGCAGACCGTGCCGAGAGAATTATTGCGATGGCGGTGGGCTGCGATAGGGAGACGGCTGCGCGGCTGCTGCTCGAGGCGAACCGCGATGTGAAGATGGCGATTGTAATCGGGAAGAAGGGAGTGGGACGCGCAGAGGCGGCGGAGCGGCTGGCGGCGGCTGGTGGCGTTCTCGCGGTGGCGCTTTCGTAGCGGAGTTCACCGGAGTGCAATCAGCCGCTGCTAGTCTCGCCGAATTATGCGAAATTTTCTCCTGCCCCCATCCTTGAGCTTGTTTGTGCGACGTGCCGCGCTTGTTTCTTCTCTTTTGCTGGTCGCCGCTATTGCTGTTGGCCAGGAGGCACCGCTGGGTTCGGCTAAACCCAATCCGTACCTGGGACTGATGCTGGCCGCGCGGAAGCATGCCGAGGCGCATGGGGTGAAGGTTTCGCCGGTGTTGTCGCCGCTGGATGCGACGCTGCTGGGCGAGCATCCGGCTGTGAACGTGGCGGCCTTGCATGCGGCGGGGTTCCGCGTGATTCCGTGGACGACCGACGATGTGGCGAACATGCGGGCGCTGATTGCGCTGCACGTTGATGGCGATATTACGGACCGGCCGGATCTGCTTCAGGAGGTGTTGCAGCAGGAGCGAGAGGCGGCGAAGGGCGATCCTGTGCAACTGGATTACCTGGTAAAGTTTGTGGTGTCGGCGCACCGGGGTGGGCGCGGGTTGCGGCCGGAGAATACGCTGCCGTCGTTTGAGGATGGGTTGGATCATCTCGCGACGGAGTTGGAGACGGATACGGGCGTGTCGACGGATCATGTGTCCCTGATCTGGCACGACCAGTTTTACAATCCGCTGTCATGCCGTAAGGCGGACGGGTCGGCGTACACGATGGAGAACCGGGTGTACCTGCGGGACATCTCGTCGGTGGATGCGCAGAAGACGTTTATCTGCGACAAGCTGCACCAGGGGCCAGCGTATGGCGCGGCGCAGTTTCCGGACCAGACGAATGATCTGAGCCTGTCGCCGGTGAGCGTGGCGTTTGCGAAGGAAGAAGGGATGATCAGTCCCTATGCGCCGACGTACGTGGGGCAGCTGTTCCGGTTCGTGGCGTTCTATGCGGAGTATTACGCGAAGGGGCCGGGACGGAAGGAGCCGGACGCAAGGGCGCGGGCGGCGAATGCGCGGACGGTCCGATTCAATTTGGAGACGAAGATTCTGCCGCCGCTGCCGGCGTCGATGACGGCGAATGCAAAGGACCCGGCAGAGTCGCTGGTGAATCACACGGTGGGGCCGCAATTGTTCGTGGACACGCTGTGCGGGGTGATTGAGAAGTATCACATGACCAAACGCGCGGAGGTGCAGAGCTTCGACTTCCGCACGCTGCAGTTGGTGGAGGAGCAGCATCCGGCGATTCCGACGTATTACCTGACGGGGCTACCGGCGATGCTGAGCAGCCCCCTGGTGCCGGAGTCGCTGCGGCAGAAGTAGTAGGGGGGCGGGAGTATCGTCGCGGATGCGCCTGCTGCGAAATGTGCAAAGCCGTTCATGAGGGCGCAACAAGTCGGGATTAAAGTTGCCGTATGCGAGCCTACTTTTCCAAACCGAACTTGAAGCTGCTTGGACGCAGAGCGCTGCTGGGTGTGGCTTTCCTGGTAATTGCCAAGCTGGCGGTTGCGTAGAAGGCGAGGCGGGCCTCCCGCTTACTCTGGATGGGCATAGCGCCGGATAGTCGCGGGCTGTGCTTCGAGGCCCATGGTGAGAGTGGCTGACGCTCAGTGCGACAGGTGATAGCCAATAAAGATGTCGTTGAGGGGCGGTTGCTTTCCAAGTTGGCGCAACATGCCCATGACCTGCCCGCGGTGGAGCGTGGCGTGGTTGACAACGTGGAGCAGAAGCTTCCAGCGAGGGATGGTCCAGTCGATCGCATGGAGTTCCAAGGCGAATTCGGCTTCCGGGAGGGTTTCCACATAGTTGTGCAGGCCTTGCCATACCTCGGGCCAGCATTGCTGCAGATGGACGAGGTCCGGCTCAGGTGGGGTGGGAGGAAAGCGCCTTGGGTCAGTGAACTCGGCGAGCCCGACCAGCTCACCTTTGTGAAGTTGGTCGAGCCAGAAGTGTTCCGAATCATAGATATGGCGCAGCATTCCCGAGATGCCAGTGTGGGATGATCCCAGGTTACGACATTGCTCTTCAGGCGTGAGGGCAGCGCAGGCAGAGAGCAACTGCTGGTCCGCCCAGATCGAGTAGTCGACGAGATAGAGAAGCGCTTGCCTGGAGATCGCCATGGCGGAGTTATTTTAAACAGGTTCTGTTACTGCATGCGCTAGCTGAAGAGCGTGTGCTTTCGCGGCATTTCTATGCCCAGGTGCTCGTAGGCAAGGCGGGTGGCGACGCGACCGCGGGGAGTGCGGTCCAAGAAGCCGATCTGAATGAGGAAGGGTTCGTAGACCTCTTCGAGAGCGTCCTGCTCTTCGGCTAGAGCGGCGGCGAGGGTGTTGAGGCCGACGGGGCCGCCGTCATATTTTTCGATGATGGTGCGGAGGAGGCGGCGGTCGAGCTCGTCGAAGCCGTGGGCATCGACTTCCAGCATTTCGAGCGCGGCTACCGCGGTGGGGTGGTCGATGCGGCCGTTGGCCCGGACTTCGGCGTAGTCGCGGACACGGCGGAGGAGGCGGTTGGCGATGCGGGGGGTGCCGCGGGAGCGCATGGCGATCTCGGCGGCGCCGTCGCGGTCGATGGGAACGCCCAGGACTTCGGCGGAGCGCTCGACGACCCAGCGGAGCTCGTCGTCGGTGTAGAACTCCAGGCGCAGGAGGATGCCGAAGCGCGAGCGCAGCGGGGACGACAGCAGGCCTGGACGCGTTGTCGCGGCGACGAACGTGAAGGGGTCGATGCGCATGACATGGGTGCGGGCCGAGGGGCCGGTGCCGATCATGATGTCGAGCTGGTAGTCCTCCAGCGCGGTGTAGAGCTTTTCTTCCATGACGGGCTGGAGACGGTGGATCTCGTCGAGGAAGAGGACCTGTTTGGCCTTGAGGTTGGTGAGGATGGCGGCCATGTCGCCCTGAACCTGAAGCGCGGGGCCGCTGGTCTGCTGAAAGCCGACGTCGAGCTCGTTGGCGATGATGGTCGCGAGGGTGGTCTTGCCGAGGCCGGGAGGGCCGAAGAGGAGAACGTGGTCGAGGGCCTCGCCGCGCGATTTGGCGGCCTCGAGGGCAATCGCAAGTTGTTCCTTGGCCTTGGTTTGGCCGATGAATTCGGCCAGGCGTTTGGGGCGGAGCTTGAGCTCGACGGCATCATCGTCGTCGACGCGGCCGGCGGAGACGAGGCGGTCGGCCTCGGTGCTGCGGGGCGCGGCGGTCCCGAGGCCAATTTTTCGCTTTTGCTCAAAATCCATTTTTAAGGCGGTCCATCCTGAGGCGAGGATAAGGCGAAGCGGACGCTGAAGCAATCTGTGGAAGGAAGTCCTCGGATTTTCCGGGGCGCAGAGGGGCTGCGCGAGGCGGCGGCAATGGTAACTCGCTGAGTTCCGGCGGCTAAACCTGGGGCATGGACGTCTATAGTGGGCGTGCACCTTAACGCATTCGATCTGGCCGCTGTTGCGGAAGCCGGATTACTGGAGAGCTCATGGTCGTGTCTTCGCGGATCTACGTTGTGCTGGCGGGGGCGGTGCTGGCGAGCTCGATGGCCGGGGCTGCACAGCAGGTTAACGAACCGGGTCCCCCACCGCAGGCGGCGCATCCAGCAGGGTCGTCCGTGCTGCACGCGCGCACCGGACCTCCGTCCCGGACGATTCACCTGGATGTGGTGGTGACGAGCAAGCCGGGGCAGCCGGTGACGGGCTTGGAGCAGAAGGACTTCACCTTGCTGGACGACAAAACGCCGCGCGAAATTACGTCGTTTGAGGCAGTGGATGGGCGGAAGCAGCCGGTGCAGGCGATTCTGGTGATTGACGCGGTGAATACGGGGTACACCGAGATCTCGCAGGAGCGGATCCAGATCGACAAGTTCCTGAGAGCCAATGGCGGCAAGCTAACGCTCCCGATAGCCTTGGCGGTGTTTGGGAACAGAGGCATCGAGATGCAGCAAGGGTATAGCCTTGATGGCAATGCGCTGGCGGACGCATTGGCGAAGTGCGCGATCGGCCTGCGGGAGATTGGCCGATCCGCTGGATTTGAAGGAGCCGCGGAGCGCCTGGGCGACTCGTTGAAGGCGATACGGCTATTGGCCTCGTACGAGGCGCAGCGACCGGGCCGGAAGATCATTTTGTGGGTGTCACCGGGCTGGCCGTTGCTGTCAGGGCCCGGGATAAATCTGACCGGGAATGAGCAGGCGGAGATCTTCAACGACATCACATTTTTGTCCACAACGCTGCGCGAGGCGCAGACGTCGGTCTATGCGATCGATCCACTCGGAGTGGAGGAGTCGTTGGGTCACGTTTTTTATTATGAGCAGTTTACGGAGGGAGTCAAGAAGGCGTCGGATGACAATGCCGGAAACCTTGGGCTACAGGTGATTGCCAACGAAACAGGTGGATTGGTGCTCAACAGTACATATGTTTCCGGGTTATTGCAGGAGTCTGTGGCAGATAACGTCGCGTACTACCGGTTGGGTTTTGAACCACCGCCGACGGAGAAGAGAGACGTCTACCACTCCTTGAAGGTGACGGTGGCTAAGCCTGGTCTGACCGTGGCGACGAGCACCGGATATTACGCCGAACCCTAATTTTTCATCCTCCTGAAATGGAGGAGATGAATTGAAAGGGACCTGCATCAAAACAAAAATGCAAAGTTGAGTCTTGGCACGAGGAAGATGCGTCTCACTGTTGCGGTAACAGTTTTGTCATATTGTTCCGACCTCGAGAAAGAACTGAGAGGTTCGGTATGGGCCGGCAAGGCGCCGCCCCGCAAGTGGTTGAGGGACGAACTTGATTTCAACAAGGTGAGCGTTGACTCTCAGGCGCACACCAGATTGGAACTTACCGATGAAGCGCCTGATCTCTGTAGGTCTTACAGTATTTTGTTGTATTTGCCTGATGCTGGCGACGGAACGCCGTGCGATGGCCTATGTTGACCCAGGTTCGGGGCTGCTGGCGCTGCAGTCGATTGGGTCCATACTGGCTGCGGCTGGGTTTTTTATGCGGCGGCGTATCATGGGGCTATTCAACAAAAAGAAGCCCCTGACTGGCGCCGACCCGCGCTTATCTGGTTCCCCGTTGACGGGGCGGAAAGAAGATTCTCGCAACGCCGCATGACCAATGGAACTCCTACAGCCACATTCCGTGATCCAGCTGGATCTTTAAGCCTGGAAGGCGATTTCGCCATTCGAACGATCCATCCTGAAGCGCGCGAGCCGGTGATGGAGTTTGTCACCTCGCAGTTTTGCCATCGGTTGCAGGACCGCGGGGACATGGTCGGCAGCACGATCAGAGACACGCCGGCTGGGCTGCAGTTGTTGCATCCCAGGGTGCCGGTGCCCACGTATCCGTGGGAGTGGACGCCATCGCAATGGTTGGCGGCCGCGGAGTTGACGCTTACACTGTGCGCCGAGGCCCTGGACGAGGGCTGGGTCCTGAAGGATGCGACGCCGCTGAATATTCTGTTTATCGGTTCGCGACCGGTACTGGTCGACGTTCTGTCGTTTGAGCGCTGGGACCCGGCACCGAAGGAATATCCGTCGCACATCTGGCTGGCCTATGGGCAGTACGTTCGTACGTTTCTGCTGCCGATGTTGATGAACCGGATGCTTAGCTGGCCGCTGGAGCTGTCGCTCTTCAAGCGCGATGGGTATGAACCGGTCGAGTTGTACAAGGCGTTGAGCTGGTCGCAGCGGTTTTCGCCGTCCGCATTCTGGCCGGTCACACTGCCGGCGCGGCTGGACAAGAAGGGCGCAGAGTCTAAAGCTGCAAAGGGGATACCGCAGCATAAGTCTCCCGAACTTGCGCTCCACCTGCTGAAGCAGACGCTGGCAAACCTGCGCAAACGGACGCTGCGGGCAATGCCGGAATACTCGGGTTCGGAGTGGTCAAACTATACAGCGACGCTGACCCACTACACGGCGCAGGAGAGCGCGCAGAAGCTGGATTGGGTTCGCAATGTTTTGGAGGAGCTGAAGCCGGCGCGGGTGCTGGACATTGGAGCGAACACGGGCGTGTTCAGCGCGCTGGCCGCGGAGCAGGGAGCGCAGGTGGTGGCGCTGGAGCGGGACGCGGCTGCAGCCGAAAGCCTGTACCGGATGACTCGCAAGAGCGAGTTGTCGATCCAGACGATTCATGCGGACCTGGCGCGACCGACGCCGGCGGTCGGCTGGGAGAACCACGAGACCAGCAGCCTGCTGCACCGGCTGGAGAAGAAGTCGGACGTGGTGCTGATGCTGGCGGTGATTCATCATCTGATCTTGATGGAGCAGATTCCGGTGAGCGCGATACTCGATTTGGCGCATCGGCTGACGGCGCAAACGCTGGTGCTGGAATGGGTGCCGGTATCCGATCCGATGTACCAGAGCCTGATGCGCGGACGGGACGCACTGTATGGTTCGCTGGGCGAAACAGATTTGTTGGCAGCGTGCGCAGGGCGCTTTCGCACCCTGCGGAGACAACCCTTGGACAACGGCCGTATTCTATTTCTCTTCGCGAAGGAACCGTGGCGAGAAAGCACTTAATGGAAGCGCCACAAGTCCAGGATAGAGCAGAGTTGTGCCTGTGCTGTCCGCGCCCAGAGATTGAAAAGGACAAGATGCTGAAGAAGCTCGGCCAGTGCCTCGGCCTCGCCTCCATGATGCTGGTGATGAGCTACGGCGACCTGCTGGGTGGCGGTTACGACGTCCGGATGCATGTGCCGTTTGCACTGCACGGGATCGTGTGGGCGCAGTTGACAGACATTGTTCTGCTGGGGCTGTTGTTGTTCGCGGTGATTGGCACTCTCTCGCGCACGCGCCTGTATCCCTGGGTAAGGCTACTACTGGTGATCGCGGTGCCGCCGTACCTGATCCTGCTGACTCGATCGCAGGTTTCCCTTGCCGTGACGAAGAACGTTGTTCTCCTGATTGCGGTCGCCTGGACAGCATTTGTGTTGTTGCTGTGGATCAGGTTTAAGAACACCTATCGCAAGCTGATACGGGTGACGGAGTTTGCCGGCGCTTTCCTCGCGGTCTTCTGCCTGTGCAGCATGCTGCAGCTGCTTTGGATTCTGCGCTGGAAGCCCGGGCCGTACCAACAATCGGCGTCGTGGTCGACAACGACGCAGCCGCCGCGAGAGCATCCGCGGCTGGTCTGGATTGTCTTTGATGAACTTTCGTATGACCAGCTCTATGAAGATCGGGCAGCTGGCCTGGAGCTGCCAAACTTCGATGCCCTGCGCCGCGAGAGTACCGTCTTCACGGATGTGCAGCCGATCGGCGACCAGACAGTGAAGATCCTCCCGTCGCTGCTGAGCGGCCATATCATTGATGCGTACAAGTTTACTTTCGACAACCGCTTTCTGGTGCATGATCGAGGGAAGCACGGCTATACGCAACTGACTGGCGCAGGGACGGTATTTGCCGATGCCCAGAAAAACGGTTGGCGCACCGCGGCGGTGGGTTGGTACAACCCCTACTGCACCATCTATGCAGGGACGATCAACGACTGCTACTGGATGAATCTCGACCGGACAGACGGCCCAATGGCCCAGGATGCGAGCTTCTGGGGCAACGTGTGGTCGCCGTTGAAGCATGCGGGAGAGCAGATCGTGTGGCCTGCACGCGCGAACGAAGATATCTGCACGTATGGAGTGCGGCAGCGCACCAGGACGTATGTGGAATTGCAAGAACATGCCTCACAGGTGCTGAGGACCGACCAGGCGGATTTCGTATTTCTGCACCTGCCAGTGCCGCATAGCCCGGCGATCTGGAACCGCGCGCGTGGCGATTTCGCGCAGAGGTGCGGCCGCTCGTACCTTGACGGCCTGGCTCTGGCTGACCGGGAGCTGGGCAGCGTAATGGCGACGCTGAAGAGCTCGCCGCGCTGGAAGGACACGACGGTGATTGTGGAAGGCGACCACTCGTGGCGCCTGTGGCTATGGGATGATCAGCCGGGATGGACGGCGGAAGATGCCGAAGCATCGCGGGATGGCTTCGATCCGCGGCCGGCGGTGATTGTGCATCATGCCGGGCAGACGCAGGCGGAGGAGAACGCTTCGCCGTGGAGCCTGATCAACGTTCATGGTGTGGTTGAACAGGTGCTCCACGGCGGGACAGGTCAGTAGTTGCTTCAGTACTTGAAGCGATAGCGAAATTCCCCATAGATCTGTCGCGGGTCGTTCCAGTGAAATCCACCGAAGGTCAGACTGTTATCCAGTTGCACCCGGCGATTGGCCACATTCAGTGCGGTCACAGAGACGGTGAATCTGGTTCCAAACGTCTTGCCGGCGGAGAGATCGAAGGTGGTGTGGCTGGGCAGATACTCTCCGGGATACTGCTGCTGCGGCGTGCCGTACAGGCCGTTGGTAAAGCCCGAACCGTAGTAAACGTTCGTCGAGGCAGTGAACTGGCGTGGAAGGATGCCGTCGAAGCCCACGTTTAAGGTGTTTCTCTGGTCGTGATCGACCGGCGAGAGGCCTGGCGGAATGTCGAGCGGGCATGCATCCGTGATGGGCAAGGGACAGACAAGGCCCCCGGTAATCGGGGAGGTCGCCTGCGCGATCTGGTTGGCGTAGGCAAGATGGAACTGGCCATGATGGAAGACATCAGGAGAGTGCAGGTTCGCTGACCACCCTTGAATGAGCGCATAGGACCAGGTAATCGGCCAGAAGATATTCGATTCACCGATGTTGTTGTGGTCCAACCAGTTCTCCGCCCTGGTCTCGTAGTTGTTGATGCTGAGCGTCCAGTTGCGATAGGGGATAGTGACACCATATTGCCATTGAATGTCGCGCTCGCCATGCAGCGGAGCGAACGTAAGGTTCTGGCCGTTTGCGAGGTCGAGCAGAGGTCCGGTGGCCGTCGCCAGCGGTGGGGCCTGGTAGTAGTAGCCGTAGAAGCCGCTGAAGACCCAGTTCAGGCGTGGGATGCGAATGGCGCCGCCAACGCGGGGATCGGCGGCCGTCTCGGAGATGGTCGCGTTAAACTGCGTTGCGCGGAAGCCGCCGATAAGCGTGAACCAGGGAGTGAGCTTGATCTTGTCGTTGATGAACTCAGCGACGACACTTCCGGTAACGCCGATGGACGAGGTAGGAACATTGGGTGTGCCGTCCGTATAGACGTTACCGAAGTAGTTGTACTGGTGCTGGCCGAACCCATACATACCCGCCTGAATGTCGTTCTTCCAGCGGTGCACACTGAGGATGGTCTGCCCTCCCGCGTAGTTGGCGTTCTGGTCGACGGTCGAGATGACGGGATAATCGTTCTGGCCGCCTTTATAGTCCGCGCCGTTGTAGTGATAGAACGGCGAAACGGTGAGCAGGGTGGTTGGATTGAAGGTATGGATCCAGGAGAAGATGGCGTACCCGTCGGGCTCGACTTCAGCATCATGCAGGCCGCTCGAGGGGTAGACCGAGTTTCCGACGGAGTCGGGATCCGGGTCGATGGGGATCTGGTAGTAGTCCCGGCGCAGCGAGGTGACGAGCCGATATTGATTCTTCGGATCGGGATTGAAGATGAACGAAGCGAATCCGCCAAAGCCATTCACCGCGTCGTTGACCACCTGCGGAACCGGCGTCTGGAGTCCGTACGCGCTGCGGTTCCCGTTCAGGCTCGCATAGTACGCAAAGCGCTGCGTGTGCCCTCCGCAACTTATCTGGTCGTCAGTCTGGTAGAAGTTGCCGGCGGTGAGGACGAGGTCGCACTCTTTGTCGCGCTCGAAGCCGGTGCGCGGCTCAACGTTGAAGACGCCATAGGTGCGGTCGCCGTAGTCGGCATCGTAGCTACCGCTATAGACCTCGAGATAATCGATGTCTCGGGGATCAATCTGCGGACCAAGGTTGGTGGCGATGTTGGTGTTGGGAATAGGGACGCCGTCGATGAGCCAGTTCACCTGATGACCACCCATCATGTGCAGCATGTCGTGGGTGACGTAGGAGGCCGGAACATAATCCGTGATCATCTCCATGCCGTTGGTACGGTCTGCTCCTGGAGTCTGCTGAATGTCTATGCGGCTTAACATCGTGGTTGGCGTGACACTGTCGGTGGTCGCCTGACCCGCGGTTCCGGGCACCAGGACGCTCTCTTTCACCGTTGCGAGCGCCAGGGGAAAGTGAAGGATCGGGCTGGTGTCCGACTGGACAATCACATCCTGGCGCATCGACTGAAAGCCGTTGGCTGAGACCGTGACGATGTAATTTCCGATGGGCACGGAGCTGAACACGAACTCGCCGTTCGCGTTGGTCTTCAACGTTTGCGTAAACTCCGAGTTCTGAGCCTTCAGCGTGAGCTGAGCTCCCTGAATGGGGCGGTGCTGCGGGTCGTGGACGATGCCTTGCACCGTGCCGAAGATGGAAGCCCAGGCGAGCGTTCCTGGCAGAAGGAGCGCGATAAGACTGAGAAGCAGACGACGTGCGAACGGCATGCGTCGCTGCAGGGCGAAGGGGTACATGGAGACTCTCCTGGTCACAGGGTCGTGACGGGCCGCTTGATTGGGCGCGAATGGGAGCACGATGGAGACTCACCGCCGTGTGGCTGCGGGAGTTACGCTACGCGTGCGAGTGCTAGGCGAGGAGAGCGGGAGGGCCGCGTTTCTGGCGGGAGCGATCGAAGGAGATACGGCGGAGGCACTCGGCTTGCGCTGCTGCGGAGGGCTCCTGCAGCGAGAATGCTGCCTGGGTTGAAGCGGCGCCGGGGGTGGGAGTCTGGAGATGCGTAACGACCAGGGAGCGTTGGCGGTAGGGGCACTGTTCAGGCTTTGCGCCGATGCGGGTTGAGCCATCGTCCTCGTGCAGCAGCAGCGCGCGAGCCTCCGGAGACATATCGCAGTGGTGCTTGCCGCCGCGGCGGCAACAGGCAGGCAGCGTCGATTGCCCCATCGCGCCCGAGGTGAGCGCGGGGGCAATCAGGGGGAACAGAGTCGCCCAGAACAACAGGATGGAGAGAAGGCGTCGCTGCATGGCCGCGACTCCATCTTCGCATATCCGCGGCTACGGGCACCGATTCTAAGGGCGAAGGATAACCAAGAGGCAGGCGTGTGGCGGAAGATCCGCGGAGACGCCCTGCCGGGGGCCGAGGTCCTTCCGTGCCCAGACGTCGCGGACGTTCCAGGGGTGCGCGCCCAGGGGTGGGCTTAGCTGTACGAAGTTGCGTTTCAGATTCATAGGGGCGTCGCCGGTGTTGAAGAGGGCGAGCGCGATCCCGTGGCCGGGAAGATCTGCCTGCCAGACGATGAAGTCGCCCTGGTGGAGGAGATCGAAGCTCTTCGTTGCGGTTTGGTTGATCGCGATGAGGTCGCGATTGGTGAGGAGCGCGAGGGTGGGTTCGTCGAGCAGGGTGAGATTGGCGCCGAGGATAAGCGGGCTGCGCGCGATGGACCAGAGAGTGAGCTCGGTGCGCTGCTCCTCGGGGGTAAGGCGCGAGGAACGAGGCTGGCCCCAGCCGGGTTCGGGACGCAATTGGCCGATGGGAAGCATGTCGGCGTCGGGCCAGTTGCCGGCTCGCGCATACGGCGCCCACGCGGCGAGTCGAGCGAATTGGTCCTTCACGCCCTGCGGGAAGGTCTTGCCGGGCTCCGCAGACCAGACATCCCATTCGTCGTCGGCAATGCGCCACATGTTGGCGAGGCGCGTAACCTCCGCGGCGTGGGCGAGCGCGGTAGGACCGGGCGAGAGACTGAGCACGATGGGCCGGCCAGTCTTCTGGATGGCGCGGTGGATCATCTCGATCTCATCGAGCTTGAAGGGGTGGTCGGCGATGCAATCGACCTTGAGCAGGTCAACGCCCCAGGAGGCGTACTGGCGCAGCAGCGAGTCATACCAGGCCTGGCCGGCAGCGTTGTCGCGAACGCCCCAGTTGGTGGGGTCCCAGGGACAGGCGTCGGCCTGGTCGGCAGCATCCTGCGCGTGGAAGCTGCTGCCTTCAATCCGCAGATTGCGTTCGACGCTGGCGCGCGGAATGCCGCGCACGATGTGAATGCCGAACTTGAGGCCCTGCGCGTGAACCCACGCGCCGAGCGCCGTGAAGCTGGTGGATTCGATGGTGGCGGAGAGCTTGTGCGTGGCATCGGCGGGGCTGGTTTGCGGCAGTGGCGATTCGGCAACAACAGCGGATGGGAAGCGGGCGGGGACGGGAACGTAGCGGCCGTAGGGGTCGATGGCATAGCGAAGCTTGTTGGGGGTGGGGCGATCGCCGGGATTCTCGAAGAACCAGCCTTCGTCGATGACCGCATAGTTCCAGCCAAAGGGTAGGAGCTTGTCGCGGAGCACGTTGACGTTGGCGCGGAACTGCGGTTCGGTGATGGTGAGACCGTAGGCGTCCCAGCTATTCCAGCCCATGGGTGGCGTGGGCGCGACGGTTGGCTGCGGCTGCTGTGCTGCTGCGACCATTGAGAAGAATCCTGCGAGTGCAATCGAACGAACGAAAGGCCCCATGGCCTGAACGATAGCATCGCGCACACAGGGATTGCACGAGTGGCTACGTGAGCTGGATGAGGACTGCGCTGAGCGCAGGCACGTAGCAGGAGAGTTGTGTGGCGCTGAGCGTCAGGGAGTAGGCGGAACCGGGTTGGAAGGCGCCGTCGTTGGCGACCGTTGCGCCCTGGATCGTGATTCCGGAGAGTGCGGCAAGGCTGGGTGCGGTAGCGCCGGCCGAGAGTTGCGTCATCTGCTGCAGCGTCGCGGTGGACATGGCTTGCGGCAGGACGATGCTGAGGTCGAGATTCTGCGTTGCGTCCTTGTTGACCAGCGCGACGCTCATGCCAGTGGTGGTCTGAAGCGCGTAGGCGGTTGCGTTCAACGTGCCGGCGGAGAGCTGCGCGCTGAGCAGGGTTCCGGTACCGGCCATCGCCGCGAGCAGAGCGCCGTAGAAGACTGGTTGGGGCCCGAGGACGATGCCGCTATTGTCGGCGATGGCGGTGCCGGGTTGTTCGCCACCGCACTGCAGATTCAGCCCGGAGGCGCCACCTAGTGCGGTTTGAAAGATGGTATCGATGGCCCAGAGGGCAGCGGCGTAAGTGTTGCTGACGTCCGGTGCCCCGCCGTCGTCGTACGAACTGAGGCTGTCGATGCGGAAGGGCACGTCGATGGACTGGGCTCCGTAGTGCAGCATGAGCAGTTCGGTAGAGAGCGCGGTGTCGGGAGAGACGAGGTCGTCCACGCTGGCCGTGGATGCGGGGCCGCGCGCGTAGTGCTGGGTGAGCAGGCTGATCTGGCTGCTGGTGACGTACTCGCCGAAGGGGAGCGTCCAGGTGTCGAGATCGCTGCCAGCAGCGGGGCCGCAAAGCGGGGCGCCGGGGGTCACGGCGACGATGGCCGAGCGATACTGCTGCCAGAGAGCCTCAAAGATCTCGACCGACCACTTGTTGGGGTAGAAGCTGGTTCCGTAGGTTTCGCACTCGTTGCCGAGCTCAATGCCGAGCAGCGCCGAGCCAAGTTGCTGCGCGACGTAAGCGACCTCTGCGGCGGCGAGCGCGGGGGTGGTGGCACCGGTGGCCGAGCCGCCAAGGTTGATGCCGTAGATGCAGCTCCAACCCGCAGTGCGGAGGAAAGCGGCGAGCGCGTCGACGTCTGAGGGCGCAACCTGACCGGCCGCCTGGCCCGGGCCATCGGGGGTCCACACACTTTCGTCGACAGACACGCCGCCGATACGAAGAATGCCAGGGCCAAGACGCTGAAAGAGGCCGAGCAGGCCGGCGTTGGCGGTGAAGAGCGGCGTGAGGAGCGACTGCTTTTCGTAGGCGAGGCCAAGAAAGCCGGGACCGAAGGAGCCTGCAGCGGTAGAGGAGATGGTCAACAAGGCGACGGTGATCGCGCCGGTCGGGACCGGCTGTGCTGTAGGCGGGACGGCGGGTATGGGCGTCGGAGTTTGCGTTGGCGGAGGTGTGGGGGTAGGGGTGGGCGTCGGCTGCACGCCGTTGGAGGAGCTTATGGAGCGAACGAGCGCGGCACCGCAGCCGGTGAGCGCAGAGCTGGCAGCGATCGCAGCGAAGCCGTGCAGCAGCTGACGCCGGGAGAGAGCGCGATGAGGTAACGTCGAGCTGAGGATACGCGGAGCCATTTGGAGTTCCCTGCGGCTGTGGGTTCCCACAGACCAGCTACTAGGAAAGTCTAAGAACAGGTCTCTAATCGTGGGTAACTTCTAACGCGCCAAGAGGCGTGTAGCAGAACAGGCCAAAATCATGAGAGTTTTCTAATACTTCGAGTCAAAAACGGGGTGACTTGTGACGGGAAATCTTCTGCGCAGCCGAGCGAAATTGGGCACACAGGGGCGAGACTCTGTATTCTGAGGAAAGGCTGATTTGTGCGTAATAAGCGTTACCCAGCCAGACACGTTAAGGACCCGCAATGCCGCTTTACGAGTACGAATGCACTGGCTGCCATCGGCGGACAGAGAAGATCCAGAAGTTTTCTGACCCTGAGCTGACTTTATGCCCGCACTGTGGCGGACGGCTGGATCGCACCATCACGGCTGCCGCAATCTCGTTCAAGGGCGGCGGGTGGTACAAGGACGGCTATGCTTCGGCGAAGCCGGCGGCCTCGAGCGAGGGCTCGGGTGGCGACGGCAGTGGAAGCGGGTCAGATGGCGCGAACGCTGGCGGTGGGTCGGGAACCGGTGATACGGGGAAGAGCGGGAAGGTCGATTCCGTATCGGCGTCTGCAGGTTCCGGCGAGGGGGCGAAGTCCAGTGAGAGCGCGAAACCCGTGGAGAGTTCCAAGCCCGCACCGGTAAGTGCGACGCCGGCGTCTTCGAGCGCGTCAAAGGATTGAGCGCATGCTGCAGGTGATCTGGTTGTGTGTCATGCGTGACTGTTAACTGACTTACTGATAGCGGATGGGCTTCCCGACCGCGCGATTACACAACGTTTATCGGATTCATTTATCATCCTAAGCATGAAGCTCTCTCGTTCGCTCCGCAAAATCGGCGACCACATCGAAGATTCTGTCGATCGCGTGACCGACGACGGGAGTTCTTTCCTGCGCAATGTTGGCTGGATATCCGCCGGCGTCGCAACGGTGGCAATCGGTGTTGTGATTGGACGCGAACTCCGTCAGCGCTACAAGTTCAATCGCCGGACGCCGTATGATTTTTATGCGCATTCCGGCGACCAGGCGCAGGATGTCGAGTTCGGCGTAGGAATCTAAGCGAAAAACTCTTTCTCGGCCGGACGCTGCACAGGTTGGCAGTCTTTCACCTGGCCAACCTTGTTGATGCTGGCGGCGCTCGCCTAGCATCTAATAGGATGTATTGTTGTTTATGGCCTTCTCCCTGGCTAACCTCTCCGAACTCGAGCACCCTGCGTCCGCGGATTCGCCGGCGGCGCTGCACGCGGAACGCGGCGAGGCACTTGCGGCTGCGGGATGGTCATGGCCGGGCGCTCACTGACTTGCGGCTTTCGGTAACCGACCGCTGTAACTATCGCTGCGTCTACTGCCGGACGGGCAATGAGGGCGCGCAGTTTACCGAACTGCCGATTGCGATCTACGCGCGCATCCTGCGGGTGTTTGTTTCGATGGGGATTGAGAAGGTACGCCTGACTGGGGGCGAACCACTGCTGCGCGAGGGACTGCTCGACCTGATTCGCGAGACGGCCGAGATGCAGCCTGCGTTCTCGGACGCTCCGCTGGACATTGCGATCACGACCAACGGGCATCTGCTGGCGCCGATGGCGCGGAAGCTGAAGGCGGCCGGGCTAAAGCGGATCACGGTCAGCATGGATGCGGTGGACCCGGAGACGTTTACGCGAATCACGCGGGTTCCCGGGAGCTTTGAGAGGGTACGCGACGGGATTCGCGCGGCGCAGGATGCGGGCCTGGGACCGGTGAAGGTGAACTGCGTGCTGCTGCGGGGGTTCAACGATTCGCAGATTGAATCGTTCGCTGAATTTTCACGGAACGAGCAGGTAATCGTGCGGTTTATCGAGTGCATGCCGCTGGAGGAGGACCGAACCTGGTCTCCGGAAACGGTAGTGCCGATGAGGGAGATCCTCGCCCGGCTCAATGCGGTGCGGCCTGTGGTGGCGCTGCCGGCGAACCATCTGTCAGAGACAGCTCGGCGCTTCACCTTCGACGACGGGGTGGGAGAGATTGGCATCATTGCGCCGGTCTCAGAGGCCTTTTGCGGCCATTGCAGCCGGGTGCGCGTCACGTCAGACGGTAAGCTCCGGACCTGTCTGTTCTCGCAGTCGGACCATGATCTTGTGGGGCAAATGGTTCGCGGTGCAACCGACGTTGAGATGGCAAGCTGGATTCGGAGGATCGTCCAGCACAAGGAGGCTCGGCACCACATTGGCGAGCCGGGATTTCTCAAACCGTCGCGGAGCATGGTGCACATCGGCGGCTGAAAGCTTATGTTCGCTGGCGAACATCGGCACCAACCGACTGCATCTGTTCGGCAGGACGTGGAAACAAAGTTTTTTCTCAGCTATGCTAGCGGAACCGTCCGGACACTCCCGAGCACACCGGCAGTTCATAACAGACGCGGCAAAGGGGCAAAACCGCTAGGAAGGGGTTCGCGGCAACACGTGCCGCAGGTCATGAGCGATCTACGCAAGAACGATCGGCGACAGCTGGCCTCCATCGACTCGCGCCAAATGGACAGCCTGCGTGTGTTCCACGAGGTCGCGCGCGCACTCACCTCGAACCTGAAGCTTGACTCGCTGCTGCGTTCCATCATGGCAAAGATGGAGGAGTTTTTCGGGCCGGAACACTGGTCGCTCCTGATGGTGGATGAAGAGACGGGCGAGCTGTATTACGCGCTCTCGACAGGGCTGGACGAGTCGCTGCTGGGCGATCTGCGGCTGAAGCCAGGCGAAGGCATTGCAGGCTATGTGGCCGCGACCGGCAATCCGCTGGTGGTGGCCGACATCAGCGCCGATCCTGACTGGTCGCGCTATGCCAAGGCCCATCCCGAATTAAATCTGCGCTCGATTGCCTGCCTACCGATCCGTCATGGTGAGCGCACGCTAGGTGCGCTGCAGCTCAATAACAGCAAGCTGGACCTGCTGCCCGAGTCCTCCATCGCGTTTCTCCGGGTGCTATGCGACTACGCTGCAATTGCGCTGGAGAATGCGCGCCGCGTAAAGCTGATTCATCACCTGAGCATCACGGACGACTGCACAGGCCTGTTCAACGCGCGGCACTTGTATACGCTGCTGGAACAGGAGATCGCCGAACACGTCTCGAAGAGCGCGTTCCGCGTGGTTCCGATTATGAAACCGCACTTCAGCCTGCTGTTTCTGGATTTGGATTACTTCAAGCGGGTGAATGATCGTCACGGACATCTCGTAGGCTCGCGGCTGCTGGCCGAGGTGGGGAACCTGTTGAAGCGACTGTTGGGGCCGGATCACGCGGAGTTTCGTTATGGCGGGGATGAGTTTGTGGCGATCCTGCGCGGACTCGACAAGCCCGCGGCGACTGAACTCTCCCGGCACGTTCTCGAACAGCTTGCGCAGACGCGGTTTTTGACTGGCGAAGGACTTTCGCTCTCCGTCACTGCGAGTCTGGGGTTGGCAACGTTTCCGCAGGACGGGAGTACATTGCATGAGTTGATTCGCGCCGCCGACACGATGATGTATACGGCGAAGGACTGTGGTCGCAACCAGTTGATGGTCGCCGACAGCACCGCCCCCGGACCTCATCCCTCACCTGGCATCTCGCGGCACGTCTGAGCGGTTACAGTGGAGTGTGCCCTCCGTTGATCTCCCGCAGCCCGTCGAACTCTCCCAGCCCGTAGATGGACCCCGGCTCTTTCGCAGGATTGCCTGGCGGCTGATCCCGTATCTCTTCCTGCTCTACATTCTTGCCTACCTGGACCGCGTCAATGTGGGATTCGCCGCGCTGCAGATGAAGCATGATCTGCGCCTCAGCAACACCGTCTACGGGACGGGGGCGGGAATTTTCTTTCTGGGCTCCGCGCTCTTCGATCTGCCCAGCAACCTGATGCTGGTGAAGGTTGGACCGAGACGCTGGATCGCGCGCATCATGATCAGCTGGGGCGTGATTGCGACCGGGATGATGTTCGTACGCGGGCCGGTTTCGTTTTACGTGCTTCGGTTCTTGCTGGGCGTGTGCGAGGCGGGATTCTTTCCCGGCATGATCCTTTACCTTACGTACTGGTTTCCGTCGCGGCAGCGGGCAGGCGCGATCGCGAAGTTCATGACCGCAACGTCAATCGCCGGAGTGGTGGGCGCGCCGATGTCGGGATGGCTGCTGAATCTTGAGGGCGTTTCGCATCTGCACGGATGGCAGTGGCTGTTTCTCGCGGAGGGTATCCCAAGCTTCGTCATGGGCTTCAGCGTTCTGTATCTGCTGAAGGACAAACCAGATGATGCGAACTGGCTGACCGCCGAGGAGAAGTTGTGGCTTGATGCGGAACTGGAAGAGGATCGCCAGGCCGGCGGCGCGGCTGAGAAGCATAACCTGATCGACGCGTTCAAGGCGCCCATGATCTGGCTGCTTGCCGCTATCTGTTTTGTTGACCAGGTAGGCGTGTATACCGTGAACTTATGGATGCCGTTGATTCTGACGAGCTTTCTGCATGGGAGCGCGGCCGCTGGCACGACGCTTTCCGCCGCGGACGCGAGCCGCATCGCAAACTATTCGACGATTCCGTACATCGCTGCAGCGATCTTCACGGTAGCGGTCGGCTATAGCAGCGACCGCAGCGGCGAGCGGCGATGGCACATCGCTGGCTGCCTGATTTTGAGTGCGATCGGCTTTGCGTGGGCGGGCACGACGCACTCGCTGATCGCGGCGCTGATGGGATTCACACTGGCGGCGGTGGGCTATTGGAGCATCATGGGGCCCTTCTGGACGCTGCCCACGAGGATGCTGGGCGGTCGCGCGGCGGCTGGCGGCGTGGCCATCATCATGATGATCTCGGGCGCGGGCGGCTTCGTGGGGCCGTATCTTACCGGGCGACTGCGGGATCTTACGCACGGCTTTTCTGGCGGCCTTTACACGATTGCCGTATTGACGCTGCTAGCCGCGGCGATGTGCGGGCTGCTGCGGGCGCGCCCGAAGCATGCACGAAAGGATCTTCCCGGCGCAGGCTAAGACATGCCGATGATCTCGCCGTCTTCGTCGACGTCGATGTCGAGCGCGCGGGAGATCTTCGGCAAGCCGGGCATGAGCATCACGGAGCCGGCAATCACGACCAGAAATCCAGCGCCGGCTGATAGTGCGACGTCCGTGACGTGCAGCGTCCATCCAGTGGGCGCGCCCATGCGCTTGGGATCATCGGAGAGCGAATACTGCGTCTTCGCAATGCACACGGGCAGGTGGCCGAGGCCCCAGCGCTCGAAGCGAGCGAGATTCTGCTGCGCACGTTCGCTAAGCTCGATGCCATCAGCGCCGTAGACAGAGCGCGCCACCTTCGTGATCTTCTCGATGGCGGAGTCTTCGCGCGCATACGTGGTGACGGGCTCGACGGCTGGATTGGCGTCGATGACCTCAACGATCTTGTTCGCCAGATCGACCGCACCCTCGCCGCCTTTTGCGAAAGCCTCAGAGAGCGAAAACGAGGCGCCGTGGGCCTCGCAGAACTGGTGCAGCGTTTCGAGCTCGGCTGGGGTGTCATTGGGGAACCGATTGATCGCGACGACCACGGGAAGTTCGAAGCCCCGCACGATGTCGATGTGCTTTGCAAGGTGCGTGAAGCCGCGCTCGAGGTCACTTTCCCCCTGGTTGCGCAGGCTCTGCACAGTAGTTACGAGCACCGCGACCGACGGCTTGATGCCCGACGTCGGCATCACTAGGTCCATATACTTCTCGAAGCCGAGGTCCGAGGCAAAGCCGGTTTCGTTCACAACGTAGTCGGCGAGCCGCAGGCCGATCTCGTGCGAGATGACGGAGCTGGTACCGTGCGCGATGTTGGCGAAGGGCCCGCAATGCACTAGCGCCGGCGTGCCTTCGGTAGTCTGCGCGAGGTTGGGCAGAAGGGCTTCGCTGAGCAGCGCCAGCATGGGGCCGGTGGCGCGGAGGTCGGCTGCGGTGACGGGCTCGCCCTTGCGGTTCTGGCCGATGACGATGCGCGCGATGCGGCGACGCAAATCTTCACGACCCGAGGCGAGCGAAAGGATCGCCATGATCTCTGATGCAGCCGTAATGAGGAACCCGGCGGCGCGATTGCTGCCATCACGCTGGCGCTTGTCAGGAGCCGTGACGCTGACGATGATGTTGCGCAGCGCGCGATCGTTCATGTCCACCGCGCGAGGCCAGGTGACCGCATCAGGCTCGAGGTCTAGCTCGTTGCCATGGAACAGGTGGGAGTCGATCAGTGCGGAGAGCAGGCTATGCGCCGAGGTGATTGCGTGGAAGTCGCCATGGAAGTGGAGATTGATCTTCTCGGCTGGCTCGATCTGCGATCTTCCGCCACCGGCAGCGCCGCCTTTCATACCGAACACTGGGCCAAGTGACGGCTCGCGGGAGGTGATGATGGCGCTTTTGCCGATCTTCTCCAGACCCTGGACAAGACCGATGGAGGTAACGGTCTTGCCCTCGCCGGATGCGGTTGGCGAGGTCGCCGTCACCAGGATCAGCTTGCCACGACGATCTCCGCGAGGGCTTTGCTTCAGCAGCTCGAGGCTGAGTTTGGCGCTGACCGGCGTGCGTCGTTCGTACAGGTCGTCCGTCAGGTCGAGCTTGGCGGCGATAGATTCAATCGGCAGCAGATTTTTCTTCAAGTCATCCTCAGAGGCATCCGCGCCGCTGATTACCGAGAGGCTCCGCGCGGGCTTCGACACACTCCAGCATATCTTCCCGCGTGAGGAAAACCGATGCCCGTGCAGGTGAAGAGCGGTGGGTTAGAACTTCTGAGACTTCAACCATTCGCGAAAGGCATCCCCAACCCCATCGTGCTTGATGGCGAAGTCGACCGTTGCCTTGAGGAACCCGAGCTTGTCGCCCGCATCGTAACGCTGGCCAACGTAGTGAAATCCGTAGACTTGCTCAAACTGCAACAGCGCCTTGATGGCGTCGGTGAGTTGCAGCTCCCCGCCGGCTCCCGGGGTCAGTTGCTCGATCATCTCGAAGATTTTCGGTGTCAGGATGTAGCGGCCGATGATCGCGTTCTGGCTGGGCGCTTCTTGCGGCTTTGGCTTTTCGACGAGGTTGTTGACCACGACGAGTCGCGGATTGGTGGGGTAGTCGGTGCAGTCCAGGCAGCCGTACATCGAAATCGCATCGCCTTCGACGACCTCGGTGCCGAGAATCGTCGAGTGGGTCTCGTCAAATGCTCCAACCATCTGCGCGAGGCATCCGCCTTCGGCATCCACAATGTCATCGGGCAGGATGACGGCGAAGGGTTCATCGCCTACCAGTTGCTTCGCCATGAGTACAGCGTGGCCGAGACCGAGCGCTTCAGGCTGGCGAACATAGCTGATGCGCGCAAGTTTGGAGACTGCGCATGTGACCTTCAACAGATCCGTGCGGCCCTTCGCACGCAGCGCAGACTCGAGCTCCGGCGAGCGATCGAAGTGATCCTCCATCGTCGTCTTGCCGCGACCAGTGACGATGATGACGTCAGTACAGCCTGCAGCAACGGCCTCTTCCACGGCATACTGGATCAACGGTTTGTCGACCAGCGGAAGCATCTCCTTGGGAGTGGCCTTGGTGGCTGGGAGGAAGCGGGTGCCGTAACCGGCTGCGGGAACAACTGCCTTGCGGATTTTTTGCGGAATCATTGAAATTGATGTCTCTCTACTGTTTTACCTCTTCAGTATCGTCAGGTCGAGAACAGAACATGATCGCACGCAGAGGGATCATCGTGTTACAAACCAGAAGGACCGAGTGGAATACTGGACGTTCTGGCTCAGATGGCGAAACGATTCTGACAGGTTGCCGCGCGGTCTGCAAGGCGGACGACCATGCAATCGATTGCGCTGCACAACCTTAACACACGTACGCCGGCGCTAGGCTTTGGCTGCTCCGCGGTGATGGGACGTGTGGGCCGTAAAGCCTCGCTGGCAGCGCTCGCGGCGGCGTATGACGCAGGCGTCATCTTCTATGACACGGCCCGCTCGTACGGCTATGGAGACTCGGAGGCGCTGCTCGGCGAATTTCTTCGCGGCCGCCGCGATCAGGTCTTTTTGTCTACCAAATTCGGTATTCGGCCGATGGCCGTGAGCCCCTTGAAGCGGGTGTTGAAGCCGACCGCACGTGCCCTGCTGCGGTTCGCTCCCGGCGTTCGCAGGACAATCCAGGGGCAGCTCGCCTCTATGTCGTCTGCCGGACACTTCAGCGTAGCCGCGTTGCACCAGAGCCTCGATGAGAGCCTGCGCGCCCTGCGCACGGACTCCGTGGATTTCCTGCTCCTGCATGAGCCGCCGGCCAGCATCCTTGAGCAGGACGACTTGTTCGCCGCGCTTGGGAACCTGGTGACATCGGGCAAGATTCGGCGCTTCGGCATCGCCTCGCAACCAGAGGTAATTGAAGCCGCGCTTGCGGCGCGAGTGCCGGGACTTGATACCGTGCAATTTCCTTGCAACCTCTTCGACATGACGCGGGCAGACGGATGGTCGGGAGCGGAAGCCAATATGTTCGCAATCGCCAACCATCCCTTTGGTGGCGCCGCTGGCATCGCGGCGGGCAAGGCGCTGCTGAGCCGCATTGCCCGCGCTCCAGAGACCCCCTTCACGCTGCGCGAGAAGCTCATACCGATGAATGACGCGCTGCTTGCCGACGTTGTGCTGAACGCAATCACGCGCGACACGGGTGTGCAGGTGGTGGTGCCCTCGATGCTGCGGCTGGACCATCTCCGCGCGAACGTCGCAGCGATGGAACACAGCCGCTTCAGCATGGAGGAGATTCGCTGGCTGCGTACAACCATAGCCGCACAATCTTCAGGAGGCCGCTGTTTCGATTCCTAGAGCACGGGGCTGTCGTTATGCAGCATCGCCTTGCGGATGATCTTGATGGGCGCAAACCCCTGGCGCATGAAGTCGTCGTGGAACTGCTGAAGGTTGAAGGCAGCACCCTCTTTCTTCTGCACGTCGGCGCGCAGCTTCATGATTTCGAGTTTGCCTAGGGTGTAGTAGAGATAGAGCGCGTCAGCGGTCCCGCGCTTCGTTTCGACTTCAGCGATGGGCCGCGCCTGGTAGCCTTCCTTGACGAAGAAATCTTCCGCCTCGGGAATCGTCAGCGCCCCGCCAACGCCGGTATGCATGCGGATGCCGACGACGAAGCGCGCATCACGCAAGAGCGCATCCTGCAGCTGCCCCAGGCGAATCAACCTGGCTTCGCGTTCGGTCGTTGCTCCTGCGCCGGGCTGACCGTAACCCTCATCGAGCATCATCTGCTCGCAGTAGTGCGCCCAGCCCTCGATGTTGGTATTCGCGCCCAACACCTTGCGGATCGTCGAAGGAAACTGCGGCGTCCACAGGAACTGAACGTAGTGTCCAGGATAGGCCTCGTGCACGCTGGTCGAGACGATCGTTCCCATGTTGAATGCGGCCATGTATTCCGATGTGCGCTGCGCAGACCAGTTCGGCTCCGGCAGCGTCACGTTGAAGTACGCCTTGTTGGAGTTTTTTTCGAACGGCCCTGGAGGGTCCATCGATGCCTGCGTGGTGGCGCGCATGAACGGCGGCGTCTCTTCCAGCGTGGGCTGCACGTCACTGGGGATGGTAATGATGTGATGGGCGCGAATGAAGGCAATCTCCGACTCGAAGCGGTCATGAAATGCCTGCAGCAGCTTGTCCGGCGCCGGATGCATTGTCGCCAGCTCGGCCAGTTCCTGCTGCGGCGTCTTGGTAAGGTCAATTTCCTTCGCGACCCGCGCGAACTCCGCCTGGTTCTTATGCAGGTCGTCATAGCCAATCTGCAACAGGCGATCGAGCGGAATATCGACCATCTCGTTATACGCGAGCGCCTTGGAGAACGTGTCTGCGCCATAGCGGAAGTCGCCACTCGAACGCGGCAGCAGGTCTGTCTTCATCCACGCGCCATAGCTCTTCAACGCATCAATGACAGCAGCATTGCTCTTCGCGAAGTCAGCCTTGGCCTGCGCGTCGGTGGCGGACGCGAAGGCGCTTGGCACATCGTTTTGGAAAAAGCTGATGTCGCCGTCAATCTGCTCCAGAGCGATCTCCGTATAGATGTGTGGCGGGTTCTTCAGATTCGCGCGCGCATACTCAAGCGCCTGCGGAATCTGTTTCTCACGCTCGATGGCAGCGCGGAGGCGCACGTCCACCGGTGCGTACGGGCGCTCCATGATCACGAAGATGGAGTTGGTCACGCCGCTCGAATACTGATCTGGATTCTTCTCCCAGCCGCGAATCACTTCCAATTGAAGTAGCTGTCCGCGGACAGTGTTCAGGAGAATCTGGTAGTCGGCGGCGGGCTCGGCATCGAGCGCGCTGGGGTCGATGGCCTCAAGTTTCTTCTCGAAGTCACGGAGGGCCGCAACCTCGCGCTGCACACCCGCGGCGGAATAATCTTCCAGTTGCGAGTCGTATTGATGCAGGCCGGCGCTCGTGCCTTCGGTCGGCGCAAACTTGAAGAGAATGTCGTCGAAGTATTGGCTGCTGAGATAGTCGAACGTCTGATTGCCGCCGTCTGCCGCGAGGTTCTGCGCGTGTGCTGGGGAGTTCACCATGAAGGTGGCGAGAACAGGAAGGAGAAGGAAACCGCGAAATTTCATGATGGGCAAAGTGTAGCGCAGTTTGCGGCCGCTTTCATGCGGAGGCGCTGGCTAGGAGGCTGCAGCACTCTGCGTGCGCAACATCTCCAGCAGTTCGCGTGTCTCGGTCAACACGACGTCCGCTTTCGCGCTCGATAGCGGCCAGCGCAGCGTTCCCTGCGGGGTCAGCTGCGCTCCGTTCTTCGCGTTGCGCGCCACCAGCTTCATCAGCGCGCCCACGTTGATGCCTTTCCCGTCTTCCTGAGGGGCGGCGTGCAATTTTTCGCTGAACGTGATGTACAGCATGTCGCGCATAGGCTTCAACTTGCCCGCCTGCGCGGCTGGAGAGTTTGCAGGGCGTGCCGCAGCCGTCTCGCGCAGAGCGACGGTCGCGTTGGTTACCGGGCGACTGGTCGCCGCGCGCGTGGAGAACTGCAGGTTCGCGGTCTGCGGCAGCTGTCCGTGACGGCCCGCCAACGGCGGCCGGGTTGACTGCGCCATTGGCCAACTCCCAAAGCTCGGCCTCTGCACGTTGGGTTTCGCCGGTGGGGGCGCAGCTTTCTTTGGCTCTTCGATTAACATTCGCTTTCGCTCGATCTGCGCAATGCCCAGCAGCTCGCACGTCAGCCGAATTTCGCCCGCGATGAGCAAATGGAGCACGCTCCCCGGCGGTTGGCCGTAGCGATCTTCGAGCTCCGCGCGCACTTCGGTCAACGCGCTCATCGACTCCGCACCGGCGATGCGTTTGTACATCCGCAACCGCTGGCCCTCCTCGGGGATGTACGTGTCGTCGATGCGTAACGAGATGCCGAGGTTCACCGTCACCTGCGGCCTCTCCTCCTGACCTTCACCCTTGAGGCGGCTCACGGCTTCCTCAAGCATGGTCGTATACATCTCAAAGCCGATGGCCTCGATATGCCCTGATTGCTCGCCGCCCAGCATGTTGCCGGCACCACGCAGCTCCAGGTCGAGCGCGGCGATTTTGAAACCCGCGCCGAGGTCGGAGAACTCCTTGAGCGCTGCCAATCTGCGCCGCGCGATCTCCGTTAGCTGTTGCTCCGGCGGAATCAGCAAGTACGCATAGGCGCGGCGATTCGACCGGCCCACGCGGCCGCGCAGCTGGTACAGCTCGCTCAATCCATGACGGTCCGCGCGGTTGATGATGATCGTGTTCGCGCGCGGGATATCAAGACCGTTTTCAATGATCGATGTCGCGCAGAGCACATCGTATTCACCATCCATGAACGCAAGCATGGTCCGTTCCAGCTCCGCTTCGGGCATCTGGCCATGGCCGACGACGACACGCGCCTGCGGAACGAGCTCGCGAATCTTCGAAGCTAACTCATAGATCGTCTCCACGCGGTTGTGCACGAAGTACACCTGCCCGCCGCGCTCCAGCTCGACTTCTACCGCCGTGCGAATCAGCTTCTCGTCGAACTTCGCGACGATGGTCTGGATCGCCATGCGGTCCTTGGGCGGTGTCTCGATGACGCTCATATCGCGCAGCCCTACCAGCGACATGTGCAGCGTCCGCGGAATCGGCGTCGCGCTCATACTCAGCACATCGATCGCCGCGCGCATCTGCTTCAGCCGCTCCTTGTGGCGCACGCCGAAGCGCTGCTCCTCGTCTACCACCAGCAGCCCCAAATCCTGGAACTTCAAGCCCTGCGACAACAGTGCATGGGTGCCGATGAGGATGTCGACCTTGCCCTGCTCGACACGCTCTAAAATTTCCTTTTTCTCCTTGGCGGTGCGAAACCGCGAAAGCATTTCGACCACCACCGGAAACTTGCTGAAGCGGCGTTTGAAACTTTCGAAATGCTGAAAGCAGAGTACCGTCGTCGGCGTCAGCACCGCGACCTGCTTGCCGTCCTGCACCGCCTTGAACGCCGCGCGCATCGCGACTTCTGTCTTGCCGTAACCAACGTCGCCGCACAGCAAACGGTCCATGGGCTGCGTCGATTCCATGTCTGCCTTGATGTCGGCGATTGCGGTCAGCTGGTCGTCCGTCTCATTGAAATCGAAGGCGTCCTCAAACTCACGCTGCATGTTGTTGTCGGCAGAAAATGCCGTACCCACGGCAGCCTTGCGTTGCGCGTAGAGCTTCAGCAGCTCCTCAGCCATATCCTGCATGGCTTTCTTGACGCGTGCCTTCGTCTTTGCCCACGCAGGATTTCCAAGCCGATTCAATTGCGGCGCCGGCCCGGTCTCCGTCGAACGATACTTCTGAATCAAGTCCAGCCGGGTCAGAGGAACATATAGCTTGGCCTCTTCCGCGAAGGTGAGGATCATCAGCTCCAGCTGCGATCCATCGGGCTGGTCGATTGAGCGAAGGCCGTCATAGCGCGCGATGCCGTGCTCCACGTGCACCACGAAGTCGCCAACTGCAAGATCGCGAAAGTCTGAGACGAAAGCGGCTGTCTTCGATTTCCTGCGTGCAGGCCGCGCCATCACATCCGCGTCATCGTTGATGTCGTTAGCGCCGATGACGATCACCTGTCGCGCCGTCCTGCGGTCGAGATCCAACACCTGCACGCCATTCGCAATCGCCGCGCGCACAATTACCGGCGTACTCAGATCGCCTGCGAGATAACTCGACTCCGAGTACACCGTCGTCGATCCGCCCTGGTCTATCCGTGAGCCAATGCGGTAGGCAACGCCATACTCCTGCATCAAGCCCGCGAGCCGTTCCACTTCGCCTTGGTTCGGCGCCGCAATCAACACCCGCGTATCGCTCTGCATCAGCACCTTCAATTGATCAATGAGCGCTGGAATCGATCCATGAAAGCGCATAGTGGGACGCGTCGCAAACTCAATCTCGCTGGCATCGCTGCGATCCCCCTCAAGAACGTCGACAGCACCTAATTGATCGAGATCCAAGCCGTTATATGCACGGATGCCATCCAGCAACTCCCACGGTGAAAGATACAAGTCCTGGACCTGCACCAGCGATCCAATGCCGGAACGTTCATGGCGTTGCTCGAGTTTGTCCCACCAGCGCTCACCCTGGTTCTGCACCATCGCGGGCTCTTCGATCAGCACCCGCGTCTGTGCACCCATGAGCTCCAGCAGTGACGACTTCGCACCAGCCACCGCAGCATAGAACTCCCATCCGGGGAAAATGGTCGCTTCGCCTGTGCGGGACGCCGCGTGGCTCACGTGATTCACTAACTCAGCGGGCGTCTCCCCACCTTCGAGCTCCGCGCCGGCCGTCCCACTGCGGGTGAGTCGCGCGTTGATGGCGCTCAGCAGGGCCTCGGTCGCAGGCGTCTCGGTCAACGGCAGCAGCAGCACCTCATCCACAGCCGAGCTCGAGCGTTGCGTCTCGGGATCGAAGCGCCGCATCGATTCAATCTCGTCGCCAAAGAAGTCGACACGCACGGGTCGCTCCATCTCCGGCCCGTACACATCGAGAATGCCGCCGCGCATAGACACTTGTCCGGGCATCTCCACCACATCGACGCGCGTATAGCCGACCGAGAGCAGATGCTCAACCAGCATGTCGGGCAAATGTTCTTCACCGACTCGCAGCCGCAGCGCGAGAGCAGCATAATAATCGCGCGAAAACAGCCGCATGCAGGCAGCCTCGACCGGTGCGATCACCAATTTCGCCGTGCCGCTGGCGAGCTTCCACAACGCCGACGCGCGTTGCTCCTGGATCTCGCTGTGCGGCGAAAGGTTTTCAAAAGGAAGAACATCATGGGCCGGAAGGCGCAGCACTTCATCTGCATCCAGCGCGCCGGTCAACTCGCAGGCGGCGAGCACCGTCGCGTGCAGCGCCTCCGCGGCCTTGTTGTCCGATACCAGGATCAGAACGGACGCCTGCGCGCCATGCGCCGATTGCGCAGCGCGGACGAAGTAAGGGAGGTAGAGGGCGCGTGCGGTTTCGGTCAATCCGGACACACGTCTCCGACCCGTGCCGCCCGCCAGATGGCGACGCGCACGCTCAAAGGCGTCGGAATGCTCCAGGTCCGCCATCAACTCGCGGACGAAGGGAAGAATCATGCAGACTTCAGTCTACGGTGCGTATGACAGGGCGGATACAGCCGCACCTTCACAGCTCTGCGCGCTGCGGCTGGCGTTGCTGCGGCGTCGGCCGCACCGGGCTCCCATCAGTTGCTCATCGGTGATCGTTTGCACCAGCAGAGTGTTCACCCGCGTCGCATACCGCGTGGCAAACGGTCTCGCCACTGCCCGAGAACTTCTCATAACCCGCCGTGTTCATCTGCCGGTGCAGCACCGTTGTGTCCGCCATCCGCCAATCAGACTCAGGCATTCGCCGCGCGCGTCGCGCTCCTCCTAGCTCTCTGCTGTATCCGGTTCCTCTTCCTCGGTTCTGCTCAGCACCGCCTGCCCATACTCCAGCAGCGTCACCATGCCCACCCCGCCGCAGATGTTCCCCATCACCGCCGGCCCAAACCAGCGCGGATACACCGCCCATGCCAGCTGGTGCGTCAGCACCGCCGTCAAGATCTCACCGGAGGTCGCAATGCAGTGCGCAAAGTTTCCCAGCCCCACCACAAACGTCAACGCCCAGATCACCATCACCGACCCGGTAATTGAGTGCGACCCCGACACCAGCCATGCCGCCGTCGCGATAATCCATCCCGCGACCACGCCACTCCAGAAGATCGCTGCCACCGGCTGCTGCACCGCCACCAGCCCTAGCCCCGTAATCGCCTGCACCACGTCCGCGGGCATCGATCGCGTCATCCCCGCCAGCGCCGCAAACGCCAGCGCTCCCAGCATGTTCGACGGCAGCACCGTCGCCCACAATCGCAGCGTGTTCCATATCTGCCGAGGCTCGGTCAGCACCAGCGCCACCGGGTACAGCGTGTTCTCGGTAAACAACTGCGACCGCCCCAGGATCACCACGATGAACCCCAGCGGGTAAAACATCCGCGAGATCATAAACGCGTGGCTCGACCCACCCAGCCGCGCCAGCGCCAGCCCCACTCCCAGCGCCGACAGCCCCATAAAGATCCCGCCCGTAAACCCCGAGATCGCCAGCGAGATCGTCGACCGCTCAGCTCCTCCTTCGCGTTCTTCGCCACCTGCTGATAGATCTCGTGCGCACTCGGCCGCGAAAGATCCTTCTGCTGCGAAGCAGGCGCCTCCGGCTCCGTAGCCGCAACAGGCTCCTCCGTCGAGGTCCACCCGCTCTCCTGCTTCGCTTCCTTCTCTTCGGGAACTTCGATCTTGTTCTCGTCCGCCATCGATCACCTTTGCTGTGCTTTCGAAGGTGAGATGCAGCTTGGCGTCCATCCACCCGCCCGCGGTTGATAAATTAGTGCCCAGCCTGACAGATACGCATTCTCATCGGACTACGAGAGGTTCAGGTTCGCCATATTGAAAAATATGGAGGCAAATCCAAGCGGCGCTAAGCTTCTGCGCACGAGGTTTTTATACATTGCTGTCTCGACTGCATGCTTACTGTTCCCATCGCATGAACTCGTCTACCCGCAGACCAACGAAACGCATAGCCTTGCACGATGTTCGTTTGATGGAGTGGAGTTTGGATTATATGACCCACCTCGATCTGCCTACGTGGCAATGATTGATGATCTCAAGGTCACAGCCCATTACGTTCCACATTCCGAGGCTCAGGCGATTTTCACCTTCACACCCGCTGGGACGCTTGTACGCACCATTAGCATCAGTGACTTCGACAATCCAAATGGATGGTTAGCCATTTCCTCCAACAAGAAGCGTTTCGCGATTCCATGGAGTAACGGTGGCGCAGCCGGGGGCTGGAGCACGCGCGTATTCCATGTAACGCCACAGGGAGACATCCTCGAAGATACCGGGCTTGTGCGCCCTGTCATCGAAGATTTTTCTGCCAGGCACAACTGCAAGACACGCGGGGACAATTTCGAAACAGTGCGCTGGATGGATGACGACCACCTGCTTATATCGGCTGAAGTCTACCCAACGAGCGACTGCGGCCTGGAAATGGGCTATACCTAAGGCTACCTGCTTCAGTTGTCAACTCAAAAGATACAACGGCGCTTAACCGAAAGAGAACTACTAGATCTTCCAGAAATATGCACGTGGAATAACTACCAACCTCCACAATAGCAACTGAGAGGATTGATAGAATCGACACAATGCCCGCAGCGCTTGCACTCTCGCCCGAAGTCCTCGCCAAGTACCAGCCCGTCATCGGCCTGGAGGTCCATGTCCAGCTGCTGACCAAGTCCAAGGCCTTCTGCGGCTGCAAGAACGAGTACGGCGGCGAACCCAACACGCACGTTTGTCCCGTCTGCCTTGGCCTGCCCGGCGCGTTGCCCGTGCTCAACAAGCAAGCCGTTGAGTTCGCGGTACTTGCGGCGAAGTCCATCGGCTGCGAGATTCGCGAGACCAGCATCTTCGCGCGCAAGAATTACTTCTACCCCGACTCGCCCAAGGGCTATCAGATCTCGCAGTTCGACAAGCCCATCGCCGAACACGGCAAGATCATCGTGCCCGCATTCGACGCGGCCGGCAATCCGGTCTCGAAGCCCATCGGCGTCACGCGCCTGCATATGGAAGAGGACGCCGGCAAGAGCCTCCACGACGGCTTTCCCGACTCCGCCACGCGCACGTACATTGACCTCAACCGCTGCGGCACGCCGCTGGTCGAGATCGTCTCCGAGCCCGACCTCCGCACCCCCGACGAGGCATTCGAGTACCTCACCAAACTGAAAGAAATCCTCCTCTACACCGGCGTCTCCGACTGCAACATGGAAGAGGGCTCCCTGCGCTGCGACGCCAATGTCAGCGTCATGCTGAAGGGCGCTGCGCAGTACGGCACCAAGGCTGAAGTGAAGAACGTAAACTCCTTCCGCTACATCCGCGCCGCCCTCGAATACGAGATCGAGCGCCAGATCGGCGTGCTCGAAGACGGTGGCCGCGTCGTGCAGGAGTCGCGCCTGTGGAACAACGCCGAAGGCCGCACCTACTCCATGCGCAGCAAAGAGCAGGCCCACGACTACCGCTACTTTCCTGAGCCTGACCTTCCGCCGCTGGTCGTCGGCGCGGAGTGGCAGAAGCAGATCCTCGCCGCCATGCCGGAGCTTCCCGAGGCCCGCCGGGCTAGGCTTGTGGCTGAGTTCGGCCTTAGCGCGCAGGACGCCGCAACGCTCACGACCGACCGCGAGCTCGGCGACTTCTTCGAGCAAGCCGCCAAGTCCGCAAAATCCCCAAAGCGCGTAGCCTCCATCCTGCTCTCCGAGATCACCATGCGCCTCCGCGCCGCAGGCATCGAACTTGGCCAGTCCCCCGTCACCCTCGACGGTCTGGTCGCAGCCGCTGACCTCGCAGAAACAGGCGAGATCAGCAGTAAGCAGCTCAAGCAGCTCCTCGACTCTTGCTTCAGCGAAGGCCGCGACTTCATCTACATCTACGACCGCGACAAACCGCAGCAGATCTCCGATACCTCCGCCATCGAAGCCATGATCGATGAAGTAATCGCTGCAAATCCGGCGCAGGTTGCGCAGTTCAAGGGCGGCAAGCGCACCGTAGCCGCCTTCTTTGTAGGCCAGGTCATGCGCCTGAGCAAAGGCCAGGCCAACCCCGCGCTGCTCAATGAGCTGGTAGTCAAGAAGCTTGACGATTAACCGTAATTTTTCGGAGTCGACCGCACCCCCCGATTGCGGCTTAATTCGACGCGTAGCAGGTGAATCTATCGCCCTCTCGCCTGCAACGCCACTTGAACTCAGTCGTTTCAGACACGAGGAGATCGGGCCGCGATATCTTCCCGAAAAACTTGACTTCAATATTGTTGCGATCGTGAGGGTTCTCTGCGGAGCCATCGATACGGCAGTCCAACGACGTGATTTCTGGGGGCTCGCCAGGCAATCTCGATTGAAGACCCAGGCAGCTACGGCTTTCACCGGTAATCCAATCTCCAGATATGTACAGATTCACCGATCTTGAATGGGAAACCCATCCCGACGAGTCGAGGAAGTCATAGCCTGCGACGGAGGCTACAACCAGGAAAATGACGACAACAAGGCAACCGAATACGACGGCATATCCGCTCGATTCTGTTGGGGTACCTTCTGGTGTGGGCACTATGACGGCCAAGTATATCGTCAGTCGCTTCTCGAAAATCTACCGGCAGGTCTATGAAAGAACTTGCCCCTGAATCCTCTCTGCGCTTCCAAGCCCCTCATTCCAGGAAAGCACGAGTTAATCCGCTTTAACTTTGTCCTATCGATCTCTGACTATGATTTAATAGCGCGGTGAAACTCTGCGCCATTATCCTCGCTCTGTGCAGCGCCGGCGTCACCCTGGCGCAAGCGCCCTCCACTAACGTCCCGCGCTTCCCGGGCGACGGCTCAGGCGCTTTCGCCACCCACCACTACCGCGACCTCTTCGCCGAGGCCGGCCACTCGCCCGCCGAAACCGACGCCAAAATCGACCGCGCCTACCAGCAGCTCTTCCACGGCGACCCCCTCACCGAGCGCGTCTACTTCGAAGCCGGCGCCAACGCCAACGGCCCGCTCGCCTACATCACTGACTGGGCCAACAACGACGCCCGCACCGAAGGCATGAGTTACGGCATGATGATCGCCGTGCAGCTCGGCCACAAGCGCGAGTTCGACGCCCTCTGGAACTGGTCCAACACCTACATGCTCATCACCGACCCAAAGAACCCCAACCACGGCTACTTCGCCTGGTCGATGAACACCGACGGCACGCCGCGCTCGACGGGTCCCGCGCCCGATGGCGAAGAGTACTACGCCATGGCGCTGCTCTTCGCCGCGCGCCGCTGGGGCAACGGCCACGGCATCTACGACTACCAGGCCCAGGCCGACCGCATTCTGCACCTTATGCGCCATCACCCCGTCGAAACCGACACCGGCCCGTTCCGCATCCATCCCCACGACCCACCATTTATCTTCGATCCCGCCAAACTCACCAGCCCCAACATCACCGAGCGCCAACAGGCCGACCACAACCTCGCCATCGAGCTAAAGGGCGAAGGCAAGACGCCACCACCCCCGCCGCACTGGCCTACGCATCCCGACCGCCCGGAAACCAGCGGCCCGATGCTCGACGAAGCCCAGACCATGGTCAAGTTCGTCCCCGGCCCCTACGGCAACTTCACCGACGCCAGCTATCACCTCCCCGCCTTCTATGAGCTCTTCGCACGCTGGGGTCCCGCGGAAGATCGTGACTTCTGGCTCAAGGCCGCCGACGTCAGCAGAGAACTCTTCAGCCGCGTGGCTAATCCTCAAACGGGCCTTGCGCCTGATCGCAGCAACTTCGACTTCAGCCAGATGAAGGAGCGCGACGGCCAACCCGTGCCCTTTAGCTACGACTCCTGGCGCACCGCCAGCAACTGGTCGGTGGACTACAGCTGGTGGCACAAGGACCCGCGCGAAACCGTGCTCTCCGACCACATCCAGGCCTTCCTGGTCTCGCAGGGTATCAGCATGTTCGTCGACCGCTACACGCTCGACGGCAAGCCGCTCGCGGTGCGCCACTCCACGGGCATGCTCGCGACCACCACTGTTGCGGGCCTCGCCGCAACGCCCGGCGCCAACGAAAAAGCCTTCGTCAACGAGCTCTGGAACACGCCCATCCCCAATGGCGAGCAGCGCTACTTTGACGGCATGCTTTACCTCATGAGCTTCCTCCATGCCAGCGGGAACTTCCGCATGTCGGACTGGGTGTTGGGCAGCCGATAACGGCCTCCGCAAAAGCCCCTTCTTCCAGGCGCACGGATGGCGTCTAATCTCTCCATGCGCCTCACCCGCAAGCTCGCGCTCCTCGGTACCCTCTTCGCCGCATCCGGCTGCCAGCGGAAGTATGTTGTGCCCGAGACACCGATGCCAGCCAACACCATTCTGCTCTCGCAGATGATGCGGCAGCTCTCCGCGCAACCGGGCTTCACCGACAAGTTGCTCAACGAGATGGGCGGCAAGGACGGGAAAAACGGACCGGCGCTCCTCACGCCCAAACTCTTCGACGAACTACGCAAGCGCATCCTCGGCGCCGACTGGCAGGGCCTCGACCGCTTTCCCGGCTGGACCATGCGCGCGATCAACCCCACGGTGCGCGTCGCCGGTCACTTCGCCGGCAAGGATCAGGCTCTTGAGGACGCGTCCGCCGTGCACCCCGGAGCGCCGCTCTCTGCGGCCCAGGCCAAGCAGTATCTGGATCTTGGCCCTTATGCGCTCGACAAAGCTGAGACCGTGTCTCTCGACGAGCCCTCCACATTTCCGCCATTCACCATCGACGGCATCGTCACCACTCTTGGCGCAGGCGTTACCCGCGGCGACGGCCCCAATGACCTCGCCCCCGAGCACGCAGAATCGCAGCGCCTCGCCGACGTCCTTGACCGCCTCGCAGCAAACAAGCTTGAAGGGGCGCAGCCCTTCACCGTCGCCACCGGCGACCACAGCTCGACGACGCCTGAACAACTCCTCAACGCGCTCGCCGACGAAGGCTATACCATCACCGTCAACGATGCGCGTTACTTCGCCAACTTCGCCCACCTTCACTACAACGGCGAAGACGTCATGGCGCCCTTCTGGATCGATTCGCAGATCATCGTTCCCCACTCCGGCGGCCGCCATCTGCTCGTCCCTGCCTCGCACGCCGAGTACGAGTGGCACATCCATCCCTCCAACAGCAGCGCTCCGCACATCAACGCCGACATCAGCTATTACTTCGGTATCGACGGCAAAGCCGAATGGCGCACCATGGATACCCTCGATCAGTCCTGGGTACTCAAGCGCAATGCGCACGAATACGCCGGCGCGCAGGCGGTCGAAGTCACACGTCTCGCCGGCCTCCTCACGGTCGCCTACTTGCACCTGCACGCCGCACATCCCACCCTTCCCTTCAACGGCTACTACGCGCTCGGTGTCTGCCAGGACGGCGTCTCCGCCATCGAGCGCAAGCTTACCGGCAAGGTCACGTTATTCCCCAACACCGCCGACGCCGCGCTCTTCAGCGACCCCCGCGACGCCGAGATCAACGCGCTCATCGCCGCCATCCCCAAGGACCGTAATGGCGAGCCCCCCGGCCCTGCGCGCATCTTCGGATCGTTGCCCGTCGCTCCCGGCCCGGACCCAGCCACTGCCTTCAACGCCGTGACCATCCCCGGCCTCGCTGACGATCTGAACCTCACCTACATCGCATGGCGCAACGGAGATCTCAGCCACTCCAATAGCCGCGTGTTTTACGTAGCGCTCGGCATCGGTCTACTCATCGCGCTCTACATGATTTTGCGCAAACCGCGCTCCTCCTGATGCAACGAAGTTTGTGCTCGTGCGCTCAAACTTCACGGGAGGTTTCACCTACATGGTAACCAAGAAGGCAGCGAAGAAATCCGCAACAAAGAAGACCGCCAGCAAGAAGTCTTCCGCAAAGAAGTCCGCCCGCAAATACAGCCCCGGAGTAGGCAAGCAGGTCAAGACCGAGATGCACGAAATGCATCAGGGCAAACTGAAGAGCGGCCGCAGTGGCAAGAAGGTGACCAACCCGAAGCAGGCGATCGCGATCGGCTTATCCGAGGCCCGCAAGAAGGGCGAGAAAGTTCCACCAAATCCCAACGAGTAAAAAATAGGGCGCCTGCTTGGTAGCAGCCGCCCTATGTCTCCCAATACATCCGGTCAAGAAATTCTCTTACTGATCTCAATTCGTATGTGCCCTGGTTACGTGCGGGCCGTGAAGTTGTGCGTACTCACGCCGAGACGAAGGCATCTCCGGCGCATACGAACGGTACACGCTGATGTGAAAGCATGCCTGCTGAAACTCCTCTTCCACGTCCACCTTCCCAACCTGCATGAGCGGCCGCAGATACGTGCGCATCCACGCAATCTGCTCGGTGTTCATGTCGCGCTTACCGAAGTCCAGTGCCTCGCCCGTCAAGTGCGGCGACGCCATATCCCCGCCGATTCCCGCGGCGTTTCCGTTTACGCGCCGCAGGCGCAGCTGGTACGCCACCGTTCGTACCGCCGAGTTTATTTGCAGCGGCTGATGGAAGCGTGCATAGTACTCACGCGCAATGTCTGCTGCGAAGCGCACCGTCCATGGGCGCGCGCAGCGGCGATCGCCCGCCAGTTCAGGATTCACATGCAGACTCACGCTCTCTGGAAAGTCCACCAGCATCCGCTCCGCTCGCATGCGGCGCAGATCATCGTCGTCCTGAATGCGGCTGAGACCTTCTTCATCCGCAACCAGGTTCTGGTGCATAAGAATCTCACGTGTACCGCGCATCGGAGGTGGCACCACCAACCGTCCATAACGATAGAGGCTGGGTAACACCTCAGGCTGCCCTGCCTCTTCAGCGAGCTCTTCACGCGTTGTAGAAGGTATCTCGGTGTCACCATCGGTAGCTGTCGCCCGTGGCTCGGAGGCCGTCGCTGTCAGCGGCTCTCCGACCAAGTCAGACGATCCGCTCGGTTGAACGGCCGCCGGCCCACGCAGCGCAGGCGATGCAACGACGCTGGCCGTCACTTCCGGGAGAGCGGAGCGCGATGTCGCTGACGCCGACAGGCTCGCATTCTCGTTGGGACGCGCAACACCCTCGGCATAGGTTCCGTTTGTCCCTGCGACAACCTCCATTCGGTCATCGCTAGAGCGCCGTTCGCCACGCCGACCACGGCCACTCACTCGATGCACGGCTGGCTGCGCACGAGGTGCGGAGGCTCTTCGGGAGTAGCTCGTTCTGCGCGAGGACATGGACCCTCTCACTGGCTCAAACGAGGGGCCCACGCTGCGCCGAGTGCGCTCGGCTGGAACGGCGTGTCCTGTGGTGCGTCCGGCACGGGTTCCGTTCGCATGTGCGTGCGCATATGTGCGATGCCCTACGAAGTGCGCGGTGGTATAGCGCGGCGTAATCCGGTGTGCGTGCGGCGTGTACGTCTCCGCCATCGCTTCGCTGACCGCGCAGAACAATGCGAGAGCTAACACTACGCTCCACACGGTGATCCACATCGCTGTGCGCGCGGTCGTATTCGCGCGAGCATCGGCTTCCGTCTGAGCGTGGCCCAACTGCGTCATCATCATCACTGGTTTTTAAGGGGCCGCGAAGCCGCCGAGCTTCTTCAGCCTATCTTCAAGCCTCGCGCCGCGATAGTGCCGATTCGGATGCTCGCACGCTAACCGCAACAACGCTTGCTGTTTGGGAAATGAAATTTTCCTGCTTGGGTGATCCGTCGCCGTCACGTTACATTGGAGGCATCACGGAGATTCAAGACATGACTCGCAACCAGCCTGCCGCTGATTCGCGCAAGCCCGTCCGCTTCCCTCTCAACCGCGGCATCCTTGCACTCTCGCTGGGTATTCTCTCGCTCATGACGGCGGCTTTGTTCTGGCAACCGCGCGGCGTCGCGGCGCAATCGGAGCCTGATCCAAGCTCGGTCGCCTTCTACACCCAACGCATCCAGCCCATCTTTGAGGACCACTGCTATCGCTGCCACGGCGGCGGCCATCATCGCGGCCACCTCAGTATTGCAACGCGTGCCGGTCTACTACGTGGAGGCATGGATGGCGCCGTCGTCGTTCCCGGAAACGCAGCCCAGTCCCTGCTGATTCACTTGATCCGGCATGAGGGACCCAAAGACGACCCCATGCCGATGCCCCCGCCGCCGCATCAGAAACTTTCCGACGCAGACATCGCTACCATTAGCCAATGGATTCAGGCCGGCATGGCCATGCCCCCTGACCCGCCCAAGCCCTAGGGTTAATACGCGCGCGGATACATCCGCGACATGCGATCGTGCCACCCCAGGCCGTCGCTGTCCAGCACCATCCACACCAAGCCCAGACCCAGCGGGCATGCAGCCAGCGCCGTCGAGATCAACCTGCGGCGAATCGCCTTGCGTGACGGGTTGTTTTCCCGAAACGTGCAGAAGGCCATCCGCATCATGCGCATTCCAGGCGTCACTTCATTCAACGTAAAGAACAACAATCGATAGATCACCGCAAAGAACAAAAAGATTCCGGCGACCGCTCCGCACAACAGAGGTAGAGGCATCGGGTGCAGCGTTGGTCCTGCAATCTTGACGGCCATTGCCGCGAAGCCCGCAAGGCCGGCGGCGACGCAAAGGCCGTCGATCGTGGCGGCTAATGCTCGCCGCGTCACGGGTGCCGCATAGATTTGTTGATCTAGCTGCAACTGCGCCTCAAGCTGGCGCGAAATCGTCGCGCGCGATTCCGTCGAGGGCCCCGCCCCCAGCATCATTCCCTGCCACTCCGGAGCCTCCGCGAGCACCCCGACCTCCGGCTCGGCAGAGATCTGCGCTGGCTCTACCTCGAAGATCCGCAGCTGCGGTTCTGGCGTCCCATCGGCGCGCAGCGGGCCCTCCGCCAATCGTGGACGGGCTTTGCGCGATGCGACCAGCTCGCGCGGGAACTCGATAATGTTGCCGGGAATCGATTGCGTCTCCAGCACCAGGTCATGGAACTCAGGCGCCAATCGAAACTCAATCTCGTCGTCCAGTTCGGCGAGCTCTTCGGCCGCAGCCTCGCTCCGTGGAGAAGGCGCGCGATAGGTCTCACCTCTCGGTGACCACTCGACTTCTTCGGGCAGCCGTACCTGCAAATCCGCCGGCGTGAGCGACGCTGCAAACGTTTCCGTCAACGGCGAAGAGTCGACGCTCGATTCCGCGCGCACCTTTCTCCTGGCGCGCTGGTTCTCTGCGGCATGCATCGCGCTGCGCGCCCGGATATCCTCCCCCGGCTCAACAAGCTCCAGCACCGGCAGGTCGCCGAACAGCGTCTCCGGGCCAGTGCTCAACGGCGCCGGCTCGTCCCACTGCTCAATCTCGTCCAGCAACTGCTGCTGTGCAGCGGCGACAGCCTTTGCATTGCGCGCGGCAACTTCGGCCTCCGCCTGCGCCCGCTCGATCGCACGCTGTGCCTCGGCGGCCAGATATTCCTTATAGCTCAAGCTTTTTTGATACCGTGCCGCGACAGCCTCGCGCACGCGGGACGCATCGGGATGGCCTTCCGTGCGGGCAGCCTCGCGCCGCGCCTGTAGCCGAATCGCTGCCTGTGCCTCCGCCTGTTCGCGACGCGCCTGCGCCTCGCGGCTCTCCACCACCGCCCGCCGGTTGCGATGAGCTGCCAACCGTTCCGCTGCCAACTGTTTCAGCGCGGTGCCCCCGTCCGTCTCTGCCGGTTGATAGGTCGCGGGAATCTCATCGCGTTGCGCCGCACTACTCATAATCAAATCTTCCTTGCGTCTACAACCCAAATTGCCGAATCTAAACCAGCAGCAGTCAGGAATCGTCTAATCTCAAGACAGTGGACGGTCTCATCCAAGCTTACGGCACCAGCGATCCCAGCGGTCACGGGGCCAGGCATCGTTTCCGGTTGTCTGGAAAGGTGCTTCGTCTCATCCCTCTGTTCATAAGTACCATTCTCCTCGCTGTGGGTCACCAACATCTGCGCGCGCAGGGCGTAACGCCCGAGGAACCCCCAGCGCTTCAGTCCCGAATCAGAACGTGTTACCGGGCGCCCCAGCAAGGGCTGCTCAGGTTCTAGATAGCGCAGGCACCGGTTCTCTCCACCATTCCGGTTCAGACCTCGCAGAGCCAGGTTTTGGACGAAACAGATACCCGATCTCTCCACCATCCCGCATGCGTCTCCATTGCCGCCCGATCAGGCGCCCGAGCGTTCCGACGTTGAAAGCGATAACCCCCAAACTCGCCACGGCGACATTGGCTACGCCTCGGGCAACGTCGTCGTTACCTATGGCGACCACGTAGGTTACGCGCGGACTGCGATCACTTACGATCACGCCACCGAGACCGTCACGGCCAAGGGTCACGTTGAACTCACCGGCGGCAAGAACGACGAACACATCATGGCGTCTCACGCGATCTATAACCTGCGCACGCAGACCGGCCGCTTCTTTGACGTGCACGGGTCGGTCGGCCTGTTTCGCGCCACCGCGGAGCCGACGCTCAAAGCCACCAACGCAGGCATCGTCACACCCAACAGCACCTCGCGCTTGCCGGGCTATCAAACGTCCAACCCCTTCGTCTTCCAGGGCCGCCTGGTCGTCAAAACCGGGCCGACCGACTACACCATCTACAACGGCTGGGTCACCAGCTGCCTGCTACCGCACCCCGATTGGCAGCTCTACGCCGGCACAATTGCTCTCAACAGCGGCAAGGCCAAGGCCTCGAAGTCGACTTTCAAGCTGCTCGGGATGCCCTTGTTCTTCTTCCCCTACGTCACCCATCCGGTGGACAATCAACAGCGCCAATCCGGCATCCTGATTCCCGAACTCGGCTACTCGAGCGCCAGCGCGAATACCGGATCCAAAGGCATCACCATCGGTGAACAGCTCTACCTGGTGCTCGGCCGCTCTGCTGACATCACCGTTGGCTCCATCTACTACTCGTTGCGCGGCTTCTCCGAGAACGGCACCTTTCGCTACAAGGGCTTCGGCGAAAACTTCTTCAATGCTCACTTCTCGGCGCTGCAGGACCGGGGCTTCTACTCGCCCGGCGTCAACGCCGCAGGCCAGCCCGTGACCGTCTTCAACAACCAGGGCGGTGAGGACGTCACCTCCAGCTTCCGCCGTCAGTTCACCCCCAACATCCGCGCCGTCGGCGACGCCGAGTACCTCAGCTCCTGGATCTACCGTGAGGTCTTCACCCCCAACTTCAACCAGGCCGTCAGTACCGACATTACCTCCATCCTGTATCTGACACAGCAGAAGGAAGGCTTCTCCCTCGATGCCCGCGTGGATCGGTATGAAGGCCTCAAAGTCGTGCAGACCGACTTCAGCCCCGCCGAAGAGGTGAAGATCTACCATGTGCCCTCGATCGATTTCACTGGAATGGATCATCCCATTCCCGGCACACCCCTGCTCTGGAGTGTCACTGCCTCCACCGCCGGCCTCAAGCGCGTAGAACCGGGCTTTGCCACCGCAGGCCTCACCTGGCGCCTCGACCTGCGCCCGGAGATATCGCTTCCCCTGCGCTTTGACGGCTGGCACATCCTCGCCAGCGCCGCCGTCCGCGAGACAGCCTACACGCGTTCTCGCCAGACACCATACGGCAATAACGCTGTGCCGGTCGAGAGCGACCAGGGCCTCAATCGCGCCGACGTCGACCTCAACGTTGACATCCGGCCGCCTGCCCTCGAGCGCACCTTTATCGTTCCCGAGCGCTGGCGGCACGTCTTCGGCGATCAGATTCGCCACACCATCGAGCCCGAGATCACCTACCGCGACACCCGCGGCATCGACAACTTCCTCAGCGTGCTGCGCTTCGACGATGTCGACCTCCAGAGCGATACCGACGAACTGCAGTATGGCGTCACCCAGCATCTCTACTTCAAACCCCACGCAAAACCTCAAGCAAAGCCTAGGCCCGGCTGCCCAGCCAAAGCCTCGCCGGCCGCCGACACTGACACGGTAGCCGAAACACCCGCCGTCGACACCCTCAATCCCGACGAGCGCGCCACCAACGACGCCAACGGAATCCCCAACGCCTCCGCGACCGCGCCCGACCAGCCGCTGCGCACGCATCCCCGCAAGCCCGACCCCTGCGCGCCGGCCCCCTCCATTCCGCCGCAGCAGGAGTGGTTCAGCTGGATTCTCACCCAGAAGGCCTTTTTCAACCCCACCTTCAGTAACGCCGTCATCGACTACCGCCGCAATATCTTTGACACCACGCTGGACTTCTCCGGCATCGCCTTCCTCACGCAACCGCGCAACATCTCGCCACTCAAATCCCGCATGCGCTTCCGTACCTCCAGCCACGCCGACATCGAGTGGGATTTCGACTACGACACGGGCGCCAAGAAGTTCACCAGCTCCAACACGTTCCTCGATCTCCACGAAGGTAAGATCTTCGGCGGCTTCTCCTACGCGCTTCTCAACGCCCCGGGCAAAACCTACTCCGAGGTCATCGACACCACCACCAACGAGGTCACCGGCCTCACCGCCTCCGCCATCGCAAACTTCTCCCAGATGCGCGTGCTCTTCGGCTACGGCAAACCCAGCGAGCCCGGCCTCTCCGTCGCTGGCTCCGCCGGCATCGACCTCAACATGGGCACCGCGCAGTACATCACGGTGCAAACCAACTACAACTGGAACTGCTGCGGCCTTTCAGTCGAGTACCGCAAGTACGACCTCGGCACCATTCGCAACGAAGGCGCCTACAGCTTCAACTTCACCCTTGCCAACATCGGCACCGCCGGCAATCTGCGCCGCGCCGCTAGCCTTTTCTGACAAACACAGCCAGCCTTATCCGGATCAAGCCGCGAGCCAGTTCCAACCGTCGCGGCTAACCATCCGTCTCTGCGATAATCAAAGGTATTGTGCTTATCCCCAGCCGTCTGGCCACTCTCGTCCTCGCCTCATGCCTCACTTCCTTTGGTTGCCACGCGCAAGCCCCAACCAAGCTCGAAACCGGCGCTCTTCTTCCCCCCGCCGTCGCCCATCGCGTAGAGATCCTGCTCCGCAACAAGGCCCAGCTGCCCCCCTTATCCACGATCACCATCGGTCCCGTGGAGCCTTCGGACGTGCCCGGCTTCCACACCATCAACGTCACCGTCACGGCCGACGACAAGAGTTCGCACCCCATCAAGTTCCTGCTCTCAGACGATGGCAAGACCGTCGCGCAGTTCATCAAGTACGACATCTCCGCCGACCCCCGCACCATGATCTCTGACGCCGACCGTCCCGCGCGCGGCGGTCCGGCCTCTGCTCCCGTCGTCATCGTCAACTTCGACGACCTCGAGTGCCCCTTCTGCGCCCGTTTCCACGACAGCCTCTTCCCCGCCATCACCCAGCGCTACGGCGACAAGGTCCACATCGTCTACCGCGATTTCCCCCTCGACCAGCATCCCTGGGCCATGCACGCCTCCGTCGATGTGAACTGTCTGGCCGCACAATCGCCCGCCGGCTATTGGAATCTTGTCGACTACATCCATCACAACGCCGAGGACATCGGCTCCGATCCCAACGCCAAGCCCGATGATCCGAAAGCGGACGCCAAGCCCGACGCGCCTAAGCACACCCTCGACCGCGCCTACACCCAGCTCGACAAACTCACCCGCGAGCAGGGTGCGCAGCAGAAGGTCGACGCCGTCAAGCTCGACTCCTGCATCGCCAAGCAGGACACCTCGGCCATCGAGGCCTCAAAGCAGCTCGGCACCACACTGAACGTCGAGTCCACCCCCACCTTCTACATCAACGGCGAGAAGTACGAAGGCGCGCTTCCGATCGAATACATCTTCGGCCAGATCGACGATGCCCTGCGCGCCGAAAACATAACCCCGCCGCCCCCCTACGTAGCCCCCGCACCTCCCGCAGAGCCCGCCACACCAGCCCCAGCCAAACCGGCCCCCGGCAAGTAATTCGTTCGACATGCACGATGCCCGTCTCAGCCTCTGCTGGAACGGGCATCTTTCCGTCAGGTACTCTATCTGCATTCCCGAACTCGGAGCCACGCCCAATGGACATCCACGCCCCCATGGAACCCATCCACAGCTGGCGCGACATCGTGTTGCATCTCGCCATCATCACCGTCGGGCTTTTTATTGCGCTCTCGCTCGAAGGCCTCGTTGAGTACCTGCACAACCGCCACCTCCTCCACGAAGCCCGCATCAACATCCGCCAGGAGCTCGAGATCGACCATCAAGCCGCGGAGAAGGACATCGGCCTCATCCAGCAGAACATCGACAGGACCCAGGCCGACATCGCCACCGTCCACCTTCTCCAGACCCACCCCAAGGAGTTCCACGGTTCCCTCACCAACACCATGTCCTTCGACTCGCTGAATGACTCCGCCTGGCGAACCGCCCACGAGACCGGCGCTCTCAGCTTCATGCCGTACAGCGAAGCCCAGCGTTACTCTGACCTCTACATGCTCGAAGACCTCGTCAACCAGAAGGCCATCAGCGCCGGCGAGCAGAGCTTTCGCGCCAGCATCCCAACCCTGATGGGGTACGACATCAAAGACCTGCCAGCCGACGAGTACACCCAGATGCTGCGCGACAATGCCGCCACCCTGATCGATCTCGTCACCCTGAAGCAATACCTCGTCCAGCTCGACCAGGCGTATGTGGACGAATTAAAGAAGTAGCGCCAAGGCAGCACCCGCGCACTCATCGAGCGCTACCGGCGAACACTCAAAGACATCTATCCTTGAGAGGGAAGACTGCTTATGAGACAACCTCCTCTGGCACGTTTAAAGAGCGCAGTTCTGATCTGCGCAATCGCAGGACTCCTGCAGTTTGGCCCCGCGCTTGACGCCCAGCAGCCCGGCTCCTGGGGATCAGGAGCCGTTCTGCCACAGATTCCGGTTGCCCGTTCACCGTTCGTTCTCAGTGCTGTCACCGATCCCACGACCGGCCGCGCCTCCTTCTCCTATCACGGCGCCGAGATCCCTCCCGTCATCCGAACCTCGCCCGGCAGAACCATTCATCTTGTCTACGAAAACCACATGTCCACCCACTCAACCGAGCTGTGCGTCGACGGCCCGTGCCGTGACATGACCAACCTCCACTTCCACGGCCTGCACGTCTCTCCCAACGCACCCCAGGATGACGCCATCTCGATGATGGCCATGCCCGGCCAAAACTTGCGCTACGCTGTCGTCATCCCGTCTTACGAGGCGCCCGGACTCTACTGGTACCACACCCATCCCCACGGCGAGAGCTATCAGCAATCGCTCGACGGCATGTCCGGCGCCATCGTGATCGACGGCATCGACCGCTACGCTCCCGAAGTCCGCTCCATGAAAGAGCAGATCCTCGTCCTGCGGGACGCCGTGCTGGACCTCCCCGGCACAGACAGCCACGCCCTCCAGAAGCAGGTAGATCTCAACCCCGCTCCCTGCGGTTCTGCCGCAGGTACGCCCGAACGCGCCTTCACGGTCAACGGCGCAGTCCGTCCGCGCATTCCCATCGCTCCCGGCGAACGCCAGTTCTGGCGCATCGTCAACGCCTCACCCGACCTCTACGCCGACCTTTCCATCGACACCGAGCAACTGCACGTCATCGCCTTTGATGGCATGCCGATCGGCTACCACGATCCGCAGCGCCGGCAGGAAGCCTTCACCCATTTGCTGCTATCGCCCGCCGGCCGCCTGGAACTCATCGTTACCGGCCCACCCGCCGGCTCGCACGCATCCCTGCGCACCGCCTGCATCGACACCGGCTCTGACGGCGATCCGAACCCTGCCATGGTTCTCGCCGATCTCGACAACTCCAACAAAAAGCCGTCACCCGGAAAGCTCACGCCCAAAACTCGCGGCGTCGCCGTGCACAAAGTCGTACCGCCCGCAACACTGCAGCAGGTCGAGCAATCGCCCGCGAAGTTCACGGTCATCTTCACCGAAGACAAGGACGGCTTCTACATCAACGGCGAGAAGTACTCTCCTACCGGCGGCCCCATGCTTACCGTGAAGATCGGACACTACGAGCATTGGCAGGTCGTAAACGCCTCCAACGAGATGCATCCGTTCCACATCCACCAGGTCCACTTCCTGGTCTATGCCGTCAACGGAGAAAAGCCCGCCCTGGAGAACTGGATGGACACGGTCAACGTGTCGCCAGGGGGTTCCGTCGACCTGGTCATGGACTTCACCGACCCCATCATCCGTGGCATGTCTCTCTTTCACTGCCACCTGCTAAAGCACGAGGACAAGGGCATGATGGCGAAGATCCTCTTCGAGTAGATCGCCTGGCGCCCCACCCATGGCTGTCAAGCCCCCGCGCCCTCCGGAAATCGCCAAACACCCCATAAACATTGGCGATTTATATTTTCAAAACTTGGCATACTTACCCCCTCCAACCCGCTAAAATAGAAGTAGCCCCAACACCTCACTTCAACACCCTCCCCTAAGTCCTTTAGATCGGCATACTTTGGCACTTAAACCTTCTGGAATCAACCGGTTAGGCCCCATTTTTAATCCATCGCCGGGGGATACTTTGGGGCTTAACCGCCCTGTTCTCAACAGTTTGAGGCAAAAATCGCTCCTGGGCGGAGGGAGGGGGGGTGGGCACACGGCACCGCCCCTCATCACAGAGCTGCTGAGGTTCCACACAGTACACTAGGAGGGTTGCGCGCACTCGCGCAAAACTCGCACTGGAGCTGTCTTGAAGATCGTTCTTGCTGAAAAAGTTTCGCCCGCCACACTCGCCATCTTGCAGAAAGAGCCTGGCTGGAATGTTGTTACGGCAGACCAGGTTGCGCCCGGCGGTTTGCCCGCCGAATTAGCTGACGCCGACGCCCTGATCGTTCGTTCGGCCGTACAGGCAGATGCAGCGCTACTCGCCACCGCTCCCAAACTCCGCATTATCGGCCGCGCCGGTGTTGGCGTGGACAATATCGATGCAGCCGAGGCCACGCGCCGCGGCATCGTCGTCATGAACACGCCCGGTGCGAATGCAGTCGCCGTCGCCGAGCTTACTCTCGGCCTCATGATCTCCATGTCCCGCGCCATCCCTCGCGCGAACGCCACCATGCACGCTGCCAAGTGGGAGAAGAAATCGCTGCAGGGCTCCGAGCTTCGCAACAAAACACTGGGCATTATCGGCCTCGGCCGCATCGGCCTCGAAGTCGCCCGCCGCGCCCAGGCCTTCGGCATGGACGTCATCGGCTACGATCCTTTCATCGCGCCCGTCATCGCCCGCGAAAATCATGTCGCTTTGCTCTCGCTCGACGAGGTCCTTTCCGGCTCCGACTTCCTCTCCCTGCACGTCGGCCTCACCCCGCAGACCGAAGGCCTCATCAACCAGAAATCCATCGCGCAGATGAAGAAGGGCGTGCGCATCATCAACTGCGCCCGCGGCGAACTCATCGTCGATGAAGCTCTCGCCTCAGCGGTAACTTCCGGTCACGTTGCTGGCGCGGCACTCGACGTCTTCCGGAAGGAACCTCTCAAAGACTCGCCCTACTTCGGCATCGACAACATCCTGTTGAGCCCGCACATCGCCGGCTCAACTGACGAAGCCCAGGAAGCCATCGGCATCCAGCTCGCCAACCAGGTGCGCGATTACCTCAAGCTCGGCGTCGTGCAGAACGCCGTCAACGTCGCCTCGCTCACCGAGGAGGAGTACGCCGAGGTCTCGCCCTACATCGAGATGGCCGCTCGCCTCGGTCAGCTCCTCGGCCATGCCAGCGGCTCCGGAACGCCCAACGCTGCGCTAGGCCACGTCGAGAGCATCTCGCTAACCTACAACGGCCGCCTCGCTGCCCTCAAGACCGACATGATCCGCAACGCCGCCATCGCCGGCGTGCTTCACGGAGCCGACGGAGTCAATCGCATCAATGCCTCCGCCGCGGCCGCCGAGCGCGGCATTCGCGTCCAGGAAGACAAGCGGGAGCAGATCTCCGGCGGCACCGGCGCTACGCTTCGCCTTAGCCTTCACTGGACCCGCAAAACAACCAGCGGCCACGAGGAGAGCGGGACCTGGACCGGTCTCGCCACTGTCCTCCACGGCCATTCCCCGCGCCTGCTCAGCTACGACGGCATCGACATTGAGGCCGAGCTGGCGGGCACCCTGGTCATCATTCGCAACCAGGACGTTCCTGGCGTGATCGGCCGCATTGGCACAATTCTGGGTGAGGCCAAATTGAACATCGCCAGCTTCGCCCTGGGCCGCGCTACACCCTCTCAGCCAGCGAATTCGCCCATCCCATCGCGTGTTCCCGAAGGGCACGCTCTTGCCGTCGTACAACTCGATATTCCACAAATCGACGGCTCCACCTCCACCTCTCCCGAGCTCGAGCAGGCCCTGGCCGCCCTGCGCAAGGTCGACGCCATCACCAGCGTCCGCACCGTCGAACTCGGTAAGTTGTAAACTTATAAGACTGTGGCCTCTACTCCACAGCTCCAGGAATCCTCCCCGATGCCTAAGTCGTTTCGCACCATCAGTATTCTTCTCGCGTCCTCGCTCGTCCTCATCGCTGGTTGCAATAAGGGCCCGCAGCAAGGCGTCGTCGCCACCGTCAATGGTCATCCGATCTTCCAGACCGACGTGGACAAGGCCTATGCGAACCAGCTGGCCAGCAACCCGCAACAACAGGCGCCCACGCCTGATCAGGCTGACTCGCTGCGGCTGAACATCATCCATGCGCTTATTCTCGACGCCATCATCGACCAGCGCGCCGCCAAGCAGGGCCTGACCGCAACCGATGCCGAGGTGGAGGCGAAGCTGGCCGAGATGAAGGCGCCCTATACCGAGGAGCAGTTCCAAGCCAAGCTCAAGGCCGCGAACCTCACCATGGATGAACTCAAGCGGGACGTTCGCCGCAGTCTCACCCAGGAAAAGCTGATCAACAAGGAGATCAACTCCCGGATCACGGTGACCGACGCAGATGTGAGGAACTACTACGACTCGCACAAGGCTGACTTCAACCTCATCGAGCCCACCTATCATCTCGCTCAGATTGTGGTCACCGATCAGGCCAGCGCACAGCCCGGCAATCTGCAGAACAACAAGGCCACCAGTGACGAAGATGCCCGCAAGAAGATCCAGGTCATCAAGAACCGCATCGACTCTGGCGAAGACTTTGGGGAGCTTGCAGCCAACTTCTCCGAGAGCTCCGACGCTTCCAACGGCGGAGACATCGGCTTCCGTCCGGAGTCGCAGCTAAAGACCAATCCCGTCATCTTCGCCGCGATCTCCAAGCTGAACGCCGGCCAGACCACCGACATCATCCCGCAGATTGACCCCACCACGCATAAACCCGTGGCTTACGTCATCTTCAAGCTGATCAGCAAGGATGCCGCCGGCCAGCGTCAGTATGACGACCCGCGCGTGCAGCAGAGCATCCGCCAGCAGCTTCACGAGAGCCGTGCCCAGCTGCTGCAAACAGCCTACCGCGAGATGTTGAGTGACCAGGCAAAGGTCGAGAACTTCTTCGCCGAGCAGGTCTTCAAGCGAGGCGCACAGTAATCCGGAAACAGGAGAACGAGCCGAAGTGAATCTGACCAATCCAACACGCCGAGCGTGGCTTCCCCTGTGCTCTCTCCTCGTTCTCTATCCGATTCTTGAAGGGTGCAAGCCCACCACGCCACCACCGATGCCGCTGAACCAGCTCAACGCGCAACAGATGCGTGGGCACGCTGTCTTCCAGTCCAGCTGTTCGCAGTGCCACGATGATCGCGACTCCGATGCTCTGCATGGTCCGTCGATGCTGGGCGTCTTCAAGCAGCAGTACCTGCCCAGCGGAGCTCCGGCCAACGATGACCGCGTGCGCGTCGTCATTCTTGAGGGCCACGGATTAATGCCGGCAATCAACCTCGGATCGCAGGACACCCAGGACCTGCTCGCATACCTGCATACGCTGTAGATGGGATCCATGACCACAGACGATCCTCAACCGACAACCACGCCCCCTTCCACGCCGACACCGGCGCAGGACACCGACTTCGCCGCGCGACATCTCCCAGGCACGCCCGCCGGCGAACTCAAGGGCATGCTCCCCGGCATGGCGTTCATTGGGATGTACATGCTGCTGCTGGCCATGCTGAACGCCTTCGCGGCGCTGCATGGCATCTATGGCAACGGTCTGCCGCGCTTTGGCCTCTTCGGTATCTGCACCATCATGGTGATCGGCGTCTTCGGCTTCCTTCGGTTGCGTCGCTGGGGCTGGGCCATTGTTGCCGCAGGCTTCCTCCTGCTCGCGGCGGGGGACTTCTATCTCTACTCGCACCAGCACGTCGGATTTCTGCTGATCCGCGCACTCTTCAGCATCGTCTTCTTCCTCTACCTCAGCCGCACCGAGGTTCGCGAACGTCTTCGCTGAACGAGCAAGAGCTTCACGGCAGCATCAACGCCCTGACATCAGGACGGTAGCTCCTTCTCCCAGCAATCCTCGTCCTTGTCCAGATCTTTACGAAGTTCGAACTGGAGACCAGCGTCCACAACAACGGGCGAAAGCAGAACGGCGACGGACGCGAGGGCGAGCAGAAGGTCGGGGATCATACCCGGTCTATCGGCAGCAGGCGAGCAAACCTTAGTCCGCATCCAAAAGTGACACAGCTCCAACCAACTGCAGCCACAACCACCTACCCGCTGAAACCATCTACAATAAAGGTTCCGATGGCTCCGCTCCTTCAATCCGACGCGCTGATCCAGATCGATCTCTCCCCACGCAAACCCGCCCCCAAGCCCGCCTGGCTCAAGGCGCGCGCCCCGATGGGCGAGACCTTCCACAGTCTCAAGAAACTGGCCCGCGACCTCAACCTTCACACCGTCTGCGAGTCCGCCCACTGCCCCAACATCGGCGAGTGCTGGAACCACAAGACCGCTACCTTCATGATGCTCGGCAACCTCTGCACGCGTCGTTGCGGCTTCTGCGCGGTCCCCAAAGGCAAGCCCGAGCCCATCGACCACGAAGAGCCCTCGCGCGTTGCCTATGCCGTCGCGCAGCTCGGCCTCGCTCACGCCGTCATCACCAGCGTCAACCGCGACGACGACAACCTCGGCGCCGCTCAGGCCTTCGTGAACGTGATCACCGAGATTCGCCGCCAATCGCCAGCCACCCAGGTCGAAGTCCTCACTCCCGACTTCCAGGGCGTTGCGGAAGCTCGCCGCATGGTCGTCGCGGCGCGCCCCGAGATCCTCAACCACAACATCGAGACCGTCCCGCGCCTCTATCGCGTCGCCAAGTCCGGCGGCCGCTATGAGCGCTCCCTTGAGTTCCTCGCCCAAGCCAAGCGCGAGAGCAGCGAGCACCCGCTCGGCCCCATCGTCACCAAGACCGGCCCCATCGTCACCAAGACCGGCATCATCGTCGGCATGGGCGAAGAGATGCACGAGCTGCTCGGCGTCTTCAGCGATCTCGCCGACCGCAAGGTTGACATCCTCACCATCGGCCAATACCTCCGCCCCTCGCGCGACCATCTTCCCATGTCGCGCTTCTACACCCCGGACGAGTTCGCCTTCCTCAAGCACGAAGCCCTGCAGATGGGCTTCCGCCACGTAGAGTCCGGACCGCTGGTTCGCAGCAGCTACCACGCGCACGAACAAGCCCAGTCCACCGGCTTGGCGTAATCCAACCTCTAACTCAGCCCCAGCATCTTCTGCAAACGTTCCGCGTCAAACGGCGCATGCACCTTCGCATCATTGATCGAAGTACCCACATACACATCCCGCGGCCGAGCTACTCCTCGCTTGCACCATGCCTCACAAGCGCGCCGCCCCTCCGCAGTCTTACCCGCGGCCTTCAAGCAGCAATCCGTTCCGCCCATCACACCCAGCGCCGCATCGGCCACGTACAGGCCGACAACATACAGTTCCTAACCATGAGGCGGCGGTACACAAAGTCCGACGTCACATCCATCAGCAGCGGCCACGCAACGGTATCAGCAACCACCAGCCCAATATTGTGTTCCCCGAAGCTCAATGAACCCCGGCACCGCGAAGCTCTCATCGCGAATCTCCACTGTCTGACGATCGGCAGCTTCCCCCCCCCGCGCAACGCTCGATTCGCAGCGCGTCCATCCATCCGCACTTATCATGCAACCGCGCGCCTCGCCGCAGCTCCATGGGTCCCTCGGCAACATGAGCAAAGAACTCCGCAAACCGGCTTCGCTCAAACCGCATCTGTGGAGCGACACTGCCCACAGCATCGGTCCCATCTTCGGCACCCAGGCTCCAACAGCCCACTCGCAAAGGAAATTCGCAAGCGCCCGCCTGCTCCGCGTTGCGCAGCTTCAGCAATGTGCGTGATGTACCGCGAGCCCTTCACCGCGAAAATAAAACCGGCGTACTCCGCACCCACTCCCGAAAATATTCCGGCTTCTGCAGCGAGTAAAACGTCCCATTGATCTCGACGCTCGGAAACTTCGTCTGGCCGCAAATTCCAGCTCGCGTCGCTGCGCCAGCTTCGGCGGATTAAAAAACACGCCCGCCGTCCACCCGGCATACCGCCAGCCGGATAGATCCCAACCCACTTTCCGGAATGACCGCATCCATCTCCACCAGTAGGATGCAGTTCGGCAAACCTCAGTCCGCGGCCTTAATTATCGCGCCGGATCTTCTGCACTTCGACAAGGGTCGAGTAGAACGTCGCCCCACCCCCGATATCCGTCAGCCGCTCACTCGTGAGCGCATTCACATTTGCCCCGTCCTCACTGAGCTTCTGCCAATCCAGCCGCGCCGCCACCACGCCCGCCGGCACCGTCTCCCCCACGCTCGCGGTCAGCGTAATCCGACCCCGCCCATTCCATACCGAAACGCCATCGCCAGACGTAACACCTCGCGCCGCAGCATCGACCGGATGCATCTCCAGCAGCCCCGCCGTCTTCCGCTCCATCAAGCGATGCCCCGGAAGATTCGCAAACGTCGAGTTCATAAAGTTATCGGCCTTGCGCGGCAGGAACTCGAGCGGAAACCTGCCTGCACCCTCGGAACCGTTGCGCGATTCGCTCGGCGGCACCCACACCGGTGCCGGCATCAACTGCGCGCGTCGCCCTGCCAACTTGAACCACTCGGGCGTGCTGAACGGCAAACTCTCCCCGCGCTCATCCTTCGGCAAGGTCAGAGCCACGTGCCCCTCGAACTCCAATCGCTCCTTCGTCACTCCCGCGAAAAACGGATGTTCCGTCTCCAGCGCCTGCGCAATCAACTGCTCTTCGCCATCCTGAAACTCTGCTTCCCCCGGAAACATCCGCCGCCCCAGTTCGCCGAACACCCAAACATTCGAACGTGCCTCTCCCAGTGGCGCAATCGCCTGCTGCGAGATCTGCGCGAACAGGTGCCCGTAGGCGCCCATCACATCCTTATGCTCAAGGAATGTTGTCGTCGGCAAGACCACATCCGCATAGTCGGTCGTGTCAGTAAAGAATTGTTCATGCACCACCGTAAACAAATCCTCGCGCCGCAAGCCCTCCAGAACGCGCTCTGAATTCGGCGCGACGGTCGCAGCATTGCAGTTGTACACAAACAACGCTTTCACTCTTGGATCATCCTTTGCATCGCTGCCCAGCGCCGTCAGCGCCAGCCCCAGTTCCCTCATATTCACTACCCGAGCCGGCCCCCAGCGCACTCCCCAGCATTAATTCCGGCATCTGCAACCTCGCCGAATTAAACGGAAACGCTCCACTCACCCAGAGCAACAATCCGCCCCCGCACCGCTTCCAGCTCCCCGTCATCAGCGGCAGCATACCCACCGCCCGCGCCGCCGTCCCGCCGTTCTCGCTGCGCTGAACTCCATAATTCAGCCGAATCACCGCCGCGCCGCCCCGTCCTTTCCCGCCTGCCCATAAGCCTTCGCCAGCCACTCAATTGTTTCCGCGGCGATTCCGGTTACTTCGGCCGCAGGTTGCGGCGAGTACTCCTCACGCAGCACGTGGACCGCAAAGCATCCGCACCGTCCGTGCACTCGCGCATGTAGGCCATGTCGTCATAGCCATCGCGAAACAGCACATGCATCATTGCCAGCGCCAGCAGCCCATCGGTTCCGGGCCGAATGGCCAGGTGCTCATCCGCCAACGCCGCAGTCCGCGTTTTATAGGGATCGACCACCACCAGCCGCGCGCCCCTCGTCGAGCCTCCTCAATAAACGGCCACAGGTGAATGTTATTCCATGGACATTCGCGCCCCAAGCAAGGATCAATCCCGACTGCGCAAAATCCTGCGGCGCCGTCCCCACCGCACCCCGTACACCTGCTTCAGCGCCTCTCCACCCGCGCTCGCGCAGATCGTCCGATCCAGTTGCGACGCTCCCAGCCGATGGAAAAACCGCCGATCCATCGAGCCATATCCCAACTGCCCGATCGTCCCGGCATAGCTATACGGCAGTACACTCTCCGGACCAAACTCCTCCGCGGTCACCTTCAATTTCTGTGCCACAAACTCGACCGCCTCATCCCACGAAATCCGTTCGAATGCCTCTGCCTCGCGCCCTTTCGGCAACGGCCCCTTTGCCACGCCCCCCTTGCGACGCATCGGATAAAGCAGCCTCTCGGGCGAGTACACCCGATCCAGGTACCGTGCCACCTTGCCGCACAAAAACCCCCGCGTCACTGGGTGTGAAGGATCGCCCTGCAACTTGGTCGCGCGCCCCGTCAGCGTATCCACCGTGACCAGCACACCGCACGAATCCGGGCAGTCGTGCGTGCAAACCGCATGCACCGTCTTTGTCCCCGAGGGTGTTTACTCCTCGAAGGCTCCGCGTTTGCTAGCGGTTCAGGCATAGTTATATTGTAGGCGTCACGCTCGAATTCCGGTCCGTTTCTGTCGCCGACCTCGGCATCCTTCACCCCAAAGCCCTTACGCCTTCTGGAGACCCATGAATCGCCTGGCCCTCGCCCTTCTCCTCTACACGCCCGTCGCCGTCGCGCAATCCGCGCCCAATCCCGAAGCTCAAGCCGTCGTCCACCTCCTCAACAAATCCGCCGACGACTGGAACCGCGGAGATCTCGATGCCTTCGCCACAAGCTACAAGAATTCCCCGACATCGTCTTCATGGGCCGCACCATCCAGCACGGCTACGCGCAGATGCTCGCCCTCTACAAGGCGGCTTACCCCACCCCGACGCCATGGGTACGCTTAGCTTTACGGATCTCGCTGTGCAGCCACTCGACGCCCGATTCGCCACTGTTACCGGGAACTTCCACCTCGAGCGCAACGCAGCTGGCGGTGGCAATGCAGACGGTTACTTCCTCCTCGTAGTCGAACACACGCCCTCTGGTTGGAAGATCATCCGTGACTCCACCACCGTGCTCCACGGTCCAACCTCGAAGTAGCAGCCTGCGGTACGCTTGCTATAGGAACCGCATGCCCCCCACACCATTGCTCGAAACCCGCGACCTGGTCAAAGACTTCGGATCCACGCGCGTCATCCACGGCGTATCACTCGATGTCATGCGCGGCGAAACGCTTGGCCTTGTCGGCGAATCCGGCTCCGGCAAGAGCACCGTCGCGCGCCTGCTGCTTCGCCTCATCGAGCCCACCAGCGGCAGCGTTCTCCTTCACGACTCAATCGACTCAGATCCCCACACCTATGATCTCCTGCAGCTCAGCACGGGCGAAATGCGCCGTCTCCGCCGCCGTCTCTCGATGGTTTTTCAGGACCCCTACGCCGCGCTCAACCCCCGCATGTCCGTTCGCCAGATCCTGTCCGAACCCTTTGTCATCCATAATGAAGCGCCTCCAGACGGCCTCGAACACCGCCTCCACGAGCTCCTCGGGGAAGTGGGTCTTGATGACTCCGCGCTCCGCCGCTATCCCCACGAGTTCTCCGGCGGCCAGCGTCAGCGCATCAACATAGCGCGCGCCATCGCGCTGTGCCCTGAGTTACTCGTGCTTGACGAACCGGTCAGCGCACTCGATGTCTCCGCCGGTGCGCAAGTCATCAACCTGCTGCGCGAACTGCAGCAACGCTACGGCCTCACCTATCTCTTCATCTCGCACTCCATGCCGCTGGTCCGCTATCTTTGCCACCGCGTCGCCGTCATGCAACACGGCCGCATCGTTGAAACCGGCACCTGGAGCGAGGTCTGCGATTTCCCGCGCGAACCCTACACGCAACAACTCCTGGCCGCCACTCCCGAGCTACCCGCGCTCCATCTGTCGCGCACAAACCAGCCCCCCGCCAGCCCCTGCTTTGCTGCCGCCACATCGCACACATTGCGCAGATAATCCCACGAGTACAGCCCCGCCTCGTGCCCATCGTTCCACTTGAATCGCACCGCGTAATTTCCTACCGGCGTGACCTCTACCGGCCGCGGAGGTGCCTCATACATCGGCAGCAGCGACGCGAGTTTCGCCTTCGCAATCCCCGGCGCCCGCCCCTCCTTCTCGCGCTCCTCATGGCACGTCGCGCAAGGGCACGCGGCACGCAGCCATGCAAAGTTCCACGAGCTCCGGTGCCCATCCTTCCACTCAATCTCCACGCCCGTCCCACCGCTCTTGTCCACGCGCACCTTCGCCGGACGAATTGCGTCGCCCATAAGCTTCGGCGTCTCTCCACTGCGCGCCTCCTCCTGGCTGACAATTCGAATACCTTCGTGGCTCATCTCAGTCTCCTAACTCCATCTCCGATTGCGCTCATCCCCTCGCCTGCTTCCAAAAGAAGTACGCGGCAATCACGCAGCCCGTCGCAACCACAATCGCGCGCAGCACCTCGCCGTTGACCTTCCGCGCGAATCGAGCTCCCACCCATCCGCCCAATGCGGCAAACGCCATCGACACCACGCAGTAGTGCCACACGATCGCTCCCTTAAGGATAAACGTAACGATCGCGCACATATTCGACAGGGAAGCTGCCACCACCTTCATTGCGTTGAGCGTGTGCATCTTCTGCATACCAAACAACGCCAGGATCGTCATCACCAGAAACCCGCCACCCGCGCCAAAGTAGCCAATATAAAAGCACACCGGAAACAGGGAGCACGCCAGCCAGAATCGCGGAATCGAAGGCTCGCCATCCCCATGCTTAGCGCGCTTGCGCAGCCATCTGGATACAGGACCGCTGATTCCAAAGATTACCGTGCCGCCAAGTATCAGCCACGGAATCATATGCAGAAAGGTCCTCTGGCGGGTATGCAGCAAGACCTCCGCACCCAGCACACCCCCGAGTACGCAGGTGATCGCGATGGTTGGCAACAGGTCTTTACGCACGTCTCCGCGGAGCGTCGCAAGTGAGGTCAGCTGGCCCGGCCACAGGGCCACCGTATTCGTCGCATTCGCCTGCACCGGAGGCACCCCCATGCCCAGCATCGCCGGAAAGGAAAGGAACGATCCGCCGCCGGCCATCGCGTTCATCACGCCCGCAATGGTAGATGCGGCGACCAGCCAGATATAGTGCAGATGAGGGATGTGCTGGAAAAGCATTCTCTCTTCATTGTAGTCAACCACGCGAGGCCCACCGAATATCACGGCGGCGACTGGGTTCAGCCGAGCCCTGCCAGTCGCAGCGCCTCATCCGCCGTCTCCGCCACCAGAAGGATCTCGCGATTTCCGCGCAACATTCCCTCCTGATCACAGACATCCAGGAAAGCCAACATGGTGTCATAGAATCCGGCCACGTTGAGCAGTACCACCGGCTTCGAATGAATCTTCAAGGTCTGCCACGCGAGCACTTCGTACATCTCCTCAAGCGTGCCATATCCGCCCGGAAGAATGATGAACGCATCGGCCTTCTCCGCCATCAGTGCCTTGCGCGTATGCATCGTGCTGGTCACGTGCAACTCACTTACGCCATCATGCGCGACCTCCAGATCCACCAGCACGTGAGGAATGACCCCCACTACATGTCCACCGGCGGCCAGCGCGCCATCCGCCACCGCGCCCATCAGCCCCGTCCTTCCACCGCCATAGATCAGGCCAATGCCACGCTCCGCAACGGTTCGCCCCAACTCGTCCGCGGCGGCCGCATACTCTGGCCGCGCACCATTCGCCGAGGCACAAAATACCGCAACGCTCTTCCCTGCAATCTGCTCGTTCATTCACTCAGGATACAACTGAGCTCGCGGTATGATGACCTCGCGACCATTTCGCACTCGGGGAATTCATCATGCGCCTTCGACAACTTAGTCTCCTGCTCTCCACTATCTTCCTCGCTTTGGCTCTTCTTTCACCCCACGTGAATGCGCAGGACAAAGGCCAACCCGGTCACTTCGACTTCTACCTGATGAATCTCTCCTGGTCACCAGAGTTTTGTTCCATCCGGGGAACGTCGCCCAATGCGCTGGCCGGCCCGGGTTCATTCTCCATGGCCTTTGGACGCAGAATAGCGACGGCACCTACCCCGTCTTCTGCAGCGAACAGCCCGCGCCCGCTAATATCGCGCAGAACCTCGACATCACTCCGGACCTCTCTCTTCTGCAACACGAGTGGGCCAAGCACGGCACCTGCTCCGGCGTTGGCCCGCGCCGCTACTTCGCCATGGAGCATCAAGCCTTCCACTCGCTTAAAATTCCATCGCAGTTCGAACACGTCGATCATGAGATTAGCCTGACACCCAACGCGATCCTCGATCTCTTCGCCCAGGCGAACCCTGATTTTCCGCGGGGCAGCATCCTGCTCAGTTGCGGCCGCAACCATCTCACCGCGATCGAGGCCTGTTTCAACAAGGAGCTCAAACCAATCGTCTGCCAGGGCCTGCGCACCTGCCGGGCGAACTCGGTAAAGATAACACCTCCAGTGCCGGCCCAGTAGCTTTCGTCAGCAAAACATTTTGGCCTCACCCAAAGGTGAGGCCAAACTTTTCTAAGGGTTGTGATGCCCTACCACATACCCCAGGCGCGGCTGATGTAGTCCGTCAACGTCATCGTGATCAGCACCATGAACATGAAGAAGCCAGCGCCAATCGTCATCTTGATCAACCGCGACTGATACGCCGCATGCATGAAGAACAGAATAACGATCATCCCCTTAAACGTGGCGATCCCAAGCGCGATGACTGGATTTGCCCAGTGAAGATCGAGAAAGGCAACCCCGGCCGTTAGGCCGGTACAAATCAGCAGCGCCACATAAACGTACGTGTATTGCAGCGGCGTCACAATGTGATGTTGCGAGTGCTCCGGATTGGTCACATTCAGTGGATCGTTCGCGTCGGTGTGGGGAGTGCTGTGATTCATCATGTGTCCTTCGTGGTCGCGGCCGAGAGATCTAGTGCAGCGGATGCCGGTTAATCGAGATACAGGAGTGGGAACAGGAAGATCCATACAATATCGACGAAGTGCCAGTACAGACCGAAGTTTTCTATGGGCGCTACGTACCCTGAACTGAAGTCCCCTCGATGAGCTCGCCATGTCAGCCAGAAGAGCAGACCGATCCCGATGATCATATGCAGCGCGTGCATGCCTGTCATTGCAAAATAAAGGAAGAAGAACACCTGCGTCTTCTGCGCCATGTCAGGCGGCAGCGGGTCTTCCTTCAGTCCATATCCGGCGGGATTGGTGAACATCGAGATGTTGAAGTTGTCGCCCGGGATGTGATGCAGCTCATACTTCTCGTGATACTCATCGTATTTGAACCCGAGGAAGGCCAGGCCAAACACGGTCGTCAAAACGAGCATGACCACCAGCAACTTCCGTCGCCGCATCTCCGCCGCCCACACGCCAACGGCCATGCAGAAACCCGACGTGATCAGAATGGCTGTATTCGCTGTTCCGATTGCAATGCTCAACTGGTTTGATGCCGCAACAAATGCTGGGTAGTACCAGTTCCGATACAACAGGTAGGCGAAAAACATGCCGCCGAAGAACATGATTTCGGTCAGCAGGAACAGCCACATGCCGAAACTGCCAGCCTCGCGCTGCTGCTCCTCGGTTTCAAAATGATGCCGGTGCTGCGGCAGCGCCACGTGGTCGTGCTCAGCGTGGACATCAGCGGGATCGGTAGTCGCGAGTGCGCTATCCAACGGTCGTCACCTCGTTTTTCGTCTTGTTCTCAAGCCACTCATAGTCGTACGCTTCGTGGTCCATGATCGGGATCTCAATAAAGTTTTCGGTCAGCGGCGGAGACTGGATCTGCCACTCAAGTCCTGTAGCCTGCCAGGGATTGTTGCCTGCGATCGCTCCGTACTTTAGCGACCATGCCAGATACAGCATCGGCAGCATGTAGCCAACACCGAGCACCGTCGCGCCTGCAGTCGACAGCACGTTCAGCACCTGGAACTCAGGCGGATACGCATGATACCGGCGCGGCATCCCAAGGTAGCCAAGAATAAACTGCGGCAGGAACGTCAGGTTGAACCCGATAAACGTGGTCACCGCAGCCAGCTTCGAGAGTGACTCCGGATACATGCGCCCTGTCATCTTCGGCCACCAGAAGTGCACGCCCGCAAGGAATGCCATCAACATGCCACCGACCATCACAAAGTGGAAGTGAGCAACGATGAAGTACGTTTCCGTGAGGTGAATGTCCATACCCAGCGAGCCGAGGAACACGCCCGTCAGGCCACCAATAGTGAACAATCCCATGAAACCAAACGCATACAGCATCGGCGTCTCAAACGTGATCGAGCCCTTCTGCAGCGTGAACGCCCAATTGAAGATCTTGATTGCCGAAGGCACCGCCACCAGCATCGTCAGAAGCGAGAACACCAGCGCTGAGTAGTTGGATACACCCATGATGAACATGTGGTGCTCCCACACAAAGAAGCCGAAGAGCGCGATCGCAACCGAGCTGAACGCCACCGCCGTATAACCGAAGACGCGCTTTCGACTGAACGTCGAGATCACCTCGGAGATCACGCCCATGCCCGGCAGAATCATGATGTACACCGCCGGATGCGAGTAGAACCAGAACAGATGCTGAAAGAGCAGAGGATCTCCGCCCTTGGCAGGATCGAATACGCCAATACCGAATAACCGCTCCAGAGCGACCAGCACCAATGTGATCGCCAGCACCGGCGTACCCAGCACCATCAGCAACGACGCCGCATAGTGCGACCAAACAAACAACGGCATGCGGAACCACGTCATACCCGGGCAGCGCATGCGATGAATCGTGACGATGAAGTTCAGGCCCGTAAAGATTGAACTGAACCCCGCAATAAAGATTGCCGTCGCGGCCGTAATCACATGTGTGTTTAGATAATGCGTCGAAAGCGGCGTGGTAAACGTCCACCCGGTATCGACGCCACCCAGCACCAGAGCAGCCAGCGTCAGGCCACCACCAACCAGGTACAGGTACCAACTCAACAAATTAATCTTCGGGAACGCAAGATCCTTCGCGCCCAGCATGATCGGAATCAGGAAGTTTCCCAACGTAGCGGGCACCGAAGGCACCAGGAACAAGAACACCATGATGATGCCGTGCATCGTGAAGAACTTGTTGTACGTATCCGCGGCTACCAGGTCCGGTTGCGGCGTCAACAGTTCCAGACGAATCAGGCCCGCGAACGCCCCTCCGATGAAGAAGAAAAACGTGATCGAGATCAGATACAAAATCGCGATGCGCTTGTGGTCACCCGTCAACAACCAGCTCAACAAGCCGTCCTCGTTGTTGATGTAGTTGCGCTTGGGTATCTGCGCCGTGCTCTGGTCGGGCAGAGAGAGGATGGTATTACCGATCGCAGCACTCATGGCTTCACCGTTTCCGTTGTGCCCTCCGAGGGCGTTGTTGGAGCCGTTTCCCCGCTGGCAGCGGTAACGAGCGTCTGCTGCACGCGGTAGTTCGATTGCATATTCTTAATAAATTCCACCAGGTCGATCAATCCGTCTTCGCTGATCTGGCCCTGATACGTCGGCATGATCGGCGCGAAGCCCGCGGTGACATGTTCAGACGGATTCAAAATTGCGTTTCGCAGGTAGGCGTCATCCACCAGAATCTGGCGGCCATCCGTCAGGGTCAGCTTTGAGCCATAGACTCCCGCCAAGCTAGGTCCGCGTGCCGCCGCCGTGCCGTTGTGGCAGGAGTTGCACCCCATGCTCGCGAATAAGCGTTCGCCATTCTGCGCCAGGCTCTGACCAGAGTTCGATTGCTCAAGCCATTTCTTATAATCCCCGGGCGTCATCACCGTCACTTCGCCGACCATGCCGGAATGCTGCGTGCCGCAATACTGGGTGCAAAATAGGTGGTAGGTTCCCACTTGCGTAGCCTCAAACCACACCGTCGAGTAGCGGCCTGGAATCACTTCGCGCTTAATGCGGAAGTCTGGAATCGAGAAGCTATGGAATACATCCTGCGAAATCATGGTTAGCTGAATCGGCTTGCCCGTGGGTACATGCAGCGCATTGATCTCGTGCTGGCCGCCCGGATGCTCCGCCTTCCACATCCACTGCTTGCCCACGATATAGATGTTCATCGCGTTGGCCGGCGGATCGTAGATGCGGAAGTACAGCAGCGCTCCCCAAACGAACGTGACCAGAAAAATGGCAAGCGGAATAATCGTCCATGTTGCTTCGAGCAAGGTCGAGCCTTCAATCTGGGTCGCAACTGGGTTCTTCTCGCGGCGGTAGCGAACAGAGAACACGAGCAGCAGAATCGCCACGAACGTCGTCCCGAAGATCGTCATTGCCACCAGGAAGAAGTACAACGCGTCGACATAGGGCGCGATGCCGCTCGCCTCCGCCGGAAACAGCGCCGAAGCGTGAAGCCAGTGCACCAGAAATTGCCACAGTACTGGACTAAGTCCCATCGTTTAGCCTTTATCCATTTCACCGGACTTTTTTTTGCCCGGCTGAGGTATGTCTTGTTCGCGCGCAAGCTGGATATCGCGTCGAAACATTAAAAAGATGAAGCCGCCCAGCGACGCTACCGTAACGATACCGCCGAGCTGTACGACACGCACAACCATCAGGGAATGCTTGTTGGTCTGCGGATCGTAGCGGTAGCAATACGTCAGAATGTTTGCCACGGGCGATCCAATTCGGTTTCCGGAGGCGTCTACCAGACCCAGCAGGACATCCTTCGGCGAATACTCCACGCCCAGGTAATACTGTGCCAGCCGGCCCTGCGGCGTCGCAATTTCAATGGCGCTCGCATGCGCATACTGCGTCAGCCTGCCATCCGGCCCCGGTACCCGAACATAGCCGAAACCAATCGCCTTCGTTACCGCATCGATCGCCGGCGCTTGCCCGGTCAGGTAGTGCCATCCATTCGCGGTCTCTGGATGCCCATAGCGACGCAGGTAGAACGCCTTCTTCTCCGCAGCAAGCTTTGGCGTCTCCGCGGGGTCGATGCTGATGATGACGATCTGAAAGTCCTTGCCGGGGACAAGGTGCACCATCTCCAGCGAACTCGTGAGCCCGTCCATCTCCTCCGAACACAGCATCGGACAGTTGTAGTAAACCGTCGTCAGCACCACCGGATGTTTGCCGTCGAAATACTTCGCCAGCGTGACCGGCTTACCCGTGTCGTCGACGAACGCTGCGTCGAGGGGCAGTTGCGCATTCAGATGTTGCGTGACCTGGACCTTACTCAATACGGTCGGAAGCTGATCGTTCAGATTCTCGCCCTCTGTCTTCTCGCCAGTGGCTGATACCTGCGCACGTCCCTGCAGCGGCCCGGCCATCAGGCCAAGCGCCATCGCCAACCCCATGAGGGCGGCCTTGCTGCCCGTTGTGCGTCCTGCGATCACGGTATCGCTCTCCTGTGAAACCTTACTGCGTGCCCTCAGCGCGCTTGTATTCGTTATTTTCTTCGCGAGATTCAATCGTCTGAAGCTCATAGCCCGTTCGTGCAAATCCGTCAGTCAGCGGAGCCGTTACGGTCCGCGCGGTCTCGCCAGCCATCAACGTCCCGGCCTGTTCCGGCGAAGGCGCCTGAGGGAGTCCGCGCTGGATAATCAATTGCATCGCGCGGTCGATTGGAATGCGAATCGTTCCTGCAGGCAGATCCTGCGATGTGCTGTAGTAGTTCAGCAGCAGATCTTCGCGAGCATGAAGATCGGCAATATCCTGATTGCCGTCATCGGTCTCCAGCCGCGGCGTGGGAAATACCTGGGTCATCTGCGACAGCTCGCGCTGCTCCATCACAGCGTTCGATGTTAGGTCTTCGCGCTTGTCGCCCCGTGGAGTTGCACCGAGCGTTACCGGTTGCGAGTGCCATTTGTCCGGCTGGCCATCGTGCTTTACGAGCGCGTAATCGATCGCCTTGCCCAAAGCAAAACAGAAAAAGAAAAAGATGATGACGAATCCCGACAAGCCCGCAAGAAACGTAATGATGCCGCCAATGCTGACATCCTGCGTTTCGTAGCCGGGGTGTTCGCTATCGCGCTTGGGCGAAGGGTGTTCCTGCACTCCCTCCGGCTGCCCCGTGTCGTGTCCCTCAGTGTGCATGTTCAGGCTCCAAAAGTTCTTCCGTGTGCGGGTCGTTCACGTTGATCAACGGCCGCTTCGTCAACTCGGTCAGGTAGAAAATCGCCCAGAACGCAACCACCGAAATCGGCACGGTCACGTAGGCCAGAATTCCGAAATTGCCTGCGATGTGCAGGTTACTCGCCGCGTCCTTGAAGTTCGGTTCAATCAGCCAGAACATATCGATCAACCGCGCGCCGATCATGAAACTACAAAGCCAGATCATCTTGCTCTTGGACCGCTTGATGTCCCGCGACAGCAGAATGCAGAACGGAATGATCCAGTGGCAGATCACGTCCAGCGAGCAGATCACCCACCATCCGCCGCGGATGCGGTGCAGGTACCAGGGTATTTCGTCAGGCACGTTGCCGGACCAGATAATGAGAAACTCCGCGAAGCACAGATAGATATTGAGCATCACGAACGCGAACGCCAGTTTGCCCAGATCATGCTGCTCGGTGATGCGGAACAGCGTCTTCATCGGCTCATAGCGGGATAGCAAGATCAGCGTCAGGATACCCAGGGCCAACACCGCATATCCCTGCGCCACCAGAAACTGCAACCCGTAGACCGATGAGTACCACGTCACGTCCAGTGACTTCACGAACACGATCACGAAATCCGTCATCAGAACCACGTAGAACAGGATGAACGGTCCCGAAAGATTCTCGAATCGGGTTCTCCACTTATCAAAGCTCGCAGCGGTCCCCGAGGCAGGATCGTTGTCGCGCTGTACCGACCAGCGGTTCAGAATCGTGATCACCAACGCCATCAGGCCCAGCACGATTGCTGCCTGGACCCACGCCGAACCAGGGCTTAGCATCGTGTGCTTGGCGTTCGCCGTAAGCTGCTGCTCCTGCGTCATGAAACCGTTCTTATAGGCCCACAACGTTGCCGACGCATTTGGGAATGCTGCCCACTGATACAAATGCTTCATCAGCAGCAGCACCGGCAGAAGCATCACGATAATCACCCAGATGGTGCGCGTCATTGCCTCCAGCGGGCGCCGCAAAATCTGGCCCCACTTGCCGCCTGAGACATACTGCACCATCAGAAAGCACAGCGCGCCGCCAACAAAATTGAAGCATGTCATGTAGCCCATCAGGTACGCGCGTAGCAGGTGCTCGCGTCCACCCGGAACAAATAAGAAGACCAGCGAGATCAAGCCAAAGGCGACCGCCACAATCGCCGCACGGGTACGCCACGTCAAAACGACGTCGGGTGCCGCCAGCACAGCAGGCAGCGTGCCCGGACCGTGGTGTGCATGTCCCAGCGTCAAATCCGCTCCGTGATGTTCGTTTGCCATTTCCATGCGTCAGTCGCCTTCAATCCTGTAGTTACAAATGCCTGTTCTGCCTTAGTACGGTTTGCCATACGGCGTGCCATTGGAAACCGGAGCGGTAGGTTCACCGCCAGAGTCCCGCTGACCTGAGTTTTGCGTCGCGCCCTGTCCGTAGTGCGCGCCTGCGCCCGCTGGAGGCGTCCCCATCGGCTGTCCGGGAATCCCGTTATCTTCATTATTTGGCGTGCCGTAAATCGCGGTCGAAGGCATCCCCCACGGATCTGCAAATCCGTTCGGCATGCCAAGATCATGCGCAATCGCATGCAGATCCTCGACGTGCGCGCCTGCCGCGACATCAGTCGGCTTCGCGTCCTGACTCAACTGCAGCGCGCGAATATATGCGGCAACGGCCCAGCGATCGGCCGGCGTCAGCTGCGCGGAGTAATCTGGCATCGCTCCGTAACCATTCGTCATCACGGCAAAGAAGTGACCCAGCGGCGCGTTGCGTAGACGATCAGTATGGAAGTTGCCCGCCGGCCGATATCCGCGCTGCACAATCATGCCCTCGCCATTGCCCACTCGCGAGTGGCAGGGCGTGCAATAGATGTTGAAGCGCTCCTGTCCGCGCTCGAGCGTTGCCGCGTTCAATGGAATCGGCAAGCCATCGCCCTCTTTACCGTTATTGATCCCGGTATAGAAGTACGTGTCTTCATCCATTTGATTCCGCGCCACGGTGTTCTCCACCTGCGGGCGCGCTGATCGGCCATCCGCGAAGAACGTCGTCCCGCGTTGCGGGATGAACTTAGGCTGATTCTGCATGTCCTGGCGACAGCCCACCAGAACCAGCGTCGCCGACATCGCCGAGAGGCCCACGAATTTGCGCGTCAACCGCATCGTTATTGTCTTTCCTAATCCCTGTTCCCTAGTCCCTGATCTCTGCATTTAGTGGTCGACCTCCACAACGGAGACCGGCGAAAACTGCTCCAAGAATGCCCGGGTCGCAACCGGCTCAAATCGCGGATCATTCGCTTCGAGGCACAGAAAAAACTTATCCGTCGTCGCGCCGTTGGCGAAGTTCGCCGCATTGAACAGCGGGTGATATAGCTGCGGTAACCCATTCAGCGCAATCATCCCAAACGCCGCCGAGAATCCCGCAAACAAAATCGTCATTTCATACGCCGGAACGACAAACGCGGGCCAACTAAATAGTGGCATCGCGCGAATGTTCAGCGGATACCCCCACACGTTGATCCAGATCTCCAGCAGCGCTCCCGTTGTCAGTCCGCACAAGCCGCCCAGCAGGCACAGCAGCGGCACCCGCGTCTTGTGGAATCGCAGCGCCTCGGCAGCCTGCTCCACCGGATATGGCGTGTAGCACTCCATGCGGCGATAACCCGCACGGTGCGCCATCTCGGTCGCGTGCACCAACTCACTCGGCGTATTGAACTCGGCCAGCAGGCCATACACTCCCTCGCGCGGCGGCATTAGAGGGCCTCCTGTGCAACAACTTCAGCATCGGCGCCACCCGGACGCACCTTCGTCTGCGGCAACATCATCTTGATCTCCGACATCGGAATCATCGGTGCGAAACGCGCAAACAGCAGGAACAGCGTGGTGAACAATCCCCACGTTCCAATGAACAGCATGTAGTCCCACTTCGTCGCACGGTACGTTCCCCAGCTCGACGGCAGGTAGTCGCGATACAAGCTTGTCACAACAATGACGAATCGCTCGAACCACATACCGATATTCACCACAAACGAGAGGAAGAAGAGGTAGCCCACATTCACGCGCAACTTCCGGCTCCACAGCGTCGTCAGCGGAATCGCAATGTTGGTCAGGATGAGGATCCAGTATGCCCAGCCCATCGGCCCGAACATACGGTTCCACATCATAAAGAACTCCCAATGGCTCGCCGAGTACCAGCTCATGAATACTTCCATACCGTACCCATAGGCCACGATCGAACCCGTCGCCAACATGACCTTCGCCATGTTGTCCAGGTGCCGCAGTGTCACCAGGTCTTCCAAGTGATAGAACTTGCGAATCGGAATCGCCAGCGTCAGCACCATTGCAAAGCCTGAATACACGGCGCCCGCAACGAAGTAAGGCGGGAAAATTGTCGTGTGCCAACCGGCCATCGCCGCGACCGCGAAGTCGAAGCTGATCGTCGTATGCACCGACAGCACCAGTGGCGTACTCAAGCCCGCCAGCAGCAGCGAAGCAGACTCGTACCGGATCCAATGCCGCGTCGACCCACGCCAGCCGAGCGACAGAATCCCGTAGATATACTTCGCCAGCGGCATCTTCGCGCGATCACGCAGAGTTCCAAGATCGGGCACCATGCCGATGTACCAGAACACCACCGAAATCGATGCGTATGTGGAAACCGCGAACACGTCCCACGCCAGCGGGCTGCGGAACTGCGGCCACACGTTCATCGAGTTCGGATACGGCAGCAGCCAATACCCAAGCCACGGACGCCCGATGTGCAGCAGCGGGAACATACCTGCGCACACGACGGCAAAGATCGTCATAGCCTCAGCGAATCGATTAATCGAGTTGCGCCACGTCTGCTTGAACAGCAGCAGAATCGCGGAGATCAGCGTGCCCGCATGGCCGATACCGATCCACCACACGAAGTTGATGATCGCAAATCCCCATGCGCCCGGAATCGTGATACCCCAGATTCCGACGCCCTTCAGCACCAACCACGTCACCGCGATGACCACGCCCATCGCAACGGTCGCGGCGAGAAACAGTCCGCCCATCCAGGCGACCGGCGTGTTCGACGTCAGCACGATTCCCGCGATCTTCTGCGTCACGCTCTTGAACGTATGTCCCGGTGCGATGACCGCGTACTCGCCGGTGCGCGGGTCAGTCATCGGATCATCGATTTCAGGTACGGGTCCCTTGGTAGCCATTAGGCAAGCTCCGCATTCGGGTTGATGACGCCAGCGGTGTACGTCGTACGCGGGCGATAGTTCAGATCTGCAAGCACCTGGTAGTCGCGCTCCGTAGCCTTGCGCTGCACCACACGCGACTTCGGATCATTCATGTTGCCGAAGACGATCGCATCGGTCGGGCATGCCTGCTGGCAGGCCGTCAGAATCTCACCATCGACAATCGCGCGATTGTTCTTGTCGGCCTCGATCTTTACGGCCTCGATGCGCTGAATGCAGTAGCTGCACTTCTCCATCACGCCGCGCGAGCGCACCGTAACATCCGGATTGCGCATGAACTTCAAGCTCTCCGTGTCGTAGTCCGAGTACAGCAGGAAGTTAAACCGGCGCACCTTATACGGGCAGTTATTCGAACAATATCTCGTTCCAACGCAACGGTTGTACACCATCGTGTTGATGCCCTCAGGAGTATGCACCGTCGCGCCCACCGGGCAGACCTGCTCGCAGCCCGCGCTCTCGCAATGCTGGCAAAGCATCGGCTGGAAGTGCGCCGACGGCGCGTGCAAATCGCCTTCGAAGTACGTATCGATGCGTATCCACTGCATGATGCGGCCAATCTTCACCTGCTCGCGTCCCACCACCGCAATATTGTTCTCCGCATAGCAGCTCACAATGCACGCGTTGCAACCCACGCAGGAGTTCAGATCAATCGACATCCCCCACTTGTTTTGCAGAACCGTCCCTGCGCTTACTTCTTCAATATGGTCATACCGCCAGTTGTCCGGGAAGAAGCTCTCGTCATGCGGAACGGCCTCGCCCTGCGGGTTATAGCCAACCTTGTTCACCAGCGTGCCGTTTGAATCCTTCGTGCCCAGGTGAGCAAAGTCTGGATTCTTCATCGCCTCTTCGTAGGTCGCGTAGCGGATGATCGAACGCTCCATGGCCTCATGTCCCGCCAGCGAGTACGCGCCCTCTGTATCGAGCTCCGTATGCTCCAAATCGCGCTGCGCATACCGTCCGCGATGCTCAATGTTATGCACCTTCGTTACGCACAGATCGTAGGTTCCCTTGCCGCGCACAATCGTCAGACCGTCAGCCGCCAGCGGCGCATCTGACGTTCTCAGCGCATACGCGTTAAACCCAACTCCCGCGCCAACACGTCCAGCCTCCGCACGCCGTCCCTCGCCAAGATGCACCGTCACCGCATCGTTCGGATGTCCCGGCGACATCAACACTGGCGTGATGATTTTGCGGCCGTTGAGCGTCAGCTCAATCGCCTCATTCTCCTCAATGCCCAGCTTGCCCATCAGGTCCATGTTCATGAGCGCGGCATTATCCCAGCTCATGCTCGTCACCTGCCGCGGCAACTCCTGCAGCCAGCCATTATTCGCGTAGCGGCCGTCATACACCGAAGAATCCGGCTTGAAGCTGATCTCGATCCCCCCCCCCGCGGTCATCGCAGTCACCGGTCCGCCCTTAGCCACGCCCAGCGTCTTTGGCGTAAACGAGGTGTTCGCCACCCAGCCATCATGCAGTGCCTTGCGCCACGCCAGCTCCAGCGGAGTGCTCTCCGCAGCCAACCCCAGCGCAGCCTTCGCCGCCTGGTCAGGAGATACGCTCGCCGCGCTCTTCGCTGCGCCGAACGCAGCCTCAGCCGGGGTCGGTGTCTTCGTCGCACCGGCGCCGCTGCCGCCCATCAGATATGTCTTCGCGTTCGCCAGCACCGCGTTGTACGCGCTTACCGACGGATCCAGCAGAGTCTGCAATACGTCATGCGCACTCTTGCCCGCATACAGCGGCTCAATCATCGGCTGCACAATCGAGATCGTGCCGTCATACGCACGCGCGTCCGACCAGCTCTCCAGGTAATGCGCCTTGTTGATATGCCACGTTGAGTAGAAGCCGGTCTCATCCACATGCGATCCCAGGTGCACTGAGTTCGGCACCTTATTGAACGCAGTCTCAAACTCCAAATCCACCGGAGCGTTATACAGCGGGTTGACGCCCAGCATCACCAGCCACTGCACCTTGCCGGCATTCATGTCCGCAACCAATGCCTTCAAGTCCGACACATGCTCGCTCGGCATCGGCACAACCGTCTCCGTATAGAAGACTGTCTTGCCCACCGCGCCCTGCGAACCATTTAGCGTCAGCGCAGCCACTTGCGCAGCTTGCGAGCTCTGCGGTCCAACCACCACCGCAAACCGCCCGCCCGACTTCTTGATGTCGTCCAACACTGCCGACAGGAACTTCTGCGCTTCCGGATTACTTAGCGTCGAGCTTCCACCCGCCAGCGCATTCGCAAATGCATCGATCTCGCTCGGCTTAAGTGCCAACCGGTGCTCGGCTTTGAAGCCCGTCACCGTCGGCATCGTCTCCACAACGTACAGCCGGTTCATCGGCTTGTCTTTATCAAACCGGTGCCGAGCCGCCCACGCAGCCGCCATCGGCAGAAATCCCGGGAATCCAATCCCGCCCAGAAAATCCGCATCCAGCGCAAGGATCACATCCGCGTCCTCGAGCCTGTACTGCGTGTCGTAATAATCTCCAAAGGCCGCCTTCGAAGCCGCGCGTCCCGCATCCTGGTTCACCGGCTCATACTGCACCAGCTTCGCCTGCGGATACTTCGCCTGCACGGCCTTCCACTGCCCAGCGAGCGTCGGCGAGGTCACCGTCTCCGACAGGAATACCACGCCCTCACCCGTTTTCGTCCCCGCAACTGCCTTCGCAAACTGCTCCTGGAATTCGTCGAAGCTAGCTTGCTCTCCGCGGAAGCGCGGGAACTGCGACCGGTCAGGATCATACAAGTCCAGCAGCGACGCCTGCGTAAACGGGTCGGACTTGCCCTTCGCAATCGGGTGCTCCGGATTGCCCTCAAGCTTGATCGGCCGGAACGCATCCGACTTCACCAACACCGGGATCGCGCCCGTCGGGAACGGATGCGCGGTAGCAAAGAACATCGGCTTGCCGAGTACCAGATCTTCGGGCTGCTTGATGTACGGAAAGATCGGTTCGTCCGGCTGCTTGGTGCAACCTGCAAGACCCGCCAGCGCAAAGCTCGCGCCCATCACCTTCAGAAAGCTGCGGCGGCTGAACGGATCCACCCACTCGCCTGCCGAAGCCTGCCGCGGAAACTCCTCCTGCATCAACTCCTGGAACGCGGGCGTATCGGCCAGCTCATCCAGGCTCTTCCAGTAGCGCTTGCCGCTCTTGCCGTCGAGCTTCGCCCGCACTTCGGCCAGCGTCATCTTCGCCGGCGCAATCGCCGTCACCACCTGCGCCTGTTTTTCTCCTGCCATCGCCTGCTCGATTTCCATTCGTGTCTCGTTCATCGGTGGCACACCTCGCAGCTGGACAGCTCGTTGGCCGTGCGGATGTGGTACTGCTTCATCAAGTAATGTCCCAGCTCTTCCTGGCTCGTGAACTTCACATAATTGAGCGGCATGGTCACGGCCGGCGGCACATCGGCCACCGTCTGCGCCTTGTCCAAACCTGTCGGATTGTTCAGCTGCGCGAGCTGCGGGTTGCTCGCCGCCGGATCGGTCGCCACACACCCAACCTGCTGCGCCGTTGGTCCTGCCACCCCCGTGGGGGCGCACCACACCGGCTTATCGCTCGAAGGGCCTTGCCACGCCATGTTGTAGATCTCGGCCGTCGGCCGCAGATTCACCGCTGGATTGCGATGGCAGTTCAAACACCACTCCATCTGCAGCGAGTTCTGCTCATACATCAGCGGCATCTCGTCCACCCGTCCATGACAGCTTGCGCAGCCAATGCCTTTATTCACATGAATCTCATGATTGAAGTACACAAAGTCCGGTAGGTCATGCACCTTGATCCACTGGATCGACGCCCCTGTCGCCCAGCTCTGCCGCACCGGTTCCAACAACTGCGCATTCGTCCAGATCTGCGAATGGCAGTTCATACAGGTCTTCGTCGGCGGAATGCCCGCGTACGAGCTCTTCTCCACCGACACGTGACAATACTGGCACTGCAACCCCAGCCCCTCCACATGATGCTTGTGGCTGAAGGGTACTGGCTGGTCCGGACGCTGTCCCTGCCTGGTCACCCACGGCGACCGCTGCAAGCTGTTCAACGCCACCCCGAGTGCGATGACAATCAAGCCCGACAGCACCAGGCTTGCGCGAGCCAGGGCATTTGAGCTGCGGTCAAATACTTGCGCCATGAATCCGTTCCTGCTTCCTCTGCGTCAGAAAACCACTGTTGAGGTTGATGACTTCACTTTTTCGGGTGGACAACTGGGACTCAAATTCAGCCGGCTTCTTGCTCGTCGGCGGAGATGAGTTTTTTCAAAGTTTGAGTATAGCAGCCGCGAATAAAAGATGTGATCTGTGTCACTTCACCCCCATCGATACCCGCATTTTTGGTCGCTTATCGATCAGAGATTGCGTCCCATCCCAATTTTTCTTATTCTTTCTCACCCAACCGAAATTTCCTGCACCAAACTCCTAACCTCTGTTCCCCGGCCGATGGCCGTCACCAGCCCCACATCTCCCCCTTCCCCCGCAAACTGCTCTCTGCGCCTATCATTGCCCTCATGCCCCGTCCCTCAGGCCGCACCCGCAAGCTTCCGTACGACCCAGCCGAGGCCGTAGCGGCACTCTCTGCTGCAGACCCCAAACTTGCCAAACTCATCGCCCGCGCCGGCCCCTTCACCGTTCGCCTCGCCACGCAACAATCCCCCTTCGAAGCCCTCACCGAATCCATCATCTATCAGCAACTACACGGCAAAGCCGCCGCCGCCATCCACGCCCGCCTGATCGCCGGCTTCCAGCCCATGCCCACGCTTTCCCCCATCCACCCGACACCCCAGCAGATCCTCGACGTCCCCACCCAGGAACTCCGCGCCGCCGGGCTCTCCGCCAACAAGACCCTCGCCCTCCGCGATCTCGCCGCCAAAACCCTCGACGGCACCGTCCCCACCCTCGCCCGCATTCGCCGCATGTCCGACCAGGCCATCATCGATCACCTCACCCAGGTCCGCGGCATCGGCAAGTGGACCGTCGAGATGATGCTCATCTTCCGCCTCGGCCGCCCAGACGTGCTCCCCACCACCGACTACGGCGTCCGCAAAGGCTTCGCCCTCACGTTTCAAGGATTGAAGCCATCGGCCAAGGTCACCCCGGATCTCCTGCCGAAGCCCGACGTCATGGAACGCCGCGCAAAAAAATGGGCGCCCTGGCGCTCTGTGGCTAGCTGGTACCTCTGGCGAGCCTGCGACCTGGCCGCCGGCAAGCATCAGCAGCCCGAGTAATGCTCGCTACAGGAATAATGTCGCTACCGCACCCACCCTCCTGTTCCGCGCCCCCAGCGCGGATTTAGCCGTTTGATTTCATGCGCGATAATGGGGTGAACCTATGCAGCGAGTCGCCTCAAAAAGCCTTGTCCGCATCGCCGCGGCGTTTACCCTTTTCCTCCTGCTCATGCTCGCTGGCAGTGAGTGGTCTAAGGGTTTGGACGTGCAGGACCAGGTGGACTTTAAGGTCTACCTTACCGCTGCTCAACTGGTTCGCGAGCACAAGGGTGTCCAGATCTATAGCGACGCCGACACCGGCCAAAACCCACAGATGCGCTATGCCACCACCGGCAGTATCTTCCAGCAGACCGCCGCAAGCATTGGCATACCGGCAGTCAGGCTCTATGTTTATCCGCCGACCCTCGCCGATCTTCTCGTCCCCTTCACATTTCTCTCTGTGGAGCACGCGAGTGATGCCTGGCTCACCCTCAATTTCCTGGCCATTCTTGTGGCCGCCATGCTCGTCACCTGGATGATCTACGACACCGTGCTTCATGTCGCCTGCGTCGGTTTCTTCCTCTGCATCCTGTGCTTCCGCGCGAACTGGTGGGGCTTTGGCGAGGGTCAAATTGCAAGTGTCCTGGTCCTTCTCTGGACCGCCGGCATCGTGTGTTACGTCAAGGGGTTTACACGTACCTCAGCGGCTGTGTTTGCGCTGGCCGCCTCGATCAAACTCACGCCACTGCTCGTGCTTCTGCCCTTCCTCGTTTGGCGTGAGTGGCGCTGGGTACGCTGGTTCTTCCTTTCTCTCGCCGTCATTTGCGTCATCCTCTGTGTGGTCAACGGTCCTCAGTCGCTGCTCGACTACACACTGCACGTCATGCCGCCCATGTCTGCTGGATTTGTCTCCGACTCAAACGTCTCCCTGCCTTCGGGATTGCAGCAGCTCTACCTGGGCTTCACCGGGAAAAACTTCATGGCCGAATACGCCATCGTGCCCCACGCGGTCGTCCTCGCGTCAAAAGTCATAGCCGGTGCGGTGATGCTCACAAGCCTCGTCGGCATCTATCGGCTCGGACCTCTTCGTTGCATCATGGATCGCGGGAAGATTCTCGCGTTGATCGCACTTCTTTCACTCTATTGTTCCCCCGTAGCCTGGCGTAGCGCCTACGGCATCGTCTTTCTGGCTGCGTTTTTTCTATGGAAGGAAGCTTTCGAAGCGCAGCATCTCTAAGCTTGAGTTAATGCTGTTGGTCATTTGTACTCTCGAATTCAGCTTTTTCTTCGACACATTCTTTCTCCGTTTCGCGCATGGCGTCCTTCTGTCCGCAACAGCGCTGCTCGCACCTGCTTCGGGATGCTTGCTGATCCTCTACACGCTCCGCAAGATGAGTCGAGCCAAACATTCGCACTCCGACGACACCGTCCGCCCTCTTCAGACCGCGACTTCACGAAATCGCCTGACCACGCCAACGCAGAAGGCATCGCAGGACACACTTAACTACAGGGGGCGCTTTGCACGTCATTCGAAGATTTCGCATTCCAGCCGTCTTCTGCGCTCTGGCGGTGCTCCTCTGCGAGTTCATCAGCCATCCATTCGCTGAAATGGGAATCTCCGACGACGGCCCCTACGTCGTAATGGCCCATACCCTCGCCACCACCGGCCACATCCTCTATACCGGCTGGGCCGCACCCATGCTGGTGTGGCAGCTCGTTCTGGCCGCCGGCTTCATCAAACTCTTCGGCTTCTCCTATTCCGTGGTCCGCATGAGCACCATCCTCATTGCGAGCATCATGGCCTTCGTCCTGCAGCGTCTCCTGGTCCGGGCCAACATCTCAGAGCGCAATGCCACATTGGGCACCCTCGCTCTCGTCCTTTCGCCTCTCTACCTGGTTCTCTCCGCTACCTTTCTCACCGACATCACCGGCCTCTTCGCCATCGTCATCTGCCTCTACGGCTGCGTCCGCGCGCTGCAATCCATCACTGATAACGGCGCCATCGCCTGGCTCTGCTTCGCCGTAATCACCAACGCCATCTTCGGCACCTCCCGTCAGATCGCCTGGCTTGGCATCCTCGTCATCGTTCCCTCGACACTCTGGCTACTTCGCTCACGCCGCCGCGTTCTCACCATCGGATCGGCCGCCACCCTTGCCGGTGCAATCTTCATCTTCGCCTGCCTGCAATGGCTCAAACAACAGCCCTACTCCATTCCCGAGCATCTGCTTCCCGAGAGCTTACCCCTCGCGCACACCCTCGGAGAGTTCGTTCACACCTTCCTCGACATTCCCTTCCTTCTTCTCCCGCTCTTCGCGCTCTTCCTTCCCCAGATTCGCAAGAGCCGACCACGCGTCCTCGCACTCATCGCGGCCATCTCACTGGTCTATCTCCTGCTCGCCATTCACCTGAGGCACACACACCCGGACTTCCTGCTTGAACCCACCGGCGGCGCTCGCGGCGGATGGGTTGGAATTCACGGCATCCATGAGGGAACCGATTTGCAGGGCGAGCCGCCGATCTTTCTTCACACCGGCCTCCAGATTCTGATCACGATCGTTTCCATAGGAGGCCTCCTCGGACTCTTCGCATCCTTCGCTCAACCCCACCAATCCGGACTTCCATCGAGTGCCTCTCTCTATCCCAGCGTCTCCTGGAAGCAGCTTGCGACGCTCCTGGTTCCCTACGCGCTCTGCTACACACTGCTCCTCATTCCTCGCGCCACCAATCTGCTCTTCGACCGCTACATGCTGGCGCTCCTCGTCCTCATCGTTCTTTGTCTTGTCCGCTACTATCAGGAGAAAATCAATCCCCGTATTCCCATCGGCGGTGCATTGCTGGTGGCCACCATGGCGGCATTCGGAGTCGTTCTCACCCACAACACCTTCGCGTTCTACCGTGCCCGTGTCGCCCTCGCCGCAGAACTCCGCGCCGACGGCGTTCCCGATACTTCCGTCGACAACGGCTGGGAACACAACTTCGATGTCGAGCTTCAACACTCCAACCACATCAACTTCCCCACCATCGTCATTCCCGCACACGCGTACGTTCCCACGCCTCCACCCGCGCCTTACACCTGCCAGACGTTCTGGTACGACTACACGCCGCACATCCACGCACGCTATGGCGTCTCCTTCGATCCCAACGCCTGTTACGGCCCCGCGCCGTTCGCACCCGTGCACTACTCCCGCTGGCTCGCATCCACACCAGGCACCCTCTACGTCGTGCGCTACCCCCCACCCACCAAACCCTAGACCGCGCCGTGCAATTGCTATCCTGTAGCCAGAGGGGTGGCTTCCAGCATGCTGCATCTGACGTACTTGCCGCTCTTCTCCGGAGGCTGATTGCAACTCGCCCGTAAGTTCCGAATTCCGGCTCTCTTCTGCGCATTGGCCGTACTGTTCTGTGATCTGGTTAGCCGCCCCTTTGCCAATATGGGGATCGCTGACGACGGGCCTTACATCCTCATGGCGCAGAAGCTCGCAGCCCCGTTTGCTCCCATCCACTACTCCCGCTGGCCCTACCGGACCCCGGGCACCCTGTACGTCGTGCACTCCTCGCGCATCGTTCCTAAGGAATCGGCTCCTACCCGGTAAGCAGCTGCGGCGTTCCTGGGTCGCTTGTTCGCGCAACGCTACAATCTTGCCAGGAGGCTGATTGCAACTCGTTCGCAGATTTCGCATCCCCGCTCTGCTCTGCTGCCTCGCCGTGCTCTTCTGCGAACTCATCGCCCGCCCCTATACCACGATGGGTGTCGCCGATGACGGGCCCTACATCCTGATGGCGCACACCCTGGCCGCCACCGGCCACATGGTCTACAACGGCTGGGCCAACCCCATGCTCGGCTGGCAGCTTTATCTCGGTGCCGCGTTCATCAAGCTCTTCGGCTTCTCCTTCACTGCCGTCCGCATGAGCACGCTTTTCGTGTCTCTGGCACTTGTTTTCTGCCTGCAGCGCACCTTTGTCCGCGCCGGGATCAACGAGCGCAATGCGACCCTGGCCACTCTCGCCCTTGCTCTGTCTCCCCTCTACCTGCTGCTCTCAGTCACCTATATGACCGATATCTTTGGCCTCTTTGCCATCGTCCTCTGTCTGTACGGCTGCCTGCGCGCCCTGCAATCCGCAACCCCGAACGCCACGATCCTTTGGCTGTGTTTCGCTGTCGCTACGAACTCTCTTTTCGGAACCGCCCGCCAGATCGCATGGCTAGGCGTTCTCGTGATGGTCCCGTCCACTCTCTGGCTGCTTCGTGCCCAACGCCGCATCTTGATCGCCGGATCCGCCGTCACCCTCGCCGGTGCGCTCTTCATCTTCGCCTGCCTGCAATGGCTCAAGCATCAGCCCTACTCGATCCCCGAGCACATTCTCCCAGAAACTTTCCCCATCGCGCGTACCCTTTGGACCCTAGTCCACTTTTCCCTTGAACTTCCTTTCATTCTGCTCCCGATCCTTGGCCTGTTTCTCTTCAGAATCCGCAAGAGCGGACCTCGCGCCATCCTGATCATCTCCGCCCTTACCTTCGGTTACCTCTTCCTTTGCTTCTATCCGAGTCATCTCCGCGGCCAGTTCGTGCTCGAGCCCACCGCCAACGATTGGATGAACACCCGCGCTGCGTTCCTCTTCATTCAGCTTCGTGGCGTCCCACCACTCTTCATGCCAGTCTGGATACAGGTCTTGCTGACCATCGCTTCACTGGGCGGCGCCCTCGGTCTGATCGCTGAACTCATTCGCCGAAACCCACCGCCGAACTTGGCGTCCTCCTCGGAACCCATTTCGTGGGCGCAACTTGGCAGATTGCTTGTTCCCTTCACTCTCGCGTACTCCCTTCTTCTTATTCCTCGAGCCACCACCCTGAGCCTGAGCGACCGATACTTCCTCGGTCTGGTTGTCGTCGCCATGCTCTGTCTCACCCGCTACTTCCAGGACACTGTTCAGCCTCAGCTCCCGCTCGTCACCGTTCTACTAATCGGCTTGATGGCCTTCTACGGCGTCGCAGCCACCCATAATTTGTTCGCGTTCTATCGCGCACGCGTGGCCCTCGCCGACGAACTCCACGCAGCTGGCGTTCCTGATACCTCGATCGACAGTGGCTGGGAATACAACCTGAATGTCGAGCTTCACTACGCCACCCACATCAATGATCCGCACATTGTGGTCCCGGCGCACTCCTACGCGCCTCCACCTCCCGCTCCAGACACTGTCGACATTTGCTCCACGTCAGAGTTCTGGCGAGAATATACCCCCCATATTCACCCCGTTTACGACGTCTCCTTCGACCCCAACGCCTGCTACGGCCCAGCCCCTTTTGCCCCAGTGCACTACTCCCGCTGGCCGTTCCGCACCCCCGGCACCCTCTACGTCGTCCGCTACACGCCGCTCTCCCAGCCATGATCGAGCTATCCTGTAATCATGATGCAGCCCCTTGCATCCCATGATCTGCGAAACGCTCTAACCTTGCCAGGAGGCTGATTGCAACTCGTCCGCAGGTTCCGCATACCAGCCCTCATCTGCGCCCTCTGCGTGCTCGTCTGCGAACTCATCAGCCGCCCCTACGCCAATATGGGTATCTCCGACGACGGCCCATACATTTTCATGGCACAGACCCTCGCCTCCACCGGCCGCATCGTCTACAACGGTTGGGCGGCAGCCATGATTGGCTGGCAGCTTTACATCGGCGCCGTCTTCATCAAGCTCTTCGGCTTCTCCTTCACCGTCGTGCGTATGAGCACGCTCTTCGTTGCCCTGGTAACCGCTTTTCTCCTGCAGCGCACCCTGGTCCGTTCCGGAATCACGGAACGTAACGCAACAGTAGCAACCCTCGCCCTGGTTCTCTCTCCTCTCTACCTCTTGCTCTCGGTCACCTACATGAGCGACATTTTTGGCCTGTTCGCCACGCTCGTCTGCCTGTATGGCTGCCTGCGTGCCCTGCAGGCCGCCACGCCACGCCACGCCATCCTCTGGCTCTGTTTCGCCGTCGCTTCCAACGTCGTCTTAGGAACAGCACGCCAGATTGCGTGGCTCGGCGTTCTCGTCATGGTCCCCTCCACGCTCTGGTTACTCCGTCACCAGCGCCGCGTTTTGATCTCCGGTTCCGGTGCTACCCTCGCCGGAGCCCTCTCCATATACATCTGCATGCAATGGCTCAAGCGCCAACCCTACGTTCTCCCGCCGCAGCCTCTCCCGCATACCTTCCCCTTCGTCAGCAGCCTTCTGACGCTGATAGATTTTTTTCTCGCCATCCCCTTCCTCCTGCTTCCCATCTTCGCGCTCTTCCTTCCCAGTCTTCGCAAGAGCCGTCTTGCAGTCATCGTTATCCTCGCACTCGCCCTCCTGGGCTATTTATTTTTAGGCATCTATCCGAGCCATCTCCGCGGGTACTTTCCGCTTGAGCCAACCATGGGTGGCGGCGGCAATTGGATCGGGGTGCACGGAATCCATGAAGGCCATCAGCTCCACGGCAATCCTCCCCTGTTTTTCAATGTCCCCGCACAGGCATTGCTCACCATCGTCTGCTTCGGTGGATTGCTCGCCCTTCTCGTTTCCCTCCTCCGTTTTTACCGGCTGCATGCTCATCGCGCCTTGGCATCCGTAGAATCCACTCAGAACGTCTCGTGGAAGCAACTCGGCATACTCCTTGTGCCATTCGCCCTCGCCTACGCAGTTCTTCTCATTCCGCGCACGGCTACGGGCTGGATCTACGATCGCTACACGCTGGAACTAGGCCTGGTCGCTCTGATCGGTCTCGTCCGCTACTACCAGGAGCAGATTCAACCGCGCGTTTCGCTTCTGGGCGTTGCCCTGGTTGCAACGATGGCCATCCTCGGCGTCGCCATCACGCATAACAATTTCTCGGTCTATCGCGCTCGCATCGCGCTCGCCGACGAACTCGCTGCCGGCGGAGTCCCCGACTACTCCATCGACAAGGGCTTTGAGCAGAATTTCTTGACGGAGCTCCGATACGCTGACCACATCAACGACAAAACGATTGTCTTCCCCGCCACCGCGTACGTCCCCGCAACCCCACTTCCGGCAGGGACTTGTAGCATGTTCTGGCACGACAAAACCCCCCACGTCATTCCCATCTACGGCATCTCCTTCGACCCCAATGCCTGCTACGGTCCCGCGCCCTTCGCTCCCGTTCAGTACAACCGCTGGCTGGCTTCCAGCCCCGCAACGCTCTACATCGTCCGCTATACCCCACTGGCCAAGCCTTGAATTCTGCCCAGCCCTTACTATCGTTATAGCCACGACCGCAGCCTCAGGACCATTGCCATTCAACAACAGGAGACCATCATGAACAAATTACGTGTGATCGTCCCCGTCTACAACGATGGCCCATCCTTCGGTATGCTTCTGCGCGAACTTGATAAAGCGGCGGTATCGCTACCGTTCCAGCTGTTCGTCAGCGCAGTCGACGACGGTTCCACGGAAGACATCCTCTCCGGAATTGGCGATCTATCCGGTTTGCATCATCTGGTCGGAGTTGAGATCATCTCGCTTGCCGTCAACGTCGGCCATCAGCGCGCCATCGCTGTCGGCCTTTGTACCGCAGCAGACGATCACGACTCGGACGCCGTCCTCATCATGGATGCTGACGGCGAAGACCCGCCGCAGTCCATTCATTCCCTCACAAGCAACATCGGCGACCGTAAAGACTTTCTCTTCGTCGCCCAGCGCAAAAAACGTATAGAGACTCTATCTTTCAAGTTCTTCTACTTCCTCTACAAGGGCTTCTTCAAAGTAGTAACTGGAAAGACCATCAACTTTGGAAATTTCTGCATCGTATCCAGCTCCTATCTTGACCGCCTTGTCATGATTGCAGACCTCTGGAATAACCTGCCTGCGGCTATCCTTCGGTCTCGCCTCCCGCTCAACCTCGTTCCCATTCATCGCGGCCGCCGATATGCCGGCAAGTCGAAGATGAACTTCACCTCTCTGATCGTGCACGGCCTCAGCGGCATTTCCGTCTATGCCGACACAATATTCGTCAGGCTGCTGATTCTTTCAGTGGTCCTTGTCATCACGAGCGTAATCCTCATATGCGCCCTGCTGACGTTGCGAATCTTCTTCCCCACTCACGCTACCCCGGGCTGGACGACCACCATCGCCTTCGGACTTACCATCATCATCCTGCAAGTGCTCTTCACCGCACTCTCTTCGATCCTCATGCTGCTCAACAACAGGGTGCAACGGCTGATTGTTCCGAAGATGGACTACCTCCCCTACGTAAGGGACCGCAAACTGCTCTTCGGCCCCGGTTTGCGCCTGAGTCACATGGGCTTTCGCCATACACCAACAATTGACTTACCCACCGAATGCAGCAGGATCGGATCGACAACTCGCGACACAGGGATAATAAAGGTGTCCCAAACTTTCAGCTGTTTCGCGGTGGGCATCGACTGCCGCAGAAACAGTTGATTCATCGATGAAGCGGCGATTCCGCACGCGTCCAGATAGAAAATCCTCTCCGTCTTCATCCCCGGCGGCGATGCCTTTCGCAATGAGGTTCGGTCATAGCGCCGGAAATGCCCAATCGCCGCATCGAACGGCGTATACAGCCATTGGTGCGCGGGCGAAAGCACGATGACAGAGCCCCCTGGCCGAAGACGCTCAGACGCGGACACCATTTCGGCCGCATCCCCCTCGATATGCTCCAGCACATCGATGTAGACAATCGTGTCGAAATTCTCATTCCGATCGAGCGAAGACAAGGTCCCGCATAAGCTCTCGTATCTCGAAGTCCCATCCATGTGCTTCAAGTTTTCGCCAAGGGTCGCCGAAAGCCTAGGATCGGGCTGAAGGCACACCCATCGACCAGTCGCTCCCGGACTCAATAGCGCCGTGTTCGAACCGATACCCGCCCCGACTTCTAGAACGTCTCCCGAAATGAATGGCTTGATTTGACCGGACCAGTACGCCTTCCAGTCTTTTACGGCTGCGAACAAGTCCAACTCGGAACCGACATAATGAAACTCACTCATAGCTGTAAAAGTTCCCCCGCACTGTAGTGGATTGCTTGATTCAGCAGACCCGTCGGCCTTGTTGTCATATATCGTCTACGGATTATCAACCTCGCTCTTGCTATCCTGAAGCTAAGGTGTCAGGAGAAGCTGGCGCTCTGCAAAAGTTCTACAACATCGAAGCACGACAACCAAATCAAGGGTTGATTGCACCTCGTTCATAGGTACTGCATCCCTGCTCTGCTCTCTCCGTTGCCGTGCTCTTCTTTGAACTCATCGCCCGCGCCTTCGCGGATATGGGCATCTGCGACTATGGCCCAAACGTCATCATGGCGCATACCCTGGCCACATGAATGGCCATATTGCTGACAACGGCTCGGGCCACTGCCATCATCGGGCTGGTAGCTCCTATCTCGGTGCTGCCTTCATCAAGCTCCGCACCTACTCTTTTACTGCCGTCCCAATGAGTACCCTGCTCATTGCCATGGCTCTCGCATTCGTCGTCCAGCGCACGCTCGCCCGCTCTGGCATCTCCGAATACAACGCTATCCTCGGCACGCTTGCCTTTGTGCTTTCGTCTCTTCATCTTTTGCTCTCGGTCACCTTCATGACCGACATCCCCCGGCCTCTTCGCCATCATCCTCTGCCTCTACGGCTGTCTCCGCGCCCTGCAATCCCCCACGCAGCGCGCCGCCATCCTCCGGCTGTGCTTTGCGGTCGCTGTCCACGTAATCTGCGGCACCTCCCGCCAGATCGCCTGGCTAGGTGTCCTTGCCATCATCCCCGCCACCCTCTGGCTTCTCCGTTCTCAACGTCGCGTCCCCTAGCCGGCGCCGTCGCCAACCTCACCGGTGTCCTCTTCATCATCACCTGCATGCAGTGGTCCAATCACCAGCCCTACTCCATTCCAGAGCACATTCTCCCACGTTCGGTCCTGATCCCTCTCATCTCCATGAACATGGCTCACGCGTTCCTGGAGATTCCTTTCCTCATACTTCCTGTTGTCGGAATATTCCTTCCCGCAAGTTGGAGCAACCGGCGCACGATCTCAATCGCTGCATTCCTCTTCTCGCATACATCGCGTTGGCCATCGAGCGTCGATTCCTTCCCCTCCTGCAGCCCCCAATGGGCGACTGAGTCACGGTGTGGGGTACTGTCACTGAGGTTGACATCACCGGAAGCCAACCATTCTGTTGAGTGCCTGGGTGCGCCTCCTGATCACGATTGCATCGTTGGGTGGTGCGGTGGGCCTGGCCCTATCTTTCCGCCGCCCCCCCAAGAAATCCCCCGCGGCAATCTCGCCAACCCTTCCCTGGAGCCAATTAGCCTCTGTTTGTGGCGAGGTTTCCGTCGCCTACGCACTTCTCCTCCTTCCTCGAGCAGCCACCGTTGGACTCAGTGACCGCTATGTATGGAGTTGGCACTCCCGCGTTATAGTTGCCTTGCGGTATTACAAGGAATATTTTCAGCCCCGGCTCCCCCCCGTCACATTGCTGTTAATCGCATCATGGCCATCTACGGCATCATCGCTACCCACAATACGTTCGCGTTCTACCGGGCTCGCGTGGCCCTCGCGGCCGAGCTTCGCGCCAGCGGCGTCCCTGACACCTCGGTCGATAACGGATGGGAGTACAACCTCAACGTTAGCTCCAACACTCCGACCACCTCAACGATCCCCGCATCATCGTCCCCGCTAACGCCCATGTGCCGACAAAACTCCCCCCCGACATCCCCTGCCTGATGTACTGGGCCGACGACACGCCTCACATCCATGCTCTCTATAGCATTTCCTTTGAGCCCAACGCCTGCGACGACCCTACCCACTTCGCTCCCGTCCATTGCTCCCGCCGGCCTTTGCAGACCCCCGACACCCTCTACGCCGTTCGATTCACTCCGACTGCCAGCCCTAGGCCAGCGCCCTCCCCTGTTATCCTGAATAGACGATGTCAGCAACACGCAAGTCAGCCTCAACTTCCGCTCCTTCGCAACGTTATCTATGCGTCCATGGCCAGATCTACCAACCGCGGCGCGAGAACCCCTGGCTTGAGACCGTCGAGCTCCAGGAAACCGCCTCGCCCTACGACGACTGGAACGAGCGCATCACATCCCAGTGCTACGCCCCAATGGCGCCTCCCGCATCGTCAATAAGGAGAACCAGATCATCCGCATCGTCAACAACTACGCGCACATGAGCTTCAACTTCGGCCCCACCCTGCTCAGCTGCTCGAAGACTTTGCCCCGTGCACCTACCGCATGATCCAGGATGCCGATCAGGCCAGCGCCTCGCTTACTCCAATCACGGGGCCGCCCTCGCCCAGGTCTACAACCACATCATCATGCCGCTCGCCTCCGAGCGCGATGCCCTCACCCAGATCCGGTGGGGTATCCCGACTTCGAGCACCGCTTCGGCCGCAAACCCGAAGGCATGTGGCTCGCTGAGTCGGCCGTCTCCCGCTCCGTCCTCGATCTGCTCGCCCAGGAAACCATCCTGTTCACCGTCCTCGCTCCCCACCAGGCCGCCCGCGTCCGCCGCATCGCTGCACCGGCAAAGAAGCCGAATCCGCTGGATCGAAACCCCCGACGCCACCGTCGATCCCACCCAGCCTTATCTCGTCATGCTCAACAACGGCCGCTCCATCACCGTCTTCTTCTACGATGGCCCCCCGTCACGCGCCATCGCCTTCGAAGGCCTCCTCAACGATGGCGAAACCTTTGCCCGCCGTCTCATCTCCAACTTCAACCCCGACAAGCCCGCCTCCGACCCTCAGCTCGTCCACGTTGCCACCGACGGGGAATCCTACGGACACCACCACAAGCACGGCGAGATGGCCCTAAGCTACGCCCTCAACTACATCAAGGACAACAACCTCGCGCGCCTCACCAACTACGGCGAGTACCTCGAGAAATTTCCCCCCACTGGGAGGCCGAAGTCGTCGACAACACCTCCTGGTCCTGCGCCCACGGCGTCGAGCGCTGGCGTTCCGACTGCGGCTGCAGTAGCCGCTCCGACTGGAACCAGCGTTGGCGCACTCCCCTTCGCCAGGCTCTCGATCTCCTTCGCGACCGCACCGCACCCCTCGCCGAAGCCGTCGCCAAGCCACTGCTCAAAGATCTCTGGGTTGCTCGCGACGCCTACATTCACGTCATCCTCGATCGCTCCTCCGATAACCTCGACCGCTTCTTCGCAGCCCACGCCACGCACACCCTCACCGCAGCCGAACGCATCACCGTCTTCGAACTCCTCGAGCTCCAACGCCACACCCAGCTCATGTACACCTCCTGCGGCTGGTTCTTCGACGACATCTCCGGCATCGAGACCATCCAGATCATCGCCTACGCCGGACGCGTCATCCAGCTAGCGGCCAAACTCTTCGGAGCCGCAACGGGCCCCCGCGCTCAGCATCTCGACTCTCAGATGCGTGACTCTGCCATAACCCTCGAAGCCGACTTCCTCGGATCCTCGCCCGCGCCGAGAGCAACGACCCCGACGCCGGCACCGGCGCGGACGTCTACCGCCGCTTCGTCAACGCCGGCCGCCTCGACCTCGAAAGCGTCGGCGCCCACTACGCCATCAGCTCCATGTTCCGCAGCTATCCCGACGCCGGCAACATCTTCTGCTTCGACGTCCACCGTCACTCCTACGATGTCATGACCTCCGGCCGCGGCCGCTTCGCCGTCGGCCGCGCCACCCTCTGTTCCCGCATCACCGAGGAGTGCGAAGACATCTGCTTTGCCGTCCTCCACCTCGGCGACCAGAACCTGTCCGCAGCCGTCAAGCGCTATTCGCCGCAGGATGCCGCCGCGTGGGAAAATTTCATCACCAACGCGCGCTACTCCATCCGCCACGCCAATCTTCCCGAGCTCATCCGCTTCATTGACGGCTTCTTTGATTCCACCCTCTACTCCCTCACCTCGCTCTTCGCCGACGAGCAGCACCGCATCCTCCAGAGCATCCTCAACCAGACCCTCTCTGAAGTCGAAGGCTCGCTCATCCGCATCTACAACGAGCACGCCACCCTGCTCGACTTCCTGGCCGACGCCAACGTCGCCGCACCTCCCGCCCTCGCCCTCACGGCCGGCTTCGCCATCAACGCCAGCCTGCCCCGCTTCCTCGAAGCCGATACCTTCGACTCCGCCGAGATCGCTCGCCTGCTCCGCCGCGCCGAAGTCGATCACGTCACCCTCGACAACGACCTCCTCAGCTACACCGCCGACAAGCGCATGAAGCGCGCCATGGTTCGCCTCGAAGCCGCCGCCGAGCAGCAGGCCCCGCAAAATCTCTCCGTGCTCCACGAAACCCTCGCCATCGCCGAGACCCTCCGCACCCTCCCCATGGAAGTCAACCTCTGGCAGGCGCAAAATATCTGGAACGACCTCCTCCGCCGCTCCGACGCCACTTACTGGTCACGGGAGTGGCGCGAAGGCTTCCGCAAAGTCGGACTCGCCCTAAAAATCTCCGTCGACGATCTCGTCGTCGACCTAAGCGTCCGCACTTTTTTTTTTTAAAAAAAAAAAAAAAAAAAAAAAAAAAAAAAAAAAAAAAAAAAAAAAAAAAAAAAAAAAAAAAAAAAAAAAAAAAAAAAAAAAAAAAAAAAAAAAAAAAAAAAAAAAAAAAAAAAAAAAAAAAAAAAAAAAAAAAAAAAAAAAAAAAAAAAAAAAAAAAAAAAAAAAAAAAAAAAAAAAAAAAAAAAAAAAAAAAAAAAAAAAAAAAAAAAAAAAAAAAAAAAAAAAAAAAAAAAAAAAAAAAAAAAAAAAAAAAAAAAAAAAAAAAAAAAAAAAAAAAAAAAAAAAAAAAAAAAAAAAAAAAAAAAAAAAAAAAAAAAAAAAAAAAAAAAAAAAAAAAAAAAAAAAAAAAAAAAAAAAAAAAAAAAAAAAAAAAAAAAAAAAAAAAAAAAAAAAAAAAAAAAAAAAAAAAAAAAAAAAAAAAAAAAAAAAAAAAAAAAAAAAAAAAAAAAAAAAAAAAAAAAAAAAAAAAAAAAAAAAAAAAAAAAAAAAAAAAAAAAAAAAAAAAAAAAAAAAAAAAAAAAAAAAAAAAAAAAAAAAAAAAAAAAAAAAAAAAAAAAAAAAAAAAAAAAAAAAAAAAAAAAAAAAAAAAAAAAAAAAAAAAAAAAAAAAAAAAAAAAAAAAAAAAAAAAAAAAAAAAAAAAAAAAAAAAAAAAAAAAAAAAAAAAAAAAAAAAAAAAAAAAAAAAAAAAAAAAAAAAAAAAAAAAAAAAAAAAAAAAAAAAAAAAAAAAAAAAAAAAAAAAAAAAAAAAAAAAAAAAAAAAAAAAAAAAAAAAAAAAAAAAAAAAAAAAAAAAAAAAAAAAAAAACCCAAGTAGCTAATATGTCTTCTTGATCACTCCGGCTTCTGCAACACCTCGCCCAACGCCACCGGCTTCCCAAAGTCGGGAGCCCCATCCTTCCCGAACGTAAACCTCTGTATCCGCGGCGACCGTTCTCCGCCGCAGCCCATCCCCGGCCCGGGGTTCGCGTGATAAATAATCCACTCCTGCTTCCCATCCGGCGACGTGAAGAACCCATTGTGCCCCGGCGGATACGCATGCGCCGCCACATCCGTGCTCAGCAGCGGATGATCAATCTTAGAAAAGCTCTTCGCATCCAGCGGATCGGCATCGCGGTCGGCCTCAATCGCCCCCAGCGAATAAAAATCGGTCGAGCATCCTGACGCCGAATACACGATGAACATCTTCTTGCCATGCGCCAAAAATCCGGCCCCTCATTCACATTCACGTGCCGACCCGGCAGGTCGCCATGTTTCTCCCAGTCATACATTGGCTGCGAGATCAACGTTCGCGGCGAATCAATCGTCTGCGGGTCCTTCATATGCGCAATAAATAGATCCTGCTCGCCATCCAACGCTCCCTTCCATCCCTACTACGTCGAGGAAGTGCTCCTCCCGCAACTCTTACAGCGTCGGATCGATCGCCCACCGATCCGTCGCATCCCCAACCTTCCCCAGCAGCGTCCACGTCCCCTTCATCGGATCGTCATTGTCGTTCTCCACCACAAAAATTCTGTGCCCCGAATTTTCCCCCGCATCCGCCGCAAAGTAGATGTACCAACTCCTTCCCCCACCGATGCAGTTCCGGCGCCCACACCTCCTTCGACCACGCATGCCCCGGCTCCGGCGTCCACACCGCCTTCACCTCAGCATGCCGCAGATCGGTAATGTCCGCCGTCTTCCGCAGCGTCAAATTCCTTCCTTCAGAATTCGAGTAGTAGTAGAACTCTTTCCAATACACCACCCACGGATCAGGCCCTTGATTCAGCAATGGATTCGTAAATGTGTCCGCCTTGGCTGAAGCCGAAGTACCCGTCTGCGCCAAATCCAACGACGCCCCACTCAACACCACCGCAAACACCACCCATGCCATCCTCATACGGCAACCTCTCCTCAACAACGTCCCGCTCCATTCTAAGGAAATCCCTGCTCCCCCGAGAACCAACACCCTGATGTCCAGCCTTCCCCGCCACAAGACGAGCTCATTCGCCGTCCGCGCAGGACCGTGTTTATCCTTCCCTCAAGCCCGCCAACGTCCACCGCCTGCCGCGGGAGAAGGGAACGGTTTTTGGCAAAAACGTCAACCGGCTTATCGCCAACCGTCGCCGCACATCACGCGAAGCCTTCCGCCGTGCGCGTTAAAAATCCGCGCAGGACTCGGCCGCCACGTCTTCGGCCTCGGCATCATGGCCATCGGCCTCGCCGGCCTCGTCTGGGGCGACTTCATTACCGGCAGCCCGTACCCAACGATTTCCCCCACCGCATGCCCTCGCTTACATCGCCGCAGCCTTCCTTCTCTGCACCGGAATCATCCTCCAGTGGCGCCGCTCTGCGCCTCGCCGCCGCCGCCCTCGCCGCCTACTACACCGTCATCGTCATCATCGTCATGAACGGCCCCGTGCTGCTCGCCCACTTCAAGGAATACGGCATCTACGAAAGCCTCGCCGAACAGTTCGCCATCACCGCCGCCGCCCTCATCGTCTACGCCGCAACAGCTCGCATCCCTGCGCACCTCCGCCCGCCTCACCCTCCTCGGCCAGATGATCTTCGGCCTGTGCGCCCTCGTATGGGGCGGCGCTCACTTCGTCTACATGAACCTCACTGCCCCACTCGTTCCCAAATGGCTGCCGCCCTCGCAGGTCTTCTGGGGATATCTCACCGGCGTCGCGTTCCTCGCTCGCAGGCCTCGCCATTCTTCGCGCATCCAGGCCCGCCTCGCCGCCATCCTCCTCACCGCCATGCTCGCGTCCTTCACCTTCTGGTTCACATCCGCATCTTGTTCACCGATCACAAACCCAGTTCAACTGGACAGAACTCGCCGTCAACCTCGCCATCCTCGGCGCCGCCTGGGTCGTAGCCGACTCCTTCCCCACCTCGAACCCGCAACCCCGCCCCCGACCCCTGTACGCTGTCAAGCCCCTCGCCGCGAATCTCCAGCTAACCACCTCAAAGCAATAGAGATAAGCCTTCACAAACCTCGGCATAGTTACCCCTGGCACCTCGACAGAATAGACGTGAGAGATCTCCCTCGAAAGACATTTAGCAATACTCCCCACCTAACATAACGCCCTTTATTTTGAGTCATTTAGAATATTACCGAATCGTGACCACCATCACATGAACTTCTATGTTCAGTCTGTAGATTCAACCAACAGACGGGCTACGCAGAGTTCTATATGCCCAAAGTCGATGCCGTCGCCAGCACGTGGGGCGGCATAACTTTTACCCCTGCCTTCCCCCGGATGCTGAAGCGGTCCCACACCAGTAGGTCAGACTGCCCATGAGTCCGTAGCCTAACTCCCTAGCGAATCGTTCCCGAACACTTTAGACCTACAAAGTAGCCCGGGGGAGCGGGTACCCGTCCGCGCCCTCCCTTGACGCTGCCTACCCTTTCCAGAAGGTAATCACCAGCCCGCCCGCCACGATCAGACTTCCGCCCACCCAGATCGGCGCGGTCGGCGACTGCTGAAACCGCACCTTCGCCACCACCTGCGCCACCACGAAGAACAGCGCCACATACGCTCCCAGCAGCTTGCCAAAGTCCCACTGCGGCAGATTCACGCTCCACCCATACAACCCCAGCACCGCGACGCCCGCACAAACCACATCGCCCGCTGCGCACCCGACGAGCGATACAGGCCCGACTGGAAGAACGAATCCCCCAGCACCTCCAGCGATGCCGCCACCACCAGCACCACAAACGCTCCCAACGGCGAAGACACTACTTGATTCAGCACGCTCTTCATCGCACCTCTCCTCACGCGCAAACAATCTGGAATGTGTCCGAGTCTACTAGACGCCTCGCCCGCGAGTTCCAACGCAGCGCTTCGCGCCTGCGCTACAAATACAGATAGACTGGTGATTCACACCAATCCAAACGCAAGTCCACGGAAACCATCCGTAAGCCAGAGGAGCTTTCCGTGAGTTTGATCGGCTATCTATTAATGCTCTCCGGCTGGTTGCTGGTCTTGGCGTCACTCTTCCTGCTCGCCGGCCTTGGGCAACGCTTCACCTTCGTCGTCGCCGGCCTGCTCGTCGAGCTCCTCGGCCTCACCCTCATCGCTCTCCGCTATCGCTCCCTGCAACGAGGCCCCGAATGACCCCTGACCTCTGCCTCGTCTGCATCATCCTCATCCCGCTCGCCGCAACTGGCCTTGCTCTCATCCATCAGGGCCTCGGCCGCTCCCGCAGCGCCGCGCACGCCATGCTCGCGACCCTCTGCTCCCTGGCCATCGCCGCCATCGTCTTCGTCCTGATCGGATCCTCCTGGATGGGCTTCTCCGGCGGCCTCGCCCACACCTTCCACCTCGCCGGCAAATCCATCGACTGGCTAGGCGCCGAGCCATTCTTCGCCACCGGCTTGCCTCCAACCTCACGCACAGCCTCTACCCCGCGTTCGTGCTCGCCTTTGGCATCTTCGCCGCCGGCCTCGCCGCCCTCATCCCCATCAGCTCCGGCAGCGACCGCTGGCGACTCGCCGCCATCTGCGCCGCCAGCGCCCTCTTCGCCGCCATCGTCTTTCCCCTCTTCGCCCACTGGGTCTGGAGCAACGGCTGGCTCGCACAACTCACCCCGCTCTTCGGCCTGCCCGCCTTCGCCGACCTGGGCGGAGCCGCGGTCCTCAACGTCCTCGGCGGTCTCGCCGCTCTCTCCGTCGCCTGGATCCTCGGTCCGCGCCAGGGCAAGTACGCCGACCGCATCGCCACCGCCATCCCCGGTCACAACATCGTCCAGGTCCTCTTCGGCTGCATGCTCGCCCTCATCGGCTGGATCGGTCTCGATTGCGCCGCCGCCATCCTCTTCTACCGCATCACCTACGCCCAGATCCTGCTCACCGTCATCAACGCCGTACTCTCCGCCTCCGCTGGCTGCCTCGCAGCAGTCCTCACCACCCAGCTCCGCTACCGCAAGCCCGACGCCTCCCTCAGCGCCAATGGCTGGATCGCCGGCCTCGTCGCCGGTTCTGCCGGCTGCGGACTTCTCTCCCCCCTCGCGACCATCTTCATCGGCCTCGTCGCCGGCGCCCTCGTCACCCTGCTCGTCGAAACCCTCGAGCTTCGCCTCTTCATCGACGACCCCGGCGGCGCTATCTCCGTTCACCTCGGCGCCGGCCTCTGGGGCCTCGTCGCCTTCGGCCTCTTTGCCCCCACCACCACTCCCCGCCCAGCCCTCATCCTCACGCAACTCATCGGAATCGCAACGCTCCTCGGCGTGATGTTTCCCCTCATCCACATCCTCCACCGCCTGCTCAACAAGCTCATCCCCTTCCGCGTAGACGCCGACGGCGACTGGCAGGGCATGGACATCCGCGAGCTGGGAGCCGGCGCCTACCCCGAGTTCGTCGTCCACGCCGACGAGTTCGTCCCACGCTGACCAACTTTCGATCGCCCTTCAATGGTGTCGCGAAACCAGCAACAGCAATCCAAACAACAGCACCGGGATCAACGCCAACCCCGCATACAAAAGCATTCGCCGCCGCTCCGGCGATCGCCGCGTCTTCCATTGCTCCGCATCCGGCCGCGCAGCCACGCCCACTTCGTCCTGATGCAGCAGATCGTGCGCCATCTCGCGCGCGCTGGCATACCGGTTCTTCGGCTCACGCTCCATCGCGCGATACACAATCTCCTGCAGCTGCGGCGAAATCGACGGCTCCAGCTCTCTCGGTGGCACCGGCTGATTCAGCAACCGATCATTCATCACCGCAAATGGATTCGGCCCCGTAAACGGCACCACCCCCGTCAGCATCTCGTACAGCATCACTCCCAGCGCGTAGATGTCACTGCGCGCATCGCCGCGTTTGCCCCGCACCTGCTCCGGAGAAATATAGTCAGGCGTTCCCATGCTCTGCGAAAAATGCGCGAACGTAAGCCGCCGCGCCCCCGCACTCGCGGCGATGCCAAAGTCGATCAGGTGAATTCCATCTCCATCGTCCACCATAATGTTCTCCGGCTTCAGATCCCGATGCGCCACACCATGCGCATGCACATGATCGAGCGCCTCGCAGATGCTGACCATCAGCTTCACCGCCCGATCCACCGGCAGCTTCTTTTCCTCATTCAACACCTGGCGCAGCAGCCGGCCATCCAGCCACTCCATCACCATGTACACCTGCGAGCGCTCAGGATTCGCAAATACTTTCATCACTCCACGGATGATCGATGCGCGTGCCAATCTCCTCCTCGCGCCGAAAGCGATCGAACATCGTCGGATCGCTTTCCACCTCCGGATGCGGCACCTTGATCGCCACCTGCAGCCCGCTCTTCAAGTCGCGCGCACGAAACACCGTCGCCATCCCGCTGGTCGCAACAATGTCCTCCAGCTCGTAGCCATCAAGCTTGTCGCCAGGACGAAGTGTAAGATTGGGCGCGATCATTTATAGCAACCTGTACGGCCGTCCGCGATAAAGCCCCATCCGCTCCACGGTCTTCACACGAATCAACTGCACGCTGACATTATCGTGACCACCCGCCTCATTGGCCGCCGCCACCAGCGCGTCCGCTGCCTTCTCCAGATCGCTGTTGCGCAGAATGATCTGCAGGATCGTCGTGTCCGGCACATATCCATATAACCCATCCGTACAAAGCAACAGCACATCTCCCGGAAGAATATTCACCGTGATGGTATCCGCGGCAACAAACAACTCATTCCCTAGAGACCGCGTCAACACGTGCCGTCCGTCGTGCGTCGCAGCCTCTTCCTTCGTCAGAATTCCCAGCCTCACCTGCTCCGCCGCCATCGTATGATCCCGCGTCAGTTGCGTCCCATTGCCATTGCGAAACAAATAGCAGCGCGAATCTCCCACATGCGAGACCACCGCCGAATCGAACCGCAGCGCACACGCAACAAAGGTCGTCCCCATGCGTGCGCCCCGCAACGCGGTCGCCAGCCCTGCGTCATACACCGCGGCATTGGCCTCCTGCACCAATCGCGGCAGCAACGAAACATGCATCACGCCTTTCGGAATCTTGCGGAAACCCTCCAGCGCTGTCGTGACCGCAAGGGCTGAAGCAACCTCGCCCTGCTCGTGGCCGCCCATCCCATCGGCCACCGCAAAAAACCAACCCTGCGATTGCACCTGCGCCGGCCCCATCGGCAGCACATGCCCAATGGCATCTTCATTGTTTGACCGAACCCTTCCCGGGTCGGTTCGTTCTGCGAACTCAAGATCGAGCATAAGAGAATCTTTATACCTGGGCAGAATCGATCCTGCCTCTGCGACCTCAGTCTACGCCGAAGTCGGTCGCGATTCGATCAGGGCCGATTTGCCCGCCGCCTTGCCGGTCTTCAGGAAGTGGAAGCTGCCATAAATTCCCCACACCGCCGCGATGCCCAGCGCCAACAGCGGCTCCATCTTCGTGCCATAGCCCATGAACGGGCCCACAAGATAGAAGCCCATGCACGCGAGATTGGCGCACAACCCGAACAGCGGAATCGCCAGGTGCCGCAACGCGTTGAACTTCGGATGCTTGTGATACGCCACCATGCACAGCGTGCAGCTCAGCGCATACAAGCAGGAACGTGCCAAAGTTGAAGCCAGCGTTACAGTCAAGAGGCTGTTCGGAAGCGCGGCCATCTTGTCGTGGGTCGTGTAGCCGAAGCTCGAGAATATGCCATGCGGAATCGAAGCGATCGCCGATGCCGTCGGTGCGCCGCTATCTCCAAACACCAGCACTACCGCAATGCATCCAATGACAGCTGAGATCGCAGCCAGCGTCCACACCGCGCGATGCGGCGTGAGATTGTTCTTGTGCAGCAGGCCAAAGCGATTCGAAACCTCCTGGTCCTTGCCCATCGCATACGTCACCCGCGCTCCCGTGTTCATACACGAGAGCGTCGTTCCAATCAGCGCCAGCACCACGGTCGCCGCCTCCGCAAGCATGAACGTGCGTCCATGCCCTTGCCCGAACAGCGCGTCCCCGACCATCACCATCATGTCGCCAATCGGCGCCGCCGATCCCGTCGCGCTCTGCATCGTATATCCGCTATTCAAGAAATAATTCGCAGCAAAATATTCGAAGCAATAGAAAATAACCCCCTGCACCAGCAGCGACGTAATCACCGCGATAGGTACATCCCGCTTCGCATTCTTAGCTTCCCCTCCCATCGACGTCACCGACTCAAATCCCACCAGGATCAGAATCGCCACCGTAGCTTGAATGAACACCCAGCTCCAGTGATGCGGACTGATCACCGACTTCGCGTCCTGGTGGGTAAGAAAGTTTCCCGCCGCATCGTGCTCCGGATAGCTGACGCGATACGGGACCGGCTTTCCCGTCGCATCCAGCTGCGGCAGCGGCACCCCATTCGCGTCGCGCACAATCGTGTCCGTTGATACGCCTCCCACCATTGCCGTCGTCGTCTTGAATTCGTAGGTGTACGCTTCGCCACTCGTCGAATCAAATTGGAATGCCACCGACCCCGGAGGATGATTCATCCGATATCCCAGTGCCAGCACGCTGAAGATCATCAGCGCCGTAATCTGAATGACATTGATGCCTAGGTTGATGGCCGTGGAAGCGTTCGCTCCGCGATAAGCAATGTAAGCCACAGCAAACGAGAAGACCACTGCCACGCTCATCATGAACAGCATCCCGGGATTCGACGCGCTCATGAAGTTCGGATACAGCGTTCCCACTAGGTATCCGCACACGATTCCCATCGTCCCCACCATCACTCCCGGATATATCCAGTAATAAAGATGCGACGCCCACCCAACAATGAACTTCGAGATGCGCGCATACTTCCACGCGCGCTCACGATTTAGAAACGCCTGCTCCGCAAAGTAATACGAGCTCCCCGTTCCCGGATAAAGCTTCGCCATCTCCGCATAGCAAACCGCAGTGGACAGACAGAGCACCAGCGCGCCAATGACGCCCATCCACATGGACGGCGCCGTCACTCCGGTTCCCGCCTGGATGAAGAAGGTCAGCCACAGAAAAGCGCCCGGCGCAATCAACGCCATCGCATTACTCGTCAGCCCTGTTAGCCCAAGCGTCTTCTTCATCTCGACTACAGGTACGTCCGCCATGAACCCCTCCGCGGATCAAATCTGCTATCAGTCCCTAGAAATTCATAGATCGCTGAAGATGTAGGGATTCCCGACAGGCAGCAAAAGCCCCTGTGGTCTCACGCTAAACGGGACAGCAATTTCTATTACCTTGCGTGGTTGAAAAACTGGACGGTCGACGCTCCACGCCGATTCGCAATGGAGGAGCCGTTACAGACTGTGCCATGGGGCAGATGAGCTAGTCTAACCCGAAATCCATCCGAAAGCCCCACAGAAAATCGCAGTGGTTCAGCGCACAGGTCCGGTCCTGCCGCGCTGACCCGCTCGGGACCAGGTCCGTTCATGCACTTCTTTGTACCGGGTGATGATCTCCTCTTGAGATTCATGTCGTTGATCTCGAAGTATGAAACGGCCGCCCACAACCACATCCCGGATCGCACACCGGCTCATCGAAAACACCAGCGTAGACAGCAGATCCTCAGCCGAGTTTCCGGCAATCGAGCTGTCTTGAAGATCGATCGTAATAAAATCCGCAAGCCGGCCCGGCGCTAGCTCTCCGGCCGGCACCGCCAACGCGCGAGCGCCATTTACCGTAGCGGAGTCAAGAAGATGAGCCGCCAATGGCCTCCCGCCAACCTGATCCAGAATTGCCCGCTTCTGCTGCAGCAGTCGCAGGTGATACTCCAACTCCCGCGCATCCTCAAGCGGATCAATCTGCGCCTGGCTGTCCGATCCCAACGCAAACCGAATCCCTGCCGCAAGCATCTCGTCCGCGCGTACAAATCCATCGCCAAGATTACGCTCCGTCGTCGGACACGAGCAGATCGTCGCCTGCGCCTTCGCCAGCATCGCAATCTCCTCCGCCGTCACGTGCACGCCATGTACCGCGGTGAAGTCCGGCCCAAGAATCTTCTCTCCGGCAAGCAAGTCAACCGGCGTCGATCCATACTCGCGAACACACGCCGCATTTTCTGCGACCTGCTCCGCAACATGCATATGTACCGGCAGCCCGCTCGCCCGGGCCCACGCAGTGATCTCATGCAGCTCACCGAGCGGCACTGCCCGAATACTGTGCGGAGCAACGCCAAGGTGGACGCGCCCTCCCTCCGTCGGAACCTCATTCACAAGTGCTGCCATATTCGTCAGGAAGGCCTTCGCCGACTCATAGAACCGCATCTGTCCTGGATCCGGAGGCAGCTCAAATCCCGCACGCAAATACGCCGTTCGTAGCAGCACAATTCGTATGCCCACCGACTCCGCAGCGGCAACCACCTGCTTTCCCAGAAGATTTGGATCGTCATAAGGTCTTCCATCCAGCGCATTGTGCAGATAATGGAATTCCCCTACCGTCGTCGTGCCCGTGAGCACCATCTCGAGGAACACCATGCGCGCAACGTCATATACCTGCTGAGGTTCGAGCTGGCTTGCCGCGTAATACATCGTTCCGCGCCACGACCAGAAGTCGCGCCCGCTCACAACCCGCGACTCCGCCTTCCCGCGAATCAATCGCTGAAACGAGTGAGAATGCGCATTCACGAATCCCGGCATCAACGCCTTGCCCGGCATCTCAACGATCGCTACTGACGAACGATCCCGATCGTCGTCACGTTTCAAGACAAACCCTTCAGGGCTGACCAGCAGTTCACCACCCGCAACAAACCTGCCGTCGACGTACAGCAGCTCTGGTCGATAAAGAGTGTTCATCCCACCACCCGTCTTCCGCCCACCCAAACTTCGCGAACGGGATTCGCCCCGAGCACATATACCAACTCGCGCCAGTCCCTGCCTTGCAGCACCACAAAATCCGCGAGACATCCAGCCTCCAGCCGTCCACGATCGTTCAAGCCCAGCGCGCACGCCGCATTCAACGTCCCCGCAACGATCGCCTCCTGCGCCGTCAACCCATTCATCCGAACCGCAAGCGCCAACGCCGCAGCACTCGAAAATAGCGGACTCGACCCCGGATTAAGATCCGTACCGACAGCTACCGCCGCACCCGCATCAATCAGTCTTCTTCCATCCGCCGCGGGAATTCCCAAATGCAGCGACACGCCTGGGACAATAGTCGCAATCGAATCGCCGGCTGCAATGGCCTTGATCTGCGCCTCACCGGCAGCCTCCAGATGATCTATGCTAAGTGCTCCCATCCCCTCTCCCAGCTCGACGCCCCCAATACCGTGGAACTGATCGCTGTGCAACTTTACAGCCAGGCCGTGCTTCTTCGCACAGACAAACATCTGCTCCGCCTCCGCAACCTGCCAGGCCTCTCGCTCAACGAAAACATCCACGGCTACTGCCAGCCTCCGCCGAGCAACCTCTGGAATCAGTTCCCTGCAAACCTGCTCAATATAGCGCGGCCGCTCCGCAACTTCAGTTGGCGGCAGATGAATCAAGAGGGTCGGAGATATCCGCGCCTGCGACTCAGCCGCCAGCATCGCGATCGCCTCCAACATTGCAATCTCAGCCCGGACCGCAAATCCGTACCCCGACTTCACCTCGATTGTCGTAGCACCCGACCGCAGCAGCGCTTCGACCCTCGGCTTCGCCAACGCGACCAGCTCCTCCATCGAGGCCGCAGCAGTCGCTCGTACCGTACTGCGAATCCCGCCACCTGCCAGAAGAATCTGCTCATACGTCGCACCCGCCACGCGCGCCTCAAAGTCGGCTAGACGATCGCCGGCCCACACCGCATGCGTATGCGGATCAATCAGCCCTGGCAAAACCGCAACATCAACCAGGTCGAGAGTCGCAGCAGCCTCGCCCGTCCAATTACCCCTCTCGCCGACCCAAACGATTCGCTCTCCGGCAATCGCCAGCACCGCATCCTTCACGACCTTGAGCTCGCTCATACTCCGGCCGTGTTTCGCCGACGCACCCTCAGCGGTAGCCAGCTGCGAGATCCCCGTGATGAGCAAATCAGTCTTCATCGCACGCTCGGCAGATCAAGACCTCGTTTCGCAGCCGTCTCTTTCGCTAATTCATAACCCGCATCAGCGTGCCGAATCACACCCATCGCCGGATCATTGGTCAGGCACATCTTCAACCGCTCATCCGCCTCATCGCTCCCATCCGCGACAGCGACAAGACCTGCATGCTGACTGTATCCCATACCAACGCCGCCTCCATGATGAAAGCTCATCCATCCAGCTCCGCTCGCAACGCCCGTCGCAAAATTCAGCAACGCCCAATCGGAAACTGCATCGGATCCGTCCAGCATCCCTTCCGTCTCGCGATAAGGACTAGCCACGGATCCGGCATCCAGATGATCGCGCCCAATCACAATCGGCGCACTCAAGCGCCCATCCCGCACCATTTGGTTGAACAGCAACCCCGCACGATCGCGCTCCCTATAACCGAGCCAGCAGATGCGCGCTGGCAGCCCTTGAAACGCAATCTGCTTCGACGCAAACGTCAGCCACTCTGTCAGCCGCTTGTCCTCTGGAAACAGCTCCAGCAGTGCTTGATCCGTCGCCGCGATATCCGCCGGATCGCCTGACAGTGCAACCCAGCGAAACGGCCCACGTCCCTCACAAAAGGAATCGCGAATAAACGCCGGCACAAATCCCGGATACGAAAACGCATCCGTCACACCCGCAATCTTCGCCTGTGTTCGCAAATTGTTCCCATAATCGAATGCCACGGCGCCTCGCCGCTGCATCTCCAGAATCGCCCGCACGTGATCCGCAATCGCGGCCTGCACCCGCAGCACGTATTCCTTCGGCTGCATCGAGCGCAATGCATTCAAGTCTTCATCTGCCTTCGCCAGCGGCAGGTATCCCCACAGCGGATCGTGTGAGCTAGTCTGGTCCGTCACTAAATCAGGGATAAATCCAAGCTCCACCATCTTCGGCAGTACTTCGGCCGCATTGCCCAACAGCCCAATGGACACGGCCTCCCGCTCGCGCTTCGCCGCTTGTGCCCATGCAATCGCCTCTTCGAGTGAGCGCGTCGCCTTGTCCAGGTAGAGAGTCTCCAGGCGCCGATCAATCCGCTTCGCATCCACCTCGACGCAAATACTCACGCCCCCCGCGAGCTTCACCGCCAGCGGCTGAGCGCCACCCATCCCGCCGAGCCCCGCCGTAACCGTAATCGTCCCCGCCAGCGTGTCGTTGAAGTGTCGCTTCGCCGCGCCGCGAAACGTCTCGTACGTTCCCTGCAGAATTCCTTGCGTGCCAATATAAATCCACGACCCCGCCGTCATCTGCCCATACATCATCAGCCCCGCAGCATCCAGCTTGTCGAACTCATCCCAAGTCGCCCAATGCGGCACTAAATTCGAATTCGCTATCAATACTCGCGGCGCCAGCCGATGCGTATTCAACACGGCCACCGCCTTCCCCGACTGCACCAGCAGAGTCTGATCGTTCTCCAGCCGGTCCAGCGTTTCAACGATCGTGTGATAGCACTCCCAGTTGCGAGCCGCCTTCCCGCGCCCGCCATACACAATCAGCTCTTCCGGTTTCTCCGCAACTTCAGGATCTAGGTTATTCATCAGCATCCGCTTGGCTGCCTCTTGAATCCAACCCTTCGCTGTCCTGCTGCTACCCCGCGCCGCACGAACCGGAGAATATCCCTCGCTCATCGAACCGCCTCCTCAATCGCCTTCCTGGCTTCCTGATCTCTCCATCCATCATCTGCTAAAAACTTGGCAGCCTCTTCCATCCACACAGAAAGTACGCAATCTTCCTGCCACGCTGGAACCCGTCTCCGGAAACGGCTTCGCGCCTCCTCCAGCACCGGCGTACTCGTATCTCCGCGAAGATCAAGCGCCCGAGCCGCCGCCAGCAACTCAATCGCAATCACCATCCGCGCCAAATCAGCCGACTGCTCCAGCTTCAGCCCCGACGTCATTCCCATGCTGACAAAATCTTCCTGGTTGCCGCTCGTCGGGATCGACCCCGTCGACGCCGGCGAGGCCAGCACCCGCATCTCCGCCACCAGCGCCGCTGCCGTCACCTGCGCCATCATCATCCCCGACTCGATCCCCGGTTGCGACGCCAGGAACGCCGGCAACCCCTCGTTCAACGTCGGATTCATCAACCGCTCCGTCCGCCGCTCAGAGATTCCTGCAAGCTGGCATACCGCGATCGCCAGATAATCCAGCGCCAACGCCAACGGCGCCCCATGAAAATTACCCCCAGAAACAATCGCGTCCTCGAACACCAGCGGATTATCCGTCGCGCTGTTCAGCTCAATCTCGAAGACACCACGCGCAAACTGCATCGTGTCCCACGCCGCACCGTGCACCTGCGGAATGCAGCGCAGGCAGTACGCGTCCTGTATTCGGCTGCCCTCGCCATGCGTCCGTGGGATCGCGCTCCTCTCCAACAACTCCAGCAGATGCTGAGCACTCAATACCTGTCCTGCATGCGCTCGAGCCGTATGCAGCCGCGGATCAAACGCCGCGGCGGTCCCTCGCAATGCCTCGATACTCAAAGCGGCCGTAGTCTGCGCCGCATAAAAAAGTCCCTCCAGCCCAATCAGCCGAAGACATCCGATCGATAGCATCGCCTGCGTCCCATTCAGTAACGAGATGCCCTCTTTACCTTCCAGCTTCAGCGGCTCCAGTCCTGCGCGCTGCATACACGCCGCCGCATCCAGCACCTCGCCGCCATACTCCGCTTGCCCCTCGCCAATCAACGCCAGCGCCATATGCGCCAACGGCGCCAGGTCACCACTCGCGCCTACACTCCCACGCGACGGCACCACCGGCGTAATCCCACAGTTCAACAAATCACAGATGCGCTCCGCCACCACCGCGCGGATTCCCGATAACCCCTTCGCGAGGACATTCGCCCGAATCAACATCATGCCCCGCACCACGTTTACCGGTAACGGCGCTCCCACCCCGCAGCAATGCGAGCGTATGAGGTTTACCTGCATCACCTCAACCTCATGGTCCTCAAGCCGGATGTTCGCCAACAACCCAACGCCTGTGTTCAGCGCATACACCGGCTTCGTCCCGCGCATCGCGCCCTCGACACGATCCCGCGAGCGCTGCATACGGCTCAATGCTTCAACAGCAATTCCAACCCGTTCGCGGCCTTCCGCAACAGCAACAACATCTTCGATCGTCAGCGACGCTCCATCCAAAGTAATCATGTTGCAATCCTATGGGGTCGTCGAAGAGGAGTGAACCATTCTCCCGCGGTAAAATGCGGGATCTTACCGTTGATTTGGGGGTGAATGGCTCTAATCCAGCCACAATCCACGGCTGGCCGTCTCCCATACCTTGTTTGCCCTCGGCCCAGATCCAAGAACACAAGGAGCACCGCATGCTTCTCCACACCGGAATCGACCAGATCGACCGCAAAATCCTGCGCGAACTTACCACCGACGCACGCCTCGCCGTGGCAGAACTGGGGCGGCGCATCGGCCTCTCCCCCTCCGCCACCGCCGAGCGCCTGCGCCGTCTCGAGAGCCTTGAGTTCATTCGCGGCTACCGCGCCGAAATCAACCTCCAAGCCCTAGGCTTCACCATCACCGCCTTCGTGCGCCTCACCTGCGAAGGCACGCGCTACAAGCCTTTCCTCAAGTTCCTTCCCACGCTCGACGCCGTGCAGGAGTGCCACCACCTCACCGGTAATGACGCCTTCCTCCTCAAAGTAGTCCTCGCCTCAATGACAGAACTCGAAGACCTCATCGAAAAGCTTCTGCCCTATGGCAGTCCGACCACTAGCATGGTCCTTTCTACGCCACTCGAGAGAAAGCGTCCCCTTCGCTTCTAGAGACAACATCCTCGCTTCGCTTGACCGAATCACCCGCCAGCACCTGCTCGATCTGATCGAGTCCCCAATCCAAATCTTCCCGGCGAATCACCAGCGGCGGCGCAATGCGGATCACCGTGTCATGCGTTTCCTTGCATAACACTCCGCGATCGCGCAACGCCTCACAGATCGGCCTCGCCGGCACATTCAACTCAACCGCAAGCCACAAACCGCGCCCGCGAACTTCACGTACCTTTTCACTACAGATTTTCTTAAGTCTCGCCAGCGTATACGCGCCCAGCTCCGCAGATCGCTCCGCAAGCCGCTCATCCACAATCACCCTCAGCGCAGCGCGCGCCACAGCACATGCCAGCGGATTCCCTCCAAACGTGCTGCCATGATCTCCCGGCCGAAAGACTCCCAGCACCTCTCGCGAACTCAGCACGGCGGACACCGGATAAAATCCGCCCGAGAGCGCCTTGCCTGCAATCACTACGTCAGGCGTGATCCCGTCATGCATGTACGCGAATAGCCTCCCAGTGCGGCCAAGCCCCGACTGAATCTCATCGGCAATCAGCAGCACATTGTTCTCTTCGCAAATCTCCGCGACCGCTCGCAGATACCCCTCAGGCGGAACGATCACTCCAGCCTCGCCCTGAATCGGCTCAACCAAAAACGCCACCGTCTCCGGCGTGATCACCTGCCGAAGCGCCTCTGCATCGCCGAACGGCACATGCTTGAACCCAGCCGGAAACGGCCCGAACCCCGCCCGGTACTGCGCATCCGTCGAGAATCCGACAATTGAAATCGTTCGCCCGTGAAAGTTATTCGCGCAGACGATAATCTCCGTCCGATCCTTCGCGACGCCCTTCACCGTCTCACCCCACTTCCGGGCCGCCTTCAGCGCCGTCTCCACAGCCTCCGCGCCAGAGTTCATCGGCAGTGCCATCTCAAACCCCGTCAGCTCATGCAGGTCCCTGAGCAACAACGGCAGCTGATCATTCCGAAAAGCACGTGACGTCAAGGTAACTTTCTGCGCCTGCTCCAACATCGCGGCTAAAATCTTCGGGTGGCAGTGCCCCTGGTTCACCGCGGAATAGGCCGCCAGAAAATCCAGATACCGCCGCCCATTCACATCGGTCACCCAAGCCCCCTGCGCCCGCTCAATCACCACATCCAGCGGATGATAATTGTGCGCCCCATACTGATCTTCCATCGCAATTAGCCTAGTCTCCACACTACCTCCTGCTCCGACCTCATCGCACGCCTCCTTCTTCGCGTGAATCTCCGGGGTCAGCTTCATAACCAAACACTTTGCCGCGCCTCCAGCCTTCAGAAACTCATCAAGCCGCACCTGGATCACCTCGAACCCGCGGCCGCGAAGCTCTTGCTCCAACTCCGCACTGATGCAGTTCATCACGACCGTCTTACCTAGATTCACGGCATTGCACGCGAACGCCAAAGCATCTTCTTCACTAACGGCGATGCGCTTCTCGGCCGGATACACCGCTTCGATCTTCTTCAAGGACTCGTCATCAAACGCCGGCGGATAGTACAACAATGACCCATCCTCGAGCGGCGCGAAGCAAGTATCAAGATGGTAGAAACGCGGATCAATCAACCGCAGACTCACCACCTCAACATCCCACAGTCTCTGCAACGCGCCATGGCTCGCCTCGAGCGTTCGCGTACCGTGCCCGGCCCACAGCCGCGAGCCATCTGCCGAGAACAGCGCATCCCCTTCGCCCTCAAAAGGGGTATCGCGCGGCAGATCGACTACCGCATATCCAGCCGCATGAAACCACTCACGAAAATGCGGCTCCTCGCCCTGGCGCTCTGGATGATAGAAGCTGCTGATGGCCACCACCCCATCGCGCGCAAGTCCAGCATTCGCCGTGAAGACCATGTCCGGCGACCCTGCCATCGGTTCAACCAGAAAAATATCTGCCAACCCTGAAAGAACGGTGTATAACTCCTCCCACTGCTGCAAAGCTCGCCGTCGCGAAGAATTCCCCAGGTTCCCCTTCATCCAGGGATTAATAACGTAACTCACCTCGTACAATTTCGGAGCGCACATCAAGAGTGCGGGCTTACCCGAATGCACCGAGCTTGCTATAAAAGGCTTCACTGTCACATGCACATCAGCGTTGGAATTCTTGAGCGTCTGCATAGCTTGAAGCATCGCAGGGGAATTCCAAGTCGTCAACGAGAATGATTATTCATAACTCGCTGTATAGATATGCGCATGATTTTCCGCGGAAGTTACAACATAAAATCCAAGAAATCATGCGATTTAATAGGCCTGAACTAAGAACTACTTCAAAAATCATCGGCGTAGTCTCGCGCCATTTCTCCTACGCCGTGATGTCAAAGCTCACACCCTGAGCGAGCGGAAGATCCGTCCCATAGTTGATGGTGTTGGTCGCGCGCCGCATGTACTGCTTCCACGCATCCGAGCCAGACTCGCGGCCCCCGCCCGTCTCCTTCTCACCGCCAAACGCTCCACCAATCTCCGCACCAGACGTGCCGATATTCACGTTCGCAATCCCACAATCGGATCCGGCAGCCGACACAAACCTTTCTGCCTCGCGCACGTTCAACGTAAAGATCGAGGACGACAATCCTTGAGGCACATCATTCTGCAATCGAATCGCCTCTTCGAGCTCGCCATACTTCAACACATACAGAATCGGCGCGAAGGTCTCACGCTTCACCACGTCTGACTGCTGCGCGACCTCCACCAGCGCGGGCCGAACATAAACAGCATCTTCCGTTCCGTCGACCTCAACTGGATCACCTCCCGTTACCACTGCACCCCCGCTTCTTGCCTCGTTGAGAGCAGCTCGCATCCCTGCAAACGATCGTTTGTCGATCAGCGGCCCCACCAGCGTGCCTTCCGCCCGCGGGTCTCCCACTACAACGGACAGATATACCTGCTTCAATCGCGCGACTAAATCGTCGTAGATCGTCTCATGCACAATCAATCGCCGCAGTGAAGTGCAACGCTGACCCGCAGTTCCCATCGCAGAGAATGCAATCGCCCGCAGCGCAAGATCACGATCTGCGCTCGGACACACGATGGCAGCGTTGTTTCCGCCCAGCTCCAGGATCGCCCGCGCAAACCGTTTCGCCAACCGCGGCGCAACCGCTCGCCCCATGGCAGTCGAGCCGGTCGCCGATACCAGTGGAACTCGCGCATCGTCCACCAGCATTTCGCCAAGCTTCACGTCTCCAACGAGCAGCGCCGAGAGCCCTGCCGGAATGTTCCCGACCTTCGCCACCGCTCGCTCAAACAGTGCATGCGTCGCCAGTGCCGTGAGCGGAGTCTTCTCCGAAGGCTTCCACACCACGGCATTGCCGCACACCAACGCCAGCGCCGCATTCCACGACCACACCGCTACCGGAAAATTGAACGCCGAGATCACACCCACTACCCCGAGCGGATGCCACGTTTCCATCATTCGATGGTTCGCGCGCTCGGACGCGATCGTCAGGCCAGCAAGCTGCCGGGATAACCCCGCGGCGAAGCCGCAGATATCGATCATCTCCTGCACCTCGCCAAACCCCTCGGACAGCAGCTTCCCCGTCTCGATCGTTACCAGCCGGCCAAGAGTCTCAATCTCCGCGCGCAGCTCCTCGCCAAGCACGCGCACCAGCTCTCCACGCCGCGGAGCAGGAACATTGCGCCATTCCAGAAACGCTGCGTGCGCCGCACCAATCGCCTCACGCGCCGCGGACTCCGCCGTCGTCGCCACGCGTGCAATCACTTGCCCCGTAATCGGCGTCCGCACCACCAACTCGCCCTGAGAGTACCTCTTCTCAGACACTCCCAGGCGCGACAGCAGCTCGTGCACTTCTTGTTCCAAAGCAACCGTATCCGTCGTCATACAACTCTCCTTCAAATCCTTGCTCACTGACCCGTGCGCCTACTCCATCACCTGAACGATGCACTCTTCGAGCAAATCAAGCGCAACATCCGTCTCCTCTTGGCTCACGACCAGCGGCGGGCAGAGCCGAAGCGTATTCGCTCCGCACCCCAACAGCAGCAGACCTTTCTCAAACGCCAGGTCAACGATCCTATCCCGCAGCTCGCCGGCGACCGCGCGCGTCTTCTTGTTCTCCACAATCTCCACGCCGATCATCAGCCCGCGACCGCGCACCTCGCCAACAACCTCATGCTTCTCAACCCATGTGCCCAAACGTTCGAGCGCCGCGCCGCCAACCGCCCCTGCATTCGCCATCGCCTCGCGCTCAATAATCTCGATCGTCGCGAGCGCCGCCGCCAGGCACAGTGGATTCCCGCCGAACGTGCTCGCATGCGAACCCGGCACCCAATCCATCAGCTCGGCCTTCGACAAGCACACACCCAGCGGCATTCCCGACGCAATACCCTTCGCCATGCAGACGATATCCGGCTGCACGCCCGAGTGCTCAATCGCCCACCACTTGCCCGTGCGTCCCGCACCAGATTGAATCTCGTCCACCACCATCAAAATTCCATGACGATCGCAGATCCTCCGAATCTCCTGCAGAAAAATGTCCGGCGCCACCACATACCCGCCCTCACCCTGAATCGGCTCAACAAAAATCGCCGCAACCTCTTCCGGTGCCAGCAGCGTCTTGAACAATTTCTCCTCGATGTACCGCGCGCACCCCAGCGCAAACGCCTCCTGCTCCTGCGGCCCTCCACTACATCCGCGATAAGCATATGGATAGCGCACATGGGTCACGCCAGGCACGAACGGCGCAAACCGCCGCTTCTGCTGCACCTTCGACGCCGTCAGCGACAACGCACCCATCGTGCGCCCATGAAAGCTGCCCAGGAAGCTGATGATGTTCTGCCGCCCCGTGTGATATCGCGCGAGCTTCATCGCGCACTCCACAGCCTCAGCGCCAGAGTTCCCGTAGTAAATCTTGTGCGGCCCTGCCATAGGCGCGATCGCGGAAAGCTTCGCCGCCACCTTCGGCATCAAGTCATAATAAAAATCCGTGCCCGACATGTGAATCAACTGTGCCGCTTGATCCTGTATCGCCTTCACCACCTCAGGATGACAATGTCCCGTCGACGTCACCGCAATCCCCGCCGTGAAGTCCAGAAACACATTGCCATCCGTATCCTCAATGCGACAGCCGTACCCCCGCTTCACCACCAGCGGATACCCTCGCGTATAGCTCGGCGAAAGGTAGAGCTCGTCTTGCGCAACAATCTTCTTCGCCCGCTCGCCGGGAATCGCCGTAACAAACTTTGGCCCGAAACGCGCATGCGTCTCCGGACTGGCCACTCGTGCAAACTCCTGTGTCTGGGTGCTCATCAAATCTCTCCTTTGGCGTTGCAGCGGATAGGGGTCATGCCCTCAAGAGGCATGAATGCATCGCTCATCTTGAGCGAGTCAAGAGAACGTACGACAACACTGCGCTACAGAAAGTAATAGCCTAATCGCCGGAGAAAAGATTGGGCCGCAAGCTGCTCGGCAACGCACGCGTGGTCACGGCCACACTCTCGTGTGTCTTCGCATCCCTCCGCATCCTCTGGAGGTCCATCGCCGAATTGCGACGCATCGACATAGTGCACCCGCTCGTTAGCGAGATTATAGCCCGGCCGCATAGGCCCTTTCTACCACGCAACCCTACTGCTTCCCGATAACCTCCACCGCCCCACCGTTCGCGAACCCAACCTCCGCACCCGTATGCGTCAGCTTTTGGGCCGCGTCATCCCAGCGCAGATGACTCAACTCGTAATGCCCCTTCTCATACGCATACGTCCCATCGTCGCGATACAGGTCGAAAGCCCCATCCGCACCCGGATACACCCGCACCTTCGCAACCTTCTGCACGTCGTTCGTGCTCTCCACCACCGTCCCCAGTGGCAGAATCGACCCCGCCCGCACAAACAGCGGAATCTCATCGATCGGCGCACTCACTGAAATCCGCTGCCCGCCATGCACGCGTTCGTTCGTCCAGAAGTTGTACCAGTCCGTCCCCGCCGGCAGATACACCTCGCGGCTCGTCATCCCCTGTTCCGTCACAGGAGCCACCAGCAGCGCGGGCCCAAACATATACTCATCGCCAATATCGGCAACCTTCGGATCATCGCCGAAGTCCATGAACAGCCCCCGCATAAACGGCGCACCCGTCTCATGCGCACTCCAACCCAGCGAATAGATGTACGGCATCAGCTCATAGCGCAGCCGTAAAAATTTCTCGAGGATCGGCTCAGCCTGCTTGCCATAGCTCCACACCTCGTTCTCCGGGCGCGTCCCATGCGTGCGAAAGTTCGGCTGAAACGCCCCATACTCAAACCACCGCACATACAACTCCGGATAGTCGTCATACCCGCCCACCTCGGCACGCGCATCGCTCGGATCGATCAGCACCGGCCGCTCCGCCTTATGCACACGCGGCAACCCCTGCCACCCGCCAATATCCGTGCTCCAATACGGCATCCCCGACGCTACAAAATTAATCCCCGTCGGCACCGAGCGCTTCAGCACATCCCACGTCGGGCTAATATCCGACGACCAGAAGATAGCCCCATTATGCTGCGCCCCCGGATACGCATCCCGCGCCAGAATCAGCGCGCGCTCCTTCATGTCTCTGCGCATCCCGTTGTAAAACGCCGCCGTATGAAACAGCGGATACGTGTTGAAGTACTCCGTCCCCGGCCCAATAAAAAAGTAGCTCCCATTCGGCGACAGGTCCGGCTCCGTCTCATCCGCCCAGAACGCGTCGAACCCCTTGTCCACATAGTTCTCTTTCACCGCGCTCCAAAACCACTTCGCCGCCGCCGGGTTTGTCGTATCAATGTCAGACCCCGCGTGATCATACGGCTCCCCATTCGTCGGCGTCCCATCCGCCAGGTGTTCGAACCACCCATTCTTCAGCAGCAGCGGATAATACCGGCTGCCCTCCACAAACCGCGGCCATACGCTGATCATCACGTGATAGTTCATTGCGTGCAGTTCCTTCAACATCGCGACGGGGTCCGGCCACTTCGCCGGATCCATATCCATTTGCCCCATCTTCGTATAGGTAAACCAGTCAATCACCAGGTCATCAATCGGCAGATGCAGCGCGCGATACTTCTTCGCCACGCCCATCAGCTCCTCCTGGCTCGAGTACCTCTGCTTGCACTGGATATACCCATACGCCGACTTCGGCAGCATCGGCACATCCCCAGTCAGCGTCCGGAAGCCCTCATAGATCTCGTCATACGTCTTGCCTGCAATCACAAAGAACGATACCCGCTGCCCCACATCGCTCGTCCACTTCGTCTGGTTCCCAATCGCAAACACCACCGTCGTCCGCGCCGGGTTGTCCCACAAAATCCCGTAACCCTTGTTCGTTACTACGAATGGGACGCAAACACTCTGCCCGCCTGGCGCGTTGTAATCATGCGCACACCGCACCACCCGCCCGCGCCGATCGAAGAACCCCTCCTGGTTTTGTCCCAACCCGTAATAATGCTCATCCTTCGGGGCCACAAACGTCGCGCCAACCTGGTAATACGGATCATCTCCCGGCCGCCGCTCATTCAGGATGTTGTGGTTCCCATCCTTATAGTTCGGCACCGTCATCTCCCAGCCCCGCATATCCAGCAGCGTCGCACCCTCCGGCGTCTTAATCGTCAGCCCCACATACGGCGTATACCCATTGAAGAATTTCGCCGTGTCCGGCAGTTTGCCCGTATACGGCTTCGGCTCCGACGCCACATCCACCACCATCCGCGACGACCGCAACACGTCCCCCGACGCGCCACTCTCCGCCGTCCATCCATCCGCCTGCGGCCGCGCCACAATTCCATATCCCGCCGCAGCCAGCGCCCGAGCCTTATCCAAACTCAGTGTCACCCGAACAATATTCGGCGCATACGCCTCCACCACCACCGTCGCCGCGCCCCGTTGCAGCGTCAACTGCTGCGCCCCGCACGACAACACGCCTACGCCGACAACCCAACCAACCAACCCGACACGACGAACGCCCATATCCATCCCTCACGAACCAATGCGTACTTGCCTTTCTGGCTGTCATTCCGAGCGCAGCTAGGAATCTGCTGTCTCCCGTTCATGCTCTTGCCTCTCTCCTGCCCGTCTACATCACCTGCACCGAAACCATCACCGGCAAATCATCCGAACTCCCACCCACCTTCACCATCACGCGATCCTTTTCCAGCACAAACTTCTTCGCGCCCTCATCCCAATACTCAAGAACCTTTGCAGCCAGCGGCAGCGTCACCGTCTTCGCCTCGCCTGCCTTCAACGACACCCGCTCAAACCCCACCAACTCCTCCACCGGCCGCGCCACCTTGGACCCCTCGTGCGACACATACATCTGCACTACCTCATCCCCCGCGCGTGCGCCCGTGTTCTTCACATCTACGCTCACTGTCGCCGTCGCGCCCTCGCCCAACGTTGCGGAACTCACCTTCAGATGAGAGTACGCAAAGCTCGTATAACTCAATCCGTAGCCGAACGCATATAGCGGCTTCTGCTTCGCGTATATATACGTCCGCCCATCGCGAATGTTGTAGTCCATCATCGGCGGCAGGTCTGCCTCATCGCGCACCCAGGTCTGCGTCAGCCGACCCGCCGGATCATAATCGCCGAACAGCACATCGGCCAACCCGTCGCCCTGCTCCTCGCTCCCATTCGTCATCTCCAGGATTGCCGGCACATGATCCTGCGTCCACGTGGTCGTATACGGAAAGCTAGCCTGCAGCACCACCACAGTCTTCGCATTCCCTGCCAAAGCCGCCTTCGCAATCGCCTCCTGCTCCAGTACCATGCTCTTCCGGTCGATGGCCTCTTTCCCATCGCTAGGCGTAGGACAAACATTCCACCCCGCGCCGCACGTAGGATTGTTCCCGATCACCACCACCACCGCGTCCACGCTCTTCGCCAGCGCGGTCACCGCGCTCAAATCATCGCCCTTCTCATACGTCACCTTGACGCCCGACCCCACGCGCGCGCGAATCCCATCCAGCGGCGTCACCGCAAACGGAGGCGTCCCGCTATACCAATCCAGCAGCACCTCATTCGCATACGGCCCGACCACCGCCAGCGACTTCAACCCCTTCCCATCCAGCGGCAGCAACTTTCCCCCACCCTCCACGGACTCATTCTTCAGCAGCACAATTGACTCGTCCGTTACCTTCCGCGCCAACTCCTTTGCGTCCGGCATCCACCACGGATCTTTCGCCAGCATCTTCCCCGCCCCATCATCCACGCCGATCCGCGCCTGCGGCACCAACTCCGTCGGATCCAGCATCCCCAGCTTGATCATCACACGAAACACCCCGCGCAGATTCCGATCCAAATCCCCCTCGTTGATCAGCCCTTCCTTCAACGCCTCTTCCATCGCCGGCTTGTAGTCGTCCAGATACTGATTGATCCCCGCATGTACCGTAGCCGCCACGGCCTCGGGCATCGTCTTGTACGCCTTGTGGTCCTTCACCAGCGCAGTCAGCGCACCGCCGTCCGTACAGATAAGTCCATCCTCACCCCACACCTTCATCACCACATTCCGCAGCACGGGGTTCTCAATCATCGGCGTCCCGTTCCACGAGTTGTACGCCGTCATAAACGCATTCGCGTGCCCATCCTCAATCGCCATACGGAACGGCACGGAGTAGTACTCCTGAAATAGCCGCTCATCAAAATCCGACGAGCTCGACGTCCGCAGATTCTCATTACTGTTCGCCAGAAAATGTTTCAGCAAGCTAGCCGTCGTCCAATATCTCCCATCGCCCTGCAATCCGCGCGTATACGCCGTCGCCAGCGTCCCCACCAAGTAGGGGTCTTCCCCATACGACTCCTCACTCCGCCCCCAACGCGGATCGCGACTCAAATCCGCATTCGGAGCCCGCACCACCAGCCCTCCCCGGTGATACTTCCCAAACGCATACCGCGTCTCATACGCCTCCTGCGCCGCAACCTCTTGCAGCAGCAACGGGTCCCACGTCTGTCCCAACCCCCGCGACTGCGGAAACGTCGTCGTCGGAATCACTGTGATCACGCTGTGCGGTCCAACATGTCCTTCCCAATGTCCCGGCCCACCCAGTGCCAGCCCATGCAGTCCCTCCACGTGCGAGGTCCCCACCACGCCCAGTCGCGGCACCGTAGGATCCGTACTGAACGCATCCACCTTCTCTTCCAGCGTCATCCGGCTCAACAGGTCAGTAATCCGCGCCTCCACTGGCGCAGAACTATCCGCATACACCGCCGTCTCCGGAATCGCGCCCGTCTTCTGTTGCGCGACAGCAAACGACTCGACACTCAACAACGCCACAACGAAAACAATATTTCTCATAGAGACCGCACCTAATCTGCCTTCACTACTCCGCCGTTAACGAAACCTCCGTCTTCAGCGGCAGCTCCGCCGAAGACCCGCCGACCTCAATCCCATACTGGCCCGCCAACCGCTCCCAGCCATTCTTCTCCGTCGAGAACACCTTCAGATACAGCGGCTGAATCGGCACCGTCACTGCCTTACTCTCTCCCGCCGCCAGGCTCACACGTTCAAATCCCACCAGCTTCCGGAACGGCTCATCCGCACTCTTGGGCAGCGTCGCGTACACCTCAACCACCTCATCGCCCGCGCGCGTTCCCGTGTTCTTCACCTCGAAGCTCACACTCTCCGCGCCCGGCACGACCTTCAACCCCGAGTATGCAAAGCTCGTATAACTCAGCCCAAAGCCAAATGGAAACAGTGGCGTCTCGTCCTTCACCTGGAACCACTTGTATCCGACCTTCATCCCCTCCACGTTATAGTCAACCGTGAAGTTTCCGGAATGCATGCCGTGAAAGCCGCCGCCATTCATGCCATTGTTCTTAGTCGTCGGCGTCAGCCCCGTCACCGTCGGATGAGGCAGCTGCGCCTCATCTGCAGCAAACGTAACCGGCAACTTGCCCGAAGCATTCACGCGCCCGAACAGCACATTCGCAATCGCCTCACCGCCGCCAATCCCCGGAAACCACGCCTCCACAATTCCCTTCACCCCCGCATGCCACGGCATGGACACCGGCCCACCCGTCTCCAGCACCACCACCGTATTCGGATTCGCCTTCGCCACCGCCTCCACCAGCGCGTTCTGATCCACACCCCCGACATCCGGCAGGCTCAGCGTCGGCCGATCCATCCCCTCGCTCATCCACTGCGTCACAAACACGATCGCGACCTGCGCCTTCGCAGCAGCCTTCGCAGCCTCCGCAACATCCGTGCCCGCATCGAAGCTCACATTCGCCTCGCCCGCCTGCTCCTTCAAATACTTCAGCGGTGACGACGGAAAGTAAACCGGCTGTCCCCACACCGACCCGCCCGGCCTGCCACCCGGCGCGTCCACCTGTGCCGATCCGCCGCCCGACAGCACGCCCTCATCCGCATGCCCGCCAATCACTACAATCGTCTTCCCCTCGCCAACAGCCAGCGGCAATATCCCGCCTTCATTCTTCAGCAGCACGAGGCTCTCTTCCTCAATCCTCCGCGCATCGTCGCGTCCCTGGAACGGATCCACCACCCGCCGCACCGGCGGATGATCCACCACGCCGCAAGCAAACATGCTGCGCACAATCCGGTGCACCATGTCATCCAGCCGAGCCATCGGCACCTGCCCATCCTGCACCGCCTTCTTCAGCGGAGCCCCAAAGTACGTGTCGCCGGGCTGCTCCTGATCCAGCCCAGCCAACGCCGCCTTCACCGTGCTATGCGTCGCCTCCCAATCGGAAAGCACGAACCCCTTGAACCCCCACTCGTCTTTCAACACATCAGTAAGCGTGTACTTGTTCTCGCACGCATAGTCGCCATTCACGCGGTTGTAGCTGCACATCACACCTGCCGGCTTCGCCATCCCAATCGCAATCTGGAACGCCAGCAGATCCGTCTCCTGCATCGCACGCTTGTCGAGCACAGCATTCAACGTATTGCGTCCCGTCTCCTGGTCATTCAACACATAGTGCTTGATGTCGCCCATAATCTGGTTCGACTGCACGCCCATCGCCAGCTCGCCCACCATCGTCCCAGCCAGCACCGGGTCTTCGCTCGCATACTCAAAGTTCCGTCCATTGCGCGGCTCGCGAATCAAGTCCATCCCGCCGCCAATCGACATATTGTACCCCTGGTCCCGCAACTCTCTCCCAATCACCGACCCATACAAAAATCCCATCTTCGGATCCCAACTCGACGCCATCCCAATCACGCTCGGCAACAGCGTCGCGTAGCGGCTATCCTTCGCCGCCATCCTTACCCCAACCGCCGAGTCCGCCTCATTAATATCCGGCAGCCCCAACCGCGGAATCCCCGGCACAAATCCCGCGCCGCCATTGTCCGCCGCGGGCACTTCCGCCCCCGGCCGCAGAGGCCCCCACCCAATTCCATGCACCAGCTGGATCTTCTCATCCAGCGTCATCTCCTTAATTATCATGTCCGCGCGCGTATCCGGATCCAGCGACGCATTCATCCACGCTCCTTTGACTGTCGGCGGCGCATTCTGCGCAACACATACCTTCGCCGCGCCCACACCCATCAACGCGCATGCTGCCAGAACACAGCTCTTTCCAACAATCAATCTGATCCTCATCCGTTTCCCCTTCCAACGCTGTGCTCCGGCCGCCGAACCTCTGTTCGGAACCGATACGGGTTCAACCTGTATATGATCCAAACTTGCAAATGGTTATTAAAACGGTTTAGTTTTGCTGAAAATCGCTTCTGGCGTCGAAGCATATCAGGACAACAACACCTTTGCCCAGCCCCTTGTTGCCCGAGTATAACGTTTGTCTAGAGCCAATCGCACAATCCCCGGTAGGATCGACTCATGAACTCCGCTGCCCGGTTCCTCGCTCTTCCCCTAGCCGCCGCCGTTCTTCTCGCCCCAACCCTCCGCGCCCAGGCCCCTCCGGCACCCGCCTCGCCCCCCGCCCTCTACCTCGGCACCGCCTGGTATCCGGAGCAGTGGCCCGAATCCCGCTGGGACACCGACCTCTCCCTCATGGAAGCCGCCCACATCCGCTTCGTCCGCGTCGGCGAGTTCGCCTGGTCCAGACTCGAACCCTCCGAAGGCCACTACGACCTCGACTGGCTTGCCCGCGCCATTCGTGCCGCCGAGCGTCACCACATCGCCGTCGTCATCGGCACTCCCAGCGCCGCTCCTCCCGCCTGGCTCACCACCGAGTATCCCGAAACCCTCCGCATCAAGGAAGATGGCCGTCGCGACCAGCATGGCAATCGCCAGCAGTTCAACTGGGCCGACCCCAAATACCGCGAACTGGCCCGCGCCATCGCCGAGCAGGAAGCCAGGCGCTTCGGCCACGACCCCAACGTCATCGGTTGGCAGATCGATAACGAGTACGCCAACGAATCCTACGGCCCCATCGCCCGCGAACAGTTCGACTCCTGGCTCAAAGCCCGCTATGGCACCCTCGACAACCTCAACGACCGCTGGACCACCGCCTACTGGAGCCAGACCTACACCGACTGGTCGCAGATCCCCATCCCCATCTCCGCCTACGGCACCTCCTACGGCAACCCTGGCCTGCTCCTCAGCTGGAAGCGCTTCGTCTCCGACACCTGGCGCAGCTACCAAAAAAATCAACTCGAGGTCATCCGCGCTAATTCCGACCCCCGCCAGTTCATCACCACCAACATGATGGGCTTCTTCGACGGCTACGATCACTACACCGTCTCGCAAGACCTCGACCTCGCCTCGTGGGACGACTACGTCGGCACTGGCCAGCTCAATCCCGTCTACAACGGCGCCGCCCACGACCTCACCCGCGGCTTTCTCCGCAAAAACTTCTGGGTCATGGAAACCCAACCCGGCTTCGTCAACTGGCAGGTCGACAACAACTCCCTCGACAAGGGCGAAGTCCGCGCCATGGCCTGGCACGACGTCGGCCACGGCGCCGACGCCGTCTCCTACTGGCAGTGGCGCTCCGCCCTCAACGGCCAGGAGGAATATCACGGCACTCTGCTCGGCGCCGATGGCACCCCCGTCCCGCTCTACGCTGAAGTCGCACAACTAGGCGCCGACTTCGCCAAGGCCGGCCCCGCACTCGCCGGCACCACCGTCCACTCCGACGTCGCCATCCTTCACTCCTACGACGCCTTCTGGGCCATCAACTGGCAGCGCCACAACCAGGCCTTCGATCCCATCGCCAACATGGTCACCTACTACGGCGCCATCCGCGCCCTTACCCACTCCGTCGACATCGTCAATCCGTCCGTCGACCTATCCCAGTACAAGCTCGTCATCGCCCCCGCCCTCAACCTCATCACCGATCAACAAGCCAAAAACCTCATCGACGTACGTCCACAACGGCGGCCACCTCGTCCTCACCCAGCGTTCGGGCATGAAGACCATCGACAACGCCCTCTACACTGAGCGCCAACCCGGCCCCCTCGTCTCTCTCCTCGGCGGTCGCGTCGAGCAGTTTTACGCGCTTGATACCACCATCCCCATCTCAGGCGCCTGGGGCAGCGGTCCCACCAAAGTCTGGGCCGAGCTCCTCTCCACCTCCAGCCCTGACACCAAAGTCCTCATGCGCTACGGCAAAACTCCGCTAGGCTGGCTCGACGATCAGGCCGCTGCCATCACCCGCAAAGTAGGCAACGGCAGCATCACCTACATCGGCGCCGACCTCCAGGGCGACACCCTCGCCAACGCCGCCAAGTGGATGGTCGCAGACGCCAACCTCCATCCGGAGTTCGGCACCCTGCCTCCCGGCGTAGACCTCTACATCCGCTCCGACAACCACCACGAAGTCTGGATCCTCATCAACTTTGGCGAAACTCCCCAGACCGTCACCCTCCCCTCAGCCTTCGAAGACGTCCTCGGCAACGCCTCCATCAGCACCGCTCACTCGGTAACCCTCAACCGCTTCGACGTAGTCGTCCTCCAACGCCCTACTCATTAATCAACACCGATGCAAGACCCCAACAGCGCCGCCATCCTCAGCCTGAAGCTAAGAGCTAAAGGCTGCAATTAGAACCTCTCGCGAGGCCCCCGCGACACCATCACCGCTCTCTCCGACGTCACCAGCGGCGAAAACGTTCGCGTCGTCGGTCTCTTCCTCAAAGATCCATCGTCGGGCAACGCAATCCTGCTCGCCCGTTACGTGGATGCACTGAACTAACCGCTTCACGGCAGCATTGCTCTCTTTCATGCAATCAACGCGCCGGCGGCTCACTCCAGCCTTCGGCGCGTTGTGTCTTTCTCATCCAGCCGCCTCTCACGCTATAATCACGCAGCGCGGCTCACCTCGGCCCCAACCCTGAAACTGCCATGCAACTCATTTACAAGCGCTTCGGTGTCATCACTGGCTTTGTACTCCTGCTGATCCTGCTGATCGCCAACGGCCTTATTACCCGGCGTCAGCTTGCAGACATGGTCAGCCATCAGGCCGACGTCGAGCACACCCAGCAGGTGCTCATCGCCGTCCACCAAACCCATTCCCTCATCGAGGATGCAGAGACTGGCCAGCGCGGCTATCTCTACACCGGCGAACCCAAATACCTCGACCCCTACAATCGCGCACTCACGCAGCTCGATCCGCAGCTTCACGTGCTCCAGCAATTAACCTACAGCGACCCCACGCAGCGGGCCGAGGTCGCCCAGCTTCGCACCCTCACCCACGCCAAGCTCGCCGAGCTCGCCCACACCATCGCGCTCTACCAATCCGGCTACCCCGACGCCGCACGCAACGAAGTCCTCTCTGATCGTGGCCGCCTCATCATGGTCCAGATCAGCAATCTCATCGGCAGGATCCAGCTCCAGGAAACCGCCCTCGGCGTCTCCCGCACCGCCGCCGCACGGCGCAGCATCCGCGACACCGTCATCTCCATCTATCTCGCCTCGCTCATCGCTGCCGCCGGCCTCTTCTTCCTCGCCTACTTCATCACCAAGGCCATGGCCATGCGCGATATCTACGCCCGCCAGCTCGAAGAGCGCGAAGAGTGGTTCCGCTCCACCCTCACCAGCCTCGGCGACGCCGTCATCGCCACCGACGGCAAGGGCCATGTCACCTTCCTCAACCCCATGGCCGAAAGACTTATGGGCCTCCCTCTCTCCCTCGCCCGCGGCAAGTTCATCGAAGATGTCTTCCCCATCTTCAACGAGACCACCCTCGAGCCCGCCGACAACCCCGTCAAGAAAGTAATGGAGCACGGCTTCATCATCGGCCTCGCCAACCACACCGTCCTCCTCAATACCGACGGCACCTATATTCCCATCGAAGACAGCGCCGCTCCCATCCGCGACGGCCGCGGCAAGATCGTCGGCGTCGTCATGGTCTTCCGCGACGCCACCACCGAGCGCAAGTCCCAGGAAGTCCTCCGCAAGACCGAAAAGCTCGCCGCCGCTGCTCGCCTCGCCGCCACCGTCGCGCACGAGATCAACAACCCCCTCGAAGCCATCGGCAACCTCATCTACATCGCCAAGAACACCGAAGGCCTTCCCACTTCCGCCGTCACCAACCTCTCGCTCGCCGAAGAAGAGCTTTCCCGCGTCTCCCACATCACCCGCCAGACCCTCGGCTTCTACCGCGAATCCAAACAGCCCAACGAGGTCGATCTTCCCACGCTCGTGGAATCTGTCCTCAACATCTACTCCAATAAATTCCGCACCAAGAACATCACCATCGTGCGCGACTTCCACGACTGCCCTCCCATCCAGGGCCTCTCCGGCGAACTCAAGCAGGCCGTGGCCAACCTCGTCTCCAACGCCGCTGACGCCGTCCCCCACGGCGGCACCATCTGCGTCCGCATCGACTGCCACGAGGACGCCAACAGCAAAATCGTCAAGATCATCGTCGAAGACGACGGCCCCGGCATCGCCCCCGAACACCGCGATCACATCTTCGAACCCTTCTTCACCACAAAGAAAGATGTCGGCACCGGCCTCGGCCTCTGGGTCACCAAGGAGATCATCGAGCGCCACAGCGGCACCGTAGAAGTCCGCACCATCAGCGACACCGACCTCTCCGGCACCGCCTTTAGCATCACCCTCCCTGTCCGCCCCGACTTCTCCGCCACCATCGTCCAGGCCCCCAAAACCGACACCTAAGCGACGCTTGGTTCCCCCGCAAAATATCTCCGCCGAATCCAGAACGCCACGTTCACCAGCCCAATCAGCGCCGGTACTTCAACCAGCGGTCCCACCACGCCCACAAACGCTTCGCCCGAATTAATCCCGAACACCGCCACCGCCACTGCAATCGCGAGCTCGAAATTATTTCCCGCCGCCGTAAAGCTCAGCGTCGCCGACTGCGCATAGTTCGCCCCCAGCTTCTTCCCCATCCAGAAGCTCACCAAAAACATCACCGCAAAATAAATCACCAGCGGTATGGCAATCTTCACAACGTCCAGCGGCAGCCGCACAATCAAATCGCCCTTCAGCGAAAACATCACCAGGATCGTAAACAGCAGAGCCACCAGCGTCAACGGACTGATCCGCGCCACAAACTCTGTCCGATACCACTCCTCGCCCTTCGCCCGCAGCAGCACCCGCCGCGTCAAAAATCCAGCCACAAACGGCACGCCCAGATAGATCCCCACGCTCTTCGCCAGTTGCCCGATCCCCACATGCACCACGCTGCTCTCGAGCCCGAACCACCGCGGCATCACTGTCAGAAACACCCACGCATACAGGCTGTAAAACAGCACCTGGAATACGCTGTTCAGCGCCACCAGCCCGGCCACATAATCCGTGTCGCCCTCGGCCAGCTCATTCCACACCAGCACCATCGCGATGCAGCGCGCAATGCCAATCAGTATCAGCCCGCGCATATACGCCGGCTCTCCGCGCAGAAACACAATCGCCAGCCCGAACATCAACAGCGGCCCGATCACCCAGTTCTGCACCAGCGAAAGCCCCAGCACTCGCTTGTTGCGAAACACCTCGCCCAGCTTCTCGTACCGCACCTTCGCCAGCGGCGGAAACATCATGATAATCAGTCCGATCGCAATCGGAATGTTCGTCGTGCCCACCTGGAACCGATTCACCAGCCCCGCCGTCGCCGGCACAAAGTGCCCCACGCCCACACCAATCGCCATCGCCAGAAATATCCAAAGCGTCAGGTACCGGTCCAGAAACGAAAGCTGCTTCCGCGCCGCCGGCGCACATACCTGTCCTTGAGTCGCAATCATCGTCATCCTCAGTTCGCCTCGCAACAAACATCCGCAACCTTCGCCGGCAACGGCGCACCCTCAATCCCTGCAAACTTCGCGGGCGCACAACAAGCCTTCGTCAGCCGAGCCCGATCCGCCACCATCGCCTTCTCCTCGCGCAGCCACTCCAGCGTCTGCCGCAGAATCTGCGTCGCCCCAATATGCGGCGGCATCACGATCCGGTAATGCATCCACTTGCCCTCCCGCCGCGCCGACACAATCCCCGCACTCCTCAAATAAGCCAGATGCCGCGAGATCTTCGGCTGCGGCCCACCCAATATCTCCACGAAGTAACACACGCAAACTTCCTGTTCGCCCATCAGGTTCAGCAGCCGCAGCCGCGTCCTGTCACCCAGCGCCTGGAAGAACCGCTCCATGTCGAATGCTCGTTTTGCCATGCTTTATATATACGCGTTGACAGATGTATTGGCAAGGATTACATTCGCCTAAGCAAATATTTCTTCACCGCAGAGGCCCCATATGCCCGATCAGCTCCTCGATTCCGTCAAAGCCAAATACGGCGCCGTCGCCGCAAGCTCTCTCTCCACCGACCACGCAGGCGTCAAAGCCGTCGCCGAAGCCTTTGGCTACACCGCCGAAGAGCTCACCAGCATCCCCGCCGCCGCCAACATGGGCCTCTCCTGCGGCAACCCCACCGCCACCGCCCACCTCCGCCCCGGCGAAACCGTCGTCGACCTCGGCTCCGGCGGCGGCCTCGACGTCTTCCTCGCCGCCCAGCAAGTCGGCCCCACCGGCCGCGCCATCGGCATCGACATGACCCCCGCCATGATCGACCGCGCCCGCGCCAACGCCGCCTCTGGCAACTACACCAACGTCGAGTTCTTCCTCTCCACCATCGACCGCATCCCCCTCCCCGACAACTCCGTCGACTGCGTCATCTCCAACTGCGTCCTCAACCTCGCGCCCGACAAGCCCGCCGTCTTCCGCGAAATCGCCCGCGTCCTCAAGCCCGGCGGCCGCCTCGCCGCCAGCGACATCGCCCTCAAAACTGATCTCCCTCCCGAAATCTCCTCCTCGCTCGCCGCCTACGTTGGCTGCATCGCCGGCGCCATCCACATCGAAACCTACCGCAACGAACTCCTCCGCGTCGGCTTCTCCAACATCGCCATCGTCGACAGCGGCGCCGACCTCAACGCCTACGCCAAAGTTGAAAACCAATCCGGCTGCTGCTCCCCCGCAATGGACAACGCATCTGCCGCAACCACCTCCTGCTGCGCTTCCACCGCGGACGCCGCTACCCTCCACGCCGACCTCGCCGCGCTCCTCGCAAACTACGACGTCAACGCCGCCGCGGCCAGCGTCAAGGTCTACGCCCTCAAGCCCGCCGCCACCTCCTGCTGCGGCCCAACCTGCTGCACCCCCGCATAGGTCAATCATGGCGAACGTCCTCTTCCTCTGCACCGGCAACTCCTGTCGCAGCCAGATAGCCGAAGGCTGGCTGCGGCACCTCGCCGCCGACCGCTACACCGCCTATAGCGCAGGCCTCGACCCCACCGCACTCAACCCTCTAGCCGTCGAAGCCATGCGCGAAGTCGGCATCGACATCTCCGCGCAGCAGTCCAAGAACGTCACCAGCTTCCTCGGCCAGCACTTCCCGCACATCATCACCGTCTGCGACCGCGCGCAAGCCTCCTGCCCCATCTTCCCCGGAGTCTGTTTCCGCCAACATTGGCCCATCGACGATCCCGCCACAGCCACCGGCACGCACGAAGAACGCATGCAGATCTTCCGCATCACGCGCGACGAAATCGGCCGCCGCGTCCGTGCCTTCATCGCCGACCCCATGGCTCCTCCTGAACCCCACTCGGAAACGGTGGCCGTATGAAGACCTACATCTTCGCCTGCATCCACAACGCCGGCCGCTCGCAAATGGCCGCAGCCTTCTTCAACCATCTCGCCGACCCCACGCAGGCCCGCGCCCTCTCCGCCGGCACCAACCCCGGCCCCCACGTCCATCCCATCGTCATCGACGCCATGCGTGAAGTCGGCACCGATCTCTCCTCTGCCCACCCCCAACTCCTCACCGATGACCTCGCCCGCAATGCCACCATGCTCATCACCATGGGCTGCGGCGAAGCCTGCCCCTACATCCCCAACCTTCGCCGCGAAGACTGGCCACTCCCCGACCCCAAAAATCTCCCTCTCGATCAGGTCCGCATCATCCGTGATGAACTCCGCATTCGTGTCCGCGAACTCCTTCTCTCCGAAGGCCTCACCACCACGCCCTAGCCGCGATCACGGCAGCAGCCCAAACACCGCCACCCCATTCGGCGTCCCCACATACACCTTGCCATTCACAATCATTGGTGTGATGAACTTGTTGCCCGTCCCAAACCCATCGCGATTCCCTGCGGCCTGCGTGCTGTTGTAAAGCTCCTTGCCCAGGTTCGTCGCGTCGTAAGCATGCAGCACGGCGGTCGACCCCGTACTGCTCTGCACCGCCCACACAATCCCGTTCGATGTCCCATTCGCACTCACACTGGGCGTGGCTCCCGGATACCCAAACGTAGTCGCCGACTTACTCGAAGGCGTCGTCCCCAGCAGCGCGTTGGTAATCGAGTAAGCCTTCAGATAATCGCCAACCCCGCCGTAGTACACCGCAAAATTGAAGTAAGCCGGCATCGACCAGGCCCCACCTGGCAGCGCACCCGTAAGCTCCTGGTACAGCGCATCATTGTTCGCGGAATTATATTTCCCCAGGTTATTCCGATCGCCAACGTAAATGTTCGAGTCCTTGCCCGCACCCACAATCAGCTGCCGCACCACCCCGTTCGCATCCACCATATCCGGCAGCAGCAAACTTCCACCCGAGCCCAGGTCCACGTCATTGTTGCTCTCATTAATCGAGTCATACGTCTCAAAGAAATCATCCACCGTCAGCGAATTCCCCGCAGTCGAAAGCTTGATCATCGCGTTTCCATAATCATTGTTCACCGGGAATCCCGTCACCGTGTCCTTCGCATCCAGCGTCCCATTCGCGTCGAGAAAATAGATATTCCCAGCGCTATCCGCCGCCAGCCCATCCCCCGCCATCCAGATCGACCCCTCGTTCCCGTTAGGCGTCAAATTCAGAATCGCGGTCTGCTGCAGCGTGCTCTCGCTATACGCCATCACCCATCCCGTGTACGGCCGCGCATCGCAGTGCGACGTCCACGCCAAATAAATCGTCGAGTTCATTAGCAGCAGCCCTGCCCGCTCCGCATACTGCCCCGGCGCAAAAACCACGTTCCCATTGCTGCTGTTATCTCCTGTCCCCGGATACGTTCCCCCAATCTCTGTCGGACTCCCCGCAGTCTCCGCGCCCGTCGTCACATCCAGCGCATGCAGCCGCTGGTGATATGCGCCCTTACTATCCTTCGACATTGCCACCACGAAGATCTCTCCATTCGCCCCCTTCGTCCGATCGATCACCGGCGTAGACGTGATCCCAATCTCCGGCGTGATCTGTCCGCACCCATGATTGTCGCTCGTCGTCTCCCCGCTCCCCAGCGCCGACACCTTCCACAACTGCGCCCCGCTATCCGCATCGAACGCATACACGCTGTCATGCTCCGTCACCACGTACAGCACGTTATGCGTCTGTCCGCCGATCGTCACCGCCGACAAGTACAGCGGCTCCGCATCCACCAGCCCATCCACACTCAGCAGGTTCAACTTCCCGAACGTAGCCGAGTTCACATTTGCCGGCGTCAGAATCGTCTCGCTCGCATTCAACCCATCCCGTGAGTTGTCGTTGTGATACGTAGTCACATTGACGCCCACCGGTGCCGCCACTGTCAGCATCAGCGTCGCCGTATGCGTCAACGCGCCCGACACCCCCGTGACACTCACATTCGACGTCCCCGCCACAGCATTCGCCGCCGCACTAAACGTCAGCGTCTGCGGAGTCCCCACCGCCAGCGTCAGGGTAGTAGGCGCCACAGTAACCCCCGCAGGCATTCCCGACACCGAAACACTCACCGTCCCAGCAAACCCGTTCACCGCCGCGGCCAAAACCGAAATCCCCTGCCCCAGCGCCCCCGACGTCAACGTCAACGTCTTCGGCTCAATCGTCAGCGTAAAGTCCGCCGGCGCTGCAGCCGCCACATTCAGCGTGAACGTCGCCGTATGCACCAGCGCCCCTGAAGTCCCAGTGACCGTAATCGTGCTCGTACTCGCGACCGCGCTCGCCGCCGCGGTCACCGTAAGCGTCTGCGGCGTTCCCGGCGTAACCGTCGGCGCAGCCGGACTCAGCGTCACCCCCACCGGCAACCCGCTCACCACAACCCCCACCCCGGCATTGAATCCATTAACCCCACTCACCGACACCGCCGTCGTCCCGCTCGCACCGCCCGCCGTCACACTCACCGTCGTCGGATTCACCGCCAGCGTAAAGTCCGGCGGCGGCACAGCCGTCACGGCCAGCGCGAATGTCGCGCTATGCACGTGCGCCCCCGAAGTCCCGGTAATCGTCACTGTTGCCGAACTCGTCGCCACCGTTGCCGCCGCCGTCAGCGTGATCGTCTCCATCGCTCCCGGTGCAATCATCGCCGACGCCGGATTCGCCGTAACCCCCGCCGGCAATCCCGCAATCGAAATCGCAATCTGCGCGCTATCCCCATTCACCGCAGTCGATGTCACCGTGATCTGCTGCGTCGCCCCGCCCGCCGTCAGCGCCACGCTCGCCGGCGCCACCGAAAGCGTGAAATCCTCGACCGCTACCACATTCGAACCGCAGCCCGCCGTCAGCGCCAGGCAGCTCAGCGCCAACAACCGACGACCCCAACGCAAGCCCCATACCTTATCAACTGCAAGCGTAGAAAACGGCATGCGCCTCCTGCCCATCCTGAAGTGAGGTTCCATTCACCAGCCATAGACGTGGACATCAGCGAAAACAATTCGCCATCCCACAATCCGTACTCGCCCGGAAGACCGTCAGCAGCACCGCAAGTGAAAATCAAGGCAGCTCTACCCGCCCATCATACGACGCCGCCACCAACCTCGCCGCATCCAAAATCTCGCCCGCCAGTACCTCGCGATATGCTGAAACACAGCCACCATGCCCCCCGAGCCGCATCCAGAATCGTCGCCGCTAGACCGGCCACCCCCAGCCCCGCCGCGCCGCAAGCTCACCCTGCGCTCCATCCTTCGCTGGCTCCTCCTCACCCTCGCCGCCCTCTGGCTGCTTGCCGCTCTCACCCTCGTCGCTCTCCGCTTCATCGACCCGCCCACCACCGCCGTCCACGTCGAGCGCCGCATCCAATCCTGGTTCTCCAGCAAGCCCTACACCCCCAGCTACGACTTCGTCCCCCTCAGCCGCATCTCCCCCGACTTACAGCACGCCGTCATTGCCGCCGAAGACGCCCGCTTCTATCAGCACCACGGCTTCGACTGGCAGGCCATGGAGATCGCCGCCGAAGGCGACCTCGACGACCACAAGCCCAACCACCGTCTCCGCGGCGGCTCCACCATCGACCAGCAGCTCATCAAGAACCTCTTCTTCGGCACCGGCCGCACCCTCCTCCGCAAAGGCGCCGAGACCGGCCTCGTCCCCATCGCCGAGCTAGTCCTCGGCAAGCAGCGCATCCTCGAGCTCTACCTCAACGTCGTCGAGTGGGGTCCCGGCATCTACGGCGCCGAAGCCGCCAGCCGCTACTACTTCCACACCTCCGCCCGCAACCTCAACCGCCGCCAGGCCGCCGAGCTAGCCGCCATCCTCCCCGCCCCCCTAAAGCGCCGCCCCGACCACATGACCCACTACAGCACCCTCATCCAGGAACGCATGCGCCAGATGAACTGGTGAAGCAAACGAAGCCTCTGGTCGACGTCCAGCAGCCATCGTGCAAACCACAAGCGCCGATGACCTTCGCGCCAACAAGTGAACTGCGCGACTGCACGGTTCCGCATTTGCCCAAAAAGACAAATGAAGAGGAGCCTCGGAAGATTCCGATTCGCAGTCGCGGCCAACGCACTCGCAGCGCATCCGCGTGCTTGGTGGAATCCTCAGGCGCCTGGTGGAATCTTCGGGCGCTCTGTGCAATCCTCAGACGCTTGGCGAAGTCTTCAGGCGCGACCGCTAGCTTTCACGGCAACCGATCGTCCATGCCCTTGCCATCCGATGACACGTTTCCGGGGCGGTGACCGCGGATGCACCCGCCATCAGCTAGAGACTGCCACCCCTGGAAACCGTGATCACTCGCCTGCCGGAGCCGCCTTCTTGTGCTCCACGAAGATGTGCGCTTGATGACAGCTCACACACGTCTTGCCCTTCATGAACGGATCAGACTTCAGTTGAGCTACCTGATCGCTGTGGCAGGTATCGCATGTGCTCAGCGCCGGCATTCCCGCGAAGTCCGGTGACGTCGTCTCGCCATGGCACACAGTGCATTCGACACCGTTGGCATTATGCGGGCTCGCTTTCCACTGGTCATAGATCACCTTGTGGCAGGTGGCACACGTATCCCCGGCTGGAATCAGCCGATGGTGCACATGGATGGCTTGATCCTGCTGGGCACTTGCAGGTTGAACGGCAATAGCCAGAAAGAGAAAAGCGAACAGGGTGAAACCGAACATGCGCGTACAGAAACGATTCACAGACAGACCTCCTGAGTAGGTCTTCAAGTATCGAACCGCCGGTCTCTGAAATCAGTGATAAATATCACGTCTCACCAGAATGCGCTCTGACGTATGGGCACCCGACTCACACAACGTCCTTTTCTATCTATGGCGCGGTGATCACGATCCTACCGGTGGCGGCCTAGAGGCGTTCAACTCCTTCCGAGACGCATTGGCGGTTGTACGCGTCCCAGCGAAGCCGCTAACTCCAACCTGGTGACTGGATCCTCGATTGATACCGGGAAGCGCGCTCGTGGTGAACCGGGGATTGCTGACGACCAGCCGACTCCACTGGAGCGGCGGGTAAACTCCTTGTTGCAGGACGAGTTGCTAACATTGCGCATGTTTCCTTTGCCCTCTGCACGTCTGAAGTTTGGGAACTGGACTGAAACCGGTACTGCGCTGGCGGAAACGCTATGGTGTGATCCAGACGTTACTCGCTTCTTCGGCGGCCCCATGACGCGTGAACAAGTGCATGCGCGACTTCAGACCGAATGTGAACGTGACCGCTCTTTGGGCCTTCAGTATTGGCCGATCTTTCTACGAGAGTCGAGTGACTTCGCGGGGTGCGCCAGCCTGCGGTCGCGGTCGAAGGACCCTCAGATCATTGAAGTCGGCGTGAATCTTGTGCGTGCCGCATGGGGTCAACGTCTGGGCGAGGAGGCCCTGCTTGCTGTACTCGAGCATGGCTTCGACACGCTGAAACTTCCGGTGATCGTAGCCGGGCACGGGATCGATCACGACAACTCGCGGAAGCTATTGGAGCGAGTGGGATTCACTTACACACACAACATCCTTTGGGGCCCGAAAGAGCTGGAGGTTTGCATGTGGGCGATCCGTGTCGAAAACTGGAACGATAAGCATCAAGCCGGATAGATGTTCCTATCTCAAATTACGCCAGGAGAGGCCGCAGGATGCGAAAAGGGTTTACGAGAAGACCGAAAGTGGAGGAGTCCGCGGCGAACCACGGCAAAAACTACATCACTCCGAGCGGCCTCCAGCGTCTGAAAGATGAGCGCCAGTTCTTGCTCACCAAGGATCGCCCGGCCTTGGTGGAGGTGGTGGCGTGGGCTGCGAGCAATGGCGATCGCAGTGAGAACGCCGACTATCAGTACGGCAAGCGACGGCTGCGGCAGATCGATGGGCGGATTCGTTTTCTGACCAAGCGAATCGACGCTGCGGAGGTGGTAGATCCGGAAGCTCCGAGAACAGGGCAGCGAGCGACGAGAGCGTTCTTTGGAGCCACCGTGCGCTATGCGAATGCGGCAGGGGCCGAGCGCGTGGCGAGCATCGTCGGCACAGACGAAATCGATCTCGACCGCAACTACATCAGCTGGGCTTCCCCTTTGGGGCGCGCATTGATGAGAGCGTCAGAGGGCGATGAAGTTGTTCTTCGTGCGCCGGGCGGCACTGAGACCCTGATCGTACTGGAAGTGCGGTACGATCGCATTTCTGTAAAACCGTTCCGCGAACCGCCTGGATCCGAAGTCCCGACAGCGCTGACGCTCAATGAGCGAAACTATCGACTCCAGAGGGGGCGGGGGGAAGATCAATCCCGATAAACGCTCACGTATCGATCGATGCAACCTTTACCCCCCAATTCCCACCCCCGAAGTAGCCTTGACCATCTTCAGTGACGCCAGCCACGTTCGCCACCCCCGCCATTCTTGTACCCTATAAACGTAGAGCAGCATCCAATACTTCCCAGCCCACCGCACAGTCGGGGGCAAGGGAAGCGCAGTCCCCAAGGAGCCCGTTGTGCCATCCGTTGACAGCACCATCCAGCTGATTCAGATCCGCGAACAGCCAGGAACTCAGGAAACCGCCCAGCTAGGAAGCGACAGCCATCTCCGCACCTGCAGCTCCGCCCTCGCCGATGCACCCTGGACCTTCGATGCCGAACCCACCTACGGTCCCGGCGCCTCCATGGCCGACCACCTCCCCGCCAACGCTCCCCGTCAGCCCGGCCTCCCCTCCGAGTACCGCAACGCCTCGCCCGCAGAACTAGACCTCCGTATCCGCGCCGCCAAACACGCCCTCGGCGATAAGCTCGTCATCCTCGGCCACTTCTACCAGCGCGACGAGGTCGTTCAATACGCCGACTTCGTAGGCGACTCCTTCCAGCTCGCCAACGCCGCCCTCACCCGCCCCAACGCAGAAACCATCGTCTTCTGCGGCGTCCACTTCATGGCCGAAACTGCGGACATGCTCTCCCGTCCCGACCAGGCCGTCATCCTCCCCAACCTCGCCGCCGGCTGCTCCATGGCCGACATGGCCGATCTCGACAGCGTCACCGACTGCTGGGAACAGCTATCCGATGTCCTCGACATCGTCCCCGACGATGCCGGCCGCCAGCCCGTTATCCCCGTCACCTACATGAACTCCTCCGCCGCCCTCAAGGCCTTCTGCGGCCAGCACGGTGGCGTCGTCTGCACCTCGTCCAACGCAGCCCGGGTCCTTGAGTGGGCCTTCGAGCGCGGCCAGCGCGTCCTCTTCTTCCCCGACCAGCACCTCGGCCGCAATACCGCCAAGTCCATGGGTATCCCCCTCAGCGCAATGCCCGTCTGGGATCCAACCCTCCCCCTCGGCGGCCTCACGCCCGAGATCGTCCTCGACTCCCGCGTCCTCCTCTGGCATGGCTACTGCTCCGTCCACAAGCGCTTCACCGTCGACCAGATCAGCCTCGCCCGCCAGCGCCACCCCGGCGTCCAGGTCATCGTCCACCCCGAGTGCCCCATGGAAGTCGTCAATGCCGCCGACGCTTCCGGTTCCACCGACTTCATCGTCAAGGCGATCGCCGCTGCACCCGCCGGCTCCACCTTCGCCATCGGCACCGAGATCAATCTCGTCCAGCGCCTCGCCTCCCAGCATCCCGAGCACACCATCTTCTGCCTCGACTCCATCGTCTGCCCCTGCTCCACCATGTACCGCATCCACCCCGGCTACCTCGCGTGGGTTCTTGAGGCTCTCGAGCAGGGCGAGATCCTGAATCGGATCACCGTCCCCGAGTCCATCGCTATCCCAGCACGCCTCGCGTTGAATACCATGCTCAAACTGGCGCCGCGTAACCCGAAACAGGGCTACAACGCAGTCGCGTAACCCGAAACCAGGCTATACATGTCGAAAATTAAACACATTTTGGTCGTAGGTTCCGGCATCGCCGGCCTGATCGCGGCCCTCGAACTCAGCCGAAAGCACCACGTAACTGTTGTAACCAAAGCAGCTTTGGCCGAGTCCAACACCCGCTGGGCCCAGGGCGGCATCGCCGCCGCCATGTTCGCCGACGATTCCGCCGAAAGCCACATAGCCGACACCCTCGCAGCCGGCGCCGGCCTATGTAACCCAAACGCCGTCAACATCTTATGCACCGAAGGCCCCGCCCGCATCCGCGACCTCATCGGCTACGGCGTCCCCTTCGATCAAACCCCCAGCGGCGACCTCGCCAGAGGCTTGGAAGCCGCTCATTCTAAAGCACGTATCCTCCACGCCGGAGGCGACGCCACCGGCCTTTCCATCGAAACAGTCCTGGTCCGCGCGGTCCGCAACACCAATCAAATCAGCGTCTTAGAATATACCTTTGCCCTCGACCTTGTCCTCAAAAACGGCGCTGTAACGGGGCTCGAAATCATTGATTCCAATGGCCTTCCCCGTACAATCGACGCCGACGCGATCATCCTCGCCAGCGGCGGAGCCGGCCAGCTCTACCTCCACACCACCAACCCCTCGGTAGCCACCGGAGACGGCATCGCCATAGCCCTCCGAGCCGGCGCCCACCTCGCCGACGTCGAGTTCTACCAATTCCACCCCACCGCCCTAGCCTCCACAACCGGTTTAGAATCATCACCCTTCCTCATCTCCGAGGCCGTCCGCGGCGAGGGCGCAGTCCTCCTCGACGTTCACGGTAACCGCTTCATGCCCCAGATCCACCCCGCCGCTGAACTCGCCCCCCGCGACGTAGTAGCGCGCGGTATTGCCCACCAAATGGCTCTCCAGCAGGGCCTTCCAGTCCTCCTCGACGCCACTCGCCTGTCAGCCGACTTCCTGGCCCATCGTTTCCCCTCCATCGATGCCGAAACCCGCTCCCGCAACCTCGACTGGTCCCGCGAACCCATTCCCGTCACCCCCGCCGCCCACTACTGGATGGGTGGCGTCCGTACCGACACCTACGGAAGGTCTTCAATCCAAGGACTTTACGCCGTGGGCGAGGTCGCCTGCACCGGAGTCCACGGCGCCAATCGCCTTGCCTCCAACTCCCTCCTCGAAAGCCTAACCTTCGCCTGGCGCTGCGCTCACCTCTTACTTCAATCCGATTCACCATCGGGCGACCTAACCCCTTTCATTGGAACACCTACATCGATACAGAAGGTCGAACATCAAACCACCCCTATCACTCGCCTCGAACTCCAAACCCTGCTCTGGACCCGCACCGGCATCGAGCGCAACGCCAAAGATCTTCGCTCCGCCCTCCATACCCTGATGAGCTCTCGTGCCGAAGGCATCACCGTCCACGACCTCGAAACCGCCAACCTGCTCGTTCTCGCCCGCGTTCTCATTACCGCAGCGCTTGCGCGTAAGGAGTCCCGCGGCGCCCACTTCCGCAATGATTTCCCTGAACCTTCCCCAGTTTTCCAGCACTCCCGCGTCTATGCCCAGAAAGCTCAAGCGCATGAGACCCTGACCAGCGAGATTGCCGTCCCATGCTGATGCCACCCAGCCGCGAAGCCATCGACGCCATCGTGCGCACGGCTCTTCTTGAAGACGCCCCCTGGGGCGACCTCACTTCACAGAGCCTCATCCCCGCTACCGCCACTATTACTGCGCAGCTCATGGCGCGCGAACACGGCTTCTTCTGCGGCCAGGACATCGTCTCCGCAGCCTTTTCTCTCACCGACCCCGCGATCACTACTGAGTTCCATGTCACTGACGGCGATGCCTTCACCCCCGGCACCGTCATCGCAACCATCCATGGCCCAGCTCGCGGCATCCTCCAAGCCGAGCGCGTCGCCCTTAATTTCGCGCAGCGTCTCTCCGGCATCGCCACCCTCACGGCCGCCTATGTGCGGGAGACCGAAGGTACTCGCGCAAGAATAACCGACACGCGTAAGACCACCCCCGGCCTGCGCCTGTTCGAACGTTACGCCGTCCGCTGCGGCGGCGGCCACAATCACCGATTCTCATTATCCGACGCCGTCATGGCCAAGGACAATCATCTGGCCGTCCTCGCCGCCTCCAGTTCCCGCACTCTCACAGAAGATCTATTGGCCGCGCGCGCCGCTCTCCCGCATACCGCTCATCTGGAAGTCGAAGTTGATCGCCTCGAACAGATCGACGCCGTCCTCGCCGCTAAAGCCGACACCATTCTCCTCGACAACTTCTCCATCAAAGACCTTCGGACCGCAGTTCAGCAAATCGGTGGGCGGGCTCTCACCGAAGCCAGCGGCGGCATCACCCTCGACCGAATCCGGGACATCGCCGCCACAGGTGTCGACCTCATCTCGGTAGGTGCCCTCACCCACAGCGTCCGCGCCCTTGATCTGGGCCTCGACATACAACCAGTGGCCAACCCAGCTCTCAAGCCAGCTTGATCCGGTTGAAAATAATTCAACCCATTGGTCGATGCGCATTGGAACGCCCATTCGATACAGTCTTTTCTGTAGCGACCACTCAAGCCATTCTGTTCCGTCGGTCGCGGCACTCCTCGCTTTTGCGCAAAGCGCTTCCGTGTAGGGGTCGCCCTCCTCACCAAAAGTTCGCGGCACCCCTTTGCCTCCTCCGGGGTGCCGCTCTTTATCTCACCGCTCAACCAGAACTGCGCGTGTCGCACGTTTCAGAGCTTGAGCTGGAGCTTCTTCCCAATCGTTGCAATACTCTCTGGCGGGGAGAATCGACCTAGGCGCCCCCGCATCCAACATACGTAAAACTCGTCTGACGCGCTGGTTGCAATTGATCCGCCCTGCGATACTTAGACTGGTTGGCTTCGATTCTCCTCGTCCATGACTACTGTCCGCGACACCTTCGAAAACACCCTCCGCAGCGCGCGCTCCACGGTCGCGTTCCGCGAGACGTTAAACCTCGCGTACGACAGCTTCTGCGCCAGCAAAACCCGCTTCCTGCTTACCATGCTCGGCATGGTGATCGGCTCCGCCTCCATCGTGCTTGTCGCCACGGTGGGTCTCACCGGCAAGCAGTACGCCATCGATACCATCTCTTCGCTGGGCCCTAATAAAGTCGAGATGCAATACACCGGCGGTGTCGTCATGGGGCCAAACAACGTCAGTACCCCCGACTACCTCACGATCCAGGACATGGAGACCGTTGACCAGCAGGTTCCGGGCATCCGCTATAGCTCGCCGATGCTCGAATTTCACGACAGCATCGCCATCGGCAATGGTCAAACGAAAGACGCGATGCTGCTCGGTGTCAGCCCTGAGTACAAAGATATCCGCGGTCTCAAAATCAAAGCCGGCCGCTTCTTCGACGAGCAGGACGCCCTCAACCACGCCTATGTCGCCGATATCGTCGGGCCCATGGCTATCGAACTCTATGGCAGCTACGGTGCTGCCATCGGCCAAACCCTGTCCATCCGCGGTATTCCCTTCACCATTATCGGGGTCTTCACCGAGAGCATTGATACCTTCGGTTCCTCGGAGATCAGCAACCATACCCTCCTGGTCCCTTACGAAGTCGGCCGCTACTTCAGCGGTACCAACGACCTCAAAGAGATCTTCTTCAGCATGGAAAGCACCCCCGACGTTGAGCCCGCGGCCAAGCGCATCACCGCACTGATCTCCAGCCGCCATCGCCCCACCAGCGAGTACACCGCCCAGACCCTCACCGACATCCTCTCCAAGATGCGCAGTATCGCCAACATGCTAACGGTTGTGTTGGTCCTTGCCTCCGCCATCACACTCGTCGTCTCCGGCGTCGGCATCATGAACTCGATGCTCGCGAATGTGCAGGCGCGCATTAAGGAGATCGGCATCCGCAAGGCCCTCGGAGCCACCAGCCGCGAGATTCGACTCCAGTTCCTGACGGAAGCCATCTTCCTTTCACTCTCAGGCGGTCTGGTTGGCACTATCATCGGGCTCGCCATCCCCATCAGCGTTGGCCTCTTCACCCCCTTCGCAATTCCTCCCTCCTACATAGCAGCGGTCATTTCCCTCGTCACTTCCGTCATCGTCGGCGTCATCTTCGGCACCCTGCCCGCCAACCGCGCGGCAGTACTTGATCCAGTCGCCACGCTCAAATACGAGTAGCTTCTATACCCGTTGCATCTCAACCGATTCAAATATCCCGCTGAGTAGCGCCTCGCGTTCATAGGCACAGAACTCGCCCACCAGTTCCTCCGACCCAACCTCAAACAAATCTCGCGCTCGGCAGGCTCCGCCACATAGATATCGCACCGGGCATGCAGAGCATTTCCCCAAACTATCCACGCTGATCTGCCGCATCTTCGCAAACACTGGGGACTTCGAATAGATCTCCGCCAGTGAGCGCTCCCGTACATTCCCCGCCCGGAACCGCGGTTCATGCAGAAGCTGGCACGGATATACGTCGCCGGTTTCCGCAATGCTGATCTCTCTTTCCGCCATCGCGCACCGTCGCACGCCGCGACCCCGCAACGAGTTCAGCTTTGCGCTGACATCGCCCATCGGGGCGACTCCCTCCACCGCCGCGAGGGCCCGGTAATATTCAACTCCTGTAAGCGCCAAATCGTTAGCCGAACTCCCGCGTCCCGCCTTGAAGAGCGGCTGCAACGACAAGCGTGAGCCATACCTCGCTACCATCGCCGCTATGTCACCGCGGTTCGCCCTCGTGACCGTCATGGCTACGACTACGTTGGCACCGCTCCCCAGCAGCAACTCAATCGCCCGCGTAACCCGCGCAAAGTTGCCTTTTCCTCGTGTCGCCGAGTGCACAGCATCGTTGCTGCCATCCACGCTGACCTTCACCACATCTGCCGCGGCCGCAATACGCGCCGCATTCGCACCATCGATCAACGAGCCATTGGTGAGCAGATGCACCTTGTTTCCAGCTGCCTTCACCTTCTCCGCAAAATCCAGCACACTAGGGTGCAGCAACGGCTCACCCCCGGAGAGCACATACGCCACCGAATCCGACACCGCTGCCACATCCCGCGCAATCATCTCCAGGTTTCCCCAGGATAGTGCGCCCGATTGCTTGCCGCTCCGCGCGTAACAATAGCTGCAACCCAGATTGCATTGGTTGGTCAGCTTCAAATGCACCATGTTCAGCTTCTGAGGAATCTCACGCCGCTTGCGACGCACGATCTTGAGAGTCGTCAGCTTTGTACGCGCGGAGACTTTCACAAGAACACCGCGCGCCAGCGCTTCGGCGAACAGCGCACTTGCCTGCTCCCACCCCGAGCCAACCGCCTCTCCCAATACTTCTTCCATCGTCGCGCCATCGCACCGCGACAACAGGATGGCCCCGTTCTGATTCACCACCATCCAGTCGGGTGACTCTGGTTGCAGGAACAGATGCTTCCCGCCGCTCTCCGCGTACACTACTTCGTCAGCCAGCTTTAGTCGGAACACGCGCTTTTGCACTGCCCTAGTGCCCTGCGCAATCTCCGCCGATGCCACAACATCCGGATCCACCAGCGCAGCCCGCGCCCACGCCGCACTCCCCGCTTCCACCCGCACAATCCATCGCGCCGACACTACCGCCGGCGTATGCCACCTTCGCACTGGAAGCAGGTCTACCCATGCGCACATCCTCGATCAGCGCCAACGGCAATCCGCCCAGCCATCCCATCACGTCTCCAGCGCAGACCAGCTGCATTCCCTGACCTTCGGCGATATTCGACCCTCGAGTGTTCAACATAGGTCCCCTTGCTTTCGTATTTCCATGGATTCAGCGATCCGCCTTTAAGCAGAAGACGCCAGCTCTATTTTTATGCAGGCCTGTCCACCGAAGCGGTGACGCTTATCACGCCTACCGCAAGCCCACCTGGCAAGAGAAATTGTCGATTCTTCCGATCCGCCGCAGCCGCTCTCTAGGCGCTGTTCAACATCTCCGGCCCGTTATTCCGCACGTTACCCACCGCGGTATTGCAGAGCTCTACCTTCATCTCGGCAGACTCGTATGGCCGCAACAAATGCGCCGGCGCAGGCCTCGAATCATCCCTGTCCAGCCACTCCTCCCAGTCCCTCGAATGCAGAATCGCCGGCATCCGCGTATGGATCGTAGACATCAACTCATTGGCCTCCGTCGTCACGATCGCAAAGCTCTGCAGCCAGCGATCCACCTCCTGCGGAGACTTCTTCGGCTCCTTCCAAGCATCCCATAATCCCGCAAAGGCCATAAGGCCTCCGCCACCTGCGTTCAATGTGATCGCATAAGGCTGCCGCCCACTCTTGGATTGCGTCTTGGCACGCGCACCCGCGCGCACCTCTCCATTCTTTTCTGCCCACTCATAAAACCCGTCTGCCGGAATCAAACAGCGCCGCCGCTTGAACGGCTCCCTCCACGTCGCGGACGTCGCTATCGTCTCCGCCCGTGCATTGAACGTCGTCATTCCCTTGAACTCTTTCAAGCTCGTGGCAAAGAACGGCACCATCCCCCACCGCAGCAGCGCCATCTCTCGCTCACCTGAATCCCGACTCAGCCGGATGACTGGCTGAAACGTCGTAGGCGCGATGTTATAGTCCGCCGCAAGCGGGTCCTCAAAGACCTTCCCCGCATGAAATCGCTCCGCGATATGTTGCTTATCCGATTTACGGAAATACCGACCACACATGGACTTAGCCTAGCATCCCCTAACCACCCTTGGCTTCCTCGGCCAAGCTTGGCAAGGTTCCCGCCAGATGCGGCGACGCCCGCGCCTCCATCCGGAAACGCGGGCATCGCGATAGAGCTTCGAACAACTAGTCGCGGTTGTCGTCCAGCTCGCCTGTGTAAGTCGACTTGAACACCGAATCATCGGCCACCGCCGCCTCTTCTGCCGAACGCTCCGGAGCGTCGCTCTTGATGTTCACCTGCACGTGCGCCGACACCTCGCGATGCAGCTTGATCGGCACATGGAACTCGCCCACAGATTTCAGCGGCTCTTCTAGGTGGATCTTGCGGCGATCGACCTTGTAGCCTTCAGCCTCGAGCGCATGCGCGATATCCTGCGACGTCACCGATCCGAACAGGTGGTCGTTCTCGCCCGTCTTGCGCTCGAACGTCAGCACCAGCTCGTTGAGCTTGCCGGCGAACTCTTCCGCTCCGCCCTTCTCCGACGCCGACTTGCGGATCGCCGAAGCCTTCATCTGCTCGATCACGGCCTTGTTCGCCGGCGTCGCTTCCATCGCCAGCTTGCTCGGCAGCAGGTAGTTGCGGCCATACCCGGCGGCGACCTTCACCACGTCACCCCGGTGGCCTAGCTTGTTTACATCCTCTTTCAAAATGACTTCCATCACACGTCTCCAACGTACTCGGGTGCGCGCCGCATGCAGCGCGGGTTGAACTAGAACTTCGCTGCAAACGGCAGCAGAGCAATCGCGCGGGCCTGCTTGATGGCGCGCGTCAGCTTGCGCTGGAACGGAGCGCTGGTGCCCGTCAAACGGCGCGGAATGATCTTGCCGCGGTCCGACACGAACTGCTGCAGCAGGCGCACGTCGCGGTAGCTGATCGTGTCGATCTTCTCCACCGTGAACTTGCAAACCTTCTTGCGGCGGAAGAACTTGCGTCCGCCTGCTCCGCCTGCGCCGCCGCCAGCTCCTGCCGGACGCGGTGGGCGTGATCCGCCCGAACGTGGGCCGCCCTGACCTTGATAACCGCCGGTGCGTGGCGCCGGGGCGCTGCCTTCGGTGGATGCCGCAGCCGGTGCCGCGGGTGCTGCCTGGTTCACTGTCTCGTCAGCCATGTTGCTTATCCTTTGTCTGCCGATAGCTCTTGCGCCATCGACCGGTTCTGCTGCTCTTGCTCCAGACCCGACATGGGGCCTCTGGACTGGATCTTCATCATGTATTCGAAGATCGTGGAAGCATCTTGCAGCGTTGCGTTTGTCCTGTCAGCAGACTGGAATCTCCCAGCCTGCGAAGCTTGTATTGCGTGAGCGCAGAGTTCTACGAAGCGACGACGGGCTCAGCCTCTGCTACCGGCTCAGCGGCAACGGCAGTGGCAGTCTCCGCGGCCGGAACCTCAGCTGTCTCGGAAGCAGCAGCCTCTACGTTGACCTGTGGCTGTGCGCTGCGCTTCACATGGGCGTCGCGGTGAGCCTTGATTTTGGCCACGCGCTTGTCTTCCTCGTCCATGCGAACGGTGATGAACTTGATCACCTGTTCGGAGACGCGCAGACGACGCTCGATCTCGGAGATCAAAGATGCAGGTGCCTCGACGATGAGCAGAACGTAAAAGCCATCGTTGAACTTCTTGACGGTGTAAGCCAGCCGGCGGCGACCCATCTTCTCAGTCGTCTTCACCGTACCGCCGCCCCCGGTCACATAACGGGAAAACGTCTCAATGAGCTTGTCGAGCTCGGCCTCTTCAACGTCGGGCCGAACGATAAACATGATTTCGTAAGTGCGATTCATCTCTACTTCTTTCTGCGGGGTTCTGCCCCGCACCGCTTCGGTTGAAACTTCCATCCGAAACCGGTGTGGAAGATTGTTGCTGCTACTTCAAGAAACGCCGTTCTCATTACCGGGCTCAACCTTGCGATTGAACTCGTTCATCGCCGCGCTGACGCCCTTCGTCAGCACAGCCTCAACCGCGCGTACGGCCTGGTCGAGCGATTCATCCAGCTCCTTCAGCATCTGCTTTCGCATCGGCGCCAAAAGAAAATCTTTCCCGCCGGATTTGACGATGCCCCCGATCTCGGTCGGCAATTTGCCAATCCCGATACGGATGCGCGTCCACTCCTCGGTGCCAAGCACTCCGGAGATCGACTTCACTCCGTTGTGCCCTGCCGCTGAACCACGCTCGCGAATACGAATCGTGCCCAGCGGAATTGCCAGCTCGTCATACAGGACGATCAAGTCCTCAATGCCAAGCTCCAACTCGTTCAATAGAGCAGCTACTGAAAGCCCACTCAGGTTCATGAACGTCTCCGGCTTGGCCAGCAGCACATCGTGTCCTGCCAACTTCAGCCTCGCCGTCGACGCTCGTCCGCGACGGTTGGCAATCTGCACATCGCAGATCTCTGCAATGCGATCAATCGCCAGAAACCCGGCGTTGTGCGGCGTGAACGCGTACTCCGGACCAGGATTCCCAAGACCGACAATCAGCTTCACGCTCGCACAACGCCTTTCAAACTACTTCTTGCCGCCCTTGTCCGCGGGAGCAGCTGCGGCATCAGCAGCAGGAGCATCCTGCTTACCCTTCTTCGCTACCTCGGGCTCGGCCGCGCCAGCAACCGGCTCAGCCACAACTTCTTCCTTCATCACGGTCACGTGAGCAACCAGCGCATCTTCGTCACCCAGGAACTTCAGCTTGCCGGAATGAGGCAGATCGGAGATGTGAATTGCACCATGAAGATCCAGGCCGGAGACATCCACATCAATGTGACCCGGAATATCGCCCGGCAAGCACTCGATCTCGACCTCGTGCAGCACCTGGCTCAGAATGCCGCCAGAGTTCTTCACGCCAGCTGGAACACCGACCAACTGCACCGGTACCGAGACGACCATCGCCTTATCCATCGCAATGCGCTTCAGGTCGATGTGCAGCAGCTTGCCCTTGATAGGTTCATTCTGCCAATCGACGATCATGGCCTTGGTCACGCCCGAGCCTTCGATGGTGAGATCGAAAATCGTATTGTGACCGGAATCGGAGTACAGAATCTTGGTAATGACCTTGGGATCAACCGTCACCGCGACGGACTCATGCCCAGCGCCATACACAACGGCCGGAATCAGCCCTTGAACGCGCACGCGGCGCGCATGGTTCTTGTTGAATGTTCCCGTGCGGGGCGTTGCCACTACCGCTTCAATCTTTTTCTCTGCCATTTTCTTTGTCCTTTCGGGCACGAGGTTGAGCCTCGCTCCCTTTCCTGCACTGCAAACCTTCTTGCAAACTGCAAAACTCTAGTTGAAGAGCGTCGACACCGACGTCTCCATGTGAATGCTCTCGATCGCTCTGCCTAACAATCCGGCGATCGATAACACCTTAATCTTGCTCACCTGCTGCGCCTCTTCCGAGAGTGGCACCGTGTTGGTCACCACGACCTCTTCCAACTTCGACGCCTTGATTCTCTCAACCGCTGGGCCCGAGAGAACGGCATGCGTGGCGCACGCATAAACCTTTTCCGCACCCTGCTCCAACAACGCCTCTGCCGTCTTCACCAGCGTTCCCGCGGTGTCGATGATGTCATCGAGGATTAAGCAAGTCCGTCCGCGCACATCGCCAATCACGTTCATCACTTCAGTCACGTTGATATCTGTCCTGCGTTTATCAACAATTGCCAAAGGCACTTCTAATCTCTGCGCAAAAAACCTCGCGCGTTCTACACCGCCTGCATCCGGACTCACCACCGTAAGATTGGGCAGGTTCAAGTCGCGGAAATAGCCAACCAACACCGGGCTGGCAAACAGATGATCCACGGGAATATTGAAGAAGCCCTGGATCTGCGCCGCGTGCAAGTCCACAAACAGCGCCCGATTCGCTCCAGCCGTGGCGAGCAAATCTGCCACCAGCTTGGAGGTAATCGCGACACGCGGACGGTCTTTACGATCCTGCCGTGCATAGCCGTAGTACGGAACTACAACCGTGATCCGTCCTGCCGAGGCACGCTTGAGCGCGTCCATCATAATTAGCAGTTCGACCAGGTGCTGATCTACCGGACGACATGTGGGCTGGATCAGGAATACGTCCGCGCCACGCACATTTTCAATGAGCTGAAAGTGGGTTTCGCCGTCGGAGAAGCGTTGTAACCGCGTCTCTCCAACAGGTACACCCAGAAACTTACCAATCTCCTCCGCCAACGGCCGGTTCGCCGAGCCGGAGAAGATCTTGAAGCGCTTGTCTTCACTCAGGCGTGAGGAGCGTTTTTTCTCCCCTGCTTTCGCGTCTATTGCCTTCGTGCCCGGAGCAGCGGTCGCCGGCGTCAATACCGGCTCGGCAACTTGCTTCGGTTGCTCCACTGCGGGTGTGGCCGATGCGGCCCTTGCGGTGGAGACTTCATGGTTAGAACTCGGGAAAGGAACCACAGTCGTGTCTTGTTCGCTCACGTTGAAATCCTCCAGGCTGGTTGACCTTTGGGTTATTCCATTACTGCTTGCCTTACTGCTATGCGGCCGGCACTGTTTCATCACCGGTCATCTGCATGGTGCGAGAGCTTGGTTCCTTATTGAATCGCCGTTGGATTAGTTCATCCTCCGGCCAACTGCAAACTTCCTGCTACTCCCGCGCATCGGCGTTGGGCCGAGATACATGTGCGGGCCTTGCTCAATCTCCGTGCGATATCGGTTCCATCGCGAAAAATCAAAAGTTCCCTAACTTCTTTGAACGCAGGACTTACGGATCCTGCCGCAAATCTCGCGAACGACTGAATGGCTGGGCGACTAGGATTCGAACCTAGACAAAGTGCGTCAAAGGCACTTGACCTACCATTAGTCGATCGCCCAGTACTGCCGGCGCACTTGTTGCCGGGAAAGTTACTCTGCGAACATCGTATTCCAATAGTCTTGGCGAGGCAGGGTTTCGGTTAAGATTGCCCGCGTGCCGTTTTGTTGGACACGATGTTGAGCGGCGAGAGCGTCTGCTTGTGACTTATACAGTCCAAACAACGCCGAACCAGAACCCGAGAGAGCGGCGTAAACCGCACATTCGCTTGAACTTCCCACTAGATCACGCTTGGTTGAACGCAAGGAGGGATGCTGCGAGAAGACGACTTCTTCAAAGTCGTTCTCAATCCCGGTGCGGACAAGCGCGAGAAGGGGATTCTCGGCCAGATCGCCTGATACGTCCCTCAACCCTGAGGCCCTACCCGAAGGTAAGTCGTCTTGAATCATGCTTATGCTTTGATTCGAACGGTCCGTAAAAGCGATACCGGAGGGGCCAGACTCGACGCCGGTTGTCGACCAGACAGAGGCTAGAGCGCGGCTCAACTGCTTTAGTTTATCCACAGCCGCTGCAGAAGTCAATTGTTCCGCGTCAAGTTGTTGAAAGGCGAGGGCGGTCGAGACGCCAATCTCCGGCAGCGCAACTACACATTGCAAAGGACTTGAGTCTGGGAGGGGATAGACTTCTTCGCCGCGGCCGAGGCCCAGGACCGTTCCGCCCAGCAGAAAAAGGGGGACGTCGGAGCCTACTTCGGCGGCCACTTCGAACCTCTCGGGGCCGGGAAGAGCGATGCCTAACTCCGTTTCTAATCCTAGAGTTGCGGCTACTGCATTGGCGGAGCCGGCGCCCATGCCTCCTTGCACGGGGAGGGTCTTTTCGATGTGGATGTGGACATTTGCGGTGATTTTGAGGCGGTCGAGGGTTTTGTGGACGATTCGCCAGGCGGTATTGCGCTCCGCGTTGTTGACTTCGGTCCGGGGAACGCCGCGGTGGTTGGAGGTGATGTGAATCGTCGTTTCGGCCGCGCGAGTCGCGGTAACTGTCACAAAATCATGCAGTTGGAGGGTCTGGTAGACGGTGGAAAGGGTGTGGAATCCGTCCGGGCGAGGGGGGCCCACGGCGAGCCCCAGATTTATTTTGCAGAAGGAGCGGACGCGGGTGGACATCAGGCGGCCGCCTGGCGTGGGAGGGTTGAATGCCGCCCGTTTTTGGAGAAAATCCGATCGTTTTGAGTGCGGTATAGCTGGGTTTCGGGTTGCAAATCGACTGCTATAGCCCGGTTTCGCGACGCGCAGGCTGCGAAACAGACGGGCAGGACGCGGGGATCTCGAGATCTCCTCCTCAGACGATTTTTCGGGGATGGAATTCTGGCGATTTTCAGGCTGGCTGGGGGGACAATCCTGTCAAGTCCGGGGCCTCGCGGACAGGTGAGCGTCGATGGGAAATCGTGCCTCATGCAGCAATGATTCTACCTGCACAAGGATCGGGGGCTGAGCGTTCGTCGCGAGAATGGGCCGAGGCTAGGGAGCGGTGGGGACGGGTTGGAGCGGAGTGACGGTGGGTGTCGCCAAGCCGAAGAACATAACCAGGGTATTCTGGCCGTTGGCCGAGACCCAGAGGTTGCCGGAGCGGTCGGGGGCAAGGCTGTAGGGCTCGGTAAGGCTGGCATCGAGGCCGAAGCCGCCGTGGCCGTGGACGCCAATGGAAGGGCTGAGTTCGGTGCCGGGTTTGGTGGCAGAGGAACCAGCGACCTCGAGGATGGCGGAGCTGTCGAGGCTGGTGAACCAGACGTTCTGAGCAGCGTCGATGACCGCGGCATAGGGAGTCGCGTTGTCGCTGGCGACGGTTTGCTGGTTGATGAGAACTGTGCCGTCGGGGCCGACTTCGCTGAAGCTGCTGTTGAGGTAGTTGGCGACCCAGGCATTGCCCCGGGCATCGAGGGCGATGCCGCGGGACTCGTAACAGCAGTTCGGGTGGCTGAGGAGCTGGCCGCTGGGATAGGCGATCGAGGGCGCTGCGATGTGCGCGATGGTGAAGTCGTTATCGGAGAGCCAGAGGCCGTGGGCGGTGTCGACAGCAAGGAAGAGAGGCTTTGCGGAGAGGCCCAAGGATGCGCCGAGGAAGGGTGTGACGGCCGCGCCGGCGTTGTCGAGGATGGTGGCGGAAGAACATTCCTCGTTGGCGATGAAGATGTCCCCGTTGGTGTCGGCGACGGCAGCGGTGGGATAGCAGATGGAGTCGCTGGTGGAGATGGAGGTGCCGAGGGTGGTGCGGTCGTTGACGCCGAAGAATTTTGTGGTGCTGCCGGTGCCGCCGGCGCCGTTGTAGTTGGTAACCCAGACGTTATTCGAAGTGTCGATGGCGAGACCGTAGACCTGCGCGATCATGCCGGCGCCGTAGCCGGTGGTGCTGAGCGGCGTTCCCTGTGGATTGAAGGCGGAGAGCGGGCCGTCCTCGTTGGCGACCCAGATGTTGTTCTGGCTGTCGATGCCCAGCGCGGTGGGTGAGTTGAGGCCGCTACCGGTGACCGTGAGCGACATCGTCCAGTCGTTGGGAGAGGCGATGAGGGTGGTGGGGAACGGTGGTGTCGTGGGGATGGCAGCAAAGATGGCGGCTACGTTCTGGCCGGGGTTGTGGGTGATATCGAGCGCTGCGGTGAAGGTGTCGGTGGGGGCGGTGCCGGAGGGCGGAGTGGCGGCGGTGAACAGCGCAGAGCAGCCGGTGCCGGTGCCGGTGGTGCAGCTGTTGAGCGCGTCGGCCAGGGCGGCCAGCTTGCCAGCTTCGACCGTGAGACCAGTGGGGAGGGTTGCCGGGGAGCCGGTGGCGGGATTTGCTAGCAGGGCTGCGTCCAGGAAGGCATTGGTGATGCCCAGCGTGTTGGTCGCAGACGCGCCGAGGGTGGTCGTCGAGCTGGCGAAGGGAGCCAGCGCCCAGGCCGTGGCTGCCGTCGTGATCTCGTTGACGGTGTCGAACGACGTTGCCGTGAGGTTGGTGCAAAGACCTACGGCCGTGACCATCGTCAGCGCCGGGTTGCTGGTGGTCGAGGTGGTAGAAGTGGTGCCGCCGCTGGCCACGAGATACAGCTGCGCAGTTGTGGGGATGGATGTGCCGGTGCTGCTCTGGCCGCAGGTGTAACTCCCGCTGAGCTCGAACATGCCCAAGGCGTCGGTTGTCACGGCCTGGGTGAGCATGGGCGTTGCTGCTGATGCGTTGCCGGTTGCTCCCGCGGCATACAGCTGGATGGTCGCTCCGATGACGGAGCTGGTTCCGCTCACAACCTGGCCCTGGAAGGCTACGGCCGTCACGGTCGTAATGGTGAAGGCCGCGGTGGCGGTGAGCGCGGGGCCGCCGGAGTCGGTGAGGGTGACGGTAAAGCTGGCGATGCCGGTTGAGGTGGGCGTTCCGGTGATCGCGCCGCTAGTGCTTGAGAGGGTCAGGCCGGTAGGGAGTGCGCCTTGCGAAATCGCCCAGGTGTAGGGCGTAATTCCGCCGATTCCGGCCAGGCTCGTGGTATATGCCGCGCCGAAGGTGGCTCCCGGTAATGCGCCGGCGGGAGTAGTGATCGCAGGGTTGATTGGGACGCTCAGCTTGACGGTCCGCGTGACGTTTGTCTGGGCGACAGCTAAGGCGGTTAGCGTGACGGTGAAGGCGGTTGGTACCGCGGCTGGCGCCGTATACGTGACATTCGTGCTGGTGGGGTTCGAAAGCGTGCCACAGCTGGTCACGCTGCAGGCGGCGAGACTCCAGGAGACGCCGGAGTCCAGCGGGCCGCCGGCGACGGCTGCGGTAAAGCTGGCTGAGGCGCCGGGCTCGATGGTTCCACTCGCCAAGCCCGTGACGGTAATCGCCGTCGGATAGCTGGTCGGCCCACCGCAACCGGTGAGAGCGGTTAGCCCGAGTGCCAGGAGCAGGGAGCCCAAACTCCCTGCCGCCAGAACCGAAATGCCCTTTACAGGCGCGGAGAAGGAGCGGGGATGCTGGCGAAGGCTGGTGCGCAAGGTGGTGCCCTCAATTAAATTTGGGAGTGAGGGGATAGTTTACGCCGAATGAGGTGGGTTAACGAAAAAGCCCTCGACGCAGAGGCTGCGCCGAGGGCTGAGGGCTTGCAGTAAAGGTTAGGGCTTGGTGCCGAGCATGTTGTTGCCGGCAGCGAGCGAGAGCGGCGTGACCACCGGCGCGGCTGCGCCAATGATCTCGACGACTTCACCGCCGTAGGTGGCCGTACCGTCGTAGTTCGTGATCCAGAGGTTGCCGGAAGGATCGATGGCAACGTTCAGGGGATCGGTGAACAGATTGAACGTGGTTCCAGTGGTGCTTAGCGCAACTGGGCTGTAGTTCTTCGGCGGCGAGATGGCAAGACCGTTGGCAGTGTTGATCTCGACAAGCGTGGAAGCATTTGTACCCGGAGCTCCGCAATTATTACCGGGACCGCCGCAACGAATGGTGACCCACAGGTTGTTGTTTCCGTCGATGGCTGAACCGAAGGGATTGTCTATGGTAGCTCCGGTGGTGCCGGTGGTGAGCTGGCTATAGGTGTAGTACGGGCTGGTTCCCGTCGTGGTGATCTTGTAGATCGATCCAGCGGTGTTATAAACCGGGATCCAGGCATGGCCGTAGCGATCCAGCGAGGGGAACTCAGGCTGTTGGGTGTTGGTCGAGAACTGGAAGTCCTTGCCTCCGGCCTGCGTAACCCTGGAGATCTGGTAGGCACCGGATTCGGTGGTGATCCAGAGGGCGCCGGCAGAACCCGGAGAGGTGGTGGTCGAGTTTGCAGCCTCGATCGCACCGTGGGCCGCGTTTTCCCCATTGTTGATCAGGAAGTTGCTGCTGCAGTAGTACACGAACGGGCCGGTGTTGCCGTTGCAGGTGGCAGCGTGGCTGGTCAGCGTGCCGGAGGAATTGTAGACCCACATCTCATATTGGCCATGGGTATTGTAGGATGCGCCGGCGCCACCAGCGTTGGACGCCCAGAAGTAGGCGTTGCTGTTGATGTCGGTGATCACGGTATAGGCATCGCTGTAGCCTGAGCCGTAGGTGGTGGTAAAGGACCCGTTCGATCCAGCAAAGAACATGCCGGTGCCGCCGGCGCTGTTGGCATTGCCTGTCCAGGCGTTGTTATTGCCGTCGACCGAGACATAGCCGTAGAGATAGTTTCCGCTCGCCGAAGTGTTATTGGTGGCGTTGAGCGACACCGGTGGGGGACCAGCGATCGGCACTCGGACTGTACAAGCCGCCTTGCGCGGTAATCCAGATCTGGCCCTGCTGGTCGACTGCGATGCTCTCCGCCTTCTGGACGTCGGAGTTCGTGGCTCCATAGCCACCCACCTGAAGGAAGGGGTAGAGGATGCCGATGCTGAAGTCATTCGGCTGAGTAGCGAGCCTGGGCAGATAAGGAGCTGTGCCGTTGCCCAGGGGGTAGAGGCTGGACATGAACGTCGTGGGCTTCGTCCCGCCGCTGTAGTTTCCAGCCGGATACCGGGCGATGTTCATGGCAGCGCGCGCGATGTCGGTAGGCGCCGTGCCGCCGACGACGCCGGTCTCGGTGGCGTGGGTGGAAGAGCGTGGTGCACTGGGTGGAGGTGCCGCCGGTGGAGTCAACGCAATCTGCAAGGATGTTGGCGAGGGTATCGATGGTGGCCTGGGGGACGATGCCGTTGCCGGCGTTGGGCCTGAGGGGAAGGCCACCCTGCGTGCGGGTGTTGGCGACATGGCCTTCGCCTTCGCCGGTGGCGGTGGATATCCCTCCTCTACCCTGGACGTCGTAGAGCTGAGCGGCCGTCGACGCGGCGTCCGCGATACCAAGCAGGGCCTGCGTGGTGCCGGAGGTGCCGACGTAGATCGCACTCGCCATGGCGGAGGTGGTCGCTGCGGTGGTGAAGGGCTGGAAGACGTATGCCGCGGCTACGGTGGAGACCTCATTCACGTAAACGAAGGAGAGGGCGTCGGAGGAGCCGGGGCCGAAGTTGGTTTGGCCGGTGGAGGGGCAGTTGCCGAGGATGGCGAGCTGGACGATGCCGGTGTTGGTGGTAGTGCCACCTGTGGCGTTGCCGCCATAGTTGTAAATGTAGACGGGCTGGCCGGCTGTGCAGCTGTAGGCGCCGGTGAGGTTGAATTCACCGTTGCCGTCGCTGATGACATACTGCCATCCAGCCGGGATGCCAGGATCGCCGCCGGTCGCGGGGTTCGTATGGAGCGGATACCCGCCGGGCGAAGTGGTGGTTCCGGTGCCGAGGATGGACGTGGCGATGCCGAGCGTGGCGCCGCTGCCTGCGCCTCCGTAGTTGACCGTGCTGGGCTGGAGCAGGTAAACGTGCGATCCGACGATCGGCGCATGACCGCCGTAGACGCTTCCGACGATGGGCGGAGTTCCGCCTTGACTCGATAGGACCGAGTCCGGCATGGAAAAGGCTCCGCCACAACCTACCAGAGTGAGGGTTCCGATGCAGAGAGAGAGAACAGACAGGCTGGAAAGGGCCGAGAGCTTCATTGTGGGTCTCCGATGTACACGATGCAGGGTCAGGTACTTCGGCTGCCTTTTGCGATTACCAGTGGGGGCGGCCGCCAAACGCAGGTATAGATTAGAAAACTATAATCTCAAACTTTCAGTGTTCCTTATATTTATTTAAGGTCGCATTGCGATTGATGGACCCTCTTGGTGTAATACCTAAGTTATTAACAAAGATGGCATTGGTTGAGTACCCCGGAGGTAAACAATTGAACACCAAAGGTCCTGGGTGAGGCTTAGGAGATCATGGGGCGGTGGGCGTCGGTTGAAGGGGAGTGACCGTGGGAGCGGCCACGCCGAAAAACATGGTGATGGCGTTGAGACCTTCACTGGATACCCAGAGGTTGCCTGAGCGATCGGGAAGAATCGTGAAGGGATCGAGGAGGGAGGCATCGAGGCCAAAACCACCCGAGCCGTAGACGCCGGTGGAGGGAGACAGGGCGGTGCCCACGGGGAGGGTGTTGGAGATACCCGCGAGCTCGGTGATGGAGTTCCCGGCGTTATTGGAGACCCAGACATTCTGGGCGGCGTCGACGGCGACCGAAATGGGATGGTTGATGCCGCCGGTGTTGAGGCCGGAGATGGCGGCGGTGGAGTTGCCGGATTTATCGGTGACGATCTCGGCGACAGCGCCGTTTCCGCTGCCGGAGGCGCTGAGGTAGTCGGCGACCCAGAGGTTTCCGGAGGCATCTGTGGCCATGCCGTAGGACTCACCGCAGCAGGTGACGTTGGCGAGGAGGGAGCCGGGTGACGGAGCGTTCGGTCCGGCGTAGTGGACGACGTTGGTTTCGCCGGAGAGCCAGAAGCCCTGGGCGGAGTCGATGGCGATAGCCTGGGGGAAGGCGACGAGGTTCAGGGAGGACCCGAGGCCGCCGCCGACGACACCACCGGCCGGGTTCAAGACCGTCGCGGAGGAGTCGCCGCTGTTGGCGAGGTAGATATTGCCATTGGGGTCGGCGGCGATGGCGTAGGGGACATCGTAGGAGCCATCGGTGAAGCTGCTGGAGGTGCCGAGGGTGGCGGGGTTGTTGACGCCGAAGAACTCGGTGACGCTGCCATTGCCGTAGCCGCCGTTGGCGTTGGTGACCCAGATGTTGTTGGAGGGGTCGATGGCGAGGCCGTAGACCTGCGCGATGTTGGGGACGCCGTTCATGATGCCGTAGCCGGTGGTGCTGAGCGGCGTTCCCTGTGGATTGAAGGCGGAGAGCGGGCCGTCCTCGTTGGCGACCCAGATGTTGTTCTGGCTGTCGATGCCCAGCGCGGTGGGTGAGTTGAGGCCGCTACCGGTGACCGTGAGCGACATCGTCCAGTCGTTGGGAGAGGCGATGAGGGTGGTGGGGAACGGTGGTGTCGTGGGGATGGCAGCAAAGATGGCGGCTACGTTCTGGCCGGGGTTGTGGGTGATATCGAGCGCTGCGGTGAAGGTGTCGGTGGGGGCGGTGCCGGAGGGCGGAGTGGCGGCGGTGAACAGCGCAGAGCAGCCGGTGCCGGTGCCGGTGGTGCAGCTGTTGAGCGCGTCGGCCAGGGCGGCCAGCTTGCCAGCTTCGACCGTGAGACCAGTGGGGAGGGTTGCCGGGGAGCCGGTGGCGGGATTTGCTAGCAGGGCTGCGTCCAGGAAGGCATTGGTGATGCCCAGCGTGTTGGTCGCAGACGCGCCGAGGGTGGTCGTCGAGCTGGCGAAGGGAGCCAGCGCCCAGGCCGTGGCTGCCGTCGTGATCTCGTTGACGGTGTCGAACGACGTTGCCGTGAGGTTGGTGCAAAGACCTACGGCCGTGACCATCGTCAGCGCCGGGTTGCTGGTGGTCGAGGTGGTAGAAGTGGTGCCGCCGCTGGCCACGAGATACAGCTGCGCAGTTGTGGGGATGGATGTGCCGGTGCTGCTCTGGCCGCAGGTGTAACTCCCGCTGAGCTCGAACATGCCCAAGGCGTCGGTTGTCACGGCCTGGGTGAGCATGGGCGTTGCTGCTGATGCGTTGCCGGTTGCTCCCGCGGCATACAGCTGGATGGTCGCTCCGATGACGGAGCTGGTTCCGCTCACAACCTGGCCCTGGAAGGCTACGGCCGTCACGGTCAGGGTGAGCGTCGCGGTGGCCTTGTTGTTGGCTGAGTCGGTGACCTGCACCGTGAACGGGACGGCGGTTTCGCCAGCGTTGGGCGTGCCGGTGATCGCGCCGGAGGGTGAAAGCGTGAGGCCTACGGCACTGAGGCCCGTACCCGAGACGACGCTCCAGGTATAGCCGGTGGTGCTGCCGCCTGACGCGGTGAGGGTTGCGGAGTAGGCGGTGCCTTCTACGCCGGGGGGAATGGTCGCCGTCGTCACGGTGAGGCCCGGGGTGATGCTGATGGTCAGGCTCGCGGTCGCGGTGTTGTTGGCCGAGTCGGCGACCTGCACGGTGAAGGTAGCAGTGCCGGCAACCGGCGTGGATCCGGAGATAACGCCGCCGCTGGACAGACTGAGGCCCACGGCTGCGAGGCTGCTGGCTCCCGAAGTGACGGTCCAGATGTAGCCGCTGTCCGTGCCGCCGGTGGCCGTCAGCGTAGTGGTGTAGGGATCTCCGCCAACGCCGCCGGCAAGAGTCAGCGAGGTGATCGTCAGCGTGGGATAGGCGATGGTCAGCGTAAGAACCTGCTTGGCCGTATTGCCTGCGCTGTCAGTGACCATGACCGCAACGATGCCGGCTGTCTCGCCGGTGGTGGGCGTGCCGGTGATGACACCACTGGGCGACAGCGTGAGGCCGACGGCGCTGAGGCCTGTGCCCGCGGTGACGGCGTAGGTGTAGCCGGTGCCGCTCCCACCGCTCGACGCGAGGGTGGCGCTGTAGGGCGTGCCTTGCGTGCCGTTGGGCAGAGACGTGGTGGTGATGGTGAGTGGCGAGTAGAGGGTAGTGAGGGTGAAGGAGGCGGAGGTGGTGAGGGCTGGGCTGCCGGAGTCGGTGAGCGTGACCGTGAAGCTGGCGGTGCCAGCTGCGGTGGAACTGCCGCTGATGGCGCCGGTGGTGCTGCTGATGGCAAGACCGGTGGGGAGGGCGCCTTGCGTGATCGACCACGTGTAGGGCGTGATGCCGCCGGTTGCGGCCAGGCTCGTGGTGTACGCCACACCAAAGGTTGCGCCAGGTAATGCACCCGCGGGGGTGGTGATCGCAGGGTTGATCGGGACGCTGAGTTTGACGGTCTGCGTGACCGTCGAAAGGGCCGTTGAGGTCGCTGTGAGACTTACGGTGAAGGCGGTTGCGACAGTTGCCGGCGCCGTGTAGGTGACACCAGTCGTCGTCGAGTTCGAAAGCGTGCCGCAGCTGGTTGCACTGCAGGCGGCAAGGCTCCAGGAGACGCCCTCCGTAGCGGAACCGCCGGTCACCGTTGCCGTGAAGCTGGCGGAATTGCCGGGATCGATTGTGTCGCTGGACGGCCCTGAGATGGTGATCGCGGAGACAGGCTGGGTGCCACTGCCGCCGCAACCAGTGAGCGCTGGAATCCCAAGCGCGAGCAGGAGGGCTGCTGAAAAAACTAGAGCTTTGCCGATGACACGGCGGAAGCAGGAGACTTGCTTACCTGGGAACGTATACAAAGAGGGCCTCGACGGATGGAAACGCGGTCAGTATACGATATGCAGGTTTTCCTGCGTAGTCGATGCGTTCGCCGGGCAGACGTCGCATTGAGACTGGCTTGTTGGTTCTTTAGTGCGCTTCCAGCTCGATCTTGCCAGTCACTCTGGGCCGCTTGAGCAGCAGCACGAGCGGAAGCAGGCAAAGCAGGAGATAAGCGAACATGCGGTACTGGTCCATGTAGGCGAGCAGGGCGGCCTGGCGCTGCACCTGTCCATAGAGCATGGCGAGGCCGGCGTACGCATTGTTGGACGCTGACCCACTGGAAGCGATGGTGCCGTGCGCTGCGGCGAAGGCCTTCGCGGCGTGCTGGGCCATGGGATTCGAGGCGGACATGTGCGCGCCGATGTAGGCCTGGTGGGTCTGAGCAGAGCGCTCGAGGAAGGTGCTGGAGATAGCGATGCCGATGCTGCCACCTTCGTTGCGGACCAGCGCGTAGATGCCCGCGGCGTTGCTGCTCTGGTCGGTGGGGAGAAAGCGGAACATGATGGTGCTGAGCGGCACGGTGGTCATGCCGATTCCGAGCACCTGGACGACACGCGGCCAGATGAGGCTGGACTCGCCCATGTCGAGGTTGCCGAGCGAGAGCCACCAGGTTCCGAGCGCGATGGTGGCAAGGCCGACGGCGATCATCCGGCGGGCGTCGAAGCCACGGCTGAGCGCCCAGCCTACGAGTGGCACCTCGACGATCGTGAACAGGCCGGCGGGCGAGATGGCGAGGCCGGCGGCGGTGGCGGAGTAGCCCATGAGCAGCTGCATGAACTGCGGCAGAAGGAAGGTCGACGCGTAGAGCGCCGTGTAGACACCGAGCACGATCACGCAGCAGAAGGCGAAGTTGCGCTCTTTCAGGAGGCGAAGGTTGACCACCGGGTTCTTGACGTGGAGTTCCCAGGCGATGGCGCCGATGAGCGCGATGACGGCGATGGATAGGGTCCAGGCGATGAAGGTTGAGCCGAGCCAGTCAAGTTCCTGGCCTTTGTCGAGGACGATCTCCAGCGAGGCGAGACCAATGCTGATGAGGGCGAGGCCCGTGCCGTCGACCTGCAGCTTCATGCCGGTGCGCAGGCGTTGGGCTTTTTCAGCAAGGCGCTTGCGGGTGAGGTGCTCGGGGTCGGTCAGGACCATGCGCGTGAGGAAGGCGCACGTGATGCCGACGGGAATGTTGATGTAGAAGATCCAGCGCCAGGAGTAGTTGTCGGTGATCCAGCCGCCGAGGGTGGGGCCGAGCACCGGCGCGCACATGATGGCGACGGTGTAGACGGCCATCGCCATGCCGCGCTTGTTGCCGGGAAAGAGGTCGGCGAGGATGGCCTGCACCGAGGGTTGGAGGCCTCCGCCAGCGAGACCCTGCAGCACGCGAAAGATGACCAGCAGGCCGAGGGTCGGCGCGATGCCGCAGAGCGCGGAGAAGACCGTGAACATTGCGACCGAGATGAGGTAGAAGTTCTTGCGGCCGATGACCGAGGAGATCCACCCGCTGATGGGAAGGATGATCGCGTTGGCGACGAGGTAGCTGGTGAGCACCCAGGTGCTCTCGTCCTGCGAGGCGGAAAGGCTGCCGGCGATGTGCGGCAGCGCGACGTTGGCGATGGAGGTGTCGAGCACCTCCATGAACGTGCCCATGGTAACGACGAGCGTGATGATCCAGGGATTGAAGGCGCGGGCGCGCGGTGCTTCGACGATCAGGGGCCGGCCGGGCTCGAACTCGGGAGCGCTGGGGGCGAGCGAGGATTCGGCACGGTCGAGTGCCTCCTCAATAGCCTCCGGCGCCGGTGCTAACTCCTCCGGCTCGAGCTCTGGTTCAAGGACTGACCCGCTAGTCATAAGAATGACTCCTTGGTCATTAGAGCCGAGGTTGGTGATCTCGGATTCAGACAGGGGCGAGAAAACGTGCTAGTTTGACTTCGTGAGCTCAACCACCCCAATCCGCCACCCGGCCCGCAATTCGACGCGCAAGCAGGTGTTGACCGACATGCGGCGCGAGGAGATTCTGACCGCGGCCATCAAGGTGTTTGGAAAGAAAGGGTTTGCGGCCACGTGCGTGGGCGATGTGGCGGAGGCCGCAAAGATCGCCAAGGGAACGGTGTATCTCTACTTCGACTCGAAGGAAGAGATTTATGCGACCGCGATCCACCTGGCGATCGAGCGGCTGCAGGCAGTGGCGGCGGAGCGGACGCAGGCGGCGAACGGCGTGCGCGAACGGCTGGCGGTCGCGATTTCGGTGCGGATGGAGTTCTGGCACGAGCAGCTGAATCTATATCGCCTGCTGCTGACGGTGGGGCGGGAGCCGCAACATAAACGCCAGACGCACGATTTGCTACGCCAGGGGCACGCGTACTTTGTGGGGATTTTGAAAGAGGGTGTAGAGGCTGGGGAGATCGCGGACGATGTCGATTTGGATACCGTGGCGTGGGCGATTTTGGATATGGTGCGCGGGGCGAATGAGCGGCGGATGGATAACCTGACGCAGCGCACACCGCAGGAAGATGCGGCTGCTATCACGGCGTTCGCGCTCCAGCAGCTGGGGCTGGCGTAAACCTTCTTCCACGTCGTCCGCATACGACCGATGCGGGCCCCTGCGGCTTCTGTGAACCCTTGTCTCAGAAGCGAGACATGGGGCACCCGATTTGGTTAAGCTGCGCACGCTAGTTCGTCATGAGCTTGCTGGCTAGGTAGGTGTAGGTGAGGGCCCAGGTTTGAGCTTGCTCGGCCAGGTTGGCGCCGGCTGCGTGGCCGCCCTCGATGATCTCGTCGTAGAGGAAGGGTTCGTGGTACTCCTCCATCTTGGCGGCGAACTTGCGGGCGTGCTGCGGGCCGACGCGATCGTCCTTCGTTGTGGTGAAGATGAAGGGTTCTGGGTACTTCACGCCGGGCTTGAGCTGGTTGTACGGCGAGATGCTCGCCAGAAACGCGCGCTCGGCTGGATCCGAAACCGTCCCATATTCACCGGTCCAGCTGGCGCCGGCATCGATCTTCTCGTAGCGCAGCATGTCGAGCAGCGGCACCTGGATCACGATGGCATTCCAGAGGTCCGGATGCTGGGTCATCTCAACGCCCATGAGCAGGCCGCCGTTGGAGCCGCCCATGATGCCGAGGTGCTGGGGCGAGGTGACACGGCGGGCGATGAGATCCTGGGCGACCGCGGCAAAGTCGTCGTAGATGCGCTGGCGATGGGTCTTGAGGCCGGCCTCATGCCAGGCGGGACCGAACTCTCCGCCGCCGCGAATGTTGGCTAGCACGTAGACGCCACCACGCTCGAGCCACAGCTTGCCGATGTTCGCGGAATAGTAAGGCGTTTCGGAGATCTGGAAGCCGCCATAGGCGTTGAGCAGCGTAGGGTTGGTGCCGTCGAGCTTCATGTCCTTGCGATGGACGATGAAGTAAGGGACGTGCGTGCCGTCCTTGGAGATGGCTTCATACTGCTCGGCCACATCGCTGGAGGCGTCGAAGCGCGCCGGCTCGGTCTTCTCCAGGGTGAGCGCGCCGGTGGAGGCGTCACCGAGGAAGAGCGAGGATGGGGTGAGGAAGCTGGTGATGCCGAGGAAGAAGTTATCGCTGGCGTCGCTGGTGGAGACCACGCTGACGCTGGCGTTGGCCGGGACGGGGAGTTCCTTCTGGCTCCAGCCCGTGAGCGTGGGAGTGTAGATGTATGCACGGCCCTGCACATGCTTCAGTGTCGTGACAAGCAGGCGCGACTTGGTGGTGTCGGCACCCTGGAGGAACTCGTCGGAGGTGGGCGTGAAGATGATGGAGGGCTTGAGGTGAGCGGGATCCTTGAGGACGTCAGCGAGTTTGACGTCGAGCAGCGAACCCTGTTTGAAGGTCTGCAACTGGCCGGAGGGTGTCCAGTCCTGGTCGATGCTGAGCAGGACGCGGCCATCGATGAGGCCGGCGACGTTGGCCTTCGAGGGAATCGCGAGTTGCTTCGGGCCATCGGGCGTGAGCACCCAGGTTTCATTCTCGAAGATGGTGATATTGCGCGTAAGGAGGGTCAGGGTGTGCTGCTTGTTGTCGTGCAGGGTGTAGCCAGCAGCGCCGAGATCGGTTGGCTTGCCGCGGAACACTTCCTTGGCGCTGTCCAGCGGCGTGCCACGTTTCCAGAGCTTGACGACGAAGGCATAGCCCGAAGTCGTCATGGTGCCCGGGCCCCAGTCACGCGCGACAATCAGGGTGTCTTTGTCGAGCCACGCGACGCTCTGCTTGCTGTGCGGAAGGTTGAAGCCGCCCGCGACAAACTGGCCGGTCTTGAGGTCGAACTCGCGCAGGGTGTCGGCGTCTTCGCCACCGGCAGAGAGCGAGACGAGGCAAAGGCGGTCACCGGGATACAGGCAGCTGAGGCCCTTGGAGACCCACTTGACGTTGTCCTTCTTGCCCAGCGCGTCATAGTCGATAACGGTCTTCCAGGTGGGGTTGGCGGTCAGGTAGTCCGCCAGCGATGTCTTGCGATAGATGCCGTTCACGTGGTTAGCATCCCGCCAGAAGTTGTAGATCTCGGACCCGCGCTGCTCGGGCTCGGGGAGGCGGTCGGGAGCGACGGCGATCTTGAGCGCGTCGGCGTAGAACGCCGCGTAACGGGGATCGGCTTCGAGCACCTTGAGGGAGCGCGCGTCTTCTGCCTTGACCCAATCCAGAGCGCGGGGGCTTTCCTGATCTTCGAGCCAGAGATACTTGTCGGGGGGAAGCGGCGGCAGGGGGGCGGCGCTGCCTGTGGCCGGGCCGCCGGCGCTTACGGCGTCCTGCGCGAGGGCGCGGGGCGCCGGGGAAAGAAACGCGAGACCAAGGGCAGCGGCCAACAGGGCCGCAGACTGGGAAACTTGCTTGAGCATCTTCACCCTCCGGGGGACGTCGTGCGCGGATAGACGTATGCAAATACTGTATCGCGCGAAGGAGATAGCAGGGATCTGAAGGCGCTGTCTGGTGACACGGATCTCGCGGAGTCGAGATTTGGCCTCAAGGGCGGACGCCAGGTTCGAGCGCGGAGAGTGGGGTGACGGTGGGGGCGGCAGCACCGATGAGTTCGGTAACGGAGTTGGCTCCCTTGTTCGGCACCCAGACGTCGCCGGACGCGTCAATGGCAATCCAGGAGGGTGTGTTGAGATTGCCGCTCTGGTAGCCTGTGCTGGTGGTGATGGCGGTGCCGGAGTGGGCGAACTCCGAGAGCGCGTCGGAGTTGCCGTTGTTGGTGAGCCAGATGTTGTTCGCGCCATCGATGGCAACCCAACTGGGTGACGAGAGACCGCCCTGGTTGGAGTTGTTGATCACGCCGTAGGCGTTCTGACTGCCGGTCGGCGAGTACATGAAGAGGTTGGTTTGCGCACCTGCCGCAACCCATCCGTTGCCCGAGCTGTCGATGGCCACATTGGTCGGAGCGGAGGGTTGGCCTCCCGTAGAAAACACCTGATTGCCAGAGGGGTTGGAGACACGGCAGATGGCATTGCTGGAGTTGATCGATGCCCAGAGAGAGTCGCTCGGATCGATTGCGATTTGCGTGACGCGAGTGAGACAGCCGTTGTTGATAGATGTGTTCAAGGACCCTGAGCTGTTGAGTTTCTGGATGGTACTGGCGCTATTGCCGCCGTCGGTGACGTAGACGTAGCCGCTGCTGTCTATGGCCACGGCGGTAGGACCGGTCATCGCCGCCGATGTCCAGGGAGAGCCGCTAACTGTGGCGAGCCCGCTGGTGTACTCGTAGACGGCATTCGAACCGCTGGCCGCGACCCAGACGTTTCCGTTTGGAGCGACGGCGATGGAGTCAAAGCCGCTGCCGCCGATGGCGCTGGTGGCGAGGACAGCCCCGGCAGGCGAGAGTTCGGTCACGTAGCCCGAGGAGGAGTTGGTAGGAACGAAGGCGTGGCCGCGGGCGTCAATGGCGATGCTTCCGGGCGCGGTGATGCTGTTGTAGGTGATAGCTACCGTGAAGTCGTTGGGCGCGGCGGTAAGCTGCGGAGCAAAGGGCACGAAACCCGAGGCCAGTTCCCATAGCGCGATGACATTGGCTGCACCGGGGTTGTGGGCCATGTTGATGGCCGCCGAGGCGATATCGATGGGCTTCACGCCGCTGCTGGTGCCGGTGCTGGTGGCATCCGCAAAGAGTGTGGCGCAGGTTGCGGAGGCGGAGCTGGAGGTGTTGGCCGAATCGACGCAGGCGGCCAGGATGTTGCCGAGCGTGTCGAGCTCCGCTTGTGGAACTACCGCACCGTTGCCGGCGACGGTCGTCTGGTTGGCGATCTGGCCTTCGCCAGCCGAGCTGTTACCGGCAAGCTCGAGCGGAGCGCCCTCGATGTTGTACAGGCTGGCCGCGTTGAGGGCGGCGTTCTGCAAACCGGCTTCGTTGGTAGCGGACGCGCCGATGTTAAGGCTGTCAATGGCGAAGCCGGACATCGCATAAGCCATCGCCGCCGTCGCCACCTCGTTCATGTAGACATAGCTGATGGTGTTGGTGAAGTTGCCTGCGGCGGGACAGACGCCAAGCATGGCCATGTTCACGATGGCTGGGTTGCTGGCCCCGACGGCTGTAACAGAGCCAGTCTGGGTGTTAACACCTGTGCCGGGAGCAACGCTGGTCGAGATCTGGAAGTTGGTGCCGCTCGGGGTAGCGAGTACCGTCTGCGTAGTCCCGTTGAGGGTAGCCCACTTGCCCGCGAGGCTCGAGCCGGAAAATTGAACGCTTTGGCCGGTGTAGAGCTGGTTGCTGGCCGTGAAGGTGTACGTGTACGTGCCGCCGCCTGTGGTTTCGGAGATGCCCGTAACGTTGATGGCGATGCTCGCGTCGGGAGCGCCTCCGCCAGCGTACAGATAGACCGGCAAGCCGACGTCGCAGGTGTAGTCGCCGGTGACGTTAAAGGCCCCGCTGGAGTCAGACGTGACGTAATACAGGCCATTGGTTACGCTGCCGGCCGTCTGATCCTCGGCCACGGGATAGCTGCCCCTGGTGCCGGTGGACGAAGACGAAAGCAGCGACTTGGCCTTCGCAGCGTATCCGGTCGTTGTGGTTTCAAGGAGAAAGACATGCGAGCCGACAATGGGCGCGTGGCCGCCCAGGACGCTGCCCTGGATGGAGCCCACCGAGCCCTGGCCAGGAACGGCGGGGAAGGCCGCCTGGTCCATGCCGGAGCAGCCGCTCAGCGCGAGCGAACCAAGTGCGACGGCAAGCGATGTACCCCGAACCAACATTCGGGTTGTAGTGTTCATGACCGACTCCCGCGCGCAAGCCTTGCTCCTCTACCACGCGTTGCGGGAGACAGCGCCGCGCGGCACGGAGAAGGACTCGTCGCTGGAGGAGATATCGGCGGAAAACAGCGGAACGTGAATCCGCTTCGGAACTGCCGCTTACCGGGACGCGGCTCAGGCAGGGATCGCCGGTTAAATTGCGAGGCCGGACAGCATCGTCCGGCCGTGCAATTCACCTACAAACGAGTTACTGACTGGCTTCGTTCGCGCGAATGAACTCGGCGGTGCGCTGGTGGAGTGCGGCGCGCGCTTCGGGATTCACGTAGACCATGTGGCCGGTCGGGAAGAACTTGTAGTCGATGTTCTTCTGCAGCGATACTGGCATAGGCAGGTGCTTCATCTCGTAGGTGGCGCCGAAGTAGAGCGTGCCGAGATCGAAGTAGCCGCCCATCAGCAGCACATGCATGTGGGGATTGACCTTCATGGTGTAGGCGATCTCGCTCATCACGTTGGAGCTGGTGCCGGCCCAACCGCCACCCTGGCCTTTGACCGTCATGTCCCAGTGCCAGCCGGACATGCGTGCGCTGGGCTCGTAGGTCATCTCCTTGCCAAAGTTCAGAGTTTCATGAGCGTAGGTATTCATGGCTGCCTGGATGGCAGACCCGATGGACTCACTGAAGGGGTCGTAGTCGGCCTCGGAGTCCATGGGATTCATGCTGGGGCCCTGCCAGCGAGAGTCGAGACGGCCCGTGGTTTCGTCGCTCGAGCCGAGCAGGTCATGCGCAAACTGGCCGCCAGTCAGACGCAGGTTGGCCTTGATCCACAGCGCTGCGGGAATGCCGGTGTAGCTTTCGAGCTTGGCGGCGACGGCGGCCTTCTTCGCGGGATCCAGGTCCGCACCTTGCAATAGCGCGCCGGCATACTCGCCAAGCGAGTATTGCTCGACCTCATGCAGCCAGGGCAGAAGCTCCGTGGGTTGATTCGGCACTTTGTGGTGGAACCAGGCCGTGGCGGCGAAGCTGGGCAGCGCGAGGAAGAATCCGTTCTCCGTGCCGGGGTTGCCGTCGGAGCCGTCCGCGGAGTCATCAAAACTAAGAATCTGGCTGAGGAAGACGACGCCGTTGAGGTCGACGCCGTGGCGCTGCAGCGCGGCCGCGAGCACCGCATCGCGAGTGGTTCCATAGCTTTCGCCGAAGAGGAAGCGCGGCGAGTTCCAGCGATCGTACTTGGTGAGGAAGCGGCGGATGAATCGCTGGAAGGCGCCGGCGTCCTGGTCGATGCCGTAGAAGGCCTTGTTGGCGTCCTTGCCCATGACGCGGCTGTAGCCGGTGCCCGGCGCGTCAATGAAGACCAGGTCGGCGGCGTCGAGGAGCGAATCTTCATTCGGGACGATCTTGTAGGGTCCGCCAGCGGGATGGCCGAGATCCGGAAGCACAACGCGCATCGGACCGAAGCTGCACATACGTAAATACATGGTCGCGGAGCCGGGGCCACCGTTGTAGATGAAGACGATGGGGCGCGTGCCAGCATTCTGATCCTTCGCAAAGTACGCGGTGTAGAACATGGTGGCCGTCGCGGGTTCGTCGCCGGGCTTGGGGGGTTCGAGGCCGGAGTCGGGTGCCATGGTGCCGTCGAGCGCAATGCCGGCGTCCTGCTGATCGTTGGCGCCGACGCGGAGAAGGCCAGCGACGGCCTTGTAGGCAATGGGTTTGCCGCCGACAGTGACTGTGCCGTCGGTAACGGAGTCAGGCACGAGGGCGTGCGGCTTTGCGGGCTCAGCCGAGACGGTGGAGGTGGTGGTCGTGGTTTTCTCCGCGTGAGGCTCCTGCGCGAAGATGGACCCGGCAAACAAGGCCACTGCCAGGGTAGACAAATAGAAATGCGTGCGTGTGCGCTGTATCAAGATCCAACTCCAGGGAACGGGATTGAAATGGGGGCCGATCGATGTAGCCCGCAGTATACCGGGTCGGAGCGCGGTGCTACTCTCTGACAACGCAATTCAAGACGCATTTCAGGAGTTTGTGTTTATGCGGTTCATGTCCCCGATGCTGACGTTTGTCCTTTTGATGGCGCCGCTTGCGGCAGCGAGTGCGCAAACTCCTGCGCGGCATGCGTATACCGTTCACGACTGGGCTGCGGCGCGCAGTGCGTCTCCGGTTGCGATCTCGCCGGACGGCAGTTTGATTCTGTATCGCGTGACCTACGGCGCCGAGAGCGGCGATGGCGGCCACGAGTTCTGGTTCATTCATCCCGACGGAAGCGGCGCGGAGAAGCTGGAGCTTGCGGAGGGATTTTCGCCGGAGGGATTCATGCTGGGGAGCAGCGCTCATGGAACCGCCCTGTATGGTTCCTGGAAGGTGAATGGACAGCCGCAGCTCGCAATCTTTGCGATGAGCGGCAATCATGGGGCGGCAGCTCCCGCGACGGTGGTGGCGCTTGCGCGCGGCGAGCAGGGCATTCTTCCCTCTCCCGATGGAACGCGATTTGCATTGATTGCCGACCCGCGGGCGCCTGACCCGCTGGACGTTATACGGACTGTCATTGAGCCCGAACAGGCGAGCCTGTACGTGGTGCGTACCGACGGAACCGGCGGCGCGTGGGAGTGCACGGCAGTGCACGGCCTGTCGGGCGGCGTGGGTTCATCGGATCTGCCGGTAGCCTGGTCGCCGGATGGCTCGCAGCTGGCGCTCCTGTCGGGCTCGCCGAAGATCGGGAACCATGACATGCACTCGTACATCGATCTCTGCTCCGTGGGTGGAGCGTCCGGCTCGGCGGCTGGCGTGCTCCGGCACGTGGCCACCATCGACAACTCCGCCTCGTCAATCGTGTTCAGCGGACCGACGGAGCTCGCGTTCCTCAGTACCACCGCCGGGACGCAGACGCCGGACCATCTGTACACGGTTTCCACCAGCGGCGGCGCGCCGGTCGATCGGACACCTGACCTCCCGACCACGACGTCGGTGATGTCTGCGGACGCGCATGGGAACGTGTTTGTGGGCATCGCACACGGCGTGCGCAGCGAGGTGCATACCTATCGCGACGGCAAGCTGACGCCCGCATATGCGTGGCCAGAGGGTGGAGTGGGGCACGTTGTGTTTTCACCCTACACGTCCGCGAGCCCGCAGACCGCATTCCAGGTGTTTGACCCGACGCATACCGGCAACGTCGCGGTGGCGTCAGGAAGCGACCTGCGACGCATCACGCACGAGGGCGACAAGGAGATTGCCAACATCGACCTGGGGCCGGTGAAGGTGGTGCACTGGACGAGCAAGGACGGCGTGGCCCTCGAAGGGATTGCAACCTTCCCTGCGGGTTATGTTGAGGGCAAGAAGTACCCGTTCGTGGTTGTGCCGCATGGTGGACCCGAGGCCAACGATGAGCTGGCGCTGGATCCGATTGCGCGAATTATGGCGGGGATGGGCTACGTGGTGATGCAGCCGGAGTACCGAGGATCGACCGGCTATGGCGATGCGCATCTGGCGGCGATCTATCAGCATTTCGGTGACCGTGCGTACGCGGATGTGGACTCGGCTACCGATTACGCGATTGCGCAGGGGTGGGCTGATCCGCAGCGGCTGGCGATCTTTGGCTGGAGCGCCGGAGGCTTTATGACCTCGTGGACGGTGACGCAGACGCATCGCTACAAGGCTGCGGTGGAAGGCGCGGGGATTACCGACTGGGGCTCGTTTATCTTCACCAGCGACGTGTATCAGACCGACTATGATGCGCGCTGGCCTGAGGAGTATCCACACGATTTCGAGAAGTTTTCCGCAGTCGACTTCGCGAAGAACGTCACGACACCACTGCTGATTCTGCATGGTGCAGCCGATGTGCGCGTTCCCACCTACCAGGGCCGCGAGTTCTACGAGGTGCTGGCGGCGCGCGGGAAGACGGTGAGGATGGTGACCTATCCGGGATCAGGACATTTTCCGCACCTGTGGCAACAGCGGATCAACATCTTCGACGAGATTGAGGCATGGCTGAAGAAGTACAACCCTTAGCAGGCTGTACCTCCTGAATGGGTTGTACGGTCCGAGAAAGGAGCTACCTCTCCATATCGGGATAGGGCCCCACGCCGCCTTTGGCGATCCACTCATCAATGTGCTGTGCGAGGACGGGGAGAGGCACGCAGCCGAACTCGAGCACTGCGTCGTGAAACGCTCGCAGGTTGAACTTCGGGCCGAGTGCGACCTCGGCCTTGTGGCGCGCGGCCTGGATTGCCATTTCACCAAGGTAGTAGCTGAGTGCCTGGCCGGGCCAGGAGATGTAGCGGTCGACCTCGGTCTCGATCTCGTGGTCCGAGAGCGCAGTGTTGTCGCGGAGGTACTGCTGCGCCTGCTCGCGGGTCCAGCCCTGGGAGTGAATGCCGGTGTCGACCACCAGCCGCGCGGCGCGCCAGGCCTGGTAGCTGAGCATCCCGAAGGTCTCGTACGGCGTGTGGTAGATGCCCATCTCGGTGCCCAGCCGCTCGCAGTAGAGCGCCCAGCCTTCACCGTACGCGGAGATGTACGCGCCACGGAATTTGGGCAGGTGGCGGGCTTTGACGACCTCGGCCTGGATGGGCAACTGAAAGGCGTGGCCAGGCGCCGACTCATGCAGCGTGAGCGCGGGCAGCGAGTAAAGCGGGCGCGCAGGCAGGTCGTAGGTGTTGACGAGATAAACGCCGGGGCCTCCACGCGCGGAGGTATAGAAGGGCGCGATATCGTCGGGGACGGGCTTGATGGCGAAGCGCTCGCGCGGCAGGTAGCCGAAGTACTGCGAGGCGACACCGTCGAACTCCTTGCTGATGAAGGCGGCCTGGAGGAGCAGGTCGTGCGGGGTCTTGGCGTAGAACTGCGGGTCGGTGCGGAGGAAGTGGAGGAACGCCGGGAGGTCGCCCTTGAATCCGCTTTGTTTCATTGCCGCGAGCATCTCGACGTGGATCTTCGCCATTTCGCTCAGGCCGATGTCGTGAATCTGCGCAGGCGTGAGGGTGAGCGTAGTGAACTCGAGGATCTTGGACTGGTAGTAGGCTTTGCCGTCAGGAAGATCTTCGGCCGCGAGCGAGGTCTGCGCGTGGGGGATGTAGTCGTCGCGGAAGAAGGTGAGGAGTTCGCGATAGACGGGGATGACGTCGGTCTGAATCGCTGCGGCGGCCTCGGCGCGAAGCCTGGTTTGATCGGCCGTGGAGATGGTGGCCGGCATCTTCTCGAAGGGCTTGTAGTAGACGGTGGCCTGGGGCGATTTGGCTTCGGCGACAGCGACCAGGGATTCGTCGCGGCCGGTGAGTGTGACCTTTGGCGGCGTAAAGCCGCGGGCCAGGCCAGCGCGCATGTTGGCGATATTTTCGCGGAAATAGCGCGGGATATCGCGAAGCTGCGAGATGTAATTTTCGTAGTCTTCAAGAATGTGCAGATTTTCGCGGCCGATGCCTTCTTCGTCAGACCAGAAGGTCGAATCGGAGTTGACAGGGCGCTCGTATTCGCGAAACTTCTGCTGATTGATGAGCACAAAGATCTGCGCGCGGAAGACCTGGTAGTTCACTCGCTCGTCGGGCGAGAGGAGCGCGGGATGCAGCGCGTCCACCTGGCGAAGGACAGACTGCCAATGCGCGAGGTCAGCCTGCTGCTTGGCGGCGTTGACGAAGGGGAGTTGCGCGGGAATGCGGTGGGGATGGTCTTCATCCTGGGCGCCTCGCTGGGCTTTGCGCCAGGCATCTTCGGCGTTGTAGATGGCGCGCAGGCGAAGGTCTTCGGCGCTCGTTTTGGTCGCCGGATGGGCCGCGGCGTTGGTGGCCGGCTTGGCCGGTTGTTGCGCACTGCCTGCCGGCGGAGCGAAAAGCAGCAAGGCTGCCAGCGCGAGTCCTGCATTGGTCATCCAGCCATTTTTACCTATGCGGGCGGTATACGCCAAAGCGGCGCGGTCAGTTATGCTCGTTCCTGCGTGCGCATCTGAATGCGTGAAGGAGTTTTCCATGCGTGTTGGCCTGATGACCCGGGAGTATCCACCCTATGTGTATGGCGGCGCGGGAGTCCACGTTGAATACCTGTCGCGCGAGATGGCCAAGACCATTGAGGTGGACGTCTATGCGTGGGGCGAGACGCCGGATGCCGACAGCCTGAACGACCCGCAACTGCCGCACAATCCCAATCTGCACGTGCACTTCGAGCAGCCCTGGCCGCTGATCACAAACGGCACGCAGGCGAAGTTCAAAGGGGCCCTCGAGGCACTGTCGCTGAATCTTTTACAGAATCTTCATTTGGAGAAGATCGACGTCATTCACACCCACACCTGGTACGTGGCGATGGCGGGGTTTCTCGCGAAGAAACTGTATGGGATTCCGTTTGTGCTCACCACGCATTCTTTAGAACCGCTGCGGGCATGGAAGGCGGAACAGCTTGGCACCGGTTACGCGTTGAGCTCGTGGATGGAGCGCACCGCGATCCTCGACGCGGATGCGATTGTGGCGGTGTCGAACGGTACGAAGGCAGATATTTTGAAGGCGTATCCGGACGTGGATGCGGGGCGCATTCACGTGATCTACAACGGCATCGATCTGAATCAGTATCAGTGGACGCCAGAGATCAGCGCGTTGCAGAAGTATGGCGTCGATCCGGAAAAACCATATGTCCTGTTCGTAGGGCGGATCACGCGGCAGAAGGGCGTGACGCATCTTGTGGATGCGATCCAGTATCTGCCGGCCGGCACGCAGGTGGTGCTATGCGCGGGAGCGCCGGACACTCCAGAAATCGCAAACGAGATGCGCGCGAAGGTAGAGGCCGTGCGGCGCTATACGCCGGGCAGCCAGGAGGCCGCGGTGGAGAACTTTACGGCAGAGGGCGGGCACTCGATCGCCACCGGCGATCCGACTGGCACCGGCCACAATCTTGTCTGGATTGAGCAGATGGTGACCCGCGAGGAGGCGATTCAGCTGTACTCGCACTGCGCGGTGTTCTGCTGCCCCTCGGTGTATGAGCCGTTCGGGATTATTAACCTCGAGGCGATGGCGTGCCGGGCGCCAGTGGTAGCAAGCGCCACCGGCGGAATTCTTGAAGTGGTAGTCGAGGAAGAGACCGGCCACCTGGTGCCGTTTGAGGCCGACCCCGTGACGACCTTCCCTGTCGATGCGAAGAAGTTTGCGAAGGATCTGGCGGCGCGGATCACGGCGCTGCTGCGCGACCCCGACAAGGCAAAGCGCATGGGCGAGGCCGGTCGCAAGCGCGTGGAGGAACACTTTTCGTGGACGGCGATTGCGGCGCAGACGATCAAGCTGTATGAGAGCCTGACCCCCGGCCGGAAGGCCTAGGTGTGAGGGTGGGGCACCGTGGACAGGTCGAGTGAGAAGACGTAAATGGTGATGGCGGCAGCGATGAAAACGACGCCGACCCAAAACCTCCAGTCCTTGTGGGCGCGTTTCCAGTAAGGCAATTGCTGTTCGTGGGGCTCGTGCGGGCCGGTGTCGGGATGGTGGTGGTCGGGGTGCTTTCCTTCGGGCATTGTGTTGGCGTCCTTTGGCTTACAGCGTGCGCGGGCAGGTTGAACGCGCCGGTGTTGCGCGGTTCAGAGCCTGCGGCCCGATGATTGGCATCTAATGATTGTACGGATGCTGTGAGTTCTATAATTGGATGTATTGATTTTTCGGTGCGAATCCCGCACCCGCGAGAGTTCTCGCATAGGAGCCACTATGGCGAATCTTTTGGACCAGCTTAAGTCGTTTACCACCGTCGTCGCTGACTCGGGCGACATCAACTCCATCAAGCAGTTCAAGCCGACTGACTCGACGACCAACCCGTCGCTGATCGCCGCGGCCGCGCAGATGTCGGAGTATCAGTCCATCGTGGACGGCGTCCTGCAGGACGCGCGTGAGAAGGCGGGCGATAGCGCGTCGGACAAGGACGTAGCCGCGGCCGCGTTCAAGACACTGGCCGTAGCCTTCGGCAGGAAGATACTCGAGATCGTGCCAGGCCGCGTGTCCACCGAAGTAGACGCGCGCATGAGCTACGACACCGAGAAGACCATGGCACAGGCGCGTGACATCATCCAGCAGTACGAGCAGGCGGGCATCTCGCGCCAGCGCGTGCTGATCAAGATCGCCTCCACGTGGGAGGGCATCAAGGCCGCCGAGAAGCTGGAGACCGAGGGCATTCATTGCAACCTCACCCTGCTGTTCGGCCTTCACCAGGCGATCGCCTGCGCTGAGGCCAAGGTCACGCTGATCTCGCCGTTCGTCGGCCGCATCCTCGACTGGTACAAGAAGGACACGGGCAAGGATTACAAGGGCGCGGACGATCCGGGCGTGCAGTCGGTCACCGAGATCTACACGTACTACAAGAAATTTGGCTACAAAACCGTCGTGATGGGCGCGAGCTTCCGCAACATCGGCGAGATCATTGAGCTCGCCGGCTGCGACCTGCTGACCATCGCGCCGAAGTTGCTCGAAGAACTGCAGACGACCGAAGGCAAGCTGGAGCGCAAGCTCGATCCGGCGAAGGCAGCCAACGCCGACATCAAGAAGATCCCCATGGACAAGGCGACGTTCGACAAGATGCACGCCGAGAATCGGATGGCGCACGACAAGCTGAAGGAAGGTATCGAAGGTTTCTCGAAGGCGCTGGAAGATTTGGAACAGCTGCTGGCGAAGCGGCTCAGCGAGCTGCCCAAGCCACAGGCTGTGAAGTAGTACGTTTGCAGCAGGGACACGGAAGGCCGCCTCCAGCGAGGCGGCCTTTTCTCGTGCCCTGGGAGGGGCCTGAGCTAGTGGCGCTTGAGACCGAGAAGGCTCAGGAAGAAGCTTGCAAAACATATCTCGGTGCCGAGCATCAAGCAGAGCATAGCTGGCAGCGTGCGGCGCATCATCTGCACCGGCGGCAGCGGGCCGTATCCTGCATGCGACCACGAGACAACGGACGACAGCGCGATGCCAATGCCGGCCAACACCATCATCACGCCAACAATCAGGCCGGTCTCGAGCGTGATGTAGCGGAACCAGCGCTCGAAGCTTTCGTCTTCCGGGAGCAGACCTTCGGAGATCGCGAAGACCTTTGCGGCGACGCCGAAGAACACGAGTTGAAATCCCAGTAGAACAGCAGCGGCCATGTAGGCGAGCGTGTCGACGCCGAGGTTGACGTGGCCCAGCGGGCGCTCTGCGGGCAGCAGCCACGCCATCAGCACGAGACCGACAAGCATAAGCGCAAGGCCCGGGTAGAGGAACAGCCAGCGCGGCGAGTACATCAAGAGGAAGCGCAAATGGCGCCAGCCGTCGCGCCACGTTTTGAGGTGCGGTGGGCGGCTGCGGCCGTCCTTCTTGAGCGTGGTCGGCACCTCAGTCATCTTCTGCCCGAGCAGCGAGGACTTGACGACCATCTCGCTGGCGAACTCCATGCCAGTGGTGCGCAGGGCGAGACGCTCGTACGCCTGCTTGCTGAAGGCGCGTATGCCGCAGTGGAAGTCCCCGATGGGCGCGTGGAAGAGGACGCGGCCGAGGAAGCTGAGCACCGGGTTGCCGAGATAGCGATGCAGCGGCGGCATGGCCTTCGGGCCGATGCCTCCGCGAAAGCGATTGCCCATCACGAGGTCGGAGCCCGCGCGCAGCTCCGCGAGAAAGCGCGGGATGTGTGCGAACTCGTAACTGTCGTCCGCGTCGGCCATGAGTACGTACTTGCCGCGTGCAGCGCGAATGCCGGCGTTGAGCGCGGCACCATAGCCACGCTCGGGAACCGGCACAACGCGTGCGCCGTGAGCTACCGCAATAGTCTGCGAGCCGTCTGTAGACCCGTTGTCGGCGACGATTACCTCGCCCGCGATGTGGCTCTCCGCGAGCGCGGCGAGCGCTTTGTCGACGCACACAGCCAGCGTCTCGGCCTCGTTGAGGCACGGCATGACGACGCTCAACTCGATCGGCGCGCTCGGGATTTGCGTCTTGGCGGTCTCGTTGATTGGTCCGGCTTCCGGCACGATTTGTTCTCCAGTAAGGCTCATGGTTTAGCGGCCCCCGTCATGTCCCACGGCAGTGTAGTCGGCACGGCGGGCGCGGATGCGGGAATGTTCAGCGGAAGCGCGTAAAGGTCGGACTCGCCGAGACGAATCCAACCGGCGGACGCGGGAGTTCTGCCAGTCATCTCGCCGGGATCGAAGGCGGCAACGACGACCTTCGCGCCCTGGGCCTTGAGGACATCTTCCACTTGCTGACGGTTAGGAAGGCCTTCGAACTCCTCCAGCAGATGCTTCGCGTCGGGGTTATAAACCTCGGTCAGCACCCGCACGTCTGCAAGGCGCATCCAGTACGGATCGTTGAGGCATGCGATCGTGCCCATGCAGGCGATCTCGTCGCCGTGGCCGACGCCGAGCGCGTTGAGGCCCTTCGCCGCTCCAAAGATGTTAGGCGAGTACCACGCAGCAGGTACGCCCGCTACTGACTCATTGCGCCGGTCCTCAAGAGATACACGCAGCATCTCGCCCAGCACAAGAAACGCGAGCACTGCGATCATCGCAGTCGCCGTTCGGCGAGGCCAGGGGTTCTCGTCGCTGGCGTCACTGAGCTCAGGGACGTAGACAAGCGCAGCGAAGATAGGGAGCACGATGACGAGGTACGCCAGCGTCACATAGCGTTCCTCGATATTAACCAGCCCATAGATGCCCCACATGGCGAGGCCAAGAAAGATCGGCGCAACCCAGAAGGTGCTGTGCCGCCAGTGGTGCAGGCTGGTGCGCGCATGAGCGAAGCCGAAGCGCGCTCCGCACACAAGCAGAAGGATCAGCAGAATCCATGCCTCGGGATGATTGAGCAGGTAGCGGAAGCTCAGCACGACGTTGCGCACGTCGCGATGAATAAGGCGGCTAGCGCTGAAGACCGGCGTAATGCGCTCGTGGAAGTAGGTGGGATCAAACCACGCAGGATAGGTTCCGTACGGCTCGGCGCGATAGCTGTAGATGCCGGGCTGCGCGAGCAGTTGCTGCTCAGGATGGATGAGGTGCACCTTGGCCGAGCCGAAGTCCGCGCTCATCGACGGCTCGATGTGCATCTTCACGGTGCCGCTGACGTACCACGCATAGTTCAGCGCGCCGGAGTCACCGAAATCGAAGCGATGCTTCTGCTTGGAGAGCGCGCCGATATACGGTCCAGCGACGGCTGCGAAGACAAGGAACGCCAGCGCGCCGGCGGCGATCACGCGCGCTGGCTTGCGCTTTTGTACCCAACCCTGGAAGACCATCATCAGCGCGATGGTGATCAGCGCGATGAGAAATGCGAACGACTTGGCGAGGTACGCGAGGCCGAAGAAGAACCCCATGGCGGGCGCGTAGATCAGGCTCTCGCTCGCGAACGATTCCAGCAGCATGGCGAAGGCCGCGAGCATGAGCGCTTGCAGAAGCGCGTCCGGGCGGATTGTCGCCATGGAGAGCTCGCGGCCGGTCGCGATGACCAGCAACGCAACGCCGAGAAGTTGCAAGGCTTCCATGCCGAGCAGCGGAGTGGCGCCGGCGTTCTGATCGGCGCTGGGCGTCATGCGGCGACGCAGCTTAACCAGCGCAGAAATAAACGCGAGCATCGCAACGACTGACGCCAGGAAGATGAGGAAGTTGAGTACGTAATACGCGCGCATCTCGTTGAAGCGCGTGGTGTGGAAGACGCGTTGCGCCACAGATAGCAGCGCAGGATACAGCGGGTTCCAGTAGCCGTTGATCGCGCCGGCCCAGTGGTGCGCGCGGATCAGGTCGGCAACGTCCATGTAGGCCATGCCGTCGCCGTCCAGCGCGTAGGGGCTGAACTTCATTGCAAGCCACGCGATGGGCGGAAGCAACAGGAGATAGGCCAACAGGGCGCGGCGCAGGGTTTGGTGTTTCACAGGGTTCCTCTGGGCGAGCGTTGGGGCGTCGGTTGGATCGTCTGCGTCGGTTGAGTCATGGGCCTCAGCGGCGTGGAAGTGAACTCTTTCAGCATATCCGACGCCCGCGGCTGGGAACAGAGTCGTGCAGGCTGAGAGTCAAGGCCACGCGGCTACAGAATATAGCGGCTCAGGTCCTGGTTCTTTACAATGCTCGCCACCTGTCGCTCGACGTACGCGCGGTCCACAATCAGAACGCGCTCCTGCTGGGGCTCGCCACTGGGGGTTGGAACGAGGCGCTCGATCAGCACAGGGACTTTTTCGGAGATTGCGCCAGCGCCGGCCTTGACGATGTCGGGCGCTTCGAAGCTGATTTCATCGAGCACCTTTTCCATAATTGTATGAAGCCGCCGTGCGCCGATGTTTTCCGTAGTCTCGTTCACCTGGAAGGCGAAGCGCGCCATCTCTTCGAGTGCCTCGGTGGCGAACTCCAGCTTGAGGCCTTCGGTCTCGAGCAGCGCGATGGCCTGCTTGACCAGCGAAGCGCGCGGCTCGGTGAGAATGCGCAGAAAATCCTCGACGGTCAGCGCGAGCAGTTCGACCCGAATGGGGAAGCGGCCCTGCAGTTCGGGGATCAAATCGCTGGGCTTCGACACATGAAACGCGCCCGCGGCGATGAAGAGGATGTGGTCGGTGGTGACCATGCCGTACTTGGTGCTGACGGTGGTGCCCTCGACGATCGGCAGGATGTCGCGCTGCACGCCCTCACGGCTGATGTCGGGACCGTGGCCCCCCTCTCGGCCGGCGATCTTGTCGATCTCGTCAAGGAAGACGATGCCGGAGTCTTCGACGCGCTCGACGGCGATGCGCACCACCTGGTCCATGTCCAGCAGGCGCGACTCTTCTTCCTGCGAGAGGTACTCGAACGCGTCCGCAACCTTCATGGGACGCTTGCGGGTGCGCTGCCCGAACATGCCGGCGATCATCTCCTTGATGCCGCTCTGCTCCATGTCCTCGGGCGAGTTGCTGAGGACTTCAATCTGCGGCTGCGAGCGCTCGCGCGTCTCGAGCTCCACCATGCGGTCGTCGAGCTTGCCCTCGCGAAGCTGCTGCAGCAGGCGCTCGCGTTCGCGCGCACCGTCGGCATCGCTCTTGGCAACGATGGTGAGGTTGCGCGGCACGGGGCTGTCGGCGGCGTCGGGTTGGTTGTCGGACGGCATCTCGACGGGCTCGGGGCCCGGCGAACCAGCAGGTTCGGGACTCGTGGCTCCCTGCGCTATCAGCAGCTCAATAAGGCGCTCCTCGGCCAGCAGCTCGGCGCGGTCTTCCACGTCGTCAAGCTTCTCTTCGCGCACCATGTCGATGGCAATTTCCATCAGATCGCGCACGATGGATTCGACATCGCGCCCTACGTAGCCGACCTCGGTAAACTTCGAAGCTTCGACTTTAAGAAAGGGCGAGTTGGTGAGCTTGGCCAGCCGCCGCGCAATCTCCGTCTTGCCGACACCTGTGGACCCGATCATGAGGATATTCTTCGGCATGATCTCTTCGGCCAACTCGGGCGGAAGCTTCTGCCGGCGAGTCCGATTCCGCAGCGCAATCGCGACGGCGCGCTTGGCGGCCGCCTGTCCTACAACATACTTGTCGAGCTCGGCGACGATCTCGCGGGGCGTCATCTCGTCGAGCGTAAGCGCCTGGTCTTCAGCCGTGCCGGGAAGATAAATGGCCATGTCTACTCTGCCACCTTGAGCTCTTCGATGGTGACGCTCTGATTGGAGTAGATGCAGATCTCGGCGGCGATCTTCATGCTCTTTTCGACGATCTCGCGGGCGGTCATCGGAGTGTTCTCCATGAGGGCCGTGGCCGCGGCCAGGGCGAAACTTCCGCCGGAGCCGATCGTCGCAATCAGCCCGTCGCCGACAGCATCCGGTTCGATGACGTCGCCATCGCCGGAGAGCAGAAACATCTGCTTCGCGTCCGCGACGATGAGCAGGGCCTGGAGCTGGCGAAGCAGCTTGTCGGTGCGCCAATCCTTGGCGAGCTCGACAGCTGAACGCCCGAGGTTCCCGCCGTACTGCTCCAGCTTGGACTCGAAGCGGGTGAAGAGCGAAAAGGCGTCGGCGGTGGAACCCGCAAAGCCGGCAAGAATCTTGTCGTTATAAAGCCGCCGGATTTTTTTCGCAGAGTGCTTCATGACGGTTGAGCCCAGCGTCACTTGACCATCCGCCGCCATCACCATGCCGTTGCCGCGGCGGACGCAGATCACCGTCGTCGAACGCACCCTGCGCCCGTCGGCCAGGTCGAGCGGGTGGGAGGCTGATGCATTTCCGGTACGCAAGACCGGTTCCATTTCCAAACGTTTCGTTCGCATGTGCACACCGCAGTATATCGCCGCAGCTCTGCGAACCATGCGGGGAACCCTCTGTGCAGCTTCACCCCGCGGACGCTCGCAGGCTACGCTATCCTTCTCTTACACGTAGATTCAACAGCGAACCGCAACCCTGACCATTGAAGCGACCTTGAAATCAATTCTCCACCAGCCGATCTTCCACCAGGCAGCGCACCTGATCCGTGAGCAGGATCCGCGGATTGTTGGCGGAATTTTTGGCGTGATTGCGGTCGCGGCCGGCGGTGCGTGGTGGTACGTCAGGTCGCATCGGCCCTCCGCGGAGGAGGTTGAGCGCCGCCGTCGCGAGGAGCTCGCCCTCAGCGGCCGCATCACCGATGGCGTCATTCTCGACGCCCGCACGCTGGGCAATGAGGACAGCGTCTCTCCGACACCGGAAGTGCTGGTGTACAGCTACAGCCTGGCGGGGTTGGTCTATAACTGCGCGCAGGATGTCTCGACGCTGCCGAACGAGGTGGTGGGGTTCCGTATCGACCAGCCCGTGCAGGTGCGCTACGACCCGCGTAATCCGGGCAACAGCATCATCGTTTCCGAAAGCTGGACCGGGCTCTGGCTGCGGCCCGAGTCATCCGATCGCGAGTAGCCTTGACCCGGGCGGGAAAGATTGACTGGAGCCGCCACGCGTGCCTCCTACACAACTGGGCCCGCGGGCACGCACGGCGGCCCAGCACACGTTGGATGCGAAGCTTAAGGAGCGGGGTGCCCACGCCAAAGAGCTTGTAATCAGATAGTTGCGATTTTGCTTCCTGCCTTCCTCTTGAACCCTGCGATCGATTCGCAACGTACAAAAGGCCGGGCCACCGCGAATCGCTGAAGTTGATGTCCGCCCCTGGCAACAAGTACGATTCTGCTGCAAAAAGCCCACGAGGTTTACGTCATGACGAGGATCAAAGTGTTGACTTGTCTGATAGCCGTTCCGGCACTCGCAACCAGTCTCAACGCGGCGCCAGTACCCACTCCCGCTCCCAGCTTCACCATCTCCGCCAGCAACGTAACCATGCCCTCGAGCGGCACCGTGCCCATTCCATTCACCCTGACTTCGGTCAATGGATTCGCGGGGATGGTCTCCGTGACGTGTGTCGCGCCGACTGAACCCATGGGAGTCACCGCGCCCTACTGCGACCAGGGCGGACCGGTCCTTGCCTACACGCTCGCCGCGGATGGAACAGCGACAGGAAGCATCTCGATCATTGCGATCGAGCCGAACCCTGTGCCTCTCGCCACCAGGTCGGGCCTCGCGAGACATAGCGAAGGGAGCAGTTGGGCGATGGCAGGCCTCCTCGTGATTGGGATCGGACTGCGTAGGAAGAGAGCTCGCCAACTCACTGGGGTGTCGCTTGGGGTTGGAGTGATGATCGTCCTGGCTGGGATCGGGCTTTGCGGCTGCGGCGGTCCGCCAACCCTCACTCCAGGAGCCTATGTGTTTAAGCTCAAAGCGACCTCCGTCTCGATCACTCCCTCCATGACAGCGAGCACCACGTCAACCATTACGGTGCCTGCGGGGATTGTCACCAAGCCCAATAACTAGCGCAGATGAATCCACCACCTTCGGCTGCGGTTACTTGCGGCGGTTACTTAAGCAGTCCCTGGCCCGAAGAGCGCTCACAAGTGCCGCCCTCAGTGCATCCAACCCCGGAGTCCGTTATGCTTTGCGGATAGGCCAGCTTTTACCGGGTGCACCATGCCCTATCTGGGCTCAGCGTTCATGTCAGGTTTTATGCGAACAACCGAACCGCACCATCCCTGGATTGCGATCGTCGCGGTATGTGTAGGAATATGCCTGATGCTGGGCGCGCTTCCTGTCGCCGCCCAGATGCCATCCCAGCCAAGCGTCCGCACGCTGAGCGGGGTCGTCTCCGACACCGGCCATGAGCCGATCCGCGGCGCCGTCGTCGAACTGCGCAACGAGAGTTCTCATGAGCTGATGACCTACATCACCGACGCAAATGGGGCCTATAGCTTCAAACGCCTCGACGGCAATAAGGATTACGTTGTCTGGGTTGTGTTTCGCGGACGCCACTCGCCGTCCCATGCGATCAGCAAGTTCGACAGCCACATGGCCAAGGTCATCAATTTCACGATTCGAACCTACTGAGCGCCGGAGCGCCGCCTGCGCACCGTTCCACTGCCCGGGGCCGTTCCTCTGGCGTAGACTTTCTCTGGGAACCCTATGCTGAAGCTTTTGCTGCTCCTCGTCAGCCTTGCCGTGCTGTGGTGGTTCGGACGCAATGACGCGTCCGAGTATGCGGCGTTCAGGCGGCTTAGCGAAACCGCCGGCCGCCAGCGCTTCTACAGGGTCTGGATACTCAAGAGCTTTCTCGCCCTGTTCGGGACATCGATTGTCTGCCTCCTGATCCTTCGCCAGATGCAGGTTCTGTTGTATCTGCCCGATGAATTTATTCCGCTGGCCGCCCGCCTCGGCGCCGACATGCCCACCACAGCAATCCTCGACAAGGAGTTCCTCGCCGGCTGTGCCATCGGCGCTATGTTAATCGGCATCCTGTTGGGCGTGGTGATCGCCAGGAGGTTGAAGACCTCGCATGCCACGCTGGCCGACATTGAGCCCCTGATGCCGCGCAATGGCGCCGAGACCGGCTGGGCTGCGCTGCTTTCCATCAACGCCGGCCTCAGCGAAGAGTGCTTCTTCCGGCTGCTGCTGCCCTTGCTGCTCATCGGAGTTCTGCATAATCCGCTGCTGGCCTTTGTGGCCGCCACGATCCTGTTTGGCCTGGTGCACATCTACCAGGGCGTGATTGGCGTCGTGCTGACGACGCTGGTTGGCGCAGTTCTGGCCGGGCTGTACCTCTGGACGGGCAGTCTCCTGATTACCATCCTCGTGCATGCCGGCCTGGACCTCTTCGCCTTGGTAGTGCGCCCGACCTTCATGCGCCTGCTGCATCGGCCAACGGCCTAGAAGGTTGTCAGTTCTCAGTTGTCAGTTCTCAGTGAAATGCGCTTTTCCTAACAACTGAGAACTGACAACTGAGAACGAACAGCTGCTTCACCCATCACCGCGCCGAAATCCCTCCGCTGCTACACTCTGCTCAATTAGGCATGTCCCGTTTTGGGACGGCCGCTGCAGGGGCTGGCGTCGACCCGCCCTTTGTCTCATCCCCTGAGGCCTTCGATCCGATGAAACCCGTATGGGTCGGTGCCTCACAACTGAAGGTCAGGGTTTCCGCTTGCCGCCGAGACGTTTCGCGAGCACCCGATTTCGCGCCTCCCGCACACTGCTTCACGGTGGTGCAGTCTTTCTGCTCGCTTTGACCGAGCTCCTGGCGCACAACCTCTATGCTCAGCAACTTGCAGTGCCGCACCTCTCCGTCAACCTGACCGCAGCCTGGCAGCCGCTGGGGCCCAGCTCCATCGTCTCCGCCACCTACAACAATCTCACCGGCCGCGTTGCCGCCATTGCGACCGACCCCAACGATCCAACCGGCAACACTGTCTATCTCGGCACTACTGGCGGCGGCGTTTGGAAGTCGACCAACGCGGCGGGTCCGCTAAGCGCGGCCAGCTTTGTGCCGCTCACGGACACGCTTCCCGTCTTCAGCAACAACGCCGGCAGCAGCGTCGTACCGTCGCTGACCATTGGCGCGCTCGCGGTGCAGCCGGCCGTCAATCCGGTGCTGATCGCCGGCACGGGCGACCCGAATAACGCGACGGATTCCTACTACGGCGAAGGCCTGTTGCGTTCGGCGGACGGTGGGCTGACCTGGACGCTGATCCAGATCTCGCAGGACGGCGTGAATGGCGACCACTCCTTCATCGGTCTGGCGACGGCGGGCATTGCGTTCAGTACAGCGACGCCTACGCTGGTGGTTGCGGCCTTCTCCACGTCGACGCAGGGCGCCATCGTTGGCGCGAGCACGGTAGATTCCTTCCCCGGACTCTATTACTCCAATGACGCTGGGCAGACGTGGCAGATGGCCACCATCGAGGATGGAACGACCATTGTCCAAACCCCTCAGCCGCTGGGAACGGGGGAGATTGGCAACGCGGTGACCTCGGTGGTCTGGGACCCGGTGCGCGCGATGTTCTACGCCGCGGTTCGATCGCACGGCTATTATTCGTCGCTCAACGGCGTCACCTGGACGCGCCTCACGACGCAGCCGGGAACGAATCTCACCACGGCCAACTGTCCGGTAGGCGCGAAGGGCGCGGGCAGCGCTAACTGTCCTATCTATCGCGGAGTGCTGGCTGTCCAACTCACAACCGGCGATCTGTATGCGCTCACTGTCGACGCCAATAACCTCGACCAGGGCCTGTGGCAGGATCTCTGCAGTGCGAGCTCGGGCAGTTGTGCCAAGCCCGCACCCACCTTCGCCAACCGCATCGATCATGGCGCGCTGGAGGTCGGCAGCGGCAGCACGGTGATCGCGCAGGGCAGTTATAACCTGGCGCTCAACGCCGCGCCCGCAGCGTCGAACAGCACCAATCTTTATGTCGGCACCATTGATCTCTACGCTTGCTCGATGGCCGCGGGTTCGTCCGCCTGCAGTCTGCGGAATACTACCAACGCGCTCGACGGCTGCAATGCGCCGGCGCAGGTCGCAGCCGCACAGCACGCGATCACGACCGTCGCGCAGGCAAGCGGTGTGCCGATCCTTTTCCTGGGCAACGACAGCGGCCTGTGGCGCTCGCTCGACGGCGTCGCGGAGACCGGCAGCGTCTGTTCAGCGAGCGATTCCACCCACTTCGACAACCTCAACGCAGCCATCGGCGCAGGCGGATCGCTGAGCGAGACGGTCGCCTTTGCGCAGAATCCGGCCAACACAAACATCCTCATCGCGGGGCTCGGCACAAACGGCTCTGCGGCAACTTCTACGGCTGCTGCGCTCAATCCCTGGCCACAGCTCTCCGCTGGCGAAGGCGGCTACCCAGCCATCGACCCGGCGACACCGTCCAACTGGTACGCCGCCATCGGCGTCGGCGTGAACCTCGACGCCTGCCCGCTGGGCAGCAACTGCGCGGCTGCGAATTTCCTTCCGCCTGCAACCATCGGCACCACGCAGGTGGACGCCGACACAAGCCAAATGGACACCCCCATCCTGCTCGATCCAGCCCTCACAACAAGCCTGCTCATCGGCACCTGTCGTGTCTGGCGCGGTCCCGCCAGCAATGGAGCAGCGTGGTCCAACGCCAACGCCCTCAGCCCCGCACTGGGCGGGGTCACACTGCCGTGCAGCCCGTACAGCCCGCTCATCCGTTCCATCGCCGCCGGAGGTCCCAGCGTAACCTCCGCGAATCTGCAGAACTCCGGTTCGACCGTGATCTACGCAGGCATATCGGGTTCCCAGGATGGCGGCTGGGCGATTCCCGGGCATATGTTCGTGACCAAGAGCGCGAACACAGCCACCAGCACCAAGGCGTGGACCGACATCTCGCTCTCCTCGGTCACCAACGATACCTCCGACGCCCACGTCTTCAATCCGGATCACTTCGACATCTCATCGATCGCGGTCGACCCCCACGATGCCACTGGCGGTACCGTCTACGCGACGGTGATGGGCTTCGGCATACCCCGCGTCTATCGCTCCACAACCTTCGGCAGCGCCTGGCTGAATATCAGCGCCAACCTGCCGAATGCTCCCGCGAACGCCGTCGTGGTCGATCCCAACGACGCGAACACCGTGTACATCGCGATGGATGCCGGCGTCTACGTAACCCAGGCCATCACGACCTGTTCCACCGCCAACTGCTGGAGCGCGCTGGGAACAGGCCTGCCCAACGCCCCCATCCTGAGCCTGGCGGCCGCCGCTACCCTTCCAACCGGCGACGGGCGCGTTGGCATGCTGCGCGCCGGCACCTACGGACGAGGCCTGTGGCAGACGCCCCTGCTCACCGCGACCACCAACACCCAGCCCGCCATCACGCTCTCGACCCCGAGCCTTACCTTCGTCGCCCAGCAGGTGGCGACGCAGTCTGCGGCGCAGACCATCACGGTCAGCAGCAGCGGAGCCGCGCCGGTAGTCTTCGGCTCGCTGGCTCTAACCGGCGACTTCACCGAAATAGACAACTGCGCAGGCCAGACGCTGGCCATCGGCTCCTCCTGCAGTGTGCAGATCGTGTTTGCGCCCACCGCCATCGGCGCGCGCTCCGGCCAACTGACGATCTACGCCAACATCGCGGGCGGCCAGACGACCGTCTCCCTCAACGGCACGGGCACCGCTCCCGCCGCAATCGTGCTCACGCCGCTCACGCTCACTTTTCCCGCAACCATCGTGAACCAGACCGCAGCTTCCCAGGACATCACCGTCTCGAACACCGGTGGCACCCTCGCGACCTTATCCGCTCCTGCGCTCAGCGGCAACGCCGGCGACTTCGCCGTGTTCGCCAACACCTGCGGAGCAACCCTCGCGCCCGACACCGGCTGCACGCTCTCGATAACCTTTACTCCAACGGCCAGTGGCGCGCGCTCGGCCACGCTTTCCATCACCGATAATGCCGGCACACCCTCCGCTGCGACCCAGACTGCGAGCCTTTCCGGCGTGGGCAACGCGCCCGCCACCGATACCCTCTCCGCGTCCGCGCTGAGTTTTACACAGCAGCAAATTGGCACAACCAGCACCGCTCAGACCATCACGCTCACCAATAGCGGAGGCGTCCCGCTGACATTGATCGCCGCCAGCGTCTCGCCCGGCGACTTCTCGGTAGTCAACGCCTGCGGCAACTCCCTGGCCGCGCATTCGACCTGTGCCTTCAACATCACCTTCTCTCCCACAGCGATTGGTTCGCGCACCGCGACGCTCACCATTACCGACCAGTTTCGCTATCAGAACGTCGTGCTCAGCGGCACCGGCATTGCCGGCCCCGGAGTTTCACTGACCCCCGTATCGCTCAGTTTCCCCGCGACCGGCGTCGGTCTCACCGCACTCGCACAAACGTTAACCCTTACCAATAACGGGGGCGTGCCGCTCGCGGTCTCGAGCGTCGCAGTCAGCCCCGGTTTCGCGATCGCACGGAACTCCTGCACAACCACCCTCGCCGCCAACGCCGCCTGCAGTCTTACGATCGTCTTTGCGCCTACAGCTCCCGGGCCCATCGCAGGCACCCTCACCTTCACCGACAACGCCGGCGCCGGCGTTCAGACAACCTCGCTCTCCGGCACCGGCATCGACTTTGCCATGACCGCTGCCGGCGCCACCAGCGGCACGGTCGCTGGCAGCGGCGCGAGTGTCACCTATGCGCTGCAACTGAGCTCACTCAGCGGCATCTCCGGCAACGTCGCGCTCAGCTGCGCAGGCGCACCAGCCAACTCCACCTGCACGGTCACCCCCGCCATTGGTCAACTCGGAACCACCACCCCCGTGGTTGTCACCCTGGAAACCGCGGTGTCCAGCACAGTCGCCCTTGCGCACCCGGCCCCGCCCCCTCAATCCTCCACAGCACTCAAGGCCATTCTGCTGGCCCTCCTGCTTCCGATTGCCTTCTTCCAACGACGGCGTTACCCGCGTTTCGCTCGTCTCCTCGTCCTGCTCTGCGCGCTCGGTGTGCTAAGCAGCTGCGGAGCCAGCCGCACAATTCCCGTTACAGGGACCACCGGGGCCGGCGGCACGCCAACCCCTCCGGGAAACTCGACGCTTACGGTCAGCGGCTCGGCTGCCGGTCTTACCCGCTCCGTAAGCCTCACGTTGATCGTGCAGTAGAAGACGACGCAGCCGTCAAAACGACCTAGGCCGCCATACCCGCAGCCACCGCGCTGGCCCACGCCCACTGAAAGTTATATCCACCCAGCCAGCCAGTCACGTCCACCACCTCGCCGATAAAGTACATTCCCGGAACGCGCTTGCTCTCCATAGTCCGCGCGTCGAGCTCCGCAGTATCCACTCCGCCCACCGTGACCTCGGCCTTGGCAAACCCCTCGCTCCCATCGGGCCGCACGGTCCACGCGTGCAACTCACTCTCCAGCCGCGCAATGCCGGCGTTCGTCCAGTCACCTGCACCTGCATTGGCGCGCACCCGAACCCAGCGCTCAGCCATTCGCGTCGGCAACACCGTGCGCAGGGCAGCATACGCACTGTTCCAGTCGCGTCCGGAAGCCTGCGCCAGCAGCGGCTGAAACACCTCAAGTCCCGGCGCCATATCGAAGCTGACCTCGCCCCCCGGCTTCCAGTAGGACGACGCCTGCAGCACGGCCGGCCCGCTCACCCCGCGATGCGTTACCAGCAGCCGCTCGCGAAATGCAGGAATCCGGCGTCGCGCCGTTTCCTGTACAACCGCACGCGCCACCACCTCAAAGGCAAGGCCAGCCAGGTCGCACCAGCGCGCTTTATCGTCCACCGAAAACACCAGTGGCACGAGCCCTGCGCGCGGCTCCACGACCGCATGCCCGAACTCCCTCGCCAGCTCGTATCCAAACGCTGTCGCGCCCATCGCCGGAATCGACAACCCGCCTGTCGCGACCACCACGGACGCACACGGGAACCTCCCCGCGCTGCTCTCGACCACAAAACGTTGCTGCAACAAATCGGGTGCCCCATGTCTCGATTCTGAGACGTGGGCCGACCGCACTCCACTCACCGTCACACCGCAGCGCGTTTCCACCCGCGCCTCCGCACACTCCTTCTGCAACATCGCCACAATCTGCGTCGCCGAGCCGTCGCAGAACAGCTGCCCCAGCGTTTTCTCGTGATACTTGATCCCTTGTTTCTCCACCAGCGCAATGAAGTCCTTCGGCGTGAACCGCGCCAGCGCCGATTTGGCGAAGTGCGGATTCTCACCGAGGAAGTTCTCCGCCTTCGTCCCCACATTGGTGAAGTTGCAGCGCCCGCCGCCCGAGATCAGAATCTTCCGCCCCACGCGATCGCCGTGTTCCAGCAGCAGCACGCGCCGCCCGCGTTTGCCCGCCTCAAACGCACACATCATTCCGGCCGCACCTGCGCCGAGCACCACCACGTCGTACGGCATCGCCCCCACCTAAACCTTCACTCGCTTCGCCACGGTCACGCTCAAAGGCGTTCCCTGATGAAACACCATCTTCCAGCGCCCTCCGCGCCACACCCACAGCGAACTGCGCAGTGCCGCGAGCGTTTCGCCGCTCGATTCCGCGCGCTCACTGCGATACGTGACCAGCGCAACGCCCTCGGCCACTATCTCGCAGGCAAACTCCTTCATCGTGACAAAAACCTCTTTCTCCTCCTGCAGGAAGGCAAGAATTTCCGCCTTGGTATAGACCGTGCCCGAGCGCCCGAACTCGCGAAACTCCTCGGCCAGCAACTCGCCCACGCGCGCTCGATCCTTGCGCACAACGTTCGTAAGCAGGCTGGCCTCCAACTCGCGCAATGTTTCTCCAACATCCATCTGCTCATTCTATGGAACCCAACGCGAACAGTCCTGCGTGCATCCAATCGCACAGGAAGAACAATAGGAGCACGTTATGAAATCACTACCCTGGATCCTCGCAGCCGTTGGCCTTGGTGTGGCCGCGTACGTCGTCCTGAACGCGCCCGGCCCGGAGTATGCGACGGGCAACGACAGCATCGAAGACGCCGCTCGCAGAACCTCTGCCTGGGGTTCGAAGAACCGCATCACCGGTGCCGGCACCAACCTCGGCGGCAAGCTGAAAGAGGGCATTGGCAACCTCACCGGCAATCCCGATCTTGCGAACGAGGGTGTTGTCGACCAGGTTGCAGGCTCGCTGAAAGACGCCGCCGGGTCAGTCGCGCAGGCTGCCGGTCAAACCATCCACGAATTCAATCGCTAAGCTTTCTCGCGCCAGCAAGACAGGGCCGCGTATCCACTGTTCCCGCAGTTATCTGCGCTTGTACGGCAGATATACCGGCTCCCACACGTTGGCGCGCAGTTCCTCTATAAATGCGTCGCCCTTAATCTCCGCCAACCCCTCCGCTTGCGCCTGTTGCCCCACCGCACTCGCGACACTCATCGACACATCTCGCAGCGACTCCAATGGCGGCAGCAACGCGCCGTCCGGATCGTCCTGCGCAGGTGAGAGCGCAGCCAGGGCGAGCGCGGCCGCCATGATCATCCCATCACTCACACGCTTCGCCCTCGAGCTCATAATTCCCAACGCCATACCGGGAAAGATGTAAGAGTTGTTCGTCTGCGCGATTTTGTGGCTCTTGCCGCCGAACTCCACCGGCGCGAAGGGACTACCAGTACCCACAATCGCGCAACCCTCCGTCCAGCGAATCACATCGGCAGGCGTCGCTTCGCAGCGGCTGGTCGGATTCGAGAGCGGCAGAATCACCGGCCGCACCTCGCTCCCATTGTGTTCCGAATCCAACCCCTTCGTCATGGCGTGCACAACCTCTTCAGTGAATGCGCCCGCCTGACCTGACACGCCAATCAACACCGTGGGCCGCGCCCGCTCGACCACCTCTTTCAGACCGACTCCACGTTCGTCGCGAGTCCAGTCCTGCAGCTCACTGCCGGCACGCGCAAACGCTGCCTGATCGTGCGTCATCCCCTCCATACCTTCGATCAGCAGTCCCTCTTTATCGACGGCATAGAACCTTGCGCGAGCCGCCTCGTCGCTCAAACCCGCAGCCACCAGCGCCTGGCACAGCAACTTCGCAACTCCCAGTCCCGCGGATCCAAAGCCATACACCACAAACCGCTGCTCTGCGAATGGAACACCCGTCACATTCACCGCCGCCAGCAGCGTCGCAACAGTGACCGCAGCCGTTCCCTGGATGTCGTCGTTGAAACTCGGCAGTGCGTCGCGATAGCGCTCCAATAAGCGCGCCGCATTATTTCCCGCGAAGTCTTCCCACTGCAGCAGCACATGCGGCCAGCGCTTGCGCACCACGCGCACAAACGTGTCGACAAACTTGTCGTACTCGGCGCCACGCACCCGCTCATGCCGCCAGCCGATATACAGCGGATCGGCGACCCGCGCCGCATTGTCGGTGCCCACATCCAGCAGCACGGGTAAACATTGCATCGGATGAATCCCCGCCAGCGCGGTATACAGCGCGAGTTTGCCAATCGGGATGCCCATGCCACCGGCACCCTGGTCGCCAAGCCCAAGTATCCGCTCGCCATCCGACACCACAATACAGCGCACGCGGTCATAGCGCGGATGATTGAGAATCGTCTCGATCCGCGAGCGATTAGGATAGCTGAGAAATACGCCGCGCGGGCGCCGCCAAATCTCCGAGAAGCGCTGGCAGCCCTCGCCCACCGCCGGCGTATAAACCACCGGCAGCATCTCCTCGATGTTGCGCGTAATCAGCGCATAGAACAAGGTCTCGTTGACGTCCTGCAGATCGCGCATCAGCGTGTAGCGCGAGAAGTCGTCGGACAACGCGCGAAACGCACGTAGCCGCCGCTCCACCTGCTCATCGAGCGTACCGACGTGCGGCGGAAGCAACCCATGAAGAGAAAACTCATCGCGCTCTGATTCTGGAAATGCAGTTCCCTTGTTAAACATCGGCGTGTTCAACAAGCCCAATCCCATCAACGAAGTTTCGATAAACTTCGGCATCTTGCGCGCTGCTGCCATCCGCTAATTTTACTCAAGTCCGCTGCTCAGAACATCACCGTGCGAGCAATGATTCCTGTGCGCGCAAAGCCAGCCCATGCGCCACCGAGGTGAACTCATTGCCGCTGCGAATACGCTCTTCCCCAAAGCGCTTAACGAAGATCCGCCGCACCGCGGGAACGAAGGAACTTCCGCCCGTCAAGAACACGCGATCAATATCTCCCGCGCTAACGCCGGAACGCTCAAGCAACGAATCGACCGAGCCCTCTATTGCGCGCAACTCCTCCGCAATCCAACCCTCAAACTCCATGCGAGTCACTGGAATCTGCAGCTCCATGCTGCCATCGCGAAAGTGAAACTCCGCAGTCTCTGCCTGCGATAGCTCGAACTTCACCTTCTGCACCGCGCGATGCAACTGATAGCCGAGATCTTCCTCGATCAGCGTGCTGAGCGCCTTGATCTTCTCCGGTTCGAGAGCCCGCAGCCGCGCGCTGCGCAGAATCTCCGTCACCTCATGCGTGCGTAGAAACGATAGATAATGCCAGCGCTCAAGGTTCGCGTAGACCCACGCTGGCACCGCGGGCAGAATCTTGTTCATCGAGCGCGCATACGAATCCGATCCCAATGCCGGCGACACCAGCTTGCGCACGATCCGAGCATCGAATGAATCTCCCGCCAACCGCACGCCGCTGTTCCCCATCACCCGTTGCGGCGAACCAACCGAGCGACCCAAACCCGGCCCCACGCGCAACAGCGAGAAGTCGCTCGTGCCGCCGCCGAAGTCGCCAATCAGAATCAACTCTTCATGATCCAGCGTCGATTGGTACGAGTACGCCGCAGCCACTGGCTCCAGCTCAAGTTCCACACTCTCAAATCCTGCCTGCGTAAACGCGGCCCGAAGCCGGCCCTCCGCGAACGCATCGTCGTCTTCCGTCTCTGCGCCGACAAACTGCACCGGCCGGCCCACCATCGCATGCCGAATTGGCCGGCCAAACTGCCGCTCCGCCCGCTCGCGCAATTCAGAAAGTATTCGCCCTACGAGGTCCTCAAACTTATACTGGCGCCCAAAGATCCCGGTACCCGTAAGCGTGCGGCTCGGCAAGTACGATTTCAGCGATTGGATCAGCCGCCCCTTCTCCTCGGCATCCAGGTATTGTTCAATCGCCGACGGCCCCGTGAACGAGTGCGTGCGACGCACCCCGTTCGCATCCTTTATTTTTTCGAGATACAGCACCGAGCGCGAAGAGAGCGTCTCTCCTTCGCGCGCAGCAAACCGCACCAACTCAACCTGCGCATCATCTCGCACCATCGCTACGGAACTGTTCGTCGTGCCAAAATCAATCCCGACCGCCGGCACCTCATCCCACCGATTCCTCATTTCCTCTATTTTCGCAGCTCCCATCATCCCGCTCCATTTCGATTCGCGCGACAATGAAATCCAGGGAGAGCTAAGCATATGAGCACCGCACCGGATCCGGCCCAGGACCTCGCCATCCTCGCCCAACAGGAATCGCTGCTGCACTTCACCGACTTCACGTCGGATACCGCATGGCAACTGGGCCATTGCTTGCACGATGCGCTGCTAGCGCGCGAAGCCGGTGGCACCGTAGAGATTGAGCGCGACGGCCAGCTTCTCTTTGCCTGCACCACTGTCGGCGCCAAGCCCAACCAGGCTGACTGGATTCGCCGCAAGCGGAACACCGTCCGCCACTTTGCGCGCAGCTCATACGCAGTCGGCCGCCAATTGGAGCTCGACGGTCAAACACTCGAAGCAAACCATGGTCTCGCGCTCGTCGATTACGCTGCACACGGCGGAGGCTTCCCAATCTTTCTCGCGGGCGCCCAATGCGTCGGCACGATCATCGCCTCAGGCCTGCCGCAACGCGACGACCACAACCTCGTCGTGACGGCCATCGCCGAACACCTCGGCGTCATCATCCCACACCTGCCCTAGCTGCACGCCATCGCTGCAGCGGCCGCACGTCTACACTTGAAGCAGATGTCTACGCCAACCACGCTTCGCATCACACGCCGCGCCGCCGACCGCCTCCGCGCCGGCCATCTCTGGGTCTATCGCACCGATCTCGAATCGCAACAACCTCCCGCCGCACCCGAGCCCGGGTCTCTCGTTACGATCACAGACTCCCGCGAGATTCCGCTCGGCACTGCAATCTATTCCTCCGCATCCACCATCGCCGCGCGCCTCATCTCGCGTACACCCGCGCTCAGCCGCACGCAATACCTCACCGACCTCCGCATTCGCATCGACGCCGCGCTTCAACTTCGCCGCAAACTCGCCCCTGCCTCCGCGAACAACAACGCGCACCGCCTCATCTTCTCCGAGGCCGACAATCTTCCCGGCATCATCGCCGACCGCTACAACGATCTCGTCCTCCTGCAACTGCTCACGCAGGGCACGGCACAGGACGACGTTCGGGCTGTCCTCATCGCGGCGTTCAGCTCCGCCTTCACGAAAGAAAAGAGCGCCCTCACGATCTGGGAGCGTCCTGACCCGCGCATTCGCGAGCTCGAGCAACTGCCCGCGCCCGTCCCCGGCCCCCTCTTCACCACGCACATCGACACCGTCGCGCCCGACGGCCTGTCCTTCCGCACCGAAGCGGAGCGCGACGACGATCAAGCAGCGCCAACCACGGCACGCTTCGCGCTCAACGGCCTGCACTTTCATTACGACGCGGCCAGCGGCCAGAAGACCGGCGCGTTCCTCGACCAGCGTCTCAACTACGCGGCCGCTGCCCGTGTCGTCAAAGCGTCGGGCCGCACTGCTCGCGCGCTCGACATCTGCACCTACCAGGGTGGCTTCGCGCTTCACCTCGCGCAGGTGTCCTCCCGCGTAACCGGCGTCGATGCCAGCCTCGCCGCGCTTAAGGCCGCCGATCGCAACCTCGCTCTCAATCCCTCACTCACAGCCGAAGTCGAATGGATGGAGGCCGACGCCTTCGACTACCTTCGCCATCTCGACGACAGCGCGCGCAAGACGTCCGCACCCGCTGATCTCTTCGACGCCATTGTGCTCGACCCACCAGCCTTCGCGAAGTCCAGGCGCGCGGCAGAAGGTGCTCTGCGCGGCTACAAAGAGCTCAACCTCCGCGCCCTCCGCCTGCTCGCGCCCGGTGGCACACTCATCACGACCTCGTGTTCGCATCACGTCTCACTGCAGGACTTCACCGAGATCGTCGCCTCCGCCGCAGCCGATGCCAACCGCCGCGTCCAGCTGCTCGAAACTCACGCCGCCGCGCCCGACCACCCTGAAGTACTCACCCTCCCAGAGACTCGCTATCTCAAGTGCCTCATCTGCCGTGTCGACTAGCTTCCGATAAAATTCCGCACCCTCTTCGAATTCCGTTGACGCGCTGCCACGCGTACAACGATGATCTCTGCAATACAACCAGCGACAGGGCCCTCAGGAGTCTCCCATGGCAACAGCTCCTCCGATTCATGGGCCCAAAATCATCCTGCATGTGCGCGGCACCTGGAACGCACGGGACGACCGCAAGCCTTCCGCCGTCTGGCTGAGCATCATCTCGCTCGGCATGCTCCTCGGCTTCGGCTTCGACTTCTCACGCTTCCTGCACGAGAGACCTCCCGCACCGCACATCCTCTACGTGCATGCGGTCGTCTTCACCGGCTGGATGCTGCTGCTCACCACCCAGGTCCTGCTCGTGCTCACCGACCGCATCGCTTGGCACCGCAAACTCGGATGGTTTATGGCCGGCTGGGCCTGCCTCATGGTCATCCTCGGCCCGTGGGGCGCGATCGCATCCCAGGCGGCCGAGCTTCACACCCCCTTCAGCGACCCGCAATTTCTGTCCGTCAACATCGTCAACATGACCGCTTTCGTCGTCGTGCTCGCCTGGGGCATCTCCCTGCGCAAGAATCCAGCCGCCCATCGCCGCGTGATGATCCTCTCCACCGTGGCCATCTCCGATCCCGGCTTCTCCCGCTTCTCCGGCTATCTCTGGCCCCACGAACCCCACTCCATCCCTCTCTGGTTCATGTACTCCTTCTATGGCAACCTGCTGGTCATTGTCCTGATGGCCGCATTGGATTGGTGGCGCGGCCGCCTCATGCGCTCCTTCGTGATTGCCGCCGCCGGCATCCTCGCCGGTGAACTGCTCGCCAGCATCCTCTACTTCTGGGGTCCATGGAAGGCCCTCACGCTAAGCTGGGTGCAGCTCTGGGCAAGGCACTTCGCCTGACGCCTTCAAATCCCCGCGTACCAGGAGTACCCAGCCGCCGGGTCCGCCGATCCCAACCCGCCGCGAATTCCCTTCATCGAATCTGTCACGGTCATCCGCGTAATGTACTTCACGTTCTTGTAGCCCAACTGCCGCGGCACGCGCATGCGCAGCGGCCCGCCGAATCCCACCGGCAGATCGCCATCATTCATCCCCCACGTCAGCAGAGTCTGCGGGTGCAGCGCGTCGCCCATATCGATACTGTCCCACCAGTCAGGCTCAAAAGAGAAGTACGCAACATATCGCGCCTGCGGCAGCACGCCCACCTCATGCAGCACCGTCACCAACGGCGTTCCAATCCACTCCGCGATGTAGGACCACCCTTCTTCGCAGGCCACTTCCGTAATCTGGCTGCGCGTGCCCATGCTCTTCAGGTCAGCCAGCGAGAACGATCCCGGATGCGCCACCAATCCATCAACCGCCAGCCGCCAGTCTGCGAATCCTTTCGCCTGCAGGCTCTTGAACGCATCATTCGGAGGCGCCACCTCGTTGGCAAATGGAGCCGTAGAAATCATGCTGCGAGGAAACTCCCGCGCCCGTGAGTGCCTGCCGATAATGCGCTGCGCCGCATACGTCAGCGTCTCGCCCGGCCCATAGATACCGCCATCGTCCGGAGGCAGAAGCCCATACCGTCGCGCCAGCCGATCAGCCACCGCAACACCCGCGACGCCAGCCGTCGCCGCAATGCCCGCTGTCATAAACCTTCTGCGCGTCACTGGCTTCATACTTCCTCCCGCACCGCGGCGCGTCCTGTAACCATGGCGCGCATGCGGTTTCGAAAGCCCGCCTTCGAGATCATCGCCACATGCACCACCACGAACAGCACCAGCGCCCACGACACAAAGAAGTGCAGCGTCCGCGCCGTCTGCCGGCCGCCCAGCGCTTCCACCGTCCACGGCATCGCCGCCGTAAATGCAGGTGACATTGCCAACCCGGTCCAAATGGTCAGCGGAATCAATCCGAAGATCACCACCAGATACGTTGCGCGCTGCACCGGGTTATACGAGCGCTCTTCTGCAGCATCAGGTCGCGCGCGCCGCAGCGTCTTGCGCAACACGTCGCGGACATCGCGCCACGAGCGCTGGCCACGCGCCGGTGCAAGGTTCCTGCGAAAGTGTCCTGTACCCAGGCTGTAGAGCCCGTAAACCAACCCCGTCAGGACCAGCAACCAAGCAGCCTCAAAATGCAGATAGCGGCTCCATCCGTTTTCGTCGGGCATCTCGAACTTGTAGCCCGTGGGCACCGATCCGCGGGATGCCGGGATCGGAATCGTGAATGCAGGCTGCACCATCACGTTGCCCACTTCGCCCCAGTAAAACCTCGGGTGCGAGATCACGATTTCCATGCCCGTAATCAGCAGCGCGAAAAACGCAATCACGGTGAGCCAGTGCGTCACACGTACCACCGCCGTGTGGCGAGGAGGCGCCGGGTTCGGGAGAGGCGCTGTCGGGTACACACGCGCAGCATAGCACACGCCGACTACGCCGGGCTCGGGCCGTCATCCGCCGAAATGCCCGCTCCCACCGTCTGCGGTATCCTCTCCCTCAACGGAGTCTCCATGCGCCTGCTCGCCGTCACCGCCCTCTGCGCCATCGCCACCCTCTCGGCCGCGCAATCTCCTTCCATCGCTGCGCAGAGCCCCTCGCCGTCCGCGCAGGACCTCCAGTACATCAACACCATCCCCGCCTTCGACAACCACGCGCACCCCATGCTCTCGCCGCCCGACGACGCCACCGACCGCAACTTCGATGCGCTCCCCGTCGACAGCATGGCCCCGCAGACCGATCCCGCCGCCTACCGCCCTGACAACCCTCAGCTCGCCGACGCCTGGCGTGCTCTCTTCCACGTCGATCTGCACGTGCCGCTCCATGCCGCCGCCGCAGCCAAACTCGCCGCCGCGCGTGCCGCCGTCAAAGCTCGCGAAGGCACTCACTACTCCGCCTGGGTTCTCGACCAGGCGCACATCGCAACCATGGTCGCCAACCGCGTAGCCATGGGCAACGGCGTTCAACCGCCCCGCTTCCTCTGGGTACCCTACGACGACGCACTGCTCTTCCCGCTCGACAACACTGCTGCAGCCGACACTCCCGATCGCGCGCAGTTCTTCCCCCTCGAAGACAAGCTCCGCGCCCGCTACCTAGCCGCCGCGCACCTCAACGCCCTTCCGCCCACCCTCAACGACTACCTCACTCAGCTTGTTCTCCCCACGCTACAAAGCCAGCACGCCGACGGCGCGATCGCCATCAAGTTCGAGCTCGCCTATCTGCGCTCGCTCGACATCAGCGATCCTTCCCCCGCAGACACTCCCACCGATGCCGCCCGCGCCGCCGACATCTACGCGCGTTACATCCACGGCGGCATTCCCTCTCCCGCCGACTACAAGCTTCTCCAGGACTTCCTCTTCCGCACCATCGCCATTGAGGCCGGCCATCTCGGCATGGCGGTCCATTTCCATGGCCTCGCCGGCGCCGGCCGCTACTTCTCCGTCACCGGCGTCAATCCGCTCAACCTCGAACCCCTCTTGGACGATCCGCGCTTCGCCCACACCAACTTCGTCCTTCTCCACGGCGGCTGGCCGTTCGTGCACGAAGCCGGCGCGCTCCTGCAGAAACCGAACTTCTACCTCGATATCTCGCAACAGGCCATCATGATTCCCGCACGCACCCTCTCCACCTGGCTGCGCGAGTGGCTTGAGCTCTATCCAGACAAAGTCCTCTTCGGCACCGACGGCTATCCCTACAGCGACACCTTCGGCTGGGAAGAGGCTACCTGGCTCGGCTCACGCAATGCTCGCAAGGCTCTTGCCATCGCCCTCGCCGGCATGGAGCAGGACGGCGAAATCTCACCCGCGCGCGCTGCCGAGTTAGCCAACATGGTCCTGCATCGCAACGCCGAAATACTCTACAAGCTGCCCGGCCGCTAAAGAATCCACCAACGCTAAATGAAACGCGAGTGGTACCCAGCGCACGATCTCATCGTTCGCTGAGTACCATTCGCAGGGTGGCGTTCATCTGCAACACCAACGCACTGAGAGTTACTCTCCAGTTGCAGTTGCGACCGCCGGCCGCAGCGCTAGCTCCATCTGCATGCCGCTGGGCAGCTTCACATCGTCCTTGGTCTTGCTCACGAACACGCCCGAGTTCGCGCTGTTGGCTTGGCTGTGCAGATTCACGCCCGAGACGACATCCTGCACGTCGTCACTGGCGCCCACGTCAGTGAGAGTGTCCGGGACCAACGCTCCGTCCGGCTCTCCGTCGTTATCAGCATCCGTCGCGGCGTCCACGATCCTGGCATGCAGCGGCACGGTCGCCCCGTGCTTCAACTGCGCAGTGGTAAAGCGCAGCGCCAGCCGCACGTTTCCGTCCTGCAGGCTGTCGTTCTCTACCGTCGCCGTCAGCAGCGTACCGCTTGGCAGCTTGGTTCCATCCGGCAGGTGCACCGTGTCGATGAGTCGCGCCTCGACGGTCGCTCCCTTGCTCAGCTTGCGTGCGTCCAGCGACCGGTTGAGTTCCACTACTCCTGCTGTGTTGCCAATCGCAGTCGTGCTCGCAGGCCCGGTTGGCGCAGCCTGCGCGATCGTAGGCAGAAGGAGTGCAGCGGTGAAAGAAAGAGTCATCAATGAATTCAGTTTCATGCAGGTATTCCTCTCATTCCTCGGTGTGTAGGTTCGGTGCGCTCATGCAAATCATCGGAAGGAGCCAACCGTAGCTGCGCGTACACAACACGCAGCCTGTATTAATAGACGCTCTCGATACCCGCATGGACACAGGAGATTTCTCGCACACACGACGTGCGAGCAGAGCAAAAAGATTCAACTTTTTCAATCGAGTCCTGCTATCAGGAGCTTAGCCCGCAGCTCTCTACTCCGGCAATGCTTTCGCCCGCTCGATATATAGAGCCGACCGGAACTTCTTCCCCGTGCTCCCGCCCGACATATATCGCCGCTTCCCAAAGATCGGCCGATCGAACCACGCGCGATCGAACTTACCCAGCATCGACCACGCGATCCCCGCATAGCCATTCGGATCGCGTCCATCGATCTCATACTTGTCATTCAAGTAAATCGCCACCTTCATCGCAATGCGCACATTCGGCGTCCACTCCACAATCTTCTTCGCCCAGTACATGCGCAGGTAGTTGTGCATCCACCCATAGCGCACCATCTGGATCTGAGCCGCATTCCAAAGCTCATCGTAGGTTTCGCCATTCTCCAACCGCGGCAGTTTGTACAACACCTCACGCTGATCGCGGTCATGCTCCTCAATCGTCTCACGCGCCCACTTGTCCGCGCAGCCAGGCGAGTCATACTCAGGCTGATACCGCACGAAGTTCACCGCCAACTCGCGCCACACGATCAGCTCATTGAAGTAGCTCTCGCGTTCTGCCTTCATGTGCGGATGCTGCTTCGCCACCGCATCCACTGCCAGCGCGATCGTCTGCGGCCCGATATGCCCGAAGTGCAGCCACGGGCTCATCTTGCTCGTTCCGTCGATCTCCGGATGATTGCGATCGCGATCGTAGTTCGCCAGCATCGCCGCGCAGAACACGTCCAGCCGCTTCACCGCCGCACGGTGCCCACCCATCCACGCGTCCACCGGCTTTACGCTGCGATCGAAGTCCTTCCACTCGCGCGTAACATCCTCGCGCACATCATCCGCATGCAGTCCACGCGGCTGCTTCCACCTCACCTCGGCATGAGGATTCGCATACGGCACAAGAAACTCCGGCAGCGCGCGATACAGCCTCGGCCGCGCCACAGCCGCACTGAACTGCGCCTTCTCCAACAGCTTCGACGGCACAATCACATCCGCATCCACAGTCCAGAAGGGAACTGCCAGCTCTTCGGCCATGCGCACGCGCCATCTCTCCGGCGCGCGCATCGGGTTCTCGTCGCCAATCACCACCGCCGCGTCAACATCCGCAAAAAACTTCAGGTGATCCTCCTCCGGCGCGCGGCGCATCACGAAGCCCACACCGCGTTCCGCGCAATCTTCTTCCACATCCGGCAGCCCCTGGTTGAGGAACGCGTAGTGCCGCAGGTTTGCGTGCGGAAAGTTGCTGATCGCCGCGAAGTACACAACCACCGGCAGCCCGAGCGCATTGCCCACCGCAATCGCCATATCGAGCGCATGGTTATCGAGCCCCCGCTGCGCCCGCTGCATCCAGTACACAACGCATTTGCCTTTTCCTGGCGCGCCACCCCGCCGCACCATTACACGGGGATCCTGTGCCAGCTCGCGCAGCGCCTGCGGCACGCACCCATCGTCCACCAGCTGCGCGGCCAGTCGTGCATACGCCGCATCCTTCTCCTGCACCGTCATCGACGTCGAAATCTTCTCCATCTCCTCTCCACGCTACCTGAACCCCGCACATCGGCTACCATCGTCATTGCGAGAAAATCCATGTCCATCGACGCCATCAAATCCTGCGCCCCAAATCCTGCACCAGACGTCACCGAGACCGTCACCCTGCGCCACGCCACCGTCGCCGACGCGCCCGCACTCGCCCTCACCGGCGCCGCCACCTTCCTCGAAGCCTTCACCTGGATGCTGCCCGGCCCCGACATCGTCGCCCACGCGCTCAACAACCACACCGCCGACGCCTACGCGCACTACTTCACCCACCCCAACACCCGCATCACGGTCGCCGTCACCGGCCCCGCAGTCGGCTTCCCCGCCGAGCCCGGCTCCATCATCGGCTACGTCCTGCTCTGCTCCCCCGAGCTCCCCACCATCGACATCGTACCCACCGACATCGAGCTCAAGCGCATCTACCTGTTCTCCCGCTTCCGCTCCGCCGCCGTCCTCGACGCAACCGCCGCACCCATCCCCAACCTTCGCCCCGCCCAGGCCCTCATGGACGCCGCCCTCTCCGACGCCCGCGCCCTCGGCGCCACCCGCCTCCTGCTCGGCACCCACGCCACCAACCGCCGCGCCATCGCCTTCTACCGGCGCAACGGCTTCACCGAGGTCGGCACTCGGATCTTCCACGTCGGCAGCCAGCAGTGCTGCGACCTCATCTTCGCAAAACAGCTCTAATCCACAACAAAGAACGTCCGATAACACGACACGGCTTTCGCGCTACCCACAGTCCGCGCTCTAAGCTATCTATTTTGTTGTACTTCGAGAATTATCTCATCCTGACTCATGCTTTCAGAAACCCCGCCGATAAAGAGAACATCTCGCGGTAGGTTTACCGGAAGCCAGGTCGCTGACCTTCTCCCCGTTTCCTCGGAACCCCGCGCAATTTGCGCATTCGAAAGGGATTCCGATGACCAAACTTCGCTCATTCGTCTTCACCTACAGTCCTGTATTTGCCCTGGTCGGGGTCATCATCGGCCTCTACGTAATGGCCATCTGCATCGGCTGCGGCATCGGCCTTCACTCCTAAGACTCAACCTCCCGACCCGAGCCACCCCGCGCTACACGGCCGTTTTCGCGATGTCACAGCCTGCACAAACCAGTGCAGGCTGTGGTGCGTTTGGAATCTTTTCGCCCCTGGAAACGTCTAATTCAGTGGTAGACTAAGATTCGCTGGAGACGTGCGCCTCCGAGTTGCCGAAGCACCTTGAAAGTGTCTTCCGCCCGCGCCCGCGGCCTTGACCGCAACCCCCGTCCCAACGACCCCGTCACAACCGAGGGAGTTCTCCGCGAAGTTTGTTTGATTCTCTCCCGCGCGGAAATGGTTCCCGCAAAAAAATTTATGAGACTCCGCCCTGCGTGAGTCTCCCTTAGGAGCGCCCACGTGGCTGAAGAACTCGATAAGTACGAAGAAGACGTAGACCATATCATCGACACCAGCAAGGAGAAGGGCTACCTCACCTTCGGCGAAGTCAACGACCTCCTCCCCGGCGATATTACCTCGCCCGACGAGCTCGATGACCTGATGACCACCATCAACACCCAGGGCATCGATGTCCTCACCGAGGGCCGCCGCGGCTCCAAGCTCGATGCCGACGATCGCGACTCCGATAACGAGTCCGGCGAAGACTCCGACGACGTCGAACTCGACCTCTCGCCCGGCACCCTCGAGAAGACCAACGACCCCGTCCGCATGTACCTCCGCGAGATGGGCACCGTTCCCCTGCTCACCCGCGAGGGCGAAGTCGAGATCGCCAAGCGCATCGAGCGCGGCCAGCTTCGCGTCATGAAGGCCATCTCGCGTTCGTCGATCGTCATCCGCGAAATCGTCGGCCTCGGTGAAGACCTCAAGCGCGGCGTCCGCAACATCAAGGAAGTCGTCACCTTCGACGAAGAAGAGCTCACCGAAGAGATCCTCGCAGCCCGCGTCAAAGCCACCGTCGCGCGCACAGACGAGCTCGTCAAGCACCAGAAGAAGGCCGCCGACTACCTCGCCAAGTCCCTCGACCCCCAGGGCAAGGACGCGAAGGCCAAGGCAAAGTACGCGCGCAAGAACCTCTGGCTCATGGGCCGCGAGAACGTCTTCGTCTCCCGCATCGTTCGCGAGTTCAAGTACACCAACGGCGAGAAGAAGCGCCTGCTCGACAAGGTCAACAAGACCGTCGACTCCATGCGCACCCTCGAGCGCCAGATTCGCTCGCTCGAGACCAAGTTCGAAGCCTCCCGCTCCGAAGAGCTCAAGAAGGAGTACCGCCGCCAGCAGAAGAACTGCCGCATCGATCTCGAGCGCATGGAAGCCGACGCCGGCATCTCCCACGACGCGCTCAAGAAGACCCAGCGCGAGATCATCCAGGGCGACATGGACGCTGAGAAGGCCAAGCGTGAGCTGATCGAAGCCAACCTTCGCCTCGTCGTGTCGATCGCGAAAAAGTACACCAACCGCGGCCTGCAGTTCCTCGACCTCATCCAGGAGGGCAACATCGGCCTCATGAAGGCCGTCGACAAGTTCGAGTACCGCCGCGGCTACAAGTTCTCGACCTACGCCACCTGGTGGATCCGTCAGGCCATCACCCGCGCCATCGCGGACCAGGCCCGCACCATCCGTATCCCGGTCCACATGATCGAGACCATCAACAAGCTCATTCGCACCTCCAGGCAACTGGTTCAGGAATTGGGTCGCGAAGCGTCTTCAGAAGAGATCGCCAAGCGCATGGACATCCCCGTCGCGAAGGTCCGCAAGGTCCTCAAGATCGCGCAGGAGCCCATCTCGCTCGAGACCCCGATCGGTGAAGAAGAAGATTCGCATCTCGGCGACTTCATCGAAGACCGCATGGCCGTCAGCCCCTCCGACGCCGTGATCTCGGTCAACCTGAAGGAGTACACGTCCCAAGTCCTCCGCACGCTGACCCCGCGCGAAGAACGTGTCATCAAGATGCGCTTCGGCCTCGAAGACGGCTCCGAGCACACGCTCGAGGAAGTCGGCCAGAGCTTCCAGGTCACCCGCGAGCGCATCCGCCAGATCGAAGCCAAGGCTCTCCGCAAGCTGCGCCACCCCAGCCGCTCGCGCAAGCTAAAAGCCTTCGTCGACGGCGTCAAAGAAATGTAATGCTTCGGAAACGTAAGCAGGAGGGGCCTCGGACGATTCGAGGCCCCTTTTGGTTTTTCAGCTTCCAAGCGTAACTACCACCTCATACAGTCCCGGATGCGCTTCTCCCAGCTGCGCATTGCGTTCCAGAAAGCCAGCGTCACGCAACGCGTCGATCACCCGTTGCGCACTCTCCAGATCCTTCGATTGCGCATAATTCACAACCCGCGTGCCGTCCAGGCTGCGATGGATGCTGGCAGACACCCAACCCGGTATCCGACTTGCGAACTCCGCCGCCTCCTGCAGACGATCGATCAGCGGCTGCTGGTTTGCAGGTTCGACTGTGAACATATTTATCTGCGTTACAAACTTCTGATCCACTTCTATGACAGCCATATCCTCTCCTTCACAGGGTAGGAGGCTCAAGCCAGCCAGACACTCGCCACCAAACGCGAAAAGACCCGCTCAAGCCAACGTGCCCAAAGGCACACTGCTTGTCGCGGGTCCTCGCAATTTCTGCGGAGGTACAGAGCTCTTTCGCTTGCGAAAGAGGGAGCGGGCTTACCGTCTACCGCTCCAGGTCTTTATCGACCCCTTGAGGATATACCAACTGAAGCCGGCGTTCTACTTTCCCAGGTGCGCATCGAAGAAATCCGCCATGTCCTTATCGGCCTCCTTCGCCTCCGGCAGCGTGGGATTATTCCAGAACGCATGCGGCAGCGCCTCAAACACAATCAGCCGCGCATCCACACCCGCACGCAGATACGCGCGATGTAGAATCGTCGTCCCACTCAGCAGCAAATCGCGCGTGCTGGTAATGAACAGCGTCGGCGGAAAGCCCGAAAGGTTCGAGTACAGCGGCGACAAAATCGGGTCGCGAGGATTCGTCTTCCCCACATACGGCCCCAGGTCCTTGATGCCATCCTTCGGCGGCGCAAGATACCCCGACAATCCATCCAACGCATACATCGCCGCCGAGTCGCCGCCCTGGCTCAAATCGCCCGTGCCCGAGAACACACCCGTAGCCGCCGGCATCGGCAGCCCCAGCTCCTTGATCTTCGCCGTCACCTCTGCCGTAAGAATCGCGCCGGCCGACGTCCCATAGATCCCGATGTTCTTCGGCTGGTACGTCTTCAGCACCTCCGTATAGACTGCAATCGCGTCATCCACCGCCGCCGGAAACGGATGCTCCGGCGCCATCCGGTACAGCACCGAAATCACCTTCGTCCCCGTCAGATTCGCCATCGGGATCGTCTCCGTCAGCGAACCGGAATCCACCACGAAGCCTCCACCATGCACATTGATCAGCACATGGTCCTGCTTCTCGGCCGAGATCGTCAGCGGAGTCACCACGCGCACCGGCACGCCCGCAATCGTCGCCGCCGCCACGTTCGCCGGGTACAGCTTCCTTGACACCTCGCCCGCACCCGCCTGCCACTTATCCGTCCCCGCCCGCTGTTGTTCCACCGTCGGATGGCTCGGCGCATCCGACACCACCCTCGCCAGCCACCGCTGCGCCTCCGGGCTGATCGTCTTAGGCACCGGCACCACGCGCCGCACCACCGCCGTTCCATCCGGCAGAATCACGCTGCTGTCCGTCATCTTCTGCGGCGTGGTCCCAACCTGCGCTCCCGCACATATCGGCATCAGCACCACGATTCCTGCTGCAATCCAAACTCGCATACACACTCCTCCGCACGCCTTCACGCGCACCGCAACAGCATACAGCCGCCCATGTTCCCTCCTCGGCACCTTTCTTCTCCAAATATTTCTCTTCCTGCAACATTGCCTGCGTAGCCTTCACTTATGCGTCTAAGCTTCGTCGTTCCCGCATATAACGAGGAGGCCTACCTCCCCGCCTGCCTCGAATCCATCCTCAACCAGATCGATCCAGCCACCAGCGGCCTCGCTGCGGACGCCTGCGAGATCATCGTGGTCAACAACGCAAGCACTGACCGTACCCGCGAAGTAGCCCTCCGCTATCCCGGTGTCATCGTCGTCGACGAACCGCGCAAGGGCCTCACCTTCGCCCGCCAGGCCGGCTTCGCCGCCAGCACCGGCGACCTCATCGCCAACGTAGACTCCGACTCCCGCCTCACCCCCGGCTGGGTCGCCAAGGTCCTCACTACCTTCGCCGAAGCCAACACCGCGCACCTCGCCAACCCCAGGGCGCATCGCCCCCTCGTCTCCTTCTCCGGCCCGCTCGTCTACTACGACCTCACGCCGCGCCAGCGCCGCCTCGTCCACGTCTTCTATATGACGGCCTGGACCACCTACGCGATCAACCGCTACATCCTGCGCGTCGGCTCGATGGTGCAGGGCGGCAACTTCGTCGTGAGTCGCGCATCGCTGGAATCGATCGGCGGTTTCAACACCGCCATCAGCTTCTACGGAGAAGACACTGACATCGCCCGCCGCCTCAACGACGTCGGCGAAGTCCGCTTCACCTTCGACCTGAAGATGTCCTCCTCCGCCCGCCGCCTCAAGAGCGAAGGCATGCTCACCATGGCCGCGCGCTACTCCATCAACTACCTCTGGACCACCTTCTTCAAGCGCCCCTTCACCGACGAATACGTCGACATCCGCGAAGGCCAGGTCCTCGCCGATCACATGGTCGCCGAACCCCAGCCCGAAGCCTGATCGCGGCGTCCCCTAGAACCGAAACCGCGCTGACAGCTGCATCAACCGTGGTGGCGACGAGCTTTGCACCTGCCCAAAGTTCGTGCTCGAAATATTTCCGCTCACCGACGCCGGCCCAAAGAACTGCCCGTGGTTGAACACGTTGAACGCCTCCGCGCGCAACTCCAACGACATCCCCCCACCTCCCGCTGTCCTGCCCAACTGCGTCGTCTTCTCCAGCGCCAGATCCGTGTTGTCCGCACCCGGCCCATAGAAGAACCGCCGCCGCGCATTGCCCAGCGTCCCCAGCGTTGGCAGCGAGAACAAGTTCGTGTTGAACGCATACCCGTCCGGCCTCGGCCGATGATTCACCTGCAAATCACCCGCCGCAACCTCCGGCTCATCCACGCCATTGTTGTTAATCCCATTCGGCTGCGTCCCCAGCAACGACGTGTCATTGTTATTGAACAGCGTCACCGGAAACCCCGTGCTGAATCGCGTCAACCCCGACACATTCCACCCCTCCGTCCACCGCGCATGTCCCTTCCACAAGCTCCCCACCGGCAGCGTGTACCGGTAGACCGCCACAAAGTTCCGCGTCAAATCGAACGCCGAAAGCGCGCGGCTCATCCCCGCATTGCTCAACCCTGGCACCTCCGGATACACCGCCTCCGCCAAACTCGACGACTGGTCAATCGACTTGCTCCACGTATACCCAATCTGCACAAACAGCGTGCGCGTCGAGTGCTTCACGCTCACCTCCAGCGCATTGTCGTGCGAGTTCGCAATGGTGCGCTGCAGATTCACGCTGCCAAATGCCGGCCCAAAATCCGTGCGCGTCCCCTGCACCACCTGCCCCGCCGCTGTCGTATACGTGCTGCTCTCCCCGAACGGCCCGCACGTAGCCGACCCCGGCGCCACGCTGGCCGGCGTACTCAGCGCCAAACACGCAGCCGGATCACCCGGGTTCACTTCCTGGATCACCAGCAGATGATGCGCCTGTGTCCCTACATACCCGGCGCTCACCACCGTATGCGCACCCACCTGGCGCTCCACCGACACGCTGTAATTCTCCGCATACGGCGTCACATTATTCATCGCGAACGCGGGAATTCCCGTCAGCGGCTCAAAGTTCGCCCAGTTCACGCTCGTATTCGGATGCGCCTGCGATGCTCCAAACGTCACCGGCTGCAACGGAAACCGCTGCCCCACACTTACCCCCGTCGCCGCCGTCACAAATGGCTCGTTGAACAACGTCGGCGCCGCGCTCGTGTCCGTAAATCCATATGGCGGATTGCCGCTCATAATCCCCGCCGACAGCCCTTCGAACGCACTGTAGTAAACCCCATAGCCGGCCTTCACCAGCGTCGCTCCCGGCGCTCCCAACGCCCACGCCAGCGCACCCGGCCTCGCCTTCGGCGCCCACGAAGCTGCCGCCCGCGGCGCCACATTTCCATACCGCGTCGGCGAGATCGTCTTCGGAACCCCAGGATCTCCCGGGAACAAAATCCCTAGCGGCGCGTTCGGAAACACCAGCGACTGCTCGTTCGGATTCAATGTCAGCAGCTGGTTGTACTTCTCCGACCACGGCGGCAACACGTCCCAGCGCAGCCCGTAGTTCAACGTCAACTGCGAATTCACCCGCCAGCTATCCTGCCCATACACGCCTACGTAATGATTGCGGTTGTAAAACTTCTGCCCCTGCCCCTGCGTGTAACTTGAATCGATCCCCAGCAGAAAGTCCGCGAAGTCCGACCCCGTCTCACTTCCCGTAAACGAAAAGCTCCCGTTGTCATACACCGTCGGATGCGTGTTGATCTGGTCCACATGAAAATCCACGCCGAACGACAGCACATGGTTTCGCACCGTGCGGCTCATATCATCGGCAACTTCGTAGGTGTTCTCCGCCTGGAACAAACTCGTCACATCCACGCCCATGGTGTAGCTGTTGAAGATCACATTTGCCACGCCCTCAATATCCGGCAGCAACGGCACAATCCCCGACGTCCCCTCGCCCGTAACAAATCCCTGCGACGCCAGGCTCACGCCCACGCCACCCAGCGGGTTCCCCGCCGTCGCCGCGTTCCGCATATAACTCACATGCGCCAGGTTCGTCCCGGTCGAACCCATCACCGTCTGCAGATTCACCGCCGCCAACTGCGCGCGCCCATTATTCTGCGCATTGAATCCAGGCACCGTCGCTCCGCCCTGTCCCGTCGGATACGGATTCAGCAGCGTGTAGTCGTCCAGGAAGTAATACCCCGTCAATGCGCCCCACCGCGTCTGCCGATCCACCCGCACCCCGCCCTTATCGTCCCGCACCGTCTGCGCATACGTCGACGTCGAGAACGGTCCGCTCCCCGCGTTCGGCTGCGGAATGTACTGCAGCAACTGCTGCGCTGGCACCGAAAACACCGTCTGCGGAATCATGCCTCCCGGAAACACGCACTGCGCATTCGCAGCCGTGCAGTTTGCCGTGTAGTAGGGCTCGCCCTGCGCCACCGCATATCCCAGCTTGCTGCTCAACAGCTGCGCAAAGTACGGCCCGCTCACCGACCCCGTGAGCGCCGCACTCTGATCCAACAAATCCCCCGTACGGTCCGCCGTCGTCGGCACGGCAATCAACCCCGTATCGACACCCTGCGTCTGCCGCGTCCCCTGGTAATCCGCAAAGAAGAACAGCTTCTTCACCCAGGGCACCGGCCCACCCAGCGTCCCGCCAAACTGCTGCTGGTGAAACGGCGCCCGTGTCAGCGAGAAGTAATTGCGCGCATCCAGCGCCGTGTTCCGAAAGTAGTCATACACACTCCCATGCGGCCGTTCTCCGCCACTGCGCGTCGTTACCGAGATCTGTCCGCCACTCTGGTTCCCCAGCTTCGCATCGAACTCGCTCGTCAGCACCTCAAGGTCCGCAATCGAGTCCAGCGTCGGCACCACCGCCACGCCCATGTTCACGTCTTCCTGCACATTGCTCGCATTCACCCGAAACGCATTCTGCGTCTCCCGCTGCCCACTCACGCTCAACGCGCCAATATCCAGATCGCCCGACGGCGGCGTGCTCGCCACGCCACTCATCACCACCGCATTCGGTTGCGCCGAGCTCTGTGGAACCACCCCCGGCGTCAGCGCCAGCAAGTCCGTAAAGCTCCTACCGTTCAGCGGCACGCTCGCCACCTGCTGCCGGTTCAGCACCGACCCCAGCTGCGTCTCAGTCGGCTCCACATCCGCACCGGCCGCGTCCCCCGCCACGTCCACCACCTCCATCTGCTTCGCCACCCCCAACTGAATCGTCAGCACCCGCCCCTCCACCCCGCACGCCACCGGCGTCGTATTCGACTCAAACCCCGCCGCACTTACTTCCAAGGAGCAAACCCCGTCCGTTCCCTCGCCCATCCCGGCCGCCACCTGCACCTCGAACCGGCCAGCCGCGCTCGCCTTCGCCTCGGCAACCTCCGCGCCGTCACGCTGCAGCACCAGCTCCGCCTGCCCAATCCCCGCGCCCGAAGCGTCCACCACCACGCCCGACACCCACGTCCTCGCAGCCCGCTGTGCGGTTTCCTGACCACGAACCGCGATAACCGAACAAACAACCAACAGCACTGCAAAAATCCTCACAACCGTGCGCATCGATCCTGACACCTTTCAATCTCATCCATCGCCACCAGGATCCGTCCGACATTTGCAAGCGCATCCGATTCCGATATAGGACTAAGTTAGTCCACTATATATCAGACCAGATGTGTCCGTGATCACAACGCCATTACGAAGTTTGTGTTGGCCAGAATCTTCCGTCCAGGTCCAGCCCTCGGAACACAGAAAAAGCGCAGCCGGAGCCGCGCCTTCCCGTCTTTCCCTACACTCTACCCTCTACACCTTGCTTCTAGACCCACTCAGCGCCCGCACTCATCTCGCGCTCCAGCCGGTTGACCCCCGGAAACGCCAGGCTTAGAGGAGCCGAAAGCCCGCTCACCCCACCCACCCGCACTACCTGGATCGCTCCGCGCAGCAGCCGCGGTGCACGGCCCGTGGGCCAAAGCTCCGCGAACGACCGCATCACGCCATCCTTGTCCGGATGGAAAGCCCGCTCATCCCACCGCTGCCATCCCGGCATAAACTCCGGAAAGTCAGTCACCGCATTCAGCGTGGAGCGGAAGATCCGCTGCTCCCACCGGTTTTGATACTGACCCATGAAGTGCACATGGCTCACGCGGTCCACGCGAATCTCTTCCACAAACTCGGTAAAGCTCGCAGCCGACGTCAGGTTGATGTTCGCGTTCGGCTCCAACCCATGCCGGTCGCCACCCGAGATCACAAGGTGTCCCGTCTCCTTCGCCAGCTGCGCCGCGTCGCGATTCTCCCGGACATGCCGCAGCCCGTTCAGCTCGATCGCATGAATCGCCGATCCAGCCTCACGCAGAAACCGCAGCACCTCGGTCTGGTGCATTGGCCCGACCTTGTGCAGATCCCACAGCGGGTGGTTGAACACGATCAGCACCTGCGGGCTCTCGTGCAGCTCGCGCAACATACTCAACAGCCGCGCATCCATCTCGGCAGTTCCCGGATTCGCATCGGCAGCCGCCGTGTACTCCTCGAACCGCCGCATCCACTCCATGCCATCCCGGCTCGGGATGTTATGAATTCCCAGGTGAAAGATCGTCTGCCCAAACGGCGCCGACCACTCCACGCTCACCGGAATATGCCGTGACGATGGCACCGTCCGCAGCAGCATCGGCGCTTCAATCGTGTCATGGTCTGTAATCGACACCAGCGAGTTCAGCCCCAGCCGCTGAATCTGCTTCGACTCCAGGTCATACGCCATCTTCGGCTGTAACGGCGGCCGCCAGTTGGCGCGCCCATAATCCAGCGTCACCCCATGCCGCTCGCTGCAGGCCGCGTAGAAGTCAAATATCCGCTTCAGCCCGGGCATCACCACAAACATTGCGTGGATGAACCCCAGCGTCTCCTCAGAAACGCTCGTATGGCTGTGCAACGAGACCCCGGTCGTAAACTCTTGGGTCGCGAGTGGCTGTTTCCATTGGCTCGTAACCTTCGACAATATCGGCATGCATCCTCCGCAGTTGTCCTACCTGCCTAGAGCATGCCTATTGCAAGCAAATGCACAATAACCGCTACAACAATAGAAGCTGAATTTTTTCCACCGGGTTCCTCAGAAGGTACGTCCCATTTTGGGCCTCAACTTGCCTATGGGTGCCCCATGTCTCGCTTTTGAGACCTGGGTTCGCAGGACACCATCACCCCGCATGATACGGAGACAAATACCGCGACTCGAACAGGTTTCCCGGCAGCGGTTTGCTCAGATAAAACCCCTGCATCTCATTGCAGCCCAACATCTTCAGCAGCCGCGCCTGTTCCGCCGTCTCCACCCCTTCAGCCACCACCTTCAGGTTCAGCGAGTGCGCCAGATTAATAATCGTCGACACCTGTGCCAAACCCTCCGGCGCCTCCGTCAGGTCCGACACGAACGTCCGATCGATCTTCAGCGTGTCCAGCGGCAGCTTCGAAAGATAACTAAGTGATGAAAATCCTGTGCCGAAATCATCGATTGCAATGCTCACGCCCATAGCCCGGATCGCCCGCAGCGTGGCAATGCTGTAATCCACGTCCTCCATGATCAGCCCTTCGGTGATCTCCAACTCCAGGCTCGCCGCCGCATCGCTGTCGCTGCCAATGGCCCGCTCGATATCCCCAATGAAGTGACGATTGCGCAGCTGCAGCGGCGAAACATTCACCGCAATCCGAACCGCCGGCAACCCCGACCGCCGCCAGCGCAGATAATCCTCAATTGCCTGCCCTAGCGCCCAACGCCCCACCTCGTAGATCAAGCCAGTCTCTTCCAGCATCGGCGTAAACCGTCCCGGCGGCACCAATCCTGTCCGCGGATCGTTCCACCGAATCAGCGCCTCCGCGCCCGTGAGCTTGCCGCTCGCCATATTCATCTTCGGCTGATAGTGCAGCATGAACTCATGCTTATCCAGCGCCTGCCGCAGCTGGTTCTCCAGCACAAACTTGCCCGCCATCATCTCCGTCATCTTCGGCGTGTGGAACAGGTACCGGTTGCGGCTGGCCTTGGCCTGCTTCAACGCCACCTCGGCATGCTTGAACAGCGTGTCCGCGTTCGACCCATCCTCCGGATACATCGAGATCCCCACCTTCGCACTGATGCGGAACGTCGCCGTCTTCACCCCAAACGGATGATCGCGCAGCGCCTTCATCCATCCCTCCACCAGCAGCGCCACGTCATCTTCCTGGCCAATCTCTGGAATCACCACCGCAAAGTGATCGGCATCCAGCCGCGCCAGCAGATTCGCATCGCCCACCTCGCGCGTCAGCCACTTGGCTACCTGCCGGAGTAGTTTGTCTCCCGCAAGCTGCCCAAGGCTGTCGTTAATATTCTTGAACCGATCAAGATCGATCAGGAAGACCGCGAGCTTCTTCCGCCCGCTCACCGCGCTGCGCAAATAATGCGTCACGCGATTGAGAAACAGCGTGCGATTCGCCAGCCCGGTCAGCACATCGTAGTACGCAAGATAGTTAAGCTTGCGCTCTTTTTCGATATGGTCAATCGCGAACGAGAGATTCGCTGCCAGCTCCATCAGCTGGCGTTCTTCCTCTTCATCGAACGCGCCAATCTCGCCCGCATACAATACCATCGCGCCAATCGGCACACCCGCGCGATGCAACGGCAGCGTCGCCATCGAAGTCCATCCAAAACCCTTCCCATGACGATGCCAGGGAGTATCCGGCTCTTCGTCCTCACGGTTCTGGATCCACACCGGCCGGTTCTCGTTGATCGCGGTGCCGGCAGGTCCAGCCGAGAGCGGCACCTCCGCCTCAATATCCTTTAGATATTCCTTCGCCCGCTCGCCGTAACTCGCAACCACCTGTATCTGCGAATTGTCCGTCTCCAGCAGCCCGATCCACGCCATGGTGAACGCGCCCGCCTCCACCGCAATACGACAAGCCTCACGAAACAGCTCTTCCCGCTCATGCACGCGCACAATCAACGCATGCATCCGGCTCTGCATTGCCAGGATCCGGTTCAGATGTCGAATCCTGATCTCCGTCGCCCGGCGCTCCCTGATCGCACGCAGCGACGCCAGCGTGTACACCGTGCCCGTCTCTCCATACGGATTCAAACTCACTTCAACGGGAAACTCTGATCCATCTGCGTGGAGCCCGGTCAGCTCCATCCCAATCCCCATCTCACGCACATGCGGCGCCTGAAAATACGTCGACAAAAGCTTCAGGTGCGACTCCCGAAACCGTTCCGGGATCAACTCCGATACAGCCTTTCCTGTCAGCTCGCCTTCTGCATACCCAAACAGATTGCATACGCGCTCATTCGCAAGCACGACGATGCCTTGCGTGTTCACCAGGATCATCGGATTCGGTACTACAGAAAAAAAGTTTGCTATTCCATCCATCTGGAGCTTGCCTTAAGAATCCGTATCCCTCCATCAAGCTGGCTGGAAGAATCCCATGCCTGTCGAGGTCGCATTTTTCGGTCGGCCCTTGCACTCAGGCGGCACCCTCTGTCGTGATGCCTCTCCCGCTCTGCCTGAACAAATCTCGGGTACTAGTTAATAACGAATCCCCGGGTATCGGGTAACCACCAATCTCTCGTACCGTCAGGATCTGCCACGCATGATGTCTTGGTGTTGGTTATACCAGAGCCGTTCTACCACGGTCTCAGTCCTCGTCAAGCAACTGAAAACACCAGCCTTGCGCATGTCCTTTGATTTATGAGCATGTACGTTGATTTACCCGGAATAGTTCACCCGCACAACCAAAAAGCGCCCACCCCGCGCGACTCTAGCTCGGTACCCCACACCCGCATACATAATCCTCCCCACCGTACACATCCAGGCGCCTGTTAGCTCGCCTCAGGTTTCTTGAAGTCCAGCACCGTGTTCTTCTCCGCCGAATACGCAGCGCGATTTCTCCCCGCTCGCTTGGCCCGATACATCGCCTCATCCGACAGCCGGCGCAGCGTTGTCCCATCGATCGCATCGTCCGGGTACACCGCCACACCCACACTCACCGTCACACCCAGCGCCCCGAACGGCAGCTCCACCGGCGCCTCAAACACCCGCATCAGGCTCGCCGCCACCTTCTCCGCATCCGACGCCTTATTCAACCCGCTCACCACGGCCGTAAACTCCTCGCCCCCCGTACGCGCAATCGTGTCCACCTTGCGAATCTTGCTCTTCAACCGCGCAGCCACCTCCTTCAGGCACTCATCGCCCACCAGGTGTCCATAGGTATCGTTGATCAGCTTGAAGTGGTCCACATCGATGGTCAGCACCGCCGCCCGCCGCTCTTCCATGCGGCACGACTGCAGACTCTGCTCCAAACGTTCCTCCAGAAGCTGCCGGTTCGGCAGTCCCGTCAGAACATCATGCTGCGCGCGGAAGGAGAGCTCGCGATCCAGCTTCAGCCGTTCCGTAATATTGCGCGCAATCACCAGCCGCGCCTCCTGCCCCAGGTACACAATCTCCCGCTCCACCATGTTCACCCACACCACGCGGCCATCCTTATGCCGATGCCGCACTCGCACGCCCTCAGCCGGCTCGCCCAGCACGCTGTCCACCTCTTCCGCTTCCTGATCGGCTGGCAACTCCAGGTCCGTCATCCTCATTCCCTGGAACTCCGCAATGCTGTACCCGTACTCCTTGGTCGCCGCCTCATTCGCCGTCAGAAACCGCCCCTTCGACTCATCGCAAATCCACATCGGATGCGGATGCGTGTCATACAACAGCCGGAAGTCCTCATACAGATCGCGGAACGTCTCTGCCATCCGCGCCTTGTCATCCGCGGTCTCTTCAAACACCTTGAGGATCATCGAGAAGCCGACAAAGTACTTCGGAAAATTCCAGAATTCCGACAGCCCGATCCTCAGCCACGCCGGATTCCCCGGATGCATGTTCAGTAGATAGAATCCCCCCCACGCCACAAACCCCACAGTCCCTGCCCACCCCGAAACGCCTCGTCTGCCCGCCGACCCCGCATACATCACCGCCGCGCACAGCAGCACCTCCGCCACCACGCAGTGATCCAGGTTGATCGCCGGCGTCAGCCACGCGTACGCCGTCAGCGCCGATCCGTACACCACGCAGATAGTCAGAACCACGCCCCGCCTGCGCGGCCACCGCTTCGGAATCAGCAGGAACGCGATCGTAAACGCAATACATTCCGCCACCAGAACCGCACCTGCCAGAAGCTCCGGAGGAATGACGAGGAACTGCTGCGTGTCTACAATCACCATCGCCGCCGCGGCCACGGCCAACCCGCACAGGGTGACCTTTCGCGTCCCATGCTCCTTCGCCACCAGCGACATCAGGAATGTCAGCACGCCCAGCAGCAGAAAATCGAAGCACACCGCATTCTCCAGCGACTGCCAGCTCGTCAGCTTCCCCTGCATCGCCCACGCCACGTAGCTCAGGAAGACAAAAATCCAACCCACAAACCAGAACCGGAAGTAGATCTGCGGACGCCGCCGCTGCTGCAATCCAAAGAACAGGATCAGCAGCAACAACAGTACGAGATCGACAATCGGACCCTGCATCGTGCCTTACCTCAACTCGAAAGCGACTCTTACCCTCTTCCCTTGCACGTCGAATACCGTTCTGGCCCTCCGATGGTGTTCTGCGCGAAGAAATCGAGAGAAATCCAAACGGTGACCCAGCCAGGCCCCTTCGTTTTGCTTGCCACTCCATCCCTTCATCTGTCGTGTCCCGATGCGGCGCGGCCCGCATGCCTCGCGAATAACCTCATCGAAATCCCAGGCCCATCATCCCAAGCCCGACTGCGTCCCCAAAGCACTCCGTGTCAAACCACACGCGCGACAGTACACATTCCCTGATCCCCCATTTGGCCGGAGAGCATTGTCTGCGCTATGTCATCTGTTTCGGATGCTTTGCGTCCTTCTAGAGCGTCCGCTGCATCCAGCGTCTCTGGATGTGCGATCCACTCAGCCCACGCTTGCTCTTGCCTCCGTGGACACCTGCTCATGTAATGCAGAACAGGCGCACGGCCCAACGTCAGTGCCGAGCGCCCGAAAACGTCCAATCTCGCTTCGGCCGACATCCAACGTACCAGCGTCATGCAAGTTCAATTAACCGAATCTTACCTGAAGCCTTTGGCCGCTATCCCTCAAGCTTTCCACAGTTTGCGCCCATTCGTAATACCACACCGGTAACCCACCACCCACCCAAAGGTCGTAGCGCAAGCTTCCCCTTGCTTAGAAGCTATATCTCACCCCCGCCTCGATCCGCCGCCCATTATTCGCCGCATACGGCACCCCGAAATCCGGCGACCCCAACACCCCTCCCACCTGCGTCACGTTCGTGTGATTCAGCACATTCGACGACCGCACGTTCACCGTCAGCGCCTGCGGATGATTCGCATTCTTGTTCTTCGTCAGCGAAAACGCCCGCTGCACATTCGCATCCAGGTAAATTCCCCACGGCAACACACCTTTATTCCGCGGAAACACCCCCGTCCCTCCCGACGCCACCAGCTCCCCCCACGGCGTCGCATACGAGCACGGCGACGCATTCGGATTCGCAGCGCAGCTAGGCGTTCCCGATAGCGCATACTGTGGCCGATCGTTGAAGTTGCCATCCCCGTTGTTGTCGTAGCCCGTCGTGATGTTGTAGTGGCTCCCTCCGTGAGCGTTGAAGTTCGTACTCAAAACAATCTTCGCCGGCAGCTTCAACGTGCCATTGCCAAACACATTCCACACCGGCTGCCCCGTCCGATGCGCAAACTCGCCCACATCGCTCGTCGAACTCTGCGGCGTGAAGAACGTGTTGTCGTCCGTGTCATCGATCAGGTTCACCCGCACTGCACCCACGAAGAACTGCACGCGCTTGAACTTGTGGTTCTCAAATCCTGCGAACACCGCGTTCACCCGCCCTTGCCCGCTGTTCTGTACCTGCAGGATATTTAGGTTCGCCGGCCCCGGCCGCGGTCCCGTCGGCTCGTCATTCAGCGGCGAGTTGATATTGTTCGACCGCATATAGTTCCAGATTCGTCCCACGTAATAGTCCATCGAAAAATTGAACCCCGCAGGAAGTACCCGCGTGCCGCCCACATTCTCCGCCGCCCACGTCAGCTGCGTGATGTGTGGCGAGTACGTTCGCATACTGTGAATCGGCGTTGCGTCCGTAAACGGATCGCACATCGTCGGACTAAACCCGCTCCCCGCCGCCCCGCCGCACACCGGGCTGTAGATCGTGCTGGTCACGCGCTCGGTTCCGTCTTCGCGCAGAACCTCCGCCGTATCGCTCTCGCCATAGCGTCCTGAAAACATTCCCGCATGCGCATGCAGCGTCCACGTGCCCTTCTTGGTCGGCGACCACAGAATCCCCAGCCGCGGCACCGCCGCGTCCAGTGTCGTCGGATCGGTCTGCACGTAATACCGCACGCCATACGCCACGTGCAGCCCATGCCTAGCCTCCCAGTCATCCTGGAAGTAAAGTGCATTCTGCACCATGTTGAACTTCACCACCGGCGTCCCCGCAACATTGCTGTACGCTGTAGGACTCCCACCCGCCAGCCCCAGCACCGCCCGCTGATACTGCTGCACGCCCGTAATCGTCGTCGTCTCTCCCGGAATCGGCTGATTGTTCCCATCCAGCACCGGCGCGGGCCCGCCGCCAAACGTGTACGTCCCATTGAAATTCGTGGTCAGCTGCTGATTCTCGTGATACAGCATGAACTGGTCACCAAACTTCATTGTGTGATGTTTGGTCGTCAGGATCGCATCATCATCTGCTTCCAGGTTGAACTCACGCAGCCGCTGCTCCCCAATCGTCGCACCGCCGCCCACATACGCTCCCGCCACATTCACCTGCGGTGCCGTCGAGTTCGGCACATCCGTCTCGCCATCAAATCGAAAACTCGCCCGAGCTTCGTGCATCAGGTGCGTCGATACCGTGGTTACGTCGCTCATCCGGAACATATGCTCATACGTTCCACTGTCATACCCCGTCTCGGCCAGCGATTCGCCGCCCACACCCACATTCTGCAGGTGATTCACATTCGCGCTGTACGTCGTGATCAACGTGTTCTTCGCGCCCAGCTGCCAATCCAGCCGAGCCGTTCCCAGCCACAGCTCCTGCGGCGCCGCCACGTTCTCGTTCGTCATCACCAGGTTGCCCGCATCATCCACCGTGATCGCATTCACCACCGCATAGTTCTCAATGCTGCGATGCTCCAGCGTCAGCGCAAAGTCGCTGCCCGTCTTGCGCACCGGTCCTGTCAGCTCAAACCCATACCGCTGCTTCCCAATTGGAGCCGAGCTCACCGAGAACGGATCCCGCGCGTTCTCCCACGGACTTCCATTCGTCGCAAACACTGCCCCGTGAAACGTCTTCTGTCCCGGCTTCGTATAAATCTCAACCCGCGCACCATCAAACGGTGGCTCGCGATACTGCGCAGAAAACTGGTCCGGGTTCACCTCGATATAAGCAATCGAACTCTTCGGCGGCAGCGCGCTCGCGCCCTGGAATCCGTCCACTGCAATCGTCGTGTTCGCAGGGTTTCCGCCACCCACCGCCGCAAGCTGCTGCAGCTCGAGCTTCAAATCATCCGGATCATCCGCCAGCGACTGCAGCCGGTCTCCCGCAATCGTCTGCGAAGGCCCCGACGCCGAAGCATTCGTCGCCGCCCCATTCGCCCCCGACACATCCACCTGTGTCTCCACATCCTTCAGCTTCAGCACCATCCTGATCTCGCCAGCATGAGGAGCCACCACCGACTCTTCCAGCGCCGCAAACCCATTCGCGCTCGCCCGCAGCCGATGCTTCCCCTCGCTCGCACACCCAAACCGAAACCACCCATCCGACCCGCTCACCACCTGCCGCCGCCCATCCAGCACCACCAGCGCTCCCGGCACCAGCGCCTGCGTCTCATCCCGCACCGTCCCGCTCAGCGTCGATCCCGTGCAGGCTGTCTGCGCCAAGGCATGGGGGATCGCGAGCGCCGCAAACGCTGCGGCGGCAACAAAAAATTCCTTCATGGGCCCTCATCTCTGCGGAAACACGCGCACGCCTCCCAAACGTTTCACCATGCCGTCTTGCGAGCAAAGCGTGCCAGGAGAGTCTCCGCAAAGTTCTCTCTCCACCCAATACGCACGCCCACGCGCAGAGGTTCCGTCGTTCCACGAACTCACTGCGTAACCAATCCGCGCCACGGTCAGTCATACTCTCAAAGGACACCGCCCGATGAGACCTCCCCACGCGATCTACCGTTGTCTCATCGCCTTGGCCCTCGCGCTCGCATCCCACGCCTTCGCACAGACCACGCCCTACCGCCTCAACGTCTCCGTCGACGAAGTCATCCTCACCTTCCACGCAGCCGACGCCCACGGCCTCCCCGTCAACGACCTCAAGCTCTCCGACCTCACACTACTCGACAACGGCAGCCCACCCGCCGCCATCCTCGACTTCCAGCTCCAACAAAACTTCCCCATCCGCGCCGGCATCCTCATCGACACCAGCGGCTCCATGTCCTCGCATCTCTATCGCGATCAATCCATCGCCACGCAATACGCGCAGCAACTCCTCCGCCAGCAAACCGATCAGGCCTTCGTCCTAACCTTCGATCGCACCACCCACCTCGCACAGCCCTGGACCAACAACCCCACCGCGCTCACCGCCGCCATCCACACCCCACACGGCGACCCCATCGCCGGCACCGCACTCTACGACAGCCTCTACGCCGCCTGCCGCTCTCAGTTCGGCGCAATCGACCACCGCAGCAGCGGCAACTTCATCCTTCTCTTCTCCGACGGAGAAGACAACGGCAGCTTCCTCGATCTCGAAACCGCCGTCGACATGTGCCAGCGCACCAACACCGCCATCTATGCCTTCAGCTCCAACCCACACGACGGCAGCTTCCACCCCGGCACCGCAATCCTCGCGCAGCTGGCCGCCCAAACCGGCGGCACCGTCTTCCACGACGACGACCCCGATGCGCTCACTGATCTCCGCACCATCGAAGCCAGCCTGCGCAATCAATACCGCCTCGTCTTCCGCCCCGCCACCCTCGCGCACGACGGCGCCTTTCACCCCATCGTCCTCGCAACTCCCGACCGCGTAGCCACCCTCACCATCCGCTCCGGCTACTACGCTCCGAAACCGAAACGAGCAGCCGCTACGCCTGCGCCGCCTTCACCCGATCGCTGATCATCTGCACCGCGCGCAGCGAGCTCAACGCCGCGCCCTCCTGCCATCCCACAATGTGGCTCACATGGTCGCCCACAAAATACACCGGCCCATCCGGCTGAATCAGCACCTCGTACCCAGCCTTTGGCCCCTTCTCCCCGCGTCCCAACGGCCCTGCATGCTGGTCCGGTCCATACGACTCAATCCACGCACCCTCGTTCCACGGAATCATCGCCCAACCGATATACATCGGCTTCTCTAGCTCTTTCCCATGTCCCGTATGCAGCTTCTCAACCGACGCGCGCGAAGCCTCAAACTTCCCCGCCATATCCAGCGCAGCAAACTCCGGCCGCACTCTCCACTCATAGCCCGCCACCAGCACACCACGGTCCGCGAACAGTCCCGCCGAAGGCAGCCAGATCGGGCTGCAACCCTCCTTCAAAAACTCCAGCCCGCCATAAACGTTGTAGTCCTGCTCCCAGAACCGCCGGCTCTCCCACGCAATCTTGTACGTCGGCGAATACGTACACTGCGCAATCACCTGCTGGTACGGCGCACTCAAATCATTCGGCATCTTCTTCATCATCGTCAGCGGCAGCGCGCACACGCAGTAATCCGCCTCGATCATCTTGTGCTGCCCCGCATGCGTATATCCCACGCGCACGCCCTTCGCCGTCTTGCGAAGCTCCGTCACCGGCGCGTTATAAATCACCGTCTCACCCAAAGCCTTCTTGAACGCATAAGCGAATCTTGTCCATCCCTCCCACCGGCTGGAACATCGTCGCCTGCATGTCGAAGGCTTCCTCAAACAAAATCCCATCCCAGAAATCCGCATCCAGCAGCGTATGCATATCCACTGGCTTGCTCAACACGCCAGCATCATCGCCCGCCCCCGCCGTCACCGCATATCCCGCAGAATCCGACCCCGTATATTTCCCCGCTTGATCAAGCGAGCCATACCTGCGCAGGAACGTCAGCATCTTATCGCGATCGTCCTTCGACATCTCCTGGTCCAGCGCACCCTGGCTCACGCACTTCGCCAGCAGCTCGCTCACATGCCCCCGCGTATCGGCCTCCACCTCGCGCTGCACCATCGCCTTGCCGCCATTCACCGCATCGTTCTGCAGCAGGCTGCTCCGGCTGGTGTTCACCTCCACCTGCATCTCAATGCCAAACTTCCGGCAGTACCCCAGCATCGTCTTATGGATCGAAGGCAACCGCGCCGGCCCCACATTCTGATAGTTCCCCGCATCCCACGTGCAATCGCTGCTTCGTCCCATCGATAAACTCCACCGTCATCCCCACCGCGCACCGTCCAGTTCCGCCCGCCCGGCCGCTCGCTCGCCTCCAGCACCGTACACTCATACCCCAGCGCCTTCATCTCATACGCCGCCACCAGCCCCGCGATCCCGCCGCCCAGCACCACCACCTTCACACCTTTGCCCGTTCCAGCAGCCACGTTCAGCGGCACCGCCGCCTCCGCCATCATCGGCACCAGACCCATCGACTGCATCGCCACAAACGCAGCGCTATACCCGCCCGCCTGCCCCACCCGCATCAGAAAATCACGCCGTGAAAATCCCATGTGAAGATACCCTCATGATTGAAATGACGAACCGTCCCGCATCGAAAGCAAGTGCAGCCAATAAGTAGTGTTCTCCCGCGAATCGAGTGGACCCTCAGCAACGCACGGAAGAGAAAAAGAAAAGAAGTGGGAGATTTGAGTGTATCCGCGCAACCCGTCAAGCGCCACTGGAATGTATTAGGCGTTTCAACCAGGTAGACCCGGGTGCCCCATGTCTCGCCTCTGAGACATAGGGTTAGCAGAAGCCCCAGCTTCACCTGGCAGCCCTAAGGAGCCGCCGCACTCGCCGCTCCGCTGCGGGTGCCCCATGTCTCGCCTCTGAGACATGGGTTAGCAGAAGCCCCAGCTTCACCTGGCAGCCCTAAGAAGCAGCAGCACTCGCAGCCGCCGCTGCACCCGCCTGTCGCAACGCCGCCAGCGCCGAGTTCGGCTCCACCGCAAATTGATTCCGATGGTCCGCCAGATACCGGTGCACATCCGAAATCACCACCGACCCCTCCCCTACCGCCGACGCAACGCGCTTCACCGAGCTCGACCGCACATCCCCCACCGCAAACATTCCCGGCACACTCGTCGCATACGGCGTGCTCTCAAATCCATCCTCGCCGCCCGTCAGAATAAACCCCTTCTTATCCAGCTTCACCGTCCCAAACAGCCACCCCGAGTTCGGCTCCGCGCCAATCATCACAAACACACTTCCAATCGGCTTCGCAATCCGCTCCCCCGTCACGCGGTTCACCCACGTCACGCACTCCAGCTTCGACTCGCCCCCCAGCGCCTCAATCTCCGAGTGCGGATACAACGTAATGTGCGACGAGCTCTCAATCCTCGAGATCAAATACTGCGACATGCTGCTCGCCAGCGAAGGCCCCCGCACAATGTGGTGCACATGCCGCGCAATCCCCGACAGAAACACCGCCGCCTGTCCCGCCGAGTTCCCGCCCCCCACCACAATCACCTCATTCTCCCTGCACAGCAACGACTCCATCGCCGTCGCCGCATAATAAATCCCGCGATTCTCATACTGGCTATAGTTCTGCACCGACAGCTTCCGATACTGCGCACCCGACGCCACCACTACCGCCCGCGCACACACTGAAATCCCTCCCGCCAGCGTCAGCCGATGGATCCCCTCCACCTGTTCCGCTGTAATCGTCTCCCGCGAAATCGCAAACCGCACGCCAAACTTCAGCGCCTGCAACTGCGCGCGGCTCGCCAGCCGCTGCCCCGAAATCCCCGTCGGGAATCCAAGATAGTTCTCAATCTTCGAGCTGGTACCCGCCTGCCCCCCGGGCGCCGTCCCTTCAATCACAATCGTGCACAACCCCTCCGAAGCCGCATACACCGCGGCCGCCAGCCCCGAAGGTCCCGCACCCACCACCGCCACGTCGTAAATCATGTGCGGATCCGGCAGCTCCGTAATCCCCAGCTCGTCCGCAAGCTGCGTAATCGTTGGCCGATGCAGCGTTCGTCCATCCGTCAGGACCACCGCCGGCAGCGTTGACTCATGCTCCGATAAAGGGTCCGCGCTCGGCTTCTCTTCTTCTGCAGGCACGTCCACAACCCGGTGCGGATAGCTGTTGCGTATCAGGAACCGCTGCAGCTCCACCGTCTCCGCATCGTCCGCGTGCCCCATCAACAGGATGCCACCTATGCCATCGCCAATGATCCCGATCCGTCGCCAGATCGTCGCGGACGTGATCAGGTTCGCAATATCCCCCTGCGCGCGCATCAGCCGCTGCAGCGCCTCGCGCGGTATACGCAGCACCACGCTGTCCCTCACCGTGCGCGCCTCCACCAGCGATCCCTGCGAGGTCAGCAGGTTCAACTCACCAGAAAAATCAAACCTCTTGTGATTCGCAATGACCTTGCATCCGCCATTCTCCGTAGGGATCGAAATCTCAATCTCCCCATCCAGCACCACGAACATATCCACCTGCCGCGCACCCTGCCGGAAAAGCGTCACGCCCGCCGGAATCGTTTCTTCCGAACCGTAGCCGCGCAACCGCTCCACCATGTCATCGGTAAGTTTCGGAAATGCAAGGTCCGGACGAAACTCCGGGGTGTTCCATCCTAAGCTGTTGCCCGTTTTCTCTTCGCTCATGGGAGTTGAGCCTCCTCGCTGTGTGACTTCATTCTAGGTGATTCGCTTCGAGAAACTCCGCCTCTCGCCACCAGGCCCAGCAACCCAGCGTCGCCACCAGCTGAACGCACCGCGGGCGGCCCGCACCTTCCTGGCCGCCCGCTGCACTCAACCCGCTTATCCCTTCAAAAACTTCAGCAGATCCGCATTGATCGTGTCCGCCTGCGTCGTCGGCATGCCATGCGGAAAGTCCTTATACGCAATCAGCGTCCCATGCGGCAACAGCTTCGCCGCAAGCGGCCCCGCAGCCTGGTACGGAACAATCTGATCGTCCTCGCTATGCATCACCAGCACCGGCACCGTGATTTTCTTCAGGTCCTCACTCAAATCCGTCTGCGAGAACGCCACAATGCCGTCATAGTGCGCTTTGGCTCCGCCCATCATGCCTTGCCGCCACCAGTTCTCAACCACCGGTGTCAGCGTCTTCACGCCCGGCCGATTGAACCCATAAAACGGCCCCGCCGGCAGGTCCCAGTAGAACTGCGCGCGGCTCGCAAACAACTGCGCCTGCAGATCATCAAACACCGACTTCGGCAGCCCCAGCGGATTCGACTCCGTCTTCAGCATGAACGGCGTCACCGCGCTGATCAGCGCAGCCTTCGCCACGCGACCCTGCCCATGCCGCGCCACATATGCCGCCACCTCGCCGCCGCCAGTCGAGTGCCCCACATGGATCGCATCCTTCAAACCCAGGTGATCGACCAGCGCCGCCAGGTCGGCCGCATAGTGGTCCATGTCGTGCCCATCGCTCACTTGCGTCGATCGCCCATGTCCGCGCCGGTCATGCGCAATCACCCGATACCCATGCTGCTGAAAAAACAGCATCTGGTTATCCCAGTCATCGGCCGAGAGCGGCCATCCATGGCTGAACACAATCGGCTGGCCCGTTCCCCAGTCCTTGTAGAAAATCTCAACGCCATCTTTCGTCTCGATATGCGGCATAAAAAGCTCCTTTGTTGGCAGGTGGTGCCAAAGAAGCCCTCATTACATCACACCCTCATGAACCCTCTCTCCCCCTAAAGACCCACTCCGCGAATTAAGAAATCCACACGAAAGTCACAGCCTCTTCCACACATCTTGCACCCGCCTCCTGTATCTAACACTGCTCGCACGTCCTCAGAAACGAAGCAGATAGCTAGCCTTGATGAAGAACTGTCGCCCGTCATTCAGGTACCCAGGCCCGCGCGGCAGAATCGGCTGCGTCGGATCACACGTACCCTCCGCCGGCAACACCGTGCAGAACTGGTGATTGTAGTTCTGTATGTCGCCGTTATATCCGATATACAGCACCGTCCCCGGATGCGGCAGCCACGTCAGCAGCGCCTGCGTCTGGATCTGCTTGGTCCGCGCCAGCGAAGTCTCCAGCGGATTCGCCAGCGTCGTGTCATACTCCACAATCACACGCGCCGACCACGCCCGCGTGAACTGATAATTCAGCTTCGTCCGAAACGTCTGTGTCTCATACACCAGCTGCCCGCCATGCGCCGCGTGATCGCGATCCAGCAGATACGTATTGTCATCCGTCAAATGCTTCAACGGATTAATCGAGATCAGCGCCTGCACCGTCTCCTGGTTCAGCAGAAACGGCACCTGCCCCGCCGGCGGGTTGTAGTTCACGTTGCCGCTCTTCAGCCCCTGGATATTGAAGTTCAACTGCGCAAACGGCTGCCCGCGCGCCACGAACCCTCCAAAGTTCTCTGTGAAATTCAGATTCGAGGTCAGCGGATATCCATCCTGCGGCCCCACCGTATCCGAGTTCTGCCCCACCAGCGGCGCCAACACTATATTGTTCGGCAACAGCACAAACGGATCGAACGTAGTGTAGTGATACACCCGGTTATGCGCGTGATCGAACGCTACATTCTGGTTTGTCTCCAGCCCGAAGCTCTGAATCTTCTTGTGCTTCGGAAACCACTGGTAGGTGGCATGCAAGTGATCGCTGCGAATATTCGATGTCTGTAAAAATCCCACCACCGTCGTGAATCCGCTGCTGATGTCCTGGTACTCGTCGAACAAATTAAACGAGTGCCCGTTGCGCTGCACCTGCACATCCGCCGCCGGCCCCGCGTGGTATCCCGCAGGAAATACTGCCGCCATGCTCTGCGGATTGCTCTGCATGGTCGAGCTCTCCACCATCTGCCCCAGCGCCGTCCAGTGACTGTTCAGCCTCCACGTAAAGTCCGCGCCGCCAATCCGATTCCATCCCCCGCCAAACTCCTCGTCCGTATACATCAGCCCCACATTCGATCCCTTGCCCAGATCCTGCGACACGCGCCCCACAAAGAATCCCGCCTTGTGCCCATACAGCGGATCGCCCGGCAGCACCGTGTTCCCCGGCTCCCGATCGTTGATTGCCAGCACACCAATATTCGTGTGTCCAAGTTTTCCCGTAACCCGTCCGCCAATCTCCGGCCGAACAATATTCCGCGTATACAGCAGCGTCAGCGGCGTCGCAAAGTAGCTCGCGTTCTCCAGAAAGAACGGCCGCAGCTCTGGAAAATAAACCGGGTATCGCTGGTTCACCGTGAACTGCGGCTGGTCGCTCTCCACATCCGAGAAGTCCGGATTCACCGTGCCATCCAGCACAATCGAATCCTTCAGCACGGCCTTGGCCTCGCCGCCCGCCGTCGCCTCCGCATTGCGTGTCGACCAGTACGGGTCCGTCGGATTCAGCGTCTCCAGCGTGTGCTCATTCTGCCCCAGAACATACGGCACAATCTGAATGTTGTGTGAGCCCGCCACCCCCGTCAGCCCATCCAGGTGCAGCGTTCCTTCCTGGCTCAACTCGCCACTCACGTTCGCCGAAACCCGCGGCCAGAAGTCCTGCTCGCTGTTGCGCGGAAAATTCCGCCAGAACACCGCGCCCCAATCCGTGCTCTTCGGCGGAAACCGTATGCTCCGAAACGGAATCGCCAGCAGCGCCATCCATCCCTTGTCCGTGATCGTTGCCTCGGAATCCCACACCTGGTCGTAGCTGTAATCCGCACCCGACGCCTCCGTCCACGACGCGTCCGCCTGCACCCCATTCGGATTCACCTGGAACTCCACACCCCGTAGCCGATCCTGAAACGGATCCAGATTCACCGTCACATAATCGTCATTCAAAATGTTCTCGCGCCGCGCCAAATGCGCACGTATCAAATCCGGATGCTTGTCGAAGCACAGGAACACAACATACAAGGTTGTATTCGTCCGCCCCAGGTACACCTCGGTCCGGTCCGTCGCCGGAGCCCCATCCACCGGCGTGTCCTGGATGAACTGCGTCGCAAACCCAAGCTGTTCCTTAAGCCCCGGCCTAGGCTCCATGTTCGGAAAATCCTTCAGCGAAATCGGCCCGCTCAGCAGCGGCACCTTCGCATCCGGCAGCGGTTGCGACTTCGGCTTCGCCTCGCTCGAAACCGTCGGCTTCCCAGTCGTCCCCTGGTTCACCTGCGCCCACGCGCCCCGCCCTGCAAACAGCAACCCAAGCGTCGCAACGCACGACAACAACAGCCTCTTCTGAGCCCGAAACTTCACTGACCGCACTCCCCATGTCGTGGTCGCCCAAAACAATTCACCAAAATCTTCATCTATTACCAGATACGCTCAACGCAACCCACTGGTTCCCTGCGCTGCAACATCCAACAACGCGGCCTCATCCATGGTCCTGTTAACGAGATCTCCTATAAGACGCACGCCCACCCAATCCGCGAGCCGCAAGACGCAGCTTTTCTCCAACATCATTCGATGAATGGTCTTGGCGTTTGTGCGTCTACTCCGTCGCAACAGGCAGGCTGATGTAACTTGCCTTCCCCGGTTCATGCCAGATCTTCTGCGTGGCCTTGATATAGTCACCAGGCTTCGCGTCGAAGATGTTCGGCACAAACGTCTGCGGGTTGCGGTCATACAGCGGGAACAGCGTCGACTGCACCTGCACCATCAGCCGATGCCCTGCAGGTATCGTGCGATCGATCATAGGCAAACCAAACGTAAACTCCTCTGCCACATTCGGCGTGAGCGCTGACGGATGCTCGAAGCTCTTCCGATACCGCCCCCGAAAAATATCGATGCCGATCGGAGCCTCATACCCGTTCATGTTGTACGGTGTGCCGAGCACACCCGCGAACGTGCCAGTCTCACCCGCGCCTCCGCCTCGCGCGCCGCGCACCTCAGGCGTATCGGGATACACGTCGATAATCTTAACCACCCAGTCGGAATCCGTGCCCGAAGTCGAAGCCCACAGATGCACAACAGGCTCTCCTGCAAGTTTCATCGGCTCTTTCAGCGGCTCCGAAATATACGTAAGCACGTCAGGCCGATTCTCCACGAAGTGCTGATCCGTGACCAGCCACGTCCGCCAGTTGGAGCCGTCATAAGGACGCGGCGAGAAGGGCACAGGATTCGCCGGATCGGAAACATACTCATCCGGCGCGCCAGACTGCAGGCACGTCGAACGAGAGCGTCCCATTCGCGCTAAGGTACAGCGGCTTCGACGTCTCAGGGCAGCCCTTCTCGCACACCGTCGGCCAGACCTTCGGAGTATCCCAGTGGTCGGTGCCCATGCCTCCAACCGTCTCGCCGCCGGCGTCATAGATCAGCGCCTTGGGCAGCTCAAACTTCGGAGAGCCCGGCTTCAGATACGTGTTGAAGAACGGAACAAGATAGTCGCGACGCCACTCTTCCGCCGTGTCCGTCGTCCACTGAAACGGCCCAAGCCCGCGCCCACTGCGGTTGATCTGCGAGTGAAACCACGGCCCCATCACAATGTGATTCAGCGGATCGTTCTTGTGAACAGCCTCCAGCGCGCGATACGAATGGATCGCGCCCCACATATCTTCCTGGTCCCACTCGCCCTGCTCCCAAAGCGTTGGAACGGTCAGGCCCTTCGCAGCCAGCAGATGATCAAGCGCCTGCGACTGCCAGAACGCGTCGTACGCCGGATGCGCTTCGATAATCTTCCAGAAAGGAAGCTGGTCTTCGCCCATCGCCCGTGCGGCATCGCCGGCGCTGCCCAGGCGAAGGAAGTTCGCATACTCGTCGCGTCCGCCGCGCGGGATCATGTAGCCTCCCGCACGCTTGGTCATCTGTTCGGTAAAGTAGTCGAGGTTCGTCTGACGGAAGGCGCCGTAGTGGAACCAGTCGTCGCCCATCCACCCATCGACCATCGGGCTCTCAGGCGCAGCAACCTTAAGCGCAGGATGCGGGTGCAGCAGCGCCATCACCACCGTGAAGCCTTCATACGATGACCCAATCATCCCCACGCGCCCATTGCTCTCCGGCACATTCTTCACCAGCCAGTCGATCGTGTCATACGCGTCGGTAGTGTCATCGGCGCCCGAGTTATTGAAGCCCGAGCCCACCGGCGGCGGCGTCATCAGGTACACACCCTCCGAGCCATACTTGCCGCGAACGTCCTGATACACACGGATGTAGCCGTTCTTCACGAAGTCCTCGTCGCTCAGCGGCAGCGCATCAATCATCTTCGGTGAGTCGGACCGCTCGGCGCGTCCCGCCGCGTTATAGCAGGTCCGCGTCAGCACAATCGGCGCTCCCTTCGCGCCCTTGGGGATCACGATCACCGTGTACAGCTTCACCCCGTCGCGCATCGGGAATCATCACGACGCGCTTCTCATAGTCAGGCGCCGTAGCCGGCTACGATCGCAGGCGGCTTGAAGTTCGGATTCAGCTCGTCGGTGACCGTCTTCGCCGGATCCTGTTCCTGCGCGAAGGCGTGCGTAGCATCGTAAGTGGCGATCAAGAAGAGCGAAAGAGCAAGCGCGCTGGCGAGACGTTTCATGGCAGGTCCTGTTTTGCCCGGTTGGGCTGGGTGAAATAACAGAATAGCAGCGCACCTCAGCAGCTATACTTGGCAACCTGAACCCTAATCTCAACGGCACCACGCTGAACCAACCAAAGGGGAAGCCACCATGAAACTTCGCTTCGCATCCATCGCAGCATCCGCCCTCTTCGCTTTTCCACCTCGCCTCCACAGCCTTCGCCGCCACACCTCCCAGCCTCACCGGCCAATGGGCCGTCCATATCAGCGTCTCCGGCACCGAGAAGGATATGGTCTGCACCTTCGTTCAAGCCGACAACAAGCTAACCGGCAACTGCAAGAGCGAGGACAAGACTCACCCCATCACCGGCACCGTCGATGGTGCCAACATGACGTGGACCTACGACTCCGAGTACAACGGCACGCCCATAACCCTCACCTACACCGCAACCCTCACCGAGGCCCCGAACTTCTCAGGCAGCGTCGACGTGGATCCCTTCGGAGTTTCCGGGGATTTCACCGCCACACCCTACACCGAACCCGCCAGGACTCAACCAGCAGGGGACTGCCAACTGAGAACGAAGAACTGACAACCCTCTTGACGCCCGAAACCACTGAATCCCCAATAAATACGCACCTCCCAAGGCCCTCCCCGCTGCCTGTTTTTCGCCCCCTTAAGCAGCTATAATGGAGGGTAGACATGGCTGACGAAACCCTCTTCCCCGAAGACCAGAATCCCGATAAGAACCCCCCTTCCCCCCAGCAAGCCAACTCCAATAATCCGCCGCCTACCGGCGAACCCGGAGCTCCCGGCGCCCCCGGTGCCCCCACCGGCCCCGGCGCTCTCTCCATGCTCTCCATCAATATCGAAGAGGAGATGCGTCGCAGCTATCTCGACTACTCCATGTCGGTCATCATCGGTCGCGCCCTCCCCGACGTCCGCGACGGCCTCAAGCCCGTCCACCGTCGCATCCTGTACGGCATGCAGGAGATGGGCCTCCAGTTCAACAAAAAGTACACCAAGTCTGCCAAGGTCGTCGGCCACGTCATGGGCAACTACCATCCCCACGGCGACTCCGCCATCTACGACACCATGGTCCGCCTCGCCCAACCCTTCAGCCTGCGTTACCCGCTGATCGATGGCCAGGGTAACTTCGGCTCCGTCGACGGCGACCCACCCGCCGCGATGCGCTACACCGAGTCGCGCCTCACCCGCATCGCCTCCGAGATGCTCGCCGACATCGACAACGACACCGTAGACTTCGTCCCCAACTACGACGAGTCCACCAGCGAGCCCTCGGTCCTCCCCGCCCGCATCCCCAACCTCATCATCAACGGCGGCACCGGCATCGCCGTCGGCATGGCCACCAACATCCCGCCCCACAACCTCACCGAAACCCTCAACGCCACCATCTCCATCCTCCAGAAAGAGAAGTCCGACACCCGCTCCGACCTCGAGCTCTGCCTCGAGCACGTTAAGGGTCCCGACTTCCCCACCGGCGGCTTCATCTACGGCCGCGCCAACATCGCGCAAACCTACAAGACCGGCCGCGGCCGCTTCATGATGCGCGCCAAGTGCGGCCTCGAAAACATCACCGGCGGCCGCCAGGCCATCATCGTCACCGAGATCCCCTACCAGGTCAACAAGTCCAACCTCATCAAACGCATCGCCGAGCTAGTCAATGAGAAAGTCATCGACGACATCTCCGACGTCCGCGATGAGTCCGACCGCGACGGCATGCGCATCGTCATCGAACTCAAGCGCGGCGCGCAAAATGAAATCGTCCTCAATCAGCTCTACAAGCACACCCAGATGCAGGAGAGCTTCTCCATGATCTTCCTGGCCGTCCACAACGGCCAGCCCAAGGAACTTCCTCTCGATCAAGCTATTCATGCGTTTATAGATCATCGCATCGACGTAGTCCGCCGCCGCACCGCCTTCCTCCTCAACAAGGCCCGCGAGCGCGAACACGTCCTCCTCGGCTACCAGATCGCCCTCGACCACCTCGACACGGTCATCAAGATCATCCGTCAATCCGCCTCCCGCGTAGCCGCCCGCGAAAACCTCTTCAACTACTTCAGCAACCGCCGCATCAATTTGAACGGGACAGAGCTTGCCGGGGTGACACTAGACCCCACCAAGTACAGCATCGACCTGGCCGGCGGCAGCGTCTCCGCCCAGCTGGCCAACAACTCTGCCGGCACGCTCATCCTCAGCTACCGCCAGATCGACGCCATTCTCGAACTCCAGCTCTACCGCCTCACCCAGCTCAGCATCGACGAGCTCCTCAACGAACTCCGCACCATCCGCGACAACATCGCCGAGTACGAATCGATCCTCGCCAGCGAGAAGAAACTCCGCCGCGTCATCATCAAGGAGCTCGAAGACATCCGCGACAAGTACGGCGACGCCCGCCGCACCGTCATCCTCGACGAGTCCACCGAGCTAACCCTCGAAGACCTCATTGCTGATGAGCAAGTAGCCGTCACCGTCTCCAACACCGGCTACCTCAAGCGCACGCCCATCACCATCTACCGCCAGCAAAAGCGCGGTGGCACCGGCCGCCTCGGCATGAAGACCCGCGAGGAAGACTTCGTCTCGCAACTCATCATCGACAGCACCCACGCCTACCTCCTCTGCTTCACCAACTCCGGCCGCATCTACTGGCTCAAGGTCTATGAGATCCCCGACGTCGGCGCCGCCGGCAAGGGCAAGGCCATGGCCTCGCTCGTCGACCTCCAGCCCGGAGAAAAAGTCGTCACCATCCTCCCCGTCCGCGACCTCAACGAAGACAACAAGTACGTCCTCTTCGCCACCCGCAACGGCACCGTGAAAAAAACCGCCCTCCGCGACTTCTCGAACGTCATGGCCCGCGGCATCATCGCCATCGGCATCGACAAGGACGACGAGCTCATCACCGCCAAAATCACCGACGGCGAGCAAGTCATCTTCCTCGCCACCCACGACGGCATGGCCATCCGCTTCAACGAGCAGGACCTCCGCCCCATGGGCCGCCCCGCCTTCGGCAACCGCGGCATCTCCCTCAAGAAGGACGACTACGTCATCGGCGCCGCCGTCACTCCCTCCAACGAAGCCCGCAACAAGCAGCGCCTCGACCTAGCCGCCGCCAAGGGCCTCAAGGACCAGGTCGAGAAGGTCCTCGACGAAGCCACCGACTCCGCCTCCTCCGCCCCCCTCGCCCTCGCCGAGTCCGACGACACCCCCGCCGCCCCCGAGCTCTCCCCCGAAGCCGCCGCCAAGCTCCAGAAGCTCGACGAAAAACTCGGCCTCACCCCCTGCCTCATCCTCTCCGTCTCCGACAACGGCTACGGCAAGCGCACCGACGTCGACGCCTACCGCCTCCAGTCCCGCGGCGGCAAGGGCGTCATCAACATGAAGACCTCCAGCAAAATCGGCAAGGTCACCAGCATCAACCTCGTCGACGACACCACCGAGATGATGGTCATCAGCCAATTCGGCAAGATCATCCGCATCGACACCAAGTCCGTCCGCAGCGCCGGCCGCAGCACCTCCGGCGTCCGCCTCCTCAACCTAGACACCGACGACAAAGTAGCCAGCGCCACCGTAATCCCCCCCGAAGACCCCAAAGTCAACGGCGGAGACGGCACCCTCCTGCAATAGCTTCTCTCGAAGCTCACACCCGGAAGGACATGGCTTTTCCAGCAGACCACGAACGGAAGGGCATGGCTTCAGCCAGGCCAACCAAAACCACCAATAAATAAACAAGGGCGCGGACTTAAGTCCGCGCCCTTCTTCTTTCAGACCATTTGCTGCCCTACAGATTTTCAAGAAAATGACTGCATGAGCGAACCTATATTACGAATGACATCGAGCGTTCGTTCATTTTTGCGGCTATCCGAATTAAGTGATAGCGAGTCAAGGGCGTTACGAATCTCGCTGGAGACGGCATCTTGACCGACGCGACTCTCAAGAATAATCGGGACTCGCTCATCAATCATGTTGGCCACCTGCTGAAAAGATAGCTTGGCGCCGTATGAAATAGCGTCATGCTGACTTTCGCTATTGACCTCGCTTATATGCACCTGAACGAGCCGATCACGAAACGCCGTAAGGATTAGGAAAGCCTCGGTCATCGATGAGTCGAACTGCCGAGCGTGACCGATATCGAAACAGAGGGAGGCGTCCGGAAGCTGAGCAAATACAGCATTCAGTTCACTGACATTTCTGCCTACCGGCTTTCTTCGGTCCATGTTCTCGATTGCCAAACGCCGACCGAATCTCCGCCAGTGGGCAAACTCCCAAATAGCGTCTGGGTGCATGATGATAGGCCAATCTGCCGGGACTCGCTCAAATAGCATTTGAGAGAGTTCTAATTCCTCGTGCTTTTCATACTTTCCAGGAGCGTGAAACGAGATCGTTCTGTATCGCCCCAAATCGAGCGCCTCAAGGGCATCTAATAACGGCACGACCTCATGCATTCGCAGAGCGGAGAGCTCTACACAAGGAAGATTGTGTGGCTCGAGAATAGCGAGAGCTCCGCGAAAGTCGCTTTTGCGGAGTGCACCTGTCGAAAACCCGATTTGTCTCACTAAAACACCCCGTATTCGATGGTTAGTACACCTAGCTTGTTACTGCGCTGCAAAAATACTGCCGCTATCGCTTCCATAAAATTATGCGCGACAGAGCGATAGCGTGCAGCTATCGGTGCGTCCAATTTATCAAGCGGAAGTGTCTTCAATTGTTCGCGAATAGTCACATCCGCCAGCATCTCCAGGAATTCATTGTAGGCATCGAACAACGCTTTACTGTACCGATCAAGAGTTGGATCTTGGCAGAGCGCCGCCGCCACGATCTCGATCGGCGGCTTGCTTAGGACCCTGTGTAATCTTTCTATGACAGGCTGCACCTGTTTCGTTTTGTAAAACTCAGTTCTCTCGGCGTCCGAAGCGAATCCAAGGTGGCAATCGAAACATGCGATCATCCCCGCTAAGTAGATAAGCTTCCGAGACAAACGAAGCTTGAAGTTTTTGAGTGCAAAATCGCCCCCCGGACGTGTCCGCTGTTTATAGGGAAAATCGACAGCCATTGTCCGCCAATAGCGGGATATGTCATTGAACATAAAACGTGGAACTTTGTACGGTGAGGATCCATACCAAAGGCCTCGATCTTCGTCCAGATAGCGAGATAGGACGTTCTTGACAACTCGTTGGTGAGCCTCATCTCGTCCTATCGCGGTTGATTCCAATAGCAGAAGAATTCGACGTGTTGTATTAGCGTTCGTATCCTCCTGACCACCGATATGTTGAATGAGATCGTGGCTTGAACATATTGTTCCAAAGTAACCTTCTTGTCCAACCTTGGTTTCAGTAAGACGAGCCACTTCGTGGCTGATTTCATGCGCTACATCGAGATGCTTCGGATCCGATAAGCCATCGACAAGGAGCATCCAGTCCACGTCACTCGCCTGCGTTACCTCTCCGCGAGCAACCGACCCGACCACTACGATGTTTGCGTCTTGCGTAGCGAAGTGCTCCAGAGCGGACGTCAAACGCTCCCGCATCTTAACCGTTTCTTCGCGCGCCGTATGGATAGCATTCCAGGACGAACCCGTGCGCTTTTCCAACTCTAGCAAGGCGGGCATCGATAAGATTTGAGGATTCAAAGGGCGTCTCGAAGTACGTACCCTATCTTAGCGTCTCCCATCAGGCTCTATTCCACAGGGCCTCGATTTGACGGGAGTCTGATACCGCAGGACTACTCTAGCCCAAAATCCTTTAGCATCCGCTCCCGCAGCATCTGGTTCGCGCGCGTCTGATACCCCGCGCCATCCTTCTTCAGCCACGCAATCACATCCGCATCCAGCCGCAGGCTCACCGCCTTCTTCACCGGACGATAGAACCGCCCCCGCACCGCGTCCTTCCATCTCGCCGCCGCCAGCTCCGGCGCATCCGACACGTCGATCCGGCTCTCCGGCATCTTTGCCAGCGCCACCAGCTGGCGCTTCTGCTCCACCGTCACCGGCGCTCCCGGCTTCCGCTTAGATACCGTCCTCATATCGTCTCCTCTCCTGGGCATTGGCCCAGACCGGACTCCGCCCCGCCGAAATAATACGCACGACTTCTTCCCCGTCCTCATCCTCAAACGTATGCGCCACCAGCAGCAACAACACGCCGCCAGCCATCCCAATCGTCTGCCACCGCTCTTCGCCATCGACCTCGCGATCCTGTGCCGACAGGTGCAGTGGATCGTCAAACACCAGCGACGCCGCGTCGAACCCAACTCCATGCTTCCGCAGGTTGTTCGCATCCTTCGTTTCGTCCCAATCAAATCTCAACGTGGGCCTCTACAAGAGTGTATATACATTCCTGTAGGTACTACAACTCAAGACACGATCAATTCACCCATCGCTCATGCCAATGAAACACACCCACCCCTAGCATCTCCCTCACCGGTCATCCGGTCACAGGAGATTCCCATGGCACACGAAGCCCACCGCACCGCAGCCGCGCACCACGAAGAAGCCGCCAAGGCCCACCACGCCGCAGCCGAGCACCACGAAGCCGGCAACCACGAAGAAGCCCACCAGCACTCCGCCAAGGCCCACGAGCACTCCGAGCAGGCCCACAAGCACTCCACCCACGCCCACGAATCCTCCCACGAACTCACCCACTAAGCCCCACCCCAGATCTCGCCAAGCATAGAACCGTGTGCCCCATGCTTGACGCGCCTTTGCGTCAAGCATGGGATACCACGCCACCAGGCCCGAGCGAAGCCGCAACACCCGGTTGCCCAATTACTTCAGTCATGCCACGCAAGCCCGGGTGCCCGATTCATGACGCGGCCTTTTGCGTCACGAGTGGGCTCCATGCTGCCGCAGAACCGGGCCCCGAGCGAGCGTTCTCTGCTCGCATGGGTGGTCACGCCGGAACGAAGCCGCAGGCGAAGTGACTGAATCGCCTTCCTCCCTAGCGCCCCATCCCCACGCCGCGCCACGCCCCCCCCGCCGTCCGCGCAGGACCGCAGGTCCAAGACAACCTCCCCTTCCGCGCCCCACTCCTATTCAATCAGGGGAAACCCGGAACAGGAGTTGTAAACAATGCCTCAAAACGAACACAACCAAGCAGCAGAGCATCACGACAACGCAGCCAAGTCCCACCGCACCGCCGCCGACTACTTCAGCCGGGGCAACGACGCCATGGGCAACGAACACGCCGACAAGGCCTTCGAGCAATCCACCAAGGCTCACCAGGCTTCCACCGAAGCCCGCAACCGGCAGCCCGCCGGCTCCCGTAAATAAACCCTCCTAACCAGAACCTCAACCGGGCCCCCTTCACCGCAAACGCCTAGCCTCTGATTCGGGCCCGAGCACGTCCCGCCTCCACCCCCCAAAATCCTCTTTTCCCCCGCCGTCCGCGCAGGACGATGCCTGACTAGTCAGTCATCTAAGCCCCAAATTTGCGTCTCGAAACCCGGCTATACATGTCGTCGTGCACCCGAAACCGGGCTATAGCAACACCAGATTCGCCGCCCGACCCCCTCACCTTCCAGCACAATCGACGCCCAATCCGCGCCCATCCTGTAAAACCGCAACGTTTAAGCCTAAAATCTCGTCTACTACGATAGAGGTTTAGGATATGTCCAAGTTCGCTTCAATTCTCCTCGCTCTGACCCTGACAGCGTCCACATCCGCCGCATTCGCGCAGAATGATGACCAACAGAGCACCCAAATGAGCACTCCCCCCATGCAGTCCCAGCCAGCCCCCATCGAGCGCGCGCCGGACGCATACCAGGATAACTCCAATGCTTACAATACTTCCCCGACCCAGCTAACTGCCGGCCAGATCCTCACCGCCGGCCGCACTCCCGTCAGCGCCATAGCCGCCCCCGGCGTCTTCCTCCGCGTAGGCCGCGGCAGCGCCGTCCGGGCCATCACCTTAACCAATGAAAACACACAACTTAAGGTCGAGCGCGGCATAGCGAACATCAGCGTCCACAGCGCCATCAAGCACGCCCAGATCATCGTCGTCCTCCCCGGCGGCGAAACTAACCTCATCAAGGACGGCTTCTACACCTTCAACGCCAACACCAACACCGTCCGCGTCCTCAAGGGCGAGGCCTACGCCTATCCCGGGATCAACAATACCCAGGCTAAACCAATCAAAATAAAGGAGAACCACGCTGTAATCTTCAATGGCCCGGATATCCGCTCCTTCGAGTTTGACCCCTTCGAAGCCCGCGCCGACCTAATCCCGTACCCCGGCCAGGGCGTGGGCGCTCCCGGCCCCGGCCCCGGATACTACGGGCCGTATGCCGGCTATCCCTACTACGATTACGGGTATCCCTATTACTTCGGCTACCCCTACTACTGGGGCTATCCCTACTACTTAGGCTGGGGCTGGGGTGGGGGCTGGGGTGGCGGCTGGGGTGGTGGCTACTATGGCGGCTACTATGGCGGCTACCGCGGTGGCTACCACGGTGGCTGGGGCGGCGGCGGTGGTGGTTGGAGTGGCGGCCACGGAGGCGGCTGGGGTGGCGGCGGTGGTGGCCACGGAGGCGGGGGAGGCCACCACTAAACCACGTGTTTGCAATATCTGAGGGCGGCCGGAAACTTCGGCCGCCCGTTCTGTTTTATAACCGCCCGCAGCATCTGCCGCTTACCTAAGCAGGCTTTCTCGGCACAACTGCGGTCTCCATGCCAGATACAATCAGCCGATATGCGCATCGGCTTCTTTGGCGGCAGCTTCGATCCACCCCACCTTGGCCATCTCGCGATTGGACAAGCTGCCGCTGAGGCTTTTTCGCTTAGCAGCGTCGTATTCGCGCCAACGGGCCGTCAACCACTTAAAACAAACGGGGCCTTTGCCTCATTTGACGATCGTCTAAGAATGGTCTCTTTGCTCTGCGAATTGCAGCCCCCAGGCAGTCAGCTACGCTTGGAAGCTTCTTCCATCGACGCTCCGCACGCGGATGGCTCTCCGAACTACACGGTTGACGCTCTATCCAGGTTGCGTCGCGAGTGCTCTCCAAAGGACATACTGTTTGTACTTGTCGGCGCAGATGCCTTTCTTGGCTTGCCTGGCTGGAAGTCTCCGCGTAGGTTGCTCCAGCTCGCCGAATGGATTGTTGTAAGTCGTCCTGGCGTTTCGCTGCAGCCTTTGCAGGCCCTCGATCTCACGCCCGGCCAACGATCGCGGGTACACCTGCTTGAAAAAGTACACGAACCTGCGAGCGCCACTTACATCCGAGAGCTTCTAAGCGCGGGTGCGGATTGCTCTGGCCTGCTGCCTGCTTCGATTCTGAACTACATCCGTGCTCATCATCTCTATGGAACCTGAGGTCGATGGGCCTTCGCGTCGGCTTCCTGCGCTACCATTGAGGTTGCACAAGGAGGCCCATGGCAAGCACCAAGAAAACACAGGTTCAACAGCTCCTGGCTGTAGCAGCAGCTGCTTGCGAGGACAAGAAAGCAGAAGATATTCGCATTCTTGCGCTCGACCCATCCGAGAGTGGTCTGACAGACTACTTTCTCATCTGCACCGGTCTTAGCGATCGTCAAAATGTGGCGATCACGGATGAAATCGAGATTCGGCTCAAGCGCGACTTTGGCACCTATCCCAACTCGGTCGAAGGGCGCCGCCAGGGTGAGTGGATCCTGATGGATTACGTTGATTTCATCGTCCATGTCTTCTCGGCGGAGAAGCGCGCATTTTATGGGCTGGAGCGCTTGCGCAAGTCGGCGACCGTGCTCAGCATCGACGAGCTCAATGGCGCGATCAAGGCGGCCATCGCCGCGGGTCGAACAAGGCACTCGGGCAAGACACCCGTGGCGGTTAAGAAAGCGCTTCCGAAGAAGAGTGCCCTCTCGCCCGCGCCGAAGAAGGTTGCTACAAAGAAAACCGCTGGCACAAAGAAAGCTCTTACTCCAGCCGCGCCGAAGAAGAAGGCCCTCCCGAAGCCCGCAAAGAAAGCTGCAAAATCTGCGAAGCGCTAGTTCGGTACCAGCGGTTCGCTGAACTTTTATTAAATAGCGAAGGGCGGAGAGAACCTCTCCGCCCTTCGTTGTTTAGAACTGCGTTTAGAACTTGATCATCAACTGGAACTCCGTGCTGCGCGGTCCGCCCGCGTCGTACGTACCCGAGTTACGGTTGATGCGAAGGTTGTTTTGCTCATACTGAGTGTTTGTGCTGTTCACATAGCCGTACAAGCTTGGATCGAAGTCGGCCTGGTTGAGCAGGGTGCCGCTCTGGATGCCGTAGTTGCTCATATTGAATACGTTATACATCGCAACGCCGGGGTTGATGCTGATACCTCCCAGAAACTTCAATTTGATCGGATAGGTCGCATTGAAGCCAAAATCGCGGAACGCGGGATTGTTGAGAGGATTGTTCTGTGGCTGGAGAGCGATCGGCTGCTGTACACCGCCAAGCGCCGTGAGTTGAGCCTGAGTCATGACGCCCGCAGCAATCAAGGCCTGGCCTGCTGGCGTGGGCGTCCCTGCATAGCTGGAATTGTATTGATTGATCAGGGCATTCAGACTCTTACCCTTGACGGAGTGCATGTATGCGCCTGGGTTCGTGCCCGGGACCAGATCGCCGCCAAGTCCGTCACCATTTACGTCGGTGATGAAGATCTGGCCGGTGCTTCCTGATGTGGCATCCAGGAGTAGGGTGTTTGGAGGCGCCGAGAAGAAGTGCCCAATGACAGCGAGCTGCAGGCCATACTTGATGCCAATAGTCCCGCCGAAGCTGAGCTCATTGGTGTGATCAATATTGCTGCGACCCATGTAGAGATTGGGGTTGTCATTGTCATAGGGACGGGCGCCACCGAAGAACTGATCGGCGTTGTTGGTTCCCGAAGTGGATGTCACGATTCGCGACAACGTATAGGAGATCTGCACGTTGCTGCTTACGATTCCAGGCATCGGATGCGCCTTCTGTTGCTGCAATACAACCTGCAACGCATCGTAGCCGGAACGGCCCTGGGGAAGGATAAACAGACCTTCACCAACGTTCGGATTGGTTCCGGGGAACGCGGCGCCGGTCGCCGGAGTCTCACCGTAGGCCGAAGCTGAGTAACCACCCAGCGCAACCGCACCGCTATCAAGACCGGCAGAAGCAAACGTCTGGATCGAAGCACCCTTCGAGATGGCGCAGTTGATCGAGGCAGCCGAATAGCCCTGTGGGCAAGTCGCATAGCCTGATACGGCAGTTGCAATGGCATTCTGTGCCGCCGCAACATTCAGCGTACGTGCAGCTCCATCATGGTTCACGTCCACAGAGATCGGAATTTTGATTGTTGCGTTGTGCACATAATCCGCGCTCAGGAGGAGGCCTGACGTGATCTCGTGCTGAATACCACCATTGATCTGAATGGAATACGGTGCAAGGTATGGACCACCGTAGATGTTGTTCGCAAACAGACCGCCGCCGGTTCCGATGTAGTTGCCATTCGGCGTGAGGGCATTCTTGACCTTCTCCTGATACTCGGCCTTGATCGCATTCAATTCTGGAGCGGCGTTCGCGATGGACTCTGAGAGAATCGTGGAAACCGACGTGCCATCGGGAGCAGAAGTGACGACACCATAACCGGGTAGGGCGATGCTTGATCCGCCTTGGAAAGCCAGGCCATAGCCAAAGTAGGGGCCATTTGCCTGGATAACCGGGGTGCGACCATTGCCTGAGTTATTGAAGACGTTGCTCTCATAGTAGATACCCATGCCGCCGCGAATGGAGGTCTTGTGGGTTCCGGGGCTGAACACGAAGCCCGCCTGCGGTCCGAAATCACCGTACGGCTGATGGGTGCGAACTCCCAACCCTGCCTGAAATTGATCAAAGAGCGGGGTATCTCCTGTGCAGCCGGGAAATTGCAGCGAAGGATCAACCGTGGAGCAGAGCGGCGTTGGCAGATCCTGGTTGGCGCGATCTGTATCGACGCTCCAACGCACACCCGCGGTCACCGTGAGGGATTGGGTTGCCTTCCAGGTGTCCCCAACATAGGCCGCAAAGCGCCAGCTGAACTGGCCACCACCCGGCAGATTGAAGCCTGGGCGCTCGGAGAAATAACCGTTACCATTGCCGATCACATAGAGCGAAGCCAGATAACCTCCAGTCGGGTTATTTGGGCAAGGATCAGCACCGGGCTGATCGTCGCAATTTGGGTCAAGGTTGCCGGGTGTCGCAGAAAGGCTTGTGTACAACGAAGGACCATAGAAATCGGCAAACCCGCCGCCAAGAATTCGATTCATCTCGAATCCGAATTTGATATTGTGCGCCTTGACCGTATAGCTGCCATCGTACCGGAACTGCTTATCCGACTGGAACGTTCCTTGCGGAGCAAGGAAGTTGGGACCGGCATTCAAATCGCCAGACAGGGTGATTTGGTTGTCTGGGCCTGTTGACGGGTTGTAGATCGAGCTGCCGAGTGCCGCCGTACCGTCAACTAAGAGGTTGTGGAATTTCTCGTAACCGAAACGGAAGGAGTTGTTGAAGCGACCGGTGGCCATATCGAGGCCGCCCACGATGGCCGGCACGTTATCGCGATTCTGGTAGATCTGGTAGGGGCCATAGCCGAAGGTGGCGTCATCCGAGTTCACGCTGTACGCGCCGCGCACGAACATGTGCATGTTGTGCGGCGCGTTGTAATCCAGGCGGCCCATGCTGAAGGTGTCGTGGAACGGCGCAGGAACGAATGGATACTCCTGCAGAATGCTTTCGAAAACCGGATTCGCTCCAGTTGCTACGTCTTGTTCGGTCTGCTGAATGCGCTCACCGCCGCCGTAGAAGAACAATTTATCCTTGATAATGTACCCGCCAACATAGCCACCATACTGGTTGCGCTGAAAGGGCGCGGCCAGGCCATTCACGTCCGCGAAACCCGCCGCATAGTCCTGGAAGTTGTAGAACGCGTTGCCATGGAATCCGTTCGTGCCCGATCGCGTCGACATGAGCAATTGCCCAGTGGAGGTAACAGAGCCGGAGATGTCCTGTGTGGAGCGGTTCAGCTGAACTTCGCCGACCGCGCCTGTGGGCACGTTGAAGATGGTCGTTCCGACGGTCTCATCCGTGATGTCCTGACCGTCAAGGAGGATGCGAGTTGTACGACCGCCGACACCACTGACCGAGAGCGCCGAATAACCGGCCTTCGTCGGATCGAAGGTGATTCCTGATTGGAGAATGACGCCAGGCTGGAGCTGTGCCACGTCGAGAATGTTGCGGCCGTTGACCGGCATAGTATCAATCTGTTCCTGCGTAACAATGCCAGCCACACCGATCTGATCGGTGTTGACCTGGAGGGCACCAGCGGTGACCGTCACTGATTCGCCCGCAGCACCGATCGTGAGCTTCTCGTCGCCGCTAGTCACGGTGCCTGTGTGGACGACCTTTGTGTCTTGCAGACCCTTAAAGGATGGGGCGCTCACGGTAAGCGTATAGGTGCCGGGTACCAGGGGACCGACACTGTAATAGCCGGCGCTATCGGTCTTAATCGTATGTGTATACCCCGTAGCTGGTTCCGCAATAACAACGGTTGCTCCGGGAATGGATGCTCCTGTCGGATCAGTAATCGTTCCATCGATAGCGCCGCCGTTTGTAGAAACCGCCTGTCCCAGTGCGAGCGAAAAGGGCATCATCAAAATGGTGAGGAACACAAAAATCTTCTTAAAGGTCACACATCTCTCCAGTGCCTCACCTTGAGCGGTTGAGAACACAGACACAAGTTTTCTTGTGGTGCTATGGCAGTTAGCATGTCCCATGCCAAAGATGCAGTGGTAATAGAATGAATGAGTTATTTGGTCAGTGGAAAAATTGGGGTAATCCGAAAGATGTTGATCTGAGTATATAAATATGAAATATGGAAGAAATATTTTGACCGAACTCGTAAATTGGTTATGAAAATTCTGCTTTCTACCATCGCATCACGCCGCTCGGGTCTCTCAGGCCCTGTGGGTGATTTGGTGAGCCTCTACCTTGGCCGAACATCGAGATTCATGCCCTGCACCTATCGCAATTTCGCATCCGAGAAGCAGCTATTGGCTTATTCAGACGAACTCTCTGCGCGAACCAGGCCGGCCCTCCTGCTGACGGATAGCAGGGGACAGCAACTCACGTCGCGTGAGATCGCAGGGCTTCTCGGATCACTCCAGGAAAACGGGACACAGCAGTTGATCTTCGCTGTCGGTCCGGCTGACGGCTGGTCTGTAGTAGCGCTCTCAAAAGCGGATCAGTAACCATTGCTTTTGGCCGTATCACATTGCCACACGAGCTGGCGGCAGTGGTCGCGGCAGAGCAGCTTTATCGCGCGCTCACGATTCGTGCGGGCCATCCATACCATAGCGGCCATTAGAATTTTCGGTGCGATCTGCGCCGCTGCTCAGGTAGTCTAGGCGCATGACATCGATCCAGGGTTCGGCGGAGGACTCGCGGCGGGGGCTTATTCTTATTAATACCGGTGCTGGGAAGGGAAAAACGACCGCAGCGCTGGGGACGGCGCTTCGGGCGGCTGGAAATGGGATGCGGGTGCTGGTTTTGCAGTTCCTTAAGGGCTCCTGGCAGTACGGCGAAATGGAGTCGGCGGACGCGATAAGTGGTTTAGATGGTTTTACTTACGTGATGCGCAAGCTGGGCCGCGGGTTCGTCAAGGTGGGTGGTGCGGAGGCTGATCCCGAGGATCTGCGGATGGTGGAGGAGGGGTGGCTGGAGGCGGAGGCGGCGATTCTTTCGGGAGATTGGGATCTCGTGGTGCTGGATGAGATCAACTACGTGATCGGTTACAAAATGCTTGATCCTGAACGAGTTGCGGACGTCTTGCGGCGGAAGCCGGAGATGTTGCACGTGATTTTGACGGGTCGAAATGCGCATCCGCTGCTGGTGGAGCTGGCCGACACGGTTACGGAGATGCGCGAGGTAAAGCACGCATATCAAAGGGGTATTCTCGCGCAGCGGGGAATTGAGTTTTAGAAATTTGGGGCAGTATAGCCCGGTTTCGTGTTACGAATCGACTGCTATAGCCCGGTTTCGAGATGCACAGGCCAGAAAGCCTGACGCAAGGTTGAAACTTCGGGTGAGCCTCGGGGTCGTAGGCTCAAAAAACAGAGGCGCCCCGGAGGGCGCCTCTGCTGGCTGATGTTCCGAGCTTCTCGTTTAGAAGTAGAACTTCGCAGCGAGTTGGGTGAGTCGAGCGTTGGCGGCGGCGCTGATCTGGCCAGTGCTGCCGAAGGACAACGTTCCCGGCGTGGTGAGGGACTCACCGGTGAGAGTTGTGCTGGGGGTGCTGCTTGGATTGCTGAAGTTGGTGTGGTTGAAGACGTTACTGTTCTGCATACGGATCTGGATGCTCATGCCGTGGCTTAGGAGGAAATTCTTGGCGATGACCAGGTCCGTGTTGTCGCTACCCGGGCCATGATACTTGTTACGCGATATGTTGCCGAACTGGCCGAGCGGCGCCTGCGAGAGGCCAGACTGGGCGGCCACGAACCACTGGGTACGGTTCAGGCCTGGAACGAAGGTGCGGGGGTTGGCACGAACGAGCGGACCGCTCTGGTTGGGCTCATCCGGGCAGGCATAGTAGCTCCAGCTGGGGGAGCACCAGAGGGAGTTTGCGGAGCCGCCCTCATAGGAGATATCGAACGGGAATCCGGTAGCAAGGGTGGTAATAAAGCTGACCTGCCAGCCGGAGAGTGCGAGGTTGATAGGAGAGTAAAGGCTGTGGCCCCTCAAGGTGGGAACGGTATAGATGGGAGCAATGACCAGGCGTTGACGAGCATCGAAGCTCGAGTTGCCGTAGTTGAGCTGTTTGTTGAATTGATTGTAGCCGCGGCCCGAGCTGCCGTATCCGGAGTTTTCGTAGCTGGACGCGTCATCCAGGGAGTGGGCCAAGGTGTAGCTGATCTGGAAGCTGAGGCCATGGGTTGTTCCCTTTTGGACGCTGGCCTGAAGGGAGTTGTAGTTGGAGGAACCATGCGAACTCACGACGCCAATTGAGGGGAAAGCCGGGATCCCGGTATTCGGGTCGATGATGCCGTACTGCGTGTGGCCGGGGAAGAAGTAGCTCTGTTGGTTGCGGTAGTGGGTGGTGGTTGGACTGCCGCATTGTGTGGTATCCGCCAAGCAGGCATCGTGTCCGGCCTGCGTTTCGGGACTTCCTTCGTAAATGGTCTGGTTATGACGACCGAGTGCGCCGATATAGCTGACACGGGCGATGATGTGGGACGGGAATTCGCGCTCCACGGACAACTGGAAGTTGTTTGAGGAGGGCGAGCGGAAGTCCTTGTCGTAGGTATTCAGATCGAGCGGCTCATAGATGGAGTAGTCAATCGTCTGGCCCTTGGTCGGGAAGGTATAGGGGAACTTGTTGGGATAGGCCGTACCGGAGTCGATGTCCTGGTAGGGGTTTGCGAATCCGGGAGCGGCCGCACCGTAGTCGCTGGAGCCATAGGAGCTGAGGCCGAAGGGCGGGGTCTCGAGGTTGTTGAGGGAGGTCTCTTCCTCGGTACGGTTGTAGTAGATACCGAAGCCGCCGCGGATGGAGAACTTTCTCGCGTTGCCAGCCGAGAGCCAACCGAGATCGGGTGCCCACGCAAAACCAATACGGGGACCAAAGTCGCTGTAGCGGGTACGCGCCTGTGCGGAGTTGGTGCAACCCGGGTCACCGGGATAGTTGATGCCGACGGGAGCGGTTGGGAAGACAGTAGACTGCTGGCCAGGGATGAAGCAGGAGATAGCTTCACCAGCGTATTGAACATTGTGGAGCGGCGTGTCGATCTGGTAGCCGAGACCATAGTTGATGGTCAGAGTATCGGTGGCTCTCCAGGTATCCTGCGCATACATGTAGTTCAGGAAGGCATAGGCCTGGATGGTGGCGCCAGTACCCTGAGCGTAGCTACCGGGGTTGCCGAGCAGGAAGTCGAGGCCAGGGTCACCGGAACTGAAGGTATCGCCGGCACTGTAGCCATAGGAACCGCTATTGTTGGCCGAGAACGGGTTCGAGACGTTGAAGCGACGTCCGTCATAGCCGAACTTGAAGTTGTGATGGCCCCAGACCTTGGAGAAGCTGTCATCCAGCTGGTAGGTCTGGTCGATGCGCGGCTGAGGGCCATTGGTGCTAAAGCCGAGCGTGAAGTACCCGGTGCTGATGGTCGGGACGCTTTCGGCTGACTTGTTCTGAGGGAAGATGGAGAAGCCAAGAGTGGCGGGATCGACCGTAGTCTGGGGCTCGACGATTGCGTCATTGAAGCGTGTGTAGTGGACGGCAAAGTCGTTCACGGCGCTGTTACTCAGGGTGCGAACGTAGTCGTAGGTGAACTGGTTGTCGGTATGGCCATCGATTTCGCCGAAGCCGGGGACGGTTGCACCGGTGAACGGAGTGACCGAAGTGCCTTGCGATTTCTCATAGATCCAGATGAAGTTCATCTGGTTCTTGGCGTTCGGAGCGAAGCTGATGTTGGTAATGTACTGATTGATCGAGGTGGCGGTGATGTTATTGAAGACGTAGCTGTTGGTTCCCTGGTTGGCGCCGGGCACATACTTAGCAGTGAGCGCGGCAGCGATGGGATTGAAGCTTGAGGTTGGGAAGACGCCGCCGAGCGCGGTTGCGCAGTCGGACCAAGTATTGGAGTCCGGGGTGCAACCTGCAACGTCGGGGAGGTTGGTCAGCGTGCCAGGGATGGTGTTGTCGGAGAAGTTATAGCCGAGCACGCTGCCAGCAATATCATCCGAGAAGTTACCGGCCAGCTGTGCGGGCGAGAAGACCGTAGTGGAGGAGCCGCTGTTGGTGTTGGGTACGCGCTGACGGGTTCCCTGGTAGGCGAACATGAAGAACAGTTTGTCCTTGATGATGGGACCACCGACATAGCCACCGAAGATGTTCTGGTGATAGGGAGTGACGTTCTTATGCTGCGGGGTGGTGTCGGTCGCAGCAACGTTCTGGAAGTAGTTGCCGGTGTTGAGGAAGGTGTCGCGGTAGAACTCGAACGCGTCGCCGTGGAACCGATTGGTACCGGTTTTGAGAGTGGCGTTCACGATGCCGCCGGAATTCCGGTCGTACTCGGCGTTGAGAGGGCCGGTGACAAGGTTGAACTGGCCGATGGCGTCGAGATTGGGATTGAGGCCGACGGTGTTGAGGGGGAGGTCATTGATGTCGGCGCCGTTAAGGAGATAGCTAGACTGCTGGGTCTCGGCGCCGTCGGCGGAGTAGCTGCCGAAGCGATCGTTGGAGGCCTGGATGCCGGGCTCAATAAGTTCGAACTGCGAGTAGCTACGGCTGATGTTGGGCAGTTCCTCCATCTGATGGGAGTCGACGATGTTGTTGATCTGCATGTCGGTGGTGTTGACCTGGACCGCATCCGCGGTGACGGAGACTACCTGAGAGGTGTCACCAATGCTCATAATGACGGGCTCGACATACTCCTGGTCGATATCGATCTTGATGCCAGTGGCGGTAAAGATCTTGAAACCGGGCGCCTCAGCTGAGATGGAATAGGAACCGATGGGAAGCTCAGGGAAGAGGTATGCGCCGTCCTTGAGGGACTTGGTCACGAATTTCACGCCCGTCTGCAGATTGGTAGCAGTGACGGTGGCTCCCGGGATGACGGCGTTCGTCGAGTCCGTGACGGTGCCCTTAATGCGGCCATTGGTATCGGCGGCGTAGGCAGATGGGAGAGCCAGGGAGAAGGTGAGTAGTAGTGCGAGCGCGAGGGAAATGCAGGAGAAGCGGAAACGGCGCATCTTAAAGTTCCTCCGAACGACGAGATAAAGGTGAGGGACAAGTGCAGATACGGGAACGGACCTACAGCCGATAAGTGGAAGTAGAAGGTGTTTTAGATGTGGAAATTCTACGAAAACTGACTGCACGTGAATCGCCAAAGCTCGAAATAAGAGCGAGACGGGGTTTTTGAGAGAAAACGTGAGACTTGGCGGGGAGATGGCAGGAGATTCTTGAGTTTTATTACATTTAGGAGAATATTTCTATGATTAATTGGATTGTTCTGCCCACCGGTACAGGCGATGGACGGCGTGTTTTTGGGGTCGAGGGGGGTTCGGAGATCCGTAAGGGGCGGGGTGGGATAGGTTGTTAAGGATGGAGACAACGGTGGCGAAAGACGGAGTTGAGACGATTGTGGCGATCTCGACACCGCCGGGGCGGGGCGGGATTGGGATTGTGCGGCTGTCGGGGCTGGACGCGCTGGAGATTGCGGGGCTGCTGGTGACGGTGGAGCGGCCATTGGAGCACGCGAAGGCGCGGCGGGTGGGGGTGTTGGATCTGGAGGATCGCGCAACCGGGCGCGCACTCGCCGAAACTGGCGGCCACGCCGGGACTGGCGGCCGCGCCCAGACTATAGATGATGCGGTGGTGACTGCGTTTCTGGCGCCGCGTTCGTATACCGGGGAGACCGTGGTGGAGATTGCCGCGCATGGATCGCCAGTGGTGCTGGAGGCGCTGGTTCGGGGGGCGCTGGCGGAGGGTGCTCGGCTGGGGCTGGCGGTGCGGCTGGCGCGGCCGGGCGAGTTTACGCAGCGGGCGTTTCTGGCGGGGCGGATTGACCTGACGCAGGCCGAGGCTGTAGGGGATTTGATTGCGGCGCAGACGCTGGAGCAGGCTCGGGTGGCAGCGCAACAGATGGGTGGGGCGATTGCGCGGCGAGTGACTCCGGCGAAGGGAGACTTGCTGCACCTGATTGCGCTGCTGGAGGCGGGGATGGATTTTGCGTCGGGGGAGCTGGACGACGTGGAGATTGTGCCGCCGGCGGTGGTCGCGGGGGCGATTGAGAGCGTGGAACAGCCGCTGGCGGACTTGGCGGCCAGCTTTCGGCGCGGGCAGTTGATGCGGAATGGCGCGGCGATTGCGCTGATCGGGCCGCCGAATGCGGGGAAGAGTTCTCTATTCAATAGACTCCTGGAGCGAGAGCGGGCGATCGTGACGCCGCTGCCGGGGACGACGCGGGATACCGTGGAGGAGTCGCTGGCGCTGGGCGGGATTCCGCTGCGGCTGATTGATACGGCGGGGTTGCGGGGTGGTCTGGATGAGGGTGAGATTGACGCGGCCGAGATGCAGGGGATTGCGCGGTCGCATGAGGCGCTCGCGGATGCGGACCTGGTGCTTTTGATCCACGATGCGACACTGGCCGTGACGGTGGGGGAGTTGCGGCTGGAGGCATCGCTCGCGGGGCGGCCGCATTTGGTGATCTATAACAAGGTGGACTTGCTGTTGGGGGATGGAGAGCGTCTGGATGAGGCGGAGCTGGGTGACGGCGCGGCCATTCGGACGAGCGCGCTGACTGGGGAGGGGTTGGAGGGTCTGCGGGAGGCGATTCTGGCGCAGTTGGGCGCGGCGGGATCGCTGGCGGAGAGTGGAGCGTTGAACAACTTTCGGCAGCAGGAGGCGGTGGCGTCGACGCTGGCTGCGCTTTCGGCTGCGGGCGCTGCAAATGATTCGGGGCTGCCACATGAGCTGATCCTCATGGACCTGCACCGTGCGTTGCAGGCGCTGGACTCGCTAACCGGGGCGACAACGCCGGACGACATCCTCGCGCGCATCTTTTCGACCTTCTGCATCGGCAAGTGAGTTGGGTTTGGAGATGTTTTGTCGGGCCTGCATTGAATCCGAACAATGTGCGGACTGCGGGAGACGGCCACAGCTGCCTGAATCTCCAGAGTTGGAGTTTGCTCTTCGGTGTGTGCGAAGGATGGTGAGGTCGCGAGTTTGAATCTATTGGTTACGACCATGTTCTTCGGCAGCCTGCACCGTAGTCGGTGAGGCTGCTGGTTTGTCTGGCTCCGGATTGCGCGAAAAGCGTCTCATCGAAAGCTTTGCTTCCTGCACCAGGGGATGCTTGAAGTACACGAGCCCGGCGGCCCACAGCGTGATCCCCAAAAAGACCGATCCGATCACCAGCAGCATTGGAGTGTGCGCGGACATGCGAAAGGCTGCCATCAGCGCGGCGGGAGGAATCAGCGCGAGCAATGTCAGGACGGCACTTTGCCGGTAGATTGGCAAGAAATCGGCCACGGCGGTGTCGGTCATACGATCGAGATGCTTGCGGTAAAGAAAAACTGCAAACACGGCGTCGACCACTCGCGCGGCAGCCGCTGCGGCGAGACTGATGAGACACCCTGCTCCAAAGCAGACCAGCGCAACCCCTGCGCGCACGAATTCTATTCTGGTCTGGGCCTTCAACTGTCCGGTAGCCGCGAACAGTTCCCATGTCATGGTGATCGACACTTGAATCATGGAAGCTACTGCCAGAAATGCGAGGGGCACTGTAGCCGGCAGCCATTTCGCTCCATACACCGTCAGGATGAACGGGCCGGACAGAATTGCGAATCCCCCAAATGCGGGCCAGAGCAGAGCTGTAATGATCTCGACGGTCCGCAGATACCGTTCCCGTAGCGAGATTTTCTGGCGATTGAGTTCAGCGTAGTCGACAAAGACGACACGTCCCGCGACCAGATGAACGTTGCTCCAGATGAGACCGTTCAGGCTTCCCGCGCGATTGTAGAGGCCGAGTGCGCTCAGTCCTTGCAGGCGGCCCAACAGGACATCCGACATGCGCGTAGAAATGGAGTTCACCCCCGAAACTGCCAGCATCTGCAGCCCGAAGTTTGCAACCCGGCGCCATGCTTTCAATCCCATCTGAAAACTAACGTGTTGCCGGCCCGCGATGTTCATGAGGATGGTACTGATTGCTGCACTTGCGATCCCTGAGTACACGAGGCTCATATACTTGAAGCCCTTGAACGCCAGGACGATGGTCATGATGGTCCCCGCGATTCCACTTGCGGTAGTGACGAGGGACATGGTCCGAAAACGTCCGCGCCTCTCAAGGTTCGCGGTAGGCAGCAGGTCGAAGATGCTAAAGAGCGGATTAATGGAAAGGATCAACAACACTCTTTGAACTGCAGCATCGTGCAGGAAGGCGCCGCCTGCGATGCTCAGCGACGCGATGGTTCCGGAAAGCGTAAGCGCAAGGAATGTGTTGAGGGTGAAGGCGGTCGCAGTAATCTCGGCAGTCAGGAATTCTTCCCGCACGATCAACGCCTGCAGGCCAAACGCCTGCACCACCGAAAGCACACCGACAATGGCTGCCGAGACCGCATAGATGCCCATCTCATAGGGAGTGAGCAACCGCGCCAGCACTACCGAACTGGTGAATTGCAGGGCGAGGGCCGTTATCTGTGCAAAGCCCATCCATGCAAGGGACCTTTTAAGCGCCACCCTGGTTTCCTACTCTGGCACATTCGTCGTGTGCCGGTTGACCGTTTCGAGATGCCCTGTCGATATCTGCCAACTCGCGGACCCGCGCCGGACAGTCACCAAAACGACGGAAAGCATAGTCCCGAATCGATAACAGAAGAGCGCGGGTGGCTGGTTCGAGGCGACCGAACGGCGGAGACTGCGTGGCGCTGCGTCGAAGTCGGCCACCAAGGTCGCGCAGTACTTCGAGATAAGCGCGGACCCGAAATCTCAAGCTGCCATGCTTGTCGTAGAACAGGAGCCTGTTTCGCGCGAGAAAGTAGGTCTGCAGCGGCGCGGTGCGGGGGCCAAGCGACGCACTCCCTATGTGTTGGACTTCTGACCCCGTGACCACATAGGACGCGGTCCCAGCATCGGCAGCTCGATAACACCAATCCGTTTCCTCGTAGTTGAGAAAGAAGCGCTCGTCGAAGAGGCCGACCTGCCGAAAGATGTCCGACGGCGCGAACAATGCAGCGCCGAAAATAAAATCGGCTTCAATCAGCTCCTGCTGTAAACGTTCTCCATCTTCGGCTTCGGTGTACCAGTGAGGCCGTCCGCTCTGGGGTGACCTGCGGCTACCCATGTACTGAATTTGTCCTGACGGGAAGTAGCGAACGACGCTTCCTAAAATGGCTTTGTGGTTCAGTTGCCGGCTCGCTGACACCAGCTTACCGAGAGTGTCAGGAAGCACCGTCGCGTCGCAGTTAAGGAGAAACACATAGTCCATCCCCATTTGCAGGGCCCTGGCTATTCCTACATTGCAACCACCCGCAAACCCCAGGTTCGCGCCGCTTTCGATTAGCATTGCTTCAGGAATTTCGCGGCGAATCATCTCAACCGATCGATCACTCGAAGCGTTATCTACAACAATTAGTCTCCAGTTGTTATATTCGCTGGCGGCCAGAGATTTATAACTTCTGACAGCATCTTCCCACCCATTCCAATTCACGAAGACTATGCCAATCGTGCCGCTAACACTGCCGGTCGCAGCATTCATGCGCATCGTCCTCCTATCTTCGGAAACAATTCAATGGAAAGTCCTGGTTCATTGATTCTGCGCGAAAGGGTATGGCCTAGCCCAGCCTATAGCTATGGGATCGTGTAAATCGAAGCAGAGGCAGTCGCGGCAAGGATACCTGAGACATTCGCTCCAATATTTCGAAGGTAGCTAAAGGGGATATAAATAACGTCGTCCGGTTGTAGAAGGACGTCGGGCCTTTTGCCCTTTTGTATCAGAGCAAAGTTCATGGGTATTGTCGTATAACTTCCGTCGGGCAGTCGTCGAATCAATTTGGCGTGCGACGGAACTGCTGAAGGATGCGTTCCGCCCGCGATGGCCACGGCTTGCATGGCCGTAAGCTGGGAGTGGTTATTTTGCATCACGATACCGCTGGGCCGATTGACATCGCCCAGCACGTAGGCAATCGAGGCGTGTGGAACCAGCACAATGTCACCGGGGTAAACCAGCACCTGGTCCCTCATCGCCTTGTCCGCATCATTCGACAGATCGTAGGTGATGGGTTTGATTGACCGATCCCGCCGCTGGATGGTGACGTGGCGGTCCGCCGTATCGGAGAGCCCACCCGCGAGTGCAATCGCGTCGAGGATAGACCGGGGTGTGGTGATTGTGAACACTCCGGGCAGTTTTACCTGTCCTAAGACGGAGATCGTCTGGGTAGCGAACTGATCGACGGTGACGGTGACCGAGGGGTGGTTCATAAAGTGAGCGCTGATGAAGTAGTTCTGGATTTTTTGCGCAGCGGCAGCCGGTGTAAGCCCGGCTACATGCAATGTTCCAACGCCGACCAAGGGTATGTCGCCAGCATCGGTAACGCGAGGATGTTGATCGAGCTCTGGCGTATCAAGCACCTGAACGTGGAGCTGATCACCCGGCCCAATGAGCAGAGACTCCTGGGCGTGCATCGAAATGAAAAAGACGATCAAGATCAAAAACGAGAGGCGACTTATCCATCGAGGCATGAGCATTTCAGACTCCCATTAAATGGCTTCGTTATAGATTGAACCTGCGTACCCGAAGTAGTCGGAATAGCTGACGGAGCTACGATCCACGTCGTTGAGAACGATCTTGATATGGGTATCGGAACCTGAGGCGAGCACGTGGTATGCGCGATCCATTGCCTTTGTGGTCGTTACGCCGTAGCGGGAAACGAGTAGGGTCGTGTCGGCAGATTGGGCAAGAATCAGCGCGTCGGTAACATCAAGGATCGGCGGGCTATCCACCACGATGTAGTCGAAGCTCTGCTTCCATTGATCCAACAGTTCGCGACATCGGGCGCTTGTCAGCAGCTCGGTGGGATATTGGGTCGCGGCACCCGCGGAGATCACTTGCAGGTTTCCGCATTCCGGCACCAGATTCTTCTGCGCGGTCGGCGCTTCACCCGAGAGTAGCTGACTGAAGCCTGGAACGACTCCACCGGACGGGTCAGGGAAACGAACCTGCTCGCGCGATCGCAGATCACCGTCGACCAATAGAACACTCTTGCCTGCTTGCGCAAGCAGGATTGCAAGATTGCCGGCAATGGTCGTCTTGCCTTCCTGGGGGACTGCACTTGTAACGAGAATGACTTTGGGCAGAGGCGTGCCACGCGGCGCAAGGATCGACGTGCGCAGAACCCGCAGCGCCTCGGCGAATGTGCTTGCAGGCTGATCCAAAACGGAATGCGGTGTTGCCGAAGCGGCGGAGGTTCGTGCGAAACGAAGGGCGCGCGGCAATATTAGAAAAGATGTTCTCGACGAGGGTTCCAGCGACGGTAATACGGCGGAAAGCTTTCGTCCGAGCGTATCTTCGACAGAGCTAAAGGACTGGATGGTCTCATCCGTCATGTCGAAATACAGCGCGGCACATGCGCCGAAGAAAAGGCCTAAAATTATCGCCGCTGCCAAATAGAGAGGAGGGTTTGGTGAAGACGGCTTCGACGAAACTTTGGCGGGACTGACAACGGAGATGTTCGAGGACCGCAGGCCTTCGATGACACCGGCTTCTCTGAGGCGCTTGGAAAGATCTTCATAAAGCGCCCGACTGTTATCGGCTTCCTGCTTGGCGATGGCATACTCGATAGTCCGGTCGTTCGACTTCTCAGCCTCCTCCTTGCGCTGGTTGTAAACGGCCTGCGAAGTGGCTTCGGCGTCGCGCGCAGCCTCATAGTCGTTCTTCGCGCGTTCGCCGATGCGATGAATTTCATCAGCGACGGATTTGTCGAGACTGGCAAGGTTCGACCGCTCGTCGGCGAGCTTGGTATAGCTAGGGCCGAACTTCGAAGTGTCTTGCGCCAGTTGAGCTGCTGCCGTAGCTTGCTGGGTACGCAGATTCTGGAGAAGCGTGAATGCGCCTTGCGTTGAATTCAATGTTGCAGGACCGGCGCCTGCCAAGCCGGAGATCATGTCAGGATCTCCATTGCGGATGGTCTCATAGAGAGCACCCTTGATAATGCGGTTGGACGTGGCGGCAGTTAAGGCGTTCGTCGCCTGTTGCAACTGGTCGAGGGTCGAACTATAAAGCTGATCTCGTCCCTGCGAATCCTCTCCGAGACTATAGACACCCGCGTTGCGTTGCAGAGCTACTACGCGGGCCTGCAGATTGTGGGCTTGTTCTTTTAGGTCGGACATCTGCGTGCCCAGCCATTCTGAAGTCTGGTTGGTCTCCGTATTACGGGTATTGAAGCCATAATCGACGAGAGCGCGCGTCAAATTGTTCACCACTGCCGCTGCAACCCTGGGGTCTGAATTGGTGAAGTCAATTTGTATCAATCGCGTACCCGCAACCGTCTTCACCTTGAGATGACTGCTAAACACCCTCGTAACGTAGGCTCGCCTTGCGGGCGAATCCTCGAGCGATGCGTGTGACGGATCGGCAACACCTTTTGGCGAGAAGATGCCCAGCACCGCGCCGATCGGATTCCAGTGGTGTTTAAAATCCCTATTGCTCTCCAGGTTCAAATCATTGATGACCTTGAGTGCGAGCGTGTCAGACTGAAGGATCTCCACCTCGGTCTGCAGATCGAGACTCGCATTCAATGCGTCCCCCATCTCGCTCGGTTGAGACGTCATCAAACTCTGGAGACCGAGTAGATCGGCGCTGCTGGGTTGAACCTCGATCACAGCAGTGGATTTATAACGAGGCGTAGCTATCAGGCAGTAGATGGCGACGAGAAGGAACAGCGCGACAGTCGTGGTGATAATAACCCCTCGACGTTGCCGGAAGATTGCCAGAATCGCACCAACAGTCAGATCAGAACTGGGTTGAGAGGTTTTCAACGTATCGCTTGCTCGCATATTCTTTTTTGAAGACTAGAATTTGGATTCTGGACGATTGCGGAATGCGGTGGCGTCGTCCCTCCAAGACGCTTGGGTTAACGCGAGCGTGAGGAGTGAGCAACCTTGCGCGAACGTTACTTTTCACATAGTGTATGTCGTAAGATTAGGTCTGTACAGAACTTGTTACCCTCTTGCCCTATTGATGCCGACCGCGGGGTCAGGCGCTCCCGCTAGCGGAGCAAGAGCATTGTTCCGATCCATTTCTAGGGAACGTTCGCTGTCGCGTCTCCGTAGGTATTACCGTGAACTCGAGATTGTGAGAGGGGTTCGTAGTGGATCAATTGGCGCCGACGGTTACAGTCGTCATCCCGACCTTCAATCGCCCTGCGTTGCTGGGGCGCGCAATTGAAAGCGCACTAAGACAGACCTACGACAACTTTGAGATTGTCGTCGTCATCGACGGGCCTGATCCCGCATCCAGGGAGGCCATCGAGCAGATCCGCGATCCGAGATTAAGATACATCGAGAATTCTGAGAAGGCCGGAGGATCTGAAGCTCGCAACATCGGTGGGCGGGCGGCCAGGGGAGAGTGGGTCGCGCTTCTGGATGATGATGACGAATGGTTGCCGAATAAGCTGGAGAAGCAGTTGGCCGCTGCGAAGATGAGCCACAGGGATGAAATCGTGGTGACGTCACGGTATATTTGTCGAGCGTCCGGCCATGCTGACGTCGTGCGTCCGCGTCGCTTACCTCGCAAAGATGAGGTTATCTCGGAGTTCATGTTTGACTACCTGTGTTATTTCCAGACGTCGACTTTTCTGTGTTCTAAGGCGCTCTTTCTACGGATCCCTTTCGATGGTAGCCTTGCCTTCTTTCAGGATATGGATTGGTTCCTTCGTCTGAGTATGGACGAAGCATTCGAGCTGGTTATCGTAGAAGATCCACTTTCCATTTATCACGTACCCGCCGGTCGCAGTAGCGTAACCACTAACCTGAACTGGAAGGAGCGCCTGGAGTGGGGAAGGCAGCGCAGGCACCTGCTGAGCGGTAGGGCCTACTCTCGCTTTATTCTGGGAACCTGCGCTGCTCGCGCGTCAGAGGATGGGGCTGGCTGGAACGGATTTACTACGCTCCTGAAGGAGGTCGTGTTCGTCGGATCGGCTTCACCCTACTTGGTGACATTGCTGTGCGGCGCGTACTTTCTTTCTCCCAATCGAAGAAAGCAGCTGCGCGACCGGCTATTTCTTACGAAGGCCGATGAGCTACCGGGCCGATCGACTACTAGAGTTTTGTGAGATGAGTGATTTCGCTCGCCCAAATGCACGTCCCCGGGTTGTGATCTTTCGATCCGCTCTCCTTCCGATTAGCGAAACATTTATTAGAGAACAAGCAGAGGCTCTTCAGCGGTTTGAGCCAGTTTATGCGGGGCTCGAAGAAGCTCCAGGGGGCCTGCCCAGTTCAGGGCCCGCTATTTTGCTCGTACCGCCAGGCGGGCCGCTGTCGAAGTTGAGGACGTTCATCTATCGGATGACGGGTCTCGGCGGCTCTTTCACATCTAAGATCGAAGCGCTCAAACCCTCCCTGATCCACGCGCATTTCGCACTTGATGGCGCGGACGCGTTGCCGCTGAGCAAGCACCTGGGCATCCCGCTTGTCGTCTCCCTTCATGGTTACGACGTCACAAGCAGCGATGAGAGTTTGAAGAAGGGCTCGTCAGGCTTCTTCTACCTGCGCAGACGTCGCGAGCTCTGGCAGCGCGCGCACACATTCTTGTGCGTCTCCGAGTTCATACGCGAGAGGGCATTGGAAGCCGGGTTTCCGGCGGAAAAACTGCGCGTCCACTACACCGGGGTCAATTGCGATTATTTCTCGCGGTCAGACCAACCTCGTGACGGAAGCATTCTTTTTGCAGGTCGTCTGGTCGAGAAGAAAGGGTGTCAATATCTTCTTGATGCCATGGCTGATGTACTTAGGGTGATCCCAGGCGCATCGCTCACTGTGGTTGGTGACGGTCCGCTTCGCGATAGTCTCAAGGCTCGAGCTGCACAGCTTAACCTACCTGCGCGCTTTCTTGGTGGAGTCCCAATCGGCGAGGTGCGAGCCTGCATGGCGCGCGCTTCGATATTCTGCGTACCGAGCTTGCGCGCAAATAACGGGGATAGCGAAGGATTTGGCATGGTCTTTGCCGAGGCACAGGCAATGGGAACTCCCGTCGTGAGCTTTCATCACGGAGGCCTTCCTGAAGCCGTAGAAGATGGCCGCACGGGTTTGCTCGTGCCGGAGCGAGATTCAAAGGCGCTTGCGGCGGCTATTCTCCGATTGCTTGGCGATGACGAGTTGTGGAACAGTTTCAGCGCGCGCGGTTCGGAGCGCATCTCAGAAAAATTTTCATTAGAACGCCAGACGCGGTTGCTGGAAGATCTATACGCGTCCGTCTGCAACGAATCTGCAGTTTAATTTGACCAGATAAACCAATGATGCATGGACACTCGGATCCCTAAGAAGAGTGGCGCTTGAGCGTCCTTGCAATCTTGTCCCGCAGTCTTCGTCCTCGGGCAGCGAGTGCGGCGGCTGAATATTTGAATCGAGTCGGCATGCTATCCGATCCTTCTTGAAGCGAAGGGATGCTGAACTTCAACGGTTCTCTGCTTGAGACCTTTGGCCAGCCACGAAGTGTATTCAGCAGGTTGGATCCATGGATTACCTGCAGCCATTCGGCTCCAGAAATAATCCTGTGGACAGTGCCAGCCGTTCTGACTCGATTATGTTCAACACACAGCACCGTTGTGAATGTCCCGCCAGGCAAGACTCTTTCTATCAGGGAAAGAAAGGGATTGGACTCCCAGTAACAGTTGTAGAGATGGCCACGATACAGTTGCAAGCCGAAGGGAAAGACCAGGAATTCCCGGTCTTGTCGTTTGAAGTGGCTTTGGACCAGCCTGATATGGTCTTTTCCGAGGGCATCGTCATTGTCAAGCCTCGTAGTAATAAGGTGGGAGCCTGAAATGAGTCCAGAAGCAGCCGCAGATCGCGCGATCACTTGATCGGTAGCTGGGCCGTCGATATATACGGGTAAAACCAACTCGCCATAAGACAACAGTCTTTCTTTGAACCATTCAGGACTCCGCGCGTCGCAGAAGACAAGCCAACGGAAACTTGCTTCGCTTTGAGCGGCGACGGAAGGCAGGCAATAGCGTTCAAACAGGACCAACCGCGCGTTGAGCCACTCCGGATCGAGCCCTTGTCTTTCAGGCGCAAAGTCAACGGCTGTATTGAAACGAGTTAAAATCAGGTGCGTAAACTCTTCGGGGGACGGCATACCCCTCCTGAGAGGTAGAGTCTTACAGTTAAACTCATCAACGAGAATTACTTTCCGGTCGATGCATTTGCTTCGATGCAGTTAGATTATCGACTTGGGTGCAGCAAATTGCGCCAATGCTTTCTCAATTTGTGTTCGAGAGCTTCTGAAGCCGAGCTGCGAACTTCTTTATCCGCAAGTGCGCGGCGAGCCGCTTGCATCCAATCCCCCTCTGTTACGGCTGTGCGAAACGCAAAGAACTTCTTTGCCGCACGCAGGCGATCCGCGCGCGCGTTTAGAAGCTGTGCGAGTTCAGGATCGCCGTTCGTTAATTGCGACGCCGCGATTTTTCTGCTCTCCGCTTCGATTTCTGATAGGTCGACCATGGTCCGGGTCAGCCCTGAATGTTTTCCACTAAGGGTTCCCAATCGCTGGGTATAGATGTAGTGAGGTTCGGGGAAGACGGCAAACTTTGCCTGGTGCACGAGAGCTGTCAAATAGAAGATGAAATCCTCACCGTGCCGGCTGTCGGCGGGATAGCGCAGCCGCCATTGCTCGATGAAGCTTCGCCGAAGGATTGGCTTCAGTAGACCAAGGTCGACCGCTCCTCCCATGTTCGTCATGCAATTCCGTACGAACTCATAACGGTCCAACTGCATGCAGGTTCCAATCATCTCGGGCGGTATAGCGACGTCGACAATCTGATTCGCGACTACGTCGTACTTATAGAAATTGTCTGCCGCCATATCGAGTCGCGCTTCTTCCGCCGCTGTGACCAGGTATTCGAGACGGCCCGGAAGATATCGATCGTCAGCATCCAGGATCGCGATCCAATCCGAAGAACAATTGTCCAGGCCGGCATTTCGCGCAGCTGCAGCCCCCCGGTTCGCTGGCAAGCGAACGAGACGAACGGATTGATGGCGCGCAGCTAAGTCGGCAACGATGGAGGGGGTTTCGTCGGTAGAAGCGTCGTCCACTACGATGATTTCGCGAGGCGCAAGCGTCTGGGAAAGCGCTGAGTCAATCGCAATCCTGATGCAACTGGCAACGTTGAACGCTGGAATGATTACGCCTACAGACTTGGGTGTCATAAACTGGCTCGACAACGAGGGCGAAAGACAGTTGTAAGCGGGCGATCGAACTCGGCACTCAGCCGCTTAGGAGGATTTATCTTAACACAACGGTCTTCAGCGACTTGCCTTGATTCGAGTTCATCACACATGGACGCGAGCGAAACCGTGGTGTTGATTGCTGCCAACACTTCAGGATTGGAATTCTGTCAGAAGATAATCGGCCGCGCGGAGGGTGCATGACGCGAAGAGAATTGCTTGGCAAGGGGCTTCGATTGGGGTCCGGCTTGGCCCTCTCGGGCCGGTTGAGTGCATCGATGTTGGCGGATCACGGCAACCCTCCTTCGCTCAAGTCATTAGCCGAAAGGGCGAACGTAAAGCTGGGGTTCCAAGCCAGTAAGGCTAATCTACAGGTTCCGGAGTTTGCACAATTTGTTACGCAGAACTTCAGCTTGCTGACTCCAGGCAACGAGCTCAAATGGCCAAGGCTGCATCCGACGCCTGATTCCTATGCTTTCGATGACGCTGATTGGATGGTCAATTTTTGCGAGAGCCACGACATGCTGGTCCACGGCCACAACTTATGTTGGAATAGTCCCACCGCCAATCCGTCCTGGTTTCCCTCTGTGCTCACGCGAGAGAATGCCGCGGAACAGCTCACGGATTACATCACGACGGTGGTGACGCATTATCGGGGACGGATCGAGTCGTGGGATGTGGTGAACGAACCTGTTGTCTTTTGGAGCCATCGCCCGGACGGCCTTTATCCCGGCATCTGGACGAGTCTGCTGGGACCGCAGTATCTGGAAATCGCGTTTCACGCAGCGAAGGCCGCGGATCCAGGGGCGCTTCGCGTCTTGAACTGTTATTACGTGGAACAGAATCGGCCAGACTTTGAGCGAACCCGGCAGCTCACGATTCTGCTGCTTCAACAGCTTCTACAACGCGGCGTGCCTGTACAGGCAATCGGAATTGAATCGCATCTGGATGCCAGCGCTCCGTTTGGCGGCGTAGCCTTTCTCGAATTCATCAAGAAAGTCCGCGCGATGGGTCTGCAGGTCCTTATCACTGAGCTTGATGCAAATGACAGCGCCGTGCAGGGCGATGACGCGGAGCGGGATCGCGTGGTGGCCCAGTGCTATTACGACTACCTGACGCAGGTTGTGCCGGCTGGCAACTGTGATCGCGTCATTTTCTGGACGCCGAGCGACCGGTGGGATTGGCTTAATTCGATGCAGACCGCGAGCTTTCATCGAAGCGATGGAAAGCCGCATCGACCCGGATTGCTGGACTATTCGTTGCACCCAAAGCCGGCGCTGAAAGCGGTCGAAGCGGCCTTGATGACGATATCCGGCAGCAAGCCTCTACACGGTGAATGGGAGTTCAATAGCCGATGACGCTGAGGTTGAGTTTTTTTACGGTTAGGAGAGCAGACGATGCCAACGCTTGTTGAGGCAGCGGTCGCACCGACCTGCCCTGCGACCGGCAAACTTGTGCGATCGTGGTTTATTTTGGTGCCGCTGCTCTACTACGCCAGTGGTGGACTCCCCGGCGCTGGCGATACAGCTTCAGCAGGTGACGGTTCGCGGACGCACCAGATTGCTTTGCTCACGGTATCTGTGATCTGCGCCACGCTGATCTTAAAGCGGTTCGCCCTCATGTTTGCGGCATCCTGGAAGATGAAATTAATCCTCGCTCTTCCCGCGCTCGCTGTGCTGTCGTGTGCGTGGTCTGTGGATCGGCGTCAGAGTCTTATCAGCGCGATTACTTTACTTTGCTTTACGTTATTTGCAATCTACCTGGCTGAATCATTTGATCCAGACGGCCAACTGGACATAATCATGTTGGCTGGTGTGATTGCGGTTCCCGCCAGTGTTGCGCTGGCGCTCCTTGTGCCGAGTATCGGCGCCACGCCGGCAGGATGGCGAGGAATGTTTGGCCATAAACAACAGTGTGGCGCTGCGGTTACTTTGTTCCTCGTTACCGCGCTCCACTGGAAGCCAAATAACTCGCTTCAAAGAACACTCCTGCCCCTCTACATTCTTCTATGCCTGTTTCTCATTTTCATGTCGCAATCGAGAACTGGTTGGCTACTTGCACTGATTGCGCTTACTCTCTCGGGCAGCCTGTGGGTCCTGGAAAAACTAGCGGCTAAAGACCGCCTCTTTGTTTTATTGATGGCAATACCGTTTGTCGGCAGCGCTGTTTATCTAGTTTCCTTGCTGGCAAATATTATCCTGACCGGCGTTGGTAAAGATCCAACCCTCACCGAGCGGACGGTGATCTGGGCAGCGGTATGGGATGCAATCGGCCAACGACCGCTGCTCGGATATGGATATGAGGCCTTCTGGCGGGGGTTACAGGGTGCCTCGAAAAGCGTTGTACTCATTGCGGGCTGGAATCTTTATCAAGCACAAAGTGGCTATCTCGATCTATGGTTACAGCTCGGCATTTTTGGCGTCGTCGCGCTTGTTTTACTGACCTTGTTCGCCGGAGTAAATACTGTCCGCAGCTTTGGACGCGGTCCGAATTCAGGCTTCGTGCGATGGTGCATTGTTGTCGTCTCTTGCAATCTCGTCTTCAACATTGGCGAGAGCGATTTTGGATACCTCAGAATCCTTTGGTTCCTCTTCGTGATGGCTTGTATTGGATTGCAAAAGCAAGCCGAAGCAAGGAACTGCTAGCGCCTCTGTCACGAAATTCAATCGTCCGCCATTTGTCGCCGATCAGCGGCACCGGGGTTTCGCGGTTTTCTTGCTCTTCTGACCAGCGCTGATATTGCAAAATGTTGCATAGATTGCAGGACGTTGCATAGAGCATCTCGCTCAACAACAGGTAATTTCCATAAAAATGCTTGCTGAAATCGTGACACCTGTGGTGTTATTTGAAGTCATGCCTCTTTTTTGAGATGCTCTCCGGCTCTAAGGGTTTCCCTGTAAGCGAATTACACATCGAAGTAGCTGATGGCTCTGACCCCGCACCTGGTTTATTCGATCTAGTGGACGCCGGTTGGGTTGAAGAAATAGTCCGAGCCTGAATTGCGAAGCGACAAAGGAGTCGCGACGTCTGCTGTACATGCACCTCGTAAGAACGTTTGACTGTAGCCGGCAAATTCGGATGCGACAGTAAGTCCGTGAGCTTCTACATTCAGGATGCAGGAGATTTATATGCTTCAGAGCGCGTCATTAAAAAGTACTCAGCGGGCTCCCTGCAGTGTTGACTCTCCGATTGACCCTTACTACAAGCTTCCGGAGCGGATCGGTATTGGTCCGTTGCGAATTGACTCCCTCTCGGCACACGAGTTAACCCGTCGGCTCATAGGTCATACTTTCGCGCCGGGCAGGACGAACCATGTTGTTACAGCGAACGCGCAGTTTTATGTACTGGCGGAAGAGCGCGAAGATTTCCGTCGATGTGTAGGCGAAGCGGAATATGTGTGCGCTGATGGGATTTCTGTCGCGGTCGCGTGCAAGTGGTTGGGGCGCAAGGCCGTTTCGCGCATCACCGGCGTGGATCTGATCTCTTACCTCTGCGCGGAGTCCGTCGCGCTCGATCTCACAGTTTACTTTCTCGGAGGCAATCCGGGGTCGGCCGCCAAGACGGCTTCGGTCATGATGAAGAGGTATCCCGGATTGCGCGTCGCGGGGGTCAGTTGCCCGCCAATCGGTTTTATTCATAATCCTGAGATCCTCGCGGAAGTACTTGAGGCAATTAAGCTTGCGAAGCCGTCGATCATTTATGTCGCGCTGGGGGCGCCTCGCCAAGAATTTTTTATTCAAGAGCATATTCGGCCGCTTGGCATTCCGGTTGCCATAGGTGTGGGCGGCAGCTTTGAGATTATTTGCGGTACGACCCGGCGCGCACCTTTGTGGGTGCAGAATTCTGGACTCGAGTGGCTCTATCGATGGGTTCAGGAGCCGGCGCGGCTTGCGAGCCGCTACATGATCGGCAATGCGCTATTTTCTTATTACCTGGTCCGCAATATCGTGCGGCAACGGGTGGACCCAAAACGCCAGACCTCGTAGCGGTGCGGGTACGTGGACTTGCGACGTGCTGTTGAGCTGAGGCGCTGCCTTCACGAGGCTACGGGCAGAAGTGTATGCCCGAGCAGGCAGCACAAAGTCGGTATAAGCTTGGCCTTAGCTCGATCGTCGAACTCCGTCAGGCACAATTGCAAGAGACACCCGGGTCGTTGCGGCGGTTAACGCACGCTACGGTTACTTCCTGCCCTGCGTTCTCCCGACCTTGCTCGTGTCGATCTGGCACCATGAACCGATCACTATGACTCCCCTCCTCTTCACCAGCGTGCTCTTCATCACCTCTGTGGCGGCCGGCCTTCTTGGCTCTCTCACTGGACTAGGCGGTGGAGTCGTTATCGTTCCGGCGCTTGCCCTGCTCTTCAAGGTAGACATCCGATACGCCATCGGGGCCTCGCTGGTCTCGGTCATCGCGACATCCTCCGGCGCGGCCGTAGCGTACGTTCGCGAAGGCCTATCGAACATCAGAATCGGAATGTTCCTCGAAGTGGCGACGACCCTGGGAGCGCTCCTTGGCGCTTACCTCACAGCAAAAGTGTCGACCCACTGGATCGCAATTGTTTTCGGAATGGTGTTGCTCTACTCGGCGGTCGCGTCCTTCCGCCAAAAGCCGGAGCCGGCACCCGTTGCCGCGGAGCAGGCAAATACTCTAGCCGATAAACTCGAGCTCAAAGGCACTTTTCCTGGACCTGAAGGCCCAGAACCCTACACCGCGCAGAGGGTTCCGCTGGGCTTCGGCATGATGTTCGGCGCTGGGACACTATCGGGCCTGTTGGGTATTGGCTCTGGCGCAGTGAAGGTGCTCGCCATGGATCAGGCAATGAAGCTCCCGTTTAAGGTGTCGACCACCACCAGCAACTTCATGATCGGCGTCACTGCTGCGGCAAGCGCTGGAATCTACCTGTCTCGCGGATACGTTCAACCCGAGATCGCCATGCCCGTAATGCTCGGAGTGCTGCTCGGATCGCTGATCGGAACACGCATCCTCGTTCGCGCCCACGTCAGAACCTTGAAGAATATCTTTGCTCTGGTTATCGTCTTGCTCGGTTGCGAAATGCTCTACAACGGAATCACCGGGAGGATCTAATGAGCAAACCTACCGATCATGAGTTCGACCTTTCCGTAGCTGCGATGCTCCGCATCGGCGTGACCCTCGCCGCCGTCGTTGTCTTCGCGGGCGGCGTGCTTTCGTTGTGGCACATGCCTTCCTCACCCGCTGATTACAAGCATTTCCACGCCGGATCTGAAGCATTGCGAAGCATCTCTGGCATCTTTCAAGGCGCCGTACACCTGGATCCGCAGTGCGTCATTCAACTTGGCCTCGTCATCCTGATTGCAACGCCGGTTGCGCGAGTCGTGTTATGCGTCATCGGGTTCGCACGTCAAAAAAACGCCCTCTATGTGGCTATCAGCTCCATCGTGCTGGCGATTCTTGTCTACAGCTTGACCAGGGATATGCGCTAACTTCTTCCCGTCGCTCACTGGATTGACTGTCGTGCCGCGGTGTTCTGATCGGTTAACGTTCGACCGCTCTTACAAGGAGTTTTCTTGCCGATCGAAGCTGAGAGCAGCCTTCCGGAAGGCGAACTTCGGAAGGCCGCCGCCAGCAGTCTTATTCGACTGTCAGGGTGAGTGGCGTCGAGTGAGACAACGCGCCCGACGCAATGGTGACTGTCACGTCGTAGGTTTGCGCGGGGGTCGAAGTGCTGCCACAGCCCGTAGCGCCAGTCACAGCCGTCAGACCAGCCACCATCAGCATGAGACATAGCCACCCGTTCACCCGCTTGCCGGCTTTACGCCATTTGCGCGCAAAGGGCAACAGCAGGATCGCCACAGCTACCAACGGGAGCTTGCGGCCTGCCCCGTCGTTAGGTTTGGCTGCGGCTATCTGCGTAGGGGCCGTCAATGTCAGCGAGATGTTCGCAACCGGCTGGTTAGCGGCCAGGGTCCACGAGGTCAGCGATTGCTCCGTCCATCCTGGCGTCCCCAGGGTTGCTGTTGCGCCCGCCGGCAAACCTGTGACGGTCAGCGTGATGGGACTCGGGAACGTGGTGCCGGCGCTGGGGGCAAGAGCAATTGTGTAGCTTGCCGATCCGCCGGGAGTGGTGGTTTGCGTGGTGGTTTGTGCAGTGGTTCCGCTGCCACCACTGCCAGTGTCACCCAGCGAAAGATCAACGACAGTCAGCGGGAGCGCGCTGCTCGACGATGCAGCGAAGTCGGCGTTTGGAGTATAGGTCGCCGAGATGGAGTGCGCCCCTGTCGCCAGCGTCGCAGTAGAGAGTGTGGCCACTCCGCCGGAGACCGTTGCCGTTCCCAGAGGCGTTGTGCCGTCGAGGAACGATACCTGACCAACCGGTACTCCCGCCGCCGAAGTAAGCGTCGCCGTCAGTGTAACGGTGTTCATCAGCACCGCTGGATTCGCGCTCGATGCGATACTGACTGCCGTCGTGGCTGCGCCAATAACGAGTGTTCCACTGGTCGTGCCGGTATAGTTCATGTCGGTGATCGTGGCGAGTACCGCGTAGCTTCCCGCTGCCGTCGGTACGGTCAAACTGCCGTTATAGGTCAACGAAACACTAAGGCCGGCCGGAGTGGTCGTTGCCGTCGCGGCCAGCGCCGAGCCGTTATAGGTCTGCGAAAGCCTGGACAGCGTCACCGTAGCGACTGCCTTGCTGATCGCCATCACTCCTGACGCCGTTCCGGCATAGTTTGGGTTATTGATGGTAGCGACTACGGCGTAGCTTCCCGCTGCCGTCGGTGCTGGCGAACTGCCGTTGTAGGTTAGCGAAACGTTGAGGCCGGCAGGGGTAGTCGTGGCCGTCGCGGTCAGCGGCGAGCCGGTATAGGTGTGCGACAGCCCGGCAAGCGCGACCGTAGCCACCGCCTCGCTGATCGTCATCGATCCCGATGTTGTACCGGCATAGTTCGGGTCGGTGATGGTGGCGACTACGGCGTAGCTTCCCGCTGCCGTCGGTACGGTCGAACTGCCGTTATAGGTCAACGAAACGCTAAGGCTTGCCGGAGTGGTCGTAGCCGTCGCCGCCAGCGCCGAGCCGCTGTACGTCTGCGACAGTCGGGCAAGCGTTATCGTGGCCGTTGCTTTGTTGATCGTCATCGATCCCGATGTTGTACCGGTATAGTTCGGGTCGGTGATAGTGCCGACAACGGCATAGCTTCCTGCTGCCGTCGGTACTGTGGAACTGCCGTTGTAGGTCAACGAAACATCTAGGCCGGCCGGAGTGGTCGAGGCCACGACCGCGAGCGGTGATGCGGTATACGTCTGCGACAATCCAGACAATGTGACCGAAGCCGTCGCCTGGCTGATCAGCAGAGTTCCGATTGCGGTGCCGTTATAGTTCGGGTCGGTGATGGTTGCCGTGACGGCATAGCTTCCGGCGCTGGTGGGCGCGGCTACTGGCGAACCGTTTTGCGAATAGCTCAGCGTGACGGCGAGACTCGCCGGCGACGTAGTGGCTGAAGCCGCGATGGGAGACCCGGTATACGTCTGAGACAGCCCGCCCAATGTGATCGTTGCCGTGCCCTGTGCAATCGACAGCGAGTAACTTTGGCTGCTGCTGGAATACCCGGGAGATGTGCTGCCGTCTGTCGCCACGATGGAGAAGCTGACCGAACCGCTCGCCGAAGGTGTTCCCGAAAGCACCCCGCCGCTGAAGCTCAGCCCTGCGGGCATGGTTCCGCTGTTGACGGTTACGGCGTACGTGTAGGGCGCCGTACCTCCGCCAGCCGAGAAGGTCTGGCTGTACGCGACTCCCACGGTTCCGCCGGGCAACGTCTCGCTCGCCGGCGAGAGGATGACGTCGGGCAATCCCGTGCCACTCAAGCTAATGGCTTGCGTCGCCGCAGGTACATTTAGATTGTTGTCGGTGATCGCAACTGCACCGCTGTACGACGCCCCGGAAGTCGGCGTAAAGTCGATTCCCAGTGTGCAGGACGTGTTGGGCGCGAGAACTCCGGAGCTAAGTGCGCAGGCGGTCGTGCTGTCGCTCGAGAAGCCACCCGGGATGCTGATCGAGGAGATGTTCAACGTTGCGTTTCCGTAGTTGAGCAGAGTCGTCGACAGCGGGGAGCTCACGCTGTTCGCGACCGCGGTCGGGAAGGTGAACGTTGGTGCCGTCGAGATGTTCAACTCATCGATCGCAGCGCTGTTTTGGTCGGCGATGTAGAGATCGCCCGCCGCATCCAACGCCACTCCGACTGGCCGGGCCACTCCCGCGGTGAGCAACGCCGACTGTGAGAACGTTCCTCCCGAAAGCGTTGCTTCCACGATCCTGGAATTCGAAGAATCGCTGATGTAGACGTTGCCGTTGGGATCGATCGCAACGCCTTCCGGCTGGCTCAGCCCTGAGTTCGCCACGATGGTTTGCGTATAGGAGCTCCCCGAAGGAATCTCCTCCAGCACCTGGTTGTTACCTGTGTCGGTCACGTAGACGTTCCCATTGCTGTCCACCGCGACGCCATTCGGAATATAAAGACCGGAGACCACCGTGCTTTTGGTATAGATGCCGTTGTTGGGCGTCTCCTTCACAACATCGCCGTCGCCGGATACTTGAGCCGCGCCGAACTCAGCAATGTAGACGTTCCCGGAGCCGTCGAGCGCTACATCGTAAGGGCACGCGAGACCACTCAAGGGTGTTGATTTGGTGTAAGCCCCCGGACCCGTCAGTGTCTCCAGCACCACGTCGTTGTTAGAGCATTCCGCCACCCAAAGATTGCCTGCTCCGTCAACCGTCATGCCGAGCGGGCCCGACAGGCTGATGTCGTTCCATGTCGGCGTCGTGCTGCCGGGCGCAAACTGATACAGCCCGTTCGCGTCGGTGACATACAGGTTTCCGACCTGGTCGAGGGCCGCACCAAACGGCGCGTTGAGTCCGGAGGTATTAGGAACAGGAGTCGAGAACATGGCCGGCGTGTAGGCAATCGAGGGCGCCAGGCCGACGCCGTAGAAGTAGTTCGTGCCGAGCACGTTGCCGTTGTTATCCGTGACTACGAGCGCGCCAGTACGCATACCCGGCGCCTGCGCCGTGAACGTGACCTCGACGGTGCAGCTCTGCGAGACCAGGTAAGGACCGGCCGCGCAGGTACCACCGTTGGCGAACTGGAAGTCACCCGCCGAAGTGCCTTGCGTGGTGACGTTGAAGCCGCCTGCCGTGGCTCCCGTCATAAAGTCCACGGTCACCGTGGCTGTAGGCGCCGCCGTGCCCACCGCGTACGTGCCCAGGTTGTGGGGTGGAGTGCCGCCAGTCCAGATGAGGGCATCGGCTCCGTTGTACCCAAATCCGTAGATCCTTCCAGCCTGATTGATCATCAGCGTCCGGATGCCGGGGATGGACTGATACATGACCGGGGCATTATAGGATCCGCCACCGGCGGCCACCAGCAAGTTGATCGTGCCGGTGGCACAATTCGTCTCGCTGCCGCAGTCGACCACCCAAACATTGCCGGCCGCATCCACAGAGGTAGCGGATGGACTGGTCCAGCCGCTGCCGATCGTTGAGAGGGTATAGGTGCCGCCACCATTATTGGTGATCTTGTAGACCGCTGTCTGCGAGGGAGCGCCGATTGGATAGGCTCCGTAGTTGGAGCCCGAAGCAACGTAGAAGTTGCCCGTGCTGTCGATCGAAAGGCCTGTCGTGCTCACCAGGGCGGGGTCCGTAAACAGCGTGCTTTGGGTATAGCCGCCAAGACCGTTCGGGGTGAGCATGACAATCGCGCCGGTCCCGCCATCCAGTACGTAGACATTGGAAAGGCTGTCGGTCGTGACTGAGGTCGGCTCGACCCACCCCGTGCCGATATACGAGAAGCCAAAAGCGGTGGAGCTCCCTTGATAGGTGAACATCTCCACGGCTGGCCCGTTGGGGCTCGCGGGATCCGCCCGAAAAATATTATTCGAAGCATCGATGGCCATGCCCATCACGTTGCCTTGGCTGGGATACCCGGGGACGGCCATCTCGCCGGATTCGATGGGAACGCCATTGACGTCGACCGGTACATAGCCGAGCGCATGCGATCCAGAGACGTAAATTTCTCCCTGCGCATTGGCCACCAGCCCCTGGGCGTTCTGAGCGAACGACTGATTGTAGGACTGGAAGCTGCCGAAGAACTGGGCCGATTGCGCGGCCACCGGCATGGAGCCGGCCGCAGCCAACACCAAGGCGAGCATACCCAATGCCGCGCGCCGGAAACAGACGAAGAAATTGAAGGTGGAGGCGGTTAGCGAGTGAACAAGTCCTTCTGATTTCTTGGCGTGCAATCCCATTGCGTTCGATCTCCCTTGCGTGGTCGCAGAAAACTTCCCATCGAACTCGACCGCGCTGCATTAACCACGTTCGCGCTGAGGAAGGCGTCTGGAGGCAGTGGCGGAAGAGCACACGTTTGGGAACAGTTCTGCGAATTCATAGGGTGTATCGGCCATCGGGGGAATCGCATGATTTTTGCTTCGAAAAGAAGCGCACCCGTTATCCCGCAATGAATTGTGGGCAGGGATTGTCCTGATTCGGTACGGCGTTGTGCGGACAGAAGCCCGCAGACACACCGGGTCAGGCGCGCCGGCGCGTTCTGCCGCGCAAATCGTGACATCAGGATTGGAGCGAGTTACGGCGCTACGGTGAAGTCGGCAACCTCGGGGGTGTCAGCGCTGTTGCCGCCAGCGTAGGCCTTGAAAGCACCCGGATCGATCTTCCAGTTATGGCTGTCGACGCTCCAGTAGGAAAGGTCGCGCGGAGTGAGCTTGAACTGCACTCGCTGCGTAGCGCCCGGTGCCAGGCTTACGCGCTCGAAGCCCTTGAGCTCCTTCGCCGGACGCTTCACCTTCGCGGATGGATCGCCGACATAAAGCTGCACAACATCCGAGCCGGCGCGCTTACCCGTGTTGGTGACGTCGACCGAGACATTGACCGTGGTGGCATCGCCTTTGCCTTCAACCACGGCCTTGATGTGGCTGTAGCGGAAGGTGGTATACGTAAGACCGAAGCCAAAGGGGAAGAGCGGTTGCTGATCGGGCGTAAGCCGCTCGCTGGTGTAGTAGCGATAGCCGTTGAAGAGACCTTCGCTGTACTTCACCGTGATGATGTCCTCAGGGTTCTTGGGCATCGCGGCGGGGTAGTACGTGTTGTGAACTGGATCCGTAGCCCAGGAGCGATCGAAGCTGAAGGGCAGGCGGCCTTCGGGCGCACGTTCGCCGAAGAGAACCTCGGCGAGAGCCGTGCCGCCAGCCTGGCCGGGATAGTAGTTGTGCAGCAGCACGGGGACCGAATTGATCCAGGGCAACGCGTCGACGGCGCCACCCGCCGTGATGACGACGATGGTGTGCTTGTTGATCGCCGAGACGGCGTGGATGAGCGCGTCCTGTCCCCACGGTAGCTCGAAGGTGCGATCGAAGCCTTCGCTCTCGGTGTGGCCGTCGAAGCCGACACTGAGGACAACCACATCGGCAGACGCCGCAATCTTCCGGGTGGCGTCGTCGATCAGGTCATGCTCGCTGCGAATGCCGAAGGCGATGCTCTGGCCCGCTGAAAACGGATGATAGATGAGCGTGAAGTGGATGGGCTGTCCGGCGTGCAGCGTCACCGTAGCAGTCTTGGGCGCGTGGCCTTCGCGATGCGGCTGGTCGAGCACCGTCTTGCCATCAACCTGAAGCTCGAAGCGATCCTCGCCGGGAGCGGCTGCAACGAAGAGGTACGGGCCATCTTCCTTCGGCGTGTAGACGCCGGTGTAACGCACGGTCTGCGGACTCTTGGCGGGCGGCCTGAACATCTCGCCCGTCCAGCTGGCGATGCGATGCGGCGAGCTGACGACGGGCGTGCCGGTGGTATCTTCTCCCTCGAAGACTTCTTCCCTAAGCTGCGTGAACTCGGTGTGGAAGAAGATGTCCTGGATGGACGGGATGCCGCGCGCGTAGAGCACATTCACCTTGCCGGCGAGTGCATTGCTGATGCCGTCGAGAATACTGGTGGCCTGGAAGGGCGTGACGGTGGAGCTGCCGCCGCCGCCGGAGACGGCCGGCGATGCGTCGGGGCCGATAACCGCGATGGTGTGGATGCGCGCGGGATTCAACGGAAGAAGATCGCCTTCATTCTTCAACAGTGTGAGGCTCTCGCGCGCGCCTTCGAGCGATACCTGTGCTCCATGCTGATTGTCCAGCGAGATGTTGGTGTCGAGCTGCGGACGATCGAGGAAGCCGAACATGAGAGTGACGCGAAGCAGGCGGCGAACCTTGTCGTCGAGCGTGGCTTCGGACACGGCGCCGCTCTTGAGTGCCGCGGTGATGATGTCCGCGGTCATGAACTTGGCGTAAGGCATCTCGAGATCAAGACCGCCGTTCGCCGCGGCGACACCGTCGTAGGTGGCATCCCAGTCGGACATCAGGAGGCCCTTGAAGTCCCAGTCCTTCTTAAGGATGTCGATATTGAGGACCTTGTTCTGGGTGGAGTGTTCGCCGTTAACGAGGTTATAGCTGTCCATGACAGCGCAGACGTGGGCCTGCTGCACGGCGGCCTGAAACGCCGGGAGATAGAGCTCGCGGAGGGTACGCTCGTCGATCACGCTGTTGATATTGTGGCGATCGTACTCAGAGTTGTTCGCGTCGAAGTGCTTGACGGTCGCGCAGACGCCCTGGCTCTGCACGCCGTCGATGTAGCCGACGTCCATGTGCGCGGCGAGATACGGGTCTTCGCCGAAGTATTCGAAGTTGCGGCCGTTCATGGGCGCGCGGTAGATGTTCACTCCGGGAGCGAGCAGTAAATGCACGCCGCGGGCACGCGCATCTTCACCGAGCGCGACACCCTCACGCTCGGCGAGCTTGGGATCCCACGTTGCAGCGAGCGCAACGCCCGCCGGATACGCTGTTGACGGCCCCCACGTGCGGACACCCAACGGGCCATCCGACATCTTGAGTTGCGGCAGACCGATGCTGGGCGCAGGGAAGGTGTAGAAGTTTTCGGTGCCGCCGATGAGCTGAATTTTTTCCGCCGTGGTGAGCTTGCCGAGCATCGCGTCGATGCGCTGCTCTATCGCCGGAGAGTCGGGAACGGGAGCCTGCGCGAAGCTGATGGGAGCGAGCGAAAGAGCGAGGACGACGGCGGAGCACAGCGAGAGCCTACGAGTCATGGGACAACTTTCCAGTGATGATACGAAGTTGGCGACGAGCAGAGGTGCTCGACGGCATCGATGAAAAGCGTACATCAAGGTTGGAAATTTTGCCCGAGACACGACTCGTCGCTTTTAGCTGAAAGCTGGGAAGTTGCTGAGAACGGAGTGCAGGGATCACACTAGGCAGGGCGGGGGCTTGGGGGCTGCGGTGATCTTTGAGAATCGCGTGGATGCGGGGAGGTGGTTGGCCAGGCGGCTGGAGGGCTATGCGCATCGGCAGGATGTTGTGGTACTTGGAGTGCCGCGCGGTGGAGTAGTGGTCGCGTTTGAGATAGCTACAGCGCTGGGGGTTCCACTGGATGTATTTCTTTCCCGCAAGCTCGGCGTGCCGGGCCAGACCGAGCTGGCGTTCGGCGCCGTGTCAGCGGGTGGTGGACGCTACCTGGATGAATACATCTTGCGCACCGCCGCAATCTCAGCGGAGCAAGTCGAGTGGATCACGGCAGAGGTGCGGAAAGAGCTGGATCGGCGCGCGCTGGTGTATCGCGGAGACCGGCCTGCTCTGCAGGTTGCGGGTAAGACCGTGATCCTGGTGGATGATGGTGTAGCGACGGGAGCGAGTGTGTATGCGGCGATCCAGGCGCTGCGGCATATGCAGCCGGCGCGACTCGTGCTGGCCGTGCCGGTAGCTCCAAGGTCAACGTCGGACTGGCTGCGGACCGTTGTCGATGAGACCGTGTGCCTAGCTCGGCCAGAGCCGTTTGTAGCCGTTGGAGAGTTCTATCTGAACTTTACCCAAGTCGAGGATGCGGAGGTAGTTCAATTGCTCCTGCGAGCAGAGGCCATGCAGCTGAACGGCCGGTCGGGTTGCTAGAGCAACGCGACCGGCCGTCTTCTTTGGAATGATCTAAGAGTTAGTTCTTCGCCAGGCGGGCGCCAGCTGCCTTGGCGTCGGCCTCGGTCATGAACTTGCCGTTCTTGGTCGTGCCGTACTCCTTGTCACCCGGGCCGTGGTACACCTTGGTGTTCATGTTCACCCAGACCAGGCCCTTAGACTTCGCAGCGGCGATATCGCTGGCGTTGACCGGGGTCGGAGCAGCTTTGGGTGCGGCAGTCTTCGCTGCCGGCATTGCTGCAGGTGTGCCCCTGGAGTAGGGCGCCATGGCCGCGGGTGCTGCGCTCTTGTTCGCCATCGTGGGTGCCGGCATCGGGGCTGGCTTCGCCGCCGGCGGTGGCGCCGCGGCTGGAGTCGCGGCGGCTTCCTTGGCCGCAGCTTTCTTCTGCGCCTTGGTTTCCTTGGTGGTGGTGGTCGTGTTCGCCGCCGTGGTTGACGGCGCCGCCGGCTTGGCCGCCGGTATTGCTGCGGGTTTACCCTTGGAATAGGGCGCCATAGCCGGGGGTGGGGCGCTCTTGGCCGCCTTCGTCGGTGCTGGTGTAGGAGCGGGCTTGGTCGTCGAGGCCGCTGCCGCTTCCTGTTCTTTAGCAGCCTTGGCCGCCGCCTTCTTCTCCGCCTTGGTTTGGTGGGTGGTGGTCGTCGCGGGCGTGGTTGTGGTGGTTTGCGCAAGCACTGGCTGTACAAAGGCGAAGCTGGCCGAGAGTATCGAACTGAGGGTAACGATCTTGATCAGGTTGGTCTTCATGGTGATGGGAGCTCCTTAGGATTTTCTTGTGAGGACGAGGTCGCCGAATGCTGCACTCGGCGGCGAAAAGTGACGGCTACTTGCCCTGGCCGGCGATCACAAGTTTGCTGATCTTGTTGTAGGTGGCGGCAGGAACGATGCCCTTGGTCTTGAGCTGGGTCTTATTGGCGTAAGGGCGGCCCGCGATGATCTTGGAAGCATACGTATCGCCGACTCCTGGAAGCGCCTTCAGCTGGGCTGCGGAAGCGGTGTTGAGGTCTACCAACCCCATAGAGGAAGCAGAGGAAGGAGGAGTTCCTGACTTGGACTGCTGGGCCACAGCGGGCAGAAGAGCGAACAGCGCGGACGATGCGAGGACCAGGAGCGAAGAGGTGAGGCGATTGAACTTCATGCGTGTCTCCGTAAGTGGGATTATGGCGGCCGGGTTCTTGCGAACCCGGCAATAGAGGTTGAGCACGAACACCGAACGGCTCTGCGGAACGGCGGCATCAGTACAGGGCGGTAAGGCTAGGCGTTACGTTTGCCGAAGAAGCTGGTGGCTTCGCCGATCAGACCGCTGATGCCGCCGGCCGCTGCAGGCTGGGTTCCTGCCGCTTCGGGAATCGCACATCCGATGGCAGAGCTGAGCATGCCCTGAAACTCCGAGGGAACGCAGGACATGACGTGCGACACAACAACCTGTTCAACTTCAACGGCCTTGTCAGGGCTAAGACCGGTCTTCTGTACCAACAAATCGGTGATGGCGCTCATGGCAATTCTCCTTTTAGCATTCAGCTGATCCTGCGGTTAGGGCGGGTGGAGGGATCGTCGCTCCATCAGGCGCGGCTGGACATCGGGAAATTCTGTGTACGGTAAGTGCTGGCCGGCCTCGGATGAATCATCCAGCCTGTTAGCTGCGGTCGACAAACCCTCCTGCGCGTACCCTTCGCGGGCCTAACTGTCGACGGCTCGGTAGAGACTCCTTTGACTCTTCTGGCTTCGAGAACAGGAAGAACAACCGCTACTACGCTTTGGAGACGTGGCAACAGTATTCGCCACCTCGGGCAATTCGTCAAACCAAATTCGGCTACAAACCAGGGCCCGAGCCCACCCTCGCCCGCTCCGCTTTGAGGCGATCAAACACGCTCGCCAGTTTGAGAACCCCGCGATGAATCTCGTTTTCGTGCACCGCGGCAAATCCGATCTGCAATGCCTCGGGGATGGAGGCGGTATGGCAGTAGCGGCTGAGAGGTACGACGTCGATGTCAACCAGCGCGGCCCGATCTGCGACCATCTCGGCCGTGATGCCCTGACGGACCAGGCTGCTGTGCAGACGCCCGATGGTCTGAAGCCCGGCCTCAATCGTCGCGATCTCGAGATACTCAGCGAGATACTGCTGCGCGGCGGCAAGAAGAATCGAGAAGCGCTCCTGGTAGATCTTGCGCATGCGGCGCAGATGGCGGCCCAGATGCCCTTCCTCGATGAAATCGCACAGCACGGCCTGGTCGAGCAGCGATTGGTGGCGCGTGGTCATCGCCTTGGTGGTGGCGAAGACGTCGATAAGGTTGCGCGGCACCACCAAGTACCCCAGGCGCAGCGAAGGAAACATGACCTTGTTGAAGCTGCCGCAGAAGATGACTTTCTCGCCATGATCAAGACCCTGCATGGCGGGAATCGGCCGGCCGGAGAACCGAAACTCGCTGTCGTAATCGTCTTCGAAGATAGGCGCACCGTACTTCTTTGCCCAGGCCAATAGCTGCAGGCGTCGCTGCAGACTCATCGTCATCCCCACAGGATATTGATGCCCGGGCGTGACGTAGACGAAGCGGCAACCGCGGAAGTCGGCTTCCTTGGGCGCGGCGCCCTCATCGTCTAGCCGCATGGAGACGATGCGCGCGCCGATCGCTCCAAAGACGGCATAGGCTCCCTGGTAGCCGGGATCTTCAACCAGCGCCTTGTCGCCGGGATTGAGCAGCACGCGCGCCGCGAGGTCGAGTCCTTCCTGCACGCCCGAGACGACAATGACCTGTTCGGGGGTGCATTGAATGCCGCGCGACGTGTGCGCGTAATCGGCGATAGCCTGGCGTAACGGACGATATCCTTGTGCCTCGCAGCCAAGCAGATCACGCGTAGTAGCCGCGCGTAGACGACGGCCGGAAAGCTGCGCCCACAGCGTCGTCGGAAAAAGATCGAGCGCCGGAAGATTGGTGCGGAAGGCGCTGTTCTCCGGCCTGACCTGCAGCGTGAACGGGCGCACCCGCGTGGCGAACGTCGAGAGATGCGGCCCGGGTGCGAGAGCGCCGGGTTCCTGATTGGCCATCTCCTGCGAAGGCAAAAGATGCTCGGGGAGGATCTGCGAAACGTAGGTGCCGGAGCCGCGGCGACCTTCCAGATAGCCCTCGGCCCGCAGCTCGTCGAGCGCAGCCAGGATGGTGCCGCGCGAAAGTTGGTACTGGCGGGCGAGCTCGCGGCTCGCCGGCAGCTTGGAGCCCGGCATGATGCGGCTATTGAGAATTTCGGTGCGCAGAGCGTTGCGTAGCCAGTGAAACGAGGGTACCGCTTCGGGTCGCGGGGGAAGGACAAGTTCGAAGCTTGAGGCGCGACGGGTCATTTGATCTCCTGCCCTCGGTTTGGTTTGACCGCAGAATTAGGCCCAGACAAGAGATCCTATTCAAAGTGGTCTGGTGAATTTTACGTAAGTGGGCCTATTCAGCCGAACCAATTGGGATCATGCTAATCCGATGATCCCATCCGGGTCTAGAGCACGCGTTGAGATCACGGGCTAAATGTCAGCACGACTGGGAGGTAAGTATGAAGTTGACTGCGATGAACTTGCTTAGTTGGACAGGCGTGGTCGGCCTGGTCTTCGCGTGCGGCACGCTTGCATCCGGTGGCGCTATAGCTCAAACCCACAACACATTGAACTTCGGACACGTAGATCAGCAGGCGCCGTCGTCCAACGCCGAGCCAACCGTGGTCACGCCGGAGTTGCGTGCAGACATGATGGTGGTGCATGGGCAGTACGCGGACGCGATTGAGGCGTACCGCAAGATTCGCCCACAGAACGCCGAGATCTATAACAAGATCGGCATTGCCTACCAGCGCATGGCCAGGGATGAAGAGGCCATTGAGAATTACGGCCAGGCGACGAAGCTGGACCACAAGTTTGCCGCGCCGTACAACAACCTGGGAACCGTGTACTTCCATGAGAACGAGAACAAAAAGGCGCAACAGCTATATAAGAAGTCGATCAAGCTGGACGCAGAGACCGCTCCGTTCTGGAGCAATCTGGGCGCGGTATACATGGCGGAACGCAAGTATAGCGACGGCGCCGAGGCCTACGAGAAAGCGTTCCTACTGGATCCGGACATCTTCCAGGAGATCGCTCTGAACGGCATTCAGCAGAATGAGTCGCCACAAGAGTTGGCCAAGCTGTACCTGACGTTTGCGGAAATCTATGCGCACGCGGGAATGAAGGTGCAGGCAATCGTGTACTTGCGCAAGGCGATTGATGAAGGGTTCCATGACCGGCAGCAGCTGCAGCAGGATCAGCAGCTCGCCACACTGCACGGGAATCCGGAGTTCGAAGCGCTGTTAACCCCAGGCGAAAAACACTAGCTCGGGGAACATGGGACAAGGCAATGCCCTGTGCGCGGTAGTGGAGCCGCGCACAGGGCATGCTTGCGTCCGGGGTATCTAGTTGGTTAACTTTTCGGCGGACAGGACGATCTTTTTGTGTCGTCAAGTGCCGAAGTGGCCTGCGTCTTGTACCCTGTTCCTGGGGACGACTTTATGACGCCACGCATTGCGATTCCGGTGCCGACCTCAACCGACATGCCCTACAATCAGCGGTCGTGGCCAAGCTATGCGCGCGCGGTCACGCTTTCGGGCGGAGAGCCGGTATCCATTGCGCTCGATTTGCCGGCCGGAACGCTGCGGGAGTTGATCGCGAGCTGCGACGGCGTCCTGTTGCCAGGGAGTCCGGCGGACGTAGATCCCGCGCTCTATGGAGCGGATCGCGACCCCGCGACGGCACCCGCTGATCCGGCGCGGGAGTCGGTCGACTACCTGCTGCTGGACGAAGCGGAGCGGCTGGGGAAGCCGGTACTTGGGATTTGCTTTGGGGTGCAGTCGCTGAACGTGTGGCGCGGCGGAACGCTGGTGCAGGACCTGACGCCTCTGCCCGTGAATCACGGCGCGGGAGGCAAGGTGGCCATTGCCCACACGGCGCTGGTAGCGAAAGACAGCGTGCTCGCGTCGTTGCTCACGGAGCAGGAAGCGCCCGAGGGGGATGGCTTTCGGAGGCTGCCGATCAATTCAAGCCATCACCAGTCTGTAGCAGCGCCCGGAGCGGGGTTGCGGATCGTGGCGCGCTCCCCGGAGGACGGTGTTATCGAGGCCGTCGAGATGGACGCGGATGACCCCGTGTTCCACGTGGAACATCCAGGACATCCGAAGGCGAAGCAGTTTGTGCTGGGAGTGCAGTGGCATCCGGAACGAAGCTTTGACATCAGCCATGCCAGCCGGGCGCTGTTTCGAAAGCTGGTGGATGAGGCGCGGCGGGTGGCCGACGCGCAGCCTGGAACAGAGCAGCCTGAAAGTGCGGCATACTAGCTACCGTGCCGACTCTACCCGAAGACCGTATCGCCCGGCTCGTGCAGCCGTATCTAGCGATGACCACGGTGCCGGCGACACTCTATGAGCAGCTTTCTGTCTACCTGGACCTCCTCGTCAAGTGGAACGCTCGCACAAATCTCACCGCGATTCGGGAACCTGAAGAGATGGTCCGGCGCCACTTTGGCGAGAGCCTATTCTCTGGAGTCCAGATCGCTAAACGCGTGGGGAAGGATGCCAGCCTGCTGGACTTCGGCTCTGGCGCAGGCTTTCCGGGCCTTCCCATCCAGCTGTTGCTGCCGACATTGCGTGTGACGCTGGCGGAATCCCAGGGAAAGAAAGCCTCGTTTCTGCGCGAGGCCGTGCGAACGCTCGGGTTGAGCACAGAAGTTTGGCCGGGCCGGGTGGAGGCCATGCCCGAAATCGCGGGGGTACCACGCCAGTTCGACGTCGTAGCCCTGCGCGCCGTCGACAACATGGAGCAGGCGCTGGCGGAGGCCAGGCGGCGGGTGAAGCCCGGAGGATGGCTCGTGGCGCTCACGACGACCGCGGAAAACGCAGCGGAAAGCGTTCGGCTTCCCGGAGACGCTCCAGGATGGCTCACAGCAGAGCAAATCCAGTAGCGGACGGCTAACGCACAGGTTCCTCACGCGTTGCACAGCATTTCAACGGGATGTTCCACGTGGAACACTACTTCGGGTGTTCCACGTGGAATATTCCCCCGCCGCTTCTGCTACGCTGGGGATCGTCCCATCTCGCTAGTCTCATCATGTCCGAATCGACCCAAACACAGAATCCGGCCCCTCAGCCCCACAGTAAGGTCATCGCCATCGTCAACCAGAAGGGTGGCGTCGGCAAAACCACGACCGCCATCAATCTGGCCGCCGCCGTTGCGCTGGAAGGCGTCCCCGTCCTGTTGCTCGATGTCGATCCCCAGGCCAATACGACCGGAGGCCTGGGCTTCTCGCGCGACGAGGACCGGCCCTCCGTCTATGACCTTCTGCTCGGAAATGCCACCGCCAGCGAAGTGATTGTCCCAACCGAAGTGCCGAATCTCTCGCTGGTCCCCGGCACAAAGAACATGATTGGCGCAAATGTCGAGCTCGTCGGCGTAGAGCGCCGCGAACATCGCTTGCGCGAGGCTCTGGAGCCGGCACGCAATGACTACCCCTTTATCTTCCTCGACTGCCCGCCGGCGCTCGATCTCCTGACCCTCAACTCCCTGGTCGCCGCAGACACCCTGCTGGTGCCCATGCAGGCCGAGTACTTCGCACTCGAAGGCATCTCCGAGCTGATGGCGACGCTGGACCGCGTTTCAGCCAGCTTCAATCCCGAGCTTTCCATCGAAGGCGTGCTGCTGACGATGTTTGACGACCGCACCAACCTCTCCCAACAGGTGCGCGACAACCTGCAGAACTTCTTCGAAGACAAGCTCTTCAAGACGACGATCCCTCGCAATATCCGTCTCGCCGAGGCTCCCAGCCACGGCAAACCCGTAGCCTTGTACGACCCGCGCTCGCGCGGTGCCGAAGCCTATCGCATCCTCGCGCTGGAGCTGCTGGAGAGAAATGGGATCAAAGTGGCGAAGAAACCGGGTCCAAAGCCGAACTTCCCGGTCCTAGAGAGCATTGGCGAGTCGAAGGGAATGTGGCCATTTCGGAAGTAGTACGGCCTCTCTCGAACCATAGCATGGATTAGGCCAAACGGATTTATTTCGACAGACAGAGAATTGGATAGGTTAATGGCGAATCAGGTTGATCAACAAGGGAAGGCGCAGGCAAACAAGCCCCGCGCGCTGGGTAAGGGGCTGGAATCGCTTCTGCCGTCCAGGCCCGCCGCAGCAGCGCCCATCACGGTTGTCGCAGCGGCTGTAGTGGAGTCCACCGGCAGGCCGCTCGAGATTGACGTCGAGCTGATCGACCGCAACCCATTCCAGACGCGCACCAACTTCGATGAGACCAAGCTGGCCGAGTTGGCGACCTCGATCCTTGCGTCGGGCGTGGTGCAGCCGATTGTGGTCCGGCACGGCGTGAACCATCGGCAGGATGGACGCTACACGCTGATCACGGGCGAGCGGCGCTGGCTGGCGAGCAAGAAGGCGGGCAAGGCGACGATCCCGGCTATCGTGCGCGAGGTGTCGAACCTCCAGGCGATGGAGATGACCATCGTCGAAAACCTGCAGCGCGCCGATCTGAACCCAATGGAGCAAGCCCATGCCTATGTGCGGCTAAGCCGCGACTTCCACATGACCCAGGAGCAGATGGCGGAACGCACCGGCAAAGACCGTGCAAGCGTATCTAACTTCCTTCGTTTGTTGAAGTTACCGGAAGCGGTGCAGCGCCACGTGGAGCTTGGCGAGCTTAGCTTCGGCCACGCACGGGCTCTGCTAGCGCTGGAGTCGCCCGAGGCCATCCTGACCGCCGCGCAGAAGGTGCTCGCACTGCACCTATCCGTCCGCGCAACCGAGAACTATATCCAGGGCCTCCTCAACCCGGAATCCAAAGCCAAGCCAACCAAACCCGCCGACGTGGTCGATCCCAACGTCCGCGAAGCACAGGACACCCTCCGCCGCCGCCTCGGCCTCAAGGTCACCATCGAGGACAAGAAGGGCAAGGGCCGCGTGATCATCGAGTATTCCGGTGTTGAGGACTTCGACGCGATCCTCACAGCGCTCGGCGATACACCCGGAGCATAAGACTCCCGACCCTCGCGTGAGATTTTGGCTTCCACCCGGGCCGCGTACTTCCACTTCCCCCTGACAGAGGTTCCTGATGCGCCGCATGCTTCTCCCACTCGCTGCTCTAGGTCTGGCCGCGCTTGGCTTGACCGCCAACGCCGCTTTCGCCCAACCGACGTATCAACCCACCGCCGGACGCACCCTCCTGCGCGCCGGCCACGTGCTCGATGTCCACACCGGCAAAGAAACGCCAGACGAGACCATCATCATCGCTGCAGACAAAATCATCGCAATTGCGGCCACCAGTGCGACGCCCGCAGGCCCGGGCGATCGCGTCTTCGACCTGACGGCCTACACGTTACTGCCGGGCCTCATCGACGTGCACACCCATCTCACCATGGCGACCAACTTCGATCCGTACTTCGAGCTGACCATGACGCCCGCGAAGGAAGCGATCATTGGGGTGGAGAACGCGAAAACCACACTCGATGCCGGCTTCACGACGGTGCGCAACGTCGGCGCGAACGGATTCACCGACGTGGCGTTGCGCGACGAGATCAATGCAGGCCATATTCCCGGGCCGCACATGCAGGTCTCTGGTCCCCCTCTGGGAATCACGGGCGGACACATGGACGAGAACCTGCTGCCCGAGCAGTATCACGTGCAGGGCGACGGCGTGGCCGATGGAATCCCCGCGGTGCAGCACATGGTTCGCTACAACATCAAGTACGGCGCCGACCTAATCAAGATTGGTGCGTCGGGAGGCGTGCTGTCGAAGGGCGACGACCCGCAGGCATCGCAGTACACGCTCGAGGAGATGCAGGCGATCGTGGCGGACGCGCATCGCCTCGGCCGCAAGGTCGCCGCGCACGCGCACGGCGCGCAGGCCATCCTGTGGGCTTCAGAGGCGGGCGTCGATTCCATCGAGCACGGCAGCTACATGGACGACGCCGACATTGCCATGATGCTCAAGCATGGCACCTACTTTGTGCCCACGGCCTACCTCATTGACTGGGTGCAGCAGTATGGCAACCTGCCACCGCTCTATGCGCAGAAGATGAAAGACGTGAGCGCGGTGGAGAAAAAGAATGCGATCCGCGCCATCAAGGCGGGCGTAAAGGTGGCCTGCGGAACGGATGCGGCGGTCTATCCGCATGGCCTCAACGCGCACGAGTTGGACGTCTACGTAAACCAGTTCGGCATGACGCCGCTCGCCGCGCTGCAGACAGCAACGCTGAACGCCGCAGACCTGATGGGATGGACGGACAAGGTCGGCTCACTCGAGCCCGGCAAGTGGGCGGACGTGATTGCAGTGAAGGGCGATCCGCTGGCAGACGTGAAGATCCTCCAGCACGTGCCCTTCGTCATGAAAGCCGGCGTGATCTACAAGGATGAGGCGCAGCCTGCGGCTGTCGACAAGCTGGTCGCATCCGTACCCGCGCCCCCCGAATCCAACACCATGGAGAACAGTTTCTGATGCAGGCTACGCGCTTTGAGTATCGCTTCCGCTTCGTGATTCACTTGCTCATCTATCTTCTCGGCTTCACGGCGCCGTGGTTGTTCCTGCCGTCGCTGGCGGGTGTGCCAGGATTCACGACCAGCTCGACGTGGCTGGTGCTGTCGTCGGCGCTGACCAAGCAGGGTTGGCTGGCGTTCGATGCCGCGACCGTTACGCTGTTGGTAATTGCGCTGCTGCTGACCGGCCTGGGCGCGTGGCTGCGCGTGTGGGGCGCGGCGTACGTGGGAACCAGCATCGTGAAATCGCCGACAATGCACGGCGACGTGATGCTCGCGGACGGCCCCTACCGTCGCACGCGCAATCCACTGTATCTCGGCACGCTGCTCCACACCCTCGGCGTGACGATCCTCATGCCGCCCAGCGGCGCTGTGTTCGCAGTCGTGCTGCTGTGGATCTTCCAGGTGCGGCTGGCGCTCGCCGAAGAGCCCTTCCTCACAGCGAAATTCGGGCAAGCGTATGTCGACTACAAGAAAGCCGTGCCACGCTTTCTGCCATCGCCGAAGGCGCAGATCGCGTCAGCCGGAGCCCGGCCGCATTGGGTGCAGGCGATCCTCGGCGAGATTTATTTTCTGGCCGTCTTCCTGGTGCTTGCAGCGTTCGGATGGAGCTTCAACGCGCAGCCGTTACGTCAGGGCCTGATTATCTCCGTCGGGCTTGCACTCGTGGTGCGCGCGTTTCTACCGCGCGCCGCGCAGGACGCGCCGGCCACCGCATAAGAGCAAGACAACGTCAAAAGGGCCGGAGCGCCAACGCAATCTGCGTCGACTCTCCGGCCCTTCTCACTAGCCTCCACAAGACCCGGATACTGGGGCGCTCGCTTTGAGGCGCTCGTTACTTCTTGGGCGGAGCGATCGTGTCCTTCGCAACCTTCGCCACGCGGAACTTCACGACAGTCTTGGCCTTGATCTTGATGGCCTCGCCGGTCTGCGGATTGCGACCGATGCGAGCCTTGCGCTCAGCCTTGACGAGCTTGCCGATGCCGGGGATGGTGAACTCGCCCGACTTCTTGGTCTCCTTGACAGCGGTCTCGGCCAGGAGCTCGAGGAATGCCGCGGTCTGCTTGTTGGTGAGCTCGAGCTTCTCCGCGAGAAGGCGGACGAGCTGTGTCTTTGTGATTCCCTTTGCCATGTTGTTTCTCCTTCGTTCAAGTAAATATGCAATAGATAAAGCGGATTGAGCCTGAGCGTTCGCTCAACTCCCGCGACCTGCCTCTGACGGCCTCCCGTTCCGTCTTCCACCGAACATTGCCGGAAGCTTTTACGAGGGGTCAATCGCCAGTGTTCATGCGGGTGCGGAGAACCGCGCCGATGTTCACCTTCAACCTTCCTGAGCGCTTTGTCAACGACAATTCTCCCATTTCCACAGATATTTGCTGGGTATTTGCTAATTTGATCCCTGGGAGGCGCATCTTCACAGGATTTTTGTCGTGTCGTGTTCAGAAGAATCGCTTCGCTGTGGTCTTCAGTGCGCGACTCGCGCTCTCTTCGTCGCGCGTGAGAATCGCCTCATTCAGCGCGTCGATGAGCGGTGTAGTCATGCGGAATCGACGAACAATTTCACGCACGAGCGTCGGCTCAAGCGCAGCCTCTCCAGGCAGTGAGGCGCTCACGCCCCAGCTTCTGGCGCGAACTAATTCGTCGGCAAGATCATCACTCGCAAACCCTTTCGGCATGCGGGTCAGAGCCTCGCTCACGTTGGGCTCAAAGCCCGCGCCGCGCGCCTTGAGTAGCTTCTTCATCGTGGCGCGATAGCTTTCGTGATGCGCGCTCATCCAGCGCCGAAGCGCGAGCAACTGCTCCCGCTCAGGCATATACACGCCGGCCGCGATCAGCACCTGCTGCGGACTGATCTGCAGATAGAACCCTCCGCCCGAGGTCTTCTCCATGCCGCGCCGCGACCACCACGCAGACAGGTGCGTCTTGTAGGGCTGCTTGTTCGGGCTGAAGCGAATGTCGCGATAGATGCGCATCGCGACCTTGTGAGACGGGCGAACATGCTCGGGCGCGAACTCAATCATGCTCGCGTTGATCTCCTCGATCAGCGCCAGCATAGGGGCCTTCAACTTGCTCTCGTAGATCGCTCGACGAGCTTCGAACCACTCGCGGTCGTTATTGCGCGCCAGGCCGCGAAGAAACTTCATGGCTTCGGGAGTGAACTGGATTGGCATGATCCTTGGATGGTCCGCAGGGCATGGAAGGCTCAAACGGAACGCGGCACGGCACGGCGCACACCGCTTGGTTTCACACGGGCTCTGTAGGCACAGCCCCGGGCAGATTCCAGTGGAAATGGACGGCCATCATCCGGAGTGTAAAGCAGCTGATAATCCCCGCGCTGCTGGCGATCGCAGGATGGAGCTTCAGCTTCAGACAGGCCACGGTAACCGTCGCCCCAAGCAGCGCCGCAGTAGCGTAAATATCGCCGCGGAGAATGATGGGCACACGGTTGATCAGGACGTCGCGCATCGCGCCGCCGCCTACCGCGGTGATTCCGCCCATCATGATGCAGAGAAGTGGATGCAACCCGAACTGTACCGCCTTGGCTGCTCCCGCAACCGCAAAGAAACTGAGACCGGCAGCGTCCAGCAGCACAATCACCGATACGTTCTCAAGATGCCCGTCGGAATGCAGCAGGAAAACGCCGGCGCCTGCCACCAGGGCGATCAGGAAATACCGCCAGTCTCGGACCGAGCTCGGAGGAGTATCGCCTAGGAGAACATCGCGAATGATGCCGCCCCCCGTCGCCGTCACCACCGCAATGACCAGCACGCCAAGGAGATCCAGCTTCGCGTTGACAGCCATGGAAGCGCCTTCGGCGGCAAACAATGCCGTACCGATCAGGTCAATGGCAAGTAGTAGGGTTGCCGATCGAGGGTGTGCCATAACCTTCATGCCAGCAACTATAACGCGAACTCCGGCAATCCCAGGAAACGCAGCTTGCCGCGCGGCTTGCACGTCCCAAACCAGCGGCGAAGACCGGAGTCTTCGCCGCTGGTTTGCGAGTCGCCCTCACCTACTCGGTTGCGTTCGGATAGATGCCCTTCAGCGGCGCACTCAACTTCTGGTCGAGCTCCGGGTGCGGGAACGGCTTGCGCGGCATCATCGCGTCGCGTTGGCTGGTGTTCCAGAGAAAGATCGCTTCCACCACAGCGGCCTGTTCAAGATCGGCCGGGTGCAGGCGATCGACGGTATCCATGTCTGAGTGATGCGTGCGCGTCTCGTAGTCCATCGGGTCCTGGATGAACTGGAAGCCGGGCAGCCCTACCGCATCGAACGACAGGTGATCCGTGCCGCCCGTGTTGCGATTCGTAATCGTCGTAACACCAAGGTCCGCAAGCGGCGCGATCCACTGCGCGAAGATAGGAGCGATAGCGAAGTTGCCCTGCGTGTACACGCCGCGCACCTTGCCCGTGCCGTTATCGAGGTTGTAGTAGGCGTCGAGCTTCTCCCACTCAGCGGTCGGCTGGAACGCGCCATGATGTCCCATAAAGCTGGGCAGGCCCGCGGGATCGGGCGTGGCCGGCGGAGCGAACGCGCCGAAGTGCAGCTTCACATACCCCAGCGATCCGAACAGCCCCTCCTCTTCGCCGCTCCACAACGCAATGCGAATGGTGCGGCGCGGCTGCAGGTCGAGCGCCTTGAGAATGCGCACCGCCTCCATCGCAACCACCGTGCCCGCGCCGTTGTCCGTAGCGCCGGTGCCGGCGATCCAGCTGTCGAGATGCCCACCGACCATCACCACCTGGTCCTTCAACTCCGGATCGGTGCCGGGAATCTCGGCGACGGTGTCGAAGCCGTGCTCATGGTCGCCGGTGAACTTGGTCTCAATATTGACCTCGACGGTGACGGGCACGTGATGCTCCACCATGCGAGCCAGACGGTTGTAGTGCTCAATCATCATCACGGCGTTGGGAATCTTGATCGCGTTCTCCGGCTTCTCCGCATCGCGCGCGAGGTTCGCGCCGTTGTCGTCGAAGATGATGCCGGTACCGCCGCCATCAGCACCATCGCGGCTGGGCGTGATGATCGCGAGCACGCCTTCGCTGCTCATCATCGCGAGGGCCTGTTTGCGCAGCGCCGCCCGCTGCATGTAGTCCTCATAGCGCTTGCGGAAGGCGGGGTTGGTGAGTGAGAACGAGCCGCCCGGCTCATAGCTCTCCATCTCCTTCAACTCTTCGTCGGTGTAGCGCGTGAAGAGCGGCTTGGTAATGTCGGGCGTAGGACGCGTGGAACCGAGCAGCACAATCTTGCCTGCCAGCTTGCCCTTAAGCGCATCAAGCTCCTTCGCGTCGTTCAGCGGCACGTAGACGACCTCGCCACTCACTGCACCCTTGGTTGCCGGAGACCACGGCGCTGCCTGCATCCACAGCGGCTCGGGATCAGGCGAGACCATGCGCGCCCAGGTGTTCACCTGGAACCATCCCATCCCGAACTCGCCCCAGTCTTCCAGATGAGCGTTCGACAGCCCAATGGCTGTCAACGTATCGCGCGTCCATGCATTGGCCTTCGCCATGTTGGGCGAGCCGGTCAGTCGCGGCCCAATGCCATCATTCAGAGCCTCGGCGAACTCCATGACCTTGCCGTGTTGAAACCCTTCTTCGCGAATCCGCTGATACATGCCGAGATCGAGCGACTCAGTCGCAGGCTGCGGGCCGTAGTACGACGGAACCGGCTTGGCCTCCTCGTGCTTCTTCTTGTCCTGTGCGCTGGTATGTAGCGAAACAGTCGCGATCGCGACCGTCAACAGAGCCGCAGTCGTGCTTCGACGCAGCAGGGTGCAAGCGAACTTCGCCATGGGAAAAACTCCTCAGAGGGAATGCAAAATGGGGGAAAACCGGATGGCGTTAGCATACGCGTCCACGCACCCAATCTGGCCGAGAATTTTGCAGTGCACAGACCGAAAGCGGCCGGCCCTACGTCCTGCTCATCTTCCGCCTCATGCGTCGCACCCACTGCACGCCAAGGTAGATCAGCGCGAACGCCATCACCACCACGCCCACCGGAAAGCCCGCCAGGCGATAGGTCTCGGCGAAGTCCGGGTGCTTGCCCGTCACCATCATGTAGACCAGCAGCGCCACAATCGCCAGAAAGGTAGTCAGGAAGAACGCCGCCATTCCGGTAGCAACACCCATGATCAGAGACTGAAACCAGCCCAAATCCCCAAACGGGATTCCAAACAACTCACCATCCCGTCGCGCGCGTTCCACATCGTTTGCAGTAGCCATACTCATTTAGAATAAGCCAATGGCAGAGACTGTACAGACCGGCCAGCCGCGTACCCCGCAATTAGTGCGCGCCGCCAGCCTGGTGAACGCCGCGCAGATCGCGCACGATACGGAAGTCCGCCAGTCGCCCAACGGAGTCAGCTTTGCCACGTTCGGCGAAACCGGCCTCGCGGACCTCGATCTCGACCGGATGCTCGAGACGGTGCCGACGGCCATCACCGTGGCGCTCAAGGCGAACACCTATTATTTTGTTCCGCTTGCGCTGCGCGAAGCCGTCGCGGACAACGCAGAAGCAGACGCGGAGGCCTTATTAAAGAGCGAGGCTGCTGCCGAACCCACCATGGTCGCCAGCGCCTACACCGATGAGTTTTCTGATGCCGCCATCTGCCATCGCAATGTGGAGCTCGGCCATGGCCGCCGAGGCGTCTTCATCTCGACCCGCCTCATGGGCGACCGCTTCGCCCTCAGCTTCGAGTTCTTCATCAACGTGGCGCATGCCTTCGTCGACCAGACCGGCACACCCGAAGTCTTCGCAGACCTGGTGTGGAAGCAGGCCCTCGGCGGCGTGCGCGGCGAAACCAGCATCGATGCCTGGGAGACGCGCAACCTCGCCTTCGGTCGCCCCGCCAACGCGCAGCCCGAGCCAACCCCGCTGGCCTCTCGGCGTAACCGCGGCATGGCCAGCTTCTCGGCTAGGCAGCGCGCCTTTGCCAGCGACGACGCTGCGGCCGCATCCCCAGGCCAGCTGAGTGGCGCAGCACAGAACGCCCAGTCGCCCATCAACGACAAGGATCGCGGTCTGTACCTTGAGGCCGCCTTCTCAGACGCAGTGGCCATCTATCTGCTATCGCTCGCGCTCGACTTCGACTACAGCGAGCTGCGCGAGCGCGAGTATCCCCTGCTCAGCCCAGCGGCGCTCGCTGCGCGCCTGCGTGTCGTAGCGGACCTGTTCCCGCCCAACCCCGGCTACGACTTTGCAGTCAAATATCGCCGCCGCGCGTAGTCGCTATCTCACCGCAGCCATGGCCGCCCGGAACAGCCGCTCAAAGTCCCCCGACACCGCAGCATCCTTTGCCGCCGATTCAACTGCCTTCTGCGCAATCGGTCGGGCATACCCCAGATTCACCAGCGCGCTGAGCACGTCTTCCGCAGTCGCTCCCAGCGATGGCCGCACCACCACACCCTCCGCCGTAAAGCCGGCGAGATCATCCAGCTTGTCCTTCAGCTCCAGCACAACGCGCTCGGCAGTCTTCTTCCCGATCCCGGGAATCTTCGTCAGCGTCGCGTGATCGCCGCTGCGAATCGCGCCGACCAGACGGTCAGCCGAGATGCCGCTCAGCACCGTAATCGCCAGCTTCGGCCCAATGCCGGAGATGGTCAGCAGCTTCTCGAACAGCCGCTTCTCCGTGGGTTCCGCAAAACCAAAGAGCAACAGCGCGTCCTCGCGCACATGCGTGTGAACGTGCAACCGCGCCTCCGCGCCCACCTCGCCAAGTTCAGTAAAAGTAGTAACCGAGATAGCGAGCTCATAGCCCACACCTCCGCAGTCGACGACAACGGCGTTAGGAGTCTTGCTCAGAATTTGTCCACGAAGATGCGCGATCACACAGCGAGTTTACCTCGCCCGACAGAGCAAAATCCCTGCGAGTCAATCAGCCATGCGCTGCGATATAGGTTTCATGAATGATCCCCCGCAGCTTGTCGGTGAGCGCTTCCGCGTCGCGCGTGGACATCCCCACCGTAGAAATGGGCTCGCCCACAATCAGCTTGATCGGCCGCGGCTTCAGCGCATAGACGTGGATCGGCAAAAGCTCGTACGTGCCAACCAGGGTAAGCGGAACCAGCGGCACCTGCGCCTTGATGGCCATCCAGGCAGCGCCGGCGAGCATAGGCTGCAGCTCGCCATTGAACGCCCGCCCGCCTTCAGGAAAGATCACCATGGGCATCCCAGCCTGCAGCGCACGAGCCCCCCGTGCCAGGCTCGTAATGCCGGCGCGCGACGAGCTCTGATCGATAGGCACCTGCCCGGACCGCTGCAGATACCACCCGATAAACGGTATCTTCCACAGCGGCGCCTTCGCCAGAATCCGAAACTGAAACGGCAGCTTCGCAAACACCACCGGCGTGTCGTAGTAGCTGAGGTGATTGCTCGCGTAGACAGCGGCCCCACCTGCCGGCAGCCGCTCGGCGTGCTCCAGCGTAACGGGCGACATCGCAATCCGCAGCAGCGTGCGCGCCCAAACACTGGCGATGGCGTGTTGTTGCCGCCCGGATTTGTCCCAGACCCCGCAGACCAGGGAAATGGTTCCGAAGAATCCCGTGGCCAGCGCAACCAGGGGAATGAAGACGAGGTAGTTCACCCAGCGCCGGCGCCAGGAGATCACCGGCGGCGCAGCTTCGCGGGGCGCGGGCGGGTCGGTATTCACAAGTTGGTCGGCTGCGGACATCTCCCCTATGCTACCCCGCTTGCGTTAACGCCAGCTCGCGTATCTCGCCCACCAGGAACACCGAACCCGTTGCGACAATCACACCCTCCGCAGGCGTTAGCGCCTGGGCCTGCTGCAAAGCATCGCGCAGATCGCTCGCCCGGTGCACAGGAACGTCCAGACGTTGGGCAGCGGCGGCCAGCTCTTCCACCGTCGCGGCCCGGGGATTGTGCACTGGCGCAAGGATCACGTGGTCACGCGCACGCGCCGGATCCCCCGAAGTCGAATCGAACAGCGGCAGCAGCACCTGCTCCATCTCGTCGATCTGCTTGTCCGCCAGGCAGCCGAAGATCAGCGTGCGCGGAAGCTCCTCAGGCAGTTGCGAGATCGCAGCCCGCAGCGTCCATGCCCCGGCCGGATTGTGCGCGACATCCAACAGCAGAGGCGCGTGCCCCGTCTTCGAATCGATCCATTCCAGCCGCCCCGGCCACTGCGTCTCGCGAATTCCCTGCTCAATCGCAGCGTTGGAAATCGCGAACGCACGCCCGTCGAGGAACGTGTGATTCGCGCGCAGCTCCATCGCGGTCGCAATCGCCAGCGCAACATTGCGTTGCTGATGCTGCCCAGCCAGCGGCGAGTCGACCTGCAGAACTTCTCCGCCAACAGATAGCTCATAGCAATTCGGCTGCAGCCGGGAGCCTTCCCGCATGCTGGACCCTGCACCCTGGGCCCTGGACCCTGGTAAGCATCTCGCTGCATCCACGCCCCGTACATTCAGCCGCACTGCCATCTCGCCAATCGCCGCATTCGCCTCAGGGTGTTGCGCCAGCGTAACCAGCACGCCATCCTGCCGCAGAATGCCAGCCTTCTCACCCGCAATCTCGCGGATCGTGTTCCCCAGATACTCCGTATGATCAATCCCGATATCGGTGATGACACTAATAATCGGCTCAACGGAGTTCGTTGCGTCCAATCGCCCACCCAGCCCGACTTCGAGCACCGCCAACTCCACACCCTGCTCCGCAAACCACGTAAGCGCGATCGCCGTAAGCAGCTCGAAGAAGCTCGGATGGTGCGGTAGTCCTCCGCTCGCAATAAGGGCCACCGTCGCCGTATCGACCAGCCCATAGATGCGCCCGAAGTCCCCATTCGGAATCTCGGCCAGCCGCCCATCCTCCGAATTCTTGATCCGCTCGTTGACACGCGCCAGGTGCGGAGATGTGTACAGTCCAGTCCTGATGCCCGCAGCGTTGGTAATAGACGCCAGCGTCGCAGCCGTAGATCCCTTACCGTTCGTGCCCGCAATCAGCACCGAGGCGAAGCTCTGCTGCGGTTCGCCAAGCGCTTCGAGCAGCGCTCGAATGTGCTCCAGAGAAAACTTCCTGCGCGCCGCCGTTGCTGAATCCCCCACCGCGCGCCCTGTGCGCAGCTCCGGCCCCAGCGCCGCCAACCGATCCAATGCTTCGTCGTACGTCATCACGTCTATCAGTCTCGCACTTCCCCAAACTCGGGCTCCACAGATGCCGCCACGCAAATCCTCCCCGCCCTTCCGCGCAGCACCAACCCGTCTGTCCGTCCAGCCAGGTAGCGCGCCGTGAGCGCCTCGCTGTCGAGATCTTCCACCACACGAAGCCCCAGCCACTCCAACTCCTCCGCCAGCTGCGCCGGAGTAAAGAAAAGCTGGAATGGCTCGCCGGCCAGCGCCACCCGCGCGCTCAGCGAATCGAGCATCAACTGCTCTATCGGCGGAAGTACCTCTCGCGGCTGCGAGTAATCGAACACCACCTCGCTTCCCGCCTTGAACCGTGCAAGCTGCCGCATCGTCGCGCGAAAGCCTTCGGCCGTCAGATAAGGCACCACGCCCAGCCAAGCCGTCACCGTTGGCAGCCGTTCATCGAACCCCGCCGCCTTCAACTTCGCCCGAAACGAATCCTTTTCGAAGTCCACTGCAACAAACTGCGCACTCTCCGGCGCCACAATCCCCGCCGCCGCCAGCATCTTCAGCTTCCACGCCTGGGTCGCAGGATGATCCACCTCAAACACCCGCACATCCGCATAAGGATTGCGGCACGCAAACGTATCCAACCCGGCCCCGAGCACAAGGTACTGCCGCACCCCCAGCTCGCGCACCCCCTCCGCCAGCGTGTCTTCCGCCAGCCGCGCCCGCACCACCATAAACGCGCGCAGCGCCGCAGAAAACGGTCGCTTCGCCTTGTCAGGCGTCCGCTTTACCTCTTCATAATGTTCTTTGCCAAGGATCGGAACAGCCAGCGGATCCTCAAACACCAGCGGCTTCGCATCATGCAGTTGATGCGCGGCCCGCCGCAGCGCCACGCGCAGAGCCGTCCGCGATGGATTCACCTCATGCAAGCCTGACTCGCTACCCCGCCAACTTGCTAACCCGCCAACGCGCCAACTTGCTTTCCGTCGGTCATCCACTTCAGCGTCTCAGCCAGGTAAGCCTTCAGATCCTTGCGCTCCACCACAGCATCCAGAAATCCATGCTGCAGCAGGAACTCCGACCGCTGAAAGCCCTCCGGCAGCTTCTGCCGAATCGTCTGCTCAATCACTCGCGGCCCGGCAAATCCAATCAGCGCACCCGGCTCCGCGATATTCAGATCGCCCAGCATCGCAAAGCTCGCCGTAACGCCTCCGGTGGTCGGGTCGGTCATCAGGCTGATGAACGGAATCTTCGCCTCATCCATCTTTGCCAGCGCCGCCGAAACCTTCGCCATCTGCATCAGGCTGGCGATGCCTTCCATCATCCGCGCTCCGCCGCTGCTCGAAACAATGATCAGCGGAACCTTCCGCTCCAGCGACCGGTCCACGGCTCGCGCAATCGTCTCCCCCATCACCGGTCCCATGCTGCCCCCGATAAACCCGTACTCCATCACCGACAGCACCACGTCCTGCTCGCCAATCTTCCCGACAGCGTTGATGATCGCGTCATTCAGCCCTGTGCTCTTCTGTGCCGCCGCGAGCCGGCCCTTGTACGGCTTCAGGTCCGTAAACTCCAGCGGGTCCGTCGACCGCAACTCCAGGTCAACCAGCTCATACCCCGGCTCCAGCAGGCTCTCAATCCGCGCCCGCGCGTCCAGCTTGAAGTGCTTCCCGCAGTTCGGGCACACCTGCATGTTGGCATCGAGATCGGCCTTCCACAGCGTCTTGCGGCACCCATCACACTTCGTCCAGAGTCCCTGCGTCCGCACCTCATGGTCAGGCGTCGGGGAGATCTCGTGCGCATCGCGCTTAAACCAGGTCATTGCCGGAACTCGCTCCTGCCCCGCATCACCTGCCAGGGACCTCTGCCATTGTATCGGAGTGGCCCCGTTGTTTTCGCCTTACCGGATGAGCAGCGGGCTTTAGCCCGCGGTACAGCCGAGGAAATATCTGGGCTTTAGCCCTGGGGGGAGTGCTGTCCATCGCAAAGTAACTTCGCCAACTTTGCTCTATCCTTGTAACGTGAGCAACCCAATCAAGATCCAGCTTCCTGACGGCTCCATTCGCGAAGTTCCCGCCGGCACAACACCCCTCGACATCGCTAACAGCATCTCTCCACGCCTTGCCGCCGCCGTAGTCGTCGCCCGCATCCGCCCCGTCACCCCCGTCGCCGTCAACGAGAACGAGGCCGCGCTCGAAGCCTCCGAAGAAGCCATGTACTCCGGCCCCGCCACCTCCGCCGAACGCATCATCGGCCTCTCCACGCCCCTCCACGAAGACGCAGCCCTCGAGCTCCTCAAGGAGTCCGACCCCGCCGCCCTCCGCGTCGCGCGCCACTCCGCCGCGCACATCATGGCCACCGCCCTCCTCGAGCTCTTCCCTGAAACCAAGCTAGGCCACGGCCCCGCCACCGACAGCGGCTTCTTCTACGACGTCTACCGCGAAGTCCCCTTCACCGAAGCCGACCTCGCCGCCATCGAAGCCCGCATGGCCGAAGTCGTCGCGCGCGATGAACCCTTCGTCCAAATTCTCGAGCCCCGCGACCAGGCCCTCGCCGACTACAAATCCGACGCCGAGTTCATGAAGATCCACTTCATCGAACGCTTCACCAAACCCGGCGAGGAAATCTCTCTCTACCGCAACGGCAACTTCACCGACTTCTGCCGCGGCCCGCACGTTCCCTCCACCGGCCGCGTCAAAGCCTTCAAGGTGACCTCCATCGCTGGCGCCTACTGGCTCGGCGACGAGAACAACCAGCAGCTCCAGCGCATCTACGGCACCGCCTTCTTCGACCCCAAGGACCTCGACGCGCACTTCAAGCAACTCGAAGAGATCAAGGCCCGCGACCACCGTGTCCTCGGCAAGCAGCTCGACCTCTTCAGCATCCAGGAGGTCGCCGGCGCCGGCCTCATCTTCTGGCATCCCAAAGGCGGCCTCATCCGCAAGGCTATGGAAGACTGGATGCGCGAAGAGTGTATCCGCCGCGGCTACCAGATGGTCTTCACGCCGCACATCATGCGCCGCGAGCTCTGGAAGATCAGCGGCCACGAAGAGAACTACGCCGAAAACATGTATCCCCCCATGGAGCTTGACGACGCAGAATACCGCCTCAAGCCCATGAACTGCCCCGGCCACATCCTCATCTACAAGAACTCGCCCAAGTCCTACCGCGACCTCCCGCAGCGCTACGCCGAGCTGGGCAACGTCTACCGCTACGAGCGCAGCGGCACCATGCACGGCCTGCTCCGCGTACGCGGCTTCACGCAAGACGACGCCCACATCTTCTGCACCCCTGAGCAGATCGAAGACGAGATGGAAGCCTGCGTCGACTTCGCCGAAGCCGTCCTCAAAACCTTCGGCTTCGAAAAATTCATCGTCGAACTTTCTACCTGGGATCCCAACGATAAAAAGTTCATCGGCGGCGCCGAGCAATGGAATCGCGCCAACGGCTCCCTGGTGCGCGTATTGGAGCGCAAAGGAATCCCCTACAAAACCATCCCCGGCGAAGCCGCCTTCTACGGCCCCAAGATCGACATCAAGCTCGTCGACGTCCTCGGCCGCCTCTGGCAGCTCAGCACCGTCCAATTCGACTGGAACCTCCCCGAACGCTTCGAACTCGAGTACATCGGCGAAGACAGCGCACCCCACCGCCCCGTGATGGTGCACCGCGCCCTCTTCGGCTCCGTCGAACGCTTCTTCGGCGTCCTCATCGAGCACTACGCCGGCGCCTTCCCGATGTGGCTAGCCCCCGTGCAAATAGGCCTGGTCCCCATCAGCGAAAAACATCACGACTACGCAAAGTCAGTGCAAGGGCGCCTGGAAGCCGCCGGCCTCCGCGTCGAAGCCGATCTCAGCAACCAAAAAATGAACGCCAAGATCCGCGACTTCGGCCTGCAAAAAATTCCCTTCATCCTCATCCTCGGCGACAAGGAAGCAGCCTCCGACAGCGTAAGCGTCCGCATCCGCGCCAAAGGCGACGAAGGCAGCATTCCTCTCGACGCCTTCATATCCCGCGCCAGGAAACTCGTAACCGACCACTCCATGGAGTTGTAGTGCAACTCATACAGCTCGAGACGACGATCGCAGCGCCCCCCGAGCGCTGCTTTCTTTTGTCCCTCAACATCGACCTCCACGTGCAGAGCACCGCGCCTTCGCACGAAGTCGCCATCGCCGGCGTCACCCACGGCATCATCGGACCAGGAGAAACCGTCACCTGGCGCGGCCGCCACTTCGGCTTCATGCTCACCCACCAATCCGTGATCTCCGCCTACGACCCGCCCCATCACTTCCAGGACAAGATGCTCCGCGGCATGTTCAAGAGCTTCGTTCACGATCACTACTGCGACGCCGCCCCCGCTGGCCATACGCTCATGCGCGATGAACTACGCTTCGCCGCGCCGCTGGGGCCGCTAGGCTGGATTGCCGAAACGCTCGTTCTTCGGCGCTACTTGACACGTGTTCTTCACCAGCGCAACGAAACCATCCGTAAGATCGCCGAAGATCCAAACAAGGCATGGCAGCAATACTTGAGTTCCTGAAATCTAAAACAAAAAGCGTACTTGACATTAGTTTCCTAGGAAACTATATTGGATCAAACATGAAAGTCGGAGAAGCCAACCCGCCCAGCAACCTTCACAGCCACATCGGCTTTTGGCTTCGCTATGTCTCGAACCACGTCTCGTACGCATTCGCTCAGAAGCTGCAAAGCAGCGGCGTGACAGTCGCGGAATGGGTCATCCTTCGCGAGATGTTCGATCGCGAAGCGACAGCCCCGAGTAACCTCGCGGAGATCACTGGCCTCACCCGCGGGGCTGTCTCCAAACTCGCAGACCGGTTGATCGCGAAGCAGCTACTGGTCCGCACCCATGCCAGGGATGACCGTCGTTACCAGACCTTGGCGCTCACCCCGGCCGGGCGCAGCCTGGTTCCAACCCTCGCGCAGCTCGCGGACGAAAACGACGAAGAGTTCTTCGCTGCCCTCTCGCCCAAACAACGCAAGCGACTCGTAACCACCCTGAGGAAACTGGTGGAAGCCAACCACCTCAGCACCCTGCCTACAGAATGAAACATCACGCTCTATTCGTTGTCTAGGAAACCACAAGCAACCAGGAGGAATCATGAATACCGACGTAATGAAATCCATGCTCCACAATTCAGAAGCCGGCACCATCACCTTCCCCGAAGTGATCGCTGCGCTCATTGCTGATAATATCGAGGGCTATTACAAGGACCTGCTCCGCCGCGAGGTCACCTACTATCTCCCCGACGGCCGCACCCACTCCGAGCCACTCACCCTCCCGCCCCACCCAGTGCCGCAGCTCTTCTCCCAAGACAGCCTACTTGCGGCCATTCGCGCAGCCCAACGCGACGAGGTCCGCTATCCCGAATTCATCCTCCGCGCCATCGACGCCGGCACCGCAGCCTACCGCGTCTTCGTCAACGGCCGGCGCGTCATCTACTTCGGTCGCAATGGCGATATCCACGTCGAACATTTTCCAAGCGGCAAATAACCCCGCCCCGCACGTTGATGCCACGCAAACAGCGCCTCCCCAGCAGTCACCCGGCCTGCATACTAAGCAGAGCATGTCCATCGTCCGCGAGAGTGCCCAGGTCCACGCCCCCATCGAACGCCTCTTCCAGCTCTCCACAAGCCTCGCTCTCGTCCAGTAGACGCTAGGCATGACCCCCACCAACACGCCCGGCAGCCTCACCTCCGGCCACGTCGTCGCCAACAGCCGCGTCGTCTGGCGCGGATGGAAGTTCGGCCTGCCCACCCGCCACCACACCCTCATCACCGCCTTCATCCCGCCCCACCAACATCTCACCCGCATCGGCCATCACGACCTCACCGCCGAAGCCTTCTTCCAGGACACCCAGGAGCAAGGCCGTTTCGCCTGCTTCCGGCACGACCATCATTTCTCCGAATTCACCGGCGAATCGACCGGCGCGCCGATCACGGAGCTCCTAGACGAAGTTCTCTTTGAGCTCCCCTTCGGCCCGTTCGGACGAATTGCGGCACGGCTCCTGCTCCGGCCGTACATCAAACGCCTGTGCCGCAAGCGATTTGCGCTCCTCAAGCAACTAGCCGAAGGCGAAGGCTGGCGCCACTTCGCGGACGTATGACGCCACTTGCAACCTCCTCGATTTCGCCGGCCCGTTTCCTACCTCCAACCTGTTGCATCTGAACTCAGCAGAGGTGCCCTCATGAAAGCAATCGTGCTCCACGAATACGGTCCCCCCTCCAAACTCGTCTACGAAGACTTCCCCGACCCCACCCCCGCACGCGGAGAAGTCCTGGTGCGTGTGCATGCAGCCAGCGTCAATCCGATCGACTGGAAGATCCGCTCCGGCGCCGCGAAAGAGCGCTTCCCGATCAACTTCCCCGCGATCCTCGGCCGCGACCTCGCAGGGACCGTCGCCAAACTCGGCGAAGGCGTTGAAGGATTCAAGGTAGGCGACCGTGTCTTCGGCCTCTCCGATGGCAGCTACGCCGAGTTCTGCCTCATCAAAGCGACCGACCTGGCCCTCATCCCCGAGGGCCTAGAAACGACGACCGCCGGCGCGGTCCCGCTGGTCTCGGTCACCGGCGACCAGCTCATTCGTCGCGGCGCAAACGTCCAGTCTGGCCAGACCATCATCCTCACCGGCGCTCTCGGCTCGGTCGGTCGCTGCGCACTCTTTGCCGCCCTCGAGATTGGCGCGAAGGTGATCGCCGGTGTGCGCAAGAAGCAGGTGGACGAGGCGAAGGCGCTGGGTGCCTTTGCTGCGTTCGACACCGAAGACGACAAGTCCATCGCTTCCGTAGGCGTCGTCGATGCAGTCGCCGACACCGTCAATTACGACGTGGCCGCCAGGCTCATGGCCAAGGTAAAGTCCGGTGGAAACTTCGGCAGCGTACTTGGACCGCCGTCCAACGCCGCGCTCCACCCGACCGTCCACATAAACGCGATCATGGCCACACCCGATCCGAAGACCTTCATCCACTACGGCGAGGCCATTCGCGATGGCAAGCTCAAACTCCCCATCGACGGCCTGATGCCTCTGGCCGAAGCCGCCGCGGCGCAAACCCTCGCAGAAAAAGGCGGAGGCGGAAAGATCATTCTCACCGCATAGTCGCCAACTCACCCATGCAGCCGCATCGCCCCGGGAGGTAACCCGAGGGATAATAGGACGTCCCTCCACCACGCGCCCCTGGGTGAGCCCTGCATGAACGAACCGCCGACAGCGTCCATCCAGCGACCGCGCCACATTCCCAGCCTGGACGGATTGCGCGCTCTGTCGGTGATGCTGGTGATTGTGCTGCACACCCTGCTGCGCCACTCGCTCTACAAGTTCATTCCCTTCCCGTTGCGCCTCATCGGCAACGGCGCGCTCGGCGTCTTCATCTTTTTCGTCATCTCGGGATATCTCATCACCACCCTGCTTCTGCGTGAGCAGGACAAGACCGGCGCCATCAGCCTGAAGAGCTTCTACCTGCGCCGCGCCTTTCGCATCCTTCCACCGCTATACGCCTACGTGCTCTTCCTCGCCGTACTTGGCGCGACAGGCCATCTTCCCGGCATGAACCGCCGCGAGCTCATCTCGGCGCTCACCCTCACACGCAATTACTCAACCCACGTAAGCCTGTGGGCGATGGAGCACCTCTGGTCGCTCTGCATCGAGGAGCAGTTCTACATTCTCTGGCCCACCACGCTGGTGCTTTGCCTGCTCCATCGCAGCGACGCCGCCGGCCGTCGGCGTGCAACCCGAATCGCCCTCGCACTATTGATCGCAGAGCCGTTCATTCGCGTGATCTTCTTTCTCTGTCATTCCCGCTTCGCCAACACAGGCATGTTCCACATGCAGGCGGACGGCCTGATGTTTGGCGCGCTCGGCGCCCTGCAGCAGGGCCACCCTCGCTTCGAGCGAATCTACGCCAGGGTTACGCGCCGGCCGTGGCTTCTTCCAGTGCTGATCTTTCTTGTCCTCAACGCTCTCACCGTGCGATTTCAGAACTACTGGGATCTTCCCGTAGGCTTCACAATCAACGGGTTTCTCATCCTCATGTGGCTGCTCTGGCTGGTGCGCAACCCGGCCAGTTTGCAAGGCCGCCTCTTCAATCAGCCAGCAGTCGCCTGGGTTGGCCGGCTCTCCTACTCTCTCTACATCTGGCAGACGTTCTTCACCCACCCCCTCAACGTCGAGGTCTTCAAGAGTGACGCCTGGTGGATCAACTTCCCCCTTAGCTGGCTCTGGATTTTTTGCGTGGCCGTGGTTTCGTACTACGCCATCGAGCAACCGGCCCTGCGCCTGCGCGACGTCTTCCTGCGCCGCATCCACTGGCACGAAATCTAGCGCTGCTCGTCTCCCGCCCAAACACAAAGGCCGCCAACCCTAGCGGCCTTCGCTGTTCCCTACGCTCTACGCTCTACACTCTACCCTCTGCCCTACCCCAGCGTCTCCATCAACTTGTTGACGGTGCGATTGAGATCCTTGTCGGTCCGCCGCTGTGCATCGATCTTCGCAATCGAGTGCATCACGGTGGTGTGGTGCTTGCCACCGAACTGCCGTCCAATCTCCGGCAAGCTCGCTTCGGTAAGCTGCTTCGCAAGGTACATAGCGATCTGCCGCGGCACCACGATCTGCCGCGAGTTGTTCTTCTGCTTCAACTCCGCAACGCGCATGCCGAAGCTCTCGGCAACGGCCCGCTGAATCGCCTCAATCGTGATCTTGCGCACCTGGGTGTCGATGAACTGCTTCAGGCACTGCTGCGCCGTAGGCAGCGTAATCTCGACGCCATGCAGCGAGCACCACGCGATCAACCGCACCAGCGCACCCTCAAGCTCACGCACGTTCGTACGCACATTGCCCGCGATAAACAGCGCGACGTCTGTTGGCAAGGTGGTCTGCTCGAGCTCAGCCTTGCGCTGCAGGATCGCAACCTTGGTCTCCAGATCGGGCGGCTGAATGTCGACCACCAGGCCCCACTCAAACCGCGAGCGCAGCCGGTCTTCAAAGTCGTTCAGCTCCTTCGGAGGACGATCGCTGGCCACCACAATCTGCTTGCTCTGCTCATGCAGCGCGTTGAAAGTGTGGAAGAACTCCTCCTGCGTGCGCTCCTTGCCGGCAAGGAACTGGATATCGTCGATCAGCAACACATCCACCGTGCGGTACTTGTCGCGGAAGCCGGTCATCTTGTCGTAGCGCACCGAGTTGATCATCTCGTTGGTGAACTTCTCGCCCGACACATAGCTGACCGAAGCAAGCGGATTCCGCGCCTTCACCAGGTGTCCAATCGCCTGCATCAAATGCGTCTTGCCCAGCCCAACGCCGCCATAAACAAACAGCGGGTTGTAAGCCTTCGATGGCCGCTCAGCCACGGCCTGCGCGGCCGCCTGCGCGAACTGGTTGCCGCTGCCGATCACGAAGGAGTCAAACTGGTAGCGCGGATTGAGCTGCGCGGCCGTGTTCCAGTCGAACCGCGACTGCTCCGGGCCTGCAGGCATCGCCGCACCATTGCCACGGCGCGGAGCGTTCTGGCTGTGGCTGGGCTGCGGCGCAAAGCCGCCATCTTCCCGAACCCGCACCGGAGCCTCCTGCGGAGGCACCTGGAACACCACCTGGTCGATCTCCAGGCCCAGGTTATCGATGGCCTCGCCGATCAGATCGCCGTATCGGTCGCCAATATGCTGGAACTCTTCGGAGGGGATTCTTACATGCAGCGTGCGCCCGGTAATGTGAGAGAAGCGCGTCGGCTTCAACCATGTTTCAAAGCTCTGACGGTTAATCTTTTTTTCGAGCGCACCCAGTATCCGAACCCACTGGTTCAAAACGGCTGCCGGGACTGGAACAAATGACATCGCTTAAGTCTTCCTTACTTTCCTGTAGTCGTCCACTATCGCAAGCTCGGCAAAAGCGATATTCGAAAAAAGAGGCAAAAAAGTCCGTCTTCGCGGTCCTCTCGCGAAGCGTGCCATCTTGGAATGCTCTTGAAACCCAGCGCCGTACTCCGCGCTGGAGGAGTGAAGCAATAACCGATCCGTTGGATATTTTAGCCGTGAATCAATTCACACATCACGGGAACGGAATCGATACTAGCATGCCAACCCGTCCTCTCTGGCAAGCGAAATTAACCAAATTGAGAAACTTTTTTTGAGTTGCACCATCCATTGTGAAGAATTCGTAAACGACATTCGGTAACCGGATCGGTCAACGCTCACCCTGACCCCCGCGTGGTATTTCGTTGCCCGTTTTCCTCAAGTCAGATATACTCAAGTCTTGCTGTCGAGTTGGCCGTTACGGCCTCTCCAGTGTCTTGTGCCGGACATAACGGCGGTTCGCTCATGCGATCAAAGACCAGCACACATCTTCCAAATTTGATACAGGACGAACATCATGCCCAAGCGCACCTTCCAACCTAACCGCCGCCGTCGCAGCAAAGTTCACGGCTTCCTCGTTCGCATGGCCACCAAGGCCGGCGCCGCTGTCCTCAACCGCCGCCGCGCCAAGGGCCGTCACAAGATCGCCGTCTCCGCAGGCTTCCGCGACTAGTCGCCGTTACGCGGCTCGTCCAACTGCGCGCTCATGGGACCACTCCCCCTGGGCGCGTTTCTGTGTTCAGCCCGCGTTTCTGTGGTCGGCTCTCGTGTCCCCGCCTGCAGCACCTTCCTGAATTCGCGGTTACCCTTCCATGACCTCCTCCACCGCGCATCGCCTCTGCAAACACGCCGACTACCAGCTCGTCTACAAGGCTGGCCGCAAGCAGTTCGCCAAGCAGCTCGCCTACTTCCACGCACCCCGTCCGGCAGACAGACGTTCCGCCACAACAGGCCCCCGCATCGGCCTCACGGTGCCCAAGGCCCTCGGTAAAGCCGTCGATCGCAATCGCATCAAGCGCCGCATGCGCGAAGCTGTCCGCGCCGCCCTCCCCCTGCTCACCGCACCCGTCGACGTCATCCTCCATCCGCGCCGCACCGTCATCGACCTCGACTTCGCCCAGCTCAAGCGCGAGGTGGCCACCATCTTCCGCAGCGTCCAGGCCGCCTACGACCGAAACCCCAACCGCAGCGACCCGGCCCGCATCTCCCCCCGCGAGCCTTCAGCCTCCGCGACCGTGCCCACCCCCTCATGACCGCCGCTCCCAGTCCGCGCCGGGAGCGTGCCGCCGCCGCGCTGCTCGCGTTCTACAAGCGCGGCATCTCTCCCCTGCTCCACGTCTTCGCAGTAACCCAGTGCAAGTACCTTCCCACCTGTAGCGAGTACGCCTATGTAGCCGTCGTCCGCCACGGCTGGCTGCGCGGAAGCTGGCTTGCCCTGCGCCGCATCGCCCGCTGCCATCCCTTCGCACACGGCGGCCACGATCCCGTCCCCTGAAACCACGAATACGCCTCAATTGATAAAAACCCCGTCGTCACCATTTACCATTAGAAGTTGACTGGCCGTGACCCCATACCGGCCTTGGAAAGCGTAGGAATCCCTCTTGCCAGAGTTTCGTAATCCCAATCAGGGCGGTGGTGGAAGCCAGGACAACCGCTCCTTTCTTCTCATGATGATCGTCGCCCTCGGCGTCATCTTCGGCCTGCAGTATTGGCGCGCCCAGAAAAATCCCGCGCTCGAGTCGCCGGAGCATCCCTCCGCCGTGTCCGCGCCCGCCGCCAGCCCTTCTTCGCCCGCACCCGCGACCCCGGCTGTAGCTTCTTCCACTGCAACCAGGGCCCAGGCCACGCCGGCGGTCGTTGCAGCAGCCCAGAGCACAACCACGGTGGAGAACACCCTCTACAAGATCACGTTCTCCAACCAGGGCGGCCAGGTCACCTCCTGGATCCTGAAGAAGTATAAGGACACCGCCGGAAATCCGCTGGACATGGTGCATCAGGGCGCGGCGAAACTCTACGGCTATCCCCTCTCGCTCTACACCTACGATTCCAACCTCAACCAGCAGCTCGCAACCGCACTCTACGTCCCGTCGGCTACCGGAACCCTGCAGGCCCCGGCGACCCTCACCTTCAAGTACTCCCAGGGCAATCTCTCGGTCACCAAGACCTTCACCTTCTCTGACACCTACGTCATTCATGCGGACACCGAGGTCCTGCGCGACGGCGCTCCCATCCGCGCCCTCGTAGCCTGGCCCGCCGGCCTCGGCGACATGGAAACCGCGCTCACCTACGCTGGCGCCCAGGTCGACACCAGCGCTAACGGCAAGGTCGAGCACCTCTCCTTCAAGAAGATCTCCGGTGGCGCCACCCTCAACGGCCCCTTCGACTTCGCCGGCGTAGGCGACCAGTACTTCGGCGCCGTCTTCATGCCCGACAAGCCAGACGACGCCTCGGTCGTCACGTTCCAGCACAAGATCGACATTGCCAAGGTGAAGGCGAGCAACGACAAGGGTGCAGCTCCCGCCTCCAAGGAGCTCCCGGTCCTGGGCGCTGCTCTCGGCGACCTATCCGGGCACACCCAGACCAGCATCTTCGTCGGGCCCAAGGCCATCCAGGTCCTCAAGAACATCCACACCGCCGACGGTGGCAACCTCGAGCCCCTGCTCGACTTCGGCTTCTTCGGCCCCATCGGCAAGTATCTCTTCCTCGGCCTGCGCGCCGTCCACTCCTGGATCGCGCCCTATAACCCCGGCGTACACAACTACTCCTGGGGATGGGCCATCATCATCTTCACGATCATGATCAACGTCGTCCTTCTGCCCCTCCGCATTCAGGGAATGAAGTCCGCGCTCAAGATGCAGCGCATCCAGCCGCAGATAGACGCCATCAAGGCCAAGTACAAGAACCCCAAGCCAACCGACCCCAAAGCCGCCGAGATGAACGCCGAGGTCATGGCCATGCAGAAGGCCAACGGCGTCAGCATGCTCGGTGGCTGTATCCCGTCGCTCGTCCAGCTCCCTCTGCTCTTCGCCTTCTTCACCATGATGACCAAGGTCGTCGAGCTCCGCCAGGCGCACTTCTTCTGGCTGCCCGACCTCTCCGCCGCCGACCCCTATCACATCCTTCCCATCCTCATGGTCGCCACCTCGTTCCTGGCGCAGTTCTACACGCCGTCCCCAGGCGTCGATCCGCAGCAGCAAAAGATGATGGCCTTCGTCATGCCCATCTTCTCCGGCTACCTCACGTGGCAATACGCTTCTGGTCTAGCCCTCTACTGGAATGTCGGAAACATTGTCATGATCGTGACGCAACTGGTGATGAACCAGACGTCGCTCGGCCGCGAGATGAAGGAGATCGCCGCCAAGCGTGCCCGCCGCAAGCAAGCAGCTCCCAAGCCCGGTCAACGCCCCGTAACGGCCAAGACCATCCAGGGCCGCAAGTAGTCCGTTCCGCCTTGAAGATCGCGGCCCCAGCGCTTCCACAGGTTGACGTCCTCGCGCTGGGACCGTAGCTTTGTTCATCACATCAACAAATGTCATTAAAGTGACATAATGTTCATGGGCGGGACTACCTCCCGGAAAACTGCTTCACTTTTCTCGGTTTGTCGACTCTGTTCTCCCTTCGAAGGACTGATTGAGCATGGAAGATTTAGCGGTAGCTGCAGAAAAGGTTGCGAGCCTCATGAGGCTCCTGACCACTACAGGGGGATTGCGGCTCAAGTACCGCATCACCGCCGGTGCCGGCGCTGTCGACCCCGACGGCTTCGAGCGCCGCGACATCTATGTCGAGTGCAAGGGCCCCGACAGCGACCTCCTTCTCTCCAGCGATGGAGAACTTCTCCGCTCCCTCGAGCACGTCTCCGCGAAGATGCTCCGCCTCGAGCCTGAGGATCACGATCGCGTCTCCTTCGATGCCAATGGCTACAAGGCTTCCCGCGCCCGCATTCTCCGTGAAGCCGCCGACGCTGCCATCGACGAGGTCGAGGACACCGGCGAGCCCTTCCGCTTCCAGCCCATGAACTCCCGCGAGCGCCGCATGCTCCACATGTTCCTCAAGGACTCCGGCCTCCAGACCGCCAGCTCCGGCGAAGGTCCACGCCGCTTCGTCGTGCTCTATCCCGAGGGCTACCGCATTCCTCCAGAGCGCCCCTATGATCGTCAGGGCAGCCGAGACCGCCGCGGCCGCCCGCCCCGCCGCAACTCCTCGAACCGCTACTAGCCCTTCCCGTCCAAACTCCGTATCCGCACAGAGCGCCCCTCGCCGTTCGCGCAAAGCTCCGCGATTTCCTCGCGCCTCAATGTCCCTGTAGAAAACCCGGCCCCACGAATCGCCCCTATCCACGCGGTTTCGGACGATCCCCGCACATACCCGCCCGGTTTCACTCGCAGCCTCAACCAGCCACCTGTGTGTAGATTGGAAAACTTCTCTCCAATCGATGCCTCTTGTCCCGTCTTCCCTCTTGCGGTCTCTTCCTCCGTCCCGTTTTGGAAACCCTGTACCCGCCCCTCACCCAATGCCCATGGGAATTCAAACCCCTTATCCACTCTTCCACGCACAACGAGTACTACTACTAGAAATATCTATCCTTTCACTCTGTTTCTTAGAAGCATTCTCCCCGCCAGGAAAGCTTGAGCTCCTCACAGCACTCCGTGTGCCACGCGAAGCCCCTCGCCGTCCGCGCAGGACCGCAGCACCGCAGGATCACACAAGATGCCCCCCGAAATTCACAGGGTGCTAGCCTCGCACGACACCCCTCATAACCCCTAGAATCGAGGTGTTGCTCGCAATCGCATTTCGTGAATTTCGAGGGAAACAACCCATGTCCACCACCACCCTCACATCACCGGCCGAGCAATCTGCCGCAGCGCAAGAGCAAGGGAGAGCCACCATCGTGTCTACCGCCGCCATCACCCCCGAAGCCGTTCCCACTGGCAATCTCGAAATCACGGTCTCCCGCGCCGAACTCCTCCGCGAGCTCACCGCCGCGCAGTCGGTCGTCGAGCGCAAGACCACCATCCCCATCCTCTCGAACTTCCTCTTCGAGGCCACCGTCGACGAACTCGGCGCCGGCAAGCTTACCATCACCGCCACCGACCTCGACCAGTCCCTGCGTACGTCTTGCGCTGCGAAAGTGAAGAAGCCCGGAGCCTGCACCATCCCCGCCCGCAAACTCTTCGACTACATCAAGCTCCTCGGCGACGGCGACATCTCCATGAAGCTGATGGACAACCACTGGGTCCAGATCAAGTCCGGCCGCTCCAACACCAAGATGGTCGGCATGGCCCGCGCCAACTTCCCCCAGGTCCCCGAGTTCCCCTCCGCCGGCGCCTACAATATCTCCTCGCCCGCGCTGGCGAACATGATCGCGAAAACCATCTTCGCGATCTCGAACGAAGAGTCGCGCTACACCCTCAACGGCGCCCTCCTCGTCCTCAAGGCCGAGTCCATGGCCATGGTCGCCACCGACGGCCACCGCCTCTCCCACATCGAGACCCTCGGCCAGACCCTCGAAGGCATCTCCGGCGAGAAGAAGACCCTCATCCCCCGCAAGGCCCTCGCCGAGCTCTCCAGCCTCCTCTCCTCCTCCGACGCCACCACGCTCGAGTTCGGCGACGACGACCAGACCCTCTTCTTCCGCGTAGCCGGCCGCGTCCTCACCAGCCGCAAGCTCACCGGGCAATTTCCCAACTACGAAGCCGTCCTTCCCCGCGACAACAACAAGTTCGTCATCGTCCGCTCGGAAGACCTCATGGCCTCGATCCAGCGCGTCGCCCAGTTCGCCGACGAGCGCAGCGGTGCCATCAAGATCCGCCTCGAGCAGAACGAGCTCAAGCTCTCCGCCCAGTCCACCGACGCCGGCGAGTCCGAAGACATCATCGAGACCCCCTACAACTACGACCCCCTCGTCGTAGGCTTCAACAGCTCCTACCTGGTCGACTTCCTCCGAGCCACCGGCGTTCAAGGCGAAGTCCGCCTGGAGTTCAAGGACGCCCAGTCCGCCGGCCAGATGCGCCCCGAAGACGCCAACGAAGACGTCAAATATCGCTACATCCTCATGCCCATGAGAATTTGACGCTCATCTAAAGTCCTGCGCTGCGCGGACGGCGAATCGCCGGGTGCCCCATTCATCCCGATGGCTTCATCATCGGCATGAGGGGGGGTGCGAATCTTCCCCGCCCAAACCTTGTCAAGCCCCCAAACCAACCAAAAATCGCCAGAACCCCTATAAACACTAGCGATAAATATTTCCAAAACCTGGCATAGTTACCCTCACCCACTCGCTACAATGGAAGTAGAGAGCTTTTTCCCACGCTGCATCGGCATCCGCCGCTGCAGCGTTCGCATTTTAAGCCGCTAAATGCAACAGGGAGAAGATCATACGCGTAACCCGTTTAGAATGAGCCAGTTGAAAGCAGCTTTCCCCCTCACAACCAACACATTCTAAACGACTTCGCTAACCAAAAGTGAAAGTAGGTTGGAGGGGGGTCCCCCCTCCAACCCAAGGAGAAACCATGCCCACGCTGTATTGCCGTCACATCCGCCCCAGCGGCCGCCGCTGCCAATCGCCCGCCCTCCATGGCAGGCCCTTTTGCTTCCATCATGCCACCGCCAACGCTCATCACCGCGCTCTCCATCCGCCTGACGACGGCACCCGCAACATCCTCAGCATCAGCAACGCCGAGCTCGACCAAATCCGCCGCGAACCCATGGTCGCCGAGTGCTATGTCAACGCCCGCGGCCCTGTCGTCCTCGATTTTCCGCCCCTCGAAGACCCCAACTCCGTCCAGCTCGCCCTCTCCATGGTTCTCACCGTGCTCGGCCAGAATCGCATCGAACCCAGGCGCGCCGCTGCCATGCTCTACAACCTGCAGATCGCCGCAGCGAACGCCCGCAATCTCAACCATAACGAGTCCAAAGTTGTCCGCGAATTCGTTTGCGACGAAACCGGCGCCGTCCTCGCACCCGACGAAGATCCACAGGAAGTGCTGGAATTCCAGCTCGAACTCGATGAAATCGAGGAACGCAGGAAAGAGACTGTAGACGAATACGCAGCCGACGACGTGTACGAAGACGACTAGCCCGGGATCTCCCACCCGTGCCTTACCATCCCATTTCCCCCGTACCACCCAATCGGGCAGTACAACCCACACTGGAACCTAAACCCTGGGCCCTGGACCCTCGCCTCTAGAGCACGCGGCTGTGTTTATACCCCGCTTCGGTCATTGCGGCCAGCAGCTGCTCTACCTGCTCGCGGCCCCGCGTCTCCATCGTGATGTCGATCGTCGTGTCACCCAGGTTCACACCATAATAAGCGCGGTTATACAACGTATCCACAATGTTCACGCGATGCGCCGCAATCAGCGTGGTCAACTCCCTCAGTGCCCCTGGCTTGTCGAGCAAGTGAATGCGCAGCCGAATCAAGCGTCCGTCCTGCACCAAACCGCGCTCGATAATCCTGCTCAGCAGGGTCACGTCGATATTGCCACCGCACACCAGCACGGCCGTGCGCGTGCCCTCTGCAAGACTAGTCCGCTTCTGCAGCAACGAGGCCAGCGCCGTCGCGCCCGCTCCTTCGGCGAGCGTCTTCTCGCGCTCCAGCAGCGTCAGAATCGCGCTCGCAATCTCGTCTTCATCGACGGTAACAATCTCGTCGACATACTTCTCCACCACCGGAAACGTAACGTCGCCCGCACGCCGCACTGCAATTCCATCGGCGATTGTCGTAGCGGGCTCCAGCGTCACCGGCTGATGCGCCTCAATCGCATCGCGCATCGAGGGCAGTCGCGACGTCTGCACGCCAATCACGCGCACGCTGGGCTTAATCTCCTTCACGGCGCAAGCAATGCCGCCAATCAACCCACCGCCGCCGATTGGCACCACCACGGCCTGCAGATCTTCCACCTGCTCCAGCAACTCCAACCCAATCGTCCCCTGCCCAGCCATCACCAGCGGGTCATCGAACGGATGAATAAACGTCATGCCCTGTTCTTCACAGAGCCGCGTAGCCTCGGTGCAAGCTTCGTCATAGTTGCCGCCGTGCAGCACCACCTCGGCGCCAAATCCGCGCGTCGCCGTCACCTTCACCAGCGGAGTCGTCAACGGCATCACAATCACCGCGCGAATCCCTCGCCGCGTAGCATGGTACGCAACCCCCTGCGCGTGATTGCCAGCGCTGGCCGCTACAACGCCACGCCTGGCCTGTTCCGGAGTCAGCATCGCAATCTTGTTCAGCGCACCGCGCTCCTTGAAGCTGCCCGTCATCTGCAGATTCTCAAGCTTCAGGAACACACTCTGCTCGGTCATCCGCGAGAGCATCTCCGACCGCGTGCAAGGCGTACGATACACAGCCGTGCCAATCCGCTCGCGCGCCGCAAGAATGTCAGCCAAGGTCATAGAGCTGGTTGTCGTACTCATTCTGTCTATCGTAAGCCTTGAGCGGGCTTCAGCCTCATGAACTTGTCATCCTTCGCCGCAGGCGGAGGATCTGCTTTTAGCATCTGCCTCGCTATCGCGAGAAGCTCGTCTCCATCTTTTCCTTGTGCCGCTCCATCGCCAGCGCAATCAACCGATCAATCAGCTTCGCATACGGCAGCCCGCTCGCAGCCCACAGCTTGGGATACATGCTGATCGAAGTAAATCCTGGCATCGTGTTCACCTCGTTCAACACAATCTCCGCAGGCTTCCCTTTCCCGCCTTTACCGGGCACAGCAGGAGCCATCAGGAAGTCCACTCTTGCAAGCCCCGCGCAGTCGCAGGCCTTGAACGCAGCCACAGCCATCGAACGAATCTTCTTCTCATCAGCCTTCGACAACTTCGCCGGAAGAATGCAGACGCTCTCATCCGGTCCACTCAGCTCATACTTCGCCTCGTAGTCGTAGAACTCCTTTGCCGGAACGATCTCTCCAACCACGCTCGCATCAGGCGCATCGTTTCCCAGCACAGCCACTTCCAGCTCACGCGGCTTCACACCCGGTCCGCCGACGCCTTGCTCCACCACAATCTTCCGATCGAAGCTCGCCGCCAGATCCATCGCCGCAGCCAGCTCCGCGCGCACCTTCACCTTGCTGATTCCAACCGAACTTCCCAGGTTCGCCGGCTTCACGAACACCGGATAGCGCAACGCCTTCTCGATCGCCCGCGTGGCCTTCTTAGGGTCAACCTTCCACTCACTCCGCAGCAACGTCACATGCGGCGTCAGCGGCAATCCTGCTGCGATGAACATCCGCTTCATAGCATCCTTGTCCATAGCCGCAGCCGAACCAAGCACACCCGAACCTACGTACGCAATATCGGCTAGCTCAAACAGCCCCTGCACGGTGCCGTCCTCGCCAAACGTTCCATGCAGCACCGGAAACACCACATCCAGTCCAGTGCCCGAACCGGGAGCAGCAGCAGCACTCACAATCGAAAGCCCAGCTTCGCCCGCATCCGAGCTCACAGTCGACTCGCCCAGCAACGCCTGCGCCGCTCTGCTCTGCAGCCAGCGACCCTCTGAGCTGATGCCGAGCTCCACCACGTCATACTTCTTCCGGTCAATAGCCTTCAGGATCGACCGCGCCGAGCGCAGCGACACCTCATGCTCGCCGCTCCGGCCACCGAACAAAACGCCTACACGCAGTTTCCTCTTCGCCATATTCTTCAGTGTCGACCACAGATCGCCTGTGCGTCTGTACGAACCAACACGAGGAACCATTCGCGGCACTCACAGGCGCTAGTGCATTGTCGCGCTTACTAGACGTTGAACTTGAAAAATAGAATGTCGCCGTCCTTCACGACGTATTCCTTACCTTCCGACCGCAGCAGCCCAGCCTCTTTCACTGCCTGCTCGCTTCCCAGCCGAAACAGGTCTTCGCAGGCGTAGCAATCGGCCTTAATGAACCCACGTTCGAAGTCCGAGTGGATCACGCCCGCGGCGCCTGGAGCCTTCGTGCCGCGCTTGATCGTCCACGCGCGAACCTCCTGCACACCCGAGGTGAAGTACGTAATCAAGCCCAGCAGCCGATACGCTGCATGGATCAACCGATTCAAACCCGGCTCCTCAAGCCCAGCCGCCTCTAGAAATTCAGTCCGCTCCGCTGGCTCCAACTGCGCAATCTCGGCCTCCATCGCGCCGCAGATCCGCACCACCTCGCTGCCCTCTTTGGCGGCGCGCTGCTCCACCAGCTTCGTGTACGCATTGCCGTCCAGAATGCCCGCTTCGTCCACGTTTGCCACGTACAACTGCGGCTTCATCGTGATCAGAAACAGGTCGCGCGCCACCAGCTTTTCCGACTCCTCAAGATCGGCCATTCGCGCCGGCTTGCCGGCGTTAAGCACCTCCAACAGCTTCTGGATGGTGCTCAGCTCGGTCTTCGCCGCCGCAGTTGCAGAGGCAGACTTCGCCGCCTTCTCGGCCTTGCTGAGCCGTTTCTCGACGGTGTCCAAATCCGCAAGAAGGAGTTCCGTGTTGATGATGTCAATATCGTGCAGCGGATTCACGCCGCCAGCAACGTGGATGACTTCAGGGTCTTCAAAGCAGCGCACCACATGCAGAATCGCGTCGGTCTGACGGATGTGCGAGAGAAACTGGTTGCCGAGGCCTTCGCCCTTGCTCGCGCCCTCCACAATGCCGGCGATATCTACAAACTCCATCGTCGTTGGCACAATCGAGTTCGGCTTCACCATGGTCACGATGCGATCCATGCGCGTGTCCGGAACGGGCACAATGCCGACATTCGGGTCGATGGTACAGAACGGATAATTCGCAGCCGCAGCTTTGGCAGCAGTCAGCGCATTAAAGATGGTGGACTTTCCGACGTTCGGCAGCCCGACAATTCCGCAGTTCAGAGGCATGATTCAGACGATTCCTTTTCTCTTCTATTGGAACATGCGCACGCAATCGCCGCCATGAGTCGCGATATGCGTCGGGCTCATCCAATGAACATCATGCAAATCGGTATTGATAGTTTCGTAGAGACACCTTTCGGCTCCGGCCGCGCGCCCGGCGAACTTGGCGCGGAACGCGTTCAGCAGCTTCTCGAGGAGATCGAGCTAGCCGATCGCAGCGGCGTCGATGTCTATGGCATTGGCGAGCACCACCGTGAGGAATACATCGCCTCCTCGCCGGCAGTCCTGCTGGCCGCTGCAGCCGCGCGCACGAAGAACATCCGGCTGACTTCAGCGGTCACCGTTCTCAGTTCCGACGATCCGGTTCGCGTCTTCCAGGACTTCGCCACGCTGGACCTCATCTCGCAGGGCCGCGCGGAGATTATCGTTGGTCGCGGCTCCTTCATTGAGTCCTATCCGCTCTTCGGCTACGACACCAAGTTCTACAACGAACTCTTCTCCGAGAAGCTGGATCTGCTCCTCAAGCTGCGTGACGAGACGCGCATTGACTGGGAGGGCAAACATCGGCCTTCGCTCACAGGCCAGGGCGTTTGGCCGCGGCCGTTGCAGCCCAAACTCCCCATCCGTCTAGGCGCCGGCGGAACACCAGCATCCTTCGCCCGCGCGGGCATGCTCGGCCTGCCACTGACAGTAGCGATCATCGGCGGCGAACCGCATCGCTTTCGCCCGCTCGTCGACCTCTATCGCGAAGCGGGCCGTCGCGCCGGCCACGCACCCGAAGCGCTCGACGTGGCCGTGCACGGCATCGGCTTTCTCGCCGACACCACGCAGGAGGCAGCCGACATTCTTTGGCCCGCCTATTCCACAACCTTCACGCGCATCGGCCGCGAGCGCGGTTGGCCACCGACGACACGCGCTGCCTTCGACGCCCAGCGCTCGGAGGAAGGAGCCTTCTTTGTTGGCGATCCGGATACCGTCTCGAGAAAGATGGCTAGTGTGAGCGAAGTGCTAGGCGGTGTCTCACGCATCTCACTGATGATGAGTGGCGGACCGCTCCCGCACGCCAAGCTGCTCCATGCTATCGAGTTACTCGGAGCGGCAGTGGGTCCGCTGGCGCATCTGACCGCTCAGAATTGAGCTGGAAATAATTTAGACAAAAGCACGCAAGAGTTTGCACAGTACCAAAGAGAGACCCCTTGTAACTGCATGATTGCAGACACAGGGGGTTTGGTGATTAAGATGCACCTAGTTCCGCCGTACGTGCTCCCTACACATCTACGACGGAAGTTCGACCGGAGGTACTCGTGTCTCAATTTTTGCCAAGAGTTTATTCAACGCTAGCGCTGGTGGCGGCGCTTTCTGTGATGGCTTCGAGCCTGGCGTTTGCCCAGGCGAAAGTGGTTCCCGCGACTGCGACACCGCCTGCAGCGGGCGACACCGCCTCAGCCAAGGGCTGGCATGACACCATGCCTGACCATCTCATTTCAGCGAAGGTACGCGATGGGGTGCTGACCATTGATGGCATGGTGGCTAAAGTCCAGCTGAACTACGACATAGAGCGCAGCGGATTCATCTATTTCTTCATACCAGGAGTCGGTACCGCGGTTGTTTCGATGGACCCGCTGGCGGATGGTACGAAGGTACCGGATGCGTTTGATGGGGAAAAACTGGCGTTTACAGTGGATGGCCATAGCGTGGAGTTGAGCAACGCCAGCACCAGCCTGTTGGAAAAGCGGAAGAGCAAGGCCGACGCCTATGTGCGCCTCGACCCTTCGACCGTTGCGATAAGCCGTTACCCGCGTATGGGTTACGGAGACACAACGCAGGCTCCCTATGTTTGGCCGCTCTCCAATCCTGAGTTGGCGAGCAAGGAAAAGGTGGACTATGTTGTGACGCCGCCGCCTGTTCCGAAGAGCATGTTGCCGGAAACGGCTTCGTCGGGATCGCCAAAGCAGTAGTTTTGGGGTTGGTATAGCCGCGATTCGGGTTACGCAGAGGGTGCTATAGCTGCATTTCGTGCAGCGCGGCGCCCTTTGCTGCGTCTGGAGAGCTTCGGGAGCTAGATTCCCTCGCCGTCCACGACGAAGCCGGGACGGGATTCGAGGTCGGTGCGGTACTGGGCGCGCTCCTGCTGTTCGGTCACCAGACCGCTGGCTGGTTCGTGGAGGACGACCTGGTGGATGTCTCCCTCGAGGTGGTCGACGCGTGACTGGAGCGACTTGATCTGGTCGCCGAGGGCGATGATGACGTCGGAGAGCGGATCGTTGATGTCGCGGGGGTCGGTGATGAGGACGCGCTTGCCTGCCTGGTAGACGATGTGGGCGGGGACGCCGACGACGGTGGAGTCGGGCGGGACGTCGCGGAGGACCACCGAGCCTGCGCCGACGCGGGAGTTCTCACCAATAGTGATGTTGCCGAGGATGTTGGCGGTATTGCCGACGAAGACGTTGTCACGGAGGGTGGGATGGCGCTTGCCGCCGATCTTGCCGGTGCCGCCGAGGGTGACTCCCTGGTAGAGCGTGACGTCGTTGCCGACGATGGCGGTTTCGCCGATGACGACGCCCATCCCGTGGTCGATGAAGAGGCGGCGGCCGATGGTGGCGCCGGGATGGATCTCGATCCCGGTCCAGAAGCGGACGACCTGGGACATGAGGCGGGCGAGGAGTTTGAGGTTGCGGCACCAGAGCCAGTGGTTGATGCGATGCACCCAGACCGCCTGCAGGCCGGGATAGCAGAGCAGCACCATGAGCCGCGAGGTCGCGGCGGGGTCGCGCTCGAAAACGACGCGAGTGTCTTCGCTGATGGAGTCGAAGAGATTCATGGCTGAGGTTGATGATAGCGCGGGCGGAATGACTGGGTAACTTACGAGGTCGGGCGTGGCCTGGGTTTGTGACGTGGAGCGCAACAAGGATGTGACTTCCGACAACCCGGCTTGTGAGGACCGAAACGGTGTCCGCTGGAATTGTGCTAACATTTTCGGGTTTAGCTGCCAATTAGAGCTGTCGTACATGCAATCGCCGGTTAGTGCGCTAAGCGAGCTTGTCGCCGCTTGCCGTTGTTGAAGTAGAGATTCCGGGCCGTGCAGTTGTTTTCCTGGACTTGTGCTCCGGGGAACCAGGAGAACGATGAAGCACCGGCTAACCCTGTTCAGCGACGCAGTCTACGCAATCATCATCACGCTGATGGTGCTGGATCTACGAACGCCAGAAACTCCCGGGTGGGATGGGTGGTGGCATCTGCTGCCGCGCCTTGGCGGCTATTCCGCAACGTTTGCGTTGCTGCTGGTGATCTGGCTCCATCATCATCACGTGTTTTGCCGCGTGCGGGAGATCAATCGGGCAATGTTCTGGTTCAATGGAGGCGCCCTATTCTTCTCCAGCCTGCTTCCATGGACGCTGCGCTCCATCATCGAACACCCGCATGATCCGACTGCCTATATCGTGTATCAAATCATTGCCTGGAATGCGATGACCGGCATGACGTGGTTCAGGTGGTCCGCATCGAAAATTCATGGTCGCGACCCCGGCTGGAAGGAATGGAGCCGTAAGCGTAACCGGGTGGCTGCAATCGGCACCCTGCAAGCAGCGGTTTTCTGCGTGCTTACGTTCGTCTATTTACCGGCTGCCATCGCAATCTATCTTGCCATGCTGATTTTCATCATCGTTTCCATCGACATCTCTACGAGCTCAGGCGCTATGGCCATGGAAGAGGCGGCAGAACGGAACGCCCAACCATGATCGACATTCATCCGCCGCAGCACGCGCCGATGACGCGCCGCGAATTCTTCACGCACCTCTGCATCGTCATTCTTGGCATCCTTATCGCCATCGGCCTCGAACAAGGCGTTGAGACCCTACATCACCGCCATCTCGCCGCGGAGGCGCGCCGCGCGCTGCTCGCCGAGCGTGACACGAACGAATCATCGAACCAGTTAAATGTCTTTGCTACCAAGCGGCACCAGCGCGATCTCCAGCACGATCTCGTCCTTCTGCAGGCCGTCCGCGCCCACCAGCGACTGCCTCCCGGCCCGTTCATCGTGCGCCATGTCCGCTATCTCTACCTCGAGGATGAATGGCGCAAGCTGCACCAGTCAGGCACGATCAACTATCTCACCGAGAATCTCAATCCCGTCGACTATCGTTACGCAAATCAGGACGCCTTCATGGCGAAGGTCGATCGCAGCAACGAAGACGTGTACCGCGCCGCCTCCATCCTGCGTACCGCGCACGATCCCCTGGACATGACCTTCGAAAGCAATATTGTCTTCAACGAGTTCCTCAAGCGCTTCGCCGCCGCCCACGAAAACCTGCCCCAGCAGGAAGTTGATGCCGCCTGGGCGACTCTCGCCGAACCGGCGAACTTCAACACTCTCTCATCCGTGCAAATCGACGCCCTGGAACGCGCCCTCCAAATCGCACTTGTCGACGACGATGCGCTCCTCACCTACTGCTTCAACATCAAGCGCAACCTGACCAATAATCCGGTGCCGTAGCCCCACCGATCCACGGAGCCCGCATGATCGACGTTCACCCGCCGCACCACACCGCCAACAGCTGGCGAGACTTTTTCATCCACATTGCCACCATCGTGATTGGCCTGCTCATCGCCATCGCCCTCGAGCAAACGGTCGAGTACTTCCACCACCGCCACCAGGTCGCCCAACTCACCGAACAAATGCGCGCCGAAGCGCAGAGCAACCTGCCGCTGATACGCGACTCGGTCGACAGGCTCAAAGTGCAGGCCACATACATCCGGTCGCTTGAGGATGCGCTGCTCGCCGGAAAACGTTCCGGCGATTCCGTTGAAGTGCACGGCGTCCTTCCAAACGCTGGGTCCGCGCTCTATGTATCTCCCTCACGAGCCACGTGGTCGGCCGCCCAGGCGGCGGGCCTCGCTGCGCTCCTTCCCGCTGACCAGGCCGAGCTCTTTGCACGGATCGACTACAACACCGCAGCGGAGATCAGCGCGGACGAAGACCTGCACGAAACGCTACGCACCCTGATCAGCGAATGTGTACGTGGCCAGTACGAACACGCCAATCCGGCTGTTCAGCGTATCAGCCTCTCTCATCGCGACGATCTCCTCTTCCGTTTGGGACAGGTTGACGGCGCCCTTCGCAGGAGCATCGCCACGCTCGCCCTGGTCGAAGGAGGTGACGCGGCGATTCTGGCAGGTGTCCATTCACTCGATGACATGTACTCCTTCCAGAAGGCCGCGGTGCGACGAACCCAGGTCGAGGCTGGCTCCACGACTTTCTTTGGAGCTACGCCGAAGCTCTAGACACAACCGAGTTCCAACCAGTCCAGCGCAAGCGAAGAGATTTCACGGAGCCCGCATGATCGACATCCATCTGCCACAGCACGCGCCCATGACGCTCCGCGAATTCTTCACTCACCTCTTCATCGTCATTCTCGGCATCCTCATCGCCATCGGCCTCGAACAAGGCGTTGAGGCCCTACACCATCGCCATGAGCGCCAGGCCCTTATCCAAGGTTTCCATCGCGAGTGTGCCGACAACCTGAAAGTCTTCGATCTCAATCTCGACGTCCTCCGCCAGGGCATCGCGTGGGACCGCGCCTCGCTCGCAGCCCTGCGCAATGCGCAGCCGCACGGCGGATATATCAGCGTCACCATGCCCCAACCACCTGCGCAGAACAACCTGCAGTCGCCATCCCGCTCCGTCTGGTCCGTCGCGAAAACCAGCGGCAAGGTCGAACTCCTGCCGGAAAACCTCGCCGAGGTCTTCGATCGCGTCGATGTCGAGGGCGCGCATTGGAGCGACGTGGTACAGCCCGCCAGCACCGCTTTCCAGCACATGAAGAGCTTCGGCGATCGCACCGGATATCCCCTGAACACCGGAGCGACCATTCACCTCACCCTCTCCCAGCGCGACGACGCCGCCACCGTCATCGATAATCACCTTGCGCAGTACGAACAGGAGAGGCTCTGGATCGCCTGGTGGAAGGGTGCTTCCATCAGTGTCCTTCGCGGCGTCCAGTCCCGCGCTGACATGGCAGACGACATCCAGCGCGCCAACATCGCTTCCCGCCAACCCTGACCTTCCATTCCTCGGAGAACGCTCCATGATCGACATTCATCCGCCGCAGACGTCGGACCACACATGGAAGGACTTCTTCCTTCACATCGGTACGATTGCGATCGGCATTCTCATCGCCATCGGCCTGGAACAAGCCGTCGAGCTCATTCACGAGCGCCATCAGCGCATCGAGCTGCGCAAGGCCGCCAACATCGACGCGCGGCTCTATCTTCGCGATGTCGATCAAAACCGAGACGCCAATACCCGGCAGATGGAAGATCTGACGGCTCGCATAGAGCAGGTTCGGGAGACGATCTCACACGATCACCCGCTGACTCCACCAACGTATCGTCCGGCGCTCCCCATCGAGACAATCCGGCTCGGCAACTTCGCCGCAGCCAAATCCAGCGGCCTCATTCATTTGCTTAGCGAGGATGAGATCAACAGCATCGGCGACGCCGAAGTCGGGATCATCAAGTCGGAAGCTCTCAAGGACCGCGCCCAGGAGGCCACCACCAAACGCGTCGCCTTCGAGCAGCGCTTCCAGACCGGCTTTCCGTCCGGTCCCTACGACTTCTCTCACATCACGCCGGCACAGCTTGACGAGTATCTCGGCCTTCTTATCGAGGAGCGCGTCCGCCGCACAGAGACACTTGCTTACCTCGAATTGATGCACCGCGGCGCACAGGCTTACCTCGATGGGCAGCGCGACCTCGAGAAACTTCGCGCCGCAGAGCAAAGCGCATCGGCGCCTTAAAAGCCGCGGGTGCGATTCGACACAGCTGCGAATCGTTAGGGGCTGCCATCGAGGAAACTATCGATCTTGATTGTCGACTTCGGGCCAATGCACTCTTCGAGCAAGGGCTTGAGCCGACCTCGGAGCATTTGTCCTGTGAAACGCCGTTGTCGTCACCTATCCGCACGTGGCAGGCCACTCTGCAAGCGATAAATCCGCTGCTCCTATCGGGTATCAGACAGGCATCTCAAGTTGGCTCTTAGGCCAAGCTTGCACTGCCGAATGCGCTACAGGTTAACGGTGGAGGTTGGGGTAGCGAGGGCTTGTTGGCGGAGTTCTTCGAAGAGGGCTGTGCTTAGGTAGCGCTCGCCGGAGCTGGGGATGATGACTACGATGAGCTTGCCGGCGTGGCGGGGTTCGCGGGCGATCTTTAAGGCCGCGTGGACGGCGGCTCCTGAGGAGATTCCTACCAGGAGGCCTTCTTCTTTGGGGAGGCGGCGGGCCATGGTGAGGGCTTCGTCGTTGGTGACCTGGACGATCTCGTCGATGAGGTCGGTGCGGAGGATCTGGGGGATGAAGCCGGCGCCGATGCCCTGGATCTTGTGGGGGCCGGGCTTGCCGCCGGAGAGGACGGGGCTGTCGGCGGGCTCTACGGCTACGGTAAAGAAGCCGGGCTTGCGGGCCTTCATGTACTCGCTGACGCCGGTGAGGGTGCCGCCGGTGCCGACGCCGGAGACGAGGATGTCGGCGGTGCCGTCGGTGTCATCCCAGATTTCGGGGCCGGTGGTGTCGTAGTGGATTTTGGGGTTGGCGGGGTTGTTGAACTGCTGCAGCATGAAGCTGTTGGGCGTTGCGGCGAGGAGCTCTTCGGCCTTGGCGATGGCTCCCTTCATGCCATTGGGGCCGGGGGTGAGGACGATCTCTGCACCGAAGGCGAGAAGAAGAATGCGGCGCTCTACCGACATGGTTTCAGGCATGGTGAGGATGAGCTTGTAGCCTTTGACGGCGGCGGCGAAGGCGAGGCCGATGCCGGTGTTGCCGGAGGTGGGCTCGATGAGGGTGGTGACGCCGGGCGTGATTTTCCCGTCGCGCTCGGCGGCGGAGATCATGGCGTTGCCGATGCGGTCTTTGACGCTGGCGGCGGGGTTGTTGCTCTCGAGCTTGAGGACGATGCGGGCATTACAGCCAGCAGCCACGCGGTTCAGTTGGACCAGGGGCGTGTTGCCGATGAGTTCGGTGGCGTTGGCGGCGATGTTCATGGTGTCCTCTCGTTCGTGCTGGAGTTGGATGCGCGGCTGGCGCGAATCGGCGCAGCAATGTGTTCACCAGCTTACGTGATTCAGGTTACTCGAAGTCGCCGCGGCGGGTATAACGAACGGTGGGTTGTCGATCGATAGGGGGATGGGTGGGGTGCTGGGAAGGGCGGCTAGCTGATCGGTTCGTTGGTCTTCCAGACGAAGAGGAAGTCTGTGTTGCTCGAGGTGGCAATGGAGAGCTTTTTCTGAGCGGCGGCGCGGCTGAGAGCCGCGCGAATGTTTTCCTTGGTGTCCGGGAGCTCGGCGAGGGGGATTTTGAGCGCGGAGCCGGTATTGAGCTGGGCAATGTCGCCGAGTAATTGGGTGATTATTTTCTTATGTTTGCCGTCGCGTCCCTGGGGGACGTCCACTTGGGAGATGGAGTCGAACCGCATGGGCGCGTGAGGAATGTTCTCGTTGTCGTCCATGGTTGGCCTCCTTTACCAACTCCCTGCATATGACAATCGACGCCTTATCGTGACCACGCGTTGCCAAAAAGAGATCAAATTTAAGCACAAAACGAGGTGGTTGTCTAACGAGATGTATGCTTCGTACGACGAAACTATATGTGGACCTAACGCAACCTGATGTGCCCTAACTGGAATAGACGAAACATCGTGAAAAAGAGTTAACCCATGACAGAACGAGACGCCTAGGGTTCTTTGTAGAGGTATCTGTCGATGTCCCCAACATGCGGTTCTGAAGTGGTTTCGATGGCTGAAGTGCCGGTGGACGATGCGGCTGAGATGTCAGAAGGTCGGCCGATGGTTATGGTTGTCGACGATGAGCCGCTGGTGGCGGATACTCTGGCGATGATTTTGAGGCATGCGGGCTATCGTGCGATACGGGCCTATGACGCCCGCACTGCGCTGGAGATGGCGAGTGTGCAGGCTCCGGATTTGCTGATCAGCGATGTGGCGATGCCGGAGATGAATGGGGTGGAGCTGGCGATGGGCATGATGACGCTGGCGCCGGCGTGCAAGGTGGTGCTGTTCTCGGGGCATGCGCGAAGTGTTGATCTGATGCGGGCGTATGATGCGGGGCATGATTTTCCGTTGATGGCGAAACCGATGCATCCGAAGGAGATGCTGGGGCAGGTGGCGAAGAGCCTGCAAGCGGGTGACTGTGGCTGTCGGGGTGCAGGGTGAGGGGATGCAGGCGGTCAGCGCGTAGAGGATGAGGGTTGGTGCCCGCGCAATGGGGATTGCGCGAGCACGGTGGGTGGGTTTTCATCCGCTCGTCGGTGAAGGAAGCGGCTCGGCTACTGGGCGTCGCCTGGGTTGCGGAGGATGCTTCGGGTCAGGTCGTCGAATTTTCCATCAAAGTGAACATCGATTGCGTCGGCGAACATATGATTTGTGGTGGTGGCCTGGGCGAAGAGGGTCATGGACGAGCGGAACTTCATGTCGTCGGGCGCGCCGAGGATTTCGCGGATGGGCTTGTTGCGGGCTGCGAGCAAGAGTTGGGTGCATTCGATCAGACGGAGGCCGAGGATTGGGTGATCGAGGTAAGCGATGGCTTCCTTGGCGAGGGATGGATCGCGAAGCGTTGGGAGATGGGGCTTAGGCCGAGGCCCTGTATTTGAGGGAAGATGAACCAGATCCAGTGGGCGGTTTTGCGTTGGTTGCGGAGTTCGGTGAGGACTTCGGGGTAGATGGGGGCTTGTGCGTCGAGGAAGCGATTCAGGTTGAAGGGGTCGGTCATTTTGCGGCGCTCCTGCGTGCCTAGAAGGGATAGATGCGGCGGCGGGGCTGTGCAAGTGCGTGGGTGGTATCGCGGGCGAGGAGATGTGATGTTGTGGCTGGGAGAGGAAGGCAATTTGGTCGCTTCGCCTGCGGCTTCGCTCCGGCCTTCGGCAGAGCGGTGCGCGCTTTGCGCGGGTTGGTTTATGGCACGGCTGAAGCCGTGCCCTTCCGGGGTCGGCGAGAAGTGGTTGAGGGTAGGGGTGGGGTTGAGGGACTAGGGGTCCTTCGGCTGCGCTCAGGATGACAGGTGGTTTGGCTGGGTGGAGATGGGCGGGGCGGTCGCGCTGGTCGCGCGATACCCACCGCATCGCAAAGAGTGCAATAAACGGTATACCCGGCGCAGTACACTTGAGGCGACAGCATGGAGGATATTGTGCAGATTAAGGCAGGCATTGATGCTAGCGGCTACAGGACGGCTGTCCGGGACTATACCGAGCCGACCGTTTTGGAAGAGCTTGCGGCAAATAGCTATGACGCAGACTCGACGACCTGTGTCGTTCTACTTGATACCAGCAAGAGCCTCCTCCACGTTATCGATGACGGAATCGGCTTCTCCAAGGAAGCTATAGAACAGCTAGCTATTCTCGGAGGCGGCTCTAAGCAAGCCATTCCATTTTCTGCTGGGCGCAGACACTATCTCGGCAGTTATGGTTACGGCCTCAAGAGCAGCTTGAATATCGCAGACAGAGTAACTGTTCAAACTGTTTCCGAGGACGGTCAATTCGATGGCACACTTGATTGGACCAAACTGGATGACGCCCTGAAGCCATCATTTTCGGGATTCGACTTCGATCATCGAGTCCGCGATAACCGACATACAGGCACACACCTGACATTAAAGCTCCGTAACCCAACCTCGCGAGACCAGTTGGACAAGTTTGGAGAGGTGCTGGCAAATTTACCAAGTGATGGGGCGAAATTTTCCTGTTTCGTTGGTCTCCACGATGAAGTAGTAAAGACCGCTCCCGATATCCTTTCGAACTTTGGTCGCTTAGCTAAGATCGCTCGTGCTCTCGAGAAGAAGGGTTTGCTCAAATTCGCTTTCACATCCATTCAAGCTGATCTTGACGCGTGCGAAGTTACTGAGATCACAGACAAAGAGGACTCAGCCATTAAGGCGAAGTTCTACTTCGCTGGTATGAAGATTGGGCAAGTCTCTCAGTTAAAACGAGGGCTGCGTGGTATATACGTGCGAATCCACGGAAGATTACTAAAGCAGAGCTTTACAGATAGTTCTTTCACTTACAACATCAGCCGCTGGAAAAAGTTTGAGAGCGGACTAAGAGTCGAGCTGAGTGTGGATTGGCTACGAGATCAGATCTCGTTATCTCGAGAAGGGATTCGGTTTGCGAATCCGAAGCTAGAAAAGGAATTCAGATCTTTGCTTGTTCGATGCGTTGGAAGGTTCATTCAACCCCAGTTAAAAAGCTTGAAATTAAAATCTGTAAAAGGCTCTCAGAAGAAGCTTGAACAACGTCTTGAGCTAGCGAAAAAAAGGGTTGAGCGAGATCCGTCAATATTGGTATCTGGTCCTAAGGGCGGCTTTACATTCCGCCCGGAGACTGATGGAGAACTGGCGCTCCTCCTTTCACACGGCGAAGTAGTAAGAAAAATTAATCCAAACTATTCCATGGTCGATTACAACGACCAGGCGCCTTTCGACTGTATCTTTTACGACAAGGGCAACATGCAGATGATTAAAGTTGAATTGGAGCCAACTCTAATAGAATGGCTCTCCCATAAAGATACCTCCCAGGTTGACCTGATAGTTGTCTGGAGTCTCGGGAAATGGAGAACAGGCGCTAAGAAGAAGGGTTCGTCAGGCCTGAACAAACTTGTCTCCGATGACCCTGAGGGCTCAGGTCGTTACAAGCTCTTAGAGTATGCGACTGAAAAGAGTAAGAATCCTCGTAAGAACTACACTGTAGCGTGCCTTGAAGAGTTGCTGTGAGACTAATTGAAGTCTTCCCGCGTTAAGAAGGAACGTCTACCTCTACGGGTAGATGCGGTTGAGGGTTCTGGCGAAGGGGATGGTTTCGCGGACGTGTTCCAGGCCGCAGATCCAGGCTACGCAGCGCTCGATGCCCATGCCGAAGCCGGAGTGGGGGACGCTTCCGTATTTGCGGAGGTCTAGGTACCATTGGAAGGCTTCCATGGGGAGGTTGTGTGCTTCGATGCGGGATTTTAGGAGGTCGTAGTCGTCTACTCGCTGGGAGCCGCCGATGATTTCGCCGTAGCCTTCGGGGGCGAGGACGTCTACGCAGAGGGCCTTGGTGGGGTCTTTGGGGTCGGGCTGCATGTAGAAGGCTTTGACCGAGGCGGGGTAGCGGTGCACCATGACGGGCTTGGTGAATTGCGAGCTGATGTAGGTCTCGTCGGGTGAGCCGAAGTCGTCGCCGTACTCGTGGAGGGTTTCGATGAGGCCGTCTTTGTGGGCCTGGACGAGCATGGCGTGGGCTTCGTCGTAGGAGAGGCGCGGAAACGGTGAGGGCGCGATGACGGCTTCGAGCTTGGTGATGTCTTTGCCGATGATTTTGAGGTCGGCGATGTGGGACTCGAGGACGCGGGTGACGATGTGGGTAAGGAAGGATTCGGCAAGGGACATGAGGCCGTCGAGGTCCATGTAGGTGACCTCGGGCTCGATCATCCAGAACTCGGTGAGGTGGCGGCGGGTTTTGGATTTCTCGGCGCGGAAGGTGGGGCCGAAGGAGTAGACGCGGCCGAGCGCCATGGCGGTGGCTTCGATGTAGAGTTGGCCTGATTGCGTTAGGTAGGCCTTGTCGTCGCCGAAGTACTCCATTTCAAAGAGCTCGGAGGTGCCTTCGCAGGCGTTCGGGGTGAGGATGGGCGGATCGGTGCGGATGAAGCTGTGGGTGTCGAAGTACTCGGCGGCGGCGCGCATGATCGTCGCGCGGACGCGGAGGATGGAGGACTGGCGCGGCGTGCGGATCCAGAGGTGGCGGTTCTCCATGAGGAAGTCGACGCCGGCTTCTTTGAGCTGGATCGGGTAGGGGGTTTCGTCGGGGATGCGCTGAGTGACGGTGACGTCGTCGACGTCGAGCTCGAAGCCGGAGGGGGCGCGGGAGTCGGCGCGGACGCGGCCGGTGACGACGAGGGAGGATTCGAGGGTGAGGGACTTGAGGGTCTCGAATACGTGCTCGGGTACGGCGGCTTTGGGGACGATGCCCTGGATGGTGCCGGTGCCGTCGCGGAAGATGGGGAAGAGGAGCTTGCCGGAGGCGCGGAGGTTGTAGAGCCAGCCGCGAAGGGTGATGGATTGGCCTTCGTGCTTGCCGATGTCGGCGATGGTGGTGAGGATGGGGGCGTGGGTGGTCGCGGGGGTCGATTCGGTTGACATGCAGGTACAGTTTACGCGGGAGAGGGGTTGTGTTGGGGCGGGGGTGCGGCGTAGGGTCGGGGACAGGAGCTTTGCGATGATGAAGCGGTTGGAGAGGGCGTGCGTGTTGGCGATGGCGGGAGCGATGATGGCGGCGGGAGCGAGTGCACAGAGCGGGTCGGTGGATGGAGCAGCGGGTGTGGCGTGGATGGACGTGTCGGGGAATCCGTTTTATGCGGCGAGTACGCTGCCGTTCCAGGCGCCGCCGTTCAACAAGATCAAGGACTCGGATTACCAGCCGGCGATTGAAGCGGGGATTGTGCAGCAGTTGAAGGAGATGGACGCGATCGCGAACAACCCGGCGGCGCCTACGTTCGAGAACACGATCGTGGCGATGGAGAAGACGGGGCAGTTGCTGAATCGCGTGACGCTGGTGTTCTTTGGAGTGACGCAGGCGAATACGGATCCTACGCTGCAGAAGGTGCAGCAAGTTGTGGCGCCGCAGCTGGCCGGGCTGCAGGATGCGATTTATCTGAATAGCAAGCTGTTTGCGCGGGTGCAGACGGTGTATGACGAGCGCGCGGGGTTGAAGCTCGATCCGGAGTCTCTGCGGCTGGTGGAGGTGGACTATCGCGCGTTTGTGAAGGCTGGCGCGAAGCTGAATGATGCCGACAAGGCGAAGCTGAAGAAGTTGAACGAAGAGGAGGCGGTGCTTTCGAATACGTTCATGAACAAGCTGCTGGCGGGAACGAAGGCTGCGGCTTACAGCACTACGGATAAGACGAAGCTGGCGGGGTTGAGCGATGCGCAGATGCAGGCGGCGCAGATTGGCGGCGAAGGGGCGGGGAACGACCGGGTATGTGATCCCCTTGCAGAACACGACCCAGCAGCCGGACCTGACGTTTATGAGCGATCGCGATGCGCGCAAGGCGATGTTTGATGACTCGTGGACGAGGACTGAGCGCAGCGATGCGAACGATACGCGGGCGACGATCTCGCGGCTGGCGCAGGTGAGGGCGCAGAAGGCCGGATTGCTGGGGTTCCCGAATTATGCGGCGTGGGTGCTGCAGGACCAGATGGCGAAGACTCCTGAGGCGGCGCAAAAGTTTATGGACGCGCTGGTGGGGCCGGCGACGACGAAGGCGAAGAGCGAGCAGGCGGAGATCCAGGCGCTGATTGATAAGCAGACGGCCGGGACAGGCAGCGGCATGTCGGGTGGCGGGTTCCAGGTTCGGCCGTGGGATTGGAATTTTTATGCGGAGCAGGTGAGGAAGGCGAAGTATGACCTGGATGATGCGCAGGTGAAGCCTTACTTCGAACTGAATCGCGTGCTTCAGGATGGCGTGTTTTATGCGGCGAATCAGCTGTATGGGCTGACGTTCCAGGAACGCAAGGACATCCCGGTGTATCAGCCGGACGTGCGGGTGTTTGAGGTGTTCGATGCGAATGGCAAGCCGCTAGCGCTGGCGTATTTCGATTACTTCAAGCGCGACAACAAGGCGGGCGGCGCGTGGATGAGCAACTTCGTGGGGCAGTCCACGCTGTTGGGGACGCTGCCGGTGATTTACAACGTGGCGAACTTCCAGAAGCCGGCGCCGGGGCAACCTGCGCTGATCAGCTTCTCGGATGTGACGACGATGTTCCACGAGTTTGGGCATGGACTGCATGGGATGTTCGCGAACACGAAGTATCCGAGCTTGTCGGGAACGAGTGTGCCGCGGGATTTTGTAGAGTTCCCGTCGCAGTTCAACGAGCACTGGGCGAGCTATCCGGCGGTGTTCAAGCACTTTGCAGTGAACTACAAGACGGGTGCGCCGATGCCGCAGGAGTTGGTGGACAAGATCAAGAAGGCCGCAAAGTTTGACCAGGGATACCTGGTGAGTGAGGCGCTCGCGGCGGCACAGCTGGATATGCAATGGCATACGCTGCCCGCAAATGCGCCACTGGAGAACGTGAATGACTTCGAGAAGGCCGCGTTGATCAAGGTGCACATGAATCTTCCGGCGGTACCACCGCGCTATCGGTCGAGCTACTTTTTGCATATCTGGGCGAACGGCTACGCGGCTGGGTACTATGCATACGCGTGGACGCAGATGCTGGACGATGCCGCGTACCAGTGGTTCGAGGACCATGGGGGGTTGACGCGGGGGAATGGCGACCGGTTCCGGACGATGGTGTTGTCGCGCGGAAATACGGAGGATTTGGACAAGATGTATACGACGTGGCTCGGTGGGCAACCGACTGTGGCGCCGATGCTGAAGGATCTGGGATTGGTGGATGACGGGAAGTAGCGTACGAGATGTTGCGAAGAGGAAGAGATGCATGCGCTGGATTGTATGTATGGCAGCGGCGGGGCTGGTGACGAGCGTGACGTTGCGCGCACAGACCAGCGTACCGCCGCCCGCGGCGCAGGTGACTACGCCGCCGGTGGTGGCTACTCCGCCACTGAGTCAGGAGCAGGTGCAGAAGATGAAACTAGACGACGCGCGGATGAAAGCGCAGTTGGAGGACTGGGCGCAGCTGGGGCGGTATCGCGCGGCGGATTTGGCGTTGCCTGCGACGGAGCCGGGGCGGATCGTGTTCTATGGGGATTCGATTACAGATGCGTGGGTTTATAACGGCGGGAAGTTTTTTCCAGGGAAGCCGTATGTAAATCGTGGGATCAGCGGGCAGACTACTCCGCAGATGCTGGTGCGGTTTCGGCAGGATGTGGTGGACCTGCATCCGGAAGCGGTGGTGATTTTGGCGGGGACGAATGATATTGCGGGGAATACCGGGCCGTCGACGCCCGAGATGATCAAGGATAATTTCAAGGGAATGGTGGAGATTGCGAAGGCGAATGGAATTCGAGTGATCTTGGCTTCGGTGCTGCCGGTGGCGGTGTATCCGTGGCGCCCGTCGATTGCGGGGGTGCCGGAGAAGATTGAGGCACTGAATGCGTGGCTGAGGGAGTATTGCGCACAGGAGAAGCTGACGTACCTAGACTACTGGACGGCGATGGCCACGCCTGAGGGTGGGATGAAGCCGGGGATCAGTATCGATGGCGTGCACCCGAATGCGGCTGGGTACGCGATCATGGAGCCGTTGGCGGAGGCGGCGATCGCTACGAAGTAGGTTCTGTTGCTAACTGGCATCGGTGGAAACCCAGGTCTCAAAGGCGAGACCTGGGGCACCTGGGTTGGGTGGCGGGATCGGAGAAGGGTTAGTAGCCGGCGGCTTTGCCGAAGGAGTGGCGGTGGTCGTGGCCGCCGAGAAGTTCGCCGGTGGTAGGGTCCACTTCGATGAGTTCGCTGTCGCCCCAGACGCCTTCGGATTTTTCGTCGAATTCTGCGGCGCGGCGGGTGATGTAGCCGCGGGCTTTGAGGGCGTCGACGACGGGGATGGGGAAGGCTTTTTCGAATTGCAGGATGTCGGGGAGGTATTGATGGTGGAAGCGTGGGGCGTCCGCTGCCGACTGAATGTTGAGGCCGTTGTCGATGACGCTGATGAGGTCGTTGGCTACGGTGGTCATGATGGTGGAGCCGCCGGGTGAGCCGAGGACGAGGCGGAGTTTGCCGGGGTGGGTCGGTGTGGGCGTTGAGCCCGGCTTGGAGATGGGGCCGTAGAGGTCGGTGATGGGTGGTTCGCAGACGATGGTGGGGGTCATGGAGGAGAGCGGGCGATGGTAGGGGGCGATAGCGTTGGCGGCGCTTTGAATGAGGCCGAAGCCGTTGGGGGTGCCGGGCTTGGAGGTGAAGTCGTCCATCTCGTCGTTGAGGAGGAAGCCGAGGGGGTCGACGGTGACGCCGGAGCCGAAGCCGAAGTTGAGAGTGTAGGTGCTGGAGACGGCGTTGCCGTCGGCGTCGACTACGGAGAAGTGGGTGGTCTCGTTGGATTCTTTCTGGGGGTGGAGGACCGTGGTGGGGTCGGGGAGGTAGCCGGCGGGACGGACGAGGCTGGCGGAGGGTGTGGGCTTGATGGGGTCGATGGTTTTGCGCCAGGCGTCGGCGTAGTAGGGTTGGGCCATCTCGGCGAGGGGCAGGGTGTTGAAGTCGGGGTCGCCGAGGTAGTCGGCGCGATCCATGTAGGCGCGGCGAAAGGCTTCGGCGATGAAGTGGATCTGATCAGGGGAGCGGTCGGCGCCGATTTTGGGGAGGTTATAGCCGCTGAGGATGTTGAGGATTTCGATGAGGACGATGCCGCCGGAGCTGGGTGGGGGCGAGGTGATGACCTCGAGACCGTGGTAGTGGCCGATGAGCGGGGTGCGCTCTTTGACTTCGTAGTGGGCGAGGTCCTGGGCGGTGATGAGGCCCTGGTTGGCAGCCTCGAATGCAGCGATTTGGGCGGCCAGCTTGCCGTGGTAGAAGTCGGAGGGATTGGCGGCGATGCGGGTGAGGGTATCGGCTAGCTCGGGCTGTTTGAAGGTCTCGCCGGCCTTGTATAAGTTGCCGTCGCGCTGGAAGATGCGTCGGGAGGCGGGAAACTGGGTGAGATTGGTGGATTGGAGGTCATCGGCTTCTTCGGCGGAGAGGGTGTAGCCGTCGCGGGCGAGGCGGATGGCGGGGGCCATGACCTTGGCCAAGGTGAGGCGGCCGTAATGCTGTTCGGCGTAGGCGAGGCCGGCAACTGTACCGGGGACTCCTGAGGCGTGAGGGCCGGTGATGGAGGCTTTGGGGATGATGTTGCCCTGGGCGTCGAGGTACATGTTGGCGCTGGCGGCGGCTGGGGCCTCTTCGCGGTAGTCGAGGAAGGTGGGCTTGCCATGGTTGAGGGCGTTCGAAGCAGGGCGGATGAGCATGAAGCCGCCACCGCCGATGTTGCCGGCGGCGGGGTAGACGACGGCGAGGGCGAAACCTACGGCCACGGCGGCATCGACGGCATTGCCCCCTTCGCGGAGGATCTCAAGGCCGGCGTCGGTGGCGTCGTGGTGGATGGTGACAACCATGGCGTGGGGTGCGCGGACGGGGGCTTCGGAGAGATAGTCGGTGGGGGGCGGGGCGGGGAGTTGGGTGCTGGCGGTTGAGAGAACAAGCAGGGATGTGGTGACGAGCGCCAGAGCGGAACGCATGGGTTAGGGCCTCCTGGGATTGAGTAAGGATACCGTTCATGGGGAATTTTGGGACGCAAAGCAGCGGCCCGATAATCGAATGAAAGTGAGTCACTTTCTATCACATTTCATGCAACTCTTGCGCTATACTTGCGTCTAAAGGAGTGCGGGTTTGGGAGACCAAACTCCTTACCAACAAGATCAAGGAGATAGGGTTATGACGCTTACACGGTTTGTTCCCTTTCGTAGTGGTTTGAATGACGTGGCCGTACTGCAGAATCGGCTGAATTCGATATTTCAGGACTTTGCCCGGCCGGATGAGGCGTCTGAGGCGCTGATGGCTGGAAACTTTGTTCCGGCGGTGGATGTGTACGAAGATGCTGAGAAGCTGGTGTTGAAGCTCGAGGTTCCGGGCATCCGTCGTGAAGACCTGGACATTCGGGTGGAAGGCCGCACGCTGACGGTGAAGGGCGAGCGCAAGTTCGAGAGCGAGGAGAAGGAAGAGAACTTCCATCGCATCGAGCGCCGGTATGGCAGCTTTGTGCGGAGCTTCACGCTGCCTTCCACGGTGAACACGGAGAAGGTAGAGGCAACGAGCGCCGATGGGGTAGTGAGCATCTCATTTGCGAAGAAGGCTGAGGCCCAGCCGAAGCAGATCCAGGTGCAAGTGGCGCCGGCTGCTCAAAAGCAGGTTGAGGCGAACGCAAAGGCGTAAGCAGATTTAGAGCGAAGTGCCTTGGGGCGGGCCCGATTGAAGAGCGGGCTCGCCCACTTTTTTCGCCTGCGGTGACAAGGGTTGGCGAGCGCGGAGAAGGGTTAGCAACAGTACGGCGATAAGTGGAAGATCGATGAGCCAAAGGGTGTGGTTTTTGAGTTGCGGGGAGAGAAGAGCGCCAGCGATGGCGCCGATCAGGAAAGCGAGGACGATGCCGGAGAGTTCGCGGAATTTTCGCAGACCAGCTTTGCGCTTCCCGGGTGAAAGCGCGTCGTATAAGCCATCGACTGCGGAGCGAAGGTTGCCGGTCATGAAAGTGGAGTTGTAAGAGTAACTGTCTGCTTTCCGGAAGCTCGTCACCTGGTAGGCGGCGAAGATGGCGATGATGGGGACGAAGGCGGGTTCCGGAAAGTGGATGGGAAGGAATGAAGCGATGAAGAGCGCTAAGATCTCGCAGACGAGGCCAACGACGACGGCGTGATGCTTGAGAGTTTTGTCGAGGAGATTGGCGAGGAACACGCCGGTGACAAAGCCGAAGATGGGCAGCAGATGACGCAGGGCCTGGGTGTAGTCATGATGCAGGATGGCGACGCCGAGCAGGACGCCGTTGCCGGTCATGGCGGCGGCGAAGACGTGGCCGTGTTTGAGGTAGATGAAGGCGTCGAGTGAACCGCCCGTGAGGGCAAGAAGAATGGCGAAGAGAAATGAGCCGGATACTTGGCTTTCGGCGGTTGAAGAATCTGCAGGCGGGTTGGATGAGTTGTTGGGCATGCGGTGAGAACCGACAAAGGATTGGATGATCGGCTGGAGCCGGTAAGGAGATCGAGATGGCGATTAAATGGGACAAGTTTACGGTGAAGTCGCAGGAGGCGCTACAGGTAGCGCAGGGGAGTGCGGCGGAGAATGGCAACCCAGAGGTGCTGCCACTGCATTTGATGGCGGCGCTGCTGGAGGATAAAGAGGGTGTGGTGCGCCCGGTGCTGGAGAAGGTGGGCGTGGCGGTGCCGCAGTTGCAGTCGATGATTAGTCAAGGCATAGCAAAGCTGCCGAAGGTGCAGGGAGCGGCGCAACAGCCGGGGCTGAGTGCGACGCTGACGAAGGTGCTGGACGGCGCGTTCAAAGAGGCGGAGAACTTTAAGGACGACTACGTGTCGACCGAGCACCTGTTGCTCTCATTGGCCAAGCAGAAGAATGAGCCGGTGCAGATGGCGCTGGCGGCGGAAGGTGCGGACTACTCGGCGATTCTGAAGGCGCTGCAGGCTGTACGGGGGTCGCAGCGGGTGACGGACCAGAATCCTGAAGGGAAGTTCCAGGCACTGGAGAAGTATGCGAAGGATTTGACGGAGTTGGCGCGGCGCGGAAAGCTGGATCCGGTGATTGGGCGCGACGAGGAGATTCGGCGCGTGATCCAAGTGCTTAGTCGGCGGACCAAGAATAATCCGGTGCTGATTGGTGAGCCGGGCGTGGGCAAAACGGCGATTGTGGAGGGGCTGGCGCGAAGGATCTTCCATGGCGATGTGCCGGAGGTCTTGCGGGACAAGCGCGTGATCTCGCTGGATCTTGGGTCGATGCTGGCGGGGGCAAAGTTTCGTGGTGAGTTTGAGGACCGGCTAAAGGCGGTGCTGAAGGAGATTGAGGAGTCGAATGGACAGATTATTTTGTTCATCGACGAGCTGCATACGCTGGTTGGCGCGGGTGCGGCAGAAGGTGCAATCGATGCCAGCAACATGTTGAAGCCAGCGCTGGCGCGCGGAGAGCTACGGGCGATTGGCGCTACGACGCTGAATGAGTATCGGAAGTACATCGAGAAGGATGCGGCGTTGGAACGGCGGTTTCAGATTGTGTTTGTCGGAGAACCGAATGTCGAGGACACGATTGCGATTCTGCGTGGGCTGAGGGAGCGGTATGAGATGCACCACAAGGTGCGGATCAAGGACTCGGCGATTGTGGCGGCGGCGGAACTCTCGCATCGTTATATCAGCGACAGGTTTTTGCCGGACAAAGCGATTGACCTGGTGGATGAGGCAGCAGCGGCGCTGGCGATCCAAATTGGGAGCGTGCCTGTCGAGATTGATGATCTCGAGCGGCGGGCGACCAGCCTGGAGATTGAGCGGAATGCGCTGAAGCGCGAAGACGATGTGAATTCGCGGGACCGCCTGATACAGGTTGAGCGAGAGCTGGCGGAGGTGCAGGAGCAGGCGGCGGGATTGCGTGCGCGATGGCAGAAGGAGAAAGGAGCGATCGCCGAGATTGCGACGCTGAAGGAGCGGTTGGAGCAGATGCGCTTTGAGGCGACGGAGGCTACGCGTAAGGGCGATCTACAGAGGGCGGCGGAGTTACAGTACGGCGAAATTCCGCAGACGGAACGCGAGTTGGCGGAGCTGACGGCATTGCAGGACGCGAACGTTGCGGATGCGAAAGCAGGCGGAAGTGCGTCGAGACTCTTGAAGGAGGAGGTCGACGAGGAGGACATAGCGCGGATTGTGTCGAAGTGGACCGGCATTCCTGTGTCGAAGATGCTGGAGGGCGAGGTTCAGAAGCTGACGCAGATGGAGCAGCGTCTGGGCGAGCGAGTGATTGGGCAGGATGAGGCGCTGGTTGCCGTGGCGAATGCGATTCGGCGTTCGCGCGCTGGGTTGAGCGATCCGAAGCGGCCTATTGGTTCGTTTATTTTTCTTGGGCCTACGGGCGTGGGAAAGACGGAGACGGCGAGGGCGCTGGCGGAGTTCCTCTTTGACGATGAGAACGCGATGGTGCGCATCGACATGAGTGAGTACATGGAGCGGCATGCGGTGGCGCGGCTGATTGGAGCGCCTCCGGGGTATGTGGGGTTCGATGAAGGCGGGCAGTTGACGGAGGCGGTGCGACGGCGGCCGTATGCGGTGGTGCTGTTTGATGAGATCGAGAAGGCGCATCCGGATGTGTTCAATGTGCTGCTGCAGGTGCTGGATGATGGGCGGCTGACGGACTCCAAGGGACGGACGGTGGACTTCAAGAACACGGTGCTGATCATGACGTCGAATCTTGGGGCGAGCCAGCTGGCGACGGCGTGGGCGGAGGGTGAGGACGGCTTCAATGATGCGAAGGTGCGGGTGATGGAGGAGCTGCGGAAGCATTTCCGGCCGGAGTTTCTGAATCGCGTGGACGACATTGTGGTGTTTCATCCGCTGGGCGAGAGCCAACTTACGCACATCGTGGATCTACGGCTGGCAGACCTGCAGAAGATGCTGGTGGATCGGCACATTACGCTGGAGCTGACGGATGCGGCGCGCGAGGCGATCTTCAGGGCCGGATACGATCGCGCGTATGGGGCGCGGCCGTTGAAGCGGGCGATTCAGCGGATGGTGCAGGACAAGCTGGCGATGAAGATCCTCGACGGCAGCGTGCTGCATGGCGACCATGTGGTGGTGGATGCGGGAACGGAGGGGCTGGAGTTCAAGGTCCAGCACTCCGCAGTTGCGGTGTAGAGGCGCGGCTGAATCATTGGATTAGCGCGCACGTTGGTGAATCCCAGGTCTCAAAGGCGAGACCTGGGGCACCCAGATTCGTGGGGTTGTGGGATGCGCAGATGGTACTAATCGTTGAGCACGCTGTGTTTGAGACCGCTCCAAGTGGTGGAGTGGACGAGATAGTCAGAGGGCTTTGTGCCGGGGTAAACGTCTGACCAGAAGATGCCCAATTGGTGTTCGATCTGCGGGCGAACGGGTGAGTCCTTGCGAACGGCGATGCCGTAGTTACCTGCGCCGGCGTAGACGTCGTACTGGGTCTGGAAGGCGGGGTCAGAGAAGATCTCACCGCGCTGATAGGTATAGGCGGTGTTGGGCATCCAGATGAGGTCAGGCTTGCGGGCAAGGAAGCGGCTCAGATCGAAGCCATGGAGGGCGATGTCGGTGTCGTTGAGGCCGGCAAGGTCGATGACATTGATGCGGGAAGCGTGGTCTCCGAGATAACCTACTTCGGTGGCGGCGACGGTGGTGCCGGGTGGAAGTGGCGCGATGAGGTCATCGGTGATGTCCTGCATCATGGGCTGCCAGTCGACCGAGGGGAGAGGGGTGGTGGCGGTGATGTTCAGCTGGGCGGGATCGTATTCAAAATGGTGGCCGTGTTCGAGTCGGCGAAACTTTCCCTGAACCGCTTGTGAGGAGAATGCAAAAAAGAACAGCAACATGGCTGCGGTCAGCGCACCGCGATTGCGCAGCGCATGACCGGGCCACGCCGCTTCATCGTTTGGGGCGAAAGCAAGCCAGCGATCAATCACGAGGATTGCGGGAATGATGATCAGTGGCGCGTACGGCACGTAGTAGCGGCTGTCGAAGCCCATGATCTGGGTGACGGTGCCGAGATACGCAAAGATGATGAACGCGGGAATCGCGGCGGCGAGAATGAGGCGAAGATCGCGACGGCGCGCCAGCAGGATGAGAGCCGCGAGGAATAATTGCAGCATGGTGAGAAATGCGATCAAAAGGAGACTGGGGTACCAGATACTGCTGTAGCCGAGATAGGCGTGTCCTCCCTTCATGTAGAGGCTGAGAGGAACAGGAGTTCCGAAGTAGATGCGGCACAGGACCAGCTGGATGATCACGCCGGTATAGAAGCCCGCATAGAGCAGAAAAAGGGATCGGAGCGTGGGCCGAGGTCGGCCAGGGGCAAGGCCGACGAGAAAAGGAAGGAACAAGGTGATAATTGCGGACTCGGGGCGCGCGAGGAAGAAGAGAATGGCAACGCCACAAACTACGGCGGTGTGGATTCGGCCGGCGCGCCAGAGGAGACAGAGCCCGAGGAAGAGAGCGCAGAGGGTGGTCGCAAGCATGGTTTCCATGCCGTTGAACTGATTGCCCTGAAACAGCGGTGAGGCGAAGAGGGGAACAGCGATGAGGGGAAGGGCGCGCAGGGGGTTGCGCAACCATTCACTTTGCGCATTAACGGCTGCGGCCCATGCCATCGCGATGACGGCGGCGAAGGAGAAGAGCCAGGAGCCGAGGATAAGCTGCGTCCAAGGATCCGTGGGGACATAGCTGAGCAGAAGGGTGCAGAAGCTCCAGAGCAGCGAGGTGGGGCCGTAGGTGTGGATGCCGTTCAGGTTCCAGGAGAAGCCATACCCGTTGCGGATGTTATGTGCGTAGCGGAGAAACATGTAGGCGTCGTCGAAGCCGAGGGGCATACGACGAATGACCATGAAGTTCTGGAAGGAGGTGGCCGCGGTCTGTGCGAGCAGCAAAACAGCTGCGATGTTCAGGAGACGTCGCGTTCCGGTGCGGTCCATTTTGGCCTCGTGCTTGGTGAGCATTGATCTACTGGGAGGAGTGAGGGCCTACGGCCACTGAAAGGAGATCGCCTGACCACCGAACGAAGGGCCAAGCGGGGTGACCGTGGCGTGCTCTGTGGCGGCAGCCTTGTCGGTCCAATTCCAGCCGTCCTGCCACTGGACGAGGAAGTGTGGACCAGGCGTTGTTATCACCTGATCGTAATCTACGACAGGCAAGGTGGTGAAGTGTTGTAGATTCCGTGCGGAGATGGAGTAGGTGTCGTGCTTGAGGAAGAAGATCTCCCGTCGAGCGTTGTAAAGAAGGGTGATGCGGGCGCGGAGGGCGGGATCGGGGATGTAGTAGGAATCTACGAAGAAGTTGCCGAGGCTCTGCTCGTACAGCGGGGCGGCGGGGTTGACAGCAAGGGCAGAGGCGAGAGCGGTGGAGGGGGTCAAGCTCGCGAGAATAGCGAGAGAGTCGCGGTGCTCTTGAAGGATGTTGTGGCTGTTGATCGCGATGGCGGCTGTCACGATCAGGACGAGAGTGGAGTGGTAGAAAGCGTTGCTGCGCAGCCTGCGCTCGAGCACGATACCGAAGGTGGCGGCGAAGGCGATGAGTGCGGCGATGACATAGCGGACCTCCATGGTGTGCGTGACGAAGCGGCCAAAGAGGTATCCGAAAAATGGCAGCAGGGCCATGGAGATGAGGGCGATCCAGGTGTAGGCGTGCTCGGTTGAGGGGCGGCGCTTGAAGCGCCGATAGGCGGCGTAGGCGAGGGTAAGGGCAAGAGTTACCATCGTGGCCGCGGCCAGCTTCTGCAGGGACACGGGCCACGTGGTGTAGCGGAGGAAGAGCTCGCGATAGCCCTGGCTGATGTCGTGGATGTTTACGCCGGTGATGTAGTAGTGCTGACGGTAGACCATCAGGGCGCGCTTAAAGGGGAGGATCAGAATTATGGACGCGAAGCCGAGTGCGAGTGCGGTGAGGACTCCGAAGTCCAGGCGTTTGCGGATAAGAGTGCGCGCGAGTTCGCCGAGTGAGACGGGGATGAGGATGAGGACTCCGAAGTAGTGGCTGGTGATGGCGAGTGCGATGGAGAGCGTGAGACCGGCGAGGGGGAGGAGGCGAGAGCGCGGGGCGCCGTCGTCAATGGTGGCGATTTGCCAGCAGAGGAGTGAGAGGGCGTAGAGGCCGAGAAGCAGGCCGTAAGGACGGCCTTCTACTGAGTAGCGGAAGCTGGCGGTGAGCACTGGGACAGAAGCGGCTACGATGGCGGCGCGGTCGCCGGCGAGACTTCGGACGAAGAAAAAGAGGGAGACCTGGAAGAGGAGGAAGCCGGCGAGCGCGGGAAGGCGGAGGGCGATGGCATTGCGCCCGAAGATGTCCATGCAGAGGTGGGAAAGAAGGTGGTAGGTGGGTGGGTCGAGCGAGATGGGGTGGTGGAGCTGGACGAGGACGACTTGTTTGAAGGTGGCGACACCGTCGGTGTAGAAGGAGAGGAACTCGTCGTTCCACATGAGGCGGAGGTGCGACCAGATGAGGGAGAAAGTCGTGGTGAGAAGAAGGAAGAAGGCGAGGAGAGAGATGCTGCCTGCGGATGCTTTGGGAGCGGTATCCGTGTTGGGCATCATGCGGGGTCGGACTCCAGCAGGTGCACGGATGGTTGTGGATGGGTCAGTAGCGAGGACGATGCCGGTGCGGAGGAGGGTGGGAGCGTCGGCATGAAGAACTGTTCGAGACGTGGCATGCGGATGAAGAGCAGAAGTCCCATGACGATGACTGTGGCGGTGAATGAGGCCATGAGGAGCGGCTCGCGGTAGAGCTTCTCGGGGTTCTGGACGGCGCTTTCGGGTTTGAAGGAGAGCTTGAGATAGATGGCCATGGTGAAGGCGACGAAGGGGAAGCCGAGGATTAATTCGATGCGATAGCGGATGATGAAGGCGCCGAGGAAGAGCATGGCGGTGGAGGCGTAGAAGAGGACGGAGACGAGGAGTGATTCGGGGGTGTAGCGCTTGAACGATGCGCGGTAAGACCCCGCCAGGGCGTGGTCGCCAGACTTGTGCAGCTCGGATAGCTCGCTGAAACGCTTGAGCGCCATGAAGTAGCAGCCGATCATCCAGTATGCGATGAGAAGCGAGACGGGAGGAATGAGGACGCTGGTTACGGCGTACCAGCCGAGCAACATGCGCAGCGGGTTATTGATGGATTCAGTGAGGACGTCGAGATAGGGGACGTCCTTGGAGCGGATCGGAGGGAAGTTATAGATGCAGCCCATGATCCAGAGGATGAGGGCCATAAGGGCGAACATCTTCGAGATGGTGAGGCCGATGGCGACGCCTGCGGCCATCATCAGAAGCCACTGGACGTAAGCGACGGGGATATTGACGAGGCCGCGTGCGGCGGGACGAGTTTTTTTGATGGGATGAAGGCGGTCGAAGGGTGCGTCAAGGACTTCGTTGATGACGTAGTTGCTGCAGGCGACGAGGGTGATGGAAATGAAGGCGAGGACGAGGGTCTTGATGAGGTGAAGATTGAAGAGGGAGGGATCGACGCTGAGGGGAACGATGACGCCGGGAAGAACGAAGAGGTTCTTGATGGAATGATCGAGCCGGGCGATGGCGACGTGGGCGCGGAGCCGCTCCTGGAACGGTACTCTGGTGCGCTCGCTTTGAGACATCGGCAAGGAACTCCCGCGTGGCGATGGTGGCTGGCTACCGGCAGCAACAGTATAGCGTGCAGATGGGTGCCGAGAATGAGAGGGTTTGCTACGCAAGCATACGATATACTGGCATCTCGATCGGAGCATTTTTGCGGAAGCGTTCGTTTCGCATTTTTCTGCATCGTTTATAGACGTGACCCAAGAGCTGCATGAGTTCACCGCCTCCCTCTGACCATGCAGAGTCAAACGAGAGCTGTCGGTCCTTTCGATTCGTAGGAATGTCGATCCGGGCTGCGGGATGTTCGCTGCGACCGCGGGCGAAACCTTGATGGCATGATGAAGAGAGAGTTACGTACCGGATGGGCTGCGGTGCGTTGGTGCGTTGGATGAAGAGAGCGATCGTGATTGGCGCGGGGCCGGCGGGACTGACGGCGTCGCTGGAGTTTCTGCGCAAGACCGGTGTGCAGCCAGTTGTGTTGGAGGCGTCTGAGGAGATTGGGGGAATCTCGCGGACGATTCGGTATAAAGGCAATCGGATGGATATTGGGGGACACCGGTTTTTTTCCAAGAGTGACCGGGTGATGCAGTGGTGGATGGACCTGATGCCTGTGGAGTCGGGTGAGGGTGCCGCGGAGATCAGCTACCAGGGACAGCAGAGGAGAGTGGCTGTGCCGGTTGCGGTGGAGGAAGAGCCTCCGTTGCGGGGGATGGGACCTCTGAAGGCAGTTGACGAGGACGACGAGGTTAGTGCGGAGGATCTTGCGGAGCATGTGCCAACGGTGACGGTCGTGGGGGCTGCGGCTCCGGAGAGCGACGACCTGGTGATGCTGGTGCGGCCGCGAAGGAGCCGGATTTACTACCTGCGAAAGTTTTTCGATTATCCGATCAAGCTGAATGGGACGACGGTATCGAACCTGGGGCCGGTGCGGATGGTGAAGATTGGCGCGAGTTATGTGATGAGCCGCGTGCGGCCGATTAAGGAAGAGAAGAGTCTTGAGGATTTCCTTATCAACCGTTTTGGGCGTGAGCTTTACTTGACGTTCTTTAAGAGCTATACGGAGAAGGTGTGGGGTACGCCTTGCGATACGATCTCGGCGGAGTGGGGCGCGCAGCGGATCAAGGGGTTGAGTTTGACCACGGCGTTGAAGCATTTTGTGCGCAAAATGTTTTCGCCAAGGCCGCAAGGTGGGGGTGGGAAGGACATCGCACAGAAGGGAACGGACACATCGCTAATTGAGCGGTTTCTGTATCCGAAGTTTGGCCCGGGGCAACTGTGGGAGCACGTTGCTGAGAAGGTGGTCGCGATGGGCGGCGAGATTCACATGGGGTGGAAGGTCGTGGGCGTGGACGTTGACGGCGCGCGCGTTACGGCGGTTGAGGCAGTGAATGCGGAAGGAGAGAGGCGGCGATTCGAGGGAGATTATTTTCTTTCGACGATGCCGATGAGAGATTTGGTGCGGGCTCTGAAGGTGGACGTTCCGGTGAATGTTCGCGAGGTGAGCGAGGGGCTGCAATATCGGGACTTCATTACGGTGGGTGTACTCGCGAATAAGCTGGATGTGGCGGAGTCAGATAAGACGCGGATACGGGACACGTGGATTTATATCCAGGAGCCGGATGTATTGCTGGGGCGGCTGCAGATTTTCAATAACTGGAGCCCATACATGGTGTTGGATCCAACAAAGGTGTGGATCGGGTTAGAGTATTTCTGTTATGAGAGCGATGCTCTATGGACAATGGCGGATGAAGAGTTGAAGAAATTCGCGGCGGGTGAGTTGGAGAAGATTGGGATTCTTAAGACGGCGGAGGTGCTGGACGCACACGTGGTGCGGGTGCCGAAGACGTATCCCGCGTACTTTGGGACATATGATCGTTTCGAGGAATTGCGGATGTGGATGGACCGGTTCGAGAATTTGTTTCTGGTAGGACGGAATGGGATGCACAAGTACAACAACCAGGACCACTCGATGCTGACGGCGATGGCGGTGGTGGATGGGATCGCGACCGGAAATGTGGATAAGGATGAAGTGTGGGGAATTAATTCGGAGCAGGAGTATCACGAGGAAAGGAAGAGCTAGTCTTGGATAGCTTCTAGCTTCAGTTCTCAGTTTGAATTACTACTGCCGGAGGGGTTGCCGTGAGGAAGTTAATTTTGTTGCTGGTGGTTTTGGCCGTGGTGTTTGTGGTGTGGAATCGGCAACGGCTCTATGTGCGGGATCCGCTGGGGTCGGTCGCGCGCGATGGGGTGAAGGAGCAGGGCGCGCAGGTGCTGATCAATTACTCGAATGACGTGTTGCTGCAGAACTATAATGCTCCGATGTATGTGACGCTGGTGGAACACGGGGACCGCGTGGGGACCCCGGCGGAGATGCATTGCGTGGCGTATGTGGCGTGCCTGCTGGATGCGGATGTACCGGCATTCGTGGTTAGGGATGAGGGGGCAAAAGTGACGACGATGACGGGGAAGGTGGTGGAGTACCGGGACGCGAATGGGCGCGATACGGTGGTGACGTTGCGCTAGGCGCGAGGGGTTCACACGCGGACGATCATGACCTCGGTGGATTTGATCAGTGCGCCGGCTGTCTGGCCTTTGCGGAGCTGCATCTCGCGGGCGGCGTCGGCGGTGATGATCGAGGTGATTTGCTGATCCCCGATCTTGAGAATGACTTGCGCGAGGAGTCCGCTGATTTTGACCTGGGCTACCGTGCCGATGAGTTGATTGCGGCCGCTGACGTTGCGGAATCGCTCGCGGGATGATTTTCGAGCGGCTGTGGGTTTGGATTTCATGAGCGGGTTGAGGGCGCTCTGCGGGATTCGGTGGTGGCCGCCGGGGGTCTTGATGGTCTTGAGGGTTCCGGCGAGGATCCATTGCTTGAGTGTGGGGTAGCTGACGTTGAGGGCGACCGCTGCTTCGCGGGGTTTGAGTAGGACGTCGACTGTGGGCATGATGGGCTCCAAGAAATTCGCGTGGGTGGAGTGATTACTCTAGGCATCCAAAACTCGTTATGTAAAATCGTATAAATATGCAATTTCTCAAAGAGTATTTCTCTATTCGAGGGTGTGGTCGCTCTGTCGCCGCACGGATGCTGCTCTTCTCTTCTTTTGTCATTGTGAGCGCGGTTGGTGCTGCGGCGCAACAGGAGGTAGCGCGGCTTGACTTCGCGGAACCGGTAATTGCTCAGCCAAGGGCCGCGCAGCCGGTCGTGGCGCAAACGATTGCGATCACGAATGCGCCTGATACGTGGTGGGAGCGGTACGAGGCGAGGGTGACGGCGACGCAGAATGAACAGCCGCATTGGTTGACGCCGCTGGTGACGGTGACACCGAGACTGGAGCAGGAATTCAGGACGGATTTTCTGCATTACTACAGCACGAAGGGATACGCGATCTGGAATTATGGGAACGGGAAGGGTTTGGAGTTCATTCCCGAGAAGCACACCGAGATCATCATTAATGTACCGCCGTACTTTAACCGATCGAATGGCGAGTCGGATGGGTTTGGGGATATCTCGTTTTTGGCGAAGGAGCGGATCTTCTCGCGAAATGAAGAGCACGGGAACGGGATTGTGACCTTTTTCCTGGGGGCGTCCGTGCCGACGGGAAAGAATGGGAATGGTAGTTGCTGCACGATCGTGACTCCGACGCTGGCGATGGGTAAGGGCTATGGGCAGTGGGCATTTACCACGACGGCGGGCGGATCGTTGCCGGTCACGAATTCAAAGGGGCTGGGTCACACGATTGCTTGGAATAACACGTTGCAGTATCGCCTGGCGAAGACAGGTGTGGCACGGCTGTTCTGGCCGGAGGTTGAATCGAATACGAGCTTTTATGTGGGAGGGGCGAACGACGGCAAGACGGCGTCCTATGTGACGGTAGGGGTGGTGGCCGGGAGAATTCCGCTGATGTCGCACTCTCAGACTGTCGCGGGGAAGAGATTAGGGTTGACGCTTGGAGTGGGTGAACAGATTGCTTTGACTCACTTCAATACGTATAACCACGAGACGATTCTTACGCTACGGGTTCCGTTCTAGTTTGCCGGGAATTTGGGTTACCCAGCCGAGGTTTTGGAGGGGGCTTTGTCTATGCGGACAGGTTGGCGAGAAGGTCCGCGATGGTTCGGTGGAGGGTTGGGTGTTGGAGGTCTGGGGCGATCTCTGCAAGGGGTGCGAGGACGAAGCGTCGTTCGTGTAGGGCGGGATGAGGGAGGCTGAGCTCCTCGCTTTGGATGATGAGGTTGCCGACGAGCAGGAGATCGAGGTCGATGATGCGGGGGCCTTTGGGAGGTGCGGTAGAGCGGTCACGACCCATAGCATGCTCGATGGCCAGGAGTTGGTGGAGGAGTTCTACGGGCGAGAGGTCTGTGTCGAGAAGGGCGGCGGCGTTGAGGAAGCGCGGCTGATCGAGATAGCCGACGGGATCGGTGGCGTGGAAGGTTGAGGCTGCAGTGATGTCGCCAAGAGCAGCGAGCCGCCGGAGGGCTTCGCGGAGGTTGGACTCGGGCGAACCGAAGGGAGATGGAAGGTTGGAGCCGAGGGCGATTGCGGCGATCATGCGAAAGATTTATGCATGCAGCAATGCGGGGGAGTGGGATAGGGTGAGGGCATTCGAGGCGGAAGATGAATCTATGGCTTCGCTGCGGTGGGTCAATTCCCAGGCGGAACGATCGTGGAGGAGTTTCTGGACGAGGGCGGTGTGCATGGCGTGGCCGGCGCGTTCGGCGACGACGCGGCCCCATATTCGGCGACCGGCTAGCGCGAGGTCGCCGATGAGGTCGAGGACTTTGTGGCGGACGAACTCGTCGGGGAAGCGGAGGGGGCCGTTGAGGACGGTGCCGGGTTGGGCGGGAGTGGTGCGGGTGACGATGATGGCGGAGTCGTCGGATACCCCGCGGATGAGGCCCATGTCGCGGAGCATGGCTTCGTCTTCCCTGAAGCCGAAGGTGCGGGCGGGGGCGATGAGGTTGGCATAGGCCCCGGCCTCGAGGTCACCGGTGAACGTGTCGCGGCCGATGGGCTCGGGGAAGTCGATGGAGTAGTTGATGGAGTAGCCTTCGCCGGGATAGACGCCGATGAACTTCTCGCCGCAAGGGGAGTTTTCGCGGACTTCGATGGGCTTGAGGATGCGGAGGTATTCGCGCTTGCGGCGCTGGCGCTTAAGGCCGGTGGCGAGGATGGCGGAGACGTAGGGGAGAGAGCTGCCGTCGAGGATAGGGACCTCGAGGTTGTCGATTTCTACGATAATGTTGTCGACGCCGAGGCCGATGAGGGCGGAGAGGAGGTGCTCGGTGGTTTGGATGAGGACGCCCTGGCGCATGAGCGAGGTGGCATAGGAGACGCGGGCGACGTTGCGGCCAGTGGCTGGGATTTCGAAGTTGTCGAGGTCGGAGCGGCGAAAGACGATTCCGGAGCCGGCGGGTGCGGGTACGAGGCGCATCGAGACGGCAACGCCGGAGTGCAGACCCACGCCGCGGAAGTCCAGTGGCGTGTGGATCGTGTGCTCGAGTTGTGGGTTCGTGGACAGCTGAATTTCTCGCGCAATCTACTGCAGGTGAAAGGTTATACCGGGACGGGGTGAGGTGAAGTGTGGCAAATTTGCCACAGGTCTTGAGCGTGGTTCGGGTTGGGAATGCAGGGATGAGGCGAGTCGCGATAGGGTATTGCCATGAGAATGATGGATTTGGGATTAGTGGTGTCGGCGAATAGGGGGCGACTCAGGACACGGTTGAGGGAGTTGGTGGAGGTGGAGTCGCCGAGCGAGGAGAAGGTGGCCGTGGATGCGGCGGGAGGTTTGGTGACGGTTTGGGCTGAGGAATTGGGGGGCAAGGTGAAGCGGCATCGGCAGAAGGCGTTTGGCGATGTGCTGGAGCTACGGTTTGGCTCAGCGCGGACTCAGCGTGGGAGGGTGTTGATGCTGGGGCATCTGGATACTGTGTGGCCAATGGGGACGTTGAAGAAGATGCCCTGGCGGGATGCGGAGGGGAAATTTTGGGGGCCGGGAGTTCTGGATATGAAGGCGGGGGTGGTGATGGCGCTAGAGGCGATCTCGGCGCTGCGAGAGTTGGATGCGGAGAGGCCGGTGACGCTGCTGCTGGTGAGCGAAGAGGAGGTGGGGAGTCCGGTATCGCGAGCGATCACAGAGAAGCTGGCTGGGGAGAGTGCTGCAGTGTTGGTGCTGGAGCCGGCGCAGGGATTGGCGTACAAGACGGCACGCAAGGGTGTGGGGAACTATGGGCTGCTGGTGGAGGGTGTGGGGTCGCATGCGGGGGTGGATTTCGGGAGTGGGCACTCGGCAGTGCTGGAGATGGCGCGGCTGGTGGAGACGGTGTCGGGATTTACGGATTTGAGCAAGGGGTTGACGGTCAATGTGGGAGTGATTTCGGGGGGAACTCGCTCGAACGTGGTGGCGGCGAAATGCGCGGCTGAGGTGGATGTACGGATTGCAAAGGCGAAGGATGCGTTGCGGGTGGAGAGGATGTTTCGGGGGCTGAAGGTGACGGACAAGGCTTGCCGATTGACAGTCACGGGCGGGACCAATCGGCCGCCGATGGAGCGAAAGGCGGGGACGGTGGCGCTGTTTCGTCTGGCGCAGGGACTGGCAGCGGAGATGGGGTTGAAGCTGGAGGAAGCGGCTACCGGAGGTGGTTCCGATGGAAACTTCACCGCGGCAATGGGGGTGCCGACACTGGATGGAATGGGGGCGGTGGGGGCCGGGGCGCATGCGGCGCATGAGCATGTGGAAGCGCAATATTTGGTGGAGCGGACGGTGCTGCTGGCGGGGGTGATTGCGGGTGTTTGAAGGAAGATCCTGCGAACTCATGTCTCAGAGGCGAGACGTGGGGCACCCAGAGTGATGGCGGGTTAGAGGGTATGGGCTTCGTGGAGGAGGCGGATGACCGATGCTATGGGGAGTCCCATGACATTGAAGAAATCGCCCTCTATGCGGGGGATCCAGCGGGCCGCGTAGCCCTGGATGCCGTAGGCGCCGGCTTTGTCGAGCGAGTCGCAGGTGGAGAGGTAGTGCGCGAGTTCGGCTTCGGGGATGGCGGAGAAGAAGACGCTGGTGGTTTCGACGTGCGAGAGTTGATCGGTGGGCGTGACGACGGCGATGCCAGTGTGAACCTGGTGGACGCGGTTGGAAAGCTGGCGAAGTATTCGTTCAGCGTCGGCGAGGTCTGTGGGTTTGTTGAGGATTTGTCGTTCACAGACGACGGTAGTGTCGGCGCCGAGAACAGTGGCTTTGGGATGGAGGGCGTGGAGGGTTTGCGCTTTCTCGAAGGCAAGGCGCTGCACGTAAGCGGTAGGCGATTCGTTGGGGCGGAGGGTCTCGTCGATGTGGGCGGGGAGGACGTCGAAACGAAGGCCGGCCTGGGTGAGGAGGTCGCGGCGGCGGGGAGAGGCTGAGGCGAGGATGAGCGTCATTCGGCGCTGTAGCCTGCGGCGAAATGCTGGGCAAAGATATGGGCTTCCATGGTGTGGTGCTCGCCGGTGGCCAGGGTGATGGCGTTGGTTGCGACGTTGGCGGTCTCGATGCAGACCATGGTGAGCCAGCAATCGGGGTTCATATCCGGGAGAGTGGCGGTGAGGGTTTTCCAGGGATTCCACACGACGGTGGTTTTTGATTGGGCTTTGTCGACGGTAATGCGGCGCTTGAGGACGGGATCGTCAACATTTACGGGGGCGACGGTGTTGAGGTAGGGGCGATCCGTTTCGCCGGTGAGATGGAGGCGTGGGTCGGTCTGGCGTTTCTTTCTGAAGTTGTCGGTCTTGTCGAGGTATTCGGTATCAGAGAGGCCGATGATGGAGAGCTGCTGGGAGTCCCCGACGGAGAAGTAGGTGTGGAGAGCTTCTTCGAAGTGGAGCGGTTGGCTTCCTTGATTACTTACCGTGAGCTGAAGGCGGAGCTCGGCACCGAGTGTGATCTTGTAAGCGAGGGCAAAGTGGTCATAGCCGAGCGCGCGGCTGCTGTCGGATGGGCCGAGGGTGAGGGTGAGATGAAGGTCGTCGCCTGCCATAGCGGCGAAGGCGAGGGTCCACTCGGAGATGCGGGCGAAGCCATGGGAGGGACCGTCGGTGCGGGGGTCGTCCGGGGTTGCGGTGCGAGCCCCGAACCAGGGAAAGACGATGGGGATGCCGCCGCGGATGGCCTTGCCGGGAGTGAAGAATGAGCGCTCCGAGAGGAATAGTACGGGCTGCTGGCCAGTGGGCTGCCACTGCGTGATGTGCGTGCCCTGAAGGTAGAACTCTGCGACGCAGGTGGGCGTCTTGATGTTGGCGCGTAGGAGGCCTTGCTCGGTCTGGGAGAAGGCCAGGACGCCGGGGATCGAGAATTTGTCGGTGAGTGTTTGGAGATCCATCTTTGACCAGTGTAAGGCGTCGGGGAGAAGAGTCGGCATCGTAACAGGAGGGAGTTGCGATGATTGAGGCGCTGTTGTGTGACATTGATGGGACGCTGGTTGAGAGTAACTGGCTGCATGCCGAGGCGTGGCAAGCAGCATTTGCAGAGATGGGGCTCGTGCTGGATAAGGAAGATGTGCGGCGACAGATTGGCAAAGGCGGGGATGAGCTGATTCCGGTATATGTGCCGTGGTGGAAGCGGAGACAGGTGGAGGAGCCGCTGAAGGTTTATCGGAAATTTATTTTTCAGCAGGATTATCTGTCCAAGGTGAAGGCGCTGCCAGGGGCGAGGGAGCTGCTGGTACGGTTCAAGGAAGCGGGGATTCGGGTGGCGCTGACGAGTTCAGCGGACAAAGATGAGCTGGAGATCTACAAGAAAATTGTGGGGATTGAGGAGCTGGTGGAGAATGAGACGTCAGCCAGTGATACGGACCGGTCGAAGCCACATCCGGATATTTTTACGGCTACGCTGCATCGGCTGAAACTGCCGGCGAAGAGGTGCATGGCGCTGGGGGACACACCGTATGATGCGGAGGCGGCGGGGCTGGCGGGGGTGCGAACGATTGGGGTGACAACGGGCGGGTGGTCCTGCGCGGAATTGAGGGACGCGGGGTGCGTGGAGGCTTATGGGAGTGTGGCGGAGCTGCTGGAGCGGTTTGAGGAGAGTGCGCTGGTGCGGGAGGAGTTGCGATAGTTAGTTTCAGGTTCAGATGGGAGGGGCGGTTAGTTGGAGCTCGGCTAGATTGCGCTGGCCGGTGGGGCAGATTTTGAGCAGGGGGCAGGTTTCGCACCTAGGGTCGGCGAAGATGCAGAGGGTTTGGGCGTGGAGCTTGACTAGGGAGTGATGCTGGTCGAGCATGGCGGCGTCCCAGGTCTCGGGGACGAGGCGCATGAGGCGTTCTTCGGTGGTGGCGGCGTCGGCGCGGGGGGTTAGGCAGAGGCGCTGGGCGACGCGGAGGTGGTTGGCGTCGATGCAGAGGGCGCGTCGGCGGAGGTTCGAGAAGTTGACGACGGCGGCGGAGACTTGATTGCCGACGCCTTCGAACTGCTCGAGCCAGGAGCGGATTTTGTCGGTGCGGTACTTGCCGAGGAAGTCGAGGGTGAGGGTGCCGACGCGGGCGGTGATCTGCTCGAGGAGGGCTTTGAGGCGGAGGGCTTTCTGCTCGGGAAAGGTGACGATGGCGATGGCGCGCTCGATGTCGGCGATGGAGGCGTCGCGCACGGGCTCCCAGTTGCCGGGGCCGGCGTTGAAGGCGCGCTCGAGGTCGCGCATGCCCTGGTGAGAGGTGGGGGTTTTGGTGCGGGAGGCGAGGAGCGAGTAGATGAGCTGGGTGAGCGGATCCGAGGGCTCGCGGGGTTTGGGTTCGCCGTAGTAGCCGAGGAGGAGGCGATGGACGTGCGGGAGCTTGTCGGCCTGCTCAGGGGTGAGCGGGCGGCGGGTCGTTTCTGCGTCATCCGCGTTGGTGAAGAGTTCGGGTGGCATGAGGGTTGGATGGTTAGCGGTTGCGAGTGATGCCGAGCTGTTGGCCTTTTGCGGTGGCGATGCCCCAGGCCATGCGGGGGGTGTTGTGGGCGATGCCGATCTGGCCGTCGGGGCCGAGGAGGATGATGCCGCCGTGGCCGCCGAGGCGGGTGAAGAGGTAGTCGATGGCGGCGGTGGCGGCGGATTGGGGGGCTTCACCGGCGGCTACGCGGTCGACGGCCCACTTGCCGAGGACTAGCTTCATGATGGGTTCGCCCCAGCCGGTGAGGGAGGCGGCGGCGGAGAGGTTGTCGGCGTAGCAGCCGCAGCCGATGAGGGAGCTGTCACCGACGCGGCCGGGAGCTTTGTTGAGGGTGCCACCGGTGGAGGTACCGGCGGCGAGGTTGCCGTATTGGTCGAGGGCTACGGCGCCGACGGTGTCATGGGAGTGGAGGGTAGGGTCGTCGATGCGGAGTTCTTCGGGGAGGGCGGCTTCGACCTCGGTGTCGAGGGCCGTTTGAGCTTGAGATGAGGGTGTTGCTTCTTCTTCACAGGTCTCAGAAGCGAGGCCTGGGGCACCCATGATATCGGCGCCGCTGAAGGTGGTATCGGGGTGGCCGGTGGCTTCGGCTTGCTGGAAGGCCATGAGGCGGTCGCGTTCGCGGGGGACGATGAGCTCGGTGTTGTCGACGAGCCGCAGGCCGTTCTGGGTGGCGAATCGCTCGGCTCCAGTGCCGACGAAGTAGACGTGGGGGGATTTTTCGAGGACGAGGCGGGCGGCCTGGATGGGGTTGCGGAGCCGCTCGACGCAGGCTACGCCGCCGGTGCGGAGGTCGGCCCCGTTCATAAGGAGGGCGTCGAGTTGGACGCGGCCGTCGCGGGTGAGGAAGGAGCCGCGGCCGGCGTCGAAGGTGTCGTCGTCTTCCATGACGGTGACGGCGGCTTCGACGGCATCGATGGCGGTGCCGCCGCGGGAAAGAGCGGACCAGCCGGCGGCGAGGGCTGAGGCGATGCCGCGCTCGTGGGGGGCGACGGCGTTGTCGGGCATGGCCCAGGCGCCGCCGTGGATGAGGAGGATGGGCTTATGCGGGGCGGCGTTGGGGGAGATGCTCATGCATTGATAAGTGTAAGGGAGAAGATGCGTGGCGGAGGGGGCGATGGGTGGGGTTTTGTCGGAAGTAAGAGATGCCGACTTGGGGACTGTGAGGCGGTCTTTACGTGTTGTGCTGATTGTTGAGGCAGCGCGGGCTTCATTGGCTGATTTGGCATCTATACGAGGACGGTGTGGGCTTGCCGGATATGTTGGGAGGATGCTTTGGACTGTCGCCAAATTTTGCGCTCAGCGGGCGCCGTTGCTCTTTGCTGTTTTGCCACGTTCACACAGGCTTCGGGGCAGCTCACTGTGAAGCATTCTGTGGGTGCGCTGCGTGGGTTCCTGATCATTCGCTCGCAGTCGGGGCTGAATCTCGGCTATGGAGAGATTAACGAATATGCGGTGGGGGACCGGGTGACGGATCACCTGGTGTATCACTTCCGCGATGGTTCGGTGGACGATGAGACGACGGTGTTCACGCAGGGAAAGACGTTTCAGTTTGTGAGCGACCACCATATTCAGCGTGGGCGGTTCTTCCCGACGCAGTCGGACATTACGGTGGAAACGAGCGGGAAGGTGACCATGCGGACGACGGGGAAGGATGGCAAGGTTAAGGAGGACACCGAGCAGATGCAGGTGCCGGAGGCTCTTGCGAATGGGATGGTGGGTACGATCGTGCAGAATATCTCGGCAGATGCTGGCGAGTTCAAGCTGGGCATGATTGTTCCGGCGGGGAAGCCACGGGCGATCAAGCTGGATGTGAGCCCAGATGGTGAGGGAACGTTTCATATTGCGGGAACGGCGCAGAAGGCGAGGATCTTTCGCGTGAAGCCGGAGCTGGGCGGAGTTGCGGGCGTGATTGCACCGATGATCGGGAAGCAGCCGGGAGATATTTTGCTGTGGGTGCTGGAGGGAGAGGTGCCGACGATTGTGAGGACTGTTGGCCCGCTGGCGGAGGGCACGGCGACGGTGAGCATCGAGCTAGCGGGAGCTAGCTTTCCGAAGAACAGCGCTACGAATAAGTGAGGCGTCGACGCTGAGAGCTACGTGGAAACGGCACCGTTGAGTTTGCGGCGTTCGGTTTCTAGGTAGGTATAACGGATGCGATGAATGACCGTAATGGTAGTCATGACGGCGAGAACCCAGAGGGCTGGGGCCATTGCGTTCCAGCGCTCGAATAGGGCGCCGAGGATGATGAGAACGATGCGCTCGGGGCGTTCCATGAAGCCTACTTTGCAGGAGCCGATGAGGGCTTCGGCGCGGGCGCGGGTGTAGCTGACCATGAGGCTGGCGGTCATGACAAAGGCTACGAGGAAGACATAGAAGAAGCGGTTGCCGCGGGCGTAGAAGACGAGCAGGCCAAAGAAGAGAGCGACGTCGGAGTAGCGGTCGAGGACGGAGTCAAAGAAGGCGCCGAAGACCGAGACCTGGTTGGTCTGGCGGGCGACGCGGCCGTCGACCATGTCGAAGAGGCCGGCACCGATGATGACGAGGCCGGCGTAGAGGAACATGCGGACGTAGTTGTCGGCGCGGGCGTAGCCGAAGAGGAAGGCGGCGACGACGTTGATGATCAGGCCGATGAAGGTGAGGGTGTTGGGTGAGATTTTAGAGAGAGCTAGACCATTAACGATCTTCTGTAGCAGCCAGCCGCTGCCCTTGCCGAAAGCACGTGTCCAGGTCATGGCGTCAAACCAGTTTATCGCGGATGAAGGCTGGTAGATTGTGACCGAGAGAACGGCTGGCACTATTCTTCGACTTTGATGGTGTCGTGAATGGTGGAGAGCTTGAGAATTTCGAGTTCCCGCTTGCCGTTAGGGGTGACTACGACGGCAATGTCGCCGAGCTCCTTGCCGAGGAGGGCGCGGCCGATGGGTGAAGTGGTGGAGATGAGGCCCTTGGTGACGTCGGACTCTTCGCTGGTGACGAGCTTATAGGTCAACTCTTCATCCTTGGTGGAGTCGAAGACAACTACTGTAGAGCCGAAGCCGACCTTGTTGCGGGGGATGTTCTCGAGGTTGACCATGGCGAGCTCGCCCATGCGCTTTTTGAGCTGGCCGAGGCGGGCGTTGACGAAGACCTGCCGCTGCTTGGCCATGTGGTATTCGGCGTTTTCGGAGAGATCGCCCAAGGCTACGGCCTTCTTGATCTCTGCGGGGAGTTCCGTGGTGAGTTCGTACTCAAGAGCCTTTATCTGCTCTTCAAGAGCCTTTTTGATGTCTTCCATGGGTGTCTGCTTTGCTGGCCCTGTAGATTTCAAAAGGGCAGGGGGAGTAAAAACTCGATTATACGAAAGGAGACGGAGAAAAGGGTTAGGAGGCTTCAGGGTCGGGGAGCAGGGTGGGATTAGAGGCGGAGAGGAAGCTTTCTAGGAGCAGCGTCGCGGCTACCTGGTCGATGATGTCCTTGCGGTCGAGGCGGCCAGCGCGGCCGGTTGGGCGGGGGATGTGACCGGAGAGATCTAGCAGGGAGTGAGCGTCGCGGGTGGTGAGACGTTCGTCGAGGAAGTGGTGGGTGAGGGAGGGATGGGCTTCCTTGAGGGCGTCGGCGAAGGCCTGAGCTTTGGCGGCCTGGGAGCTAGGTGTGCCGTCCGCGTGGAGGGGCTTGCCGATGAGAACCACTTCTACGTTGTGCTGGCGGATGAAGCGGCCGATGGCTTTGAGGTCGGCGCGCGGAGTGGTGCGGTGGAGGGTGAAGAGAGGCTGGGCGGTGAGGCCGAGAGGGTCCGTTATGGCAAGACCAATGCGGCGGTCGCCGACATCCAGCGCGAGGGTACGGTGGTGAGGCACGGAGTTAGTGTACGGGGAAAGGCAGAGTGTAGAGGATAGAGCGTAATAGATAGAATTCTGAGTAGAGGTGGCGCTTGTGCGGGTAGTTAGGGCTTTGGTGGCGATCGTGATTGTGGTGGGAATGGTGGTGGGGTTCTTTGTGTATGTACCTTATGGGCCGAACGCGGAGACGTTTGTCGATATTTTGCCGGGTACGGGGACTCTGGGGATTGCGCGGCAGTTGCACAAGACCGGGATTATTCGCAGCGCGCTGGCATTTGATGCGCTCGTCATCTTGAAGACGGTGAGCGGTCATGGCGCGGGGTCGCTGAAGGCGGGGGAGTATCGGTTTGACCACGCGGCGAGGATGGACGAGGTGTATGACCGGTTGCGGCGTGGCGATGTATACACGGTCACGCTGGTGATTCCGGAGGGGTTCAACATCTTCGATATCGCAAGCGCCGTGGCCGCGGCGAAGCTGGATTCGCGGGAGGATTTTCTCAATGCGGAACGGAAAAACACGGAGTTGATCGCGGAATGGGTCCCTAAGGGGAGCGCGATTTCGCTCGAGGGGTATCTGTGTCCGGACACGTATAAGTTCAGCCGGCATGCGACGCCGATCCTGATGTTGACGACGATGGTGAGGGAATTTGGGCAGGAGGTGAAGCGGTTGGGGATTGCGCCGGAGCAAGTGCCGCGGACGGTGACGATGGCATCGCTTGTGGAGAAAGAGGTGCATATCGATATGGAACGGCCGCAAGTAGCGAGCGTGTTTGAGAATCGACTGGCGGCGGGTATGCCGCTACAGACGGATCCCGCTGTTATGTACGCGTCGCTGCTACGGGGGACATGGACGGGGGTGATCCATGAGAGTGAGCTGAAGTCGGACTCGGCTTACAACACCTATACCCATACAGGATTGCCTCCGGGGCCGATCTGCAATCCGGGGGTTGCGGCGCTGCAGGCTGCGCTGCATCCGGCGAAGACAGACTATATGTACTTTGTGGCAGACCCGACGGGGGCGACGAAATTCGCAACGAGCCTGGAGGAACATAACGCCAACGTCGCGGCGTATCGCGCCGCGACGAAGCCTTAAATTTTGAGTTTCTTATTGCGGGTAAGAGTTGTGGTGGGCTGGCGACGGCCACAAGGAATTGTGGTTTGCCTGTGGCGTTTATTTGGGTCTCCAGGCAAGTTATTGAGGGGAGAATATTTAGCGAACAACCGCAGCCATAATTTCCCCAATATACACCGAAAACAGTGTAGTTATTGCGGTTATGGCACTTATGTCGGGGTCGAAATTAGTGGTTGACACCGAGGGGGAGCGGGGCTACAAACGCAACACTTCAACTATGAGGATTTGCCGGCCGGAGCCCACAAAGATGGAGCTGTGGTTGGTCAAGGGTCCTCAAGGGGAAATAGGGGCGGGCGGGCATTCCCAGGGCCGAGTTCTGTCATAAGACGATAAACAGGTCGCGACGCGTATGGATTCCAACGCAGAGTGTGAACCGCAGGCGAAGCAGACCTCATAGCATCTGAGCGAGCCCATTCGACCGCTGAAAAATGACCGAGGCTCGCCGGGGGAACTGTGTCTGGAGAGATAAAAGAATGAGGTACTTCCGCGTTGAGTTGAAAGTGTGTGAAGCTTGCGGAGCGTTATGGTTGCGAGCCATGGGTCACGGAGTTTATTGCCGTGGATGCGCTTTGTGGTTGTCGGAGTTTCCGGCTCCGAGGGCGACAAGCCGACGGTTACAAAGGCGCAGGATTTTGAGCACCGGTACGTGCGTAGGGGGTGCCAAATGACACAGCAGGAGCTAAGTGGCAGAAAACAGGGAGCCGGGCTCAGTCTAGTTCCAAAATCGGTACGGCGAGCTGGGCAGGAACAGATGATCCGGGAGGGAAGCACAGGACGGGTGGTCGCAACGCTGACCAACGCGTTGAAGCTTCGGCGGGTATGGGCGGTTGCGGAGAGATCCGCTGCGACGATACAGGAGGTCATACCGGAGGCGGAAGAAAGGCCCCAAGGGGAGCTGGCGTTCTATCGAAAGTACACGGAGGCGATGCTGAGGCGGTATCTGCGGATTTCGATACAGAGCGGCCGAGTGCCATCGTTGCTGGGAAGGGAGCTATTCCGCGGGAATGTGACGAGCTATCGAGTGCATAGCTTTGAGGATGGCGTGATCTTCTGTTTCGACGTGGAGAAGCGCCTGAGCAGGCTGACAGTGATGGAGCAGCAACTGATTAAGCGGATCGGCCTACAGGAATACACGCAGGGTGAAGCCGCCGGGATGCTTGGGCTGAGTCTGCGAAACAGCATTCGTCAGTACGGATATGCGCTGGATGCGCTGACGGAGATGTTTCTGGAGGCCGGAATGCTGGAACCGCTGAAAAGCTGTCAAGGGGGTCAGGAGGACGAAATTGGTAGAAGTGCCTCATTTTAAAGCAAATAATAAATTTGAAAAGTTGGCATAGTTACTATGCTCAACTTGGTATTCTAGATAAGTAGAGATAAAGCGGGAGACCTTTCGGGGTCTCCCGTTTTGCGTTTGCGGAAAAGAGCTGAGATGACGCGAAGCAAGGAGCTTGATCAGGTGAAGGATGAGGTAGGTGAGGGGAAGGCTAGGTACATGCGGCCAGGCGAGTGTCGCGCCCACATGCGGCGGATATTGGCGAAGGAGTTCGAGGAGATTGTGGACGGGTTCGTAGAGGCCGCGAAGAAGGGAAGCTGTCCGCACGTGAAGCTGGCGACGGAGTTCCTTAAACCAATACGGAAGATGCCGTCGCGGAAGAAGGGAACGGCGATGAAGTACTGGGAGATGCTGCAGCAGGAAGATCGAGAGAAAGAGAAGTTGAAGCAAGAACAGTTGAGGAAAGAGCAGGTCGCGGCTGGCTAGAACCGGCAAGGCGCGGACGACGGAAATGTTTGACGAGATTTGAGAGAAAGGGCGGATGATGGCCGCCAGGAGAGATCGATGAGTGCTTTCAGTAATGTAATCAAGGATTTGAAATCATTTGGGGCGAAGGTTGAAGCGGCATTCAAGAAGCTGTTCGGGGATGCGCCTGCGTGGATTGCGATTGCGCAGGGGGTGCTGACCTATCTGGGTCCGATCGTCGTGACGATTTTGACGATTGGTGGAGGCTCGGCGCTGGGGGATGAAGCTAATGAGATCATCGGGACAATCAAGACGGATCTCGCGACTGCGTTGGCGACGGTGACTACGGCGAATGCCGCGACCAGCCTACCGAATCTGCTGGCGGACATTCAGACGCAGCTTCCTTCGCTGCTTGCGGCGGTGAAGGTGAGTAATCCATCGGTTGTGGCGAGCATCGAGAACTACACGAATATCATCGATACGGAAATTACGGCGTTGCTGGCTGCACTGCCTGCGGCGGCCTGAGATGAGCCAGGCGAAGACGTATCCAATTTCAGATCCGGCCGTCATTACCGCGAAGGTAAAGGCGGCTGGCGGACCGGCGGTTGACCCGACGCAAGATGCGGGACAGGCGAGTGCTGATGGCGTGACGCTGAGTTGGAGCGTCAGCCAAGGACAGATTCTGATCACGATCATTCGAAAGCCGTGGATGATTGCGTATAGCGCAATCTGGAGTCACGTAGATGCGGTTCTGGGCTTGCCCCTGGGTCAGTAGCACGCCGAATTCTGCATCATTCTGCATCCTAGAGGGTAGAACGGGAGTCGATATACTCAGTCATTGCAATTAATGAAGAATTTGAAAGCGTTGTCGGTGATGTTCGTGGCGATGACAGGCGGGTTGACCGGCTGTTTTTCGACGACTCGTGTTGTTTTGAAGTCCGAGGTTCCGACGGTCTATCAGACGGCCAGTGTGGAGCAGGTGGAGAAGGATGTTTCGGATCGAGATGCTGCGGTAAAGACGCTTAAGGCGCAGGTTCAGGTTACGGCGACTACGGGCGGGTCGAAGGAAGGCAAGCTGAAGGAGTACACGTCGTTTACGGGGTACATCTTTGTGCAGAAGCCTGCTGACCTGAGAGTCATTCTGCAGCTGCCGCTGATTGGATCTCGCGCGCTGGATATGGTGAGCACGGGCGATACTTTCACGTTGGTGCATGCGTCGTCTCACGGGAATGTCTGGATACAAGGAACGGGCAAGGTAACGACTCCTTCGAAGAATGGTTTGGAAAATCTGAGGCCGTCAGTATTTCTGGATTCACTCCTGGTACCAGGGGTGGATCCGAGTGAGTTCGTCACGATGACCGAATCGTCGCGAGTAGTGCATCAGGATATTCATCATAAGACGGAGACGATTGAGCCGGATTACAACCTGACGGTGCTGAAGATAACCACCGGACACATTTTGCATGTGCAGCGGGTCATTCGTATCAATCGCGTGACGATGTTGCCGTACCAGCAGGATATTTACAACGACAAGGGCGAGATCGTGACGCAGGCGATGTATGACAACTACCAGACGCATGGCGGCCAGCAGTTTCCTGCGGAGATCACGATCAGCAGGCCGCTGGACGAGTACTCGCTCAAGATTGATGTGGTGAAACTCACGCTGAATGAGGTATTTGAGGCAGATCAATTTGAGATGACGATTCCGCCAGGAACACCGGTGCAGAAGCTGCAGTAGTCGCGCAGGGCCCGGAGCGACTAGAGGAGGCCGGCGCGGTGGGCGTGTGCGGCAATCTGGTCATTGATGGAGAGAGCGAGTGCAAGAGCTTCGCGGCCCGCCTGAGCGGGAACGCGAGGCTGCGTGCGCGAGCGAACGGAGTTCAGGAAGTCTTCGAGCTCGAGGCGAAGGGGTTCGCCTCTGGGGATGTCCGGCTTGGTGAGGGAGAGGCCTGCGGTGGGGTGCTCACCGTGAGCGGACTGAGAGGGCTCGGGGGTGGGGCGCGAAACGGCGGCGACCGCGGTGGGTGCAGACGGTGGAGAAGAACCCGCAGCGGGCGTCGCCGTAACAGGGGCAGCGATTGCGGCGGCGACGGCGGTTGGATCGACGCTGATGGTCAGCAGTTCCTGGCGGGCGAAGTCGAGCGAGAGGTATTGATGGGGTTGGAAGAGTCGGAGTTTGCGAACCTGCTCTGTCGAGACGCGGCTGGCGGTAAAGTTGGCGACGCAGCCCGAGTCGAATTCGACGCGGACGTTGGCGATGTCGGTTTTCGGTGAGAGGATCGGCAGGCCAACGGCGCGGACTTCTCGAACGGGCGAGCTGGTGAGGCTGAGGACGATGTCGAGATCGTGGATCATGAGGTCGAGAACGACGTCGACGTCGAGGGACCGCGGTGTGAATACGCTGAGTCTGTGCGACTCGAAGAACATGGGCTGATTGAGCGCGGTGAGGGTAGCCGTGACGGCTGGATTGAAGCGTTCGAGGTGGCCAATGGCGACGATTCGGCCTTGCGCCTGGGCGAGAGACAGGACGTGGTCTGCCTGGGACAGGGTTGCGGCGAAAGGCTTCTCGATGAGGATGTCAAGGCCGGCTAGCAAAAGATGATCTGCGACCGCGGCATGATGGATCGTGGGGACGCAGATCGACGCGGCATCGAGTGACAAGTTGGCAGTCATCAGCGCGGTGACGGTTGGGAAGGCGGGGATGTTGTACGCAGAGGCGAAGGACGAACGGCGCTCTGGAACTGGATCGACGAGAGCGACGAGCTGAACGAGTTGAGGATGAGCGAGTTCGAGTTCGCGATAGACGCGAAGGTGATTGCGCCCGAAGGCGCCGGTGCCGACAACTGCGACGCGAAGAGGCGGCACGACTACTTTTGAGCTGCGGCGCCTGGCAGCGGAGACTCAACCGCAACGCGGCAGCGGGTGTAGAGCTCGAAAAGCTGGGTGAGCTGGTCTTCGGGCTTGGGAGCCGATGGGAGGCCGAAACCTGTCGAGGGGGCGCTCTTCGTGCCCAGGTGAGTATGGGCGGCAACGAACTTGAGGAGATCGAGAGCGATGTCTTCAGAGCGGCGAGGTGCGGAGTTGCTGTTGCTGGATTCCATAAGAGCCTTTCAGAGCATGTTGCTAAAGGTGATGGTAGCGGTTTGGCGGAGAGGGTTGCAACGTACGGCCAGCCGTGGAGTTCGGAGGCGAAATGGGGCGCGCTTCGGCAAACGGGACGTTTCGACCGAAATCGGGGTCACAATCAGAGAATTTGCGACAACGAAACTTAAAGAGGCCTGTAAGGCCGAGGAGAAAAATATGAACCGAGTGGAACTGCAGAGAATTCTGGGCTACTTGAACATCGGATTGGCGATAGCCCACGACAGTGGGGTGTCGATTGGACACTTTGGGTGCGGCGATTTTATACAGCTTGCGCAGACGGTGAATGGAATGCTGCTGCATTCGATCACGCCGGTTATTGCACCGGATGCTGGGGCGGGAGCTGAGACGAGTGCTGCACCTCCAAACGCCGCACTGGCTGTCTAAGAAATAGAAGTGATGCAGCGCGATGAATGCACGAGTAGAGAACAGAGCAGCAGTAGGTGGAGGAGCAATGAGCGAAACAAAACGAGTGTTGATGCTGCTGGTGGTACTGGTGGCGATGATAGCGGGGTGCGCGGGCGTGGCAGCGGCCCAGGTACCAACGACAACTGTATCTGACACGGTAAACAGCGCCAACGGAACACCGGCAGGCGGCACGGTCCTGGTGAGCTGGAGCTCATTTACAACGGCAGGCGGGCAGGCAGTTCCCGCGGGAAGCACCTCCGTGACAATCGGCGCGGGGGGCCTGCTATCAATTGCTCTAACACCGAATGCAGGCGCATCGCCGATGGGCAGTTATTACACCGCAATATTTCACCTGAGCGACGGTACGACAAGCCGCGAGTACTGGGTGGTTCCTGTGACGGTGCCAGGAGGAGGCCCCGCGACGCTTGCGGAGATCAAGAACCAGGTATTGCCGGTCAGTGTTGCGATGCAGACGGTATCGAAACGGTATGTGGACAATGCAATCGCTGCGGCGTCGACTGGCTTCCCGTTGGACTCGTCGCCCTATGTGCAGAAGGCGGGCGACACGATGACGGGGCCGTTGGTCCTTCCTGCGGACCCTGTGAGCCCGAACCAAGCCGCTGACAAGAACTATGTAGATGAGAACGTGGCCGCAGCAGCCGGCGGGATGGGACAGAAGGTCAGCTTGCTGCCGACCGCGAGCCAAACGGTAGCGCAACCAAGCGGGACAAGCCTAACCATCAGCGACGTGTCTGCGAGTGCGACCTTTTCGGGGAGCGGGTTCGCCTCGCAAAATATCATTACCTCGAGCAATACGGCATCAAGCCCAGGAACGGAGGGATATACGCTGCTGTCTAACCGGAGCAACTGCTTCCAGTCGGGATATGACCTGGGTAATAACGGAACGGCTGCGCAGGGATGGAGCATTTGTGACCTGGGTGCCGACGTTCTGGAGTCTGCGACGCGAGGGATCTCCCAGTTGCACGCTGGAAACTTCAGCCATTTCGCCCAGGGTGATACAGCGGCGTTTTATACCTATCTGACTTCCTTTGGCGGGAATGTTGCGGCCTCCGATGAGGCCGTGACGCACACGGTCGAACACACCAACCAGATTGGCTATTTCTCGGGGGTCGTGGCAACCGGTGGCACGACGGGATCGAATCTGCTCACAACCACTTCATTCGCATGCCACGGTTTTTGTGGCACGTTGGACAACGATCAATTTGCCGATGGCGGTATATTGCTCGACACCTCCAAGGGAGGAAGTGCGGCAACGCTGGCAACGGAAGGCAATGCGATGAACGGTATGTTCTACACGCTTGCTTCCGGCGCGGTACCAGTTTCCACCGCGTGGGGCAACATCATTCCGAGCTCATGCTTAAACAATGGCAATGGCGAGTGGCAGAACTATACAACGACGACGTGCAACATAACATTGGGCACGGCTCCGGCGAGCCCGGGTAATTTTGTTGCGGGAACCGATGCGTGTCTCGCCGGACCCTTTCAGGAAGAAGCGACTGTTACGGCTGTGGGCACTGCTTCTGCGGGAGTGCAATCCATCACGTTCAATACGCGCTACGCGTGGAACAGTGCGAATGCGGCCCTGGTGATGCAAGGTGGAGCATGCGGTGAATCCCTGGTCGCGACGAGTACCGCGAACTCGTGGCCGATAGCGTACGCAGTGGTCGGCGCGACGTCTCCAATACAGGTGTTCTTCAGCAACTGTCTCACTGGAAGCTGCAACATGGGTGGCAACATTCTTCCGGCGGCGGTTGCGAATGCAACGCCCATCATCGGCAATTATGGGACGAGCGTCGTACGTAATGGAAATATTGTGACTCTCAACCTTGGTACATCAGGTGGCAATACCAATTCTTTTCCAGTGGGTTCCACGATTGTTGTTTCGGGCGCGACACCGTCGGACCTGGACGGCACCTTCACGGTAGCTACTAACACCCTGGATAGTACGAATCCTGTAATGACGTGGTCGCAGACGGGCGACAATGAGTCCGCGACGGGAACGCTATCGATCTCCGCGTCTCCATTGAGCGTCACGTTCTATCCGTCTGCGTTCATCACGGGAACCAATAATGGCGTGTCTGGCAATGTGCAACTGGCCAGCAATCGGGTGCCATTCGCAGCCGGAGATACAGTCGTAGGAGCTCCGACATCGCAGTTCCAGAATTCTGGCTTGAATATCTACATTGGCCAGACGACGCCGGTAAGTGGCGGCAATGCTTCCAGCGGCGTGAATGTAGCGGACGAAGGGCCTGCCCACTTGTATTGGGCGTTCGGGGCGTCGAATAACGTCGCAAATGGGGCAGCACCAGAGGCGTTCAATATTAACGGGTCTTATAGCAATGTGTTCAAGATAGGGTATCGGCCTGCCTATAACGGGACGCTGCTCTATGTGCAAGGTAACGAGCCTGTGTCGTCAAATGCCAAGCCCTACTATATCTTTCAAGACAATCTATCCGGAGGCGGGTGGCTTCGATTCACTCCAGCGGCGGGAAGTTTCTCGTTTGGCGGACCTGTTATTGCGCCAATGCTTGCAGCGACAGCCTCGGCGAGCGCGTTTGCATCGGGAACGACGATTGGCGGGATTCTCCCTTGCCTGCAGAATGGAGCGAACTGTCCGCCTGGGAATGGGAGTGGGGTAGCGGGTGTCACAAGCGTAGGGACGGGAACGTGGCCCAGCTGGCTTACGCCATCGGTGACAAACGCCACAACAACGCCAAGCCTCGGGGTGGTGGCAAGCGCAATTCCGAATGCGGCATTAGCTAACAGCGCGACAACCGTCAACGGCCAAGGTTGCACGCTCGGTTCCTCATGCAGCGTAACTGTTGCGTCCACACAAGTGATAGGGACGTTGAGCGCAACCCAGCTGCCGGCGGCGACTACATCGGCGCAGGGCGCGGTGCAGCTGCCTAGTGGCGCGGCGACGAATGTTTTGGGAACAGCGGCGCTGATGCCAGCATCGACGACCGTCAATGGAACAAGCTGCGCTTTAGGAGGAAGTTGCACGGTCGCCACCGGAAGCAGCACACCTCCACTGACGTACACCTACTTTCCTGCAGCAGTTTCAGATGGGGGAGTTGCGTTTGCGGCTGCATTTACGAGGTACGCCAACAACGAACCACCGGCGGGCTCCGTGGCACCAGCGTCGAGCGCGCTGGGGTATCTGCTATTCCAAACGTCGCCCTTGCAGCCTCAATATGCGGAGTTGACGACGACCGCGCCGCCCTATTGGAGCAGCACGGGGATCTACCTAAATTTCTATTCATCGGCGACAGCGGGAAATGCCGTGCTCGACGTAGAGACAGCATGTGTCACGCCCGGGCAGGTGATCGGATCGCCTACCTTTTCGACGGCGGTGGTGACGAGTACGGCGGTCAGCTCGACGGCGAATGGCATGGTAAGGACTGCCATGATAACGGCGGTCGCTAGTCCAGGGGTAAATGGCTGTCCAACTGCAGGAATGACTACACCGACCATGCTGACGATCCGCGTCTTCGCGGATGCGACATCGGCTGTTCCGGTGTACTTCACGGGTGCGACCCTGGTCACGGGAAGGAGCCAATAATGAGCAAGTTTTTGATCATCGCGTTGCTGGTCTTGCTCCCTCTGCGAGGGAGCGCACAGGCGGTAAATCCGCAAACCACTTTCCCGGCCGCGGTTAATGTCAACAATCCTTTCCTATGGCTGAACTTCAACGATCTGACCGATTCATTCAAAGATTCGGTATCTGGCCTCACCCTGACCCCGCTAACCACTCCGGCGTATAACACCTACTGCACGAATGGCGTATCCAGCTCAACCACAAGTACCTCATGTTCGCTGACAAACGTGGGGCCGGGTTCCGCGATCATTGTGTTTTTTTCTATCTCCCCGACAAGTATCTCTGATTCCGGGGGTGCCACGTACACATCAATAACCAGCACCACGGGTGCTTACGCGGGGTATTTTGGAAATGTTTCGGGCGGAAATCATACGATCACCCTTTCCTATAGCTCATCCGTAGCTTATCCAATTCTACAGGTCACTGTTGTAGCCAATGTCGCAACTTCTTCCCCTATAGACGCCTATAGTTCAAATCACACGACTGGAACGACCACGACATTTACCAGTGGGTCTCTCACGACAACTCAAGCGGACGACATACTTGTAGGATTTCAGTTGGGTAATTCCAGCACCTACTCTTTTACCTCTCCGGTATTCACGGGAATTTCAGGCGGAGGGTGGACAGGGATCTTTCAGGGACACTACCTCGCAACGACGGCAGGTCCCTATGCATTCACGGGCAATCAATCAAGTTCTTCCGGGTATTCGAACATTTTAGTAGCCGTCAAGCAGAATCCCGGAGTTGGGGCAACTCCGCAACAGCCGGGCTTCGACAATACCAACAATGCCAATTATTCCGCTGAATATACTTGGAATGGATGGACGGCTGCGCCCAATCTTACACTTGGTAACAGCATGGAATGGGACACGCCCTGGACGATGCTGTATCACATCGATAAGTTCAACTGGGATCACTCCAGTAATCACTACGTGCTTGCCAGTCGTGGAGATCTGAATACGGCGGGTGTTCAAAACGTTTGGTGGCAACTATTCATTCAACAAAACTCTGGAAATACGGCTGCATCACAACTTTGTTTCTATAGGCAAAGTCCAGCGCCCTATACGGCAACAACGGGAGCGATGTTTTTAGCTTCCCAAGAATGGTGCACTGCCACAATTTCCGATGTAATGCCGAACGGATTCAATTACGACATTGTGATTGAAGACAACGGAACCGGCAATAGCAGTGCGCTCTCTATTTGGGTCAATGGAATCGGTCAAACGATAAACACATACAACATGAGTGGACAGGGTTTTGGTGGAGTAACTCTTGCGGTCACATCTGGGGGTTCTGGATACACTTCTGCACCCACGGTAGGATCAACCGGCGGAGGACCAAACTGCACAGTAGCAGCCACGGCTACTGAGTCAGGCGGCGCGATTACAGCCGTAGGATCAGTTTATTCCCAAGGATGCACCTCGACGCCGACGATAACTCTAACAGGCGGAGGAGGCACGGGAGCCGCCATCACAGCAACCACCTATGTGACGTCGATGATCTCTCCGATTCAACCACTCCTCATTCCCGGCTCTGTGAACGCTGGTGCCTACTATGGACCTGGTGGGACGGACACTTCGCAGAACCCGCTGTATGTGGATGAGTTCGCTATCTTTCCGGGAAACCTATCAGCTATAGCGGTGACAAACATCTTCAACGAGACGAAGTTCTACCAAAACCTTTTGTATCCCAACCTGACGAAAAACCCACCACTCGTGATTTTCGGTAGCCAAGGTTGTGGGCCTGACTATAGCGGCGATCAAACAATGGCGATGGTGATTAACGCAGCAAAGGCTGGACTAATCAGACTCATCGGAATCAACGATGATGATGGGGCTGCAAGCGGCTCTAACTCCCTCGCTTGGTTCCGGCAAATCCTTGACCAGGCTGGATTTGCTGATGTCCCGGTGGCAAGTGGCAGTGGGTCCAATGTCCCCAATCTTGGCGGGTGTCCAGCGGCTAATCTTACTGCTTACAATGCGAATACACCTCAAAATCCATCATCCTACGAGTCTGCGACAACCATGTATCGCACGCTGTTCGCTGACTATCCCACAACTCCAATCTATGTGATGTCGACTCAGACGATGGTTGGATATAGTCAGTTTCAAGCTAGCGCAGCGGACAGCATATCTCCTCTAACTGGAATGCAGTTACAGCAGCAAAATTATAACAATGGTGGGTGGGTCAACGCATTCGAGGGTAATTTTGCCAATTCACCTGCTTCCTATCTAGCAGCTCTGAATAGCATGGGAACCTCCAACAATCTCCCAATTTATTTTGAATCTGGCTCTCCGGCAGTCGGAGGACCGGGAACTTACAATTCGAGAACAGTATTAGACCCTCTATATCAGGCCGCAAAAGAAATGGGAACTGGGATACCAGGAGACGATCAGGTTACCGGATGGACAAATCAAAACCTGGCACAACTCATATCTCCTTACTTCAACAGTGGTATACAAATTGCTGTATCCGGAGGAACTGGCTATGCAAGTGGCACGGCATTATCAACGATAGGAGGCGGCCCTAACTGCAAAGTAGCTGGCATTATGCTATCCAGCGGGGGGGTGCCATCGAGTGTCGTGACGCCTAATTATTCGGCTGTCGCCACTACTTATAATGGGCTGGGATATGGCTGTTATCCGGTCGTATTTACTGCGAATGGAAGCGGTACAAATCTGACCGTTTCATCAATTACCTGCTGTAACATCGGGCCGAATAACCTCACTTCTCCGCTGCTTACTGTTGGAGACACTATTGTTGGGACCGGAGTCCCCGAAGGCACAACTATACTTTCTCAAAGTAGCGGTACGCCTGGGGGGGCAGGCGTATATGTTACGAGCGCGGCTACAACAGCAATGACATCCGCGCCTTTGACCCGCGTTCCTACCGTAGTGCTAACTACTCCAACCGGAACTGGGGCAGTCTTCAGGGTCACACTCGCAACTCAACTCAAAACCTATGAGGGGTCGGCAACCGCCAGCTACGTTGTTTGGCCGAATGTGTGGGCCTATGGTAATGGCGGAACTCAGATATTCCAAATGTTTGAGAATAGCCTGATTAATCCAATAAGCACTGGAGCGCCGCGCGAGTACTGATCGTGGTGGTGCCTGGGAATGCGACGAGGCGTCGATTCTCGGCCTCTGCGCGATGCGCAGGACGAGGATCGGCGTCGGGGTGGGTGGGACGTGAAGAGTAATACAGAGAGCCTGTTGGAGATTGCGCATCGGATGGAGCTTGATCCCGCCCTGGCGATGCGGACTGCGGCGGATTGGTTGCGCGTCCGCGATCGGGATGGATGTGTAAAGGCTTTGATAGCGAATGCTGCGCAGCGACGGTTTGAAGAGCGGCGGGGAAGACAGAACATTGTGCTGAAGGCTCGACAGATGGGCATCACTACCTGGGTCGCGGGCAGGTTTTTCCTGCGAACGATCAGCAGGCCAGGAACACTTACCCTGCAGGTAGCGCACACTCGTGAAGCAGCGGAGGCAATCTTTTGCATTGTGCAGAAAATGTGGGATGAGCTTCCGGAGGACTTGCAAAAGGGGCCGCTGGTACGGAGTCGAGCAAACGTGGGACAGATGATCTTTCCGGAACTTGGCAGTGAGTACCGTGTGGCGAGTGCCTGTGATGTGGGGGCAGGGCGGGGATTGAGTCTGCAAAATCTGCATTGCAGTGAGGTAAGTCGCTGGCCTGGAGATGCTGCGGCGACGCTGGCAGGATTGCGTGCAGGGTTGGCGTCCAGCGGCGAATTGGTGCTGGAGAGTACACCGAGTGGGGCGTATGGAGCTTTCTACGAAGAATGGTGCCGGGGGGTCGACGAGTGTGAGGATGGGGGGGCGCTCGTGCGGCATTTCTTGCCGTGGTGGTTAGAGCCGTCGTACGTGCGTGGGCCTGTCGCTTTGGGGGAGATGAGCGACGCGGAAGGGGTGCTGGTTGAGCGGTACGGACTGAGTGGGAGGCAGATTGGATTTCGGAGAGAGCTGGAGAGGGGCTATGGAGGATTGCGATCGCAGGAGTTCGCTGAAGATGCAGAGACATGCTTCCGCGCGACGGGCTCATGCTTCTTTGATGTTGACGCAATTGAAAAGCGGATGGAGGAACTGGAGCCAGCTCTGATCAATCGACGCGGCGGGGCGCTCATGGTGTGGTTTCCGCCGAAGTTGGGATGCAAGTACATCGTTGCGGCGGATTCAGCGGGCGGGGGCGAAGAGGGAGATTTTGCCGCGGCACAGGTAATTGAACGGGAGACCGGGCTGCAATGCGCGGAGTTGCAAGAACGACTGCGACCATCGGAACTGGCAAAGGTTACAGTTGAGTTGGCGAAGGAGTATCACAGTGCATTGGTTGCGGTTGAGCGAAATAACCATGGCGCCGCAGTTCTGGCTTATATCGATTCAAGGGAGAAGTATCCAAATCTATACTTGCAGGGTCGCGAGGCTGGCTGGTTGACGACCTCAACCTCAAAGCCTGAGATGACGGCTCGACTTGGATCCTTGCTCGAGCAACAGCCGGACATATTCAGAAGCAAGAGACTGTTGAGCGAATGCCGGACCTTTGTTGGAAGAGAGCGCGGAAAGACAGGAGCGGCCAATGGCGCGCATGACGACCTGGTGATGGCGATGGCTGTGGCACAATCGGTTAGGGCGGAGACGTGGATAGACCGCACCAATGGGAGCTGGGCAAATGCGGTAAGGTGAAAGCGTAGGAGTTGCTTTGGCGATTACAGCGGTGCAGGCAATTCGGCGGATGCGCGGCGGAGCACAGAGCCAGTTGATGCTGGGTGCGGATGGAAATCTATGGGTGGTGAAATTCAAGAACAACCCGCAGCATTTGCGGGTTCTGGCAAATGAGTTGATTGCGACGCGGATTGCTGAGGCCGTCGGTCTGTCTGTGCCGAAGACCGACGTGATCGAAGTCAGCGAGTGGTTGATTAGGAATAGTACGGATATGGTGGTGGATCTAGGGCGTGGGGTCCGCGAGCGATGCGCTGGAGGGTTGCAGTTTGGAAGCCGGTTTGTCGGAGGGTTAATGCCCGGACAAGTTGTGGACTATCTGCCAGAGCCTCAGATGGACGAGATTCGAAACCTGGCAGAGTTTGCTGGAATGCTAGCGGTGGACAAGTGGACCGGCAACTGCAATGGCCGGCAGGCTGTATTCGAGCGTCGACCACGAGAGCGCAAGTACCGGGCAACATTTATCGACCAGGGATACTGTTTTAACGCGGGCGACTGGACGTTTCCAGATGCGCCGCTGAGAGGAGTATTTGCGCGCAACCAAGTCTATGCGCGCGTTCGAGGATGGGAGAGTTTTGAGCCTTGGTTGAGCAGGGTTGAGGAGTTTTCGGGAGACATCTTGTGGAAAGTTGCCGAGGAGATTCCTCCGGAATGGTACGGCGGGGATCCTTCGGTAATTGAACGCTTGATGGAATCGCTGTTGCAGCGCAGGTCGAGAGTGAGAGAGTTGATTGGACAATTTCGGGAGTCAGATCGGGAACCCTTCCCACTATGGGGAATGGAGAAGAATATCGTGATCGCGAGAGGATTCGACGTGACGGCTAGTGCGGGAAAATTTGTAATGTAGAGTAGGCTGTTGGATCGTTGGGAAGTGTGGAGGTTTCTTTGCGCGAACGGCTACAGTGCGAATTTTCCCTCATTCGGTATGTACCGGATGTGGTGAAGGGAGAGTTTGCGAACATCGGCGTAGTGCTACGCGAGGCCGGGCGGGACGAGACGGCGACGGTGCGGTTTACGCGCGACTGGAGCAGGGTGCGCTGCATGGATCCAGATGCAGATGTGGACCTCCTGGAATCGCTGGAGTCAGAAATTGGGCTGCGGCTGCAAGCTGGGGTGGAGTTGAAGGTGAACGCGAAGCCGATGTTGGATACACTGGAGGACTCGCTATCTAACAGCATTCAGCTGACGGAGATGAAGGGAACGCTGGCAGAGAGTTTCCGCGCAGAGATGGAGCAGCTGTTGCGGATGTATGTCGAACCGTTGAAGTTGCCGTCGTCGCGAAGGAAGGCGAGCGGGCGCGGGGCGATCGTTTCGACGATGCGCACCGCATTTGAACAAGCGGGCGTGTGGCGATTGATGCGCAAGAAGATCGCGGCTGCGGCCTATACGCAGGCCGGTGATCCTTTGAAGATTGACTGTGGCTATCGCAATGGCAAGGTGCGGATGTTTCACGCTGTATCACTGGAAAGTGATGTTGAAGGTGCAAAGAGCATGGCCTACTCGGCGGACGCTTTGCGCGCCGGTGTACTGAACAGCGAGGGCGTCGATTTGGAACTAACTGCTGTGGTGGAGAGGATCGCGTCGATTGCGGACCAAGAACAATATGGCTTCGGTATAAGCGTTTTGGAACGAGAGGCGATACGTGTCTTGACGATCGCGGACTTGGGGAGGGTCGCGGAGACGGCGAAGCGAGAGTTAGGACCGTAGCGTCATAAGAACGGGCGTAATGATGTGGACAAGGCGTGACCTTAGAGGTCGCGCCTTTCGGGTTTAAGAGGGGGATCGGAATGGGTTTGGGATCGACGGTTAGAGAGATGTGGGAACGAGTTGCCGGTGTGGCAGCATCGGCTGACAACGTGGGCGAGCGAAAGACAGCCGTGACTCCGCTGAGGATGAGTTCGATCTTCGCGCCCTTCAGGACAGCGGGCGTGCAGAACGCACTTCCCAAGCCGACAGCAGCGAACCTGCGCAGGTTTGCCGAGACGCCGGTGGCGCGCCGGGCGATCAACTGCATTAAAGACCGGATTGCATGCATGGATTGGCAGATCGAGGTGCGACGCGGGGCGGGTGAGGACGTCGGGGGCGATCGCGTGCAGCGCGCAGCATCACTGACCAGGGCGTTGGACCTGCCAAATGAATGTGACAGCTTTCGCACCATGATTGAGCAGGTGGTTGAAGATACCCTGGTGGGCGGCTTTGGCGCAGCGGAGATTGAGACAGGGGACGCAGACTTACCTGTTCGCCTGTATCCCGTGGATGGAGCGTCGATCCAGGTCAATGCGAACTGGAAGGGCGATCCCAACGATCCCCGCTATGCCCAGATTACAGGCAAGCTGGGGAGGGATTCTCTGCTGCCGCTGCGCGACGACGAACTAATGTATGTCCGCTTGAACTCGCGCAGCCATACGCCGTTCGGATTAGGCAAGGTCGAGGTGGCGTTTGAGTCGATTTCACACTTTCTACAAGCCCACCGCTATGCGGGCAGGCTGGCCTCGAACAGCGTAGTGCAGTATGCGCTGTGGCTGAATGAGCGAACACCGGAGCAGCATGAACGGTTGGTTCGGTGGTGGCAGGATGAGGTGGAGGGATCCGGAAGAGTTCCTGTATTGAGCTCAGAGCAGAAGCCCGAGGTGTTGAAGTTTGCGGCCGGCACGGATGCCGATCTGCGGTTGGAGTGGCAGCAGTTTCTGCTAACGATGATCGCGAATGCCTTTGATCTACCGGCGATGATGCTAGGCGTCGCGCAGGACGTAAACCAGTCGACTGCAAGCGAATTGGCAGATGAGGCGTTCCAAAATGCGATCATCCCGCTGGCAAAGCTGATTGCCGATCACATCACGCGTGATGTGATCATGAAGCGTCTTGGTTGGGGAGACCTGAGGTTTGCGTGGACGGACCTGGAGAGCAGGGACGAAATGGTGGAGGTCGATATTCAAACGAAGTTGTTGCTTGCGGGAGTTCTGTCGGTCGCCGAGGTGAGGGCGATGCGCGGGCTGGCTCCGGCAGAGTTGGCGAACCCCCTGGTCGGGGCGCACGAGGTGTGACGTGCTTCGGATGGGCATGACTTAAGGAGAGATACGAGGAGGTTCACATGGAAAGAGCAGTGCACTTGCGTCGTGCAGGGCGGCGACGTTGCAGCGGACGCGAACTGCGGGCGATGGCAGTTGATTTCCCAGAGGTGGCAGGGCATCCCAATCGGCTGCCATTTGAGGGGTGTTTGACGCTGGTTGACGTACCCAGCGACAAAGCGCCGAGCGGGGCGCGCGGTCATCGCGTGGTGTTGACGACGGGTGCGGCGGAGTCGGCACTGCCGAGCCTGTTAGGGATGGCAGTGGATTACAAGGCCGGATGGGATGGTCATGACGCGCGGCAGAAGTGCGGCATCATCACGTCCGCGCATCTCGAGGGGAACCGATTGCTGGTGGGTGGCTTTCTGTTTGCGCGGGATTACCCGGAGATGGAGGCCAGGGTCGGTGGACTGAAAGCTGGGATGGACACTGCGATGGGGATGAGCTATGAACTGGCCGATGCCCACGTCGCCGATATGAGAGATGCAGTGTGGCGGCTGACGCGAGCCACCTTTACGGGGGCGGCTATTCTATTGCGTGAAAAGGCGGCTTACCGGGCCACTTCATTTCACGTGAACCGCGTGAGCGAGTGTCGGCAGACACGAGTGACAGCAACGAAGTGAGGCGTTCCGAGGGACGTCAGGAAGAGGGAGGAAGGCAATGGAAGATAACAACGTGATGGATTTGATGGAAGCAGCAGAGCGTTTGGAGGCGGTGGCTACTGCATTGGAGCAGGTTGCATCGGGGTTGGCGGAACGCCATATGGCACTCGCTGCCGAGGCGGAACAGCATGTGGGCCGCATCGTAGCGACAGTGGAGACGGCACGCGAGGCGGATCTGGAACGGCGACTCGTTGAAGCCGAAGCAAAGATTGCGGAGCTCACGGCAGCCGCGCAGCCGCAGGCGCAGGGGCGGAAGACTTTGCCCTTGGGGATGGCGACGATGCTGGCGAAACAAGGCGTGACACTGGAGTTGGGTGCTTCGGGAGGATCGATTGACACCGCTACACTCGACGGTGCGATGGGGAGCCTCGGGATTGAGCAGCGTATTGCCGTGAAAACAGAGCTGAGGCGCGCTGGCATATTGGGGTAGGGACCGGCCGCTCCGGTCGAAGTGACCGTGCGTGGGTGGAGAGAAAGCAAGGCGGAGGCCAGACGAGAGTCTGGCCTTTGTCTTTTTACAGAAATATCAGGAGATAAGAATGAACGCGAAGTTTACGCACATCAACGCAACAGCGGATTACATTGGGCCGGGTGCAATCGAGGTGCCCATTTATCAGACCGAGATTCTAGACCTGGTGCGACGTCGGGGAGTGTTCGGCCAACGCATCAAGCAGGTGCCGGCAACGGGCCATCCTTCGAGATATTTTGAAGAGACTGCTATTCCCGTGGCTTCGGCTACATCAGCCTTCGTTAATCCGCGAGCCATCGTTCCGGCTATTGTGCAGCCGACGCGGATCGAGAACAGCGTACCGCTAAAGGCGCTAGTGGCCCAGATTGATTACAACCTCTTTGATCTGGAATTGGGCAAGCAGCAGAGCCAGTTTGCTTATTTGCAGGCGAAGGACCTGACGGACACGGTGGATGGCGTTCTGCGCACGCATGACATTGCGTTGTGGAACGGCACGGACACGAGTCTCAGTTCGCCAACGACGGCGCAGTATTTTGGCGCGGTGGGACAGATTGCGGCAGGCGGCAACACAACCAGCATCAGCACGAGTGAAAGCATCGTAGATGGTCTGAAATCGACTATCGCGCAGATGCTCTCGAACTCTAACTTTGGCGTGCGGCCGACGGCGATCTACGCGAACCCGGTGTTGCTGGATCTGATCGACCGCGAGATGAAGACGGAATTCAATGTGGTGTTGAACACCAAGAACATCGAGGGCGGCCTTACGGTGAAGACCCTGAGCACGCAGGCGGGTGATATACCGCTCATTCCTGAGTGGACACTGCCGTACACGGGCGTTCCAGGATCGGGTTCTGCGGTACTACCTGCCTACATCGTGACCGAGGACCTGATTGAATATCACTGGCTGGGTGAGCAGAACCCACGTGTGTTCCAGCTTGGCATGCAGGGTTCCCTGGCGAGCCAGTATGCCGTTGTCAAGTTCGGAGCTGTTGTGGTCAAGGGCGCAAGCTATGCGCATTATCAGGTGCTGGTCGATCGCTAGAACTGATCGATGTAAGCGTTGGGGCCGGAGTGCGGTGGGGCGCTCCGGCTTCGTGCCAGTTCCAGGTGCAAGCTGAGAGGGAGAGGTTCAATGGGATATTTGTTGCCAGCAGATTATGTGGCATATGGGTTGTCGGCCGATACAGCCGATGCATGGGTGACGACTGCGTCCGCGATGATCGAAGCTTATTGTCGGCGACCGTCGCTTTTGTCGGCTAGTTATACGGAGCGGATGATGGTTCCGATCAAGGCGCAGACGGTACGGCTGAGTTATGGTCCGTTAGTCAGCGTAGATGCTGTGCGGGCCCAGTATGCGCGGCCTGGGTATGGCGAGGAATTTTTTGGAGACTACGCCTATCAGACTGGATTTGCAGCAGCATTTGCTTTGCCGGGCCAGTGGGTGGATGTGGATCCAACGACACTTTTTGTGAGCGTGCCCACGGGTGAGTTTCGTTTCGCATGGAACGTGATGGGAATGCGCTACGGCGAAGCGGAAGTTACGTATACGGCCGGCTGCACGACGGTCCCGAATGCTATCCAGGTAGCCTGCGCGCAGATAGTGCGAAATGCGCAGACGACCCCGGGATTGAACGTGAAATCGAGCAAGATGGACACACTGCAGATCCAGTACTTCAGTGACTCGCTCATCGACGGCCAGGTGCAGGCATTGTTGCGGCCTTACGTGGCAGAGAGGCTTGGCTAGTGATGGGAGAGTTGCGGCAATCGAGTGATGGAGCAATCCGCGTCGCGGACACGGTGATGAGGGCCAGCGGTGGTCGCATGGTGTTGTTGCGTCTTCCTGCTCCGGCTGTGCCGAACGATGACGCAGAGCAGTTGGGCCTCGCGACTCCAGAATACCAGGATGTGGCACTGGGTCCGGCGACCTTTCACAAGGCAAACAGTGTGACCAAACTGCTGGTGTCGGCGAGTGCTGTGCACAAGACGCTCGGATCGCTCGGGTTTGACTCGGCCGACGTATTGTTCGAGACCGCTGTGGGTTTGTTCGTCGACGACCTGCTTTACAAGATCACGAACAGTTATTCCTCTCAGGCGATGGCTATGCCTTATTGTTACTGGCTCACGCTGGAACCGCCGGTTCGATAGGGAGGGACGCTAGTTACAGATTTAGGGAGGTAATTGTGCAGAACGCGAAGGATACGTTCTATGAAGTGTTGAGAAGTCGGCTGGTCAGGCTCAATCCGGAGCGAACGATCGTGCTGCGTGGAGTGGTGCGACCAGGTGTCTTGGTCGAGGAGAATGAGTTGCTGTCCGCAGTGGCAATCCCCGACTGTTTTCGGTTGCGATGGTCTGCGGCGCAGGTGGATCCCAATGGGACCATGGCCTTGATGATGTTGGAGTGCTGCGTTGACTACGAGACTTCCGGCACTGCGGTGAATGGTGGCATGGATCGTGGGAGAGCGCTGGCAGCTATGGATGCCGAGTTCCAGGGCGCGGTGAATGCTCCGCCGAGGAATGTGCTCAAGATGAACTACTCAGGATTGGCGAATGGCAACCCGGCGGTAGCAATGCAGACGAGTGTCTGGTGGAGCGAGGCTGCTTTTGGAGAGATGGTGGCGAAAGATGACAGGCTAGCTCGAACGGCGACTGTCCAGTTAATGAGTTACCAGGAAGCAGGTGAACTGTGAGTGACGTGATGGGTACGATGTCACCAATGCTGCGGCGTGTAAGCGCATATTTCGCACCAGTCAATCGCACGGCGCAGCAAGCGACTATTTTCGACGCGGCGCAGAATGGGGAGTTCGCGCTCAATACTCCCCCTTCGCCGTGGCTCGGTCTGGGCTGGATCACAGACTTCACGCGCAAGTGTGGGACCAAGATCGAGCCGGTGCGCACGGGATCTCCTGCAGTCGCGCAGATGCAGTCTCGCACAGAAATTGAAGCTATGGTGTCTTTCGGGTTTGAGAGCTGGGGCAAATTGCAGCTTGCGCTTTCGGCCGGCACACAGCAGATGAATTTGTTGAGGGTAGCATTGGGATCCACCAGTGAGGGCTCGGGTGGCACGGCAATCTCTGCGGTGCCGTTGCAGACGGGGTCGACGGCGAGCGTGTTACAGGTGGGCGCAACGGGTGCAAGTGGATTCTCTGTTGGTGAGCTGATCGCAGTTGATGTCGATTACGGTACGCAGGTGGGGTTTGTAGGTAGCGGGGTGAGTGGGGCGTACGTGCAGACCGCTCTGAGTGATGTGGACTACATCCGTCGAGTCACTTTGAACGTTGGACGAATCACTTCCGTCAATGCGGTGACAGGCGCGCTAACGCTGCAATGGCCTCTGATTGCCGGAACTCCAGTTGCAACGATGAAGGTGAGCGGCGTGGTCGGGTTCTGCGATCGAGAGGGTTCAAGTTTTTTCCAGGAGTGGTCTGCGGTATTCGTAGGCGAAGGACAGCAGGGCGAGCGAGTGATCTGGCACTATCCGCGGCTGCAAGCGATGGGTGGTGCGGCTGAGGCGAGTGCGAAGGCTGGTGGTGGATACGAGAAAATTCAGCTGAGCGCATCGTTCCGGGCGTTACCGGTGAAGGATCCGGTAGACGGAGAGACCGTTGTTTGTTTTCGGAGTTACGTAACCGGTTAGGGATGCGATGAAGGAGAAAATGTGCGGATTACGATCGACAATCTTGACGGACTAGGCGCGATCGACTACACCGAAGCAGTCGCGGCAGACGGACCGATCAGCGTGCAGCGTGTTCTTAATGAGCCGTCGCGCTGCACGGCTGAGATCGTCCTGGGGGCCGGGAAACTTGCGGTCCCAGTGCGGCGCGGAAAGGTAACGGTAACGGCGGCGGACGCAACTGTAGTATTCACGGGGTATGTGGTGACCGAGCCGATTAGAGTGTATGCGGGGAATTCGTCTGAGGGCGCCGTCTATCGCGCTCGGGTTAATGCGGTTAGCGATGAATGGCTTCTCGATAATCTTGGTTCTGGTGCTGGTTTGAGAGATGCAGAATCGCTTGGCCTTGGGGGCACAGCATTAGTAGCGCAGATGGCGCTGCGGGCGCAGGCCGGGGGATCAGCCGGGATGACAGTTGCCAGCTCCGGTACGGTTGCGACTACCGGTGCGTTTGCAGCACGGGCTTCGTCGCCCTTCAGTGTGAATGCAGCGAACGCGGCGAGCTCTGCCTATGGAACGTATCGTGCACTGAACGGGCAGATTCTTATACAACCAGTGGGAAATGTCACCCATGTTTTTAGCGACGCCAATGGTACGTTATCGGTCTCTGAGTTGCAAACCAGTGCCGTACGTGAACTGGCGAACGATGTGACCCTTACTGGCGCGGAGGAACCCGCGGCCTACATTGAGGAGAACTTCTTTGGGGATGGCATTACCACAGCCTTTGACCTTAGCGAATCCGCTTATAGGGATACCAATCGTACATTAGTCCAGGATAACTTCAACGAAGCGGCATTCGATCCAGCACAGTGGAGTGTGGCTGATCCAGGCAGCTACTTCTCGCTGACCTCTGCGGGTCTGACGATGAGTGGGGGCAATGGCTCTGATGGCCAGACGACACTCACGGCAATTGATGCAATTGAGATGGGCGGTTCGGTGGTTGTGCAGTTGAGCGGAGTCTCGCTTTCTGCCGCGTGCAATGGAATGCTCGCGGGTATGTATCAGGGGCTACCGATCCTGGCAGAGTGTTTTGCCGGCTTTCGTGTGCGCCAGAGTGTGAGCGGCACGGGGGGCGTAACGGTCATTGTGCCGGTGGTCAACGGTGTTGAAACCGGCACGGTATTTACCCCAAGCGCTGGCCACTCCTACACGATGCGTCTGAGACTGCATTGCGTTGAGATGCAGCGCGTGTTGCAACGTTATTATTGCATGGTGGACGGCGTCATTCAGGGATTCGGTAGTCCTGGCGGCGTGGCGGCTCCGATGGATGTGGTATTTGAGTTGGTCGATGAGGGCGCCGCATCGAACACGCCAGCGACGGTGCTTTACGACAGTACTGCTGCAGGAGGGACGGTCAGCAACGCACCTGCAACGTGCTCGTTTGTGCTTGCGAACGCGACGCAGATGTTCAGTTCGATTGGCTCGGCAAGTGTGACGCGTACCGGAAGCATCTGGATTGTGAGCACGCTGCCTAGCGGTACGTTGCAAACGCGGCTGATCGGCGTCGCCGGCCAAGGCGTGGACTGCTCGGTGAGTTATGGGACGGCTGCTGGCTCGCCAGGTAAGGTAACGTTTCTCGCAGGCCGTGTTCCCGTGGCGGGTGAGCGTGTGACGGTGAATTATCGTAACCAACAGCGATCAATTGCGCGACTTGCCGATGCCACGAGCGTTGCGTTCGAAGGTGCCAACGGGGTTCCGGGGACGTGTCGCTGGCTGGGTGCGGTCACTCTTCCTGTGGCGCGTAGCAGCGTGGATTGCGAGAGTGCAACGCAGGCTGTGTTGGCGTTCGCGACGAGCCGGACGGCGGCTGTCGCTGGTACCTATACGCTGGTGAATCCGACGCAAGACATCTGGCCTGGTGACGTTTTGGCGGTCACGAGTGCCGGAGTCACTTCGTCGTTGCTGGTACGAAGCGTGACGGTACGGGATGGCAGCGCGGTCCCCGAGATTCGACAATACGAGCTGAGCTTCGCGAACGACTGGGCTGCCGAGTGGGCAGCGGGGATCGGGTTGAAGCTGAGTGAAGAGATTGCGGCCGATGCTTATTTGCCGCAGACGGCGTTGAGCGCGCCTGGCCAGGTGCTTGCGAACTTGCAGGAGCTGACCGTGACGAGCTTGACGGAGACCGCTATGCAAGTGGATGCCGGAACGGCTCCGCCTGCAGGCGGTGGGTTTGAGGTTCGGTTGAAGGATTGGGAGTTTGGAGTGGGTGTCGATGCTGCGGATTTGGTGCTTCGGAGCCCAGTGCGCAGCTTCTCGATTCCGGTTGCGGCGCAAGTGCAACGCATGTATGTGCGGATGTATGACGACAGCACGCCGCCTCTTTATTCGCGCTTTTCAAGCGCCGTGTTTGTGAATATGCCGGTGAACGAGACGGCATAGAGGAAAATTTGCGATGAGTGACGAGGTGGGTCGATGACGGATTTTGAAAGTCAGGTTTTGCAAGAGCTGAGCGTTCTAAAAGTGCAGATGGAGCAGCTGCTGGGAATCGGGCAGCCAGGTCGATTGTTGCAACTAGAGGGGCGCGTCGAGGATCATGAGCGCAGCGTGCAGCGATTGAAGGGTGCCGGCGTGGTGTTCGGAGGCCTCTTGACCACGCTTCATATCATCATTGGGTATTTGATTGAGCACTACGCCAAGTTTTAGCCGAGTTGATCTCCCGCGCATTGCTCCTCTGTCAGGGCCTTGGTTGTTTAGCGGGGAGCGTTACTGGCGCTGCCGTCCATGTAGCGAGCTACGGCGAGGTTGTCGAAGTGTGCATTCGCTACCCGATGTCTTCGGACCAGTTCTCGAGGTAGGCCTTGAAATCAGACATGAACTTGCCTGCATCGGCGCCATCGATGATGCGGTGGTCAAAGCCGAGAGTGAAGTGCTGGATGCTGCGAATCGCAATCGAATCCTGGCTGTCTTTATCGGTCAGCACCGCGGCCTCTTTATTAAGGCCGCCGATTCCGAGGATCGCCGACTGAGGTTGCGCGATGATGGGCATGCCAAATTGCTCGCCGAAGATGCCGGAGTTAGTGAGCGTAAAGGTTCCCCCGGCAACATCGTCGGGTGCTAGCTTCTTGGAACGGGCGCGATCCGCAAGATCGACCACGGCTCGGGCAATACCGAGGAAGCTTTTTTCTTCCGCCTGCTTGACGACCGGAACAATCAGCCCCCACTCCAGCGCAACAGCGATCCCGACGTTGATGTTCTTGTTGTAGAGGATTGATTCGCCCTGCATGGAAGCGTTTACGATCGGGTGCTTGCGGAGGGCCTGCACTGCGGCGCGCGTAATGAAGGGCATGTAGGTGAGCTTTACGCCATTGCGCTGCTCGTACTTGTTCCTCTCTTTTTCACGCAGCTTCACGACGCGTGTCATATCCACCTTGAATACCGTGTGAACATGCGGGCTAGTGGCCTTTGATTCCACCATGCGCTTAGCAATGATCGCGCGCATCTTGGACAGAGGGACCAGTTCGCCGGGAAGCGGAGCTCCGGCGGGTGATGGCGCGGGTGTCGGCGCAGCCGGAACTGGAGTCGCTGGCGCGGCAGCGGCAGGCACGGGAGAAACTGCTGGAGTTGTCGCGCCCTCAAGATGTCCGAGGATGTCCTGTTTCGTAATCCGACCGGAAGCGCCAGTGCCTGAAACTCCACTAAGGTCAATGTTGTTCTCGGCTGCGATCTTGCGAACCAGAGGCGAGGAACGCAGTATTCCGCCCATGGTAGCGGATGGTGCAGGAGCGGGACTAGTCGGGGCAGGAGCTGGCTTGCTGGGAGCCGGAACCGCAGTACCAGATCGAGATGTGGACGCGGAAGCAACCGCGCCGCCGCCAATCACCGCAACCACGGTGCCGACGGTGACGGTCTGGCCTTCCTGCACGCGGATTTCGGCGAGGACGCCGGCAGTGGGCGAAGGAATCTCAGCATCCACTTTGTCCGTGGAGATCTCGAAGATTGGTTCGTCACGCGCTACCGCGTCCCCAACCTTTCTAAGCCACTTGGTAAGCGTGCCTTCGGTGATGGATTCACCCATTTGCGGCATGAGGACTTCGGTGCCATGCCCGGACGATTCGGGAGCAGGCGGCGGAACAGTCTCATCCCTAGCCGCAGTGTTGACCGCCTCTTCCTTCCGCGCAGCGTCTGCGGGTGCCGGGGCAGATGGAGCAGCCTCTGCTACGCCAGAATCGTTGATGGCGCAAACCACGGTTCCGACGCCAACCGTAGCGCCCTCCTGCACCTTGATTTCGCCAAGCGTGCCGGCCGCGGGAGACGGAATCTCAGCGTCGACCTTGTCGGTGGAGATCTCAAAGAGTGGTTCATCGCGAGCGACAGTGTCGCCGGGCTTCTTGAGCCACTTGGTGAGCGTGCCTTCCGTGATGGATTCGCCCATCTGGGGCATGACGACGTCGATTGGCATTGGGAAGAGTCTCCGGAAGAGTCTACGGTGCCGGTTAGGGCGCAATTTCAGATTATACGGGTGCGGGCAATCTCAAGGAGCAGATTAGTCGAGATATATACCATTTGGTACAGAACAAAATTCAATTGCTGGTCGATTGGGCGCCCAGCAGGTGGTCGAGGGATTGGGCGGCGATCACCTGTCGTTCAAATACGCGGCCGCAGTTGGCCGAAACTCTGTTGGCAGCTTCGATGAGCGAAGGTGGGGGAGTTTGGGGTGATTCGATCTCCAGCGAAGTGACCGCCCGATCGCTAATGCCGCAGGGGACGATCCACTCGAAGTCGCGCAGGTCGGTGGTGACATTTAGTGCAAACCCATGGGAGGTCACTGCCTGCGACACATGGACGCCGATGGCTGCAATTTTTTTCTCCGGAACGCTTCCTCCTGGCAATGTCCAGACACCGGTGCGCTTGCAGATTCGTTGTGTTGGTACTCCGAAGTCCTTGCAGGTACGAATGAGCGCTTCTTCCAGCAGCCTGACGAAATCGACTGGGCCAAGATGCGGCCCACGTTTGCCAGGGAGGTCGCCGCGGAGGTCAAAGATGGGGTAGCCGACCAGCTGGCCGGGGCCGTGGTAGGTGACATCGCCACCACGGTTACTCTCATGAATCTGGACACCGCGGTTGGCTAACTGTTCGTTGGTGGCGAGAATATTCACACGAGATGCGTTGCGACCGAGCGTGAGAACCGGCGGATGCTCAAGGAGTATGAGCGTGTCATCGATAGCGCCGGCCTTGCGCGCGGCAACGACCTCCGCCTGAATAAGCAATCCTTCGCCATAAGGAATGCGGCCGAGTTGCAGCAGGTTTAGGTGCATGACGGGCTAGAGGCCGAGGTCGGTGAGACTGGGATGATCGTCAGGACGACGGCCTGACGTCCAGTAAAACAGTCTCTCGGCGAATTTGATTGCGAGATCATTAATGCTGGCATGGCGTGCGGTCATCAAACCATTGAGGTCAAATTCCCAGTTTTCATTGCCATAAGATCGAAACCACTGTCCGGATTCATCGTGAGATTCGTAAGCGAAACGGACCGCAATGCGATTCTCCGTGAAGGCCCATAGCTCTTTGATCAGTCGATAGTCCGATTCGCGCTGCCATTTCCGTGTTAGAAAAGCGAGGATTTCGTCACGGCCATAAATGAACTCATTGCGATTTCGCCAGCGACTGTCGATGGAGTAGGCGAGCGCAACCTTCTGTGGGTCGCGGCTATTCCAAGCGTCCTCCGCCTTACGAACCTTTTCGATCGCGGTTTCACGCGTGAACGGAGGAAATGGGGGTCTTTGCTCTGAGTTCATAGCTGTCTCCCTGAAACAACTCACTACACGTTGATGGCCATGCCCTCGACGCTGGAAAATCCGTCCAACAGGCTTTCAGAGAGCGTTGGATGCGCGTGGATGGTGAACATCATCTCTTCGACGGTCGCTTCAAACTCCATCGCAACGACGCACTCGGCAATGAGCTCTGTTGCTTGCGGGCCGATGATATGGACGCCCAGGACCTCGCCGTATTTTGCGTCCGAGACGACCTTCACGAAGCCATCATGCGAGTCGACGATGGTGGCTTTGGAGTTGCCAACGAACGGGAACTTCCCGGCCTTTACCTGATAACCCTTCTCCTTGGCCTGGGCTTCTGTCAAACCGACGCTACCGATTTGCGGGTCGCAATACGTGCAGCCCGGAACGCGGTCCTTCCGTACAGGCCTTGCGTACTTGCCGGCCAGCTTGCTGGCTACCACGACACCGCACATCGCACCGACGTGGGCGAGCTGCGGCAATCCGGCAACAATATCGCCGATCGCATAAACGCCAGGTTCAGACGTCTCCATCCACTCGTTGACGGGCACAAATCCGCGGTCAAGGGTGATTTTGACTTTGTCGATGCCTGCATCACTGGTTCGAGGGCCGCGCCCGACCGCGACCAAAACCTTCTCTGCCTCTTTGACTTGTGGTTTGCCAGTAGCGTCCGTGAAACCTACTTTGGCGCCAACGCCTGTCTTCTCGATCTTTTCAACTTTGCAGCCGACGTTCACGTCGATGCCGCGCTTTTTGAAGGCGCGGGTGAGTTCCTTCGAGATCTCTTCATCTTCAACCGGAACGATGCGCGGGAGGGCCTCAATGATGGTCACATCGGAGCCGAAGCTCTTGAAGACCGAGGCGAACTCGACGCCCACTGCGCCCGAGCCGATGACGATGAGCGATTTCGGCAGGGCGGGCAGGGTGAGGATCTCCATGTTGGTGAGGATGGTGTCGTCGGCCTTGTAACCGGGCAGCATGCGCGCGTCGGAGCCGGTCGCGAGGACAACCTTTTTGCCGAGGACCTGCGTGGGAGCCTGCAGCTCAGCGTCCTGGCCTTTGCCTTTGTCTTCGGCGGTGACGTCAACGGTGAAGACGCCGGCCTTGGCGGGCCCGGTAAGCCGCCCGTGGCCGCGGACGACCGTGATTTTATTTTTCTTCATCAGGAAGTCCAGGCCCCTGGTGTGCTTCACGATGATGTCGTTCTTGCGCTTGAGCAGGTTGTCCCAGTTGAGCGTCGGTGACGAGACGCCTTCGATCCCGTAGCTGGACGCATGCTTCAAGTGGTCCCATATCTCGGCCGAAAACAGCATTGCCTTGGTGGGGATGCAGCCCCAGTGGAGGCAGGTGCCACCAAGTTTGTCGGTCTTCTCGATGAGTGCGACCTTGAGGCCGAGCTGTGCAGCGCGGATCGCGCAGGTGTAGCCCGCCGGCCCACCGCCGACGATGACCAGGTCATAAATAGTGTCTGCCAAGAGCGTGCTCCATTCGTTGGGCGATCACGGCCGGCGGCATCGCGCGTGCCAGTGTTCCAAAGTTCCCTAAGTTCCTAGTTTAGCCGTTGCCGCAGCCCACGTCATTCGATGTGCGTCGAGGGTTCGCGATTCAAGCGGCTCTTTTTTCAGGTCTTTAGCCAAGTCATGCGCTCGTGGAGGTGCGCTTGCAATGCAGACTTTCAGTTACAGCGATAAGGGTTTAGCGCTCACCAAGAGTTTTGAGGGACTCCACCTGGAGGCTTACCGCGACTGCGCGGGTATTTGGACGATCGGTTACGGTCACGCAGGTCCAGCCGTTTCCGAGGGCCAATCCGTTAGCGAGGCGCAAGCCGAGAAGTTACTTGAGGCTGACCTGGGAGAGGCTGTTGCCTGCGTGAATCACTCGATTCAGGTGGCAATTTCTCAAAACCAATTTGATGCCATCGTGGACTTCTGTTTTAACGCGGGTCGGGGGAATTTTGTACAGTCCACGCTGTTGCGAAAGGTGAATGCTGGCGACTTCCGGGGCGCTGCGGCGCAGTTCGCTCTATGGGTCCACGCGGGCGGGGAAGTCGTTGCGGGATTGGTGCGGCGCCGGGATGCGGAGGCGGCGCTGTTTACCACCTAAGCGTCGTTGGGTTGCACAATGCACAGAGTGGCACTCTAGAGTGCTTTGGCGGCGTCTTTCGCGAAGTAGGTGACGATGAAGTCTGCGCCAGCGCGACGAATGCTCAGGAGGCTTTCGAGCATCGCGCGTTGAGGTTCCAGCCAGCCGCGTTGAAAGGCGGCGTGCAGCATCGAATACTCGCCTGAAACCTGGTAAGCACCCATTGGAAGATCGAATCTGTCGCGAGCCTCGCGGATGACATCGAGGTACGGCATCGCCGGCTTCATAAGGAGCATATCGGCACCCTCGGCGATGTCCTGCTCGATTTCCCGCAGTGCCTCGCGGAGGTTCGCGCCGTCCATCTGGTACGTGCGCCGGTCGCCGAACTGCGGAGCTGAGTCGGCCGCTTCGCGGAACGGGCCGTAAAAGGCAGAGGCGAACTTTGAGGCATAACTGAGGATTGGGGTGTTGTGCTTGCCGGCTTCGTCGAGAGCGGTGCGAATGGCGGCGACGCGTCCGTCCATCATGTCGCTGGGTGCCACGATATCGGCGCCGGCTTCGGCGAGGGAAGCCGCCGTCCGGGCGAGCAGAGCGACACTGGAGTCGTTTTCGACAGCAAAATGATCGCCATCGCGCGTAACGATGCCGCAGTGGCCGTGTGAGGTGTATTCGCAGAGGCACACGTCGGCGATGACGACCAGGGATTCAGCCTTGGAGCTCTGCTTGATCGCGCGAATCGCGCGTTGCACGATCCCGTCCGCGGCCCAGGCCCCGCTTCCTTGTTCGTCCTTTTCGTTCGGAATGCCAAACAGCAGCAGGCCACCAACTCCAAGAGCCGCGCAGGCTTCGACTTCCTTCAATGCTTCATCGATGGAAAGATTGAAGACGCCTGGCATGCTGCTGATCTCCCGCCGAACACCCTCGCCCTCACAGATAAACAAAGGGTAGATCAGGGCGGAGGGTTTCAGATGCGTTTCGCGGACGAGCGACCGCATGGCTGCGGAGGAGCGGAGACGGCGTAGGCGCGTTGCAGGAAATTTCATGCACCCAATTCTATGGCTAACCTGCAATTGGGTTAGTAACACCGGTCACACGCCGGCAGAGTTTCACGATCCATGCTGCGCATTAGCAATGGCTGCGTACTCGTCGCCGCTGGCACCGGGCAACAGCACCCACAGCGTGTAAATTCCAAGGGCGGTACCGAGTGGAAGGTGAATCAGGGCCAGGATGCCGAAGACGATCGCGAGTGTGCGACCCCACGGCTGGTGCGTCAGAAGAGCATACCCGGTTAGAAGGATGCAGCATACGCTCGTGAGGAGCGAGAACAAGGCCATGGGCCAGAGGTTCGCAAGCCACATGGAACCGAAGGGGCTCCAACCGAGGTTGAAATCCGAGTTGCCAAAGTGGTGGCCGAAAAGGCCGTGAAGGATGAGAACGCCGAACAGACCCGAGAAGACGCGCAAGGCCGCATAGACGAGCCAGAGAACACCCAGTCCCTGGATATTCCGGGAGACGCGATTGTAGGGAAGCACCAGCGGCGTCTGGGAATCGATTGGTCCCGGCTGCGGCTGGGAGAACGTTTGGGTGCCACAGCGCGGGCAGAATCGCGCATCCGGCAACAACACATTTCCGCATGTCGAACAGTTCATCCCCCCGCCTCCTCGAAACGTGCTCTCACGACAATAACGGTTACGCAAATAGCTTGTAATTGGTTCCCCGGGTCCGCCTGCACAAGGACCGAATGTATTGAAGCGAACGGGTACCGCGCATCGGAACGGCTTCCTTTCCCCGTATTCTATTGGTGTGGCATTCCTTCCTGAAATCCCGTCGCGGCTGTCAGAAACTAGTGCGGTCGCGCTGCAATGGCCTGAACTAATCGAGCGTCTGTCTCGTGGGGCGCAATCACCACTGGGAAAGCAATGGATCAGAGCTCTGCGGCCGAGCTCGAACGCCCAATGGATCGAACAGCAGCAGCAGCGCAACGCCGACATGCAAAAGCTGACTACCGGTGGAAGTTTCAATTTTCTTGGAATTTTTGATGTTTCGGAGGCTCTCGACAAGGCCCGGATTGAAGGCGCGGCTCTTGAAGCGATGGAGATCCGGTCGCTGATTGTTCACGCGGAAAGAGTGGAGGCATGGAGGCAGATCGCCCTGGCGTCCCCGGACGCGGTGCGGGATCAGTGGCCGGGAATTTACGAGCTTACGGCTCCGTTGCTGTCCTGCGATCTAGGCGACCTGTTGAGGGCGTTGAATGGGAAGATCGAGCCTGACGGCAGCTTGAACGACGATGCCTCGCCGGAGCTGCGCCGGATTCGCCGCGCACTGGAGCAGCAGCACAGAGCCATCGAGACGAGTCTCCGTCGTGCGCTTGCCAAGCTATCTGAGGATGGCAGCACGCAGGAGTCGCTTATTACCGTGCGCGGCGAGCGCTTCGTAATACCGGTCAAGACCGAGTTCAAGCGGAAGGTCGCTGGCGTGATCCACGGGTCTAGTTCGAGCGGACAAACGGTGTTCGTAGAACCGATGGAAACAATTGAGCACAACAATGAGCTGGCGCGACTGCTCGATGAAGAGCAGGGGGAGGTCCATCGGATTCTGGTAGCGATGACCCGCGCAATTGCTAGGCAGGGCGATGCGCTTGTGTTGGGAGCAACCATTCTGGGTGAAGCCGACGCACACCAGGGGGTTTCGCGATTTGCGGCGGAGCTGAACTGTGTGCGTCCGACCTTGGCGGAGTTTGCTCAAGTTCGTGACGGCGAAGTGACAGGCGAGTTCAATCTTTTCGCTGCGCGGCACCCACTCTTAGACATCCGGCTGCGTGCACACAACGAGGCCATCGTTCCGCTCACCATCACGCTCCCGGCGGGCAAGCGACAGATGATCATCAGTGGACCAAATACCGGTGGAAAGACCGTGGCGCTCAAGACCTCTGGTCTGCTTACGTTGATGGCGCAGGCCGGCTTACCTGTGCCGGCGGAAACGGCACATCTTCCGTTGTTTACGGCTGTTTACGCAGATATCGGGGACGCGCAGTCCATCGAGCAAAATCTGTCCACGTTTTCGGCCCACATCGTTCACGTGGAACGCATTGCTCGTGGTGCGGATTCACGATCCCTGGTTTTGTTGGATGAGCTGGGTTCAGCTACAGACCCGGAAGAAGGAGCAGCACTGGCGGTTGCGGTCGCGGAGCACTTTCTTGAACGTGGGGCATGGTGCATTATCACCACACACCTCACCTCGTTGAAGGTGTACGCGGCGAAGCATGACGGCGTGATCAACGCGGCAGTTGGATTTGACGAGGTGGCGCTAGCGCCGACGTATGAGCTTCGCCTCGGCGTACCCGGCGCGTCGGCCGGTTTGAATATCGCGGCGCAACTAGGGCTCGATCCCGCGATTGTGGCCAATGCGCGTTCGCAGATGACCACGCAACAGGTGGATATTGGCAGGTTTCTGGACGAACTGCATTCCCAGTTAACCGCCGCCGCAGCTGAGCGCGAACATCTTAGCTCGACCGAGCGCGAACTCGCGAAAGAGCGGCTGCGGCTTGAACAAGAGGGGCGCGCGGAGCAGCAGGCACGGACTCGCGAACTTGAGAGGCAGCTGAAGACTCTCATTGAAGACTTTGAAGCGCAACTGCGTGACACCGTGAAGGCGATCGATGACAAGACCGTTGCGCAAAAGATCGCGCGCGATTCTGCTTTACGCAGCGCTCGGCTGAAGCGTGAGTTCTCCGAGCAGTTTCAGACTGCGGTCGTCGCTCACACGGCTTCTTCACGAGCAGAGGGTGAGAAAAAGACCGTCGATCGGCAGCGCGAGCCGAAGACGGGTGACCTTGTTCGCCTCAAGTCGCTCAACCGCGAGGGCCGCGTGGTGCGGGTGGTGGATGCGAAGACGCTGGAGGTCGCGGTCGGGTCCATGAAGACGCGCGTTCCGCGTGACGATATTGCGGAGATCACTGCAATGGCTGAGAGGCCGCTTGAGGCGGTGAAACGACGTGGAGGCATTAGCGTCACCACGGCCTCAAACTCTGAAGACTCTGACTACATGAGTTCGGAGATTAACGTCATCGGGCGAACCGCGGACGAGGCGGAGAGTGAGGTCGAGAGGTTTTTGGAGCACGCCTTTCTGGCTGGCCTGCCCCGGATACGTGTGGTGCATGGTGTAGGGATGGGTATCCTGCGGCGAACCCTGCGTGAATTCTTGGGCAAGCATCCGCATGTTACTTCGGTATCCGAACCTCCTTACAACGAAGGTGGACAAGGTGCGACGATCGTAGAACTGCGGCAATGAGCTTATTGTGGCCGAGCTGTCAGATTCTATTGAGGTTATCCCGCTCGGAGGGATAATTCCCGTTCAGCGGGCGATATCCCCGTTCGCTGCAAAATTTCGCCATTCACTGCAAGGGCAACGACTTGGAGCTCCGTCTCACCTAACCTGATGGTTGCAAGCTGTAGTTTGATCGGACACTGATCTAGGGAACCAACTTCTTGCCACGCGATCAATCGACGGGGCAAACCTTCAGGAGAGAATGACATGGGAAAGGCAACAAAGCTCTTTGAGAAAGGCATAGTCCTCGGCGCAAAGGCCGGCTGGGGTGTGTTTAGCAAGCTGAACTCTATTAGCCCGAACGAGAGCTTTACTCCGAAGTGGTCGGATAAGCCCTTGCTGAAGTCGTACCAGAAGGAGAAACCGCCCCTCGGCTGGCCGCGTACGACCGATTCCCTCTGTCCCAAGTGCGTGCCGCAGATCCGCCAGCAGATCGTAGACGGCAAGCTGCCCCACGAGATTCTTTTGAACGAGAAGGTCGGCGAGATCAAGGCGCAGATCATCGAGCGCGACGGCCAGATTTTGATGGTGAAGGACTGCCCAATCCATGGCCATTTTGAAGACGTCATGTCGATCGACACGGCCTTCTTCAAGCACCTCGAAGAGGTTTTCCCGGGCCGCGACATCCGCGCCCACAATGATGGCAAGCTGCATAATCACGGAACCTCGACCGTCACACACGGCCGTGGGTCGGTTTTGACCATTGATCTCACCAACCGTTGCAACATGATGTGCGACCCGTGCTTTATGGACGCGAACCAGGTTGGATTCGTGCACGAGCTTACGTGGGACGAGATCAAGACCATGCTTGATAACGCCATCACCATCAAGCCGAAGCGTCAGATGTCGGTGCAGTTCTCGGGTGGTGAGCCCACATTGAGCCCGTACTTCCTGGATGCTGTCGCTTATGCACGGAAGGTTGGTTACAACTCGGTGCAGGCTGCCACGAACGGCATCGAGTTCGCAAAGTCGAAGGAGTTTTCGAAGGCTGCGGCTGAAGCGGGTCTGCGCTATGCCTACCTGCAGTTTGACGGTATCGGCAACGCGGCGAACTCTCACCGCAAAGTTGGAAACGCGTTCGATGTGAAGCTTCAGGCAATCCATAACCTGCATGAAGCGGGCGTGGACATCGTTCCGGTGACCACCATCGTCAATGGCATCAACAATGAGCAGGTTGGGCGCATCATTGAGTTCGCCCTCGACAATCCCAAGAAGATTAACTTCCTCTCCTTCCAGCCGGTGAGCTTTACCGGTCGCGATGAGGAGGTTTCCGACGAGCGACGCAAGGCACAGCGTTATACGCTCAGCCATCTGGCGCACGACGTGAAGAATCAGACCGGCCTCGGCGAGCCAGTGCGCGACTGGTTCCCGATCAGCTTTATGTCCACCTTCTCTGACTGGGCCGACCTGGTGCATGGACCCGATCACGATTGGGGCCAGCTCTCCTGCGGCTGCCACCCGAACTGCGGGATCGGCATGGCGCTGATGATCGATAAGGAAACCAAAGAAGCGGTTCCTGTCACGGCCTTCCTGAAGGCTGATCGCCTGGCCAAGGACATCGCGCGGGTCAACGACGCGGCTCGTGGAAAGTTCCTGACGATGCTTGGAGCGTCACTCGCTCTCATTCGCAACTATGAACCCGCGAAGGCGCCTACCCACTTCAGCATCTTCTCCTTGTTGACGAAGTTTGATAAGTGCTTCGGCGCTACCGGTCGCAACTACGGCAAGGTGACTGCCGACCGCACGATCGATGACATCCAGAAGCGCCGCGCCGATCGTTGGAACTTCCTGTTCATCGCCGGCATGTGGTTCCAGGATCTCTTCAACTACGACTTCCGCCGCACCGAGCAGTGCATCATCCCGTATGCGACCCAGGAAGGCGAGATCAGCTTCTGCGCGTACAACACGGGCGTTGGCTGGAGAAATATCATCGAGAAGATGCACATGACCTCGTCGCTCACCAAGTGGTATGAGGAGCATGGTCGTCATGAGATCTTCGCGGGTGGCAAGAAGGTTGGTCTCGAGAAGGAAGCCAAGTACGACCTGGTGCTGAACCAGGCGCACGTGGAGTCCGCGGCGAACGATACCTTCGACAAGAGCGGCATTGCCAAGAACGCGCGTGAGGAAAAGATTCGCGCCCGCGATCAGAAGCTAAAGGAAGATGCCGATAACGCTCGCATGGCCAAGCTGTATCGCAAGGAGATCCTCAAGGAGCCAGAGCTTCCTGGTGGATTTGTCGCGATCGGTGAGATTGGCGGTCTGGGCGATATCAAGCCCGCAGCACCGACCACCAGTCAGACTGAGGTCGTCAAGAGCATCGAAGAACCCGTTGCTGGAGATTAGTGTTATTCAACCAAAAGCATGAGGTAAGGCCGCCAGCAATGGCGGCCTTACCATTTAAAGCGTGATCGTGGCATCGTCGATCGCCACTAGATAATCACTCGCCATGCAAGAGGCCGGGCGTATAGAGTGAGACGGCCCACAATCCCCAAAGGACCTTGGCGAGCCGAATTTGATGACAAGAAAATGACAACTTAGTCACGGGAGCGCTTCTCTCTGCAATCTGGGATACTCGATTAGGAGTTTCTGTGACTCAGGCCTACATTAATCGGATCGCAACCGCCGTCCCCCAAGATGATGTTCACGAAGCATTCGTCGCATTTGCCGATCAGATGTTGGAAGACCCGCGGGTCCAACCCGTGTTTCGTCGGATGGCAGCGCGTTCCGGAATTCGCAGACGATTTTCAGTATTGACGCCTAACGCAGCGAGTACAGAATTCACCGTCAATGCCAATGAGTTCTACACGCGAGGAAGCTTTCCGGACACCGCAAAGCGCATGCAAATCTTTGAACGCTTCGCTCCCAGACTTGCGCAGCGAACGTTGGATAAGCTCAAGCTCTCGCCCGAAGAGCGTCGAGGCGTGACCCATGTTCTGGTCACGTCCTGCACAGGTTTGTATGCGCCTGGACTGGACTTCGACATTCTCGATCATCTTGGACTCGACACATCTGTAGAGCGCACCATGATCGGATTTATGGGGTGTTATGCCGCGATCAACGGCCTAAAACAAGCGAGGCATATCGTTCGCTCGGAGCCAGATGCCAAGGTGCTCCTGGTCAACCTGGAGTTGTGCACGCTGCACCTGCAGGAGACGCAGGATCTGGAGCAAGTCCTATCTTTCCTCGTGTTTGGTGATGGCTGTGCAGCGAGTCTTATCAGCGCGGAGCCCACGGGGTTTGCCATGGATAGCTTTCGCTCTGTGCTGATTCCGAAGACGCGCGAGCTTATTACCTGGAGGATTCGCGGGGTTGGCTTTGACATGCTTCTTTCGGGTAAGGTTCCGGGAGAGATTGGTAAGGCGTTGGCGGTCTCGGGTGGTGAGATTCTCGGCAAGAACCGGAAAGAAGACATCTCGCTATGGGGGGTTCATCCCGGAGGGAAATCAGTGTTGGATGCGGTGGAGCGGGGCATGTCGCTGGAGGAGGGTGCGCTTGCGGCGTCGCGGCAGACGTTGGAGTGCTTCGGCAACATGAGTTCGGCCACGGTGATGTTCGTGCTGGAAAAATTGATGCAGGGCGCAATGCCAGGGGAGCAGGGGTGCGCGATGTCCTTCGGGCCGGGGCTGACGGCGGAGACGATGCTCTTCCATGCAGCCTGAAGTTGATGTTGATCTGTCGCAGCGTGCGTTGCCGTCACAGTTACAGGAGTGGATGGATGAGCCTTGCGCCTACGAAGACTTCCGGCAGTGCCTGAGCGATCTTGGGCGGGTGAATCGGCTGACGTTGTCCTATCGGCCAACGAATGCATTTCTGGATAGGGTTGCTGCCGCGGAGCCTGGTAAGGGACTGCGGATCGTGGATGTGGGCTCTGGCGGCGGCGATATGCTTCGCTGCGTGGAGCGGCGGGCTGGTCGCCGCGGCGTCGCGGTGAAGCTCACAGGTATCGATCAGAACCCTTATGCCGCGCGCGTTGCACGGGAGTTTACGCCGGCTTCGAGTGCTATTCAATGGATTACGGGTGATGCCTTCACCTATGCGGAACCTGTGGACGTGGTGTTGAGTTCTTTATTTGCTCATCACCTGGAAGAGCCAGAGATTGTGCGCTTTCTCGCGTGGAGCGAGGCGGTTGCGCAGCGAGGATGGTTCATCAATGACTTATGTCGAGAGGCTACGCCATATCGGCTCTTCGGGTTGCTGGCGAGGGGAATGCGGTGGCATCGGTTTGTGCAGCATGATGGTCCGGTGTCGTTCCGGCGGAGTTTTCGCGAGGCGGACTGGGAGCGGATGTTGAGCGCGGCCGGAATCAGTGTTGCGGATGTGCAGCTGAAGCGATGGTCACCAGGCCGGTTGTGTGTGGGGCGCCTGAAGTGAATCGAGAGGTGACGCGGTGTTACCGATGCAGGGTCCCCATCGCCGAATCGCGATGATGATCCGCAGCAATCGGCCTGAACCCATCAGGCTCCGAACATCCGCCGGGGCCCCCCTCCCCCATACTTTCACTAGTGGTTAGCTAAGTCGTTTGGAATGTGGTGGTGAAGCGATAGCGATTGCCTTCAAACGACTCATTCTACATGAGTTACACGTATGATCTTCTCTCCGTTGGGGTTACGGCTTAAATTTGAAAGCTGCAACGGCGAGTGCGTTGCAGCGTTTGAATCCGGGTTTGATCTCTACTTCCAGTTTATCAAGTTGGGTGGGGTAACTATGCCAGTTTTTGAAAAGAATTATCGCCAGTGTTGATAGGGGGTTTGGCGATTTCTGACGGTTTTGGGGGATTGACAAGGTTTGGGGGTGCTATGCGGAGGGTGAGAGCTGGAAGGGCAGTTGGGAGGACGGCAGACGGGTCGCTATACTGGTGGCCTCTTCACGATTTCCTGTTCGGGGTGATCGATGGCTACAGTTGCTGATGGTCGAAATGTTGCGGTGGACGCGTACATCAACGAGGCTGCAGAGTTTGCGCGGCCGATTCTGGAGCATCTGCGCGAGGTGCTGCATGCGGGGGCGCCGGGGGTGGTCGAGGAGATGAAATGGTCGATGCCGTTCTTTGTGTATAACAGCGTGATCCTCGGAAATATGGCAGCGTTCAAAGCGCATTGCAGCTTTGGGTTGTGGGGACCGGATGTCGTGGGGACATTGCGGGCGGACGGCGTGGCGCAGGGCGGAAATATGGGGTCTTTCGGGAAGATCGCTTCGGTGAAGGATCTCCCGTCGCGTGCGAAGCTGGTGGGGTATGTGAAAGTGGCGGCCAAGGCGATTGCTGACGGGGAGCGGACGAAGGCGTGGTCGCGTCCCAAGGTGGCGAAGGCCGAGGCGGAGATTCCAGAGGCGCTGGCTGCGGCGCTGAAGAAGAATAAGGCTGTGGCGAAGAAGTTTGAGTTGATGACGCCGGGATACAGGCGGGAGTATTGCCAGTGGATTGCCGAGGCGAAGCGCGAGGAGACTCGGGAGAAGCGAGTTGAAACGGCGCTGGGGTGGATCGCCGAAGGGAAATCGCGCAACTGGAAGTACGAGGTCCTGCGCGGACCGCGATAGGCTTCGCGTGGTCATACGATGCGTGTTGCGCGGGCCGAGCGTTTAGTACGATTGCCCATAAGATCGAATGAATGGGACGAAGATGGTATTCGTGAGGAGTCTGCCTTTGAATTTCGCAGGTGTGGCTAGAATTTTCTTTGCCGGGTGAGTGTTGTTGTTGGCAGGGTCAGGCGCGGTCGCGCAGACTTCCGTGCCTCCTGACGAGGTGAGTCATTTTTTGGATACATCGATGCTGAAGCCACCGGTGGGTGCGAAGGTGGCGATCATCGAGTGGGAGGACCTGGAGTGCCCGTACTGCGCGCACGCATTCCCCTTTGTCCATGTGGCGATTAACCACTACAAGATTCCGTTGGTTCGCTACGACTTTCATATTCCGGGTCACATGTGGAGTCACGAGGGCGCTCTGTACACTCGTTACCTGGAGGACAAGGTCTCGCCCGAGCTGGCTACGGAGTATCGTCGCGAACTGTTTGCGTCGCAGGAGAAGATTGCGAACAAAGATGATTTGGACAGGTTTACGAAGGGGTTCTTTGCTGCGCATGGCAAGCAGCTGCCCTTCGTGCTCGATCCAACGGGGCAACTGGAGCGCGAGGTTAATGTGGGGGATACGCTTGGGAACCGATTGAGCTCGAGAATGTACACGCCGACGATCATCGTGGTGACACCGACGGCGTGGATTGAAGTGAGAGACGTAGCAGATCTGTACCAGGCGATTGACCAGGCGGAGGCCACGGTGCAGAGGGCATCGGTTCTGCGCGGACAGCGGTAGGCTGTGTGTGGCGAGCGTGGCGTCGGATGCGCTACCAGTGTTTTAGCAGCGGGACGAGAATTGGGGCGAAGATGGCGGTGATGATGCCATTGGCTCCGATGGCTACACCCGCGAAGGCGGCAGAGAGGGTGTGCTGTGGGATGACGCGGGAGGCGCCGATGCCGCTGCCTGCTGTCCCTGCGGCGAGGCCTCGGGCTGAGGGCTCGCGAATTGCGAGCCAGTCGAGCACGGGGTCGATGGAGATGGCAACGAGGATGCCGCCAAGGATTGCGAGCACAGCGGAGAGCGAGGGGATGCCTCCGATACTGGCCGAGACTGCGATGGCGATGGGCGTGGTGAGGGATTTGGGCGCCATGGAGAGGGCGACGGCCTGGCTGCCGCCGAGCAGTCGAACGATAGCGTAGCCGCCGACGAGTCCGACGAGTGATCCGGCGAAGAGTGCGGCGATCATGGGCCAGAAGCCGCGGCGCATGCGTTCGAGCGCGCGCACCATGGGGATAGCCAGAGCTACAGTGGCGGGGCCCAGGAGAAAGTGGATGAATTGTGCACCGGTGAAGTAGTCCTGATAGGAGAGATGGAGAAGGCGGAGGGTGACGCCGACGATCACGATCGCAATGAGGACTGGATTGGCCAGTGGGTTGCGCAGGAGTTTCTCAATCTCGACGCCTAAGAGGTAAGCTCCGAGAGTCAGAACGATGGCGAAGAGCGGCACAATGCCGGGTGACACGGTATGAGGCAGCGTAACCCAGTTCATAGGCCTTCTTTCTCGATCGAAGCGCGGCGGCCGAAGCGGTGCATGATCCAGGCGGTCGTGACCAGCGTGATAAAGGTGCTTCCGAGGAGAGCTACCGAGATGGGAAGCCAGGTGGAACGGAGCAGCGCGAGGTTGGCGACGATACCTACGCCTGCAGGGACGAAGAGAAGACCCAGCCAGCTGAGAAGCCCATCGGCGGCTTGCTGGAGTTCGGAGGATGGCTCGCGGCGGCGCAGGATGTAGAAGGCCGCGAGAAGGATCATGCCGATCACCGGGCCTGGGACTTGGGTGTGGGCGACGGCGCGGAAAGCTTCGCCAGCCAGCTGAAAGAGCAGCAGAATGAAGATGGATTTGATCATCGACATGGGTTGAGGCTACACCAGGGTGACGGATAAGACTGTTTCACGGAGGTGAGCCGGTTTACCTGTTGTACATGGTGTGTTCATACGACAGGCCTAGCTTTGAGTCTTAAGTTTATACACGGAGGCTTCGCGGACGATGGCAATCGAAACAGCAGAATTGGACAAAATGCAAAGCAATTACAAGGCAGCGGTGGACGAGTGGGTCGCCGCCATTCGGAAGGAAGAAGCTTTGGCGTCGGTGGATCATTCCGAGGCGAAGATCGACACCTGGGAGGCAGCCGGCTTTGCGGAGGAAGATGCGCGCGAGAAGGCAAAGGCCGCGAAAAAGGCTTATGAAGACGCGCTGCGTGAGGAGTTTTTCAACTTCTAGTGGCGGGAGTACCGGCGGGTTCTGGATCTGCAAGCGTTGCCAGCGGCTGGGCCAGATAGACTGTCTGGAGCATGTCGAAGGCAAAGAACGCGGAACGGAAGGCGGCGATTGCGCAGAAAGGCGGCGGCAAGGCTCCGACTGCGCAGGCGCAGGAAGCCGAGGGACTGGGATTTTCTACGCTGACATTTCGGCGACGGCTAGGGGCGTGGTATCGCGAGAGTGCGCGGGCGCTTCCGTGGCGGGGGGTCCAAGATCCGTATGCGACGTGGTTGTCAGAGATCATGTTGCAGCAGACGCGCGTCGCAACGGTGATTGATCGGTACCAGGAGTTTTTGCTGCGGTTTCCCACGATTCACGACCTTGCGGTGGCTGAGGAAGAGGATGTTCTCGCGCTGTGGAGTGGCCTGGGGTACTACCGCCGGGCTCGGATGCTGTATCGGGGAGCGCAGTTCGTGGATCGGGAGTTTGGTGGAAAACTGCCGCGATCCGCGGCGAAGCTGAGGACGCTGCCGGGGGTGGGGGAGTATACGGCAGCAGCGATCGCGAGCATCGCGTTTGGCGAGAGTGTCGCGGTGCTGGATGGCAATGTCGAGCGGGTGCTTCTGCGTGTGTTGGGGCGGACTGAGCAGAAGGGAGCGAAGGCAAGAGCGCAGCTGGCGGAAGCGGCACAGGCGTTGATGCCGGCGGCGAGCCGGAGGTCGTCGGGCGAAAATGCAGCTGGCGATCATAACCAGGCGATGATGGAGCTGGGAGCACGAATTTGTTTGCCACGGGGTCCGCTGTGCGTGCAGTGTCCTGTGATCGAACTGTGCAGGACACGTGGCGAACACGAGACCGGAGTTCGCGCAAAGATGCAGAGCCGAACCGTAGCGCACCTATTGGCACTCCGCAAACGCGGAGTTGCTACGGAGGTTTTGCTGGAGCGACGGGCGGCGGACGCATCCCTGATGGCGGGAATGCTCGAGCTGCCGGTACTGCCGGCGGGAGCGATACAGGGGCGTGAACCGGTTCTGCGCCTGCGACACGCTATCACCAATACGAACTATTACGTGCAGGTATTCAGCGAGGGCGCGGCCTCGAAGCAGGTGATGAGCGACGCCGAAGGGGGGTCACTGTTGATGGAAAAGGTACTGGCGGGAAAGGGCGATTTACGGTGGGTGACTACGACGAAGCTGGCGCAACAACCGCTGACCGGTCTGGCGAGAAAGACACTCCAACGTCTGAACTTAATGGCCTTGCCGCGGATTACGATTTCGCTGTGATTACTGGGCCGAAGGAGTGACTGATGGCTGGAGAACCACTGTGGTGGAGGGACTCTCGTTTCCCTGGGTGTCGACTGCGGTGACGGCGTATCGATACGCTGTGGCGGGGTTTGCCGTCGCGTCGTGAAATGAAGGCTGGGGGATGGGCGAGGAGTTTAGTTGCACGCGGGGTGCGGTGGGCTGGCTGGCGGAATTGAGGGGCTCGCGATAGAGGTTGTATCCGGCGAAAGGCGTGATCAGACCGGCTTCATTTACTGGCTGCCAGACTAGATCTGCGGCGAAGGTTGAAGGGGTTCCACTGGAATAGCCGGCTACGGTGAGACCAGCGGGTGCGGGGGGCGGGTAAATTCTTAGCAGTGTGTACTTTATGGGAGTTGAGAGGGGGCTGCGCAGTTCGATGGAATGGTTCGCTAGGAGGACTTTGGTGCGACGCTCGGCACTGTAACTATAAGGGATGTCGGGGAGCGCGGTGGTGTCGAGGGCATGGTCCTGAGGGGTGTTTTTGCTATTAGAATCACTTGTTTGCAGCCACAGGATGGCGGGTGTCTTCGCGGTGTTGCGGCCTGGAGGGCTGGGTTTCGCAGGGGCCAGATCTTCGCGGCGGAGGATGACTTCGCCGGGGGTGGGGGAGGGGGCCCATTGGAGGATGATGCCCAGGCGGGAGCCTTCTGCCTGGAAGTTTTCTACCGGGGCCGGGGCGGGGCCTGAGGCCGTAAATGCCTGATTCGATTGACCTGCGGAGCGGTTGGCGTTGCTGAAGAACTCTACGCGGTAGGTGAGGAGCTGGGGTGGGCCCTCGGTTAGGGAGGGCGGGAGGGTGTCGGTCCAGGTTACTAAGTTATGGGTATCATTGGAGTTAGGGAGGGGGACGGAGGTTCGGGGGGAGACGGGCAGGCAAGGCTGGTGGGGGAGCTGGCGGCAGAGCTGCCCGGAGAGGGTTGGTCCTCGTAAAGGTAACTTATCCGTGGAGTTAGCGGGCGCGGTGAAGTGGAGTTCGACGGTATTTCCGACGCGGGCGGCGGTGAGATTGCGGACGGGCTGGGGAAGATTGAGGGAGGGGGCGTGGGGGGGGCCGGGACTGGCGCAGCCGGTCAGGATAAGTGCCGCGCTTAGAGCGAGATAGCCGAGGATTGTCGAGATGCCTAAGCCGCTGCGGCGATACAGGTCCATAGAGATGAGCCTAGCATTTTTGTGTCGCTCTAGCCTTGTTTCGGGTGCAACTCGACTGCTTCAGGTGGGTTTCGGGTTGCAATTGGCACGCATGATTGACTGACTAGTCACTCATTTATAGACTTGGGGTTGATTGGGGAGGGAACGCGTGGCCAGACCGAAGAGCGAGGATAAGCGGAGCGCGATTCTGGTGGCGGCTACGCGCGTGATCGTTGCCCAGGGGTTGGGTGCATCGACGGCAGAGATCGCCAAGGAAGCGGGGGTGGCGAACGGGTCGCTGTTCACGTACTTCGAGACGAAGGCGGACTTGCTGAATGCGCTCTATCTTGAACTGAAGAGCGCGACGGCGACGGCGGCGCTGAAGGGGTTCGTGCCGGGTGGTGAGAGCCGGAGGCAGTACTTCCAGGTGTGGTGGAACTGGACGGCCTGGGCGGTGGCGCACCCGAAGAAGCGGCGGGCGCTGGCGCTGCTGGGGGTGTCGGACGAGATCACCGCGAAGAGCCGTGCGGCGGGGCATAAGACGATGGCGCCGATGCGGGAGTTGCTGGAGCGGATCCATAAGAACGGGCCGATGCGCGATGAACCGATGGGGCTGTTCATGGCGCTGATGAACTCGGTCGCGGAGGCCACGATGGACTACATGGTGCAAGACAAGGCTCATGCGGACAAGCACTGCCGGGCTGGATTTGAGGCGCTGTGGAGGATGATCGCTTGAGGGATCAAATCTTCGAGTCAGAGGCCTGGGCGGCGGCGCGCTCGTGGTTGAGGGCCAAGAGGCGGGCGAGGATTTCCTGGTCGGAAAGGTTGGAGGGCCAGCCGTAGGCGGCGAAGACGGCGTGGTCGAGGGTGCGGTGGGCGTTGGCCAGCCATTCCATTTTGCCTTCAGCGCGGGCGTTGTAGAGCTTGGTGAGGGTGCGGTCTTTGAGATCGGCTTCGGAGGCGTTGGGAGGGTTGAGCCAGGCGTCGCGGAGGCGGACGAGTTCGCGGACGGCGTCGGCGATGGCGCGAACGATGGGGGAATCGGCTTCGGAGGGTTCGGTGCCGGGTGGGTAGGGGAAGGGGAACTTCTCAAAACATGTCTCGGGTGTGTATCTAAAGCCGCTTTCCGCTTCCCTAACTTGAGTGCCCGTCGACCTCGCCCAGATTTCGTGAGTTGATGAATGTAGCACCCCAAAGAAGTAGTCGTCTTCACGGGCGAAGACGTACATTGCGTTGCTCGGAAGGACATTAGGATTCATCCAAACGAATAGCCGGTGCTTGCCGTGGCTGATTGTGACGAAGAACCGTCTGAGATTCGCAACGGCTTGTCGCATCTCTTCCCCTGACCGCCTGTGCAGCCACCATTTTTTGCGCGGCTTTGTTCTATTTTCCGGGTCAGCCTCTTCTCTCGCCTCCTGCGCGATTCTTTTCTTCAAAGTCTCGAATGGCCCTTCATACTGCGCAGCGGTTGAGGAGTCCATGTCGTAGAAATCGATAATCCACATATTTCTTGGTCTTCCGGTGATGTCAACTGCGTTGACCCACGGCTTCAGCACATCCGAGTTGGGTCTGCCGTTGACATTCGTCGGCATTGCAATCAACTTCTCTGCGGTGACATTGGTTATGTCAAAAGGCCCACCCTTTTCGTCAGCTCTGAAGCATAGGTGGTCGTTCTCGCGAAGTCTCTTTGCAATGGTTACGTCTACGAGGCACGTAAGGTCTGCGTTGATGTTAGTTACAGCCGCTCCATCTAAATACTTTTGCTCATTGGTGGGCTTGCAAAAGCAAACGATTGAGACGTGAACCATCGCGCCGTCCAGGGGCCATTTCCGATCGCTCCAGGCCAGAAATATATCGCCCGTTTTTTTGATTGCCTCGAGCACCCTCCGGTTGACCCCTCCACGGATGGACTGTGTTGCGATGAGTCCCACTCTTAAGTCGTGGGATTCAGTCAATTGGCGTCGGGCCTTCTCAAACCAATAGGTCACGAGATCGGACCCGCCTGAGATTCGATTCTCGTAAAGAAGGTGAAGACTACTGACGTTACTTTCCCCCAGTTTTTTCATGATCCTGTTCCCTCCCAAGAACGGTGGGTTGCCGATGATGAAGTCGGCTGGGGGCCAGGTGGGTTCGTAGGGTCTGCCGTTGGGATGTCGACGCTGAGGTGCCCGGGGATATAGATAGGCTTACTCGTAGAGTCAGATCTCGCGGCATTGCGTGCTCTGTCGGCTAAAGGAGCCAGCAATCGGCGAGTCAGCCATCGAGTGACTGGAACTGCGACAGCATCGCCCATTGCGCGGTAAGCGTCATTGTAGGAGCCTCGTAATTGGTAGGAATCTGGGGCTCCCGATTAGCCGCACATTCCCGAACTGTCATCAATCGTGAGCTAACTTTTCCTTGGTCCACGATGATGACTGTTTGACGGCTGCTTCCGCCGTTGGGAGTTCAAAGGCACCCAGCAACTCCATCCGAAACGAATTTCGAGAAGTTGGACCTTCGCCCCGGTTCCGTCTGGTCGAGTCCGTCTGTAGGCTGTGCCAGCGAAGAACGTCCCATGCTTTCTCCGCTGCGTCCAACTTTCGTTTATTCAATGGCGAAAGCATCTCGCAAAGTTCTCCAGTTTTGGAGGGGGGGTCGCAGGGTACGTCACGCTCGCACAAGTGGCCAAAAGAGGATCTCCGCCCTTCGGGAAGGGGAGCGACCACCATATCCATTCAGGATCGTCACGACGAACGAGGTTCTAACAAGATTCTTGGGGTGAAATGGTCCAGAGGGGAGTCTGTTGAACCAGCCCGTCAGGGGTATCCCTTCTTTCGCGGCAATGATCATGCCCGCCGGCGGGTCTCTGGGATAAACGCTCCAGCGTCAACGACAACGGCTCCTACCGTGTAGCCGAATCGCGAAGCGCCTGATAAGCCTGATTGAAGTGTCTTCCTTGGTCAGCAACAACAAATCCAACTACATTTTCAGCCACGAGTATGGAAGGCTTCTTTCCTTGGTGTTGCATTTCCTTGAGAATACGTATCCATTCCCAAAAGAGGCCTGATCGGGGGCCCTTCTTCATACCGCTCAGATTTCCGGCGAGTGACAGATCTTGGCAAGGAAAGGAGGCCCAGGCGAGATCAACCGATGGGAGGTCTCGTCCGCTTATTCCTGGATAATTGCTAAAGGAACTTGTCGTGGCGATGGTTCGCAGTATATGTGGCGCGCTTTTTCGCGCAGTTGTCATTCGCCCATACGGTATCGAACTCCGGCGAGAGCCCTGACCGTACCAAGCCGCTGCCAGCGAAGAAATCTAATGCCGTAAACATCCTGAGGCCGACTTTATCAGTGTAAGAATGTCGAGTCAAAGATTCACTCACGTTGTTTTTCTATCGATCCCGATAAAGAACATGAATGCTGAGAATCGGCCAATCGTCGACGCTCTCGATTCTTATCCAGGGGAGTACGCATTTTCTTGAGGATGAGTTTCTCATGGCCTTGGCGAGGGTAATTTGGTCGCTATGCCTGCGGCTTTGCTCCGGCCTTGGCAGAGTGGTGGGGGTTTGTGACGCGGCTAGTGTTGTCCGGGCTGAAGCCCGGACCTATCTTAGAAACGGTGGGTTGGATAGGCGGGTATGGGGTTGGCTATGCGGATGTGAGTTCGTTGGCGCCTGGGTGTAGTCGCGAGGATTGGGTTGGCGTCCGGGGCGATGGTCGATGGGGGATGATTGAGGGGCGGCAGATGCTTGATTGGGCGTGTGGGATGGGGTGATGGCGGGGTTCGTAACTTGGGGTGGGTGGGTATAATTCCGGTTCGACCTGCGGTCGTGTGGAGATGGGCGTGGATGTTTGGGGAGTGGTGGCTGCCGGGTTGGTGGGCATAGGTTTGGGGATTGCGTCGCAGGGGATGGCGCAGGGTGGGAATCAGGCGGCGGTGCAGGCTCCGGTGCAGGCGCCGTTAAAGACGGCGGTTTATATTCCGGTGGGTGTGGTGCTGAAGGATGCGCGATCGGGCCTGGCTGGAGAGTCTGGCGCAGATTTCGGGGCAGGTGCATGTCGATAAGGTTTACATCGGGGACGTACCGGAGCCGGGTGGTGGCGGATGGGCCGCTGATTGAGGCGGTGAAGGCGTTTTTCAAGTCGAAGGGCGTGGAGGTGGCGGGGGGAATTTGCTACTCGGATAGCGATAATGGCAGTCTGTTTCGTTCACGTACTCGAAGGCGGCGGACAGGGCATGTGAAGAAGGGGTCGGAGTTTACGGCGCAGCACTTTGATGAGGTGATTCTGGATGATTTCTTCTTTGCGAATACGAAGAGCGCGTCGGATATTGCGGCGAAGGGAAAGGAGGACTGGACGGATTTTCGGCTGCGGAGATGGATGGTGTGTCGCGCGAGCTGGTGGTGGGTGCGATGCGCGCGGTGAATCCAAGGTAAAGGTGATTATTAAATTCCGAACTGGTATGAGCACTTTGCGGCGAATGGGTATGACCTTGAAGTGGAGCCGAAGATCTTTGATGGGATCTATGCGGGGACGGAGATGGCGATCCGGAGGAGACGGAACAGAATCTGCAGCAGTATGAGGGGTATGAGATTGTGCAGTACTTCGAGCACGTGGACCCGGGTAAGTTGGGTGGGGGATGGGTGGATACGTATAACGTGGGGTATGTGGATCGCTACTCGGAGCAGTTGTGGCTGACGGTGTTTGGGAAGGCGAAGGAGATGACGCTGTTCAATTACATCGACCTGCTGAAGGAGGCGAAGGCGGGGACAGGCCGTGGGCGAGCGAGGGCGGCAACGTTTCGTGGAAGCGGATTGTGGAGCGGGCGAACGGTGGAGTGTTAGCGGCTCCTACGTTTGCTACGGTGGCGGGCGATGCGCTGGACCAGGAAACCGTTTGTCGGCAAGCTGGGAAAGCCGATGGGGATTGCGGGCTATCGGCCGTATCACGCGGTGGGCGAGGATTACCTGCACAACTTTCTGGGGATGATTGGGATTCCGGTGGATCTGTCGCCGGTATTTCCAAAAGCGGCGCCGGTGGGGTTGCTGACCGAGGCGGCGAAGAGCGATCCGCGGATTGTGGAGGAGATGAAGGCGCAGTTGACGGCGGGGAAGACGGTGGTGATGACGTCGGGATTGCTGCAGGCGCTGGAGGGTAAGGGGATTGAGGACATTGTCGGGCTGCGGTACAGCTCGGCGCCGGGGCGGTGACGAAGTTTATTGGCGCGTATGGGCCGGGGGCGGGAATTCCACTGGGGGATGCGGAGAAACCGATACTGATTCCGCAGGTGAGGTCCTTTACCAATGATGCGTGGCCGGTGATTCGCGGGATTGCGGATGGCAATGGGTTTCCGATGGTGCTGATGGACGAGTATGGCGCTGGCAGGTTGTATGTGCTGACGGTTCCGGATAACTTTGCGGATTTGTATGAGCTGCCGGAGGGCGAGCTGAATGCGCTGCGGAGTTATGTGATGGGAGATTTTCCTGTGAGGATTGACGCGCGGCAAAGGTGAGTCTGTTTGCTTATGACAATGGGGCGATGGTGGTGGAGTCCGTCCCGGATAAGGCGGTGGAGGTTACGGTGCGGTGAATGCGGGGGTGCGGGAGTTGCGGAATATGCAGACGGGGACGGTGGTGGAGGGGACGATGGCGGCGGCGCAGGGGGGAAGGCATTCGGCGTCGGCCGCCGTGGAGGTGTCTAGGAAGCCTGCGCCGTTGGACGCAAAGCGGGAATCAGCGCACATCGCAATACCGGGGCCTCCGCTGCCATCCGAGCACGTGAACGTCGTCGGAACAGCCTGGCCTTCGTCGAAAATCTGACCGTTCGCTGGAGTTGCGATCGTTGCTGTTGGCGCACCGGGCACGGTGATCGTCACGCTCGCTGTTTGTGTCGCGCCGCTCGAGCCGGTCACGCGAACCGAGACCGTCTTCGTACCAGGAGTTGCGAACGTGTCCAACACACTCGAGCTTGCTCCCGTACTAGTCGCATACTGTCCGCTGCCATCGAGATCCCACGCGTAATTCGTGATCGAGCCGAAGGGCAAGCTTGAGCCAGCCGCGCTCAGCGTCACTGACTGGCCCGGATTTACGGACGAGTTGCTCGCCTCAATGCTCGCAACGGGCGTCGTGAGGTTCACGCGGGCCACGTTGTTGTAGCCCGCGACGTAGAGGTCAGGGGATGTGAAGCTCAGGGCGGCCGGTTGATCGGCGGGTGGGTCGTAGGAGCTCACGTAGGTACCGCTCGGCGTGAACTTCTCGATCGTCATCGTGGCGTTCGTGCCTACTAGGTTCGGCTGCGACACGTACACATTTCCAGTTGAGTCGATCGCCAGACCATACGGATCGTTTAGCTCGCCCGGCGAATTGCCGTACCCGCCCCATGAAGTGACAAATGATCCAGCTGGAGTGAACTCGTAGACCTCGTCGTTCGATAGGTCCGCTGCGTAGATATTGCCGTTCAAGGGGCTGTAGGCAATTCCTCGGATGTCGGAAAAGCTCGGATTGCCGCCGACGCCTGACCGCCATGTGCTGAGGAGATTTCCTGACGAGTCGTACTCATAAATGTTGCCGGTATCGCCGGCGACGTAGACGTTGAAGTTCGGATCCACAGCGACCGCCCAGACGGCCTGATTCGAGAAGAACTTTTGGATGAACGTGCCGTTGCTTGAAAACTCCTGCACGTCGCCTCGCTCTGGATCTGCGACATAGACGTTGTTGTCGCTATCCGTGGCGAAACCCTCGGGAAGCTCGAACTGACCGTTGCTTGTTCCGTCGCTTCCCCATCGAGCTAGCACAGCGCCGGTCGCCGAGAATTGAACGACTTGATGGACGTTTGGATCGGCCGCGTAAATGACGCCGTTGGAATCTGCCGCAACGCCAGAGCAGAAGCAGTCTCCCTGCCCAAACTCGGTCACTTCGGCTTGTGCCGACGCCGATCCGAACGCCAGCATTCCGAGAACGCCACCCAGCACCCAAACAACAGCGACGTACGATCTCGCTCGCCGCCTAACCCCATCATTCACGTGCATCTGAGTGCCGCCCCTTAGCAATTAGCGTCGCAAAGCCAGACGCAATGGTAGTGCCGGCGGGAGTGTTGTCGGCGCCGGGTGAAAACTGACCCCCCTTGCGCCGCGGTGGGTTCAAGCGAACCCGCTGTACGAGTGCGCGAACAGCAGCACTTGCTCACCCAACGTGAGAGTCAACAACACTCTTCCCAGGGATCGAACAGCTCCCACGATTCGTCATCGATGCTAACCGCTGGATCTTCCGTCAACGCGGACCTCGTCGAAGACTGGGTAGACGCTTCCGAGCGCTCCATCGACTCGTAGCGCGCAGCCTCCGCGACGCGACGCGATCGGCGAAAACCGAGACCGCCGCTTCGGGCCAGTTGCCTCAGCTCTCGCTGCCTGCCGCAGCTCGATCAAACCACCACTTCTTGCTCTGACTGAATGCACTGCCGGTTTTGTGGTTAGCCCTAGCGACCACGCCTTCGGAACAGGCGGACGACCCAGTAGCTCACTCCAAAGACGGCAACACATCCGACCACGACCCAACCAACGATCGGACCCGCGTGACCAGTGGGCATCCTTCGAGTTATCAAGTCGAATGTGATTATCGGGATCCCTTAGTCGAATGCTGCGGCTTTCCGTCTCGGTCGCGTCGCTTCGACCCGAACAGTCGACTGATCACCAATCTTGGAAACAGCGGTGCCGTGGCCAGCACTTGCGCAGTAGCGGACAGGGACTCCTTCACGTTTCCCAGTTCCGTTTGAAGCACCATAAGGTCCGTAGTCGCCTCCACGAGATCCCTATCCCTACTAGTCAGCGCTCGGTCCTCGGCCTTGTATCGAGCGATCGCCTGCCCGTACAGCTCGACAGCCTCATCGTTGCGGCCAATGTCATGCGCGGCCTTGGCGCGTCTTGCCAGGGTCCTCGCGATCACAAGCCGTTCCTTCGCTGGGCCATCAGGGTTGAGCAGATCCAACGCGCTACCGGCAACGACATACAGGCGCTCGTTGTCTCCGGTTTGCTCAAAGCGCGAACAACCAGGTATCGATCCCGAGAGGCCGGGCATCTGGAGATTCCTCGAACTTCGGGAAGCCTCCGGCTTGCTCGACGAGACCATCGATGATTGCGAGAGCATCATCAAAGCGACCTGCGACCGAAGCCAGGTTTGCCTGCGTGACTCGCGCGGCTGCGGCCCGCTCCCTGTTGGACGGCGAACCTAACTTGCAGAACGCTGTCGCAGCCTCATCAAGGATCCGCTCGGAATGTGCGTTCTCACCAAGCCGGACATGCAGCTCACCGAGTCGGAGTAACTCATTCGCATGCCTCTGCGCAGCTTCACGGTTGAGGGGAACGATCTGCGGCTTAGCTCTCCCGGCTCCCACGGGATTTCAACCGGCGCAGGAACAGAGCAGCGAACTTCTCCGGCCCTGGCGCGGGCTTCATGGTGGCTTGGTTCTCGACGACCTGATTCAGATAGCGCGCGAGCGTGTGATCGCTGGTGTCCTTCCCCGGTGCTCCAGCTGGACTGATGTAGCCGTAGCCGTTGTTACTCAGGAAGGCCTGAGTAACGAAGTACGCGGTTCTGCGGTTGCCGTCGCGGAACGCCTGAGCCTGTGCGATGCCGTGCGCGAGCTGCGCGGCGACCTGCATGATGCCCTCAGGCGATGGCGTCCAGGCCGCTCTCGCGCGCTCTAGCGCGCTTTCGAGCGGGGACGGCTGATCGAGCCTGTGCCTTTCGGGCGTCCGATCATCCTCGTGGATGAGCCAGTTGAGTTCCCGAACTTCCTCAACGGTGGGGAAACCTGGTGGCCCAGCATCTTCAGCGCCTGCTGCTGCTGGCTCTTGGCCCTCGTGAAGTACTCGGCTGGGGTCTCCATGCTCAGAATCATAGTCGCGAGGCCCAGTCGGATCAGATGCTTGGTCGTGACTCGCGCCCCGGCTCATGAACCCAAACCTACGGCAGTCAAAGCAGACATACCAGCCAACACCTGTGCCCCTCAGAACTTGTCATGCAGCAAGAGCCGACACCAGCGATCAGACAAGTCGTGCCTGACTCTAGGATCTTGCGACAAGTCGCCGCGCTCATGATCGAACGGGTCGTCGAGACCTCCTTTGATACTTGGCCTCAACTGGTCGGTGCACCACCCCGGACCTGCCGCATCTTTTCATCCTGTCCGGGCGCTGTCGAGCGAAGGCCGTAGGCCGTAGCGAGATCAGCGCTCGGACGCGCCGGCCTGGAGCCCGTCGATCAGCTCGGTGAGTTGTTGGGCGGGGGTCCGGAAACCGAGCGTCTGGCGGGGGCGTTCGTTGAGCTTGCGAGCGATCTCGTCGAGCTGCGCTTGTGACACCCCGGCGAGGCTCTTGCCTTTCGGGAAGTACTGACGAAGGAGACCGTTGGTGTTCTCGTTAGACCCTCGCTGCCACGGGCTGCGGGGATCGCAGAAATACACATCGACCCCGGTCTGCACACTGAACCGCCGGTGGTCTGCCATCTCCTTTCCCTGGTCCCAGGTGAGTGAGCGGCGGAGCTGTTGGGGCAGCGTCGTGATGCTCTGCTTGAGCGCCTCGCAGACCGGCTCGGCGTTGGTTCCGTGGGGCAGCGCGACGAGCTGGCAGTAGCGGGTCTGGCGCTCAACGAGGGTCGCGATCGCCGTGTCACGGTTGCCCATCAGCAGATCACCCTCCCAGTGCCCAGGGACCGCCCGGTCCTCAACCTCCGGCGGACGCTCGGCGATCATCACCATGTCGGGGAACTTGCCCAGACCCTGGCCGCGGTTGGAGTGCGTCCGGGCGTAGCGCTTCTGACGCCCGGTCCGCAGATGCCGGGTCAGTTCGCGAGCCAGCGACCCGCGCGCCTGCACGAACAACGCGCGGTAGATCGTCTCGTGCGAGACCTGCATCTCCTCATTGTCCGGGTATTGGAGCCTGAGCCAACCCGCGATCTGCTGCGGAGAGTGATCCTGCCGCAGCCGCTCGATCACCAGCTCACGCAGCTCCCGGCAGAGCTCGAGCTTCAACGGTCGCGGGCGCCTGGCCCGACCCCAAGCCTTCTGCTCGGCCGCATGCGCGCGATAGCCGCGACGCCCACCGCAACGGTTCACCTCCCGTGAAACCGTGGTGTGGGAACGCCCGAGCGCGCGACCGATAGCTCGAGTCGAGTCACCGCGGGCGATCCCCCGTGAGATCTCTTCACGCTCCGCAAGCGTCAAGCACCGCCCAGCCCGACGCCGCGGCCGTGGCCGGATCCCTCCCTCTCTCTGCAGGTACTTACTCACCGTCCGCTTCGGCACCCCGAGCCGCCGGCCGATCTCAGCCTCGCTCACCCCCTCGGCCCGCAGCACCCAGATCGCGTCCTTCACAGCCTCGGCCAGATAGTGACCCCTCGGCATCCCAACACCTCACCTCGTTGATCAGCGAACCGCTGACTCTCTCGGGTGGTGCGGCGACAGCCTGAGACCGCCTATTCGGACGTGCCTGTCCGGCGCTCGGGCGGGCCGTCCCCGTTGCGCGGCGAGCACAACCGTGGCGTTGCGCAAGCGTGCCACGAACCGGCGGCCGATGCGAATGCGATCGTCCCGCGCGCTCTCCGAGAGCTACAGCAGGTCCTGACTTGAGACAGCCGTGCTTATGCAATCAGCGATTTCTGCATGCCCGCCGTCGCTGTCGATCCTTCGTGGAAGCGAGGGCAGTCCGAGTGGTTCGACTACGCCTCGATGGGTGGGGCGGTGCGTCGGACCCCGGTGCAAGGGTGCTGTTCGGCTGGAAACCGTTCGCCGGGGCACCGCCGGCGAGAACTCCATCAGCCACTCAAACTCGAAGTTAGTAGTGCGTCGCTGTCTCCTCGATAACGGCGATGACGACGGCCGCCGCGGCGACGACCGCGAACGTCGCCAGCAGCCGACCGCGACGCCGCGGCAGCTTGGGTCTTGGCACTCGCATGTCAGCGTCCTACTTGGGGACGGACCGTTCCGGCATGCCGGCTGCGTGTCGGATTTCTCGAGTGACGTTCTGGACGAATTTGGTGCACTTGGCCTGTGCGGCCTTGAACGCCGGCGAGGATGGGTTGAGGTTCGCACCGGCCCCGGAGCCGATGCTGATGCGGAGTCCGTGGCCGCCCGGCCCGGTCGTGATGCTCGGATCGGGGAAGTCCGGGACGCCGTTCGCGCGCATGCACACCCCCGCCCTGACCGCACCCTGGCTGATGCTGGCGAGCTGCGAGCTGCTGACCGCCGGGCCCACCGGCGCGTACTTCGCGCACGCCTGCTGCGCGTTCTGCAGCGTCTGGGGCGAGGCGTCGAGTTTCACGCCGTTAACGGTGACGGTGTTTCCGTTGCTCACGCTGTGCATCCCCCCGCTGCTGGGCGGGTCCGGGTAGTTCGGGACGCCATGGGCGCGGATGCACTGAGACACCCTGAGCTCGTCGGCGTGGAACGCGGCACTGCCCGGCCGAATGCTGGCGGAGTTGTTGCTGTTGTTGCTGTTGTTAGGGCTACTGGAGCCGCCGCAGGCAGCTACTGCGACGGCCGCAGCGAAAGCCGCTGCTGTGACGGCAGGAGTGCGAAGCATGGCCATGTTTTTACTCCGACCGGGGTTACATCGAGAGAACAGCAAGCACAGAGTTGCGGATCACACTCTGAGGTGCCGCGTGATCGGACACGCGAGTCGCGCGGGCTGGCCAGACTGCTGCTCGGTCGCCCGACCGACGGCGAGGTCGAGGCCATCAGAAATCGCCGCTTGCATAAGCACGGCTGTCTCAAGTCAGGACCTGCTGTAGCTCTCGGAGAGCGCGCGGGACGATCGCATTCGCATCTCGCCCTCGGCAACGCCCGCGAGTGCTAAGCCACGCACTCGATCATTCGGCGGTCGGCAGGCTGGGACTCTCAAATACCCGCCACACACGCGCCACCGACATCATCAAACCCAGCGTTTGTGGGCTTTGTGGCCTGTCTCCCCGATACACGTCCTGGCAGAGACTGGCACGGCCTGGCAGAGACTCGAAGAGACGCCAACGCCACTCAGTCTTGTCGCAGGGCGACGCCCTCGTCGGGGTCGAACAGATGCAGATGCGCGGTGTCGACCGCGAACACGGCTTCCTGATTGGTGGCGATCTCGCTGCGGGGATTGACGCGCGCCACTCCCGCGCTTGCGGTCGCCGTCCCGATCTCGCCCACATCGAGGACGCCTTCAGCCTCCTCCTCGGCACCGGCCAATCGCTCGTCGCTCGAGCTGAGCCGCTCCGCGTCGATCCGGAAGTGCACCAGCTTCTCGGCCCCCAGCTCTTCGACCAGATCGACGGTGCCTCGAAGTCGCTGGTTGGATGAATTAGGACCACTGAGCGCGGCGTCGCCGAGGTCTTCCGGGCGGATGCCGACGACGATGCGCTGTCCGCGATACGGGCCGATAACACTCTCCTCAGTCAGGTCGGCGGGTATCGCGAGTGTCTGATCGCCCAGCGCGATCGATCGGCCCTCGGAGTCGACGGTGGCCTGGTAGAGGTTCATCGACGGCGAGCCGATGAACGCAGCGACGAACAGGTTCGCCGGGCTGGTCGTAGAGCGTGCTGCGGCGGCGTCGCACTGCTGCAGCCGCCCGGCGCGCATGACCGCGACGCGGTCGCCCATCGTCATCGCCTCGACCTGATCGTGGGTGACGTAGAGCGTCGGCGACGCCGAGCCGCCGCTGGATGCGCGGCGACCTCGGCGCGCATCTGCACGCGAAGCTTGGCGTCGAGGTTGGACAGCGGCTCGTCCATCAGGAACGCCGCCGGCTCGCGCACGATCGCGCGGCCCATCGCGACGCGCTGGCGCTGCCCGCCGGAGAGCTGCGCCGGGCTTGCGGTCCAGCTAGCTCCGCGAGGCCGAGCATCGCGCGCGGCCTCCTCGCACCTGCCGGCCGATCTCGGCCTTCGGCACGCTTCTGCATGCTGGAGCGCGAAGCCGATGTTCTCGGCCACGGTCATGTGCGGGTACAGCGCGTAGTTCTGGAAGACCATCGCGATGTCGCGCTCGCGCGGCGAGAGGTCGTTGACGACCTGGCCGCCGATTTCGATCGCGCCGTCCGTGATATCCTCGAGCCCAGCGACCATCCGCAGCGCGGTCGTCTTGCCGCAGCCCGACGGGCCGACGAGCACGATGAACTCGCCATCGTCGACGTCGAGGTCAGATCGCTCACCGCCTCGACGCCGTTGGGATAGACCTTCGACACCTCGATGAGCCGCAGCGGAGCCATCAGCGGAATGATCCTGCTGTCAGGCCCGAGACAATGCGGCGCTGTGCAAGAAGGACGAGAAGCGCTACCGGAATCGTGATGATCACCACCGCGGCGTCGATGCGGTTGTAGAAGACTTGAAACTGGCTCTGGCCGAGGTTGACGATCGCGAGCGGCGCGGTGAAGCGGCTCGGAGTCTCGAGGAACGAGACGGCAAACGCAAAGTCGTTCCAGGCGAGGATGAACGCGATGATCCCTGCCGTGAAAACCCCGGGGATCGCGACCGGAATCACCACCCGCCGGAGCGCGACGAGCCGCGTGGCGCCGTCGACCAGCGCCGCCTCCTCCAGGTCCTGCGGGATTTGCATGAAGAAGTTGCGCAGCAGATATGTCGCGATCGGGAGCGTGTAGACGAGGTACACGATGATCAGGGGCCAGATGCTGTCGAGGAGTCCGAGATTCCGTAAGACGAGGAAGAGTGGACCAACCATCGCCAGTACCGGGAAGAAGCCTGCGACGAGGATGAACACGAGAATTGCTCCGGCGCCCCGGATCGGCATGCGCGCGAGCGCGTAGCCCGCCAAGGTCGCGACGACAAGCGTGATGAGCGTGGTCAACCCAGCGACGATCGCGCTGTTGACGAGTGGCCTGAGGAACCCCTGCTGGGTGAAGTCCTCGTTGTAGGCGGCTCCAGTCAAGTGCGCGGGGACGATGCCGTTCGGCCCGCCGACTCCCTGGCCGACTGCCTGATCGGAAAGCAGCGACGTGCGCAGGATCCAATAGAACGGGAACAGGGCGATCAGGATCACCACCAGAACCGCTAGGTAGAAGCAGATCTCGCGCACGATTCGGCGTACGCGCGTCCCGCTCGAACGGCGTCGGAGCGGCGACGAAGCCGCGAGCGTGCTTGACGCGACGGACTGGGTGGTCACGTCGTGTTCCTCGTTCGCATCATCACGGCCACGATCCCGGCCGCGAGCAGGCAGAGCACAACGAGCATCACCGAGATCGCGCCGCCGTATCCGAAGTCGGTGCTGACGAGGAACGTCTGCCAGT
>CAVTSJ010000024.1:0-76554 GCA_963737325.1 uncultured Acidobacteriaceae bacterium
CTTAGAAGGTTGTCTGCACTCCTATGCAGACGAGTCGGGACCACGCCCTTGCGGAATAGTGCAAGGCCTTCGCCGGAAAGGCGCGAGGTACGGGGTGGGAGACGAGGAAATAATGGCAAAGAAGCTATCCAAGAATATTACGAAGGCGCGCGCGCTCGTGGAGCAGCGTCCTTATACGATCGGCGATGCGATCCCCCTGTTGCAGAAGGCCAAGTACGCGAAGTTCGACGAGACTGTCGATCTGACCATGCGGCTGGGTGTGGACACGCGGCACGCCGACCAGATGGTTCGCGGGACGGTTGTTCTTCCTCACGGGCTGGGCGGTAAGTCGAAGGTTGTGGCGGTTATTGCTTCGGGCGATAAGGTCAAAGAGGCTGAGGCTGCCGGCGCTGAGTTCTTCGGCGGCGAAGAGCTGGTCGAGAAGATCCAGAAAGAGAATTGGACCGACTTCGATGCTCTGATTGCTACGCCGGACATGATGCGTTCGGTTGGACGCTTGGGTAAGGTCCTCGGACCGCGCGGCCTGATGCCTAATCCGAAGACGGGTACCGTGACGACCGATGTGGCCGGAGCGATTCGCGAGATCAAGGCCGGTAAGGTTGAGTTCCGCGCCGATAAGACCGCGCTGGTGCATGTGCCGGTTGGCAAGCTTTCGTTCATCGCCGGAGAAGCTGCAGGAGAATGCGCTGACGGTGATCTCCTCGGTGGTGAAGGCGAAGCCTTCGGCTGCCAAGGGCAAGTACATCAAGCGAATTGTGCTGAGCTCGACGATGGGCCCCGGCATTGAGCTTGAGGCGGCTGTTGCGGATGTGGCTACGAAGTAAGAGCAGCTCTTAGCTTCTAGCTTCTAGCTACTAGCTAAAGACTTGCTGGGTTGAGATTTTCGCTTGAGCGTAGGGCGTTTGAGCAATACAGATTGAGCTAGCGGCTGCGAGCTGGATTCAGCTGGGAGCTAGAAGCTAGAAGCTAGAGGCTAAGTTTTATGGCATTGACCAAAGCGAAGAAGAACGAGAAGGTAAAAATGCTGGCGAGCGAGCTGGAGAGCTCGACGTCGGCCATCATCGGCACGTTCAAGGGGCTGACGGCCTCGAAGGACTTTGAGCTGCGCAAGGTGATCCGCGAAGCGGGCGGCGCTTACCACGTGGTGAAGAACAAGCTGGCGGCGAAGTCCAGCCAGGGCACCAAGGTAGAGGCGGCGCTGCAGGGTTTGAAGGGCGTGAACTCGGTTGCATACACCTCGGGCGACCCGGTGGCGCTGGCGAAGGCGCTGTCCACGTGGGTTAAGGATAATGCCGAGTACACGTTCAAGCTGGGCATCGTCGACGGCAAGGTGATTACGGTCGCCGAGATTGACTCGCTGGCCAAGCTGCCCGGCAAGGAAGAGCTGTTCTCGAAGCTGCTGTTCCTGATCCAGTCGCCGGCACAGCGTTTGGCGACGGTGATCAATGCCACCGGGCGGAACCTGGCGGTCGTCGTGAACATGGCGGCAGAGCAGGGCAAGTTTGGCGCACCGGCGGCTGAAGGCGGCTCCGGTCGCAGAAGCTCCGGTCGCAGAAGTTCCGGTCGCAGAAGCTGTGCTCCCAGCGGCAGAAGCGGCTCCGGCGAACGTTGCGGAAGTTCCAGTAGCCGAAGCAGCGCATGTCGAAGAGGCAGCGGCGGGCGAGCAGCCTTCGGGCGCGGCGCAGCCGGAGAACGGCACGGCGACGCAGGCTGGCGAAGCGGCGGCCGAGCCGGTCGAAGGGTAACCAAGTTTCGTCGCAATCTTCAGCGGGTGCGCAGTCTGGCGCAACGGAAACCCGTTGAAGGGGCGGCAGCCTGGGGCGGAAGAAGGCCTTAGGTGAGTTGAATCAGCAGTATAGCGGCACAAAAGTTTTGAAATTTGCAGTACACGGAGATAGAAACATGGCGGACATTCAGCAGTTGGAAGATCAGATCGTAAGCCTCAGCCTGCTTGAGGCGTCGGAGTTGGTGAAGAAGCTTGAGGAGCGCCTCGGCGTTTCGGCGGCAGCTGCGGTTGCCGCAGCTCCTGCGGGCGGCGGTGCGGCAGCGGCTGCGCCGGTCGAAGAGAAGACCGAGTTCACCGTCATCCTCAAGGATGCGGGCGCGAACAAGATCAACACCATCAAGGCCGTACGCGAAGTCACCGCTCTTGGGCTGAAGGAAGCCAAGGACCTGGTTGACGGCGCGCCCAAGGCGTTGAAGGAGAACATTTCGAAGGAAGATGCGGCTGCCATCGCGAAGAAGTTTGATGGCGTTGCGACCGTCGAGATCAAGTAAAAGCTCTTCGACCGTTGAAGTTGAGACGGCCGGCAGTTTGCGGGGGAGCGGGCTTAGGCCTGTTGAAATCCCCCGGTTGCAGCCGGGGCAAATCTGCGCTATTCTCTCTAATGGGAGACTCCCGCAGCTGCCTCGGCGCAACGTTTTTCTGCGGAGCTCGAAAGCTTGGAATCTAACGGAAGCTAGCTGGCATCTAACAGTACAGACTACTGAATTAGTGGTTTTATCCGGTTCATCCTGGCACTGCGAAGCAGGTTATGGAGCCGGCCACCTTGTGGTTCGAGCGGCGGGTCCGCAAGGTGCAAACGTGCGACAAGCGGCAAACGTTGAGCCCCGTACGGCGTGCGGGATCAAAGGGCGGCGATTATCCACCGTTTCTGTACCAACTCACTCACGAATAGCGTATGCGCGCTCTCCGGGCACACCGTCCCGCAGGGCGCATTCGCCGTCTCTGGCGAAAACAGCGCTTTTGCGGCGTCGGGCGGGTTTTAGCAAGTCCAGTTTCAAGTTCAGCCGGGCCCAGGAGCTGTATCGCGGCCAAGCGCTGTATGGCTGTTGTAACAGAGTTTGCCTTGTGTACGTAAGGCGGCGGCACGACCCAGGTTTCCACCCCGCAGAATGCTTCGCTGGGGTTTCTGTACTACGCGCTTCAGGTGCCACTTCTGCGAGGAGAGGCAGCACCGGAACAGGCGCACATCAAGTCCAATGAGAGGCGCCGCAGATGCGGTGGTTTCTCCCTTCCGAGGGTCGCAGCTCCAAGCGGGCGCACTCCGGAGGGCCTCGAGCCAAGCAGAAGCCAGCGCCCCAAGAGGCTGGCCGAGCAACAGGAGAGAGCATGTCGAAAACAAACCCCACCGAAATGCGCGCGATCCGTACCCGACTGGATTTTTCCAAGATTCCAACGAGCATCCAGATCCCCAACCTGATTGAGGTTCAGCGCCGCAGCTACGAGCGCTTCCTGCAGATGGACAAGCTGCCCCGCGAACGCGAGGACAATGGCCTGCAGTCGGTCTTCACCTCCGTCTTCCCCATCACTGATTTCCGTAACGTATCCGAGCTTGAGTTTGTCGATTACTCGATCGGCAACTGGGAGTGCAAGTGCGGCTACCTGAAGGGCCTGAACCACCTCCGCACCGCCTGCACCAGCTGCGGTCACATGGTCATTACCGACCCGTTCCACCCGGGCGATGTGCTCTGCAAGTTCTGCGGAACCTACAACAAGAACACCCCTGACTTCTGCACCAAGTGCGGCGATCCAGTCGGGCTCCAGCTGAAGTACGACCAGGCGGAGTGCGAAGAGCGCGGCATGACCTACTCCGCGCCGCTGAAGGTGACCATCCGCCTGAAGATCTACGACAAGGACCCGGAGACGGGTGTGAAGACCCTGCGCGACATGAAGGAGCAGGAAGTCTTCTTCGGCGACATCCCGCTGATGAGCGCCAACGGCACCTTCATCGTCAACGGTACCGAGCGCGTCATCGTGTCGCAGTTGCACCGTTCGCCTGGCGTCTTCTTTGAGACGGCGAACAACCGCACCTACTTCCTCGGCAAGATCATTCCGTACCGCGGCAGCTGGGTGGAGTTCGAGTACGACCAGAAGAACACCCTCTACGTCCGCATCGATCGCAAGCGCAAGTTCCTGGGCACCATCTTCCTGCGCGCCCTCGGCCTGCGTACCGACGAAGAAATCCTCAAGACGTTCTACGTGGTGGACACCATCACGGTGAAGGACGGCAAGCTGTTCTGGGCAGTAACGCCGGAAGAGACGCCGACTCACCTGGTTGGCACGCGCTCGGCGGTTGCGTTGCACGGTGCGAAGAAAGAAGAGCTGGTAGCTGCGGGCAAGAAGATTGGCCCGTCGTCGATCAAGCACGTTCGCGCTGCCGGCATTCACGAAGTTGAGGTTGAGCCCAGCGAGTTCGACGGCGCGATGATTGCCGCAGACGTGATCGACATGGGCACCGGCGAGCTGCTGTACGAGGCCAACGCCGAGCTCACCGCCGACAAGCTCCACAAGATCATCCAGTCCGGCGTCACCAACCTCCAGGTCTTCTTCCCGGAGCGCGACGACGTCGGCAACATCATCTCCAACACGCTTCGCCGCGACTCCGTGCGCAAGCCTGAGGAAGCGCTCATCGAGATCTACCGCAAGCTGCGTCCCGGCGACCCACCGACGCTCGACACCGCGACCGCGCTCTTCGAAGGCATGTTCTTCGATCCGCGCAAGTACGACTTCTCGCGCGTCGGCCGTCTGAAGTTCAACATCAAGCTGTATGAGAACCAGGACCCCAGCGGGCTCGACAAGCGCACGCTGACCTCCGAGGACTTCTACGGCACGATTCGTTACCTGCTGAAGCTGCGCAAGAACATCGGCGTGGTCGACGATATCGATCATCTCGGCAACCGCCGCGTCCGCGCCGTCGGCGAACTGATGGAGAATCAGTTCCGCATCGGCCTGGTCCGCATGGAACGCGCCATCAAGGAAAAGATGAGCGTCTATCAGGAGATGTCGACGGCCATGCCGCACGACCTGATCAACGCCAAGCCCGTGATGGCCGCCATCCGCGAGTTCTTCGGATCCTCGCAGCTGTCGCAGTTCATGGATCAGACCAATCCCCTGTCCGAGATCACGCACAAGCGCCGCCTGTCGGCCCTTGGGCCTGGTGGTTTGTCGCGTGAGCGTGCAGGCTTCGAAGTCCGCGACGTCCATCCGACGCACTACGGCCGCATCTGCCCGATTGAGACGCCGGAAGGCCCGAACATTGGCCTCATCAGCTCTCTCTCGTGCTTTGCGCGCATCAACGAGTACGGCTTCATCGAGAGCCCCTACCGCAAGGTGAAGGATGGCGTTGTCCTGGACTACGTGGCCGTCACCAACGCCGGCGAGTCCGGTCTGCGGCAAGGCGACTTCCTCGAGATTTCGGAGTCGGTCAAGCTGAACAAGCAACTCAAGAAGGACGGCAAGCGCACGATGGACCTCGAGCCGTTCAGCTTCTATCTTTCGGCTTGGGAAGAGGATCGCCACACCATCGCGCAGGCCAACATCGGCCTCGATGAGAACCTCAACATCGTTGAGGACCTCGTCAATGCGCGTAAGGCTGGCAACTTCGTTCTGGTGCCCAAGGGTGAGGTCGATTACGTCGACGTCAGCCCCAAGCAGCTCGTCTCTGTCGCCGCGTCGCTGGTTCCGTTCCTCGAGCATGACGATGCCAACCGCGCGCTGATGGGCGCGAACATGCAGCGTCAGTCCGTGCCGCTCCTCGTCGCCGAAGCTCCCTTCGTCGGCACCGGTATGGAAGGCGTCACGGCGCGCGACTCAGGCGCTGTGATCCTGGCCAAGCGCAACGGCATTGTGGACTCGGTCGACTCCGAGCGCATTATCGTGCGCGTGGAGGGCGAGCATCATCCGACGCAGTTGTCGCGCGAAGTTGGTTCGGATATCTATCAGCTGACCAAGTTCAAGCGGTCGAACCAGAACACCTGCATCAACCAGAAGCCGGTTGTGCGCAAGGGTGATCGCGTGATCAAGGGCCAGGTCATTGCCGACGGTCCGTGCACGGAGCAGGGCGAGCTTGGTCTCGGCCGCAACGTGCTGGTGGCCTTCATGCCGTGGCGCGGCTACAACTTTGAGGACGCGATCCTGATCTCGGAGAAGCTGGTCCGCGAGGACTACTACACCTCGATCCACATCGAGGAGTTCGAGATCGAAGCGCGCGATACGAAGCTTGGACCGGAAGAGATTACGCGCGATATTCCCAACGTTTCAGAGCACGCTCTGCGTGACCTGGACGAGTCGGGCATCATCCGCATCGGCGCCAAGATCGGCCACAACGACATCCTCGTCGGCAAGGTAACGCCCAAGGGCGAAACCCAGCTCACGCCGGAAGAGAAGTTGCTGCGCGCCATCTTCGGTGAGAAGGCCGGCGACGTTCGCGATGCCTCGCTGACGTGCCCCCCGGGCATCGAAGGCACCGTCGTCGACGTCCGCATCTTCTCGCGCAAGGGTCAGGAAAAGGATCAGCGTGCTCTTCAAATTGAGCAGGAGATGGTCGAGAAGCTCGAGCGTAACCTCGCCGACGAGATTCGTATTCTCACCGACGAGCGCCTCAAGCGTCTCGAGAACATTCTCGGCGAGAAGGAAGTCCTCGCCGACCTGCACGACGAGCGCACCAACAAGAAGCTGTTGACCAAGGGCGACATTCTGAACCGCGACATCATCGAGCTGATCTCGACGCGCAACCTGAAGCGTATTCGTTACGCCGACAAGGATCCGCGCGTCAACGAGCAGATCGACGAGATCGAGGAGATGACCTCGCGCCAGATCGATGTGCTGCGCAAGATCACCAACGAGAAGATCGGCAAGATGCAGAAGGGCGATGAACTTTCGCCCGGCGTCATCAAGATGGTCAAGGTCTACATCGCGATGAAGCGCAAGCTGTCGGTCGGCGACAAGATGGCCGGACGCCACGGGAACAAGGGCGTTATCGCGCGCATCCTGCCGGAAGAGGATATGCCGTACCTTCCCGATGGAACTCCCGTCGAGATCGTGCTCAATCCGCTCGGCGTGCCTTCGCGTATGAACGTCGGTCAAATTCTGGAAACGCATCTTGGCTGGGCTGCTCATGAGCTCGGCGCGAAGGTTGCCGCACTCGCTGAACAGCACAACAAGGCCAGCGAAGTGAAGGAGATCTTCAAGGACGCGTTCAAGAACACGGCGGCTCTCAACCAGCTCCTCGCCCTCGATGACGAGCAGACACTTCGCGTGGCTGCCGGCATGAAGCGCGGCATCTGGTTTGGAACAGCGGTGTTCGATGGCGCCAAGGAGTCGGAGATCAAGGCGCTGCTTGCAGCGGCCGGACTCCCGAGCTCGGGCAAGAGCGAGATGTACGACGGCATGACGGGCGAGCCTTTCGAACAGCCTGTCACGGTCGGCTACATCTATATGCTCAAGCTCTCTCACCTGGTCGACGACAAGATCCACGCACGCTCGATCGGACCGTACTCGCTCATCACGCAGCAGCCGCTGGGTGGTAAGGCGCAGTTCGGCGGACAGCGCTTCGGTGAGATGGAAGTGTGGGCGCTTGAGGCTTATGGCGCCGCGTACATCCTGCAGGAGCTGTTGACCGCGAAGTCCGATGACGTCTATGGCCGTACCAAGATCTACGAGGCCATCGTCAAGGGCGAGGCAGCGATCGAGCCCGGCGTGCCGGAGTCGTTCAACGTCCTCATCCGCGAGCTGCAGTCGCTCTGCCTCGACGTCGAGCTGGTCAAGAAGACAGCGGAGGCCGAAGAGGTTGTGCCGCTGCCTGAGCTCGCTGTCGCGGATTAGTGCTTGGTTAGTGATCGTCGCTGTTGTCGGCTCCGGGCTTGTGTAATGGCAGGAGCCGGCGGCAGAGGGCGAGAGAGATGGAAGGGATGAGGCCACGGTTGGATCATCTTGAAGGCAACAGAACGAAGAACAGCAGCGAAGCTCGCAACACCGGCTCTTGAAGTTGAAGAGTGAAACACAAAGTTGGCATCGAGCTAAGCACTGCGCCAATGAATTACGGAGAGAAAAATATGTTCCGCTCCAGCCCCTTTGAAACAACCAGTCCGATTACGGACTTTGACTCGATCAAGATCCAGCTCGCATCGCCCGAGAAGATTCGCTCGTGGTCGCATGGTGAAGTCACCAAGCCGGAGACGATCAACTACCGTACGTTCAAGCCTGAACGCGATGGGCTGTTCTGCGCCCGCATCTTTGGACCCATCACCGACTGGGAGTGCCTGTGCGGCAAGTACAAGCGCATGAAGCATCGCGGCGTCATCTGCGATAAGTGCGGCGTCGAAGTCACCCTGTCGAAGGTCCGCCGCGAACGCCTTGGCCACATCGAGCTCGCCAGCCCCTGCTCGCACGTCTGGTTCTTCAAGGGCCTGCCGTCGCGCATCGGCCATCTGCTCGACATCTCCCTCCGCGAGCTCGAAGCCGTTCTCTACTTCGAGAGCTACGTAGTCGTCGATCCAGGCGATGCTCCGGTGAAGGAGCGCGAGGTCATCAAGGACGAGAACCGCTTCCGCGAGCTCGACCAGCAGTATCGGCCATCCGGCTTCAAGGCCATGATGGGCGCCGAGGCCATCAAGGAACTCCTCAAGCGCGTTGAGGTCAACGAGCTCGCCATCGAGATGCGCGAGCGCATGAAGACCGAGACCTCGCTGCAGAAGAAGCTCAAATACGCCAAGCGTCTCAAGGTCGTTGAGGCCTTCCGCCGCTCCGACAACAAGCCGCAGTGGATGATCCTGGACGTGATCCCGGTAATCCCGCCCGAGCTTCGCCCCTTGGTGCCACTCGACGGCGGACGCTTTGCTACGTCCGATCTCAACGATCTCTATCGCCGCGTGATCAACCGCAACAACCGCCTCAAGAAGCTGATGGACCTGCACGCCCCCGAGGTCATCGTCCGCAACGAGAAGCGCATGCTGCAGGAGGCCGTCGACGCTCTGTTCGACAACGGCCGCCGTGGCCGCGTCCTGCGCGGTGCCAACAACCGTCCGCTGAAGTCCCTCTCCGATACCCTCAAGGGCAAGCAGGGCCGCTTCCGCCAGAACCTGCTCGGCAAGCGCGTCGACTACTCTGGCCGTTCGGTCATCGTCGTCGGCCCCGAACTCAAGCTGCACCAGTGCGGCCTGCCCAAGAAGATGGCGCTCGAGCTGTTCAAGCCCTTCATCTATCACCGTCTCGAACAGACCGGTCATTGCACCACCATCAAGCAGGCCAAGGAGATGGTTGAGCAGCAGGATTCGATCGTCTGGGACATCCTCGAAGAGGTCATCAAGGACCACCCGGTGCTCCTCAACCGCGCACCGACGCTGCATCGTCTGGGCATCCAGGCCTTTGAGCCGGTCCTCGTCGAAGGCAAGGCCATCAAGATTCATCCGCTGGTCTGCACCGCCTTCAACGCCGACTTCGATGGCGACCAGATGGCCGTCCACATCCCGCTCTCGCCCGAAGCCCAGATCGAAGCCTCGGTCCTGATGCTCGCTTCGCACAACATCCTCTCGCCGGCCAGCGGTCACCCGATCACGGTGCCCACGCAGGATCTCGTGCTCGGCCTCTACTACCTCACCAAGGCCAAGCTCGGCGCCAAGGGTGAAGGTCGCGTCTTCGCCAACATCGAAGAAGTCCTCATGGCCCTCGAAGCCAAGCAGGTCGAGACCCTCACGCCCATCCGCCTGCGCTACACCGGACCCGTGCTCGATATGACCGTCGCCTACGACGATCAGGACATCCTGCACACCGAGGCAGTCGAGTTCCACAAGCAGTTCATCAACACCACCGTCGGCCGCGCCATCCTCAACGATGCGCTCCCCGAGGGCATGCCCTTCGTCAACGGCCTCATGAAGAAGAAGGGCATTGGTCAGCTGATCAACTACCTCTACCTCAACCTCGGCCTCGAAGTCACCGTCAAGGCGCTGGACAAGATCAAGGAGCTCGGCTTCCAGTACGCGACGCGCTCCGGCCTCTCCGTCGGCCTCGACGACATGGTCATTCCGGACTCGAAGTACACGCTGGTGCACGATGCCGAGAAGCAGGTCATCGCCATGCAGCAGCAGTATCTGGACGGCTCGATCACCAACCTCGAGCGGTCTAACAAGGTCACGCAGATGTGGTCCGGCGTTACCGAGCGCGTTGCCGATGAGATGTTCAACAACATGAAGCGCGCGGACAAGGAAGGAGCCATGAACCCGATCTACATCATGGCCGACTCCGGCGCCCGCGGTTCCAAACAGCAGATCCGCCAGCTCTCCGGCATGCGCGGCCTCATGGCCAAGCCCTCCGGCGAAATCATCGAGACCCCCATCACGGCGAACTTCCGTGAAGGCCTCACCGTGCTGCAGTACTTCATCTCCACGCACGGCGCGCGTAAGGGTCTCGCCGACACCGCACTCAAGACCGCTGACTCTGGCTACCTCACCCGTCGTCTGGTCGACGTGGCGCAGGACGTCATCATCTCCGAGCTCGATTGCGGCACGGTGGAAGGCATCTACGTCACTCCCATCATCGAAGCCGGCGAGACGATCGAGCCGCTGCGCGACCGCATCATCGGCCGCGTGTCCTTGGAGAAGCTCAAGGACTTCGAGGGCAAGGTCATCGTCGAGATCAACGACGAGATCGACGAAGAGAAGGCCTCCGCTGTGCAAGCAGCGGGCATCGAGCGCGTCAAGATTCGCTCGGTCCTCACCTGCGAATCCAAGCGCGGCTGCTGCATCCTGTGCTACGGCCGTAACCTCGGCTCGGGAAAAATGGTCGAGATGGGCGAGGCTGTCGGCGTCATCGCAGCGCAGTCCATCGGCGAGCCTGGAACCCAGCTCACCATGCGTACCTTCCACATCGGCGGAACAGCGTCGCGTGTGCAGGATACCTCGCACCTTGAAGCCAAGAACGCGGGCAAGATCCACTTCATCAATCTGGTCACTGTTCGTGCGAAGGAAGGCGGGCTGGTTGCCTTCAACCGCAACGGCTCCATCGCCGTCATCGACGCGAAGGGTCGCGAGAAGGAGCGTTACGCCATCGTCTACGGCGCGAAGCTGCGCGTAGAGGACGGCCAGGATGTCAAGCTCGGCGACGTGATCGGCGAGTGGGATCCCTACACCTTCTCCATCCTCACCGAGATTGCCGGAACGGTGCAGTTCAAGGACCTGCAGGAAGGCCTCACCCTCAACGAAGAGATCGACGAAGTCACAGGCCTCTCGCGCCTCGTGGTCGGCGACTCCGCGGACGAGAAGCGTCAGCCTGCCATCATCATCAAGAGCGCCAAGGGCACCAAGCGTTACCTCATGCCCATCGCGCGCTCACCTCATGGTGCAGGATGGCGACGAGGTCTTCCCGGGAGATATTCTCGCGAAGATCCCGCGTGAGACCACCCGCACCAAGGACATCACCGGCGGTCTGCCGCGCGTGGTGGAACTCTTTGAAGCGCGCAAGACACGTGACCCGGCGATCATCTCGAAGATCGATGGCGTCGTTCGTTTCGGCGATGTCAGCAAGGGTCAGCGCAAGGTGTACGTCACCGCGGACAACGGCCAGGAAGAGGAGTACAGCGTTCCTCGCGGTGTCTACGTCAACGTTCAGGAAGGCGAGCGCCTGCGCGCCGGCGATGCACTCATCGACGGACCGCGTAACCCGCACGACATCCTCGAGGTTCTCGGCGAGCGCGAGCTCCAGCAGTATCTCGTCAACGAAATTCAGGAGGTCTATCGTCTCCAGGGCGTGTCCATCTCGGACAAGCACATCGAGACCATCGTCCGCCAGATGCTTCGTTGGGTGAAGGTCGAAGAGGTTGGCGACACCAACTTCCTGCTCGAGCAGCAGATCGACCGCTTCCGCTTCAACGCCGAGAACCAGCGCGTGTTGATGGAGGGCGGCCGTCCGGCCATCGGCCGTCCGCTGCTGCTCGGCATCACCAAGGCGTCGCTCTCCACCGACAGCTTCATCTCGGCGGCGAGCTTCCAGGAGACCACCCGCGTCCTCACCGAAGCCAGCATCAACGGCTCGGTCGACACGCTGCGCGGCCTCAAGGAGAACGTCATCGTTGGCCGCTTGATTCCCGCCGGCACCGGCATGGCCTACTACCGCAACGTCCAGCTCTCCCCCGAGCTCGAAGAAGCGGCAGCGCAGGTCCAGCAGGAAGTCACCGCGGCGATCGAAGCCGAGGAGCGCGAGCTGGAACAGATGCGCATGGAAGGCGAACAAGAAGAAATGGCCGCCGAGTAGGTCCTGCGCGTCCAGCGAGAGGCGCTTCGCGCAACAGCCAAAACTAAAGGGCGGACTCGTAAGAGTCCGCCCCTTAGTACGTCTACGGGTTTTCCGCTAGTCTGCTAACGAGGTAGAGCGATGAGCGATGACGAAAGCGGTCCGTCCAAGTTTTGGTTGTGGTGGAAAATCATATGGGCCGTCACAAAAAATCTGGTCTATTTAGCACTTCTATTTCTCGCGTTCGACAAAGTGCAAACTCCATTCGAAGTGATGGTCCTTTCCTTACTTGTGCTGATCTATCAAGCTGTCAACTGGTCAAATACAGCAAGAGTGAGATTGGGTATCGAGGAAGGTCTTGTACAGCGCCGCCTCTCGTTTTCAATTTTAGAAAAACTCGGTGAGGACACAACTGAAGCCAAGAGCCTTATCGCCGATCTTGAGAAAGAATATCTCGCAAGCAATCCCATCTTTTATGTCAATCTATCGTTCGCCTCGCTCATATACCTTTGTATATTGATCAAGCTCGTGACGACGTTATTCTGACTAGCCGTGAATTCTATAAGTTGAGAGACGCAAGGGAGAAGCTATGGCGGTTAGCCGGCTGGAACAGCGGTCGCCACATGCAACAGCTCCTCCCCGCCGCCGGCTTTACTCTATAGTAAAAATACTATAAGGTAAAGAGCGTGGCGCCGACTGAGGGAAATCGCATGGCTACGATCTCCTGGGAGGGTGACTCTTGGAAGGTGCTGAAGTCATGGCCGAAAGCAATTCAGTGGGACTTCGGGAACTCCTTACGCGAGATGCAGCATGGCAGAGCGGCGAGACTTCCGGTGCGACCGATGCAGTCTATCGGTGCAGGTGTTTTCGAGCTCAAAGATGCTGATGAAAGGACCTGGTATCGGATGGTCTACCTGGCGCGGATCGAAGACACGATCTATGTGTTGGACTGCTTTGAGAAGGACACGGCAAGGACTGAGCGCAAGGACCTTCGTACTGCCGAGAGTCGCTTGTCGCAGGTGAAGCAAAGGATTCTGGAGGAGCGAAAACGTGAAAAGCGCAAACAATAAGTCGGGACACATCACCAGGGGCGACCTCTTCGACGATCTCGGTTTCTCCCCGACCGAGACGCTGGAGATGAAGATCAAGGCAGAGATCTGGCAGGCGCTTATTCAGCACATCGAGCAGCAGGGGTTCACGCAGGCGTACCTCGTGACGACCCTGAAGGCGCATCAGCCGGATGTGAGCAACCTGCTCCGGGGAAGAATCTCCCGGATCAGCATTACGAGGCTGATTCAATACGTCGGCCGGCTAAATCTGGATGCGCGGGTGAAAGTGACCTCGCCCAAAGCCCCGGGCAAAACCCTCCCCTCCCTGAAGGCATCCACGGCAAGAGCACGCAAGGGCCAGCGCGAGTCGATCCTCGCTTAGGCACCCTTGACGCGCACGATACAATAAAGACAGGGATCAAAAAGTGCTCCGCCGGCGGTGGGTCGCCGGAAAGCACCTCTAACTCCTTAGTTTCTGCTACTTTACCCGTAAAGTGTCCGCCATCATCAGGTTAGCAGCTCAGAATCCCTAACTTGAATGAATAGGCTACTTTACCCGTAACCCATGGCGTAACAGCCACTTACAGAGCCACGAAAAGCTAAGTGGTTTGTTTCTGGTACTTTGACTGTAAGCCGTTTCAATAGGCTACTTTAGCGAGACGGAATCGCGTAACTCGCTGATTCCAGGGATGGGTTACTAAGTAGTAAACAGGGGGAGGGGGGACCACTGGCAAGCGTTCAACCGGACGGATCGGGCTTCGTCAAGCAGGCCAAAATTTTGCCGCCGATTGCGACGTTCAGGCAAGATGGGAAGTCGGCAAAACGCATGGGCAAAGCCCATCGGAAACGCGGTCCAGCCTGTGAAGCCATCTCTCGCCCTCCTTCTCTGCCTGGTTTCAGCCAGCATCCTCCATGCGCAAACCCGCGCCGAACACCTCGTCTGGTCCGACGAGTTCTCCGGTCCAAACGCCCTTCCCGATCCAGCCAACTGGACCTTCGAGACTGGCGGAAACGGCTGGGGAAACCACGAACTCGAGACCTATTGCGCGCCAGGATCGAACGTCGCTCCTTGTAACGCTGCGCAGCCGAACGTGGTCGTGACGGATGGATATCTGCACATCGTCGCGCGGCGCGATGCTGCAGGCAAGTGGACTTCAGCGCGCATGACGACTAAGGGATTGCAGAGCTTTCAGTATGGTCGCATCGAGGCGCGGATCCAGATTCCTTCAGGCCCAGGAGTTTGGCCAGCATTTTGGATGCTTGGCGATGACGTCGACGAGCGTCATTGGCCAGCGTGCGGCGAGCTCGACATCATGGAGAACATCGGCAAGGAGCCGGGAAAGATTCACGGCTCAGTGCATGGGATTGGATTCACGGGCACTCCGCTGACGACAGTAGCAACGCTGCCGCAGGACGCGGAGTTTGCCGCAGCGTTTCACACTTATGGAATGATCTGGTCGCCAGGAAAAGTGCAGTATTACGTGGATGATCCAGAGCATCCATACGCGACGTACACGCGAGCCGATCTGCCATCGGGCGCGATCTGGCCGTTCGATGATGGGCGATATTTCTTCATGCTGAACCTCGCAATGGGTGGAGATTGGCCAGGACCGCCTGCGGCAACAACTCCTGCAACCGTGGAGATGCTGGTGGATTATGTGCGTGTGTACCAGGATGAGCAGTTGAGCTCCGTGAAGCAGTAGGGGATTATGCTGTCGGTATGAGTGGACGAGTTGCGCTGGTTACGGGAGCTTCGCGGGGATTGGGCGCGGCGATGGCGGTTGCGCTGGCCGAGTCTGGGCATCGCGTAGCGGTGAATTATTTTGAGCGTGCCGCGCGTGCCGAGGAGCTCTGTGCTGGGCTGCGTGCGCGGGGATTGGTTGCGCAGGCGTTTCAGGGGGATGTTCGGGATGAGGCTGAGGTTGCGCGGCTGGTGAAGGATGTCGAGACTGCGCTGGGTGCGGTTGAGGTGTTGGTGGTGAACGCTACGGGACATCAACCGCTGCTGTCGATTGAAGAGCAGACGTGGCAGGCTTACCTGGACCAGATGGAGTTCTTTGTGAAGTCTCCGCTGCTGCTGGTGAAGGCGGTGTTGCCTGGGATGCGAGCGAGTGGGTTTGGACGGGTGATCCAAATTGGCAGCGAGGTGGTGGAGTTGGGGAATCCGCGGTTTGCGAACTATGTTGCGGCAAAGGCTGCCCAGTTGGGACAGACGCGATCGTGGGCAAGAGAACTCGGAGCTTCTGGAATTACAGTGAACCTCGTTGCTCCGGGATGGATTCCAACGGAGCGGGCGTTTGAAGCTACCGAGGAAGAGAAGCTCGAGTATACGCGCGGGGTTGCGCTGGGACGGATGGGAATGCCGGAAGAGGTGGGTCGCGTGGTGGCGTTTCTGGCCAGCGATGATGCGGGGTTTATAACGGGGCAGAAGATTTCGGTGAATGGCGGGAACACGCTGGCGTAGGCGGTTAGGGTTCGTGGGTGGCTAGCAGGCCCTTGAGATCGAGCGGGTGAGTGTACATGGTGAGGTTGCCTTTGGGGTCTCGGGGCCATTCGGATTCGGGGCGATCCCAGTAGAGTTCTACGCCGTTGTCGTCAGGGTCGTGGAGGTAGAGGGCTTCGCTTACGCCGTGATCGGCGGCGCCGTCGAGGGAGATGTTGGCGGTGATGAGGCGGCGGAGAGCGTCGGCCAAGGCTGCGCGCGTGGGATAGAGGACGGCGAGGTGGTAGAGGCCGGTGGTTCCTGGCGCGGGCGGCTGGCCGCCGAGGGATTCCCAGGTGTTGAGGCCGATGTGATGGTGATAGCCTCCCGCTGAGAGGAAGGCGGCGGAGTCGCTCATGCGTTGCGTGACCTCGAAGCCGAGGACGCCGTTGTAGAAGGCGAGGGCGCGGTCGAGGTTGGCGACGCGGAGGTGAACGTGACCCATGCGGGTCTGCGGGTGGATTGCGGTTGAGCTCATGGGGTTGGTATTCCGTTGGAGGGTGGAGGTTCGTTGGCGCTGGCGTCGAGGGCTACCTTCCATTCGCCGTGGACCTTCTTCCAGAAGGTGATGTAGCGGCCGGAGGTTGTGGTGGACTTGCCGTCCTTGCCGATGGTAGTTGCGTCGTAGTGTCCCCAGGTGAAGCCGGTGTCGTTGGAGGGGCCCATTTGGGCGCCTTCGGCGTACCAGCTTAGCTTGTAGGTGGCTGGATTCCAGTTGGCGATGGCGGCGATGGCGGAGCGGCCGCGGACGGCGGGCTGGCCGTTGTTGAGGGTGACGCCGTCGTCGGCGAACCAGGAGCTGAAGGCCTTGCCGCCGTGTGCCGAGACGTCCTCGGAGAACTGGCCTTCGAGCTTGAGGAGCTCAAGAACGCCTGGAGGAAGATTCGGGATGTGCAGAGGCGTGTAGGTGAAGGGCGACTTGCCTGCGTTCGTTGGCGGAGCGACGGCTGGAATGCTGGATGGGCTGACGGTGGTCGCTGGCGGGATGTTCTGCGCGTGCAGGGCAGCGGGAGCGGCGATTGTGGTGGTGAGCAGAAGGGCTAGAGCTAGTCGACTCATGAAGAGAATTGTACGTCTGCGTGGGTGTGGCTGATATGCTTCGGGCCATGGCACAAAGGTTGGCGAAGGGCGAGATGTTGGTGACGGCTGCGGGTGCGGTCGTGCTGGGCATCGGAGTCGTGATGGGAGCGATGAATGCTCCGCATGCTGCGGCGACGGCAGCGCGATGGGTTGGTGTGCTGCTGCTGATGGTGTATGCGTGGCGGCGGAAGAGTCTTACGCCGTGGATCTTCGTAATGATGGTTGCGGGCGCGGAGTTGGGGTTCGATGCGCCGCATGTGGCGGTGCAGTTGCGGGTGCTGTCGGATATTTTTTTGAGGTTGATTCGGACGATTGTGGCGCCATTGATTCTGGCGACGTTGATCGTGGGGATTGCGGGGCATGGCGATCTGAAGAGCGTTGGAAGAATGGGGCTGAAGGCGCTGGTGTACTTCGAGGTGGTGACTACGCTGGCGCTCGCTGTAGGGTTGGTGGCGATCAATCTGACGAAGGCTGGTGTTGGGTTGGCGGTTTCGGGTGCTGCTGGAGTTGCGCCGGCGGTTGCGGTTCCAGTGGCGACTCGTTGGGATGAGGTGCTGCTGCATGTGTTTCCGGAGAACCTGGCGAAGAGCATTGCCGAGGGACAGGTGCTGCAGGTGGTGGTGTTCGCGGTGCTGTTCGGGATTGCGCTGGCTACGGTGAGTGAGGCCAAGCGGGCTCCGGTGCTGAAGCTTTGCGAGAGTTTGAGCGAGGTGATGTTCCGGTTTACGAATGTGGTGATGTACTTTGCGCCGGTCGCTGTGGGAGCGGCGATGGCGTACACCGTGGGGAATATGGGGTTGGGCGTGCTGGTGAATCTGACCAAGCTGCTGGCGACGCTGTATGGCGCGCTGGTGGTGTTTGGCGTGTGCGTACTGCTGCCGGTTGCGCTGTTGTTTCGTGTTCCTGTGTTGCGGTTTCTGCGGGCTGTGACGGAGCCGGCGACGATTGCGTTTGCTACGGCGACGAGCGAGGCGGCGCTGCCGAGTGCGATGGAGCAGATGGAGGCGTTGGGAGTTCCGCGGCGGATTGTGGCGTTTGTGATTCCGGCGGGATATAGCTTCAACCTGGATGGGTCGACGTTGTATCTTGCGGTGGCGAGTATTTTCGTGTCTCAGGCTGCTGGGATGCACCTGACGGTGGGGCAACAGGTGGTGATGATGTTGACGCTGATGCTGACCAGCAAGGGCGTCGCGGGAGTTCCGCGGGCGATGCTGGTGGTGCTGCTGGCTACGGCTTCGCAGTTCCATCTGCCGATGGAGCCGATCTTTGTGATTTTGGGGATTGACGCGTTGATGGATATGGCTCGGACGACGGTGAATGTTGTGGGGAACTGTTTGGCTAGCGTGGTGATCGCCAAGTGGGAGGGCGAGTTTGGGACCGAACCGGCGAGTGAGGTGGTGCTGGAGGGGGCGGAGGCGTAGGGTACCCCCTCCCCCCCGGTACTACTTAGTAACCTATCATTAGAATCAGCGAGTTACGGGACTCGTTTTGGCTAAAGTGGGGCAGCAAAACGGGTTACGGTCAAAGTAGGGCAAAGAAACGGGTTAGGCTTCTTGGGTCTGGTAAGTGGCTGTAATCGCATGACTTATCGGTAAAGTAGGGCAACTATTGGGGTTAGGGATGTATGTCCTCTAACCGGCTGATTCCCGAGGCATTACGGGCAAAGCAGGGCAATCATTGGGGTTATGGCAGGAGTTGGGTTCGGGTTCCTGTTCCGAGGCGTCTAGTTAAATTGTAGCGGGTTGGGTGGGGTAAGTATGCCAAGTGGGTTGGAGAGAAATCGGCAGTGGGGGCGCGGGTTTTGTGAGGTTTGGTGGGTGGTGGGGGGTTGACATGCGGATTTTGGGCTGTTTTTGGGGGTGTTTTGTGAGATTTATTTTTGTTGTAAGAGGACGGCGGGTCGATACGGCGGCGGGGGAGTTGGCGGCGGGACAGAGGAAGGCAATTTGGTCGTTTCGCCTGCGGCTTCACTCCGGCCTCCGGCAGGGTGGAAGGGGCTTGTTTTGGACTCATACCTAGGCTGTTATATGTCGCGCCTTGGGTGCTGGGGATGTCGGCGCGACGGGAAAGGCAAACAGCAGATTCCCGGAGGGAATGACAGAAAGAAAGGCAAGGGCAAGGGCAAAAGAAGAAGCGGATCCCTGCGGGATGACAGCCAGAAAGGCAAGGGCAAAGGCAAAGGCAAGGGCAAGGGCAAAAGAAGAAGCGGATCCCTGCGGGATGACAGCCAGAAAGGCAACGGCAAAGGCGAGAAGCAGATTCCCGGAGGGAATGACAGAAAGAAAGGCAAGGGCAACAGCAACAGCAACAGCAAAGGCAACAGCGGTCGTTAGGGTTGGGTGGACCAGCAGTTGGGGTTGGGTTGGGTGGTGGCTGAGGCGGCGGCGGTGGGGGTTGGTGGGTTGATGGGGGGTGTCGAGGAGGGACGGCCGGGGCCGGGCGGCTGAGGCGTGGGGCAGGGGCTTGGGGTGCCGCTGGGTCCTTCGTTGAGGTGGCGATTCTGTTTGGGTGGGAGGATGTTGATGGAACGGAGCCAGGCGGTGGCGAGCTTGGGCCAGTGTTCCTCGGGGGCGTTGGGCGGGTGCATGCCGAAGCCGTGGCCGCCGGTGGCGTAGTAGTGGAGCTCGGCGGGGATGTGGGCGTCGAGAAGAGCGCCGTAGTAGACGAGGGCGTTGCGGCCATAGCTGCGATCGTTTTCGGCCTGGATGAGGAAGGTGGCGGGAGTGAATTCGTTGGGGGCGTAGACGGGGTTGAGCTCCTTATTGTCAGGGGGGATGGCGAGGTAGGCGGGGTAGACGATGATGGCGAAGTCGGCGCGGGCGCTGATGTGCGGTGTTGGCGTCAGCGGCTGCGGGAGTGGAGGCGATGTGGTCGTCGTTGGGGTGGGTGCAGAGGAGGACGGCGAGGTTGGCGCCGGCGGAGAAGCCCATGACGCCGATGTGGGTTGGGTCGATGTGCCAGTCGGCGGCGTGGGCGCGGGTGAGGCGCATGGCCTGCTGCGCGTCTTCGAGATCGTCGGGGTCGGCGGGATAGTGGCCGGCCTCGCCTGCGGGTTGGGCGACGCGATATTTGACGAGGATGCAGGTGATGCCGATGGAGTTGAGCCAATGGCAGGCGTCGGTGCCTTCGCCGTCGGTTACGACGACGCTGTAGCCGCCGCCGGGGAAGACGAGGACCGCAGCGCCGGTGTTCTCGCCATGCGGCGGATAGACGGTGAGCGTGGGGACGGTGACGTTGGTGAGGCGGGTGACGCGATGTCCGCTGATGAAGTTGTCGGTGGGCTTGGTGGTGTCGGTTTCTGGCTCGGTGGTGCGGGGAGGTTCGGGGGTGCCGTGCGGCCAGAGGGGAAGCGAGACGGGCTCGGTTTGGGCGTGGGCGGGTGCGGTGAAGAGGGCGGTGAAGAGAAGTGCAAGTGTTGCGAGGCCGAGAGCGGGGGAGAGGCGTTTCATGCGCACCATAGTAAACCTAGTCTTGCGGTCCTGTGTGGGTTAGAGGGCGACTGCGGGGGACGAGGTACTTCGCGCTGGATGTGAAGCCTGAGATTTGCGGCGAACAAAGACAAGTGCAACAGCAGATTCTCAGAGGGAATGACAGAAAGAAAAGCAAGGGCAAGTGCAACAGCAGATCCCTGCGGGATGACAACCAGAAAGGCAAAGGCAGAAGCAGATTCCGAGAGGTGCGGCATTGATGGGAGCGATGGTTCGGAGAGCGACCTGGGTGCGGGCGGTAGGAATTGCGCTGGGATTGGTACACTGGAGGGATACGGATTGCGTCCTATAGGCATGAGGTCGAGGGTCCCGCGGGTTTCGAATATGAGCGACTACTTAAGTAAGATCAAGGCACCGGGGGATGTGAAGAAGCTAAGCCTTGTGGAGCTGGAGCGGCTGGCGGAGGAGATCCGCGAGCGGCTGATTGTAGGGGTCGCGAAGACGGGTGGGCATATCGGGCCGAACCTTGGGGTGGTGGAACTTACCATCGCGATGCATTACGTGTTCGATACGCCTCGGGATAGTTTTGTGTTCGACGTGAGCCATCAGAGTTATGTCCACAAGTTGTTGACGGGGCGCGAGAGCCAGTTTGAGACGATTCGGCAGCCGGGTGGGTTGAATGGATTCATGTTGCGGACGGAGAGCGAGCATGACTCGTTTGGGGCGGGACATGCGGGGACGGCGCTGAGTGCGGCGCTGGGGATGGCGGTGGCTCGGGATATGAGTGGAGGGGATGAGCACATTGTGGCGCTGGCGGGGGATGCGGCGTTTACGAATGGGATCAGCTTTGAGGCGCTGAATAATATGGCGTCGACCAAGCGGATGATCATTGTGCTGAATGATAACGAGTGGTCGATCGATAAGAACGTGGGGGCGATCGCGGAGTACTTCCACAAGATTGCTACGAATCCAACGTATGTGAACCTGCATGACCGCGCGGCGATGCTGGTGGAGAAGTTTGGCGGCAAGGCTGCCCGGCATATTGCGCGCAAGGCGGAAGAGGCGGCCAAGGGGATTGTGGGTCGGGGCATGATCTTTGAGGAGTTTGGGCTGAATTATTATGGGCCGGTGGATGGGCATAATCTGCCGATGCTGATTGAGACGTTCAAGTTTCTGAAGAAGCAGAAGCGGCCGGTGGTGCTGCATGCGCTGACGCAGAAGGGGCGCGGGTTTGCGCCGGCGATGGAGCAGCAGAAGAAGTTTCATGGGTTGGGGGCGTTCGATCCGGAGACGGGCGCGACAAAGACGTCGGGGCAGAAGACGTACTCGGAGGTGTTTGCGGAGAGTTTGACGAAACTGGCGGATGAGAATGACAAGGTGGTCGCGATTACGGCGGCGATGCCGAATGGGACGGCGCTGGATCTGTTTCGGCCACATCATCCGGGGCGGTACTTTGATGTGGGGATTGCGGAAGAGCATGCGGTGTTGTTTGCGGCGGGGATGGCTACGAAGGGGTATCGGCCGTTCTGCGCGATCTACTCTACATTTTTGCAGCGGGCGTTTGACCAGGTGGTGCATGATGTTGCGTTGCAGAATTTGCCGGTGGTGTTCTGCATGGATCGCGGCGGGTTGAGCGGGGATGATGGGCCGACGCATCATGGGCTGTTCGATATTAGTTATTTGCGGGGCGTGCCGAATTTAGTGCACATGGATCCTATGGATGAGGACGAGCTGCAGGACATGATGCTGACGGCGCTGGAGCATGAGGGGCCGAGCGCGATTCGGTATCCGCGAGGGACGGGGACTGGCGTGGAGGTGAAGGCTCGGCCAGTGGCGGTGGAGATTGGCAAGGCGGAGGTGCTGAAGGATGGGCGCGACGTTGCCGTGTTTGCGCTGGGGAATATGGTGGCGGAGGCGGAGCGGCTGGCGAAGATGCTCGAGACTGAGGGGCACAGCGTTGCGGTGATCAATGCGCGGTTCGCGAAGCCGATTGATGAGGAGTGTGTTGCGCGCTATGGTGCGCGATGCGAGTTGCTGGTGACGATGGAGGATCATGTGCTGGCGGGCGGGTTCGGGTCGGCGGTGCTGGAGTGTTTGAATGCGCGGTCTGTGGAGGTGCCGGTGGTGCGGGTGGGGTGGCCGGATGCGTTCATTGAGCATGGCAAGGTGGAGGCGTTGCGCGCGAAGTATGGGCTTACGGCGGAGGCGGCGTTGAAGCGGGTGCGGCCGTTTCTGAAGAGGGTGGTTGCTGCGGTCTGAGTTCTGCGCGGGCGACGGGAGTTGGGTTGTTGCGAGGTGGAGGATTTAGCTCTTAGCTTCTAGCTTCTAGCTAAGGCACAGGCTAAGGCTAGGGCAGAAGCAGGCTCCCGGGGGGGGGATGACAGAAAGAAAAGCAACGGCAAGAGCAACCGCAAGAGCAAGAGACTTGACGCGACGGGCGCTACGTTTGCGAAGTTTCGCCACGTACAACGGGTGCGGGTCTGGTGGGATTAGAGGGATTGCTGGTTGGCTTCGAGGGCTAGCAGCTCGAGGGTGCGGCGTTGGCGGTGCGCGAAGGTGGCGGGTAGCTGGCGCTGGATGAAGAGTTTGTCGGCGAGAGTGCCGAGGGGGCCGAGGGGGAGTTCGTACTCTACTTCGTCGTGGAGGAGGGTGCCGCTGCGGTGGGGCTCTACGGTGTGGCAGTGACGCCAGTAGCGGAAGGGGCCGCGGAGCTGGAGGTCGCAGAAGCCTTCGAGCCAGCGGAAGTCTTCGATGAGGGCTTCCCAGGTGAGGCGGATGGGAGAGAAGGGGAAGGGGCGGACGGTGAGGGTGAGGCGCGTGCCGGAGCCGGCGGTGATGCGGTCAGAGTTGGGGAAGGGTTGGGGGGGTGGAGGCGGCGGGAATGGTGTGGCGTGCTCGATGCGCGCGTGCTGCCAGGCGGGCATGAGGCGGGGGAGATTGGCGGGGTCGGCGAAGAAGGCGAAGACCAGCTCGACGGGGTAGGGTAGCCGCTGTTCCGTTTGGAAGTGGAGGCGCATTCTTTGTGAGTGTAACGGTGGAGTGGAGAAGAACGGGAGACAGCAGGTTCCTCGCTTCGCTCGGAATGACAATTTCTGAAAGAAATTGTCATAAGAAAAGCAAGGGCAACAGCGGAGCCGATCAGTGTAGAAGGAACGATGGCGTCCTGGAGGACGCCATCGTTGGCTGGGTTGGGAGGATGTTAGTTGGGCATGAGGACGGCGTTGATGACCTGGATGACGCCGTTGGATTGGATGACGTTGGCGGTGGTGATCTCCGCCTTGCCACCTTTTTCGTCGGTGATCATGATGTGGCCCATGTGGTCGGTGAAGGTCAGGCTTCCACCCTGCACGGTTTTGGCCATGTAGCTGCCGTTGCCCTTCTTGATCCATTCCTTGAGGTCCTTGGTGGTGATGTTGCCGGGGACTACGTGGTAGGTGAGGATCTTGACGAGGGTGGCGTGATTTTCGGGCTTGAGGAGGTTGTCTACGGTGCCGGCGGGGAGTTTGGCGAAGGCGGCGTCGGTGGGGGCGAAGACGGTGAAGGGGCCGGGGCCTTCGAGCGTGTCGACCAGGCCGGCAGCTTTGACGGCGGCGACGAGGGTTTTGTGGATGGGCGAGTTGACGGCGTTCTCGACGATGTTCTTGGTCGGGAACATGGCAGCGCCACCGACGTCGGGGTCTTTCATCTGGGCGGTGGCCGCGAGCGAGGTGATAGCAAGCGCAGCGCCTGCCATGAGGGTGATCAGAGACTTCTTCATTGTGGTTTTCCCTTTCAAGTGGTGTTGCTGAAGATCGAGGTGAGACATAAGACCGATGCTGGGTGTCGCTGTCCGCGGAGACGCACATCCTAACTACGTGGCTGAGTTCCAAGTGGATTGTTGTGCCGTGAAAGAAGGTAGTGGAGTTGAATTGCAAATGGGGAGAAATCACGGTGAGGCTTTGAGGGGATGGACAATGGGCGAGGAATAGTTTGGTGGGCTTGCTAACGCTGCAAACCGAATCACCGTAATGACTGGAAACGTCGTGAGGTGGGGTACGCAGGGAAGGTTCGCGTCCATTGACAATGGAGCAGGGTGCCCGTCAACTGGAGCGAGGGCATGGCGACGCAGAGGGAGTTCCGAGGAAGAATGCACGAGAGAGGTTCCGAATCGCGGATCAGGGTGGCGCTGGCGCGCATCGGCCATGAGCGCGGGTTGCTGCTGGTCGGGTTGTTCAAGCTGAGCAAAGCGATTTTTTTTACCGCAGTGGGAGCGGGCGCGCTGGATTTGATGAACAAGAACATCAGCGACGTGGTGATGCATGTGATCGATGCGCTGAAGATCGATCCGGAGCGGCACTTTGTGGGGATAGTGATGGGGCGCGTAGGGCTGATCGATCCGCATCAGCTTAAGAAGGCGGGGATTCTGTCGTTTCTGTATGCCACGGTGTGCGTGGTGGAGGGGACGGGGTTGATGCTGGAGAAACGCTGGGCGGAATACTTCACGACGATCCTGACGGCGATGGGACTGCCGTGGGAGAGCTATGAGTTGATGGAGAGGTACTCGCCGTACAAGGTGGCGCTGCTGGTGATCAACCTGGCGGTGCTGATCTACCTGGTGTGGATTTTGAAAAAGCGGCGAGCAGATGAGGACGTGAACTACGGTGGGGAAGGGGCAGGGTAGGTTACTTTCGCTTTTATTTCGCTTACAACAAGCTGAAAGCGGTGACAAGTGCCCAGGTGGGGGCGAATCATTCGAGATAACACAAGATGTAGGGGTGGGGATCAGTAAAACTACTATAGGGTGGATTTTCCACATTTCCTGCGGAAAACAGGGGACGTAACCCTGAGATTTCACTTGCTATCCAGCGCTCTACACTCCATTCTTAGTGGAACGAAGTGGAGCAAAGTGGTCAAAGAGGCTCAAGTAAGACCAACTCTGTGTCGATAGTACGGCATAGGGAGTACTGGAAGAGAGTCTTCGGGCAGGTACCTTTCGGGAATTCGGTTCGGAATTGGGAATAGAGGATTTGAGATGTTTCGCGGCAATCACCCAACACGGATCGACGAGAAGGGCCGGCTGAAGGTTCCGGCTGACTTCAAGCGCCTGGTGGATGAGCTGTATGGGCCGAAGTTTTTTATTACGAGCAAGGACGGGAAGCGGGCTGAGCTGTACCCGATGAAGGAATGGGAGCGGATTGAGGATGCGCTGGCGAAGGCACCTTCGAGCGCTGCGAAGAAGAAGTTTCTGAATGTAACGAACTACTACGGGCAGGTTGTGGAGATGGATGCGCAGGGAAGGTTGTTGATTCCGCAGTTGCTGCGCACAGACGCGACGCTGGCCGGCGATGTGGCTGTACTGGGAATGCAGGCGTACCTGGCGGTTGCGGACGATGCGAAGCACAGGGCACAGCTGATGGAGGAGCCGCTGACGGACGCAGATATGGATGCGTTGGGAGCGGCAGGAATTTAGGTTTGCAAGCCCCTGAGTGGGGCGCATGAGGCGGAAGGAATGGCTGAACCGCAACATGTACCGGTTCTTTTGGAAGAGAGTTTGAACTTTCTGAATGTGCGCGCGGGCGGCGTGGTTGTGGATGCGACGCTCGGGTTTGGCGGCCACTCGCTGGCGATTGCCAGGAGGCTTGGAGGGTTGGGCAGGTTGATCTGCTTCGATCGCGATGAGCAGGCGATGGAGTTGGCGAAGGCTCGGCTGGCTGGGTTGGCCGGGGAGATTGGGACGGAGATGCCCACGGTTGAGTTTGTGGGGCGGCCGTTTTCGGAGATCGCCGAAGTAGTTTTGCCGGGCACGCTGGATGGATTGCTTGCGGACTTTGGCGTGAGCAGCATGCAGCTGGACGAGGCGCACAGAGGATTTAGTTTCCGAGCTGAAGGTCCTTTGGATATGCGGATGGATACGCGCAAAGGACTAACAGCCGAACAAGTGGTAAATCAGGCGGACGAAGAAGATCTCGCGAACCTGATTTACGAATTCGGAGAGGAAAGGAGGTCGCGGAGAATCGCCAGAGCTATTGTGCGGGCGCGGCCGTTATCGACGACAGCAGAACTTGCTCGAGTGATATCGGCCGTTGCCCCGCCAATAAAAGGCGAACACATTCATCCGGCGACCAGGACTTTCCAGGCACTTCGAATTCGCGTGAATGATGAGCTGGGCGAGATTCAATCGCTGCTCCGGACGGTATCCGGAAGAGCGGGATCTTTGCTGAAGCCGGGCGGGCGAGTGGTGCTGATCAGCTTCCACTCGCTGGAGGACCGGTTGGTGAAGGACAGCTTTCGCGAGAGCGCGCGGCTGGGCGAACTTGAGATCTTGACGAAGAAGCCAGTGACGGCAAGTGAGCAGGAGGCGCTCAGGAATCCAAGGGCTAGAAGTGCAAAGCTCAGGGCTGGCGCGCGAAGCATAGAGCTGCGGGGAGATTCGCAGCGTGAAGTGAGAACGAAGAAAAAGTTTTAGAGATCGGGCCGGGGTTGTCCTGCCGTGCTTTCAGGCGAAAGACAACCAATGTACGAAAAAGTCCCTTCCCCCTTACAGCAACCCCGGCCCGGGTTGCACTCGCTAGACGAGTCGAGGGCAGGGAATGAAGAGATTGAGATAGCAAGGCGGAGGATGCGCGATGGCGACGATGGCAATGGGCGGACAAGAGATGGCGGAGATCCAGGCGAGGCCGAGCGTGCGCCGTGGGGCGAGCGTGGCGGAGCGGAATCGCGAGCTGTTTGAACAGCAGCGTGCGCGGCGCCGCGGGCCGACGCCGGAGATGTTTTTTGCCAAGCACATCGACAACAGCCGGATTGTGAAGGCGGATGATCCGGAGCGGCGCAAGGAGATGCGCAGCTTCACGATTGCGATGACGATGTTTTTTGTGCTGACGATGGTGTATGTGTGGCAGCATTTTTCGGCGATCGAAGTGGGCTATCGGGTGGAGGCGCAGAAGACGGCGGTGGCGCAACTGCAGGAGAAGAATCGGCAACTGGAGCTGACGGAGGCGCAGCTGAGCGATCCGGGGCGGATTGACAGGATTGCGACGCAGCTGGGACTCGGAACGCCGCAGCCAGGACAGGTGGTGCGGGCAGATGGGATGACGGGCACGACGGCTGTGATGGCGCAGGCGCGGATCCCGGTGCTGACCGGAAAACTGTCGGGCAACTAGGTGGTTGCGATGGCTCGGCGTCGTGGGGAATTTGATACGGGAACAGGAAATCCAGGATGAATGAGACGTCGCGTCAGAAGCTTACCGCACCCATACGCCGGGTGCGGTTTGTCTACGTTGCGATGATTTTCTGTTTCTGGGCGGGCGCGATTGCGGTGCGGCTGACGTGGCTGCAGGTGGTGCAGCATAGCTTGTGGGTGGATCGGGCAAAGCAGCAGCAGCAGCGAACGTTTGAGGTGGCGCCGCACCGGGGCGTGCTGTATGACCGCAATATGCATCCGCTGGCGATGACGGTGCTGGTGGACAGCATCTATGCGGTGCCGAGCGAGCTTGGCGACAATCGAGCGGATGATGCGGCGCTGCTGGCCAAGATTGTGCATGCGGATCCTTTGGATGGGTTTACGCGGGAGAAAGAGATTGACGCGAGGTTCAATGCGTCGAAGCATTTTGCGTGGGTGGCGCGGAAGGTAACTCCGGAGATTGCGGCGCGGGTGCAGCAGTTGAATCTGAAGGGAATTTATTTTCAGAAGGAGTTCAAGAGGTTTTATCCGAATGGAGATTTAGGTGCGCATGTGCTGGGGTATGTGGGCACGGACGACAACGGGCTGGGCGGGCTCGAAGCGAAGTTCGATGACGAGCTGCATGGAGAGCCGGGGCACGAGTATACGGCGATCGATGCGAAGCGGCATGTGCTGGGATCGGATGAGAGCGACCCGATTCCGGGCGAGAATCTGCAGCTGACGATTGACGCGAATATTCAGCACATGGCCGAAGAGGCGCTGGATCGGCAGATGGCGAAGGTGAAGGCTTCGCATGGAACGATCGTGGTGCAGGATCCGAATACGGGACAGATTCTGGCGCTGGCGGTGAGTCCGCGATTCAACCCGAATGATCCGCTGCATGTGGATCCGCAGGACCTGACGGATTTGGCGGTGAGCGATGTGTATGAGCCGGGGTCGACGTTCAAGCTGGTGACGTATTCGGCGGCGATTGATGCGGCGGGGGTGAAGCCGACGGACATGGTGGACACGCAGGGCGGCGAGATGACGATGTATGGCCGGACGCTGCATGATGACGCGGAGGACCGCGCGCATCACTATGGTTTGGTGACGGTGGAGAAGGCGCTGGAGATTTCGAGCGACGTGGGCGCGGCGAAGATGGCGCTGAAGATTGGGCCGGACAAGTTCTACCAGTACATCAAGGGCTTTGGATTTGGGGACAGGACGGGAGTTGAGCTGCCGAGTGAGACGCGCGGACTGCTGCGGGCGCCGCGGAGGTGGGGGTCGACGAGCATACTTTCGATTGCGATTGGGCAGGAGGTGGCGGTAACGCCGGTGCAGCTGGTGGCGATGGTGTCGACGATTGCGAATGGGGGAGTATATTTGCCGCCGCATATTCTGCTGCAGTCGACGGGTGATGAGAAGGAGGACGCGCGCATAGCTGCGGAGCCGTTTCATCCGGAGGATGCGCTGCCGGGAACGTTGCCGGACGGGGCGCGCCGGGTGATCAGCGAATCGACGGCGGCGACGATGCGGCAGATGATGGCGGGAGTGGTGCTGAATGGGACGGGTAAGCCGGCGCAGTTGAACGGATACAGCTCGGCGGGAAAGACGGGGACGGCGCAGAAGGTGGACCCGGTGACGCACACGTATTCGCATATGAACGTGGTGGCGAGCTTTGCGGGGTTTGCGCCGGTAAATCATCCGGCGATTTCGGTGACGGTGGTGATCGATAATCCGACGGTGGGCAGCCGGTTTGGCACAGCGGTTTCAGCCCCGGTGTTTCGTGAGGTGGCGCAGGAGGTGCTGGAGTACCTGGGCGTGCCGCACGATCAGGCGCTGAAGACCGAGCAGCAGATGAAGGAGGCGCAGAACACGGTGGAGCCGGATGATGTGCCGGAGCAGCATTTGGGGGATTTGAATTCGGTGTACGACGAGGTGAACAACCTGCCTCCGGATGATCCGCTGCGGCAGCCGGCGAATGCGGCAGCGATGGCGGAGAATCGCAGCGCGGACGAGGCGTTCGAGGAGGCGGCGAAGGACAAGCCGAAGGCGGCTGGATTGGCGGCGCTGCCGGACAAGGTGCTGGCTGCATTCCATAAGCGGGGAGGCGCGCCGGGGGTTGCGGCTGCGGATGAGACTGTGGCGGCGCCGGTGATTCGGCCGGAGGTGCAGGTGCGGGGCAATGGGGCGGTGGTGGTCGATCCGGGACAGCGGGTGGCGGTGCCGGACTTTCATGGGGACGATCTGCGAACGGTGGTGGAGCGTTTGGGGGGACTGCGGTTGAGAGTGCGGACGCTGGGCAGCGGGCTGGCGATGGACCAGGCTCCGCTGGCGGGCACGATGGTGCCGCTGGGGACCGAGATCGTGGTGCGGTTTACGCGCTAGGCGGCGGCGGGAATTAAAGACAGAGGCAAAGGCCTTGACGCAAAGGGCGCGAAGTAAGCCAAGTTGCGCCACGGGTTCGGGGGCCTAGAATCTTAAGCATGCAATGGAGTGATGCGGTGGCGGCGGTTAGCGTGGTGGAGACTGCCGGGCGGGGGGATGTGCAGGTGCGCGGGGTGCAGTATGACTCGCGCAAGGTGAGCGCTGGCGATGTGTTTGTGGCGATGCGCGGCGGGACTTCGGATGGGAATGATTTTATCGATGCGGCGATTCGCAAGGGTGCGAGCGCGGTGGTGACGGATTCGCTGGAGAGGTTTGTAGATCTGCGCGCGCAGCAGCCGGAGTTGGCGCTGGCGTTGGTGGATCGCGAGTCGAATGGGGGAAGGCGGGCGTTGGCGGAGATTAGCTCGGCGGTGTTTGGGGAGCCGGAGAAGAAGCTGAAGGTCAGCGCGGTGACGGGGACGAATGGGAAGACGACGACTGCGTTTCTGCTGGAGCAGATGCTGAGGAGCGTTGGCAGGAAGTGCGTGCTGCTGGGGACGATTGAGACCCATGTGGGGGATGTGGTGCGGGAGAGCGAGCATACGACTCCGGAGAGCCGGGATGTGCTGGCGGTGTTTGCGGAGGGCGTGCGGGCGGGGTGTACGGAGGTGGTGATGGAGATGAGCAGCCATGCGCTGGAGCAGGAGCGGGTGTGGGGGATTCCTGTGGATGTGGCGGTGTTTACGAACCTTACGCAGGATCATTTGGATTATCACGGGACGATGGAGAAGTATGCGGCGGCGAAGGCTAGGTTGTTCGAGGGGGTGGGAGCGGGGGCGCCGCGGGTGGCGGTGATTAATCTGGACGACACATACGGCGGTGTGATGGAGGAAGCTGCTGGGGGAGTTGGAAAAGTCTGGACCTACGGCAAGAATCGAGCCCACGGATGGACTCCGGAATTTCCGGCGCGAAATATAAAGGTGAATTCTGGTGGCGCGTCTTTTGAGTTTGTGACGCCATTTGGGAGCAGAGAAATAAATTCTCCGCTCTTCGGTTGGTTCAATGTGGATAATCTTCTGGCTGCGATGGTCGCCGCGCTTGCGCGCGGTATGACATTGGATGAAGTGGCACATTGCGCCAGCACGATTCGATCTGCACCCGGGCGCTTTGAACTTGTACCTGGATCGAAGGAGAGCGGATTCACCGTCGTGGTCGACTACGCACACACGGGTGATGCTCTGTACAACGTGATTGCCTACTCGCGGAATCTTGTAAAGGAGGGCAGTGGGCGCGTGATTACGATGTTTGGGTGCGGGGGGGATCGGGATCGGACGAAGCGTCCGAAGATGGGGAGGGTTGCCGCGCTGGGGAGCGATTTGGTGGTGGTGACTAGCGATAATCCGCGCAGCGAGGATCCTCTGACGATTATTGATGAGATTTTGGCTGGGGTGAGGGAGACGTCGGTGGAGTGTTTGGTGGAGGTGGATCGGCGGGTCGCGATTGGGGTGGCGATTCGTGCGGCGCGGGTGGGGGATATTGTGTTGCTGGCGGGTAAGGGGCATGAGAAGACGCAGACGTTTGCGGATGGGGCGGTGGCGTTTGATGATGTCGCGGAGGCCGAGCGTGTGCTGCGGGAGATTGGGAAATCAGATTCCCAGAGGGAATGACAGAAAGAAAAGCAAAGGCAAGGGCAACAGCAAGGACGAAAAGCAGATCCCTGCGGGATGACAACCAGAAAAGCAACAGCAACAGCGACAGCAGATCCCTGCGGGATGACAACCAGAAAAGCAACAGCAAGGACGAAAAGCAGATCCCTGCGGGATGACAACGAGAAAAGCAAAATCAAAGAGGCTGAGAATCAAAGAAGCAACGGTGGAAGAGGTGAAGCGGTGAAGCTGACGCTGGGACAGATTGCGGATTGGATTCATGCTGAGGGTGAGTTTGATACTGGCGCGGAGGCGGTGGGGTACTCGATTGACTCGCGGACGATTGGGGCGGGGGATTTATTTTTTGCGGTGCGCGGAGAGCGCGTGGATGGGCATGATTTTGTTGAGACGGCGCTGGCGGATGGGGCGGTGGCGGCTGTCGTGAGCATGCGGTGGCTGAAGCCTGCGCTGGTGGAGGAGGCGCGGCTGCTGCGGGTTCCGGAGAGCGCGTCGGATTGTGTGCTGCACTCGATGCAGATGTTGGCGCAGCGGGTCCGGAGGGAGTGGGGTGGGCGCGTGATCGGGGTGACCGGGTCGGCGGGGAAGACGACGACGAAGGAGTGCGTGGCGGCGGTGCTGGCGACAAAGTTCAAGGTGTTGAAGACGGAGGGGAACTACAACAATCATTTCGGATTGCCGCTGACGCTGCTGCGGCTGGAGCCGGAGCACGAGGTGGCGGTGCTCGAGATGGGGATGAATCATGCGGGGGAGATTCGGGCGCTGGCGAAGATTGCGGAGCCGGATTGGGCGGTGGTGAGTAACGTGGGACCAGTGCACCTGGAGTTTTTTGAGGATGGGATTGAGGGGATTGCGCGCGCGAAGTATGAGCTGGTAGAGGCTCTGCCGGCGGATGGGATTGCGTTTCTGAATGCCGATGATGAGCGGGTGCGGGAGTTTGGTAAGGGGATGGGGGAGCGCGCTGTTTTGTTTGGGACGAGCGAGAAGGCCGCGGTGCGGGCGGTGCAGATTGACGATCAGGGGCTGCGGGGGACGGAGTTTGAGCTGGTGGCGGGCGCGCGGCCGATGCTGTGGCCGGTGATTCTGCATATGCCGGGGCGGCACAACGTGATGAATGCGCTGGCGGCGTATGCGGTGGGGCGTTCGAGTGGTGTGGAGCAGTTCGATGCGATTGGTGCGTTGGAGCGGATGCGGCCGACGGAGAAGCGCGGGAATTTGGTGGAGTGGGGTGGGGCGGAGATTGTGAATGACACGTATAACTCGAATCCGCGGGCGCTGGAGGGGATGGTGGAGGCGCTGAAGAAGACGGAGGCGAAGCGGCGCATTGTGGTGGCCGGCGAGATGCTGGAGCTGGGGGCTGAGGGTGGTCGGCTGCATGAGGCTTGCGGGGAGGCGATGGTGGGGGTGGATGTGGTGGTGGGAGTGAGAGGGTTGGCGCGGGAGCTAGTGGCGGGGGCGCGAACGGTGGGGGTCGCGGCGGAGTTTGTGGAGACGCCGGAGCTGGCGGGGGAGTGGATGCGGGAGAATCTGCGGGAGGGGGATGTGGTGCTGCTGAAGGCTTCGCGCGGGGTGAAGCTGGAGCGGGCGCTGGAGGTTCTGCGCGGACGGCGGGAGTTGTGAGTGGGCGGGATGAGCGTACAGAGGATGATTCCCCGAGCGCGGGTTCGGTGGGTAATCACACAAAGAGCACAAGCATGAAGGGTAAGATTAGCGGAGGACTGCGGCCGCACGATCCGGTTCGACGACACAGACGAGGCAAGATCCGTTGCTCTATTGGTTGCTCTATCAAAAGCTGTTTCCATACTTTCCGGTGTTCCGGATCTTCCGCTATGTGACGTTTCGCTGCGCGTTTGCGAGCATGACGGCGATGCTGATCGGGCTGCTGATCGGGCCGTTCGTCATTGAGCGGCTGCGGGAGTTTCAGATCGGGCAGTTCATTCGCGAGGATGGGCCGCAGAGCCATCAGAAAAAGGGCGGCACGCCGACGATGGGCGGAGTGCTGATCTGCATTTCAATTTTGGTGCCGACGCTGCTGTGGGCGAACCTGACGAATCCTTATGTGTGGCTGGTGATGTTTGCGACGGTTGCGTTTGGCGGGATCGGGTTTGCGGATGATTACATCAAGGTGGTGAAGAAGCGGAACCTGGGGCTGACGTCGTGGCAGAAGCTGGCGCTGCAGTTTCTGGTTAGCGGGGCGATTGCCGTGGTGTTGCTGGCGATGCGCGGCGAGCATGCGTATTCGACGCGGCTGATGGTGCCGTTCGTCAAGAGGTTTCGGCCGGATTTGATCTGGGAGTGGATGGGGCATATTCCACACATGCATTGGCTGGTGGTGGTGCCGTTTGTGCTGTTTGTGATGCTGGTAATTACGGGCTCGAGTAATGCGGTGAACCTGACCGATGGATTGGATGGGCTGGCGATTGGGTGCACGATTGTTGCGGCGGGCGCGCTGACGGTGCTGACCTATGTGAGCGGGCATGTGGTGTTCGCGGATTATCTTGAGCTGCAGCGCATGCCGATGGTGAGCGAGCTGACGATCTTCTGCGGGGCGATGGTGGGGGCTAGCATCGGGTTCCTTTGGTACAACGCGCATCCGGCCGAGGTGTTTATGGGCGATGTGGGGTCGCTGGCGCTGGGTGGGGTGATTGGGACGGTGGCGGTGATTATTAAGCAGGAGCTGTTGCTGCCGTTTATCGGCGGGGTGTTTGTGCTGGAGATATTGAGTGTGATTCTGCAGGTGGGGAGTTATAAGCTGCGGAATGGGAAGAGGATTTTCAAGATGGCGCCGCTGCATCATCATTTTGAGTTGATGGGGTGGTCGGAGTCGAAGGTGATTACGCGGTTCTGGATTGCGGCGCTGGTGTTTGCGCTGTTTGCGCTGACGACTCTGAAGCTGAGGTGAGAAGAGCAGGGATTAGGGAACAGGGATTAGGGATTAGTTCGGGCTTTCAGCCCTCTGGGTTTGGGCGGATGGATACCTGGGGCTTCGCCCCAGGCTGTGATGGAGGCGCGCCGTTGGCGCTGATGTTTGCGGCGAAGGAGGATTGACACGAAAACCGCGGACAAGCTGGCTAGCCTCGGATTAGCGCTAACCGTTTTGGCAAGCGCGGTAGGTCTGGTCTCCCGAGGTCCAGATCTTGGTATCGTGAATGCTGCTGGTTGCGCGCAAGTCGTCGCGTTGCTTCTTGTCCTGGTTGGTGTGGTTCGCGGCTCTCGCTGGTGGCTGCTTTCGATACTTCTCATCATCGCTGGCGGTTATCTTTGGCTATTGGAACAGGGGCACTGATGGAACTGAAAAACAAGCGCGTGTTGGTGGTGGGGTTGGGGAAGAGCGGGTTGGCGGCGGCGCGGTTTTTGAAGACGCTGGGGGCACGCGTTACGGTTAGCGATGCGCGGCCGGCGATGCTGATTGCGGAGCTGTCGGAGTTGCTGGACCAGGGGTTCATGGTGGAGGCGGGGAGCCATGGGCTGCTGACGTTTCGGCGGCAGGATTTGATTGTGGTGAGTCCGGGTGTGCCGATGTCGACGCCGGAGCTGAAGCAGGTGCGGGCGATGGGGGCGCATATTATCGGCGAGCTGGAGCTGGGGTGCGAGTATTCTGAAGGGCGAGGTGATTGGCGGTTACGGGGTCGAATGGGAAGACGACGACGACTACGCTGATTGGGGAGATTTTGAAGGCGGCGGGGCGGCCGACGCTGGTGGGCGGGAATATTGGGCGGCCGGTGACGGCGATGGTGGAGGAGAGTGTGGCGGAGAGCTGGAGCGTGCTGGAGGTTTCGAGCTTTCAGCTGGAGACGGTGGAGACGTTCAAGCCAAAGATTGCGCTGGTGCTGAATATTACGCCGGACCACCTGGATCGGCACGGAACGTTTGAGGTGTATGCGGGGCTGAAGGCTCGGATTACGGAGTTTCAGACGGCGGAGGATTTTCTGATCCTGAATGGAGAGGACAAACATACGCAGCTGATTGCGGCGAAGACGAAGGCTCAGGTGTTCTGGTTCAGTGGGCGGCGGCCGATGAAGCAGGGAGCGTTTGTGCATGGCGAGTCGGTGTTGTTTGTACCGCGCGAGGGGGCGAAGGCGGAGCCGGTGATGCCGGTGGCGGAGATTCCGCTGGCTGGGGCGCATAACGTGGAGAACGTGCTGGCGGCGGTGTGCGCGGCTCGGCTGGCTGGGGTTGAGAGCGAGACGATTCGCGCGGCGGTGCGGGACTTTAAGGCCGTGGAGCATCGGCTGGAGTTTGTGCGCGAGGTGGGAGGGGTGAAGTATTACAACGATTCGAAGGCTACGAATGTGGACGCTACGATGAAGGCGGTGGAGGCGTTTGCGGGCGGAATTCATTTGATCCTGGGCGGGAAGGACAAGGGGTCGGATTATAGGGTGCTGGAGCCGCTGCTGCGCGAGCGGGTGAAGACGGTTATCACGATTGGTTCAGCGGCAGAAAAGATTGAGCGCCAGCTCGACGGGATCGTGAAGATAGAGAGAGCGGAGACGCTGGCACGGGCTGTGGCGTTGGCGCAGGCGGCGGCAGTTGCTGGCGATACGGTGCTGATGGCTCCTGCGTGTGCGAGCTTTGATCAGTTTGAGAATTATGAGCAGCGTGGACGGGTGTTCAAGGAGCTGGTCGCGTCTATTTCGTGAGAAGTGAGAAGTGAGAAGTGGTGAAGGTGTTGGATGGCGAAGCGGGTAGGCGTCGATAAATGGTTGTTCGGGACGGTGCTGCTGCTGGTGCTGTTTGGGTTGGTGTCGGTGTTTTCGGCTTCGGCGGTGATTGCGAAGGCTACGCTGGGGTCGCCGTATGCGTACGTGTTGAAGCAGGCAGGGTTTGCGCTGGCGGGAATGGTGGCGCTGTTCATCCTGATGCGCGTGGATTATCGGAAGTACAACAATCCGAAATTGATTTTTCCGCTGATGGGGATTACGGGGCTGTTGCTGCTGGCGGTGTTTGCGTGGGGCGGTATGAATGGCGCGCATCGGTGGGTGCGGTTTCCGGGGTTGGGAACGCTGGAGCCATCGGAGATGGCGAAGCCTGTGATCGTGGTGTTCCTGGCGTGGTTTCTGCAGACGCGGATTCATACGATCGACAATGTGAAGGAGACGATTCTGCCGGCGGTGGTTCCTCCGCTACTGTTTGTGGGACTGATTTTGCTGGAGCCTGATTTAGGTACGGCGTTGGTGTGCGCCGCGGTGATGGTGCTGATGCTGTTCCTGGCAGGGATGCAGATGAAGTGGATCCTGGTGGGCGCGGCGGCGGCTTCGCCGGTGTTGTATTACATGCTGTTTCACGTGGCGTGGAGAGCCAAGCGCATGTTGGTGTTTCTGCATCCTGAGGCCGATCCTAAGGGCGCGGGATTTCATATTATGCAGTCGCTGATCGCGGTGGGGACTGGCGGGATTCGCGGGCTGGGATTGATGGAGGGTCGGCAGAAACTTTTCTATCTGCCGGAGCCGCACACGGATTTTATCTTTGCGAATATCTCTGAAGAGCTGGGGTTGATTGGCGCTATCTGCGTGCTGGCGGCGTTCTGCATCCTGGGGTATCGCGGACTGAAGGCGGCGTTCCTCTCGACCGATCCATTTGCGCGGTTCCTGGCGTTTGGGTTGACGTCGATCATTTTGGTGCAGGCGTTCTTCAACATGAGCGTGGTGCTGGCGCTGTTGCCGACGAAGGGGATTCCGCTGCCGTTTATTTCTTCGGGCGGCACGAGTGTGTTTGTGACGCTGGCTTGTATGGGCGTGCTGTTGAATGTGACGCGCGAGATCGATTGATGGAGCAGGGATTAGGGATTAGGGAACAGGGATTAGAGAAAGACGGCGCGTTGCGGGTGATGATCGCTGGTGGGGGGACGGGCGGGCATGTGGTGCCGGCGCTGGCGATTGGACGCGAGCTGCGCGACGTGCATGGGGCCGAGGTGCGGTTCGTGGGGACGGCGCGGGGGTTGGAGACGCGGCTGGTGCCGGAGGCGGGATTTCGGCTGGAGCTGGTGCGGTCGGGGCAGTTGAAGAATGTGAGTTTGGCGACGCGGCTGCGCACGATGGGGGATCTGCCGCTGGGGGTGGTGCGATGCGTGGCGTTACTGCGGGAGTTCAGGCCGCAGGTGGTGGTGGGTGTGGGCGGGTATGCGAGCGGGCCGGCGATGATTGCGGCGCTGGTGTTGGGGATTCCTACGCTGGCGTATGAGCCGAATGCGGTGCCGGGGATGACGAACCGGGTGGTGGGGAAACGGGTGAGTGCGGCGGCGGTGAACTTTGGGCAGACGGCGAAGTACTTTCGCAATGCGGAAGTGACTGGGGTTCCAGTGCGGCCGGAGATTTTTTCGTTGCCGGAGCGCGCGGTGGGTGCGGCGCAGCGATTGCTGGTGACGGCGGGGAGTAATGGGGCGCTGGTGTTCAACGAGACGATGCCGTTGATTGCGGCGCGGCTGCTGGAGGATGTGCCGGGGTTGACGATTGTGCACCAGTCGGGGCCGCGGGCGTTGGAGGCTACGCGGGCGGCGTATGCACGGAGTGGGGCGAGCCGTGACCGTTGGATTGTAGAAGCGTTCCTGATGGATATGCCTGAGCAGTATGCGGCGGCGGATGTGGTGCTGGCGCGATCGGGGAGTACGGTGGCGGAGTTGTGTGCGGCAGGGAAGCCGTCGCTGCTGGTGCCGTTTGCGGGGGCGGCGGATGATCACCAGCGAAAGAATGCGGAGGTGCTCGTGGAGGCGGGAGCGGCGGAGATGCTGCTGCAGCGGGAGGTGACGCCGGAGTCGCTGCGGAGGGCGCTGGTTGGGTTGCTGACCGATGCTCCGAGGCGGGCGGCGATGGCGGAGAAGGCGCGTTCGCTGGCGCGGCCGGGAGCGTTGCAGCGAATTGCCGAGATGGTTTTGCGGCTGGCTGGGAGAAGTGGGTAGTGGGTAGTAAGTAGTGGGTAGTGGGTAGTAAGTAGTGAAGGGCTGAGGAGTGATCCTCAGCCCTTTGTTAATGGGATCAGCAGGTTCGCTGATTAGTGGTGTCCGCCGCCGCCGCCGCCGTGGCTTCCGCCGCCGCCGCCGCCGCCGTGGCTTCCGCCGCCGCCGCCGCCACCACCGCCGTAGTGAGCGCCGCCGCCGCTGTAGCTGCCGTGGCTTTGAGCGCCACCGTAGTTACCGCCGCTATAGTTGGCGTGGCTTTGAGCGCCGTTGTAGGTGCCGTGGCTCTGGGCGCCGCTGTAGTTGCCGCCACCGTGGTTCGCGTGGTTCTGAGCGCCGCTGTAGGTGGCGTGGGTTTGAGCGCCTCCGTTGTAGCCGCCGCGAGCGGCGCCGTTGATGCCGGAGCCACGGTAGCTTTGGCCGCCGTGAGCGGAGCCGTTGTAGGTGACGTGGGCGTAGGAGGTTCCGCCGGGACGGCCGTTGTAGCCGGCGTAGGCGTGGTTATAGTAGTTGCCGTGGAAGCCGGGTCCGAAGTGGCCGTAGGCGCGGTTGTACCAGAAGTGTCCGCCGTTCCAGTAGCCGCCGTAGAAGCCGACGCCGAAGTAGCCCCAGCCGTAGTTGATACCACCGTAGTAGCCGACGGTGAGGCCCCAGTAGCCGGGGTACCAGCCGTAGTAGCCACCATAGAAGCCCCAGTAGCCGGGGGTCCAAAGGGCTCCGGAGTAGGGAGGAAGCACCCAGGCGCCGTTGACCCAGTAGTAGCTGCCGCCACCCCAGGCCCAGTAACCGGGGGTCCAGAGGTAGCCGTCGCCGGGGCAGGGGGGCTGGTCGTAGTCAGGGTAGGCAGGAGGAGCGACGTCGGCCGTGAGGGCGGGGTCGGCTTGAGGATCTTCGGCTTGCGGATTTCCGGCGTCAGGATAGCCGGGAGCGGCGTAGGCCCCGTCGGGGCCGTTTGCCTGTGCGTGCAAGGCGGGCACGATGAGGAGTGCGGCGGCGCCCAATGCCAACGCTGCCAGAGAGTTGCGAATTGCGCTTGTGACTTGCATGTTTCCTAACCTTCCGGCCGCTGATCGCAATGTTTGTGCAGGATGCGTGGGAGCGGCGAGGAGAGTCCGGCCGTTGGTTTCCGTATCCGGGGCTCTCAGTACGATTAGACACGTACTTACCTGATTTGTTGCGGTTTCTTTGCCCAGGTTTCAGGGACTGCCAGCGATTGTTGGCGGGAAGTTATTCCGGGGTCACCCGCCCTTTTCCGTTCGGGGCATTTCTTGCAATAGCGTCCTGAGGCGAGGGGTGGTCGAGAACAGCGAACGCCAATCGGCTATTGTGGAGGTAGCCGACATGTTGCCTTCGTTCGCGCTGGTCAGTGCTTTGGTCACCCTTGGAGCCCTGTTCAGCTTTCTCAGTTATCGGGTACTTCGTTTGCCGAGCAGCGTCGGGACGATGTTGCTGTCGTTGGGTGCGGCCTGCGTGCTGATCGTGGGCGGGCATAGCGTTCCGGAGTTTCGCGCGGGCGCTCAGCAGATGGTGTCGGGAATTGACTTCAACCAGATTGTGCTGCACGGGATGCTGGCGTTTCTGCTGTTTGCCGGAGCTTTGCAGCTCGACCTACAGGAACTTGAGCGCGAGCGGGTTTCTGTGCTGAGCCTTTCGATCTTCGCGACCGCTCTTTCGACGGTCATCGTGGGATTCCTGTTTCGAGGTGGTCTGCACCTGGTTGGCATTCAGATCAGCATGATCGAAGCGCTGCTGTTTGGGGCGTTGATCTCGCCTACCGACCCGATCGCGGTATTGGATATGCTGCAGCGTGTGGGAGCGCCGGCGGAACTCAAGGTGCAGCTTGCGGGCGAGTCGTTGTTCAATGACGGGATCGGTGCGGTGATCTTCGTGGCGCTTCTGGGCGCGTCCAGGAGTGAGTCGGCACATGGGGGTCTGCCATCTCCGGCTGCATTCGGTGGACTGTTGCTGGTGGAGGCGGGTGGCGGCATCGCGCTGGGATTGGCGCTGGGCTATCTTACGTATCGTCTTATACGGATGGTCGATAGCTATCGGGTGGAGGTGATGCTTACGCTTGCGCTGGCGATGGGCGGCTATGTGCTTGCCGATAAGCTGCATCTTTCGGGTCCGCTGGAGGCAGTTGCGGCCGGGCTGATGGTGAGCGGGACGGCGCGGCGGTTCGCGATGTCGCCGACTACGCGCGACCATCTGGAAAGCTTCTGGGAGATGATCGACGACATTATGAATGTCGTGCTGTTTCTGCTGCTGGGACTGGAGCTGCTGGTGCTTCCGCTTAGCTACTCTTTGCTGACGGCGGGATTGATCGCGATACCGGTGGTGCTGCTGGCACGCTACGCGAGCGTGACGGCAGTGGTGCGGACGCTCGCGGTCTGCCGGCAGAGAGTGACCGGGAATGTGGCGGTGTTGACGTGGGGAGGGTTGCGCGGCGCACTGGCGGTTGCTCTTGCGCTTTCGCTGCCTACGGAAGCAGCCGGTACGCGCAATCTGCTGCTGGCCGCGACGTACATCACGGTCGTCTTCTCGGTGGTGGTGCAGGGGTTGACGATCGCGCCGCTGCTGCGCAGGATGCAGGGGCGGCTTGGGGATATCCCTTGCTAGCTGGGCGGACGGCGAGGGGCTTCGCGTGGCTGTCGGATGGAGCGGTGGGGTGTGAGAGGAAGGCAATTCAGTCGTTACGCCTGCGGGTTCACTCCGGCCTTCGGCAGAGCGGAAGGAAGGCTTTTTGTTTGCGGCGCACCTGGGGCGTTGCCCCAGGCTGGCATATGTCGCGCCGTTGGCGCTTGAGGGTTGGTGGGGGCCCAGCGTCGAGGGGGTGCGTGTAGTCGGTGGCGACGTGGTGTCCGGTCCCTTGGGGCGGGCTTTCAGCCCTTGAGGGTGTTGCGTCCGGTTACCCTTCGGAGGATGTGGGAAGGGTTTTAAATTACCTGCATGAAACGCAGGACTAGCGTGGTCGAGCCTTCACGAATCGCGAAAGCGGCACATTGAGCCATTGCGTGAGCAACATCACACGCGGGAAGCCGATGAGTGGGCCCGTCGCGAGATTGGTGAGCATTGCGGGTCGAAAACCGGGAAGTTCCGCCGCCACCTCGCTCCACGTCATGCCTCGCCGGTTGCGTTCTTCCTGCAGCGCCAGGTGGAGCGCATGAGTATCGAGGCGTAAAACGTGGTCAGGTGGGGCCTCCGGCAGGAGACTCTCCGATGAGGGCTGTCGATCTGATGGAATGAGAAAGGCTTCTGGAGACTCCCCGAGCCATCGCAGCACCTGAAGGACGACCGCACTCGTCACGGATCGCTTCTTTGGCATGTCGCGCAGAGTCGCAGGGTGAATGGGAATGGACGGTGTCGTGACAAAGGGTCGATTGACCTCTTCTGCCAACTGCGTCCAGCTTAGCTTTCGTTTCTGCCGCTCTGCATCGAGGTGATGATGAAACCCAATGAGGTCGAAAGGCCGCATGTTGCCTCCTCAAAAATCAGGTGCTCGCTCCCCACTTGGTCAGATGTCAGGAGTCGGATCGAGTTTCCCATATCTCCTCCGTTGCCTCATCAACACCACCACCAAATCAGCTGGTGCTGGATCGACGCGTTGAGCCCGCCCTGGTTTGGAAAAAGTTCAGATGGTGCCCGGACGGAACCGCTGCGGCCGGATGGGTGATTTTTGTTGCCCCCAGTTCCAATTTATAAGATGAGGCCGGTCTTGCCGCAAGCCCCGGGTTTTTACCTCATGATCGTCATTCGGCGTGCGCCGCGCTCGACATCTCTCTTCTATAAAAGGAGCCTTCGTCGTATGCCGGTAGTGGCGGCAGGAGGGAAGGCAATTCAGTCGTTACGCCTGCGGGTTCACTCCGGCCTTCGGCAGAGCGGAAGGAAGGCTTTTTGTTTGCGGCGCACCCGGGGCGTTGCCCCAGGCTGGCATATGTCGCGCCGTTGGCGCTTGAGGGTTGGTTGGGGCCCAGCGTCGAGGGGGTGCGTGTAGGTCGGTGGCGACGTGGTGTCCGGTGCCTTGGGGCGGGCTTTCAGCCCTTGAGGGTGTTGCGTCCGGTTACCCAGGCCTTCGGCCTGGGCTGTGATGGGATCGGGCCCTTGGCCCTTGGATGGGCGGGAGCAATCGCGCTGCGCCCGAGGCCCACTCATGACGATGGGACATGTCATGAATGGGGCACCGGGCGATGGGTTGCTGAGCGGCCGGCGGCGGGTCGGGTTCCCGGTTTGGCCGGGAAATGCGGGGGTGGGATTGGCCGACAGAAGCCGACTTCCCGTTAGTTGTCACATTACTATGCACTGGCTTTACTGACAGCCATAGATTGAGGTACGCCCTCTTTCTGCCTGGGTGCAAGCAGTCGCGTCGAATTCAGGATGAAGGTCAGCTCGGACGCAACGTGAATGAATGCCGCCAGCAGCGGATTGAGAACACCAACTGCCGCCAAGCCGATGCCGATGGTATCGACGATCAGGGTTCCATAGAAGTTCTGAAAGATAATGCGCCTGCAGTTCCGGGCAATGCGGACCGTCTCAACGAACTTCATCAGATCATTGCCGATGAGCACAATGTCGGAGCTCTCACGGGCCACATCGGTGCCTGCTCCCATGGCGACGCCGACGGTCGCCTTGCCGAGCGCAGGAGCGTCATTGATGCCATCTCCAAGCATCGCCACGGTCTTGCCTTTCTTGACTTGCTCGGCGACAAAGGCAGTCTTCTGCTCGGGGAGGAGTTCGGCGTGGACCTCAAGGATGCCCAACCGCTCGGCAACGGCCCTGGCGATCAACTCCGTATCTCCGGTCAGCAATGCAACCTGAATGCCCATGTCCGCGAGCGCCTTGACTGCCGGGGCGGAGCTATCACGCAACTGATCCGTCACCAGAATGGAGCCAAGATAGCGGCCTCCCCGCGAAACCAGTACCTCGGTTCCCTGAGAGGCATTTGTCCGGGAAGGCAAGTCGATTTTGAGTTCTTCAAGCAAGATCCTGTTGCCGATCACGGTCTGCTCCCCATGCAGTGAAGCCAGCACCCCACGCCCAATCCGGTACTCGAAATGATCGGGGTGGATGACCGGAATATTCTGCTCTTCGGCAAAGCGAACGATAGCACGGCCCAAAGGATGCTCCGAACCGCTCTCAGCAGTGGCGGCTGCCTGAAGCATCACCTGCACAGAGATGCCAGAAGCCGCACTGACTTCGGTGACGAGAGGCATCCCATACGTTAGCGTGCCGGTCTTGTCGAGGAATACGGTGTCCAGACGGCCCAACGCCTCCAGATAAATGCCGCCCTTGATGATGGAGCCTTGCTGTGCGGCGCGTCCGATTGCGCCGAGAACTGCCAGCGGAGTGCCCGCAGCGATGCCGCAAGCGCCGGCCACGATGATGACCGAGATGGTCGAACGTGTGTTGTGCGTAATGAGAAAGGTGAGCACGGCGGCGCCGAGTGCGAAATAGACCAGATATCCGGCAAGCCGGTCGGCAGTCTTCTGGATGGGGGCGCGGGAATGTTCTGCTTTCTCTACCGCTTCAATAATCTTGCCGAAGGTGGTCTCTTTGCCTAAGCGCTCGGCCCGGACTTGAAGCGTGCCAGTCTGATTGATGGCGCCGGCATAGATGGCGCTACCGGCTGTCTTTTCACGGGGCATGGGTTCACCGGTAATGGCCGCTTCCTCTACAAAGGAGTGGCCGCTGACGACCTGACCATCGACAGGAATCCGGCTGCCGGGACGAATGAGGACAATCTCACCGGGGAGGATGGTATCGGTGGGTACTTCAAGGGTCTGGCCATCACGCAGCACGCTGGCGGTCTGCGGAAGGAAGTTGAGCATGTCCTGAATGGCTCGCCGCCCGCGCCCTACGGTCAACCCTTCGAGGATTTCAGCCCCTAGCACGAAGACCGTGATGACCAGCGCCGTGAAGAACTCTCCGATCGCCAGCGCAGAGAGGAGCGCGATAGTCATGGAAAGTTCCATCGTCATGCGGCGTTCGAGAATGTTTTCGAATGCTTCTTTGAAGATGGGGTAGCCGCCGATCAGCGTAGCCGCCAGCCCGATCACGCTGACCTTATGGAACGGCTCCCCCAGATGGAACCAGACCGCCGCTGCAGCAAGCGCGACAACGACGACGCGGAGAACCTCGACGAACTCAAAGCCATGTTCATGTTCGTGGTTCTCGGCTGTTTCGGCGCAGCCACATGCGGAATGTGAGTGGAGATGGGCTTCGCCGGCAGTCATGCCGGTGCTCTTGTGCTGTTCGCTGGTAACAGTCATAACGTCTCCGGGAGTCCTAGTTGAGATATCTCTTGACCACCGCCATCAACTCGTCTGCGGCCTCAAGCTGAGAGGCATGAGCCTTCCGGCTCGGGTCGAGAACATGGAAGCGCAAGTGTCCCTCGATCAACTCCGCCATCAACCCGTTGAGGGCGCCGCGGCACGAGGCGACCAGTTGCAGAATCTCGTCACACTCGATCTCGCCTTCGAGAGCGCGTTCAATCGCCTCCGTCTGCCCTTTGATCCGGCGAATGCGCGACAACAGCTTCTTCTTGTCTTTGATCGTATGGGCCATTCATTGTCTCCACAGATAGTATAGACCCCTATAGTATATTTCGATCATGCCTTCGGATGACGCGCGTTCCCATTGGGATCTCAAATACGAACAGGGCCTTCCCTCCCTGGAGAAGCCAGACCCTTTTTTCCTGACCGCGTTCGACCAGTTCGTGGCGGATTCTTTTCCCAACGGCGGCATGGCCCTCGACCTCGCCGGCGGAATCGGCAGGCATGCGCTTTGGCTGGCGAAAAGAAACTGGCAGGTTACCGTCTTGGACATATCCGAGGTTGCGATCCGCAAACTTGACCAAAAAGCTCAACTACTCGATTTAACGCTGAACTTGTTGGCTCTCGATGCCAAAGAATACACTTTCAAACCTGCGTGTTTTGACCTGATCGTGATGTTCTACCACTTCGATCGGGACATCTGTCCGCAGGTGCTTTCGGCGTTAAATCCCGGCGGCTTCGTGATTTGCAAGAGCAGCGTCTGCTGGGACTCTTACGAAGGAGTTGCTCCGGCCAATCTCAGGCCGTTGGCGAAGAGTGAAATCCTGTCTCTGCTTCCCGCGCTGTCGGTGATGCACCATCAGGAGCGGCCGGTTCGCGACCGCGGCGTGGTGGAGTATGTTGGGAAGAGGCGTGGGTGAAATCGCGGCGTTTCCTTAGGGCCTACGAATCGATACTGGGGAAACGCTGATAGCGGAGGTTTGTCGAACTGGGCGGCTTACAAACGTTCTTTAGTGTTTGGGTGGGGATTTGGGGGTGGTGAAGAGGGACTTGGGGCAGATTACGTGGACGCCGTCGTTGGTGTCGACTAGCTGGGTGATGTCTACGTCGCAGGCGGTGGAGATGAGGGCGTAGGCGTCGTCGCGGGAGAGGAGGGGGTGGTCAGGGTTTTGGGTGGAGAGGAAGGTGATCATGTTGCGGACGGCCATCTCGGTGGCGGTCTTGAGGTCGGGGGAGAAGCCCATGGAGATGTATTCGGTGGGGGTTTCGGCGCGGGGCCAGAGGAGCTGCTCGCGGGTGGCTTCGCCCTTGTGAAGGATGAACTGGAAGGTGCCGGTGAGGAAGGTTTCGAGGGCGGTGATGTCGACTTCGCCGTTGCCCTGGCCGGCGTGGCCGTCGCCGGCTTCAAAGAGGGCTCCGGGAGCGTGGACGGGGTAGAAGATGGTGGAACCGGCGGTGAGCTCCTTGTTGTCCATGTTGCCGCCGTGCATCCAGGGGGGCGCGGAGTTCCACTTGCCGGCGGACTCGGGTGGCGCGATGCCCATGGAGCCGAAGAAGGGGTGGAGAGGGATCTGGATGCCGGGGGCGAAGTCGGCGGTCATGGTGTTGCGGTTGAGGGGGATGATTTTGGTGCGGCCGTAGGGGAAGTCGTCGGGGAGGAAGCCGCGGCCGGCGCCGAAGCCGTTGCAGGCGAAGTCGGTGGTGATGTCGATGTGGAGGACGCGGACTTCGAGGACGTCGCCGGGCTGGGCCTCGGCGATGGCGATGGGGCCGGTGAGGATGTGGCCGCCGGGGCCGCGGTCGGATGCAGGGACGCCGGCGTAGAGGGGGCCTAGCCAGGCGGGGATTTCGTCGGGGTGGACGCCTTCGGACTCGAGGCGTTCCGGGGGGCCGCAGGTGGAGGCGGTTTGCATGATGACCGTGTCGCCGGAGTGGATGGTGAGGACCGGCTTGGCGTGGGCGGAGTAGTAGCCCCAGGCTACGGTGGTGGGCGTGGCGAGTAGGGTTTGCGTGGTTTGGGCGGAGGCGGGTGCGGCGAGAGCGGCGAGGAGGAGGAGTCGGCTAAGGCGCATGTGTTTGTATAGCACGGGGCGGAGTGGGACGGGTCTTCGTTCTTCCGGTTCGATGCGAGTCTTACAGGGCTACACGCATCTCCAGCCGTTGAGCGACCGGCTCAACGATTTGTAAGACGCCGTGCCCGGGGTTCACCTGTTCGCGCAGGCGCAGGATTCCCAAGCCTCTCAGCGTATTTACGTCACGTGTGACCGAGCCTCGATTGCGGCCCAATTCTTCCGCAAGAGCGGAGATGCTCAGGTGCTTTTTGCGGACGACTTGCCAGAGCCGGAGGCGTTGCACGGTGAGGCATTCGGCCATGTCCAGCGGATCGGCGAAGGTGATAATTTTTTCGGCTGGAAGAGCGACACCTTGTTCGCGCTGCGACGCGCGAGTTAGTGAGCGCCGGGCGTGACCTTCAAAGCCGTCTGTGAGGATTTTCGTCTTCATCGCTTCTCCTGAGTGATTCCGCTTCGCGAAAAAAGCGTCTTGCGGTGGCTGAGTAGTTGGTGAAGGACACCTTTGTAGCGTTGCCCATGAAGTGGCGTTCATGGATATCGTGGGCGTTGTCGAAGCCGAGGACACGGCCGTTATCTTGCCGGAAGCGGTGAGGGAGGAGGAAGGCAAGGTTATAGCGAACGACCTGTCCGTGGGGGTCGACCCAGACTTCTTCACGGAGAATGCCGATGCCGCCGGAACAGCGAAAGCGGGTTTCATAGTCGGTGTCCTTACGAAGGCGAGGCTTGCCGACCATGTTTCGAGTCTAACACAGGTGCTGCGCCGATTGCATCATCTGAATGGTCGCCGCGGGAGGTGGGAGAATGGTGGGATGGGATTGCCGGAGCATGGTATGTTTGCGCCTTCGCAGAGGGTGCACTTTATTGGGATTGGCGGGATCGGGATGAGCGGGATCGCGGAGATCCTGCTGACGATGGGGTATGCGGTTTCGGGGTCGGACCTGAGGGCGTCGGCGACTACGGAGAGGTTGGAGCGGCTGGGGGCGACGATTTATGTGGGGCACGCGGCGGGGAATGCTGCGGCTAGCGATGTGGTGGTGACCAGCTCGGCGGTGGCGAAGGATAATCCTGAGGTGGTGGAGGCGCGGGCACGGAAGATTCCTGTGATCCAGCGGGCGGAGATGCTGGCCGAGTTGATGCGGCTGAAGTATGGGATCGCCATTGCCGGGATGCATGGGAAGACGACCACGACGTCGATGGTGGCGGCGGTGCTGGCGGGTGGGGAGCTGGATCCTACGGTGGTGGTGGGTGGGAGAGTGGATGCAATGGGGTCGAATGCGCGGCTGGGTCGCTCGCAATATCTCGTTGCAGAGGCTGACGAGAGCGATCGCAGCTTTCTGCTGCTGTCGCCGATTCTGGCGGTGGTGACGAATCTCGATCGCGAGCATATGGATTCTTATGCGGATATGGCGGATGTTGAGAACTGCTTTGTGGAGTTCATGGATAAGGTGCCGTTTTATGGGGCGGTGATGGCTTGCGTGGATGACGAGCGGTTGCGGGGGATTCTGCCGCGGGTGAGACGGAGGGTTTATACGTATGGGGTTAGCGCGGAGGCGGACTTTCGGTTGCGGATGCTGCCCGTGAACCCGGTGAACCCAGGTCTCAAAAGCGAGACCTGGGGCACCCATGGTGGTGGGGGGGCGCATGCGCGGTTTGAGGTGAATGCTCGGGGGTTGGTGTTGGGGCCGTTTGAGCTGCATGTTCCGGGGCGGCACAACGTGCTGAATGCTACGGCGGCGGTGGCGATTGGGGTGCAGCTGGGGCTGACTCCGGAGAAGATTGCGGCGGGGTTGGCTACGTTTCGCGGGGTCGATCGGAGATTTCAGGTGCGGGGGGTGGAGCGTGGTGTGACCGTGATCGATGATTATGGGCATCATCCTACGGAGATTCGGGCTACGTTGCAGGCTGCGCGGGAGTGCGGGTATGGACGGGTGCTGGTGTTGTTCCAGCCGCATCGGTTTACGCGGACGCGGGATTTGATGGAGGACTTTGCGGGGGCGTTTGGGGATGCGGATGCCGTGCAGGTGCTCGATATTTATGCGGCGAGCGAGCAGCCGATTGAGGGGATTACGGGCGAGACGCTGGCGGCGGCGATTCGGGAGAAGAGTGGGAAGCGGGTGATGTATGCGGCGTCGATGGGGGAGGCGGTGGAGCGGTTGGTGGAGGATGCGCGGCCGGGGGAGATGATTTTGACGCTGGGGGCAGGGAGCGTGTCGCAGGCGGGGCCGATGTTGTTGGACGCGTTGCGGTGATGGCGATTCGCGATGGGGGCGATGCCCCCATCGGGTATATGCCGGACCTTCAGCCCCTGGAATTCGGGATGGGGTGATTCCTAGGCCTTCGGCCCAGGCTGTGATATGGCGGGCCTTCGGCCCTTAGGTCTGGGGTGTGCCCTTAGGTCTGGGGTGTGCGCTTGGGTCTGTGGCCGGGGTAGGTCGAAATGGGCGGGGTGGTGTTCCTGATGGGGTACCCCGGGGGTTAGTATTTCGGCGGGGTGGGTGGGGGCCGTTATAGTTGAGGGAACGGCGATTCTTCCGCGGCCTTGCTCAGGGCCTTGCGGAGATGAAGAAGACAGGTGCGAAGCGCGTGTCCGGGTACGAATCCGGACTGGGCTCTGGGGTGCTCGCGGCGCCTGAGGAGAACTATGCTTCGGCGGCCGTAGCGATTGGGGAGGCTGGGGCTCGGGGAACGCGCAAGGGGCCGGCTCCTGCGGGGGCGCTGCAGCGCGGGTATGGCAAGGATCAGTATGGGGATTCGGGGGCGGAGAGCTCTTATCCGGATGAGTCGGAGTATGTTCCGCAGCGGGGGAGGCTGGGGGCGCGGTTTCGCGGGTTGCGGCGCAGTGTGGGCGGACGAATTGTGCTGGGGGTGGTGGCGTTCGTGCTGCTGGGGGCGGTCGCGGTTGCGGTGGCTGAGGCGCGGTCGTACCTGATGCACGATGCGCGGTTTGTGGTGGCGAGTTCGGACGATATCCAGATTAGCGGCGCGGAGCACCTGACGCGGGATCAGATATTGAATGTGTTTGGGGCGGATCTGGAGCGGAATATTTTTCGGGTGTCGCTGGCCGAGCGGCAGGCGGACCTGGAACGGTTGCCGTGGGTGGAACATGCGACGGTGATGCGGCTGTTGCCGCATGTTCTGCGGGTGCAGATAACGGAGCGGACGCCGGTGGCGTTTGTGCGGCAGGGGTCGCAGATCGGGTTGGTGGATGCGAGCGGTGTGCTGCTGGATATGCCGGCGGATGCTCCGGGCAATCCACACTATTCGTTTCCGGTGCTGACGGGATTGTCGGCGGACGAGGCGATCTCGGAACGCGCGGCGAAGATGGAGGTCTACGAGCAGTTTCTGCATGACCTGGATGGCTCGGGACAGCATCTTTCGGACGCGGTGAGCGAGGTGGATGTTTCCGATCCTGAGGACGTGAAGGCGCTGATTACTTCAGGGAGCTCAGACATCCTGGTGCACTTTGGAGAGTCACAGTTTTTGCAGCGGTACCAGGAGTTCCAGGAGCATCTGGCGGAGTGGAAGCAACAGTATCCGAAGCTGGCTTCGGCGGACATGCGGTATGAAGGGCAGATTGTGCTGGAGATGCAGGGCGACGCCGATGCGGCGACGATTGGAACCGGCGCGGCGGAGAGTGCCGGGGCTGCGCCTGCGATCGCGAAGCCGGTTGCGGTGAAGCCTGCAGCACCGAAGCCGGTGTTCAGCGGTGCTGCGGCTACGCCTGTTGTGCCGAAGGCTGCTGCGATGACGATTGCTGCATCGAAGCAGCCGATGCCGAAGCCCGACTTCTCGAATGCTGCGATGCCCAAGCCTGCGATGCCGAAGCCCGTGTCATTGAACGGGGCCGGGCTGAAGCCTGTGGCTGCGCCGAAGGTGACGGCGAAGGCGAGTCGGCCGGCTGCGAAGAAGGTGGTGGCGAAGCCGGTGGCTGGAAAGCCGAAGCCGGGGTCGGGGATGAGCGCGGCGAATGAGAAGGTGTTTGCGCGGCTGGCGGCAGAGCATCGAGCTGAGCTGGCGAGAGAGCATAAGGCGGGGAACGTTGCGAAGAACGGTAAGTCGGCTGGCAAGAGCGGAGTGACGCCGTGAAGTCAAAGAGAGTGATGCCGTGAATTCAAAAGGAATGATGGCGGTGAATTCAAGAGGGACGATGGCATGAATTCAAGAGGTACAAATCCATGAACACAAAGATGGACAACCTGATCACGGTGCTGGACGCGGGAAGCTCGAAGAGCTGCGTGCTGGTGGCGGAGTTGATCGATGGCGTGCTGCGGTATCGCGGGCATGGGATCGAGGCGTCGCGGGGGATGCGGCGCGGCGTGATCTCGGATTTAGGGCCGGCGGCGAAGGCGATTGATGCGGCGGCGATGGCGGCGGAGCGCTCGGCGAAGGCTCCGATCGAGTCGGCGGTGGTCGGAGTTGGCGGACCGCATGTGCGGGGTATGAACTCGCAGGGCGGCATCAGCATGGGCAGCCGGATGAAGGAGATTACGCGCGAGGATGTGCGGTCGGCGATTGACCGTGCGCGGAGCGTTGGACTGGCGCCGGATCGCGAGGTGCTGCATCTGCTGCCGCAACAATTCATACTGGACGACCAGAACGGGATCCATGATCCGGTGGGGATGGTGGGGAACCGGCTGGAGGTGTGTTTGCATCTCTCTACGTGCTCGGGTTCGGCTTCGCAGAGCGCGGTGACGTGCGCGAATCGGGCTGGGCTCGAGGTGGTGGACACGGTGTTTGAGGGAATTGCGGCGGCGGAGGCGGTGCTGTCTGCGGATGAGCGCGAGCTGGGCGTTTGCGTCGTGGATATTGGCGCGAGCTCGACCGAACTGGTGGTGTTCTTTGAAGGCAGCGTGGCGCACACGGCGGTGCTGCCGATTGGTGGCGATCACTTTACGAATGATCTCGCGGTTGGTTTGCACGTGAGCGTGGAAGAGGCTGAGCAGTTGAAGCGGATGTATGGCAACTGCGTGGTGACATCGATTCCGCAGATGAACGAGATTGAGATTGGCAGTGATCTGGCTGTGGGCGGCCACTCGGCGCGGATGGTGCGGCAGCGGTTTCTGGCGGAGATCCTGGAGCCGCGTGCGCGCGAGTTACTTACGATGCTGCGCGACAACCTGCGCACGGGCGGCGTGCTGGAGGCGATGGGCGCGGGCTGCGTGTTTACTGGCGGCGGAGCTCATCTGGTGGGCTTCCTGGACAACGCTGAAAGTTTGCTGCGAGTGCCGGCGCGGATTGGATATCCAGTGCCGTTGAGCCGCATGCCGGCGGAGCTGGCGAAGCCGGAGTTCTCTGTTGCAATTGGGATGTTGCTATACACGCATCGCACGCAGGTGCGGAAGGCGAGTGAAGAGCAGGGGCTGGCGCAGAAGTTGAAGTCCATCTTTGCAGGGAGTTTTTGAAGACAGGGATTAGACCACCCCAACAAGCAAAGAACGCTTGCTGGGGACCCCGGGAACAGGGATTAAGGATTAGAGGACAAAGGCTCACGAAAACGGCGGTTAAGGCTGGGGAGGTGCGGCCAGAAGGCGCTTGGAGACGGTAGACTGGATCATATGAGATTTTGCACAAGGTTGGCTGTAGTTTTGTTTGGATTGGGGTGGGCCGCAGCGGCACATGCCCAGGCAGGTGTTTATATCGGATACCAGGCGACGCAGTTGAGTGGCATTACGTGCTTCGAAGCAGCGCCTGTGCAGTGCTCGAGCACGGGCGGCAAGGTAAACCCGGCGGGCTACCAGGCGGGAGCGTACTACGACTTTCACAACTTCGGGCCGATGCGGTTCGGGTTGGATTTGCGGGGCGGGACGATGCACTCGAACAAGTCGGCGACAAGTTCCGCAGGTGGCAAGGACACGACGGTTTTGAACAACGTGCTGGTGGGAGCGAGGGGCTCGTTTCGGACACCGATCTCGTGGCTGACTCCATATGCGCAGGTATCGGTGGGGTATGCGCGCAGCAACGCGACGCTGCCGTTCGGTGCGAGCGAGACAACGACGACGCCCTTGCCGCGACTGGAAGACAACTACATCATGTATGAGGGCTTCGTGGGCGTAACGATACGGATCTTCCCGATGCTTGACCTGCGGCCGGTAGAGCTGGGCCTAGGGAACATGAACCGGTTTGGCAATAGCGGGGCGACAGTAGATGGGCCGAGCTCAGTTGGCGTGAAGTCGATCGGAGCGTCGGTGGTGTTCCATCTGCCGTCTTCGCGATAGGTTTGAGGCAACAGGTAGCAGGAGAGCCGGTGCACGAAGTGGACTGCCGGTAATCGATGTGATGCACGGCGGATTTCGTGAATGCACTTGAGGCGTTCGCCGTGCACAATGAAGAGAAGTGAATCGCCAACGCCGAAGGAGATACGCTTATGTCCATGCCGCCTGAAAATATATCCGGCGTTCTGCAAAACTCGCTCGACGAGAAGCAGCCGGATTCGCTGCGGATTCAGTATCACGAAGAGGCGCAGCGGAATGCGCGGATCAAAGTAATCGGGGTGGGTGGTGGCGGGAACAACGCTATCAACCGCATGATCGAGGCGCATGTCGAGGGCGTTGAGTTTATTGCGGCCAACACCGATTTGCAGGCGCTGGAAGGGTCACACGCGCCGGTAAAGCTGCAGCTGGGCGTGAAGCTGACCAGCGGACTGGGTGCGGGAGCGAATCCGGACGTAGGGCGGCGGGCGGCGCTGGAGGATTCGGACAAGATTATTGAGGCGCTTGAGGGCGCTGACCTGGTGTTTGTGACGGCCGGCCTGGGGGGTGGGACGGGCACGGGGGCGGCGCCGGTGATTGCGTCGCTGGCGAGCGAGATGGGCGCGCTTACGATTGCCGTCGTGACGCGACCGTTTGGGTTCGAAGGCAAGCGGAGAGCGATGCAGGCGGAACGCGGCTTGCAGGAGCTGCTGGAGTCGGTTGATACGCTGATCGTGATTCCGAACGACAAGCTGCTGACGACGGCGAAGGATGCGGGCTTCTTTGAGAGCTTCCGGATTGCGGATGACATTTTGCGCCAGGGCGTGCAGGGAATTTCGGACATTATTACGATTCCGGGCGTGATCAATCGCGACTTTGCAGACGTGAAGACGACGATGGCGGGGATGGGCTATTCGGTGATGGGAACGGCGATACGGTCGGGGCAAGACCGGTCGAAAGAGGCGGCGAGGGCCGCGATTGCTTCGCCGCTGCTGGAGGCTGGCGCGATTGATGGGGCGCGCGGAATTCTGATTAACATCACCGGCTCGAGCAGTCTGAAGTTGAGCGAGGTGATTGAGGCAAGCTCGATTATCCAGGAGGCGGCGCACGAGGACGCGAACATTATCTTTGGCGCGGTGCTGGACGAGTCGCTGGGCGAAGAGGTGAAGTTTACGGTGATTGCGACCGGGTTCCGCGAGGCAATGCCGGCGCGGCGGGAGCGGATGATGGCGGCCTCTGCGCTGCCGACGGCGCATCACGAGGTTGTGCCGCCAAAGGTTGTGTCGCGGCCACTGGTTCCGAAGTCTACGCAGGAAGAGAAGCCTGTGGAGGAGACCAAGCCGTTGATCTTCGGGTCGCAGGTGCCGAAGCCGGCGATTCGGTTTGCGAGCGAGGCCGAGGTGGAGCAGGCGCTGGGCAGCCGGGCGTTCGCGCAGCCCAGGGCGGCGGCCGCGCCTCCTGTTCCTGCTGCGCCCCCTGTGCCCGCGGCGCCGGCTGTTCCCGCTGCGGCGGCTGCTTCGGAGCCGGTAGCTGAGGCGCCGGTGCAACGGCCTTCCTATCCTGTGTCGTCGTACTACGAGACGGCGCGGCAACAGGCGTGGCATGAGCCGCCGCGGCTTGACTATACGCCGCGTCCGGCAGACGACTTTGGGTATCCGAAACCGTCTTATACAGAGGCGGTCGAGGAGCCGAAGGCTGAGGCGCCTTCCGAGCCGGTAGCTGCGACGCCGGTTCCGGTTGTTGTGGAACATATTCCGCAGGCGGTTGAGTATGCGCCGGTGGAGATGGAGCCGCCTGCAGAACAGGCGCCGGTGAAGCCGTCGGTATTTGACGATGAGTTTTTCCGGAAGCCGAAGGAAGATGTGGCGGAGGCTGCCAAGGTTGTGGACGATCCGGCAACGAAGTCGTGGCCGGACCCGAGGATTCCGTCGTTTGCAGGGTACGCAAGTGAACCCGCTGTGGAGAACGATGAGCTGGATATTCCAGCCTTTCTGCGGCGGAAGCAGTAGACGGATTCGATGGATCGATGGATGACACCTGTGGACGGGGCGGTGTATCCGATGCAGAAGGGCGCGGGCGTTTCGTTTGGGCGTGTTTGGAATCACGGACAGAACGGCTGCAAGGCATGAAGGTTAGCAGATAGTTGAATTTTCGAAGAGAAGAGATGAGATGGGACGCAGGATATCAGGGCTGGTGATGGTGTTGTTGATGGTTGCAGGCGTGCAGAGCGCGCGTGCGACGACTACGCCGGCTCGGCATCGGCACAAGACGGTGTCGGCGAGCACGACGCATCGGCTGGCGGCGCACAGCGTTGCGCGCACACGGGCGGGGGCAGCCCATGCGCACGCGGAGATGACGCGTGTTGCGGGGCATACGCGGGCTTACGGGCACGCGACCATGGTGAGGGTGAATGGCAGGCGGAGACGGATTCGGTATTACGGGGAGCGGTTTACGGCGAGCAGCTTTACGGATGAGAATCTGCTGACCGCGAATGATGTTACGGCAGGCGAAGATCCGGTGGTGCGTGCGGCTGCGGTCGAGGCGCTGGGCAACATGAACGGAACGGTGCTGGCGATCGATCCTTCGGATGGGCGCATCCTGGCGATGGTGAATCAGAAGCTGGCACTGAGCGCGGGCGCGGAGCCCTGCTCGACGATCAAGGTGGCGGTGGCACTGGCGGCGCTGAAGGAGGGCCTGGTAAAGGCCGATACGCCGGTGAACCTTGGCGGACACTATTCGGTCGATCTGACCCATGCGCTGGCGCGGTCGATCAATTTGTACTTCGAGGTGCTGGGACGCTCGATGGGCTTTGAGCGCGTGAAGCACTATGCGAATGAGTTTGGGCTGGGCGAGCTGGCGGGATATAACATTCCGGGCGAGCACCTGGGGGTGTATCCGGATACGGTGCTGCCGGCGGCTGATGGCGGCGTGGGACGGATGTGCTCGTTTGGCGAGAGCATCAGCATGACGCCGCTGCAACTGGGTGCGCTGGTGAGCGCGATTGCGAATGGCGGCACGCTGTATTACCTGCAGCATCCGACGACGCAGGCCGAGGTTGCGAACTTTCAGCCGCAGGTGAAACGCATCCTCGATATCAAGGATGTGATTCCGCAGATTCTTCCGGGTATGGAAGGCGCGGTGGACTTCTCGGATGGCACGGCGCGCTCGCTGCGGACGAACTTTGTGCAGTTTCCGGTGTTCGGGAAGACCGGTACGTGCTCGGATAACGGGACGCGGTTTGGCTGGTTTGTGAGCTACGGCGATGCGCCGACGGGACGGATTGTTACGGTGATCTTCCTGGAAGGTGGACGGGATACGTTCGGTCCGAAGGCGGCGGAGCTGACTGGGGAGTTTTATCGCGCGATGTCTGATCGGAACTACTTTATGCAGCCGAAGCCGGAGAACACGGCTTCGGTGGGGACGGGTAGCGCCGCGCAACAGTAGGGTAGTTCTTCTGCCGCAACAAACATCGACATGCCGTCGGAACCATTGCATCCTAGTGGATGTAGATGGACGAGGCAGTGTTGACGATGAAGATACTGACAGCGGAAGAGATGGGTGCGGCGGACCGGCGGTCGGTTGAGGCGGGCGTGCCGGTGGGTACGCTGATGCAACATGCCGGCGAGGCCGTGGCGCGGTTTTGCGCGAGGCGATTTGGTGGGGATGGGCTGGTCGTCGTGCTGGCGGGTAAGGGAAATAATGGCGGCGACGGGATGGTTGCCGCGCTGCGGCTGGCGGAGGCTGGGCGGCGGGTGCGGGTAACGCTGCTGGGGAAGGCTGGAGATCTGAAGGGGGAGGCGGCGCAGGCGTGGAAAGTGTTGGGTAAGCCTTCGACTGCGAAGAAACCGAGGTCTCAAAAGCGAGACCTGGGGCACCCGATTTCGGTCGAGGTGCGGGAGGTTGAAGATGAGCCTGGGTTGCGGGCGGCGCTGGAGGGTGCGGCGCTGGTGATTGACGCCGTGGTGGGTACTGGATTCAAGCCTCAGCTATCACCCCAGCAAGCAGAGAACGCTCGCCGGGGGCCCCGGTTGCGCGGGCTGGCTGCTGTGGCGCAGGGATTGTTGGCGGGGAGCGATGTGCCGGTGGTGGCGGTCGATCTGCCGAGTGGGTGGGATGCGGACTCGGTGGAGGAGAAGGCTGAGGGGGCGTTTCGTGCGGATGCGGTGGTGACGTTTACGGCTCCGAAGCTGGCGCATGCGTTTGGGCATTTGACGACTGAGACGTTTGGGCCGGTTGTCGTTGCCGATATTGGGACGCCGGTGGAGGCGATTGCGTCTTCGACTGGGCTGACGTGGGGAGGGAGTTCGAAGGCGATTGCGGAGGCGCCGCGCGCGATCAACGGGAATAAAGGGCGGCTGGGACATGTGCTGCTGGTGGGCGGCGCGTATGGCAAGGCGGGCGCGCCGTCGATGTCGAGCCTGGCTGCGCTGCGCACAGGTGCGGGGCTGGTGACGGCTGCGGTGCCGCGAGAGATTTTGCCGATTGTGGCGGCGGTTGCGCCGGAGTTGATGCTGACGCCGCTGGAGGAGCAGAGCTCTGCGTCGAGGGTGCAGGGATCAGGGTTTGAGGTGGGTGGGTTGGCGCTGGACCAGTTGGAGAAGGATCCGCTCAAGGCGCTGTTGCAGGGCATGACGGTGGTGGGGATTGGGCCGGGGCTGGGGCAGGAGGGAACGACGCCGCAGTGGGTGCGAACGTTTGTGGGGCGGGTGACGCTGCCGATGGTGATCGATGCGGATGCGCTGAATGCGTTGGCAGGAAGGACGTCGATGCTGAAGGATGCTACGAAGAAGGGGCGGACGATTGTGCTGACTCCGCATCCGGGAGAGATGGCTCGGCTGGTGGAGATGAGTGTGAAGGAGGTGGAGGCGGATCGCGTGGGGCTGGCGCGGAAGTTTGCGACGGAGCATGGCGTGACGCTGGTGCTGAAGGGCTGGCGAACGCTGGTGGCGCACCCGGATGGGCGGATTGCGGTGAATACTACTGGGAATCCTTCAATGGCTAAGGGTGGGAGTGGGGATATTCTGACGGGGATTGTCTGCGGGATGCTGGCGCAATATGCGGGCTCCGAAGGGCGGGATAATGTGGCGGATGCGGTGGAGGCGGCGGTGTTTCTGCATGGGCTGGCTGGGGATTTTGCCTGCCTGGCGCAGGATGAGCACACGGTGCTGGCTACGGATACGGTGGGGCACCTGTGGCAGGCGTTTCGCGCGTGCGTGAAGGATGCGGATGGCCTGGTGTGGATCTCGGGAACTGCGACGAACGGGGAGGTGCGATGAAGGAATGGAGCCGGGAGAAGCGGCTGCGGACGCGAAGTGAGAATGGGACGCTGGCGCTGGGGGAGATGCTTACGGAACTGCTGCCAGCTCCGAAGCTGGTGGTGCTGCGGGGGGATTTGGGGATGGGGAAGACTACGCTGGTGCGGGGGATGGCTGCCGCGCTAGGTGCTGATTCTACAGAGGTTACTAGCCCAACGTTTACCCTGGTGCACGAGTACAGGGGGCGCAAGGTGCGGCTGATTCATCTGGATTTGTATCGGCTGGAGGAGGAGCGGGAGATTGAGGGGATTGGGTTGTGGGAGATGGCCGAGGCGCAGGATGCGCTGGTGATGGTGGAGTGGGGCGATCGTTTTGCGAGCGTGATGGAGCGGGCGGATGCGGAGATTTCGATAGGGCAGGGCGAGGCGGAGAATGAGCGGCTGCTGCTGGTTCGGTGGTAAGAAGCTCAGGGGAAACAACAAAGGCCGCGATGCTCGCGGCCTTTGTTTGGTTAGGGTTGCAGCTTAGAAGCGAGCATGCCAGTCAGCGTTGGTACGATCGCGGATGGCGATGAAGCTCGGAACGAAGATGGTGGAAGCGGAAGCGAGTGCAATGAGTGCGAGGTACATGGTATTTCTCCTATGGCGCGCGCGACCGGGCAGGCCGGGATTGCGGCGCTCTAATCAAGCGATTGGTATCAGTGAATGTCTGCCGTGCCGCCGGGAATGAGATCTTGACTCAGCCGTCGCGTTCGCGGGAATAAAGTTGTGGCTAGCGGGTTCCCAGGAGCTCACCGGGAAGCTTCAGCCGCCGGTCGCTCGCTCAGTTTGAGGGAGGGAATCCGGATATTGTGCACACAACCTGTTACGTATGAGACTAGCGAACGGTTCCATTCGATGCAAACTGTTATCGCTCACCTTGTTCGTTATTCGCACGCTGCCCGTAGTTTATTGGGAAAAGCGGGGCGAATCAGGTCTGGTTTGTAGTACGGGGGTGAGCGGGGGTTAGTTCCGTGAAGGGAGTGTGAATTGCGATTATTGTGACGGCAGTTTCAGCTTCTAATGGATCTGCGGTCTTGATAGCGGTAGATGGCGCAGAGTTCGTCGCCGGTGGAGCCGTACTCTTTTTGCTGGGCGATGGCGGCGAGGTCGGCGGCGTGGTCGGCTTGGGACATGGGGACTAGGCCGGTCCAGAGGCGGGTGAAGGCGGGGTGGCGGTCGAGGTAGGAGTCATGTTCGGCGTTGACGTAGAGGAGGTCGAACGGCCTTGGGTTGTTGGAGATAGAGGTTTCTACGTGACGGAGGAAGCGGCGCAGGAGGGGGAGTTCGAAGGGGTGGAAGAGGAAGGCGAGGGTGGGTTCGGAGGGGAGGGGGTGGGTGGTGGCGTCGGCGTGGTGGAGGTGGATGGGGGAGAGGGCGTTGGCTTGTAAGTCGTTGTGCCATAGGGAGATATTGGTGTTGGCGGTGTTGGCGAGGCCGGCGTTTAGTTCTACGCCTTCGACGCGGAGGAAGGGGAACTGGGAGGCAAGGAGCAGGGCGCGGCCTTTGCCGGCGCCTACGTCGAGGAAGACGGTTCGCTCAATATCCGGTCGGGCTCCGCCGGGCTGGGGGTTGGTGCGCTGGAGCCAGATGTCTAACAAACCATGGAGGATAGAGGGGGCTACGGCGTAGTAGGCGGTGAGCTCGGAGGGGCTGGTGGCGGTGCCCTGGGCGATGACGGAGCCGGGGATGAGACCGGAGGTGTCGGTGCCGTGGAGCTGGTCGAAGGGGTGGATGGCGGGTTGGGATTTGCGTTTGGGCATGATTTTCGGGGGCGTTTTTGTATGACTTAGCCCTGTTTGGGGTTACGCAGCGATGTTTTTAGCCTGGTTTCGGGAGGCTTTTAAAGGGCTTTGAGGATGGGAAATAGGGTCGGAAGTAAAGTGAGCTTGACACGGGAGATGGAGGAGTGGCCGAGGAGGCGATTTTCGACCTGGGCGGCGAGTTGGGCGGTGGCGGGATCCTCGGTGGGGTCGCCGGCGCCGATGGCGTGGAGGGTGATGGTGGCGAGGTAACGGGGCGCGAGGTTGGGGATGGAGGCGCCGGGGGCGTCGAGGTCGGGGGTGAGGGTGGCGGAGCGGACGAGGCGGGCGGCGACGATGTTGGGGCCGGCGGGGGTGTAGCAGTCGCGGAGGAGGTGGAGGAGGTCGGCGTCGGTCATGAGGGGCGGGCGCGGATGGGCGCTGCTTTCACTGTATCGTGGCGCGCGGAGGAGGGGCGGCTTGCCAGCGCGCTGGCGTGTTGAAGTACAGGGGATAAGCGATGAGGAGGGTCGGCCGTGCGGGGAGTTTAGAGCTGCAGTCAGATTCGAGCGAGATTCAAAGAGTGACCTGGGTTGAAGGTGGGACGTTGAAGCTCAGGCCGTCTGAAAGCTCTTGAGTACCGCCTCGGCGGAGGAGACGAGGGGAATTTTTTTTGAAGTCCCATAGAGCATTCGTATGGAGAGGGCGCCATCGATGACGCTGAGGATGGCCGCGGCGGCGGCTCGCTTGTTGATCGCGAACGGCTTGAGCAGGTGGACGAGGTAGTCAAGGATTTTGTCCTGATGTTCGATTGCGCGGCGATGGAAGGGGTGGGCGGTGTCGGGGTATTCGGATGCGATGCGAAGGAAAGGGCAGCCGATGACTTCTGCATGATTCGCAAACTGCTCGAATTTTTTGAGGGCGTCGTGCAGATCGACTGCGGGTGCGGGTTGGGAGAGATAGTCCCAGAGCGCCTGGTCGCGCTTCTCGAGGTAAGCGAGGACAAGGGCGTCCTTGCTTTCAAAATGCCGGTAGAAGGTCGCCTTTGCGACGTCGGAGAGGGCCATGATCTTCTCGGTGCCGGTGGCGCGGACGCCTTCGGCGTAGAAGAGGCGGTCGGCCACGTGGAGGATTCTGTCGCGCGGATCAGCTTTCTTTTCGGTTTCCATACGATTGATGTTGACACAAGACAGACGAGTCTGTCTATACTTGATGCAGAGCGAGACAGACAGGTCTGTCTAATATCTTTTCACCGGAGTGAGTTTATGTCGCGTCGCCTCAAAGTACTTTCCTTGCTGCTGGGAGTTCTGATGTTTCTGTTCGGAATTCTGAAGTTCTTCCCGTCATTTAGTGGATGGTTCAACGTGCAGATTCAAGAGAGCCACCTTCCGCACCAGGCGATACTTGCGGGCAAGATTGGAGAGATGGTTACGGGGTGCCTGTTTTTGCTGCCGTGGCTGCGTAAACAGCTGACCGCAAAAAGCAAGAATCTTATCCTGCTGGCGGCCTGCCTGATTCTCGTCGTTCAGATGTTCGTGGCCATCTATGTGCATTTGCAGCCGCAGGTGCCGGCCAGCGTGCTTCCTCTTGGAATCAAGCCACCGATCATTCCCGTGATTGTGCTGCTACTCGGATTGCTGACCGCGTTCGATGCGTGGAAGGGGCTTCGCGCGAGCGGTCGTCCGGCGCGGTAAAGCGTTCGAACAAAACTTTTCCGGTCACAACGCGGAGCAGCCAAGCCGACCCTTGATTCGTTCTCATCGACTGCGACGCACCAGCATTCACCTACTCGGACAACCACAGGAGCACAGAATGGCTAGTCTTTTCGAACCGGTTCAGGTTGGACCGTTGACCCTGGCAAATCGTATGTTTATGGCACCGCTGACGCGCAACCGCGCGGATGCAGATGGTGTGCCCGGCGACCTCGCGGCGACTTATTATGCGCAGCGCGCGTCGGCGGGGCTGATCGTGACGGAGGCAACGCAAATTTCTCCAATGGGCAAAGGGTATTTGGATACTCCGGGGATCCATTCGCCCGAACAGGTGCGGGCGTGGAGGCGGATTGACGAAGCGGTGCATGCGAGCGGAGGGCGCATCTTCCTGCAGCTGTGGCATGTGGGAAGAATCTCTCACTCGTCCTTATTGCCGAACGATGCGCAGCCCTTAGCTCCCTCCGCGATCCGTGCCGAAAGCCAGACGCTGATCGCTACGGGCATGGCACCGGTTTCGGAGCCGGTCGCGATGACGACGCGACAGATCGAGGAGACGCTGGATGATTTTCAGCAGGGGGCCCGCAACGCAAAGGAGGCAGGATTCGACGGCGTCGAAATTCACGCGGCGAACGGATACTTGATCGATCAGTTTTTGAAGACAGGATCGAATCAACGAAGCGATGAGTATGGAGGTGCAGCGTTGAACCGAGTGCGCTTTCTGGAGGAGGTGGTGGAGCGGGTTCTGCGGGTGTGGGAAGGCGGCCGGGTGGGTGTGCGGCTCTCTCCCACCAGTGGCTTCAACGATATGAAGGATGAGAATCCGCGAGAGACTTTTTCGGTTGCGGTCGCGAGACTCAACGGTTATGGACTCGGGTATCTTCATGTGGTGGAGACGGCGCAGAACAGTAAAGGAAGCAGCGAGGAGGATCTTGCGATGTCGGCTCACCTGAGGAATTTGTGGGCGGGCGTTTACGTTGTGAATGGGGGATATGACGGAGCGAGGGGAGAGGAAGCGATAAGGACTGGGCGTGCGGATGCCGTTGCGTATGGACGAGCGTTTCTGGCGAACCCGGACCTGCCGCGTCGGCTGCAAGAGGGAGCTGCTTTGAATGAGGCGGACCCGGCGACGTTTTATGGTGGAGGCGCTGTCGGCTATACGAGCTACCCCGCGCTCGGCGAGGCGGGGTGAGGGTGGAATTTTTTCAGGGTAGACCGAACTTTTTGGGAGGGCGGGGGCTCTCTTGAGTATGCACAGCGAAGACGAGGGCGCGGCGAAGGACCAGACGATGCTGGTACTGCTCGCGCAGTCGGGTGATCGGGCGGCGCTTGAGGAGTTGTTGTGGGAGGCGTATGGGCCGTTGCGGCGGTATGTGAATTATTTGGTGGGGGCGGAGTTGGCGGATGATGTTTTGCAGGAGACTTCGCTGCAGATTTTTCGGAAGCTGAAGTATCTGCGCGAGCCGGCGGTGTTTCGGGCGCGGACGTTTCGGATTGCTTCGAGGATTGCGTTTGCACAGATGAAGAGCGCGCGGCGTTGGCAGCCGCTGGAGGATGCGCCGGCAGAGCGGTTGACAGCGGTGGATGAGCGGATGGGGGAGATGACGGATGAGGCGTTTCTGGATTTGATGGAGCATGTGTCGCCGGCTAGCCGAGCGGTGCTGCTGCTGCGGTATCAGCAGGATTTATCGCTGGAAGAGAGTGCGGCGATTTTGGAGATTCCGGTGGGCACGGTGAAATCGCGCCTGCATTACGGAGTGACTATGCTTCGCAAATATTTAACTGAGGAGAGGACACTGGCATGAGCCCTGAATCGAACAACACGGAGAACACCAATGGAGAGCGCGCGTTTGTGCAGCAAGCGCTGGCGGACGCTGACCGATCGGAGAGGACGTCGCGCATTGTGGTTGGCGTGCTGGCTGTGCTTGCGGTGGTGGTGTTTATCTGGATGCACATGTATATGTTTCCGCCCGCGAGCCTGGCTAGTCTGCTGCATTCGATTTTGAGGGTGGATTTATTTTTCCTGGTGCTGATGTTTGCGCTGACGGTGTATCTGCGGCGGGAGATGAACAGGAATACGCGGACGATTCTGCGGGCGTTGGCGAATACTCGGTCGCGCTGACAAAGAAAGGCGGCCCGGGTGGGCCGCCTTTTTGTGCTGCGTGCGGGGCTAGTGGGATTGTTCGCTGGCTATGCGGGCGGGGGCGAATTCGTCGCCTTTGAGCCACTCTACGGGGTGGGGGGCGTTGAGGACTTGCCAGCCTAGATCGATGCCGAAGCGGGCTAGCTTGGCGTCTCCGGTGAAGTCCCAGGTGGGGTCGAAGTTGTCGGAGAAGCTGTGGTAGTGGTTGTCGTTGAAGTCCTTCTCTTTGGCTACGCCCCAGGCGCGGTCGTGGCCTTCGTAGAGGGTGCCGGCGTCTACGGAGAAGGCGGGGATGCCTACGCGGGAGAGGCTGAAGTGGTCGCTGCGATAATAGCCGCCGGCTTCGGGGCGGGGGTCGGGGACGATGGTCAGGTGGAAGCGCTTGGCGGTGGCTTCGACGTTCGGGTAGAAGGTGGTGCGCTGGGCTCCGTTGACGTTGATTTCTTGTTGGACGCCGATGGGGAGGAGCATGTCGTAGTTGATGTCGAGGGAGACTTGCGAGGCGGGGATGGGTGGATGCTGGCCGAGGTATTCGGAGCCGAGGAGGCCTTGCTCTTCGGCGGTGACGGCGGCGAAGATTACGGAGTGGGGTGGGTGGATTCCGGATTGGGCCCAGGCGCGGGCCATCTCGAGGAGCATGGCTACGCCGGTGCCGTTGTCGGCGGCGCCGTTGTAGATGTTGTCGCCGGGCATGTTGGGGACGAAGCCGAGGTGATCGTAATGGGCGGTGTAGAGGACGGCTTGGTCTGGAAGCCACATCCGATCATGAACGCACGGGATTGTCGTGCCGGGGCAGGGCGGGTTATCGAAGTAAGTGGCCTTGCCGGGGAGGATGGCGACGACGTTGGGGCTTTGGAAGGGGCGGACGGTGCTGGTAACGGTGGCTTTGAGGCGGACGGGGAGTTCGATGGCTTGGAAGCCGGGCTTGCCGGCGGCTTCGAATTCTTTGTCGAGGTCGAGGTTGCTCAACGCGAAGAGCTTGCGGGCTACGTCTAGCTGGATCCAGCTGGCGGCTTGCAGGCGGGGGTTGGCGTCGTCGCGGAGGAAGGTTTTTTCTCCGGAGTTGGAGTTGTGGACTACGTTCCAGCCGTAGCTGGCGAGGTCGGTGCGGTGGATGATGAGGGCGCCGATGGCTCCTTTGCGGGCGGCCTGTTCGAATTTGTAGGTCCAGCGGCCGTAGTAGGTGAGGGCCTTGCCGGCGAAGAATTTGGGGTCGTCGGAGGGTGGGTCGCCGACGATGCAGAGGATGACTTTGCCTTTGACGTCGACGTTGGCGTAGTCGTCCCAGTGGTACTCGGGTGCGGTGACGCCGTAGCCGACGAAGACGATGGGGGCGTCGAGGGTGGTGGTGGGGGTGAGGGTTTGGTTGGAGACTACGAAGTCGTCGCCGAATTTGAGGAGGACGGGCTGGCCGGTGGCGGGGATGAGGCTGAAGGTGGTCTGGTCGGGGATGACTTTCATGCCGACGAAGTTGACTTGCTGGAGGTAGGTGCCGTTGTCGCCGGCGGGGGCGAGGCCGTAGAGGGCGAATTGGGTGGCGATGTATTTGGCAGCTAGCTCGCCGCCGCGGAGGCCGGGGTAGCGGCCTTCGAAGAGGTCGTCGGAGATGAACTTGTCCTGGGTGCGGATGTTGGCGGCGCTGACGGAGGCTTCGACTGCGGCGATGGAGCCAAGCGGGACGTTCGCGTTGGATTGGGCGAGGAGTGGTGCGGCTGCGGTCGCGAGGAGGGACAGGAGGGCTGCTGTCGTGATGCGGTGGATATTCGGGTTCGGCATCCATCCTTTATAAAGCGTGGGAGGGTGGGCGTCTATTTTGGGTGGATGTTTGCGGCCTGGGAGGTTGGTGCGGCGAGAAAAGAAGAAGCAGATTCCTTCGCTGCGCTGCGGAATGACAGCCAGAAAAGCAAGAGCAACGGAAGAAGCAGATTCCCGGAGGGAAGGACAGAAGGAAAGGCAAGGACAAGGGCAAAAAGCAAAGGCAACGGCAAAGGCTTTGACGCAAAGGGCGCGGAGGTTGCCACGTTTCGCCACGTAAGACGGAGGGGATTAGGATGGAGCTCGAAAGCGTGGGGAGGGTATATGGACGAAGAATCGATACAGGCGGCGCTGGAGGCGCACTGGGCGGCTTCGGCTGCGGGGGATGCAGATGCGGAACATGCGATCTATGCGGAGGATTCGGTGTGTGAGTATCCGCAGTCGGGTGAGCGGATTCTCGGACGAAAGAATTTGCAGGCGCTGCGGAGTCATCATCCGGGAAAGCCTTCGGGGTTTAAGGTGCGGCGGATGATTGGGAGAGAAGATCTTTGGGTTACCGAGTACACGATTGTGTACCAGGGGAAGCCGGCGTTCACGGTGAGCATCATGGAGTTTCGCGGTGGGAAGGTTGTGCATGAGACGCAGTATTTCGCCGATGCGTTTGAGGCGCCGGCTTGGCGGAAGCAGTGGGTTGAGCAGTTGGCTTGAGAATGCGGGCGTGACTTAGAAGTTGAAGATGGGGCCTAGTTGCAGGACGGGGTTGGCGCGGTTGATGAACTGCTGTTTGGAGAGCCAACTGAAAAAGGGCGGTGCGCCGATGCCGGGGTCGTCGACTTTGTTGGTGCGGTAGCGGACGATGGCGTCTTCGAGGCCGATGCGGAAGCCGATGCGTTGGGTGAGGCGGTAGTCGAAGGCCAGCTGCCAGTCCCAGGCGAAGTGATGGATGGCGCCGAGGGTGGGCTGCTGGGGGGTGCCGTTGGCGTCGGTGACGCCGGGGTAGGGGAGGCCGTCGGCGTTGCCGCCGGTGGTTGCGATGCGCGGAGGCGAGGTGAGGACCGGGTAGAGGACCGGGCTGTAGAGATAGGCCTGGTCGAACTGCACCATGCCGGGGCGCATGGCGAAGTGGATGCCGTAGTAGTGCCATTGCTTGCTGGCGCTGAGGCCGAAGAAGGCTGTGAGCATGTTGCCGCCGGCGCGGTCGCTGGGCAGAGGGCTGGCGTTAGGGTGATAGCTGACGGAGGTGTCGAAGCCGAGCCAGCCGCGAATTTTGAGGGTGGCCTGCAGGCCTCCGCCAATGGTGGTTTCGCGGCAGTTGAAGCAGGTGGGCGTGTTGCTGGCGATGCTGACGCTATTCCAGAAGGGAGCGAGCTGGAGGCGCGGGATGGCACGGTACTCGGCGACTTCTTTGGAGGGGAAGAAGTAGACGCGATTGGGCTGCTGGATGGGCTGCTCATAGTCGCGGTACCAAGGGACCTTCCAGCGGAGCATGTTGGCGAAAGAGCGCGAAGGGCTGAGGCCGCTGCGGACTACGAGAGGCCAGAAGCGGTCGGGGTGATGCAGCACCAGCGGGTTGGTGACGTAGCGATCGAGGAGGTCTTCGGCGGTGACCCAGACCATGCCGACGGTGGGGGTGATGATGAAGTCGACCCAGCCGGTGTTGTTGGTGTACTTGGTGTTCGGATGGCAGACGCCGGTTGGGAAATCGAAGGACTGGTAGAGGCAGTTTGTGGGGTAGGTGAAGCCGCCCTCGTTGCCGACGCCGGCCTCGCCTGCGGGACTGATTTCGGAGTGGGTGCTGTAGACGATGGCCCAGAGGAAACCTTTGAAGCGGGACTTGCCATAACCGGGGTCGCCCCATTGCAGGCGGCGGTCGGTGGGACTGTTCTGGATTTCGATGTAGGCAGAGACCGCGCCCTGCATGGGATGGCCGACGTAGTTGACGATGAACTGGTCGCCATCGTTCCAGCGGCGCATGTTGAATTGCTTTGCGGAGGCGAGCCAATCGTGCCAGAAGGGGCGGTGGGCGAGGATGTCGCGCATGACGGGGTCGCTGGAGACGCGAAAGCCATTTTCGACGACGTTGAACTCGACGCTTTGCCAGATTAAGCCGCGCCACTGGTAGTGTTCGGTGTAGCCGGGATCGGGTTTGGCGCCGGGGTCGAAGGTGCCTTGCTTCCACCAGCGCGGCGGGCCGGACTGGTTGGGAACCTGCGGCGGGGCGTAGTCGGGGGAGGGGAGGTCGCTGTTCGGTATGGGGGAGGGGATGTGGCCGGCGTCGGCGACGGTGTTGAGGTGAGACGAAGGTGCATCGGGGAGGTCGACTGGGAAGAGGGAACTCTGGGCACGCAAGTGGGTGGGTTGGCCAGATGCCAACAAAAGGAGGAATCCCGTGAAGAGCAGCGCGCGGTGCGCGTGAGTGGTGCAATTGCATAGAGCCCAGTTGATTTCAGAGGACAATTCGACCTCCTTTATCCTTTACCCCGTTTCGCGTTCCTTGAGGATCTGTTCGGCTGCGCGGAGACCGCTGCGAATGGCTGCGTGAACGGTGCCCCAGTGGCCGGTGGTGTCGGTGTGCTCGCCGGCGAAGAAGAGGGTATCGGCTTCGGGCTGGGCCATCGCGGAGCAGGCATCGATGGCGCAGACAGGGACGTAGCTATAGGCGCCTTGGGAGAAAGGGTCGGCGGCCCAATCGTGTGCGTAGGTGGCGACGAGGGCAGAGCGGATGAGGTGCTCGTCCAGGGCGAAGATTTTTGCGAGCGTGGCGCAGGCGTCGGAGGCTAGTTCGCTGGCGGATTTTCCTTCGAGGGCTGCGGCGCGCGGGCCTCCTACCCAGCCGGTGAGGGCGGGCAGGGCGTCGGGATCAGGGTGGGACGTCCACCACACGGGCGGGATGTGATCCGCGGTAAACAAGAAGTTCATGGTATGCAGGGACTTCTGGTCGAGCAACTGGCTTAATTGCCAGTATGGGGTTCGAAAAATCATGGTGAAGCGGGCGGCGTGGCCCATGGCGAGGCGCCGTGCGTGGGCGATTGCGGCGGGTTCGGGGGTGATTTGGATTCCGCCAGGGCGGTTGGCGTTTTGGAGCAGCGGGAGCGGGAGGGTGATGAGGCAGCGCGGTGCGGAGAATTCGGCGTCGGTGGTTTTGACGAGAACTTTGCCGGGACTCCAGCGGATGTTGCGGACTTCGGTGTTGAGGCGGATTTCGCTGCCGAGGTTTTTGATGCGGGCGGCGAGATAGTCGGGGAGCTGGGAGTAGCCGCCGGGAAGCTGCCAGGAGCGGTCGGCCTGGATGGCGTCTTCCGCCTTCTGCTGCACGCCGAGGGAGCGGACGCTGATGCGATTTGCATCGGCGGCGTTGAAGCCTTCGACGTAGCCGGTGAGGGCGGGGCGGAGATGGTGGGGGACGTTGCTGGCGGCGAGCCAGTCGGCGAAGGTCTGGTCGTGGGTCTGGTCGTGGGCGGAGAAGCCTTCGAGTTGCTCGAGGGGTTCGAACATGGCGTAGTCATTGGGGTCGTTGGCGGTGAGGGTGCCGGGCGATTGTTCGCGGAGCATGGAGCCTTCGCGCTCGACGGTCTTTGCGCCTGCTTCGTCGATGAGAGCCCAGAGTTCGGGGGCGCGGCCGTGGATGAACTCGGCGCCTAGCTCGACGATGCCGCCTCCCTCGACTTTCTGGGAGAGGATGCGGCCGCCGACGCGGGGTCTGGCTTCGAGGAGGCAGACGCGGAGGCCGCGCTCGGCGAGGGCTCGTGCGGCGGCGAGGCCGGAGATGCCGGCACCGAGGATGAGGACATCGATTTCGTTTGGCAAAGGAAGTCCGCCTATCGTTTCTATGTCAGATGCGGTCGGAGGGAGGGTGGGGATTTGCTGTCGGTATTGCATCTGGCGGAGTGGAGGAGTATGTATGGGAGTCGAGTTAAACGTTTACTGGCTGAAAAACTCGGGTTTAGCGAGTGGTCAGCGGCCGGGGAAACGACAGATCCAGCAAAGGGGTTGTGCGATTATGGGAAAGAAATGGAACTCATGGCGTGGAAGGATGCTGTCGTTGCCGGTTGTTCTCTGCGCGCTGGGGATGAACATGGGATGCGCGGCGGCGGTGCCAGTGGTGACGCCAGCGGCGGTGGCGAATCCGCAGCCGTGTGATTTGCTTGCGTCGTCGACGCCGTGCGTGGCGGCGATGAGTACGACGCGGGCGTTGTATGCGGGTTATGCGGGGCCGCTGTACCAGGTGACGCGGGCTTCGGATAAGACGACTGCGGATATCGGGTTGCTGCCGGATGGCTATGCGAATGCGGCGACGCAGGACACGTTCTGTGCGAATACGAGTTGCACGATTACGAAGATCTATGACCAGTCGGCGAATCATAACGACCTGACGCCGGCGCCTCCGGGCGGAGCGGCGAAGGGGCCGGGGCCGAGTGGGTATGACTTGCCGGCGGTGGCCAATGCGCTTCCGGCGATGGCGGGTGGACACAAGGTGTATGGGATTGCGATTGCGCCGGGGATGGGGTATCGCAACGACAGTCCGACGGGAACGGCGGTGCATGGTCAGCCGGAGGGCGTGTACATGGTGACTTCGGCGCTTGATATCAACACGAAGTGCTGCTTTGATTTTGGCAACGCGGAGACGAACAATCTCGACAACGACAAAGGGCACATGGATGCCATTAATTTGATGTGCTACGGCTCGCCTTGCAGCCTGGGCGCGGGGCTGGATATGGAGAATGGCATCTATGGCAATCTTGCGGTGCCGAGCGGGACGATGTTTGTGACGGACATGGGTGCGAGCGATGGTCAGCATAGCTACGCGATCTACCAGGGCAATGCGCAGAGTGGAGGCCTGACGACTACGGGGATCATTCCGCTGCCGAGTGGGTATCAGCCGATGCAGCAGGAGGGTGCGATCATCCTCGGGATTGGCGGCGATAACAGCAATTGGGCTACGGGGTATTTCTTTGAGGGAGTGATGACGAAGGGCATGCCGTCGCAGGCGGTGCTGGAGACGGTGCAGGCCAATATTGTGAAGGCAGGGTATGCGGGGACGTTGCAGCCTTGAGACAGGCGGTGCTTCTTCATGCAGGCAGGGACTCTTCATTTTGTTTCGGGCAGGCTGGCGGCTGGCAAGACTACGCTGGCGCGGAGGCTGGCCGCTGAGCATCGGGGTGTTTTGTTTTGCGAAGATGTTTGGCTTGCGAAGCTGTGGGGCTGACGATTCTTACGCAGCGTGGTTAGGGCTTTGGACTGTGTGTGCAGAAGGGCGACCGCACGCTTGATCGTAATGTTGTGTGCTGGAGATGCAGAGGGGTGAGGTAAAGTTGAGGCACTGCTTTTGGAAAAGCTTTGACGCAAAGGACGCAACGTCAGCAAAGTTTCGCCACGGGTTCCTGCGGAGAACTTGAAGACTTGCGTGGTTGGAAGGAATTTTATTTCAGGAGAGAAGCGATGAAGATGCGAGCGGCGGTGTTGGCGTTGGCGGCGATGGTGGTTGCCTGCGGTGTGCAGGCGCAGACTGCGGTGAAGCGGATTTATTCGGCGGGGACGCCGGTGGCGTCGCAGCGGTTTGCGGCGGCGATCTGGGCGGGGGACACGCTGTATCTTTCGGGACAGATGGCTAGCCCAGTGGCTGCTGCGGATGAGGCGAAGGGCGTCGCGGCGGTGTATGGCGATACCGAGGTGCAGGCGACGAGTGTGCTGACGAAGATTGAGGCGCTGTTGAAGACGCAGGGTCTGACGATGGGCGATGTGGTGGAGATGCAGTGCTTTGTGGCGGGCGATCCGGCGAAGGGCGGGAAGATGGACTTTGCGGGGCTAAACGCGGCGTATGCGAAGTTTTTTGGGACGGCGGAGCAGCCGAATCGGCCGGTGCGGGCGGCGGTGCAGGTGGCGGCGCTGGCGGCTCCGTGGGGGCTGGTGGAGATCCAGGTGATTGCGGTGCGGAGTAAGTCGAGTACGGTGGAGACGGTGGGGGCGAAGTAGGCTCAGGCCGCTTCGGGGACGAGGGGGAAGAGGAAGAGGATGGAGGTGCCGCCGGTGGGGTGGTTGGTGGCGCGGATGGTGCCGCCGTGGAGGCGGACGGCGCGCTCGGTGATGGCGAGCCCTACGCCGAAGCCTCCGGTGTGGGAGCTGCGGGCCTGGTCGACTCGGTAGAAGGGGCGGAAGATTTGCGCGAGCTCGGCTTCGGGGACGCCGGGGCCGTGGTCGGTGACTTCGATGGAGGCGTATTGGCGCGTGTCCAGCTGGCCAGGGACGGGAGTGGACTCGAAGATGCGGATGGAGACTTCGGTGTTGGGGTCGGTGTAGCGGATGGCGTTGCGAACTACGTTTTCAATGGCGCGGTAGAGGAGGTCGGGGTTGCCGCGGATGGTGCACTGATTTTCTTCGACGAGGGTGACGGTGCAGTTATGCTGCTGGGCCTCGTACTCGGCATCGGGGAGGAGCTGGCGGCAGAGCTGGTTGAGTGAGACGGGTTCAAAGGCGGAGGTGTTCTCGCGGGCTTCGAGGGAAGAGAGGGTCAGGAGCTGGCCGATGAGCTGGTTTAGCTTGGCGGCTTCGCGCTCGATGCGGTTGAGGTGAGCTTCGAGAGCAGGCTGGGCTGTATCGGCTGAAAGGGAGGTACCGTCGGTTTGAGGAGTATCGACGCTTTGGGGGATACCGTCCTCGCGGGCCATTTCGAGGGCTACGCTTAGGCGGGCGAGAGGGGAACGGAGTTCGTGGGAGACGTCGCGGAGGAGAAGCTTTTGGGCGTCGACGAGAGACTCGAGGCGTTCGGCCATGTGGTTGAAGTCGTGGACCAGGCCCTGGAACTCGTCGGAGGTGGATTGGGACGCGGCGGAGGGAGATTGTTCTACGCGTGCGGTGAGGTCGCCGTGGGCCAGGGCGCGCGCGGCTTTGCGCATGCGAACGAGGGGGCGGGTGAAGAGCAGGACGAGGATGAAGGTGGTGAGGCCGCCGACGGCGATGGCTACGGGGAGTTGCGGAAAGGCGAAGTGGAGGTAGGCCCAGCGGCGTTGTGGGGGAGCCTTGGTGGAGTGCGGCTGGAACCAGATGTATTCGTAGTGCGTGCCGTTGGTGGCCGTGATGGGGATTAGCCAGAGGGAGAGGCCGTGTACGGTGCGGCCGTCGACGTGATTGGGAAACGGCGTGGAGAGCGCGGGGACGGCTGGAGCGTTGGTGGTGCTGCAAAGAAGCTGGCCGTTGCTGGAGAGGAGCGCGGAGCCGGAGGGTTCGAAGCGGGAGGTGCCGACGCGGAAGCTGTCGCAGCCGCTGGTTTCGAAGTCGTGAAGGGCGAGCGTTGCGTTGTGCTTCAGGGTTGCGTCGAAGGCATCGGTCCAGGAGGGGCCGGGGAAGTGTTCGCGGAGGATGAGGGTGGTGGAGATGATGAAGATGAGGCTCTGGGCGAGCCAGAAGATGGCGAAGATTTTCAGGAAGAGGCCGCGCATTAGCGTTGGCCTCCGGTGGCGAGGGCGCGGCGAAGGACTAGTTGATAGCCGGTGCCGCGGATGGTTTTGACGCGGTCGTCGGCACCGGAGGGAGCGGCGGAGTCGGTGGCTAGCTTTCGGCGGAGGCGGCTGACGTGCATGTCGAGGGAGCGGTCAAAGGGATTCCACTTGCGACCGAGGACGGCTTCGGCGAGGGCTTCGCGCTCGACAACTTTTCCAGGGGAGCGCATGAGGACTTCGAGGAGAGTGAACTCGACGTCGGTGAGATCGATGAGGGCGTTGTCCTGGCGAACGGTGCGGGAGGCGGGGTCGAGGACGAGGTCTTCGACGACGAGGGTGGAGGAGGCCGTGTCGGGTGTGGGAGCAGAAGCACGGCGGCGGATGGCGCGGATGCGGGCAAGGAGTTCGCGGGCGTTGAAGGGCTTGGCGAGGTAGTCGTCGGCGCCCATCTCGAGGCCGACGATGCGGTCGACGTCTTCGCCGCGCGCGGTGAGGAGGAGGACGCTGTCGGTGGATGTGGTGCGGAGGCGGGTGAGGACTTCGAAGCCGTCGATGCCAGGGAGCATGACGTCGAGGAGGATCATGGGCCAGGGGCGGGAGCGCGCGGCTTCGAGGCCGGTGTCGCCACGATGGACGGCGGTGACGTGGAGGTCGTAGCGGCCGAGATACTCGGTGAGCATCTGGCAGAGCTCGACGTCGTCGTCGATGAGGAGGATGTCTTCCATGCATGGCTAGGGTAACGCTGAGACGCGCGCTGTGCGGGGAAATGATGTAAAGGATGGTCACTCGGATCGTGACACAACGTTACATAGCGTGACGCAATGAGGGGGCACGGGGAGTGGGGATGCGGTCTTCTGGAGATGCGCTGAAAGGACGGCGCTTTGATCATGAAGACTGCGATGCGGTGGGTTGTGGGTTTGTGGGTTGTGGGTTTGCTGCTGCTGATGGGAACGATGCCTTTGCTGGCACAGGGAGCCACAGGTGCGATCGCGGGAACGGTGACAGATCCGGATGGCGCGCTGGTGCCATCGGCGGCGATTGTGCTGTCGAGTGGAAGCGGGAGTGCGCGGAAGGTGAGCAGCGATGCGGCGGGCGCGTTTGCGGTGACACGGTTGGCGCCGGGGAGGTATGAGCTGCGCGTGACAGCGAAGGGATTTGCGGCGTCGACGGTGACCGATGTGATGGTGACGGGCGGGAAGACGACGAGCGCGGTGGTGAAGATGGAGATTTCTGTGAGCACCGATGTGCAGGTGACGGCGGAGGCGACGGGGCTGAGTACGAGTCCGGACGAGAATGCGAACGCGCTGGTGATCAAGGGGAAGGATCTGGATGCGCTGTCGGATGATCCGGATGATTTGCAGAATGAGTTGACGGCGCTGGCGGGGCCTTCGGCGGGGCCGAGCGGGGCGCAGATTTATATCGACGGATTTACGGGTGGGGAGTTGCCGCCGAAGAGTTCGATTCTGGAGATTCGGATTAATCGCAATCCGTTTTCGGCGCAGTACGACAAGCTGGGGTATGGGCGAATTGAGATTGTGACGAAGCCGGGGTCGAACAAGCTGCACGGGTCGTTCATGATCAATGGGAATACGAAGGCGTTGAATTCGATGAACCCGTTTGTGACGGAAGAGCCTTCGTACTATTCGACGTTCATGATGGGGAATGTGAGTGGGGGGTTGGGCAAGGACGCTTCGTGGTTTGCGAGCGTGTTTTCGCGGAATAGCCAGTCGAACTCGATTATTAATGCGGAGGTGCTGGGGGCGAATGGGACGCCGGTGAACTATACGGCGGCGGTACCGAATCCGCAGACGCGGCTGGATGTGAGTCCGCGATTTGATTTTTCGCTGGGCGCGAAGAATACGCTGAGCGTGCGATACATGCTGGATCGGCAGACAGAGACGAATAGTGGCGTGTCGGGATTTGCGCTGCAGAGCCAGGGGTATGACGTTTCGAATCACGAGAACACGATCCAGGTGAGCGACACGCAGATTGTGAATCCGCGGGTGGCGAATGATTTGAGATTTCAATACATGGGGGATCGCGACAACCAGGTGGCGAACGAAACGACGCCGACGGAGACGGTGCAGGGCGCGTTTACTGGTGGCGGAAATAATCAGGGGACGGTGCGGGGCAACCAGGATCATTATGAGCTGCAGGATTATGTGACGGCGTCCGAGGGGAAGCACACGCTGAACTTTGGAACGCGGCTGCGGCTGACGCATGAGGTGAATTCGACTACAAGTGGTTTCAACGGAAACTATATTTATTCATCGCTGACTACGTATGCGGCGGGAAGACCTTCGGAGTATGACGTGACGGCGGGGAATCCTTCGGCGGCGGTGAATTTGTTTGATGGCGCGCTGTTTTTTCAGGATGACTGGAGTGTGCGGCCGAATCTGACTGTTAGCTATGGGCTGCGGTTTGAGGGACAGAATCGGATTAGCGATCATGCGGATTGGGCGCCACGGTTTTCGCTGTCGTGGGCGCCGGGCGCGAAGGCGGGAAAGAAGCCGAACACGGTGCTGCGCGCGGGGTATGGGTGGTTTTATGACAGATTTGCGGCAACGTATGTGCTGGATGCGATTCATGGGAACGGCGTGAATCAGCAAAATTATGTGGTGAAGAATCCGGACTTCACCACGGACGCGCCGACGCCTGCGGAGCTGGCGAACCTGAGTACGGCGGCGCCGACGATCACGCAAGTGGCGCCGAATGTGAAGGCTTCGGTGAATATGCAGGCGGCGGTTGGGGTGGACCATTCGTTTGGAAAGTATGTGACGTTGTCGGCGACGTATATCAATTCGCGGGGCGTGCATCAATATCTGAGCGACAACATCAATGCGTATGAGGTGGGGACGTATGATCCGACGACGGGCACGGGGACGCGGCCGAATGGGATCAACGAGAACATTTACCAGTTTCAATCGGGCGGAGTTTATAACCAGAACCAGTTGATGCTGAACTACACGGTGCGGGCGAAGAAGGTTTCGCTGTTCGGGTTTTATGTGTGGAACTCGGCGAAGGCTGATACTTCGGGGCCGACGTACTTTCCTTCGGAGCAGACGAATCCGGGAGCGGATTATGGGCGCGCGAATTTTGATGTGAGCAGCAGGTTTTTGCTTGGAGGAAATTGGCAGGCGCCGTTGGGGATTTCGTTTAGCCCATTCCTGGTGGCGGATTCGGGGACGCCGTTCAACATTACGATTGGGCAGGATTTGAATGGCGACAACCAATACAACGATCGGCCGGCTTATGCGACGCCGATGAGCACGGACACGATGGACACGGCGTATGGGAACTTCGATTTGAATCCGGGTGCGACGGAGGCGCGGATTCCTTACAACCTGGGGACGGGGCCGGCGCAGTTCAGCATGAATCTGCGAGTGAGCAAGTCGTTTGGGATTGGGCCGCGGGTTGCGGGCGGTGTTGGCGGATCGCAAGGCGGAGGGCCGGGAGGACCGGGTGGTCCAGGCGGCGGGCATGGTGGGCCAGGTGGCGGAGGGCCTCCGGGTGGTGGGTTGGGGCCGGGTGGATTGAGCGGGAACAACGGGCCGCCTCGGCTGGATCAGACCGTGCCGCGGAAGTATTCGCTGACGTTTTCTGCGATGGCGCACAACGTGTTCAACCATGTGAACCTGGCGGCGCCGGTTGGGGTGCTGGAGTCTCCGCTGTTTGGTCAGTCGACGGCACTGGCGGGTGGATTCTTCAATTCGGCGGCGTCGAATCGGAGCATCAATCTGCAGGCGAGCTTCAATTTCTGAGAGGGGGCTGAAGGGTTCGGGAATGCCTTGTGATGTGCCTGAACAGGCTGCGGATGCAAATGTTTCGCGGCTGAGGGTGTGG
>CAVTSJ010000025.1:0-112955 GCA_963737325.1 uncultured Acidobacteriaceae bacterium
GCAACCTAAGGAATGGGACACAAAGCCTAGCGTTTCATCGGATATTTACAGAGGGAAGCTAGCCTGAATACTCATGCACATCTTGATTGTTGAAGACAAGCGCAGCTTTGCCACGCATATGGGGCGCGCTCTGGAACGTGAGGGACACACTGTTTCGCTTGCATACGATGGACACCAGGCGCTCCGCATGGGAAGAACCGCAGCCTATGATCTGATGCTGCTCGATGTGATGCTTCCAGGGATCGATGGCTTCGACGTCATCAAGACATTGCGCGGAGACAGGCTGAGTGTGCAGACCATCCTGGTTTCGGCCCGCGATTCGATGGAAGACGTAATTCGCGGTCTGGATTCTGGCGCAGATGACTATCTCACCAAGCCATTTGCTTTGGACGTTCTCTTAGCGAAGGTCCGAGCGACCGAGCGCCGGATTCCGCTGGCTGCACCCCAGATTGCGCAATTCGAAGATCTGATCCTCCGGCCGCACCTTTGCGAGGCGCAGCGTGGAACGCGCGTTGTGTCCCTCACGCGCACCGAGTGCGCTCTGCTCGAGACGCTGATCCGACGAGCGCGAACCATAGTGCCGCACAGAGTGCTGATCGACGAGGGATGGGGACTGGATGCAGATGTGAGCTTCGATAGTCTCTACGTCTTCATCCGCGGGCTGCGCGCCAAGCTCACCAAGCCGGGGGAACAAGAGTTATTGCACACCATTCGGGGAGTGGGGTATTCGCTGCGTAGCGGTGCGGCGTGCTGAAGGAGCGAATCTCGATTTCGCTCCGTCTCACCCTTTGGTTCGGTTGCGCCTTCTTTGCTGGCTGGCTGTTGTTTGGTGTGAGCATGTGGGCCAACCTGAGCCACACACTGAGGGGCGAACGCCATCAGACGCTCGACCGGCGACTGGATCGGCTCGAGCAGTTGCTGCTCAAAAACAAGGCGGCTTCTGCTTCCAAGCAAGACCAGGACTTTGCAGAGTTCGCGCACGCCACGGGCAACGGGCTCGTGGAAGTACTGCATCCGGACGGCACGCTGGCTTATGGATCTCCTACGGCTGCCGCATCGTCGTTCCCGTGGCCGAAGATACAAGCCGAAGATCCCAATTTGTTTGTAAAGGTTAGTTCGGACGGTCAGCCGTATTGGGTGCTCGGGCGGCCCTTCTTGCTCGAGGGCGATCCCCTGGTGCTCATCGCCGCTGCTCCAGAGGCAGGAAACCTGTTGGTCATCCAGAACTTTCTGTGGGGTCTGCTGGCGTCTGCCCCGTTGTTGCTCGTGATCTCCTCAGCCGGCGGCTATTGGGTAAGCCGCCGTGCACTCAGGCCAGTAGATCGCATCACGGCGACGGCGCGTTCAATCAGCATCAGCAACATCTCTGAACGAATTCCTGTGTCGCACACAGGAGACGAGCTGCAACGCCTGTCCGAGACGTGCAACGCTATGCTTGACCGCCTCGAGTCGTCAGTAAATCAGATCAAGCGATTCACTGCAGATGCTTCGCACGAACTTCGCGGTCCTCTTTCGTTTACGCGCACAGTGGCCGAGATCGCACTCAAGAATCCGCAAGCCGATGAAGAGAGCTGCGTGGCTCTGCAGGATATTGTCGACGAAATGGCGAAAGCTGCAGTTTTGCTCGACGAGATGCTCACGCTGGCCCGCGCGGATTCGCTTCCAGTCGCTCTTCCTCGGACGCATGTGGACCTGGCGCTGCTGCTCGGGGAGGTGTGCGATATGGCTCAGCCGGTCGTGGAGCAGCATGGCCTTCAACTCCTGGTTCCCGAGCATATTTCCGGCCTCGTAATTCTTGGAGATGCGTCCGCTCTGAAGCGGCTTATCTGGATACTGCTGGACAACGCTCTCAAATACTCCAACCCGAATGGAACGATCTCAGTTTCAGTGGAAACGCTCGCCGGACACCTGAAGGTCGCGGTTCATGACAATGGCATTGGAATTTCACCCGCGGACCTGCCGTTTGTCTTTGACCGCTTCTACAGGGCTGATCCGTCGCGCGGCATCGTTGAAGGCAACGGACTTGGTTTGGCCATTGCGAAATGGATCGCAGAAACCCATCAGGCAGAGCTGTCTGTGACCAGCAACGCAAGCAATGGAACGTGTTTCTCTATTATGTTCGCCAATGCCCAAACTCTAAGAGCTCCTCCACTTACACTTCCCCTATGACGCACGCACGGAAGCAATGGCCGCTGGCACTGGTTGCTTGCTTTGCGGCCCTTGTTGTCTGGGACGTTCACCACCGAAGCTCCCTCCACAGCCACGGAAATTTCTCCGCTGCCACCGTCCCCGCCCCAACCATGCATCACGGACCCGTCACCATGCCCGAACGAGTGTTCGGAGCGGGGAAGAGCGTCGCAACGGCTTCGCCACGTACGACAGCTACCGCCAGAGCTGGTGGTGCACCACCAGCCCCAAACCCTACGGCGCCGTAGACGACAACCCTTCCTACCCATACAACCGCAGCGCCACTGCACCTCCCGCCAAACCACTCTTCATAACGCCTGTCGACACCGCCGAGGCCGCCCCCGAAGTCGCCGCGCTCGAAAAAATCCCCTCCGCTTCCCAGTACTTCGCGACCGAGGCGCTCTCATGGTGGAAGCTTCACCCCACCGATCCGCGCACCCCCGACCTGCTCGGCCAAGCCGACCGCGTGCTGCGAAATTCCTGCCGGACCGAGCTCCCCTACGATCTCAAGACATACAAACCAGTAGGAGACTCCAACAATCCCATGCTCACCACCAACCTTGCCCACGCCATCTTCGACGCATTGCACAAAGACTACCCGCAGAGCAGCTGGGCGAAGCGGTACAAGTCGTGGGAATAGCCGACGAGCGCCTATGTAACGGGAATGGTTTGCTGGATCTCGGAGAGGTTTAGCGGCTCAACATAAAGGCCCAGCTGGCATGGGAAACACCCAGGGCCCCGTCACCTCGAGCTTCCTCCATGAGGTTCCAGGGCTCTGGCCGACCTATCGGTAAGAACCGATGGTGACATTGGTCGCACTTTCCGAAACGCTGTTTTCGAAAGACCACACTGCTTGGTCTTCCGTGGAGTGGACGTCGAAGAGAGTGGCAAGCTTGGTGATCTGCATCAGATCGTCGATTCTCTTTGTGAGACCGACCAGCTTGAGCTCGCAATCGTTGTCCCTTGTGGACGTATAGGCAGTCGTCAGTTCGCCCAGGCCAGAACTATCCATATAGTTCACGCCGCTCAAATCGACGACGAGCTTTTTTGCCCCCGCATCGAGCGCATCTTGAATCGCATTTCGGAGGGTGATACCCCCTTCGCCAAGCGTGATGCGTCCGGTAACTTCGAGAAACGTTATTCCTTTGACATGACGTATGTTTACTTTGGCGCTCATGATCGTAGACTCCTTTTCTTGGTTGGGTAATGGATGTGAGCAGCGCGAGCGAACGCCCGCGGAGTAGTCCGCGGGCGCCCAGGCATTATCGAGGGAGCTGGATCAGAGCGACTTCCACATTTGATTCAGGCGGGATGGACGCGCGACTGTTATCGTGCATTTCGCGTCGGATGCTTTGTTCGTCCCTGGATTCCTGGCAACGAACGTACTCCGGGTCGCCCGTCCTCCAAATCTCGCGAAGGAAATAGTGGTCGCCGTACCGATGGAAAACCACCTTGCTGGATGCGGCTGGCTTGGTTCCCGTTTCGTGCGTGCTCATTGTTAGGGCAGAGTGCTTTCCGTCCTGGATCAAGACGACGTCATCCCCGACTTTGCTCAGGATATAGCGGCCTGGGCCAAAGTGGGTTGAGCCGATTTCGAATCCGAAGGGCACAACGACTTGTGTCCGCTCGGGCGTGAATTGGGCATGAACCGCCGGCGAGACGAGAGCAATAGCGAGGGCGGCGACGGCTGCGGCTGCGCGAATCTTCAACATTGAGAGTGTAGACATGACAGCTTCTCCTTTTGGAAGGTGTCTCAAGAAACGCCTTCACTCAATAAGGCGGAGACGCCAGGAAAAGGTGCCACGAGCTCTCGTTTTATTTTTGAGCCTCATCATTTAGTTTGATCTTCGCCGGATAGGCTGGGGGCCCGCTGGAGCTCGCGGTACAGCCAGATCCGGGCAAGCGACCAGTCGCGTTTCACGGACCGCTCCGACACCCCCAAAAGCGAAGCAATCTGTTCCAGCGACAATCCGCCGAAATAACGCAATTCCACCACCTTCGCTTGTCGCGGATGCAAACTCGTCAGAGCTTTCAGGGCCTCGTCGAGAGCGACGACTTCCTCCAGCTTCTCCGCGGAGACCGCCAAGTCCTCGCGCAGCTCGACTCTCTTCAGCCCGCCATCTCGCTGTTGTGCCTTATGCGCGCGTGCGTAATCTACCAGCACGTGCCGCATCACATTCGCAGCCACCCCGATGAAATGCTCGCGATTGTTCCACTCTTCTTCTCCGCGGGCGAGCCTGAGGTACGCCTCGTTGATGAGCGCTGTGGCCTGCAGGGTGTGGTCGGGCCGCTCTCTTCGCATATACGACGCGGCGAGCCGGTGCAGCTCGGTATAGACCAGCGGCAGCAACTTTTCCGCAGCGCCGGAATCACCTTTGGTCATCGCGTTCAGCAGCTGGGTTACCTCGCCCTTCTCATCTGTCATGGGGGGTCACTCCTTGTTGCCTGTGGTATTATCCTACCGTCGCCAGGCCAGTTTTAATGTGAGATTCATTCCATGAGCAGCGCGGGCGCTCAGTTTCCTGCCGAACCCGGATCAACCGATGGCCAACCAGCAGCAATCCGCCGAGGAGATCTTTGAAGCTGCTCTTGACATGCCCGTCGAGCGGCGTCCTGCTTACCTGGTAGAGGCCTGTGGCGGATCGTCCCAGCTGCGCGACGACGTCGAGAGGTTGCTCCGCGACTACCAACAGATGGGGGACTTCCTGGACGATTCTCCTGTTGGTGCAAAGAAAGAGGATGCGCCTGAATTTGTCGGGCAGACTCTCAGCGCGGGACAGAAGCTAGGGCGCTATACCGTCATGGAAGCCATCGGTTCCGGGGGCATGGGTGCTGTGTATCGCGCGCGCGATGAAAAGCTGGAACGTTTGGTGGCCATCAAGATTCTTTCTCCAGGCCTGGTCACGGATGACGAATCCCGAAGGCGGTTTCGCAAGGAAGCCCTTGCGCTTGCCAAGCTGAGTCACCCACACATCGCCGCCGTATATGACGTTGGCGAGCAGGATGGCATCGACTACCTCGTCATGGAGTGCGTTCCCGGACAGACACTCTCTGCGACGTCGAAAGCTGGCCAGCTGTCGGTTGAGCGCGCAACGTCGATTCTCCTGGAGATTGCGGGAGCGCTGGAGGAAGCCCACGAACAGGGAGTCATCCACCGCGATCTCAAACCGGCGAATGTGATGGTTACGCCTAGAGGCCATCCCAAGGTGCTCGACTTCGGCATCGCCAAGTTGCTGGCGCCGCTCGCCCCCGACGCGACAGTTTCTTTGGAGACAGGCTTCCTCATCGGAACTCCGCTCTACATGTCTCCCGAGCAGGCCCAGGGAAATCGAGTCGACTCGCGCACGGACCTTTGGAGTCTTGGCGTCATTTATTTCCAGTTGCTCACCAGCCGAACGCCCTTTGAAGGCGACAATAATATCGCGATTCTGCATGCGATCATTACCGATCCTCCGACACCTCTCCGGACGCTTCGACCGGACGCTCCACAACTCGCGAGTCAAATCATTGACCGCTGCCTGCAGAAAGATCCCGCCGATCGCTATCAGTCAGCCGCGGAGATCGTTCGTGACGCGTCGGCCCTCTTGGCCCAGGCCTCATCGAGTGCGCAAGGCCTGGCGCCAAAACGGCAATCTCGGTCCATTGCCTTCGCCGCGGTTGCTGCTCTCGTTCTTACAATTCTCGCGGCGGTATGGTTCTTTCACCGTTCGTCCAAACGGCAATGGGCGCGTGAAGACGCCATCCCGCAGATTGCGAGTTTGACCGCTGCAGGGAAGCCGCTCGCGGCATTTGGCCTGCTCGAAAAAGCGCAGAGCTACCTGCCTGGCGATCCGGCCATTAAAAAGTTAGCCGATCAGAATACCCTAGTGGGCTCGATCACATCCTCGCCGGCGGCAGCGACGATAGCGATGCAGGACTACGCGACGCCGGAAGGTCCGTGGCGTGTGCTTGGCAATACTCCGCTTAGCGGCATCACGGTCCCCAAGGGATTTTTTCGGTGGAAGATATCGAGTCTCGCAGCAGGAGAGGTTGTAGAGGGCCTGCCATCCAGGAAGTCCATGAACTTCGCGCTCGACGCTCAGCGAGCTGCGCCTGCCGGCATGGTGCCTGTTCCCGCGGATACGTGGACAGAGATGATTGACTTCATCGGCTTCGTCGGCCCTTATAAAATTCCTCCCTTCTATCTCGATCGCCTGGAGGTGACCAACCGCGATTATCAAAAGTTTGTCGATAGCGGCGGTTACGCGAAGAAGGAATTCTGGACGGAGAAATTTGTTCGCGATGGCCGCGAGATTCCCTGGGCCGAAGCAGTTTCCGCGTTTCACGACACAACCAACCGTCCAGGCCCGGCCGGCTGGGTCGGGGGCCACTACGGGGAGGGGAAGGCGGATCTCCCCGTCTCCGGCGTGAGTTGGTTTGAAGCCTCAGCCTATGCGAACTTTGTCGGGAAAAGCCTTCCCGCCCTTCCGCAGTGGTACATGGCAGCGCCGCCGGGCGATGCGCGGTACATCGTTCCCGTAAGCAATATCCCTGGGAACGCGCTAGCCCGCGTTGGCGAATACAAGGGGGTGGGCCCCTTCGGGACGTACGATATGGCGGGCAATGTTCGCGAGTGGGTGAGGAACGCGGACGACAATGACAACCGTTTCATTCTGGGTGGCTCCTGGAAGTCTCCATCGTACTTCTACTTCAGTCCGGAGACGCTGTCGCCATTTGACCGCTCGCAAGAGAACGGTTTCCGTTGTGTCAAGAACTCGGCGCCACTGCCGCCAACCGCAGTGGCGCCAATCAAGCGGATAGAGGCTCGAGATTTTGCCAAATTCAAGCCGGCTTCTGACGAGGTCTTTCACGCCTACCAGGTGATGTACGCTTCATCCACCGCGCCGTTGAATGCAGTGGATGGGGGGGTAGTGAGCGAGACGGCGGATTGGCGTGAGGAGAAAGTGACCATCGACACGGGCTATCGCGGAGAGCGGATTGCTGTGTATCTGTTCCTTCCCAAGCATGTGCGGCCGCCCTATCAAACAGTCTTGTTCTTCCCCAGCGCACGCGTCGATTTTATTGCCGACAATAAGAATGGAACGGCCCTCGGCGATCTGGAGTTCTTCGATTACGTAATCCAGAGCGGACGCGCTGTGGCGTATCCGATCTACCAGGACACGTACGAGCGGCGTTTGCAGTACTCACTGCCGAGAGGCTCTCAAGCGATCCAACTGACCACCGACCGCTACAAGGACGCCGCGCGCACGCTCGACTATCTAGCCACGCGATCTGACATCGACAACAGCAAGCTCGCGTACCTTGGCGTCAGCATGGGATCTGCCGAGGGAGTGATCCACGCGACGCTGCTGCAAGACCGTCTCAAGACGGCCATCTTTCTTGATGGCGGTTACTTCCTCGACCCGCCGCCGCCGGGTGGCGATCAGGCCGACTTCGCTCCCCGCATGAAGAAGCCCGTACTCATGGTGAATGGACGCTATGATTACGTCTTCTCTGTAAATCTCGCGCAAGATCCGTTGTTCAAGATGCTTGGAACTCCGCCAGCAGATAAGCAGCACCTAATTCTGGAGACATCCCACGACGTAACCGAGCAGCGGCCACAACTTGTGAAGGCGGTTCTCGATTGGCTCGACCGCTATCTCGGACAAGTGAACGAATAGATTTCCTTCTGCAGTTTGGCTCCCGTGCTCAACGCTATGCAATTCTCTCGATAGCTAAAATCGTACGGTCATCCTGCGCAGGGGTTCCCTCGCAGAATGTATCGACTGCGTGGAGCACCGCGGCAACGGGATCCGCCGTACGCATCGGCTTCGCAAGCCTCTCCATTCCGAACTGATCGCCATCCCCGGCTTCTGCCTCGGTAATCCCATCCGTGAGCAGCACGATCCGGTCACCGATAGATAACTCCACTTGGACCATGTGATATTGTGCAAATCCAAACAGCCCAACCGGCATGTCGCCATCTTCGAGAATTTCAATGTCACCGCCGGCTCGGATGAGTATCGGCGGCACATGGCCTGCGTTGACCACTTCAATTGTCGCGGCGCTCGATTCCGATTGCACGTAGCGAAGAGCAACAAGCGTCACGTACTTTTCGCTCGGCGTACGAGAGCAGACGAAGGCGTTGAGCGACGCGATGGATTCCACCAGGGGGATACCTCGATTCGCCCCGAGGCTCATCTGTGCTTGAAACATCCCCTGGACCATGGAGGCGAGCAGCGCGGCCGGAACTCCCTTGCCGCTGACGTCGGCGACAATGCCGGCAAACCCATCCGCAAGCGGAATCACATCGTAGAAATCACCGCCCACGCCGGTGCAGGGAATCGTTCGCGCAGAAAAGCGCACATACGCCAGCTCCGGGAGTTTCTGGGGAATGATCTGGCTTTGGATGGCTGCTGCGATCTCCAGTTCCTTGCGCAGCAGTGCAGATTGGCGCTCCATCTCGATCAGTCGCAAATTTTCCAGCAGCGTCGCCGCCTGTCGCGCGATCGCGTGAAGAATCTCTTTGCCGACGCGTGTGAAATCCCGGTTGCGGTCGTGACTATCCAGATAGAGGAGCCCAAGCAGTGAGGGAGAACCCTGCGCCCGCAGAGGGATCGCAATCACGCTGCGAATTGCGTTCGCCGCGATACTCTGCCGCTCCGCGGCAATGGACCCGGTAATATCGGTGAGAATGAAATCATCCTGAGATCGCGACGCATCTCGCACCACGGAACGCGAGATCGCTGGTTCTCCGGCAATTTCGTTTCCGTCGCGGTCCCGTCCGCACTCCAACCGGAATGTCTCAGCGCTCTCACCCAGAAAGACAAAGCCACGTTCTGCTCCGGTGAGTCGAATGCTGTATTCGAGCATAGTGCGCAGCACTTCCTGGCTGGCTTCAATCGAACTCAGGCTTTGCGCCGCCTGGAGAAAGAGAGAAAGCTTTTCCAGGTCACTGTCCCCCGCCGGGTTCGACCAGCTCCTTGACAGGTGCGCGAGCAAGGTCTGTGATCCCTCTCCTCCACCATTAGCCTCTTCAAATATCAACACGCTCTGCCGGCTACCAAGCATAATCGAGTCGCCCGTGTGCAGAGTGGCCCTGGTGACGCGTGCACCGTTGACGAAGGTGCCATGCCTGCTGCTCTGATCGCGAAGGGTATATCTGCTGCCATCCCACTCAATGACGGCATGCTCACGGGATACCTGCGGATGGGCAATCACCAGACTGCAATCCTCACTCCTTCCAAGGCTGAAAGGGAGCGTGTCGATCGGGAGCGTGCGCTGCGCGCCGTCGGCTTTTAGCACGAGATGGGCAGTCGATCGTGGTTGGAGATTCATAGGCAGTTTCGCGGAGGCGCTCGGGTTACCTTGCGTAAGCAGCTTTTGCGGTCGGGAGCATACAGGAACCGCAAACGACGCAGAAATGGTGGTTTGATGATATTCGCACTTGGCGGGAGCGGTGAAATCGGCATCCGGACGCCACGGGACGATCGGAGGGACAGATCGGCCGAGGCCGGCGGACTACCTTCAAACTCGGCCTTTTCGCAATGTCGGATCGGCGACGCATGTCTCGGTGAGCGTCTGGCGCATTTTGCTTGCTAGATTCGCCCCCGGTCGGAGATAATCTCCGCGAGTTCACGGGTTTTGACATGTCTACTCAGGGAGACCCGGCTGAGGAAATCTTCGCTGCGGCCTTGCCCTTATCGCGCGAGGAGCGGATCTTGCTCCTTGATCGCGAATGCGAGGGCGCCCCCGAGCTGCGCCGTGCCGTGGAGGCACTGCTTGCGGCAGGGGACGCGATGGGTAATTTCCTCGAGGAGCCGCTCTTTGCCGCTCCACAAGCGTCGGACAACGCGACAGCCTCTTTCGGGGGAGGAGGTTCTGGTTGGGACCCCGGTGGCGCCTTCGAGATCGACAAGGTGATCTTCAATCGTTTCAAGATTCTTCGTTTTATCGCCCGCGGCGGAATGGGAGAGGTGTGGGAGGCCTGGGACAGCCAGCTGCAGGAACGCGTTGCCCTCAAGACCATACGTGCAGACCTGGTGCGGCACCCAGAAATCGTAGAGCGTTTCCGGCGTGAAGTGCGACAGGCGCGAGCCATCTCCCATCCCAACATTTGTCGGATTCACGAGCTGTTTACGTACGAAACAGCCTCTGGCGACAAGGGGATATTCCTTTGCATGGAGTTCCTTGACGGGCCTACGCTCAGCGAGTATTTGCGTCACGACGGCCCGTTTGAACCTGATGCCGCCTTCAAGCTCGTGCAACAGTTAGTCCAGGGATTGGACAGCGCACATTCTCTCGGCGTTGTTCACCGGGATCTCAAATCCAAAAACATCATGCTGGTGAGTGCCGGGCCCGGAAAACTGCGGGCAGTGATCACAGATTTTGGACTGGCATTGAACGTTCTCACGCCAGACGGCGGCTTGCACGAGGTCAGTGGGCAAGGTACGCCGGATTACATGGCGCCGGAGCAACGGCTTACGGGAGACGTTACCGCGCTGGCCGATCAATATGCTTTGGGCGTGGTGATGTGTGAAATGATCACCGGCTCCCGCCCCGTCCGCACCGAGAGCAATTCTCCGGAGAAGGCAGTAGGCGCAAAGCTTCCAGCCAAGCCGATCCCCGTTCGTTGGGCGAACGTCATCCAGCGCACTTTGGCGACGCGCCCGGAAGATCGATTTCCGAAACTTGACGATATTCTGTCGAACCTGAGGCCCGCCACACGCAAATGGCAATCCTGGGCCGCGGGGGTGACCATCGTATGCCTGCTGCTGGGAACGATCGCCTGGGTGTGGCGCGCTCGACCAGTTGAAGCAACCAGTCTGGCGGTGTTACCGCTTCACAATACTAGCGGAGACAGTGCGCTCGATTACGTAGGCTTTGGGTTCACCGAAGCGCTCACCAATGACCTGGCTGGGATGCCCGGCTTGCAGGTAAAAGCGGCTGGTATCGCCGAACGGTACTCTGCGCAAAGTAACGATCCCAGTGATTCCGGCAGACGACTGAGGGTGAGATCCGTCGTGAGCGGGTCGATCTCCGAAGCCGGCGGCCACGTGCGCATTCCCATTGAAATCATCGATGTAAGCAGCGGTTCGCAAATATGGGGTCAGACCTACGAGGGCGATATTTCCAATCTTGCGGAGCTCCAAAACGATATATCTACAGACGTGGCCTACCATCTCAAGGTCCGTTTGAGCCCTGACATAAAGGCCCGGCTCAAACGCCAATACACTACCAACTCGGCAGCCTATGACGCGTATCTTAAAGGTCGGTACAGCCTAACGAAGCGGTCGGATGCGGATCTGCTTGCGGCTGTCACGGAATTTCAAAAGTCACTAACGGCGGATCCCCAATTCGCCCCGGCCTATGCGGGTCTGGCCGACAGCTACATTCTGCTCGCCGCGTATCGCTCTGGAAATCAGATTCTTCTGATACGGAGTGCCCTCAAAGCGACCGACCAGGCGCTTGCCCTGGACCCCACGCTGGGTGAAGCGTACGGCTCCCGGGCCTCCGCTCGAGTCATGTTGAACTATGACTGGAAAGGGGCAGAGAGCGACTATCAGCGCGCGCTGGGACTAAACCCCAACGATCTGAACGCTCATATTCAGTATGCCGTTTACCTACTGGTCCCCCTTGGCAGAGACGCGGAAGCGCAGGCGCAGTTGGCCTACGTGCAGGCGGTCGATCCGAACTCGCTACTTACGAAAAGTACGCGAGCCTGGGTGGCGCAATGCGGGGGGCGAATGGCCGAGTCGGCCCACTTGCTGGAAGAGCAGCTCAAAACAACGCCGAACTTTGAACAGGGGATTGAAGTGCTTGCCGTTGATTACATTGAGCTAAAGCGGCCGATGGATGGCATCCATCTTCTCCGGACTGCACCCGTTGATCCCGGATCAGAGCCTGATAGAGCCATTATGCTGAGCATTGCCTATGCCCAGGTCGGAGACCTTACCAGTGCAGCGAAATCGTTCAAGCAAGCTTCGGGAAGGGGCGATCCGCAAAATTCTTTTCCGTACCAGACCGCGGTCTACTACACTTCTCTCAGAAATTATGGCAAGTCATTGGATTTCTTGGAAATGGCCTACGCTCGACGAGATACCGACCTGCTTTACTTGAATGTGGATCCCCTGCTTAGGCCTCTGCATTCAGACCCTCGTTTTCAGAACCTGCTTGGTCGCATGAATATCGAATGAAGAAGGAGGTCACATGACAAGACAAGAGTTTCTAGATGAGGTGGGACTAAGTGGTGAAGAATTCCGCGATCTTATGCAAAAGTTTGTTTACTTTCTAGAACCATTGAGTGAAGCCCAGAGGGATGCCGTGCATCGCTCGCTACCGACGATTGCGGAAGCGGCCCGTTCGTTGGGGCCGAATGTGACTCAAGAGAACCTCGGTGAGATTTTGAGAGGGATTCTCGATGGTATTGATATTGTCGTGTTAAATTGCCACGCCATTAGCGTAAGAAACCTCAATCGCAGGAGATCCATTGGCACTCCACATGAGTCCGAGAAACCCGAGTAGCCAAAAAGTTGATGGATTAGATCGCGTAATCGGCGCCTCGGAAACCTTTGAACGGTTAAGAGAGATCGGTAATGCATTAGGTGTTACACGCATAGCGGACATTACCGGCCTCGATCGAGTGGGGATACCTGTCTACTCCGCAATCGTTCCATCTTCTGACGACGGCATCTCTGTTTATAACGGAAAAGGATTGCGGCCCATCGATGCGAAGGTCGGAGCGCTGATGGAGTCCATCGAGCGGCAAACAGCACTGAAGGCCAGGTTGCCTTACGTTGAGGCTACGTACCATCAGCTATCGCAACAGGCCCGGACCCTGGACCCCTGGAAGATCAACCAGGCTTTGTTTGCAGATTTCACACCGGAAAACCTGTGCAGTTGGGTGCGCGGAACAGACCTGTTTTCCGGAGAAGACGTCTGGGTACCCGCACATTTGGCAGGATATCTCTGGAATGATGTGCCCCATGGTTCACCCTTCACAGTAAACGACAGCAATGGGCTTGCTTCTGGGAATAACCGCCTTGAAGCCGTGTACCATGCGCTCTGCGAATTGATTGAACGCGACGCCTGGAGCTTTGCTGAACTGGGCGCAAGCTTCTTGCCCGCGGCGAGGCGCCAGGTCTTCGGAGGCAGTTCAGTAGGTCATAGCGATGATCTCGAACATTGTCCTTGCGTTGAAATACCCGAGGATAATGAGCTGTCCCGGGCTTTCAACGAGGCCGGCTTATGTTTGCGGGTACGGGATATAACCTCCGCTCTTCAGGTACCGGCATTTGTTGCTTCCGTAGCCGATGAGAGCATCTTCGGTTTTCCGATGGCGCATGCCGGCTTCGGCTGCAACCCAAATGCTCACGTGGCCTTGCGCCGCGCAATTACTGAAGTCGCGCAGTCGCGTTGCGTCGACATTCAAAGCGTTCGCGAAGACATCGTAGACTCAAACGCACCCAAAGAAACCTTTGCTCCCCACACAAAACGGATTGCGGTCGTAAATCGCAAAAGTTGGGTTGTCGGTGAATCGCGGATTCGCCGCCCCCTTGAAGCGATCGAGTCTCACAGCTTCGCCGACCTGAATCAAGATATCCAGTGGCTAATGGAACGGCTCGAGACCGCGGGGTTGTCCGAAGCGATTGTCGTCGATTTCACCCCTGACTGCACAACCCATTCGGTTGTGCGTGTCATTGTTCCCGGGATTGAGTTGTGGGCTAGCGACCACGGGCGTGTTGGCCCACGCGCCGTCGAGTTCTGGCAGCAACATGCATGATACGGTTGTATTCCTGGGGCCGACCATGCCGGCGGCGGAAGCCCAACGTCTGCTGGATGCGGAGTTCCTTCCGCCCGTTTGCCGGGGCGACATCGACCGTTTGCCTGCCGGCATTCGCTTCATCGGAATCATCGATGGGGAATTCTTCCAAAATTTGGCAGTCTCGCCAAAGGAAATCATCAGGGCACTCGATCGCGGCATCAAGGTTTTCGGCTCTTCGAGCATGGGCGCACTTCGAGCAGCGGAGACGCATACCTTTGGCATGGTGGGGATTGGACGCATCTTTGAGCAGTTCCGCGATGGGATTCTCGATGCGGACGACGAGGTTGCGGTCGCTTATGAGCCAGGCACATACAGAGCACTCTCGGATCCAATGGTTAGCCTTCGGGAATCGTTAGCGCTCGCGCACAGTGCGGGAGTCATTACTGAAAGCCAACACGGTGAGCTTATCTCGGTAATGAAGGCTCGCTACTTTCCCCATCGATCATGGCGTGCGCTGGAGCAGATTTGCCCACCGCTGGCGAAGTTTGCCCATGGGCAACGCCTTCCGGATTTGAAGCGTGACGATGCATGTGCGCTGCTGACTGCGATAGGATGTGCGCGGAATATCGAACCCGCAAGAGCACTGCATCACCGGTAACACCGACCCAACATATCGATGCGGGAAATCGAATTTCCCGGCAAGCATGTCCGCGTGTCCGTTTGCAGCCACACCCTGAATGGGTGTCCCTTTTGCCTGCTTACACCCACAAGTCCGCGAGCGCAGTGGTAGCGGATCATCGCTTCGAGGCGAAGAGCCGACGCCTCAGGAGCCGGGGCTGAATAAGAGCTATCGCAAACTGGAGTAGTGCCACCTACCCAGACCTTCAGTTGAAAACGCCGGGTGGCTTAGACGCCGATCAATACGCTGGACGCTTTGATAATTGCGCTGACGTTGTCTCCTCCGTCCAGAGTCTTCCTACGACAAAATCACACTTAGCCAGGACGGCGGGAAATGCTTCTCCAGACTTATATTCCTTGAGTGCCATCATATCTTCCTTTATTGAGAGTGGATCGCGTGGATGATTTCGATGGGTAGACGGCCAAAGGGGACAAAGCATGTAGCCGTACGGTGACGCTGCTGTGCTGCTGATTAAGTAGCGACCTGCGGATGCGCCTGCGCTGCTGCGGCCTTCGCGCGGCGACGTCTCCAGAACATATATGCTGCTGTGATGATTGCGTTCAGCACGAGGTACAGGAGAATCGCGCTGAAGTCGCTGGGGAGGTTGGCCGCCGCGAGCGCTACTACGACGCCGGGGTGCCGGCGCGCAGTCGTGAGAAGAGGAAGGTGCTGAGCCGCCGTGCCGTCGAGAGGAAATTGGTTGCCGGATTTGTATTGCGTCGCATCGTTTTGACTGTTGAAGCCCACACCCGCGAATAGCGAGGCCTCGCGTCCATTTTTCGCGCCGAGGTATATCGCAGCGAGCGTTGGTTCCGTTTTGTAGTATTTTTCCCCGATGTTTTGCGAGGCGGCTGGTTCCATTGTTGCCAGTTGGAAGGTATTCCGTGACCCGAAAATTCACATTGGTATTGGGACTGACCTAGTTCAGCATCAGCGGGATGACCACGAGATCCCCGAGGGCGCCCCGCGTGCAATTGACACTGTTCCGATTTCAGACCCCGGTGGCAACTGTGTAACCGCGTTGGCACTCACTTCCGTTTTCGAGGCCAGCGATCTTGTTCAAGGCTTCGATCTGTTGTTCGACCGTATTGGAAATCATGTTCTGTGCCAACAGCTCGCTGATGGTGCACGCGTAAGCCCGTTTCGGGATACGCGCCTAATGAAAGTCTCTTCTCTTTGCCGATACGTCTGTCTTTGAATCGCCAGTATTTCCCGCCCGAAGCATCAATTTCAAGATCGAGTCCCGCTCCATCCGCCATCTTGTAAGGCCTCTTGGTCTCGATGAACTCAACCAGTTGACCAGGCATGGGCAGATTTCAAAGTTTTGCCCTTTGTCTTGTTCTCCCTCAACATGGCGGATGCCTTGTCATGCGGTTCAGCCATTGGCGAGGGAAGAGTCTGAAGTGCCCGGCTTGAAATGTGCCAGTGGATAAGAGAGACACTGGACAAGGAGAGCCTATGGGACGAGGCAAGAAGTACCAACCTGGCAGATGGTAAATCTGTTGCGGCAGATCGAAGTGGCCGTAGCGAATGGGAAGACGACGGCCTTAGGGGTGCGGGACGCCGCCGGCTGCCGCGCCCCGTCCTTTCGGTGGGTTGCAATTCGTTGGGCATCAAGCAGGTGAACGTAGCGATTTAGAAGTACATGCGAAGCCAGCGGTAAACCGCTGTTTCCGGCGACTGGCATCATTACGCTGGCAGTGCGCCCCACGAGGCAGGGCCTGGGCTCGGCTCCAACTCTCGCCGGCGCCTCCTCCAGCTTGATCTGCACGGCCGCCATGCGTTCGTCAGAGTTCTTGAGAGGGGAAGCAGCCAAGTTGCGGCTCTCTCCAGCGGTGGGATCCGCGACGATGGCCTCTACAACGCCATAGCGCTCGCGCGTTTCGCCGCTGAGGCGGATGTGTGCGCGAGCACCGATGAGGACGTCTGGAACCCGGTCTTGCGGTATCTCAGCGAGAAGTAGCGCGCTCTGGCAGTTAACAAGCTCAACTAGAGGATCACCAGCAGCTACGAGCTCCCCATTGGAAGCGTTCAACTGCCAAAGAAATCCGCTCCCCGGAGCCGTCAAGTCTGCAGCGCTCATCAGAGCCATGTGTCCGGTCTCCTGGTCCAGGCTCTGCTTGGCGGCGATCATGTTCGCCCTTTCTGTTCCCTGAACCTGGGTGCTTTCGGCCAACCGCAGATCGATGTCATCCACCCGTTGCTGCGAGTACGTGACGTCACTATTGACGCCCTGGCTCTACCAGAACTCCCTTGCGGGCGGCTGCCTGTTCGAGCTTCAGCATGGACAACGTGGCGTTCTGGCCTGTGTACGCGGGTTCGGCGATTTGAGCTGATGTTTGCAGCACCTCGTACGCAGCCCGCGAAATGATGCCGTCTCGGTACAGGAGCTCGCCCCGGCGCAAGTCTGCGTCTGCCTTCACTCTTGCCGCGTTCCCATCCGCAATTTCGTCTTGCTGCTCTCCGGCCTGGGCCTGCAGCCGAGCCGTGATTTGGTCAGTGAAGTCGTGGATGCGGTGCTGGAGTCGAGACCTTAAGGCCATCAACTGAGATTGCTCCTGCATGGCTGCGTTCAAGGCACTCGCCGAAGTTTCATAGGACGCGCGCAGGTCAGAGGCCCGGTCTTGATTAGCCCTACTATTTCGAACATGTGCGAGGAAAGATCCTTTGGCGAGCATGGACCCGGCCGCAACTGGGAGCCCATGCACGTTGCCGGCGATGGGCGAACGAATTACGGTCACATAGGCGGTCACCACTGCAGCGTCGCTGTCCACGTAATGCGCTTGGGACATTAGCCCGTATGCGCCCGCCCCGGCCACCACGAGCGCAAGGAAGAGCTTGACGGCGCGTTGTAAGATTCGGCTCTGAACCTCGGCCGGCTTCGCCGAGGCTACGGCGGCGGTAGACGTGTTTCCCGGTAGACGGCCGGAAGCAGCATCGCGCGATGTTTCTTTGGTGGTGGGCATGGGCCTCAATTCCCCTAAAATCTGGCTTAAATGCGAAGCGGGCAGCATGATGATGCTGCCCGCTTCTGTTGAGTTGGATGATTCATTGAACGGTGACAGTCACCATTGTCGATGCGGTTGTGCTGGCGTTGGCAGTATCCGTCCCTTTGACGGTAAACGTGTAGCTGCCAGCAGTGGTTGATTGGGTAGTTGTCGTCGGCGGAGCCGAAGCTGAGCTCCCGCAGCCAACGGCGCCAAGGGAGCAGACACCCAGCACGAGTGCCAGCACGGACATCATGCGCCGCCGCCGGGTAGGCAAACAGAACATGAGCAGACCTGCCATAGCGGACGCTCCGCCAAGGCCCCAAGGGGCCAAGCCGGACGGCCGAGCAACGGCAGCTGTCGAGGTGGACGTTGTCTGAACCGTGAGTGTGGATGCAGCTGTCGCGTTCGCTGCAATCGTGATTGTGGATGGTGTTATCGTGCACGTCGGCACGTACTGCGCACCAACCGGCGAGTTTGTGAGCGCGCAGGTCAGATTCATCGTCCCCGAGTAACTGGCCCTCGCCACCAGGCTCACCGCCGAGGCGGTAGTGCCTCCAGGTGACACTGGAGCGGGCGCAGGAACGTTGATGGTCGCAGGCGGAGCCGAAACGACCTGTGCAGCGACGGTCACCACGACGGGGAACGACGTAGAGACTTCGAAGCTCGATGTGCCGCCATAACTAGCGACGATCGAATCGCTTCCCACCGCCAGCGTGGACAGACTCATCATCGCCGCCCCGTTGCCGTTCACGGTGCCCGCTCCAATCGATACGCCATTGGAGAGGAACGTGACGACACCGGACGTTGCCGGGCCGCCGCTGACAGAGACAGTAGCCGTGAGGACCACGTTGTCACCGGAGGTTGCGCTTGTCGGCGACGCAGTGAGCGTCGTCGTAGTCGGCGCCACCGTAGGCGCAGCAGGAGCAACCGTCACCAGGACTTGATTCGAAGCCGAGGCCGCGAGTGAGAATGTTCCAGCGAAGCCAGCGCTGATCGAGTCTGCTCCGCTCGGAAGAGTGGAGAGGCTGATCGTCGCGACGCCGTTGGTCACCGATCCTGTACCGATGGGGCTACCACCGTCCAGGAAGTTGACCACGCCGCTCGTTACCGGGCTGCCATTGGAAGAGACCGTGGCCGTAAAGGTCACGTTACTGCCGTTTGCGGGGCTGGTTGAGGACGCTGTCAGCACCGTGGTTGTAGGAGCCGGCGTGACCGTCATCCCAACGACATTCGACAGCGAAGCGCCAAAGTTCGATGTTCCCCCATAACTGGCGGAGATCGAGTTGTTGCCGACCGGGAGCGAGGCCAGCGTGAGCGTCGCCATGCCATTGCTGTTTACGGTGACCGTGGCGAGCGTAGTGGCGCCATCCGCGAAGATGACAACACCGCTCGTTGCCGGGTTGCCATTGGAAGAGACCGTGGCCGTAAAGGTCACGTTACTGCCGTATGTTGGGTTGGTGGAGGACGCTGCGAGTGCTGTGGTGGTGTTGGACATGGAGACCGTCACCGTAATAGCACTCGAACTCGAACCGGCAAGATTGCTCGTACCACCATAGCTGGCTGTGATCGCGTCTGCACCACTCGGGAGAGTGGAAAGACTGATCGTCGCCATACCATCGCTGTTCACTGTACCTGTACCGACGGCGGAGCCGTTGGAGAGGAAAGTGACCAGGCCGCTCGTTGCCGGGCTGCCGTTGGTGGCGACCGCGGCCGTAAGAATCACGCTCGCGCCAGGGGCGGGGCTAATGGAGGATACGGACAGCGTGGTGGTGGTGTTAGCTGGAGTGATGTTGACCACAACTGCATTCGAGGTGGAAGCCTGGTCTGTCGAAGTGGCCCCAAAGACTGCGGTGATGGAGTCACTCCCGGCGGGCAATGTGGACGGTTTGAGCAACGCAGTTCCGTTCGTCACCGCTCCTGTACCGATGGAAAGGCCACCAGACACAAAGGTGACGGTTCCAACATAGACCGGCATGCCTCCGTTGTAGGTCACCACGGCGGACAGGCCCAGCGATCGTGACCCATAGGGCGCGGTCGCAGGAGTTGCCGTGAGCGTAGTGGTGGTTGGGGCCGGCCCCACAAGCAGGGTCACGGGAGTGGAAGTGGACTGCGCGTAGTTCACCCACCCCATGTATTCGATCGTGATCGAATCCGCTCCGGGAGGCAGCGCCACCTGGGGGGTGGTCGGGGGAGTGATCGTCCCGACACCATAGTTGTTCACGGCTCCAACGGCAACCTCTTGTCCGTTGCTGTAGAGAAAGAGGTTTCCTCCAACGACCGGCCCGCTGCTGGTGCTTACCGCGACCGTAAACGTCACGCTCGCTCCGTAGGCGGCACTGCTGGTCGATTCAGTGAACGTCGTGGTGGTTGCCGCAGGTGTGACTGTAACCGTGACCGGAGTTGAGGTCGAGGGCGAGTACCCGCTCGTGCCTCCATACACGGCAGTAATCGAATTACTACCGCCTTCCAAGGTGGAAACGTTTATCGTTGCTATCCCGCTCCCATCGACAGAAGCAACTCCGAGTGTGGTTGCGCCCTCCAGGAAGGTGACGTCCCCCACACCACCGCCGGTGACTGTTGCCGTGAGATTAACGCTGCTTCCAAACGCGAGACTCGTTACGGATGTCGACAGCGTCGTGGTGGTAGCGACTGCACTGGCGTTCGTCGCCTCCGGCCACACCGAAACGAGGTTAGCGAAGTCGATGGAGCCGAGGCCAGAGGCCTCATCGTATCCGACACTGGCCATGTAGTCGGTATTCTGTGGTCCAGTCCCACAGAACAAGGTCACGGTGCAATTGTTTCCGCCAGTGGTGATGTCGTGGAAGGCGGAGGCGTAGGTAGTTGGGTTAGAGGCCAGGGCATAGAGCGTTGGATTGATCAGTCCCTGACCATTCGTATAGCCCTTGGCTTGGTTGAGGACCGCCACGAGGCCCGCGAAGACCGGGGCCGCAACGCTAGTGCCACCGATGATGGTGTACTGGCCTGGGTTGTCAGCGCCAAAACCATTACTGCAACTGCCGACAACCTGAATAAATTCAGGATCGCTAGAGCATATAAAGTAGCCCGGAGCTATCTCCGAAGAGGCAAGAGAGATGTCCGGCACAAGCCTCCCGGTTCCCTCTGCGATCCCCGGTACTCCAGTCTGCCATAGAGGCCGAGACTCAAAAGTGCTCGTGCCCCCTCCCCCTCCTGTGCCCTGATTATCATCGTTCCATACGATCTCGGGGATGTAAGACAGTGCGGACGAAATTTGAATATTGTCGCCCGTAGTTTTCTCCTGCCAATAGGTTGTGTTGACAGGATCAGTGAGAGCCGCCGCGATCAACTGTGTGCCACCCATGGCGACCACCCATGGACTGCTGGCCGGATAGTTCACCGCAGGAGCTTGCTGCACGGCCCGCGAATTATACGGATCCTCCATGCAAGTCAGCGAACCGTTGTCGCCTGCTGCGGCCACTACTGTCTGCCCCTGCACGGCTGCCTGCTCCAAGGCACTGTCGAGCACTCCCGAGCCCATATTGGGCTCACAAGCGCCATAGCTGATCGAGATGATGGGGGCAAGGTCGTTATCGATCACATATGCGATCGAATCGATAACGCTATACGATCCTGAGTTTCCCACGTAATAGAATTCAACGTTTGCCCCTGGTGCCATGGCGCTGGCGTATTCCAGATCGAGGTCGCTCTCTGCTTCATCTCCGGATCTGATCTGTGATGCGCCCGTTCCCGGAATGAGGTTGAGCGTCTGTGGGTTTACGGGTACCCCAAGCGCCGTCTGAAAGTTCACCAGGTCCTGGGGCAACACCGCAGACTGGCCAACGACGGCGATGGTTTGCCCCGCGCCGTTGAAGCCACTGCCGTACTCGGGGTTGACGTCGTAGATGGTGGCGACGTCGGGGGGCAGGAGCCATGAAAGTTGGTTCGCATAGGTGTAGGAAGGGGTGAGAGTATGCACCAGGTTGGAATGTGGGCGGAAACTGGAAAGGTTTCCTACCCGCTGCACCACGCCCGCAAGAGCATACGGGATGGTAAGGTCTGTCGACGGCGCGAAGTGAGTGATCGACTCGCCAGCGGCCTTATAGGTATGGAGGGACGTTCCGAAGGCGCTGGTCACCTGTGCGGCCGATCCTGAGAACGAGATTCGATTCCGGCTCCGCGAGACAGAGTTCACAGCGAATCCCTGCTGCTCGAGCCAGGTCTCGACGGTAGCGATGTCGGCGTCGTCCACCCCAAACTGCGCCGCATACTGGGCCGGAGTGATCCACTTGTGGTACAGCGGCGAGGCCGGATTCTGTTGCGCAGCGGCGAGCTGGTCGAGCGCCGACTGCTGCGCGGGAGTCCGACTGAGAACGAGCGTAATGCCTTGGAGCTGCATATCGGCAGCAACCGGGCCGGCATCGTTTGCAGCCAGCGCGCGCGGTGAACGTGAACCGACCAACGTGGCGCGCCGGGAATTGTCGACCTGGGCGGTGATGCGGTGAGGCGGCGCCGGAGCTTGTGCACTTACAGCCGTGCTCAAACACAACCCCACGGCCACGGCCATGAGCGTAGATAAAGTGAAGATGGTGAATTTGGTTGGACGTGCCATTATTAGGGCCTTTGTCTTGAAGCGGGTTAGAAGCGCAGGAAGATCGTTGACGCATACATCGGCAGAAACCGATGCATGCGCTGGTCGGGTGATTGAATTTAGGTCAACGGAGTGCGAAGTTCGCACAGAAGCGCAGCAGACCTCCCATGTTCATCGAATATTCGAGGTCGATGGGAGCCTGGTACTTGTTTTTCAGGATTCAACTGGTCTCAACCGCGGACAGCAAACTTTGGATCGAAAGTCTCTGCGTTTCCCATCATGGGAATGGCTTGCCGCGGAACAAGCATCGGCCCGATTACGTCGACGATCTCTTGGTGGACAACGTCAATGGCGCAATTGCAAGTGAAGGGAATCACCCTCCGCCATTCACGTGTAGCGATCTCGCAATACTTGTCGTAGACGCGGTGGTAAAACCATCCTGTTCGCGTTCGAAATGGCTTTCGTCGACACCGGCCGGGGCCCGCCGGGCTCGCGCTCGTATGAGTGAGGCCCCGAAATCTGGCAGGAGCAAGATCGTGATATCCGGCCAAATATCTTGGCACAGGCTCCGGTGTAGATCCAGCACCAGGCCGGAGCCCAATTCCCCGGCGCCCTGATAAGCTTCGGTCGAATCGGTGTACCGATCGCAAAGAACAATCTTCCCTTCCGCGAGAGCTGGCTGGATGACCTCTGCAAGCGCTTGCGCGCGATCCGAGAATTAGCCCCAGTTCGCAATGAGGTGAGATTCCAGTAGAGGCCGCATCGAGAAGAAGACTCCTGATGTGCTCTCCGGTGTCGGTGCCACCCGGCTGGCGCGTCACAATAGCTTCTGCGCCCTGCGATTCCAGCCACGTCACGAGGCGGCGCAGTTGAGTGGTCTTTCCGGATCCATCGATCTCTTCGAACGTGATAAAGATGACTTTTGGCATACAACTTCTCTAGTGGACGAACATCTTCCCTGGCTGTATTTCTATGCGATCGCATGCTCTCGCATAGGCCAGAAAATTGGTTGGGAACGCCTGTTTGAAGGCGAGGGTCATTCCCGCGCCCATAACACCCACACAATTCACAGGATTTACAAGGGCTTCCGCTGGATCGGCGAGCAGATCGCCTGTTTTAAATTCAATCATTGGGATCCTTTCGAGATCTCAGGTAGGGCAGAAATTACCGCACCCGGGAACGAGACACCTACGGCAGATTTCTGACCAGAGGATCCTTGTCGGCGTAAGCGTCGGGACTCTGGGCATCGGAGCGGAAGTAGCCACGCCGCTCGCAAACCGTCTCAACCTGCGCGGTGGCGCAAACTTCCTGAGCTACAGCAGGAACATCGAGGACAACGGGCTCAATTACATCGCCAACCTTGACCTGCATTCTGGACAGGCAAGTCTGGATTGGTTTCCGTTCGGAGGAAGTTTTCACCTCAGCCCTGGCGTGCTGGAGTTTCAGGTCCGCGCGCTGTGACGCATGAGGAGACGCTGGGCGACTGTATTGCTGAGCGCATGCGCTCACGCCTCCAGGAGATGTGCGTCATTGTCGACATGAACGGAGACGATTTCCGCCAGAAGGTCAAGCCGGGCAAGCTTCACCTAGTCCGATTAGCTGGTTCGTTCGGTGCAGCAGCCAAAGTTCATTCGTCTCAGCTTAAATACAAAACGTTGCGGAAAGGCAAAGGATTTTTTGCGTAAGCGCTACGTCTTATCGTTAGACGCTAGCCAACTGCTCCGCCGGACCGGTCGCCACGGTGCGCCGCTTACGTCCCGCGCCGCAATTGCATCTCAGCGTCCACCCGTTCACCTTCTCCGGAGTAGCACTTGCTCTCCATGAGCCACCGCAGGCCAAGCATGCTCTCGGCTTGTTGTACCGCCGAATTCATGTCACTCTCCGTGAGTATCCAGGAACGCCTGTCCATCAACTTGCTTACGGCGGCTGCGGACACACTCCGAACAATACGCCGAGCGCGATCTTCATGCCCGAGGAAATCGCGGAGGAGCGCCAAGGTCACGCGTTGACTGAAGGTATAAGTACTGGCGGGCTTGAGCCGCATCCTCATACCGCTCCGAGCGTCGACACCTGCTCGATACCTCCAGACCTCCTTGTTGATCATCCCGGCATAGATGACAGGATCGGAACTAACGTCTTCCGGCGCCGGGTCGCGGTCTGCGAGCAAAGCTTCGAGCAGGCCTTCAGGCACAGACGCGTTTTTTGCAGCATCTGCCAGGATCACCTCGGGGATGCTTACTACGCCGGCGCTGCCGTAATCTGTGACCCCATTTCCACGCCAAGTAACCAGGCGAGCGTCACCTTTTTCATTTGGCATCCGCACCTGTAAGAAGTAGGTGTCTACGGGTGCGTCGTAACCAACATCAACCTTGAAACCTTCCTGATCGGAGTTAGTGAATATCGACTCATAGCTAAGGTAACCCCTCCTTCAGCGGTCCGCCGTCAGTATGGCACTGCTGTAGCCATAAACCATCAATCGCGAATTTTAGTTCTCATCCACGACACCTAACAATTTTTCGGCAATTACACCTCGAACTGTGCTCGGCGTCCGACCAAGGAGCTGCCCATAAGCTCACTCCGTGATGGATACGTCTTTTCTCGCTGCGTTGCAGATAGAAATCTCCAGCCCAAAAAGGGCAACAATCACATCTTTATCAAGCTCGAACGCCTAGACTCGTGGCAAACCGCCGCGGTCTCAGTGTTCCATAACAGGCCACTCTCGCCGGCCTACGGAAGGAATGACGAAAACAACCTTATGCAGACCCTCGTTCAAACATCACGGAGCTATACGAAACTGCTCGGCTCCGCGGCCCTTCTACTCTTCACGCTGACTTCGCTCAATGCGCAGCAGCGCCCGCTGATCACTCGGTCCGTCGACGAGTCATCTCGTGTCTCACTTCGTGGAAACGTTCACTCCTTCGCCACAGGCAGCCTTGACCTTGGGAGGGTGCCCGACAGTCAACCGACGGGAACCATGATGCTGGTTCTCGGCCGCAGCCCGGCGCAGCAGGCCGCTCTCGACAGCTACGTTGCCGGCGCCAGTTTGCCCGGATCTCCGAGCTATCACAAGTGGCTTTCGCCGACAGCGTACAACGACAGCTACGGCACAAGCCCACAGGATCTCGTTGCTGTGGAGGCGTGGCTCGAATCCAACGGCTTCACCGTCCAGCAGGTGGCGGCAGCAGGTAACATCATCCGCTTCTCTGGCACCATGGGAGCGGTAAGTGCTGCCTTCCAGACTGAAATTCACAGCTACGATGTTGGCGGCGTGCGGCACATCGCCAACTCCAGTGAGCCGTCTATCCCGTCCGCCTTGGCACCCGTCGTCCGTGGTATCGCGTCGCTCAATGACTTCCACCCGACGTCTCAGGCGATCCGTGCTGCGCACGCCCAACCGCAAACCGCAAGATCGGGCCTGAGCCCGCAATTGACGGTGTATGGACCGACGACCTTCGGCAGTCAACTCGGTGGCAATCCTAACTACGACATGTACTACCTTCCCGCAGCTGGAGATGCGGCGGTAATCTATGACACCCCCAATTCGGCCATGAATCCCGCGTACAGCGGGACCACACTGACCGGTAGCGGAGTAACCATCGGCATCATCGGCGATTCGAACCTGAGTTCGGCGGCGATTGCTGATGTCGCGCGCTACCGTTCTCTCTTCCTCAACGAGACGCTTTCGCAAGCCAATGCCGACCCGCAGCTTCCAACGGTCGTTGTGGATGGAGTGGATCCGGGCGTGAATTCCGATGCCTTCGAGGCGATCGTCGATATCGAACAGGCTGAGGCGTTTGCACCGAAAGCTCTTACAAAACTCTACGTGGCAGAAAACACGGACCTTCAATCCGGACTGATCCTCGCAATCCAGCGGGCAGTCAACGACAATGCCGTTTCAATTCTGAACGTCAGCTTCGGCGAGTGCGAACAAAATCTCGGTGCAGGCACGGATGCACTTCTCTACGAGCTATACGAACAGGCTGCCGCGGAGGGTATCACGGTCACTGTCTCTGCCGGTGACTCTGGAGCAGCTGGTTGCGATTCCGACACCTTTGGCTTCGGAGCGTCAACAACAGGGGGATTGGCTGTAAACGGTCTTGCCTCTACGCCGTGGAACGTGGCTGTTGGAGGTACGGACTTCGACGTTTTGTATACGACGAACCTCTCGACCATCGGGCAGTATGTCCAGCTTCCCGCTAACAAGTCCACCCAAGCGGGCACGCCGCCGTACTTCAATAGTGCCCTTGGGTACATTCCAGAAGAAGCATGGAATGACTCTACCGGGGTCTGGTCGACCTACGCAAACAACACCCCGTACAAATGGGGAAATGGTCCTGAAAACACGATGGCAGGAGGAGGAGGTCTCAGTAGCGCAGCCGTGTGTTCCGGAACCATCAGTAGTGCAGGTGTTTGCTCAGGCACGATGGGCGGCTACCCAAAGCCTGCATTCCAGTCCTCCCTCACGCCGGCTGATGCGGTGCGGGATTTACCAGATGTCTCGCTCTTTAGTGGCTCCTTCATGAGCGACGAAGGCTACTCGCAGGACTTCAATGCTGCGTGGTCGGTTTGTTCCGATGGCATCACGAATGGGGACGGCTACGCATACAACGACTGCGTTCCTCAGACTGGTACGGTGGCTTGTAATGGCACCTGTGCGATCAGCCAGCTTGGTACGTCCACCACTTCGGTGGGTGGAACTTCCACGTCGGCTCCCGCGATGGCCGGTATCCTGGCTCTGGTCATCCAGCATCAGGGCGGACAGCGACTCGGACAAGCGAATTACGGCATCTACAATCTTGCCGCGACCAGCCCGGGTATATTCCACGACATCACCCAGGGAAACAACTCGGTGTTGTGTTCCGCCGCTAGCGCGAGCTGCGGAAGCAACGGATTCATCGACGGCTACAACGCCGGCGCTGGATACGACTATGCAACGGGTATTGGTAGCCTCGATGTCGCCAAGCTTGTGAATTCCTGGTCGTCGATCAGCTTCGCAACCACAACGTCAACCCTCACCGCTGGCACGAGTTCTACTTCGCTCGGTACCAGCGCGATCTCCGCGGCCCATGGCACCTCTGTCTACTTCCAGGTGGCCGTCAGCCCAGCCGCGGTCACCGGCAACGTCGTCCTTATCACCAACAGTACACAGGAGAATAGCGATAGCATCATGACCGCGCCGATAACAAATGGCGTGGCCTCCTTCTCGACACAGGCTCTACCGGCTGGAGCGTACATGGTGTATGCGCGCTACGGCGGAGACACCACACACGCTGCAAGCCAATCTCAGGGAATACAGATCACAGTGACCTCTGAGACCAGCGGCCTGCAGCTCAACCTCAACGTCTACAGCGCTCAAACCGGCGCTCTGACCGCGACCTCACCGTCCAGCGCGGTTTATGGATCGAAATATACGCTCGACGTAACACCCTATGGCAACACGGAGGGCCGCGCCAAAGGGAATCCAGCGACTGGAACAGTGACGCTGAGCCAGGGCAGCACGCAGCTAGCAACCGTTTCACTCAACAGTGAAGGAACAGCGAGCTACGTCTTAGCCTCGAGTAGTCTCACTCCTGGGACGTACTCGTTCACGGCTGCCTATTCCGGCGATGGCAGCTACAACGCCTCGTCCACTTCTCAATCGGTCACCATCACTCAGGCTGTGTTGACAGGTGGATTTACTGATCCTGTGAATGGAGCCGTTTGGCAAACAACGGCAACGAGCATGGCTGTAGCTGTGGAAATTGAGGGCTATGGTTATGCTGCTACCCCAACTGGTACCATCACGATCACAATGAACGGGACGCCACTGGAGGTCTTTCCGCTCACAGCCGCCAGTGGCTACAGCGAAAGCGGTGTAGTTGCCACCGGGGCTGGACTCGGTATTAATGCGAGCCAGATTGGCGCCGGCAATACCGCTACGTTTACCGCCTCCTACAGCGGCGATTCAAACTTCGCACCTGCAGGACCATTTAGCACGACCGTATCGGTAGCGGAACCGGCGAATGCCGCATTTACTCTCGCGACCGGCGGCGCCCTCACCATCGCAATACCAGGACAACCTGGTTCAGCCTCGTTCAGCGTAACTCCAACCAACGGATTCGAAGGGTCCGTAAGCCTCAACTGCGTAGTATCAAGTACGTCGACACCCGGCGTACCAACGTGCTCGATCCCGGCTTCCATATCTGTTTCCGGAACCACGGCCCAAAGCGCAACCATAACCATCGCAACCACAGCAGCTTCCACGGCTAGTCTCCATAGGCCTTCAACTCCATTTGAAAGGTTGGGAGGAGGATTGGCCCTTGCGAGTGTGTTGCTTTTCGGCTTCCCCAATCGACGTAGGCGCCGTTTGGCGATGCTCAGCCTCGCACTCATGCTCCTCATCCTGCTACCAGTTGTGGGGTGCGGATCTAAAACTGCGGCCGGTGATGGAGGTGGATCGACAGGAACACCTGCTGGGAGCTACACCGTCACAATCACTGGAAGTCACGGCAGCATTTCCAGCAGCACAACGTTGACCGTGGTTGTCCAATAACCGAACAATACCTTTACCTATCCGGCAGACATCTTACGTCTGCCGGATAGTCATTTAATATCCTAGAAACTTTATGTCCCCAGCCCTTGCGCTGACTCCCACGTAGGCATACATAATGGTGCTGAGTTCACCGCTTGGCCTACAGGTACGACACGCGAGCGGCATGGACATGGAAACTACAGCCACTCTTCCTTTAGGTTTCGCCGAAAACATTTACACAGCGACTGACTGTAACCGGTGGCTTTTGTTCAACATTCATGAGATCAGCCGGGTCTGGACCTAACATGCGCAATGTTGCATCGGCCGTATCATCTGGAATTGTCACGCGGACATTTTTAATTCAAAGGCTCATTTGGGGAGGGAACTACGTCTGGACGTGCTTGAATCGCTGCGCGCAACATTGCGCGCAAGCCTTCATCTGGGTTCCGGATCAGGCAAGCGAAGGCTTTCCGAAGCGAATGCTCGCAAGCAGCATCGCAAATCGGAAGCCATCGAAAAATGCCCGGTCGTATTTTCTTTCGCCATCCTTGCACGCGACCCTGGGCGTGATTGAGAGCCATTCGCCTAGTGCCACAGCCTGTGCTTTTTTCCCGTGCCGGTTGATGATCCTGCAAGTTGGCCGAGGGTTCGCGCGAGAATGCTGTTTTGAAACGTGGAGCTTAGTTCTGCCAGACGCGTGCCCTTTCGTCTGTACCCAGTGAGTGGAGAAATCCAAAGCTCGTGTCCCAATTAATCTCTCCTTGGGTGCTGCGTAATCCTTCTAGGCCATTCGCCACAATACTACCGCAGGGAACGAGTTGACCCGCCGGGGTCCTCCTTTGCCACTGTGCACAATGGGGTACATCGCACACTCTACACGGCAAGAAGTATTTCAGGGCTACGATAAAGGAGACGCTTCTGGAAGGCTTTCCATCGTGCAATGCTCTCCGCTCGCCAATCCCGGAAGAGTCAAGTGAGTGAAAAACCCCTTCCAGTCGGCCCCAGATGCGAATCCAACGATCTTACCTTCCACGCTTTTCTGGCCTTCCCACGATTGCGTGTCGCTGTGATAGGTGATCCGAACCCAGCAGTTCCCACCGTACTTGTTCTTGTACGTCAGAGAGCATTGGCTCCCACTGGAGTTAAATGACGACAGATCGGGCTCGTACAGGGCGCTGCCAAACACCGGCACCCCAGCATTGATACCAACTTTCGCAAAGACGACATTCGCCGGGAGTTTGCGAAGATCGGCTCGACCTTCTATCTCAAGCTCGTTTGGGATGAACATCAGCCCCGACGGGCTCGACCCTCCAGGTCTGGAAGGACCGCCTGCTACCCCGGTTGAATCTGGATTCGACAGCTTTTTCTTCGGTGTCCCCATCGCTTAGTCTTCGCTTCTCTATTCCTTGGCCCGTTTCAATTTGTTATACGCCGACTCTGCGCGACGGACTAGCGGCAATTCGGCTGGCCATTTCACAATGGTGTAACTTCACCCATTTCATGCACGAAATCTAATAGGAATCATCGTGGAGTGCCCGGCTTGAAAATATGCCAGTAGAGAAGAGAGATACTGGACAAGGAGAGCATATGGGACGGGGCAAAAGTACCAGCCTGAGCAGGTGGTCAACCTGTTGCGGCAGATCGAAGTGGCAGTAGCGAACGAGAAGGCGCTCAACGAAGCCAATTACTCCACAGAGGTTGGCATCGCGCCTGGAATCTCATGAACTGTCTTTGTATGACGATCACCGGCGCCATCAGCGTTTTCAGGGAACGTCGAACTTCAAGACGAGCTGTAGGGATTCAATGAGTGCATTGGCCTGCTCTCGCCATTTGAGTTTCCACCATCGCCCGTGCTTCGTAAAAACAATAAGGCCTCACTTACCTATCGAGGTGGAACCGACACGTGATCCCGTTAGCTCTGCTCTGCGCCTCAAGTAAACAAGATGACCGATTCAGATGCAGTGTGAACCTCAAACAAAGAGATCAGGTTCTGCGTGATGGGCAACAATACCGGTTCGTCCGGGAGCTATCTCCGCCGCAAGCTGATGTTTATCCTGGTAATCCCCGCTGTTTTGGGCACGAAACGGTATCGGTGCATCGGTGAACAATCCATCGAGCCGATTGTTCAGTCCCTCTATAGCGAGCCCGGTCTCTGCTTCGCTAAGACGACCGGTGCCATAGACGGCAAATGTGGGCAGCACTTCCATGCCGGAGAAGAACAAGGTTCCGTGAGTGATGGGAAAGAGGATCTGCTCTAGCGAACCGTTGATACCGCGCGCACCATAATCCTCAAAAGGACCACCAACTGTGACGGAGAGCAGTGCCCGTTTGCCCGCAAAGCCGCCTTCTCCATAGCGGTGTTGATTCCCAGCATCCTTGTATCCGTAGGCCAACCCGTACGCAAAGACGCGGTCAACCCAGCCTTTCAGGATCGCCGGAAAGCTGAACCACCATATCGGAAATTGAAAGACGATAGCGTCTGCCTGGCGCAGCTTGGCCTGTTCGTCCTCCACGTCCTGAGTTTGCGCGCGCTTCGCATATGCGTTCCCGGATTCGCTGACGAAGCACAGTCGGTCCTCGTTCACTCGCTGAGGAAAGTCAGCTGCATCGAAGACCGCTTTCCAGTTCATCGCGTATAGATCGCTTTCGAGAACGCGATGTCCAGACGCAAGCAAGCTTGTCTTGGCGGCTTCCACGAGCGTGCGTGTTAGGGACGTAGGCTCTGGGTGAGCATGGATCAGCAAAACAGTCTTCTGCATTTGGCTTCCTCTGGGTGGTACATCCTGACTCCCTAAAGAGATGAAGACTGAAGCTTCTAAGATGCAGAAATAATGGTACTTACAAATATGTGATGTACTATCAAAAAAGATAGTGTAGTGAGGAGCAGCCGGTGACGAAGCGTCGTTTCAAAGAATACGAACTGGAAACCGGCTGCGGCGTCGAGGCCTGTTTAGAAGTGGTCGGGGGAAAGTGGAAGGGGCTTATTCTCCACCACCTTATGCAACATAGGACGCTGCGCTTCAATCAGCTTCAGAAGCTGAAGCCGAACCTGAGCCCCCGCATCCTCACCGCCCAGCTTCGAGAACTGGAGCGAGATGAGGTAATAGTCCGTGAGGTCTATCCAGTCGTTCCACCGAAGGTGGAGTACTCGCTGTCACCTGCCGGGGAATCGCTTCGTGAACTGATTCAAGCGATGCAGAAATGGGGTGATCGTTTCCTCGTTCGGGTCAATGCACCCGTTCGGAAAACCTCGGCCAAGTGACACCAGTCGAAAATCCCATGGTTGACCTCTCTGGGAAGAGGCAAGCTCCCGCGAGACACATTCGGTGAACTTCGGAGAGTTATGATCTGTCGAGTCCATGTCGCTTGGTGGTAAAAATCTCTAGTGCAAATCTCTAGTGCCGTATCGGCAGTGCTCCGCAGCGAGAACTTCTCGTGCGGTGACGCTGTGGGTGCGGAGCAGTGCGGATACGGCGATTTGCAGTAAGCCGCTAGCGCGGTAAGAGTATGGGGATTGAAAGGTGTTGGTGGTGAGCCGAAGCGGCAGGCTGGGCACGAAATGGACTGGCGGGGGGCCCAGCGGGCCTGTTCAGGGATGCGTTTGCGGGATGGATGAGAAGGCTGCGACGTGCATCGAGGTTATACGGAGCGGGTTCGAGCCATGGGGTGGCGTTGACGGGATGAGCGCCGGTGGGTGCGAGGACTCGGGTTGGCACGAAGGTCAGCATGATCTTCCTCAGGATGAGTCGAGGTACGTGAGCAGTCCGCAGGAGGGAGCTATACGAGATAGCGGGTGATCGACGACGTGCAGGGTACCGCGCTTGCACTGGGGACAGGATCGGTTGAGCGCGGACCTCTGCGGTTCGGTGAGGAGTGTGCTGATGTCCTGAGGGGTGGCATGGAGATGAATCCTGCACAGGGCGAGGGCCTGACGGCGGTTGCGGTTGGCGAGCAGACCGAAGTGGCGAATCTTGACGAAGCCGGCAGGCAGGACGTGAAGCAGGAACCGGCGGATGAACTCGGTTGCATCGAGGCACATGACGCTGCTGCGGTTGTTATGTCTGGAATCGCGCCAGCGAAAGCGCACTTGTCCGTTCTCCAGGCCGAGCAGCCTTCCGTTGGAGATGGCGACGCGATGGGTGTAGCGGGCCAGATACTTCAGCACGTGTTCGGGGCCACCGAAGGGAGGCTTGGAGTAGACCACCCACTCCTTCCTGCGCAAGTCAGCTAGCAGAGAGTGAAAGGCACGCGGCTGAGAGAGCGGAGCGAGCGCGCCGGAGAAGCTTAGTTCGTTGTGTCGATAGCTCTGCTTGAGGAAGGCGAGCAGCTTGCCGCGGAACATGCGGCTGAGCACACGGACCGGCAGAAAGAAGTTACGCCTTGACGCGACCCAGCGGGAACGGTCGAGCGGCAGTCCACCGGCGGGAACGAGACAGTGCAGGTGGGGATGAAGTCCAAGGTTCTGCGACCAGGTGTGCAGCACGGCGAGTACGCCGATGCGTGCATCGAGATGGCGTGGATCGGCCGCGATCTCCAGCAGGGTCTCGGAAGCGGCCCGGAACAGCAGGTTGTAAAACAGACGCTGGTTGCGGAGTGCGAGCGGTGCCAGTTGCTCGGGCACGGTGAAGACCACATGGGCATAGGGCACCGGCAGCAGGCTGGAGGCCTGCTTCATGAGCCAGCGATCGCGCGCCGAGGACTGACACTTGGGGCAGTGCCGGTTGCGGCACGAGTCGTAAGCGACCGTCTCATAGTCGCAGCGATCGCATCGTTCGAGATGAGTGCCGAGCGCAGCCGTTCGGCATCGGCCGATATCGCGCAGCACCTTACGCTGCTGGTCCGAGAGCACATGGCCCCAGCGCTGAAGGAACTGGTTCTGGTGAGCATGGAAGACATCGGCCACTTCAAGCCGATGTTCTGTCATGCGGTTCTGTTCCCTCCCTGCGCCGTAGGTGGAATGCGGATGGGCAGATCGTCAAGCGGGCTCGGCGTTGCGTGCAGCCTGGCTTCGGAGACGTGCAGGTATCGGGAAGTCGTCTCGAGGTCGCGATGACCAAGCAGCAACTGAATGCTGCGCAGATCAGTGCCAGCATCGAGCAGATGGGAAGCGAAGGAGTGCCGCAGCACGTGCGGGCTAAAGGGCTTCTTGATCCCCAACTGCTTGCGCAGCTTCTGGCAGACAACACGAACCGCGTTCGCCTTCAGTTGCTCTCCAGCGCGCTTGCCGGGAAAGAGCCAGTCCTTGGGCTTGCGCCCTCGCCAGTACGTGCGCAGGATCTCCAGCAGCTTCGGCGACAGCATCACCTGGCGCGGGAACTTGCCCTTGCCCTCGCGAACGTGGATGATCATCCGCTTGCTGTCGATGTCAGTGACCTTCAGGTCGAGAGCTTCCTGGCAGCGAAGCCCGGCGCTGTAGTACAGGGCCAGCAACGCCCGATGCTTGATGTTCATCTCTGCATCGAGCACGGCACAGACTTCCTGCCGGCTCCAGACTGTGGGAAGCTTGCGCCGCACCTTGGGCTTGATGATCTCCTGATCGAACCAGGTCTGCTTCAGGGTCCGCATGTAGAGGAACTTCAGCGCCGACCGAGCCCCTTGGATCGTTCCCCAGGCAAGCTTCCGTTCGTTGAGCAGATGCAGAAGAAACGTCCGAACATGCTCGGGGCCGAGCTGATCAGGTGACTTGTGGAAGTAGGTTGCGAACTCCGCAACCGTGTGGGTGTAGTGGCGAACCGTACGTTCGGAGAAGTTCCGTAGCCGGAGATCCTCCTGCATGCGTTGGCGTAGCTGTGTCATGGACACCTCCTTCGGTGTCCAACACTCTAGCCAACTGCTCGCGGCATCCATCCCTTGCCTTCCGAGCATTCGCCAGACTCACTTCGGGGTACACCCCCAGTGAGATCCGTTTCTCTTTTCCTGTCCGCCTGTATTTGAATCGCCAATACTTTCCGCCCGAGGGATCCACCTCCAGATAAAGCCCCGCTCCGTCGGCCATCTTGTAAGGCTTTGTGGTCATGATGAACTTGGGCTCGTCGTCCTTCTTAGCCAACGTCGCACCTGCGCCCTTCGTTATGTTCCTTGGCTTGTTCACCTTCGGTTGTCCCGACTTTTCCTTGCTCGGCTTCACGGGTTTCTGCCCGCCGTTCAAACTGCGAACTTGTACGTCGGTCAATGGCATTTGGGGGCAACTCTTTCTGGGCCTGGGGGCAACACTTTTTCGGAATGGGGAGTTGCCCCCAATGTTGCCCCCAGACTGCCTGCGCTGTCAAGGAACGCGCTGGGACAGTCTGGGACACGTAACGCTGAAAAATAAGGAGTTACGCTCCTTATGAGACCGGATGGAATGTGCTGGAATGGGGTGGTGGTGGCCAGAGACGGGATCGAACCGCCGACGCCGGCCTTTTCAGGGCCGCGCTCTACCACTGAGCTATCTGGCCTTGGCGTGCTTCTGCGCGAACGCGACCCTCAGGCAGCCAAGATCGCCCGCCGGGCTCGTGCGTCTCAACTTCGCCTGCCTGTCAGGAGGGAATTGCGGCAACATCGGTCGATGGCGCCTTCGAGAACGTCGAACCTCAGTATAGCAATCCCCAGCCTCCACGCCAAACCCCCGCGCCCCGAACTCTCCTGCTGCGCTATCCTTGGACAACTTCTATTGACCTCTCAGGCAGGCACGCATGACACGCGCTCGTATCGTTTTCGCCCTCGTCCTCGCCACGACGCTCTCCACCGCCGTCGCTCAGAACAAATCCGCGGCTCAGAATAAATCCGCCGCGGCGCAAGCTTCCGGCGAAGCCCGCGCCGCACGCGCGCTCGAAGCAGCCAAAGCCATGGGCCCCGGTGAGCTCTACGCCTTCCTCAAGCCCTTCCCCAAGGGCGCCGACCTCCACATGCATCTCTCCGGCGCGGTCTATGCCGAAACCTTCCTCGCCGAGGCCGTCAAAGAAAAACTCTGCGTCGACCCCGATGCTCTCAAGCTAGCCCCACCCCCCTGCAACCAGCCGCTCCTCCCTGCCTCCGCCACCCTCACCAACCAGCCGCTCTACGACAAGCTCATCGACGCTATGTCCATGCGCAGCTTCGTTCCTTCCTCCGGTTGGAGCGGCCACGATCAGTTCTTCGCCACCTTCCCCCGCTGGGACGCGCTTGAGAAAGCCACCGCCGCCGAATGGCTCGACGAAGTAGCCACCCGCGCCGCCGCACAAAACGAGCAGTATCTCGAAATCATGCAGACCCCGACCTTCACTCTCGCCCGGCGGCTTGCCAGCCAGCTTGGCTGGCCAACAGACGCAACCACAAGCGTCACCTCCGACCAACTCGATGCCATCCGCGACGAACTCTTCGCCGGCGGCCTCCGCGATGAAGTTGCCGTCGACGTGAAGGAGCTAGCCGACGCGAAAGCCGCGCGCAGCGCCATCGAACACTGTGACTCCCCGGACCATGAATCGGCCGCGTGTGGCATCACCATCCACTTTCTCTACCAGATCCTCCGCGGCTTCCCCCCTCAGCAGGTCTTCGCCCAAACTGTCCTCGGATTTGAAGTCGCATCCGCCGATCCAGCAGATGTCGTCGGCATCAACTTCGTCATGCCCGAGGACGGCCGCATCAGCATGCGGGACTACCACCTCCAGATGCAGATGCTGGACTACCTCCACGCCACTTACCCCAAGGTCCGCATCTCGCTCCACGCCGGCGAACTCGCCCCCGGCCTTGTCCCCCCCGCCGGCCTCAGCTTCCACATCCGCGAAGCCATCGACCTCGGCCACGCCCAGCGCATCGGCCACGGAGTCGACGTCCTCTACGAAGACCGGCCCGACGCTCTGCTGAAGCAAATGGCTGACCAGCACATCATGGTCGAAATCAATCTCACCTCCAACGCCGGCATCCTCGGCATCGAAGGCAAGGCGCATCCGCTCCGCGCCTACATGGCCGCGCACGTCCCCTGGGCTCTGTCCACCGACGATGAGGGCGTCTCCCGCATCGACCTCACCCACGAGTACGTCCGAGGCGTCGAGGAGCAGAACCTCACTTACTTCGACCTCAAACGCTCTGCCCGCACCTCCCTCGAGCACGCCTTCCTGCAGGGAGACAGCCTCTACTCCGCGCCCGATGACTTTGCTCACCGCAACCCCGCCTGCGCCGCCCCCATCACCCCCACCGGCGAACTCACCCCCGCCTGCAAAGCCTTCCTCATCGCCAACGAGAAAGCCGCCGCCCAGTACGAACTTGAATCCCGTTTCGCCGCATTCGAGGCCTCCATCCACTAGCCTTCGCCCATACGCTAGACTGAATCTCGCAGCAGTAACCAGCAGGAAGGGAAGTCCGATGAAGCGTGTACTCTCGGTAGTCTTTCAATTCATCCTCTACCTAGTTGTGTTCGGCATCGGCTCGCTGCTCCCGGCATTTAGCATCCTCCCCACCTGGAGCGTCCCCACCGGCCCCGGTCGCGTCTTTGTCTTCGACGGCCTGCTGCTGATGCTCCTGGTTTACGTCCTGATCCTGCTCGTCGCTGCCGCCCGCAAGCGCCTGCCTTTCGCGTTGCCCAACGCGAGCATTGCCCTGGTCCTCGCCCTGATCCTCGGCCTGCTCATGAAGTTCGGCTTCAAGAGCGTTTAGGTTCTCCGTTTTCCGCCCGATTTGATAAATCCACACTCAACTTTCAGCGGGCCAAACTCCGCGATTACCATTGAGTACTGTGCCAAAGTCGGTTCATTTCCCACTTTCCCTATTTGAACCTTGGTAAACTAAGGCGGCAGGAAATTCTGTCGGCAAGCTACTATGCGATCCGAAAAGCTGATCGGACGACGCTTTTTGCCGATGAATTTCCTGTTTGCTTTAGTAGTGTCCGGGCCCCGTACCTTGCTCGGCAAGAGGATTTCCTTTAGATCATGAATCAAACGTTAACTCCCAGCTCCCGCCCCCAGCAGTCCCCCTCCTTTGACATCTCCGCGCGCAAGATCGCCTACTTCTCCATGGAGATCGCCCTCGCCAAGACCCTGCCCACCTACTCCGGCGGTCTCGGCATGCTGGCCGGCGACACCCTCCGCTCCGCCGCCGATACCGGCGTTCCTCTCGTCGCCATCTCGCTCGTGCACCGCCGTGGTTACTTCGAACAGCATCTTGATGCGCACGGTCAGCAGACCGAGAGCGACGTCGTCTGGTCTCCCGAAACAACCCTCCCCTCCGCCGACCAGACCGTCACCATCACCCTGCAGAACCGCGAGATCACCCTTCGCGCCTGGCGCTTTGAAGTCATCGGCCACACCGGCCACATCATCCCCGTCTTTCTGCTCGACGCCGACGTCGACGGCAACGACCCCTGGGACCGCCGCCTCACCGACCACCTCTATGGTGGCGACACCTACTATCGTCTCTGCCAGGAGGCTATCCTCGGCCTCGGCGGCATTCATCTCCTGCACGCTCTCGGCATGCAGCCCGAAGTCTGCCACATGAACGAGGGCCACGCCGCCCTTCTCTCCATCGGCCTGCTCGAATCCCGCGTGGTTCCCGCTCCCCTTAGCGCCGCCACCGAGGCTGACGCCGATGCCGTCAAGCAGCAGTGCATCTTCACCACCCACACCCCCGTCCCCGCAGGCCACGACAAGTTCGGCCTCGACCAGATGATGCAGATCCTCGGCCCCGACCGCTCCGCCACCATCGAGCGCTTCGGCGCCCTGCACAACGACCTGCTCAACATGACCTACCTCGCCCTGCGCTTCTCGCGCTACGTCAACGGCGTCGCCATGCTGCACGGCAAGGTTTCGCAGCAGATGTTTCCCGAGTACACCGTCCACTCCATCACCAACGGCGTGCACGCGGCCACCTGGCTCTCGCAACCCTTCCAGAAGCTGCTCGACAAGGAAATCCCCGAGTGGCGGCACGATAATCAGTACTTTCGCTCGGTCTACGGCATCGAGCCTGAGGTCATCGAGGCCACGCACCAGCCCAGCAAGCTGCGCCTCTTCCAGACCGTCAAGCAGCGCACCGGCGTCGACCTCGACCCCAATGTCCTCACCCTCGGCTTCGCGCGCCGCGTCGCCACCTACAAGCGCGCCAGCTTAATCCTGCACTCGCCCGAGCGCCTCATCGAGATTGCCAACCGCATCGGCGGCCTGCAACTCCTGATGGCCGGCAAGGCTCACCCCGCTGACAACGCCGGCAAGGGCCTCATCCGCGACATCTTCACGGTCGCCGCCAAGCTAGAGTCCAGCAAGCTCCGCATCCTCTACCTCGAGAACTACGACTGGGACCTCGGCGAGCAGCTCACCAACGGCGTCGACGTCTGGCTCAACACCCCATTGCGCCCCTACGAAGCCTCCGGCACCAGCGGCATGAAGGCCGCGCTCAACGGCGTCCCCAGCCTCTCCGTCCTCGACGGCTGGTGGGTCGAAGGCTGCGCCGAAAACATCACAGGCTGGGCCATCGAAAACTCCGAAGACGAGGCCGTCGAAGCCGAGCGCGTCTACAACAAGCTCGAGTACTCCGTCGCCCCGGCCTTCGCCGACAAGGCCCACTGGGCGGCGATCCGCCGTCACTGCATCGCCATCAACGGGACTTTCTTCAACACCCACCGCATGCTCGGCCAGTACGTCTCGAACGCGTACTACCCACCCTCGGCATCAATCGCGGCCTCCAACCAGGTCGTGGTCGACGACGAGGCGCGCCTGGCCGTCCTCGCCTAACCACTCAGGAGACCCCATGCAAGCCGGCGACGTAGTCAAAGATTTCACCCTGCCCGATCAGGACGGCAACCCTGTCAGCCTCTCTGACTTCGCCGGCAAGCCCGTCGTGCTCTTTTTCTACCCCAAGGCCGACACCCCCGGCTGCACCATCGAAGCCTGCGGCTTCCGCGATCACTTCAAGAAGCTCCAAAAGGCCGGCGTCATTGTCCTGGGCATCTCCCGCGACACCGTCAAGGCGCAAAAGAAGTTCGCCGAAAAATACGACCTCCCGTATCCCCTCCTCGCCGACGCCGACCAAACCATCTGCAACCGCTTCGGCGTCATCAAGGAAAAGAACATGTACGGTAAGAAGGTCATCGGCATCGAGCGCACCACCTACGTCATCGGTCCCGACCAAAGACTCATCCACGAGTTCAACAAGGTCAAGCCCGAAGGCCATGCCGAAGAAGTCCTTGCTCTTCTGAAGAAGTAAGCATGGCAAGCTCGCCAACTCCGATCGAACTCTCACTCGCCGCCACCGCAGCAGTCGCCGCTACCACTGGCCTCACCCTCACCTACGCGGCCCTCAGTCCCGGATCGCAACTCTTCGGCCACACCATCCTCGCCGGCAGCGACTCCGACGAAGTAGCCCTCACCTACGACGACGGCCCCAACGACGGTGCCACCGACGCGCTCCTCGAACTCCTCGCCGAACGCAACGCCCGCGCCACCTTCTTTATGATCGGCCGCTTCGTAAGCCAGCGCCCCGAGATAGTCCGCCGAGTCCACGCCGCCGGCCATCTCCTGGGCAACCACACCCAGACCCACCCCTGGCTCAGCTTCGAGTCCTCCCGTGCAATCCGCGAAGAGCTCCGCGCCTGCAACCAGGCCCTCGAGGACACCATCGGCGCGCCCATCCACTATCTCCGCCCACCCCACGGCGCCCGCCGACCCATGGTCTTCCGCGCCGCCGAAGAACTCGGCCTCAAGATCGTTCAGTGGAACACCATGGGCTATGACTGGCAGCCCATCACCCCCGGCCGCATCGTCGCCAACGTCACCCGCGGCCGTCAGCGTGCACAACGCCACCACACCGGCGCCAACATCCTTCTCCACGACGGCCACCAGCAGGGAATCGGTGCCGACCGCTCGGCCACCGTTCAGGCCACCGCCATTCTCCTCGACCGCTTCGGTCGCGAAGGCGCCCGTACCGTAACAGTCGATGCCTGGGGCTAATTTGTAAAGGGAAGATGGTGCGCCCGAGAAGATTCGAACTTCTGACCTACAGCTTCGGAGGCTGCCGCTCTATCCAGCTGAGCTACGGGCGCATACCTCTAGCCTAGCAGAAACCGCCGCAACCAGTGTCGACAGTCAACCTCGCGGGAGTACCATATCAGCCATGAAGAATCCCGCGCGCTGTACCTCGCTCCTTCTCGCCCTCACCTTCGCCGCAACCCTCACCGCCTCGGCCTCCGCTCAAATGTCCACCATGGACGCGCCCGCCAAGCAGTCGGCCAAGCCTGCCAAACCCCTGCTTAGTCCTCCCGCTCAGACGGACGTCACCATCGACGGCACCACCATCACCGTCCACTACAACTCGCCCGCCATGCGCGGCCGCGTCATCATGGGCGGCCTCGTACCCTACGGCAAGCCCTGGCGCACCGGAGCGAACCCCGCCACTACCTTCGTCACCACCGGCAATCTTAAAGTCGGAAGCCTGATGGTCCCCGCTGGTAGCTACACGCTCTTCACGCTGCCCGGCGCTGCCGGAACTCCCTGGCAGCTCATCATCAGCAAGAAGACCGGCGAGTGGGGCATCCCCTATCCCGAAGGCGACGACCTCGGCCGCACTGAAATGCACCTGGCCAAGCTCCCGTCCCCGCAGGAATCCATGAGCATCACCTTTGAGAACACCAAGAAACGCTCCACCGAACTCCACGTCAAGTGGGAGACCACCGACGTCTCCGTAAAGATCGAAGCCGAAAAGTAGCCCCCGCGACTTAGCAATTCTACCCACGAACCTCGGGTGCCCCAGGTCTCGCTTCTGAGACCTGGGAACTCACAACCCTGCCCAGCCGCGACCCGTCAGCGCTCCTTCAACGCACGCCTCGCATCGGCCTCGTCATTCAGCTTACCTAGCGCCGACGCCACCAGTTCCTTCGCCCCGCCAATCCCCGCCAGCACCGCCTGCAGGTCCATCTTCGGCAGCGCCGGGTTACGCTCGCTCCGGCAGTACACCCCATGCTGCCCCACCAGGATCATCGCGTCCGTCAGCACGTCGAGCGCAACCGCCAGCCGCCCCCGCGCCTCGCCGCGCATAAACTCCTCGCGCTCCAATTCCTCGCCGCGCGCATAAAACACATCTCCATGCCGATAGAACGGCGAGCCCTTACCCGCGCCTGAGCCATCCTCTGCCACTACCACTCCTTCGCAGCGCTGTCTGGCGTCAACTCCGTCGATGCTACCGGCGCTTTCCAGCGCAGCACCGGCTTCCGCGCAGCCGTCGTCTCATCCAGCCGCTGAATCCGCGTTGTATGCGGAGCCGTCGTCACCAGCTCAGGATTCTCCTCGGCCTCGCGCGCAATCTGCTTCAACGCGTCCACCAGCAGATCCAACTCCTCGCGGCTCTCGCTCTCCGTAGGCTCAATCATCATCGCGCCCGCAACCACCAGCGGAAAGCTCACCGTGTACGCATGGAAGCCATAATCAATCAGCCGCTTGCCCATGTCGCCCGTCTTCACGCCGTTCTTCGCCTGCAGCTTATCGCTGAACACCACTTCATGCAGCGACGGCGACTTGTACGGCAGCTCAAACGTCTCATCCAGCTTGGCCCGCAGATAGTTCGCATTCAACACCGCATCCTCAGTCGTCTGCCGCAACCCATCCGGCCCATTCGCCAGGATGTACGCCAGCGCGCGAATAAACATCCCAAAATTGCCGTACCATGCCCGAACGCGCCCTACACTCTGCGGACGGTTGTACTCCAGCCCCAGGGAACCATCAGGATTCGTCTTCACCACCGGCGTCGGCAGAAACGGCTCCAGGATCTTCTTGCAAGCCACCGGCCCCGACCCCGGACCACCGCCCCCATGCGGCGTCGAAAACGTCTTGTGCAGATTCAGATGCATCACGTCCACGCCGAAATCACCCGGCCGCGTCTTCCCGCACAGCGCATTCATATTCGCGCCGTCCATATACAGCAGCGCGCCCTTGGCATGCAGGATATCGGCAATCTTGTGGATGTCTTTCTCGAACACACCAATGGTCGAAGGATTGGTCAGCATCAGCGCGGCCACATCCTCATCCACCATCCGCTCCAGCTCGTCGAGGTCCACCATGCCCAGCGCATTCGACTTCAGGTTCGCGACTTGATAACCACAAATGGCAGCTGTCGCCGGATTCGTCCCATGCGCCGAGTCCGGAATGATGATCTTCTTGCGCGCATTCCCCTTGGACTCGTGATACGCCCGCACCATCAGGATCCCGGTAAACTCTCCCTGCGCTCCCGCCGCCGGCTGCAGCGTAATTGTGTCCATGCCCGTAATCTCGATGAGGCACTCCGACAGCAGCTTCATAATCCCCAGCGTGCCCTGGCTCAACGACTCGGGCTGATACGGATGCGCCTCGGCCAACCCCTCAATCCTCGCGACCGTCTCGTTAATGCGCGGGTTGTACTTCATCGTGCACGACCCCAGCGGATACATCCCCAGATCGATCGCATAGTTCCACGTCGACAACCGCGTGAAGTGCCGAATGATCTCGATCTCACTCAACTCCGGCATCACGCCCAGCCCATCGGTGCGCACCGCATCGCCCAGCAGGGAAGCAGCATCCACCGCCGGCACATCCAGCTGCGCCAGCCGATACCCCTTCTTCCCAGCCGAAGACTTCTCAAAAATCAAATCCTCATTCTGATTAACATGCGTAGTAGCCTTCACCGGCGTCCCAACAAACTTATCTGCCATCATTCCTCTTCCCAATCCATCGAAATTTTCAGGATTGTCATCCTTCGCCGTAGGCGGAGGATCTGCTTCTGTTCTTGCCGTTGCGCTTGCTTTTCTTCTGTCATCCCCTTTGGGGATCTGCTTCTCTACTGCAATGCCAACCTAGAAATCCTCCTCATCCATCCCGCTACCATCGGCCGAATAACTCCCAGCCTCCGGCCCATCCAACTCTTCCTCCCGCAAACTCAGCGCAATCACCGTCCCAGACTCAAACTCCACAGTCAGTGCCTCCAACTCCTCCAGCGCAGCCTTCGCAACCATCTCGCCAATCTGCGCACACAGCGCATTCCGATACTCCGGCTCACCAAACGCAATCGAAAAATCCGCCAGCAGGATATGCGGCCACGCATACAGCGTCAGCATCGGCCCATCAAACCTCAGCCGCAGATAGTCGCCGACAAACTCCACCGCCGTCAGCTCCTGCCCCTCGATCGCGCTTACATCCACTAACCTTCACCTCGAACAATCTGCACTACCAAACCAATCGCCCAGCCCAGCGCCGCGTAAGCCAGAAACTGCACGCCGACTTCGATCGACCCCACCACCAGCCCGATCATCTGCCCTTCATCATGAAACTCAACACCAAACACCGACGACGGCCAGAGCAACAACGCCAATCCTGAAACACTCACGCCGCTCTCAATAATCCCGAACATCACTGCCAGTCCGACGCACCCCCCGATGATCGCGCCCTTCGCCGCAGAACTCATCGAGGATCGTACCTGCCTTCTTTCCTATTTCACTCCGACAAGCTCCTGAGCCCGCACGCCCGCCAGCACCTTCGCCGCTGCATCCATCTGCGCCTTGGTCGTTAGCTCCGTCGCGCACCATAGCGTCGCACTTTCGCCCAGCTCCGGATACCACTTCTCCAGCGCCAGCCCGCCAACAATCTGCTTTTCCAGCAGCTTCGCATTCACCGCTTCGGCGGATTCTTTCGTCGTTAACACAAACTCATGAAACCGAGGCGTGCCATCGAATTTCGTAGCCGCGCCCGCGTCCAGCAGCGCCTTCCGCAAGTAATCCGCCTTCGCCAGATTCTGCTCCGCCAGCTCGCGCAGTCCCTGCTTGCCATACACGGTCAGAAAAATCGTGACCATCATAGCAACCAGCGCCTGGTTTGTGCAGATGTTGCTGGTAGCCTTCTCGCGCCGAATATGCTGCTCGCGCGTGCTCAACGTCAGCACCCATCCGCGCTTGCCGTTCGTGTCCTTCGTCTCGCCAACCAGCCGCCCCGGCATCTGCCGCAGAAACTTTTCCTTGCACGCAATCACGCCGCAATAGGGTCCGCCAAATCCTACCGCAACACCAAAGCTCTGCGCCTCCAGCGAAACAATATCCGCCTCCACCGGAGCCTTGATCACGCCCAAACTCACCGCCTCGGCAATCGAAACAATCAGCAGCGCGCCCTTCTTATGCGCAATCTCCGCAATCGCCGCCACATCCTCAACGGTCCCAAAGAAGTTCGGCGACTGGATCAGCACGCAAGCCGTCTCATCCGTAATCGCTGCGTCCAGAGCCGCCAAATCCACGCGCCCCGACTGGTCTCCAGAGTCGGGGCCAACATACCCAACCTCCGTGATCGGAATCTCCTGGTGCTTGGTCACCGTAGCCAGCACCTCGCGATACTCCGGATGCACCGTCCGAGCCACCACCGCACCCTGCCGCCCGGTCACGCGGCAAGCCATCAGCACGCTCTCCGCCGCGCCCGTCGACCCGTCATACATCGACGCGTTCGCAATCTCCATCCCCGTCAGCTCGCAGATCATCGTCTGAAACTCAAACATCGCCTGCAGCGTGCCCTGCGAAATCTCCGGCTGATACGGCGTATAGCTCGTAAGAAACTCTCCGCGCTGCACCAACGAATCAATAATCACCGGCCGATAATGCCGATAAGCCCCCGCGCCAAGAAAGCTCGCAAACAACTTCCCCGCCGGCTGCGCAGCCAACTCCTCTGCATCACCCGAGGCCACGTTCGCGCCAAACGCACGAAACCGCTCCAGAATCTCCGACTCCGAATGCTGCCGCGGAATCTTCAGATCCTCGGTCAGCCGATACTCCGCAGGAATCGTCTCAAACAAACTCTCAATCGACGCCACACCAATCTCAGCGAGCATAGCCTCGCGATCAGCAGGCGACTTAGGCAAATAACGCATAGCGATAACCCTCAAATCTCAATCAAGTGGTGAGTGGCAAGTGATAAGTGCGCTCACCAAGGCACTCCTAATCACTTACCACTTCTCACTCTTCTAATGTCCCGTCTCTTCCGCCACAAACTTCTCATAAGCAGCCGCATCCAGCAGCCCATCCACCGGCTCACCCTTCACGGCCAGCTTGATGATCCATGTCTCATTCGCAGCTTTATTAATCGTCTCCGGAGCATCATTCAGCGCGGAGTTCACTGCGGTCACGGCCCCACCCACCGGCGAGTACAATTCGCTCACGGCCTTCACACTCTCGACCGACCCAAACGTCGCGCCCGCCGCGATCTCCTGCCCCACCTTCGGCAGCTCCACAAACACAATGTCGCCCAGCGACTCCTGCGCATAGTCCGTAATGCCGATCGTCGCCGCATCACCCTCCAGCAGCAACCACTCATGCGACTTCGCATACTTGTACGTTTCCGGATAGCTCATTCTTGTTCTCCAAGTCACAATTGTAGAAGACTGCGTTGTGCCTAATTGGTCCTAAATCTGGGCTTTGACCATGACCGTTCCCCACTTATTCCACTCTGTCCCACAGGCGCCGCACGTTGCTCCGCCCCATAAAATCTGCTGCAACGACTTCGACTTTCGCACCCGCGCTCCGCACGTCGGACAATCGCCTATTGGATCCAAGTTGATTCCCCAGCGATTCCGTGCGACGGTGCCATAAACAACCAGCACCATGCCGATTGAAAGCACTCCGAAGAACCACATCAGGAACACGATCTCTCTTGCCATCAGACCACCTCAGCAGCGACTAACTCAACGGCGCCGTAATCACCGGAGCCGCTGGCGTCCCAACTTTCGGCTTTTTATAAAACGGCGTAGGCACAACCACGGCCTTCACCTTCTGCCCGCGAATCTCAACCGCAACCTCAGTCCCCGGCTCCACAAAACTCACCGGCACATACGCCAGCGCAATATTCTTCTTCACAAACGGTCCCGGAGACCCGCTCGTCACCGCGCCGATCCTCTCGCCCTCCAGCGAAAACACCGGGTACCCATCCCGTCCAATCCCGCGCTCCACTATCTCCAAACCCACCAACCGCTTCTTCGGCCCACCGTCGGACTGCACCTTCGCCAGCGCCTCGCGCCCCACAAAGTCCACGCCCTTGTCCATCTTGCAATACCGCCCGAGGTTCGCCTCCCACACATTCAGCTCATCGGAGATCTCGTGCCCATACAGCGCCATCGCCGCCTCCAGCCGCAGCGTATTTCTCGCCCCCAACCCGCAAGGAATCGCGCCAAACTCCTCGCCCGCAGCCAGCACCTCCGCCCACACCCGGGCGCTTGTAGCCTCATCCGCTGGCACATAAATCTCGAACCCGTCTTCCCCCGTGTAGCCAGTGCGCGCGATCAGAACATTGTGCAGTCCGCAAACCTGTCCCCATGTAAACCAGTAGTTCTTAATCGGCCCCAAATCCACCGGCGTCAGCTTCTGCAGCGTCGCCTGCGCCTTCGGCCCCTGGATCGCAATCTGCGTGTAGTAGTCGCTCACGTCGGTGATGTGCAGCCCGCCCATCCCGCCAATGGTCTTCCGAACCCACTGCACATCCTTCTCGCGCGTGCCTGCATTGATCACGATCAGGTAATCGTTCTCGCCCAGCTTATGCAGAATCACGTCGTCCACAAACGTTCCATTCGGATACAGCATCGCCGAGTAATGTGCCTGCCCCACCTGCAGCTTGCTCGCGTCATTCATCAACAGCTTCTGCACCGCCGCCAGCGAGTTCGGCCCGCGCAGCTGAATGTCCCCCATGTGCGACACATCGAAGACCCCCACGCCCGTCCGTACCGCCATGTGCTCGTCAATCAGCCCGCGATACTGCACTGGCATGTCCCATCCGCCAAAGTCGACCATCCGCGCCTTATGCGCATGGTGCGTAGCATGCAGAGCCGTCCGCCGCAGCGGCGCAGGCGCAGGAACAGTTGGAAGATAATCAGAGATCGTATCGCTCGTCGCATCACTCATAGAGGGTTACCTTTTCCAGCCAGCAGAGCGGCTTATCTCGCCGCCCGGGCCCCCTCAAACGATACCAAACCACCCCCACCCCCGGCGAACCGTACCTTCGCATCACCAAACTCTCAGGCTCCTCTTTTACTTCCTACGCTCGCCGCGCCCGCAGGACGCTACTTCCGCTCCCGCAGCCACGCTCGCACAAAGTTGCTCACAGAAAAATAAGCGAACGCCGCGCACGCCACCGCCAGCCCGTAAAACTTTACCGCCGCATGCGACCCCATGGGGAGATGCATCGCCGCGCTCTCCTTCCAGGCCCCCTGCGCCAGGAACATCGCAATCAGCGCGAAGAACAATCCCGTCACCTGCAGCCACACCACGCTTGAAAAGCGCGCCACCGGCGTCCACACCGACCGCCCCAGCCTCCCGGCGTGCTGCTTCGTCTGCGACACGGTTCGCTGTGTCTGCGTTAGGGCCCGCTGCGTCTGCACCACCTTTTCTGCCACGCGATCCACCGGTGCCGCAACCGGACGCGCCTGCCCCGCACCTGGCTGACCTGCGGCACCCCCCGGCGATGGTGTAGTCGCCGCGTCCGCTGCCTTCATCAGCGTCTTCGCCGCATGTCGTGCGCCATACCCCAGCGCGCGTCCGAACCGAACCCTGTCCATACTCTCCAGTGTACTGTCCCCAACGTACCCCTTCCCCGTCTCCTGCATCTAACGCGTTGTGACCCTCACATGAAGGGTCGACAGAGCAAGCAAAGGGGCAAGCATGAAGAACCTGGTCTGGTTGGTGAGCGGTTTGGCAGCAGCACTCGTAGGCTTCCTCGTCTGGGATCGCTCGCGCGCGGAGCCGGTAGAAGAACTTGCCCACCGCCTCGAGGCCGCCTGGTCCGACCATCACACCGTCGTCTAACGACCCAGCTCTCCCATCCCATTTCCCATTTCGGAACGCGCTCGAACCACTATGGCCTTGCGTGAGTCCTCCCGCGAAATCCGAGCTTCCTTCCCGTGCGTTGTCCTTCATAATGGAAGGGGAAGGGAAGCACGCATGAAAAAGCTCGTTTGGTTCATTGGTGGCATGGCGGCCGCCGCCGCAGGATTCCTGGTCTGGAGCTCCACCCGCTCGCAGGCCATCAACGAACCCGCCTACTACCTCGACGAAGACGCCTCCGACAGCCCAACCTTCGTCTAGTCCGGCCGCCCCGCTCCGCCTTCACCCCAGTCCAACCTCCGGCCAGCCTCTGCGGCCCGCCTCTCCGCGTAAATCGGTAATCTCTCCTGATTCCAATCCAAAGCCGGACTTGGCTTCCACACGCCCTCGGCGTAATCTTGAAATAGCAAGAGTCTTCACCCGCAGCTGCCGTTCCCGCTAAACTTGGCAGGGAATACCCAATGCGTGGGATGGGCATTCCAGCATCCGGGGAGCCAAGTCTTATACTTGTTTCCCAACGACGGGGAGGTGGCATTGAATCAACAGGTCAAAGACCTTATCCAGAAACTGGGCGAAGCGATCCACGAGTCGGTCAGTGAGTCTGACCAGATTTCAACGGTCGTCCGCGAAATTCGAGAGCAGGGGTTCGACGTTCTCCTCATGCTCGAAGCCACCATCGGTCTCAACGAGGTCGAAGACGAACCGGAGACCATCGACTCCGAAGTCGACGCCGATGACGCCTCCGGCCCCTTCACCCGCAACGACCTCTCCTTCCTCAAATCCCTTCGCATCTCCACCGAAGAGACTGAGCGCATCGCAGAGAACGCGGAATCGGCCGGCGAAGACGCTGCACCGGGCGCATAACGAACACGATTTGCCAAGAATTTCTCGCCGCTGATACTCTCGGGCGTCGTGGATGCCGTAACATGCATCCGAGCAGAGTGCACGCGACTCCTAACGTCGCACAGCCGTTCGAGGAAGCTGGACCATGAGAGATACCCTAGGTGTTTTGCTTGCCGGTGGAGCTGGAGAGCGCCTCTTTCCGCTCACTCGCGACCGCGCCAAGCCCGCTGTTCCCTTTGCCGGTCAGTACCGCATCATCGACATCACCCTCTCCAACTGCATCAACTCCGACCTCCGCCACGTCTACATCCTCACGCAGTACAAAGCCCTCTCGCTCAACCGCCACATCCGCGAAGGCTGGGGCTCGGTCGTCGCTAGCGAACTCGGCGAGTTCATCGAGATCCTTCCCCCCATGCAGCGCGTCTCCAAGAGCTGGTACCAGGGCACGGCCGACGCCGTCTTCCAGAACATCTACTCCATTGGCTCTGAAGAACCCAGGCACGTTCTCATCCTCTCCGGCGACCACATCTACAAGATGAACTACGCCCGCATGAAACAGCAGCACTCTGACTCGGGAGCCGACGTCACCATCGCCACCCTCCCCGTCACCCCCGACAAAGTCTCCGAGTTCGGCGTCGTCCAGGTTGCCCGGAATGGCGAGGTCACCGGCTTCGTCGAAAAGCCCAAGACCACCGACCTCCGCTCGCCCTTCGATCCCGAGATGGTCGACGTCTCGATGGGCATCTACCTCTTCAACACCGACGTTCTCCTCCCCGAGCTAGTCCGCGACTCGGAAGATCCCGACTCACGCCACGACTTCGGCCACGACATCCTCCCCAAGCTCCTCGGACGCTACAAGGTCAACGCCTACAACTTCGTCGACGAGAACAAGCAACGTGCCCTCTACTGGCGCGACGTCGGCACCCTCGAGGCCTACTACGAGGCCAACATGGACATCGCCGCCGTCGCCCCCACCTTCAACCTCTACGACAAGTCCTGGCCCATGCGCTCCCGCGCCTACCAATACCCGCCAGCCAAGTTCGTCTTCGGCGAACCCGGCCGCACCGGCATGGGCATCAACTCCATCGTCAGCGCCGGCTGCATCATCTCGGGCTCCGTCCTGCGCAACTCCGTCCTTTCGCATGACGTCCGCGTCAACAGCTACGCCGACGTCGACTCCAGCATCGTCTTCTCCCACGTCAACATCGGCCGCCACTGCCGCGTCCGCCACGCCATCATCGATCGCGACGTCCACATCCCCGACGGCACCGTCATCGGCTATGACTCCAACGAAGACAAGAAGCACTACCACGTCACCGCCAGCGGCCTCACCGTGGTCACCCGCGACTACTCCGCCTACGAAAATCCAGTCTCCCCCGAGTTCTTACAGTCGTAAGAACAGAGATTAGGGAACAGGGATTAGGAGCTGGAGCACGCACGTAACTTCGCACCAAAGCAAAAGGCCCTCCGCCAGGAGGGCCTTTTGCCTTTCTAATCCCTAATCCCTGTTCCCTAATCCCTGCCCTTACTTCGGTCCAAACCGATACACCGCGCCCATCGAGATTGCAAAGAACACGCGCGTCTCGGTACCAAAGTGCTCGAACGTGATGTCCGGCTGCAGCCGAATCGCCAGTTTGCCGCTCTCATTGAAGTCGATGCTTCCACCTGCCGCGCCATAGGGTGCCCAATGGTTGCAGTACAGCCCAAGATTCCCCTGGTTACCGTATCCGTCGATACCCTGTTGCGCCGCGCAGGCACTCACCGGGCTTCCCCCCGGATAGTGATTCACCGCGTAATTGAACTGGCCATACGTCTCACCCGCCAGCGCATGGAAATCAATCGCCGCATATCGGTTATGCGGTCCACGCAGTTGCACACCGCCGCTGGGAATGTACTGAAAAATCACCACGCGGTTGTAGAACGGGCTGGTTACAGGCGTCGTTCCCGCGCCGAAGCGGAAGTCCCCAATCACACCCCACCGCTTTACCTTCGCTCCGCCCAGCCAGTACGTCCCCATGAACTCGCCGCCGCCCATGTTGTAGCGCCGGCCCGGCTGCGCCTGTCCTGCCTGCCCGTTCATGAAGTTCAGGCCGCCATAAATCTCCCACCGGTTGTCGTACTTCGGCCCGGTGTAAGGAGCCAGCGCCGCCGCGGTCGCCTTGCTCACCGCCACCGTCCCCGGCGCTGCCGTAGTCGACTGGCCGCTGCTGCTCGATTGCGAACCCGCAGGCGTCTGCGTCTGTGCCGCAGCAATTCCCGCCGACGCTGCGCCGACCAACAGGCTAAGGGTTGTAGCACAAACCACCTTGCGAGTGGCAGAGTCAAAGGTCTTCTTAATCAGTTGCAGCATCTTCCTCGTATGCGGGCTCAAGCGAGCAGCGCGGGTCCATCAGGTTACGCCCGTTCCTGCGGCCTCTCCCAAGGCCCACACGTAGCGCCTCTCCAGGAAACCAAACGGAGCGTCTGTCCAAGGATATACTGTCCAGCCCCGCCCCCGCTGCCCATCCCCGCATTTGCATCCAAAACCCCTCCCGCCGCGTTCTCTACATGCCAGCCGTCCCCAGCCACGGACATTCTCCAACCGATCGTGCGACAATGAATCGTCGCCCCTGGGCCTTCGGATTACGGAGCACCGTAGCACCGGACCCCAGGATCGCAGCAAGCACGGGCGGCAGCAGGGAGATTCGTATGGGTGATCTATTTCAACCGTGGCACCTCATCATCTTGGCAGGCCTCGCCATCCTTCTCTTCGGCGGCAAGAAGCTGCCTGAGCTCGGCAAGGGCCTCGGTGAAGGCCTCCGCGGCTTCAAAGAAGGCATGAAGGGCATCAACGACGACGTCAAGGCGGACGCCAAGCCCACCACCGACGCGCACACCGTCACCCCTAAGCCCGAGGAAGCCACCAAGCCCCCCACCGCCTAAGCCTCATCGAGCGCGGACAACACTCGGAGCGACGAGCCCAATCTGCGGCCGTCGCTCTTTCCTTTGCCTGTCTTCCCAGGGTGCCGATAGCCCACGCGATTCTGGGAGGGGTCGTGGAGTTGATCCTGGGGATCGTGTTCTATCGCTTTGGTCCGCGAGTGGCGCGGTTTCTTATGAGCGATGGAGCGGATCTTGGTATCGCGCGTATAGATACGTCGCTGCAGTAGACGCGAATAGCCCACGCGACATAGTCAGAGCAGCTAGATTGGCTAAGACAGCTAGCAAGCAACTTCGTGAACGGAGGGCCAATGGTCTCGAAGACTTCGATAGAGTCGCAAAACCAGCGCGGGAAGTTCCTGAGCTCGGTGCAACAGGAGGCGGTAGCGGAACTGGAGGCTTGGAGCGCGACTGCGGGGAGAAATGCGAGCAAGGCTGCGGCGAAGCAATCCGGTCCATTCCGGATTTCCCCGCATGGTTCTCGCCATCGAAATGGATACGTAAACAGACGGAAGCTGGGCGAAGCTCATGAAGGCCTTGTAAAAGAACCACAGACTGATAATCCGGCTGGTAAGAAAAGCTGCTTGCCTCGCGGTCATAAGCGTCTCCTTGCGACGCCTCCAGTCTACTCATCCCGTACTCGGAGTAGCAGGGGCTTCAGCCCCCTGAATACACCGCACCCGCGAGAGGGGCTTTAGCCCCAGCCTCCGCTTCACAGTGTAATCATCACCACAGCTGCCAGCGCAGCCACCATCCCCATCATCTGCCGCCGCGTCGGCCGCTCATGCAGATACCACGCCGCCAGCAGAATCGTTCCTGCCGGGTACAAACTCGCCAGCACCGACGCCACATCCAGCCGCCCCATCTCCGTCGCCGCTAGAAACAACACATTCCCACCCGTATCCAGCAGCGCCACCCCGCAAGCCCATCCCCACCCCGCTATCCAACGCCCAGGAACCGGGTGCCCCACATCTCGCTTTTGAGATGTGGGTTGAATCTGCCGCCCACCTGCCACCGCCATCCCCAACAAAATCACCGAGCACAACGCCACGCTGCTAACCCTGGCAATGGTCATCGGCATCAACACGCCTAGCGGGTTCGACAGCTTCAGGGCGACGAAGTAAACCCCGAACGCTATCCCCGCAAACACCGCCAACCCTATCGTGCCGCCATTTTTCTTGCCCGGGAAATCCTTCTCCGGAGAATCTCCCGCAACGATCAGCCAGATCGCTCCGCCCGCCAGCAAAAATCCCCCCAGCCGCATCGCCCCCGGCGCGCCCTCCATCACACTCGACGCCAACGCCGGAATCGCTGCCGCCAGCAACCCGCTCACGGCCGCCGACACGCCCATCCCGCCCCGGCTCAGCGCAATATAAAACGCCACCAGCCCCAGCGCTCCCGTCGCCCCGCCGGCAATCGCCCATCCCACTGCGGCTCCATGCGGAATCCCCGCATGCAGCTTCCACAGTATCCCCACCAGCACTACCAGGCTGATCGCATGCGACAGGATCACAAACCGGATCGCTCCCGCAACCCGGCCGCCCGAGGCCTTCACCCCCATGCCCCCCGAAAAGTCACCGCCGCCCCATGAGGCGGCGGAGGCTAGCGCAATCAGCGCATTCTCGTGAAGCGTTAGTCCCATCGTTCTACTGCGGTGCCGGCGTCGTCGCCGGTGCAGTCGCCGGGTGCGTTCTTAACTGCGGAGATTCGGTCGTCGGAGCAGGCGGAGCCGGTGTCGTCGTCGTTACCGTCTTCGGCCTCATCCGCGCATTATCCTCGGCGTTGGGGTAATATCCCGACGGCGCAGTGATAAACAGACCCGGCCTCAGAACCCGTACCTCAGTGCTCCGATAGGTCTCGTTGAACGGAGACTCGTGCGTGTAATAGCCGATCGTGTACTGTCCGCGAACCTCGGCTGTAATGTGCGAGAAGCTGTCTTCGATACCCTTGGGCCGGAACTCCGAATCGAACTGCCCACCCGTCGCCGTCGTGTACTTGGGCAGCACATCGTCGCGCATCGTAAACGGAATATGCATCCGATCCACAAAGCCCATGCCCTTGATCGCTGATTCGCCCACCTGCGTCGCCCACACCTCAATGTGGTTGGTCAGCAGGAAGCGAATAACTTCTTTCTGCGTTGCTTTGCTGCCATATTCCTTGCCATCCGAGATCACGTAAATAATCCGTTCCCGATGGTAATCGGATCGCGCGACCTCCTTGGCCGCCGCCAGGATCGCATCATTCAGCGTGTGATATTCCTTCGGCACCGTGAACGACAGCGTGCCCGCCTGATGTCCCGAGTCCACGACGCCATCGATCGGCATATTGTTGATCACCTGGTCGTGCGCCAGCGGTCCGGAGAGCCCCATCAGCGGATCGCGTCCGACTCCCTTTGACTGATCCAGCACCGCGCCCAGCCGCGCGCTCTGCGCTGCCGTAAACGTCGTCTGCTCCTTCACGCCATTGTTGTACGTGAACACCGCAACTTCGTCATACGGAGAGAACGCCCCCTGCAGAGCAGCCAGCGAGTCGTTGATCTTCTCCATCGTGTCCGTCGTCACGCTCTGGTCGATCACCAGCGCGACCGACAGCGGCGCCGGATCCGTCAAAAACACCGCCGTATGCTGCAGCACGCCATTCTCATACACCCGCACATCCCGATACGTCAGCCCCGGAACCAGGTGTCCCTTGGAATCCTTCACCGTAAACGGAATCGCGTGATACTGCACGTTCACGGAAATCGTGTTCGCCTCGCTTCGGCTCGTGATCGGCGGTGGCCCCTGATCCTGCGTTTGGTTCGGCACTACCGTGATCGTCGGCGCCTCCGGTGTCGACGTGCTCGCCCCGGCCTCGGATGGCGCGGTCGGCAACGCCGGCGCCACCGGCGTAATCGTATTCAACGTCGGCAACAACTGCGGCTGCGGCGCATTTGGAACATTCTGCTGCGACTGCGTCTGGCTCTGTGCCCCTGCTCGACTCCCAGCGGCAGCCAGCACCAACGCCAGCCCACCCACCAACATCCTTTGCGTACCCAACGTCATCCGTAATCCTCTTTCACGGGCAATCCTGCCCGCGGCCCTGCCCTGAACCAAATTCCTCGACACGTTCCTGCTCAAGACGCTCTCTTGAGACTACCAGCGCCGAGGCACAACTGCACCCACCTGTCGCCGCCCCCATAACCAGCGCCTATACCCATCAGACGCACCAGCCCCCCCGTTTGTTGTGCCAAACCCACTGATCCCCGAGGCACCTTCCGAATCGACCCCACCAAAAAACTACTCCGGATACCGAGAAAGCTCCCGCCGTCCGCGCAGGACCTGAGACCCTAATAGCACCATGCATCTCGCCGCCCCCATCCTCGTCCTCACGCTCCTGGCCACTGCAACCCTCCGCGCCCAGGAAGCCCCAACCCCCGACGCCCCACCCCCAGCGTCCACCGCCCCCGCCGAGCCCGCGCCCGACCTCCACGCCCCAACCCTCCACCTCTCCACCCGCCTGGTCGAGACCTGGTTCTCCGTCCGCGACGTCAACGGCTACGTCCTCAACCTCACCCCCGCCGACTGCCGCGTCCTCGACGACCACCAGCCCCAGACCATCAAAACTCTCACCCAGGAGAAAAACCTCCCGCTCACCATCGGCATTCTCCTCGACACCAGCGGCAGCCAGCAGCGCGTCCTTCCCCTCGAGCAGCAATCCGCCGTCCGTTTCCTCAAAGACGTCCTCACCCCAAAGGACCTAGCCTTCCTCATCACCTTCGACGTCAACGTAGACCTCCAGGCCGACGACACCAACAGCCTCCCCGAACTAACCCGCGCCATCAACGCCGCCAGCATCAACGCGGCCAGCGCCTCCACCGGCCTCCCCGGCATTGGCGGCGGCCCCTTTCCCACCGCCAATGCCCGCGGCACGCTCCTCTATGACGCCGTCTACCTCGCCGCTCACGACAAGCTCGCCTCCCAGGCCGGCCGTAAGGTCCTCATCCTCCTTACCGACGGCGGCGATCAAGGCTCCCAGGAAACCCTCGCCTCCGCCACCGAGGCCGCCCAGCGCTCGAACGCCATCCTCTACGTCATCCTCATCACCGCCCACCCCTTCGCCGACAACTTCGCCGACGTCACCAACCCCAAAGCCGCCATGGAGCACCTCGCCAAAGCCACCGGCGGCCGCGTCATCGACGTAGGCAACAGCGGGCCCAAGCTCGAAGCGGCCTTCACGCAGATCCAGGACGAGCTCCGCACCCAATATCGCCTCACTTACACCCCTACCACAACCGCCGACAGCAAATTCCACCCCCAGCAAATCACCTGCGGCCCCCACCAAACCGTAGACACCCGCAAAGGCTACTACGCCCTCCCCGCCGCCGACCCAACTGACAACTGAGAACGGACAACTGACAACCGCTGTTACGCCTCCATCACCCCCGAATACACCGCCATCCCCGCCACAGCATCCACCCCCATCGCATCGAGCGCCTCCACCTCGCTCATTGCCTTAATCCCCCCGGCTACAATCAACTGTTTTCCAGTAGTAGCCCGCAAGATGGCAGCCACATCGAGTGGAAACCCCGCCATCGTCCCTTCGGTGTCCACGTGCGTATACAAGAACGCCGAGCAATAATCCTCCAGCCAGGTCACCGCCTCCTCCGGCCCCAGCTCCACGCTGTCCTTCCACCCGCGCACCGCCACTTTCCCACCCTTGGTATCGACAGAAAAGCAAAGCGAGTCCTCCCCCAACTCCCTCTTCAACCCCTCCGCAAACTCCAGCCGAATCACCTTGTGGCGCCGCTTCCCAGCCACCACTGCGGGCGCTGTTTCTCCCACTACAGTGGGTGCCCCAAGTCTCGCTTCTGAGCCATGGGTGTCTTCCGGTTCATTCCCAAACAAGCTAGACCCATAGATCACCCTCTTCGCCCCGGCATCCAGCAATCTCCGCCCGTCCTCAGCCGACCGCAGCCCGCCTCCCACCTGGCAAGGCAGCCGCTTACAGATCATCGCAATCAGCGCCGAATTCTCTCCCTGCAGCATCGCCGCATCGAGGTCAATCAGCTGCACCAGCGGATACCGCCCGAACCGCTCAATCCAGTAATCAAAGTCATCAAACTCGAGCGCCAGTTTCTCCCCGCGCACCAGCTGCACAATCCGCCCACCCATCAAATCAATCGAAGGAATCAACATCCTTCCATCTTCTCAAACGATGGCAAACTTTAGCCGTCTAGTCAGTCAGGATAGCGTTGCTATAACCCTCGATTTGCAACCCGAAACCGAGCTATAACAGTCGATTTGCAACCCGAAATCTACCGGAATCCCAGCAAACCGACTCTTAGTTCACCGTCACTGTGATCGTAGCCGGTGCCGTCACCGTAAGACCCCCGCTGGTCCCTGTGACGCTTACCGTGTAAGTCCCAGCCGTAGTTCCCGTCGTCGCATCATTCGGACAGACCTCGACCGTCCCCGCCGCACATCCATTTATCATCCCTAAGCCTAACCCCATCAACAGCATAAGCGACGCACCGCGCAGTACCCTCCGCCGTCGCGCCGGTACCAGCAGCAACAGGAATCCCGCGACCGCCACGCCGCCCATCGTGTCTGTCCGGTTCGTCGCCGTATTCGTCAGACAGGTGTTCGAAGGTCCCGCCGACGTCAGCGAAATCGTAGCCGTCCCCGTCCCCCCAGCCGTCAGATTCACGCTTCCCGGCGACACACCGCACGTCGGAGGTTGCGCCGTAACTGGTGAAATCGAACAGGTTAGAGCCACAGTGCCCGCAAACCCGCCCACCGAAGAACCGGTGAGGATCCACGTGCTGGTCGTCGTGGTATTCGCCACCGGCGTCACCGACAATGTCGACGGACTAGCCGAGAGCGTGAATGTCCCCGTAACTCCTCCTCCTCCGCCCGCTGCAGCACTAATGAAATCAGCAACATCCAGCGATCCCAACCCGGTAGCCTGGTCATATCCCGCCCCGACCACATACCCGGCCAAGCCGCCCGTCAGGCTCGCCTCCGCCGGCGTGCTGTTGTTACACGTCGATGGGACCGCCGCAGAGCATCCTATAACCCCTGAAGTTGCAATAGTTACATCATGAAACGCAGCCGGTGTCGAGGCTGCAAGCCTATACAACATTGGATTGAGATTGCCCTGCTTTACTCCCATCTTCGTATTCAAAAGCGCCGCAATCCCCGCCATCCCCGGCGCCGCCGCCGAAGTCCCGCTAAACACGGTAATTTCCGTGCCACTCGAGCTTGAGACGCAGCTTCCTCCGCCAGCAGCGAAGCAGCCAAGATATCCATCGTGGTCCGCTGCCGTAAATGCCACATCCGGAACATCACGAAATCCATCCGCCGGAACCCCTATCCCATTCTGCCAGCTAGGTTTAGCGATGTACGCGCTGACTCCACCCCCTCCAGCGGCCACTTGATACAACATGGCGCCACTGCCGTTGAACGTGGACGACTCATTCCATGCGCCCTCAGGAATATAAGAAAGCGCTGATTCATATCCGGGGTTTGTATTGGCCGAAGCCCAATAGAGCGAGGGGTTTACCTCATCATTAAACTCTGTTCCTCCGACACAAGTCACATAACCGCTGGAACAGAGGACATTGATGCTCGCGAGTTGCGGCGTTTCTGCCAGCGTAACCCCCGCAAACGGCGTATCGCAGCCAGCAACGCCGGAATCGTCTGCCGAGACAAACGTAGATATTCCCTCACTTGCAGCCGTCTCAAACTGTGAGTTCAGGTAGTCCGCTTCGGCAGAACCGTTTTGAGCCTCGCAACTTCCGAAGGACACAGTCATGACTGGATCTCGAAGTGTCTCAATGTTGTAAGCGATCCCAATATCGACACCGTCGTCCGTACTCGTGTCCGCGCTGAGGACCAGGTCGGTCTGAGCACCCGGCGCCGTACCGATCACCCGGTCTACATCCAGCGTAGCTTCACTGGCATATCCAATGTTGGAACCCGTTGCCACGCCTGGATCTGCGCCCGCCAGCACCACATTCGGCTGAACGCTAGGAAGACCAGCCAACGCTTCGTAATTCGCTATGTCACTCGCCATGACCCGGGATTTTCCGATGATCGCTATTCGCTGCGCCGTGGATCCGATCGTCGCACCCTCGTCACCAGCATCGTAGATGCTGGCGACGTCATAGATGATCGAAAAATCCTTCGGTAAGATCGCGTTCGACCCGGCACCCAGGTCCACCTGCGCTCCAAGTCCAGCGGTCGGCGACGTGTGCACCGAGAATCTGGACTGTGGCTCATAGTGAGCTTGGGTAAGTCCATGAACGGACCGAATTACTGCGCTCAAGGCCGCCGGAACAGATGGCGCGGACATCGCGGAGAGTCGTCGCTGCCGTCCCTTAGCGGTAAACGTCGCGAAAGTGGTGTGAAACGCGCCGCCCACCGCGGTCATTGAGCCAGAGGCACGGATGATCAAGCCGTTAGGAGAAGTCGATTCAACTGTAAGCCCTTGGCTCGTGAGCCAGAAGGTGACCGCCGCCAGATCATTCGAAGTAGGCCCATACAGTTCTCCAACTTGTTGCGGCGTGAGCCACTGGTGGTATAGCGGTGACATCAGATTCTGCTGGTTAGCCACCAACTGGCTGAATGCAGATTCGGCGGCAGGAGCTCGGCTTAGCAAAACTGAGACATGAAGCACCTGCGCCAGGTTAGCTGGCTGCTCCACAATTTGGTTAGGCGCCTTCACCCAGTCCGGAAGTATCTGATGCAAGCCGACCGACGGCCCATAGTCCGCATTCGCTGAAATTCGATCAGCTTGTTTCACAGGTTGCAACCGGGCAACTACGTCTGAGGGTGTCTGAGCTGACAAACTAGACACGCCGCCGCCGCCACCAACCCCAAGTATCAAGGCGCATAGAAAGGTACGGCGATGATGAATCGCAAAGCTGGGGAGCATTCGGACCTCGAATTTAATCACAAATGATGCAGTGGTTGCTTCTAGACAGGCTATCGTATCGCGACGCACCGGGGAAGGTGCAACGATAAAACTCAAAATGGAACTCTAGCTATGATGTCGATTGGAGGTCATTATGTCCAGAACTGAATCATCAATGGCGCAGTTGGGAACGGTCGCACCTGATTTCCGGCTGGTCAATGTGATGACCGGAAAAGGCATGCATCTGGACGAAGTCCGCGGACACGGGGAGAAGTCCGGTCTTCTCATCATGTTCGTCTGCGTTCATTGCCCATACGTGAAACATGTCGAAGAAGAGTTGGCGCGGATTGGCAAAGACTATTTCGGACAATCCGGGGAGGGACCGATTGCAATCGCCGCGATTCAATCGAATGATATTGAGCGATATCCCGAAGACGGTCCCGAGCACATGCTCGAACAGGCAACTCGCCTGGGATGGCAATTTCCCTACCTTCTTGACGAGACCCAGGAGGTTGCCCGATCGTACGAGGCTGCTTGCACTCCTGACTTTTTTCTCTTCGATCGAGAGCTTCGTTTGGTGTATCGCGGTCAGCTCGATTCCAGTCGGCCGCGCCGCAAGGACTTCGGTAATGATGAGCCTGTGACTGGCAAAGACCTTCGAGCGGCAATGGACGCACTCATTGCGGGAAGACAGCCGGATCCGGAGCAACACAGCAGCATTGGATGCAATATTAAATGGCGGGAAGTCTAGGAGCGCAGATGGACGAAATATTAGAGCGGCTCGAAGAAGGAGTTCGGCGCTTTCAAACCGAGATTTTTCCGGAACAGGCAGAGATGTTTGCGCAGGCGGCAAGCGAAAAACAATCTCCGCACACACTGTTCATCGCCTGCGCCGATTCGCGCATTGATCCGGTTGCAATCACCAGCTCATCCACGGGCGAAATATTTGTAGCTCGCAACATCGGAAACATGGTGCCCGCTTACGGCGAGATGCTCGGCGGCGTCAGTGCGGTGATTGAATTTGCTGTGAGTTCGCTCGGGGTTCGTCATATCGTGGTCTGCGGCCACTCACACTGCGGTGCTATGCAGGCACTGCTCGATCCATCCTCTATTGCAACGATGCCAACGGTTAAATCCTGGCTTCGTAACGCCCATGCGGCTCTTAGCGTGGCTGAGACGATGCATGATTCATCGGACGACGCTCACCCTAATCATCAACTGATCGAGACCCTTACGGAGCAGAATGTCTTGCTTCAGATGCAACATCTAAAGACTCACCCGTCTGTTGCAGGGGCGATCGCGAAGGGGAACTTATCAATATCAGGTTGGATCTACAGCATTGGTACGGGCGAAGTTCGAATTGCATGCGATGGAGAGCGAAGCTTTGCGCCGATCGGGATTGGAGCCCCGATCGGCGACTGAATCTTGCGGTTATCCTTGTTTAGCGTTCGCGTCTGATCCGTGTTGCTTTACCAATTTGTTGTAAATTCCGAGCAGCAGGAATGGCGCAACCCATTGCCCCACGAATAGTGCCGGGTTTGCCTTCTCCTCCTGCGTCACCTGGATCGTTACCGAAGCCGCAATCGCAGCAACAGCTAATCCAAGATAAGCGCTCGATGGAACGGGCGCGGTATATTTTTCGATGACTGCTGTGACCTGGTCTTCCTGGGCATCTCCGGCTTGTACGCGATAGTCCGTCATGAAGTAAATCTCCTCGGCAGGTTGCCGTCTGTTCCTACTGATGCAATTTGAGAAGTGAGCGGGCGGGCGCATTTACTTGGGTTGCGCAGGGCGAAAGATCAATCGATAGTTTGTTATTCCCACTTCAGTTCTTATGTTCATTGACATTGGGACGCGATCCCGTTAGCGTAAATATCAATGAGTGTTCGGTTGCACCATCTCGGGCATTACCATCACCATGCGCATCGCATGTTGGCGGCTGTGTCCGGGGCGGCAGAATAAGTAACAGGTCCACTCCAGGATTACGACAGGCCCGCCGACGCGCATATCGCGAGCGGGCTTTTTGCTGTGTCGCGTTGAAGTGATCCCTGCAGGCAGCCACACAGCGACATACCAAGAGGAACTAGACGATGAGCGCAGCAGAGATGGTATCGATCGATTTCGCAAAAGCCGGAGGCATGGTCGCCGGCATTGTGCAGGACGCTAAGAGCAACGAGGTACTGATGTTGGGCTTTCTGAACGAAGAAAGCTACCGTAGGACCCTCGAAAGCGGTTTTGTTACGTTTTGGTCGCGCACTCGTTCCAAACTATGGATGAAGGGTGAGACGAGCGGCAACCGGCTGCGTGTAATCTCTGCATCCACGGATTGTGACAATGACGCCCTGCTTTTCCGCGTCGAAGTCGAAGGCGACGGCCTGGTTTGCCATGAGGGTACTGTCAGCTGTTTCACGAAGCCGATTCGGACAGGGAGCGAGTAATGGCAGAGAAGAATAAGCTTAAGCTTGGTATTCCGAAGGGCAGTCTGCAGGAGGCGACCATTGCTCTGTTCGAGCGCGCAGGCTGGCGAATCTATGCAAACGGTCGAAGCTACTTTCCGACAATCGACGATGCTGAAATAGAGTGCATGCTTGTTCGCGCGCAGGAGATGGCTCGCTATGTTGAGCATGGCGCCCTGGATGCAGGTCTCACTGGCAACGATTGGGTGCTGGAGAATCAATCCGACGTCGAGCGAGTTACATCACTTACATATTCCAAGCAATCTCGAGTGCCTGTGAAATGGGTGCTCGCCGTCCCGGAGGACTCCTGGTTTCAAACGCCTGAGGACCTTGCCGGTAAGACGATCGCGACAGAACTCGTTGAGTTCACAAAGCGCTACTTTGCCGAAAAGAACATTCCCGTCAAAGTTGAGTTCAGCTGGGGCGCGACCGAGGTGAAGCCCCCGACACTTGCCGACGCCATCGTGGAAGTCACGGAGACAGGCAGCTCCTTGCGGGCGAATCGTCTCCGCATCATTGAGACGCTAATGGAATCGGAAACCCAGCTCATCGCCAATAGAAATGCTTGGGCAGATGCCTGGAAGCGCTCCAAGATCGAGACCTTGTCGCTCATGTTGAATGGCGCGATCGATGCCCAAAATCAGGTGGGTCTCATGCTCAACGCGCGAAAGTCTGATCTCGACAAAGTCCTCGCTGTTCTTCCAGCGCTTAATTCTCCGACGATCTCTCAGTTGCGTGATGCAGATTGGGTTGCGCTCAACACGATCCTCGAAACTCATCTTGTTCGCGATGTCATTCCAAAGCTGAAGGCCGCTGGCGGAGCGGGAATCGTCGAGTATCCGCTTAGCAAAGTTGTTTTGTAATACAAGGATGCAATGAGGATTTTGAAGACATTTGGCGCGGAAGCTCCTGCCGCAGATGCAGCAATCAAGCGGCTGGAGCAGCGTGGTGCCGTCAACACCGCGAAGGTGGACGCCGTTGTTCGCAACATTCTTTCGAATATAGAAAGCCGCGGGGACGAGGCCGTGCGCGAGTTTGCCGCTACGTTTGACGGGCTTCAAAATGATCAGCCCTTCCTGGTCGACCGCGCCGAAATGCAAGCGGCCTGGGACTCCATCAGCGAAGAACTCAAGGCTGCGATGCGGCTCGCACAGGCAAATATACGGACCTTCGCTGAGAAACAGCTTCCTCATGCATGGAGCTTTCGTCCGGTCGAGGGCATGGAAGTAGGGCAGATTGTGCGGCCGCTCGGATCAGTAGGCTGCTATGTTCCCGGAGGGCGCTATCCGCTTCCGTCGACGCTCTTGATGACCGTAACGCCCGCGCAAGTTGCAGGTGTTGAGCGCATCGTTGTCTGCTCGCCGAAACCCGCACGTGAAACGATGGCCGCCGCTTATCTCTCTGGCGTCAACGAGTTTTATCGCGTTGGAGGAGCCCAGGCAATTGCGGCATTAGCCTATGGCACAAAGGCGATTGGCGCGGTCGACAAGATCGTGGGCCCTGGCAATCTTTATGTGACGGCTGCAAAGATGGCCGTCTCCCACCACACTGGCGTCGATATGCCTGCCGGCCCGACTGAGATTGTGGTAACGAGTGAAGATGGCGACTCGACGGGAATCGCCGCTGATCTAGTCGCACAGGCGGAGCATGATCCGGAGGCGCTCGCCATCTTCATCACCAGCAGCCCTGACCTTGCCTTGGATGTCGGTCTGGAAGTGAAGCGTCAGTCGCAGGGTAATCCTATCGCCCAGCAATCGCTTGCTGCCCAAGGCGTCGCTTTTGTGACGAAGACCGTGGAAGAGGCGCACTCGCTAACCAATCGGCTCGCGCCGGAACATCTGACAGTGGACGCAGGCGCGGATCTGCGCTGGGTAAAGAACGCTGGATCTGTCTTCATTGGGCACCACACCCCACAATCTATGGGGGACTACATTAGCGGGCCAAATCACGTGCTTCCAACGGGACGCAACGGACGTGTTCGCGGAGGCCTCAGCGTGCTGGACTTCGTGAAGGTAATTACTGTGCAGCAATACACGCTCAATGCGCTTCGTGAGGTCGGTCCCCATACGATCGCACTCGCGGAAGCAGAAGGTTTAGTCGGCCACGCCGAGAGCGTGCGCGTGAGGATGAGATGAGCACAATTTTAGAACAGACGACGCTGGTTCAACCCCGCAAGGCCGTGCTGGCAATGCCCGAGTATCATCCACCGCTCGGCGGTCGCGACGCCCTGCGTCTCGATTTCAATGAAAACACCTTGCGCCCTAGTCCGTCGGTTCTGAGGCGATTACAGCAACTTACGGGCGAAGGTCTGACGATTTACCCCGAGCGTGAGCCGGTCGAGCGTACCGTTGCAAAACACTTCGGTCTGGAGCGCGATCAGCTCATCCTGACGAACGGCGTCGACGAAGCGATTCATCTCGTCTCGTGTACTTTTCTTGAAGAAGGCGATGAAGCGCTTATCTGCACCCCGACCTTCTTTATGTACGATGTGTCGATTGGGTTGATGACTGCGGGCCTCAAGCGAGTGCAATCTGACGATTCTTTCTGCTTTCCCTTCGAGCGGTTCCTTGCCGGCATTACGCCCACGACGAAGTTAATCATTGTCGCGTCCCCCAACAATCCTACGGGCGCTACAGTCAGCCGCGACCATCTGCTGGCGATTGCAGCAGCCGCACCGCAAGCCTTGCTGATGGTCGACGAGGCATACTTCCACTTCCACGGTGAGACCACGCTCGGCGATGTCGGAGCAATTCCGAATCTCATCGTTGCGCGGACATTTTCAAAAGCGTATGGTCTGGCCAATTTGCGCATTGGAATGCTCGCAGGGAATGCGCGTTTGATCAGCTACATTCGCAAGGTCTGCTCGCCTTACAACGTGAACGGAGTGGCACTCGCAGTCCTTCCAGACGCAGTGGCGGATGATGCGTACCTCAAGTGGTACGTGGACCAAGTCCGGACAGGCCGCGAACGGATTCTCGCGGCCTTGAAATATCTTCGAGTACGGACGTGGCCGAGCGCAGCCAACTTCGTCTTGATGGACATCGGTCCGAGGCATAAGGAACTTTGCGCCGAAGTGCATAAGCGCGGAGTTTTGCTGCGCGACCGCTCGACCGATCCCGGCTGTGATGGATATGTGCGTATTACCGTGGGTGTGGAAGATCATGTGACCCGGGGCATCTCCGCGCTGCGAGAGTCGTTGGCAGCTATGAACTGGACTCCGGCAGAAGGCAGAGGGCGAGCATGAGCGATCTTCCCGAGGAACTTGGGGTTGCGCCGCAGCCGATGGGACCTGAGCGTATTGGGATCGTCGAGCGCAATACGACTGAAACGAGGATTTCCGTTCGCCTGAATGTGGATGGCAAGGGAAGCTACGTGGTGTCGACGGGGATACGCTTCTTCGATCATATGCTCGAGCTGTTCACGCGTCATGGAGGCTTCGATCTTCAACTGAAGTGCATTGGAGACCTTGATGTCGACCAGCATCACACGGTTGAAGATGTTGGCATCGCGCTTGGCGAGGCATTTGCCGAGGCGCTCGGAGATAAGAAGGGCATCTTGCGAGCGGGTTACTTCTTGATGCCAATGGATGAGACGCTTGCGATTGCGGCCGTTGACCTGTCTGGCCGTGTCGCGTACGCGGTGGACGACCAGGTGAATGTTCCGGTGGTGGGCGATCTTCAGTCCGAGCTGGTGGTGGACTTCTTTGAGGGGTTCGCTCGGGGGGCGAGGGCAAACGTACACGTGAAGGTGATGTATGGCCGCAGTAATCATCACAAGATCGAGGCGATCTTCAAGGCGTTTGCGAGAGCCTTGAGAGGCGCGTGTTCTCTTGACGAGCGTATGAAGGAGTTGTTGCCGAGCACCAAGGGGTTGCTATGAGCATTGAGCTTTCCAAGCAGGTGCGCGACGGAGCGGTTGCGTCCATTCAGCAGTATTTCGAAAGGAACATGCCGGAACCGATTGGTGAGCTCGCTGCGGGGTTGCTGTTGAGCTACTTCGTAGGCGAGATTGGACCGGCAATCTATAACCAGGCGATCGCTGATGCGCAGGTCCGGTTGCAGCAGCGGGTCATGGATCTCGAGGGTGAGCTATACGAAGATCCCTTTCAGTATTGGCACAAATCCAAGGCGAAGCGAAGTCGATGATCGCGGTTATTGACTACAAGGCGGGCAATCTCACCAGCGTGGTCAAGGCGCTTCGGTTTCTCGGCGCGAAGGACGTTGTTGTGACGCAGTCTTCGCAGGATGTGCTTCGTGCGGACAAGATCGTCTTGCCTGGTGTTGGGCATTTTCAGGCTACACAGTTGTTGCATGATTTGGGGTTTGGAGAGGCTGTGCGAGTCGGCGCTTGGGAAAGGGGTTCCGTTTCCTAGGGATTTGCGTTGGGTTGCAGTGGCTTTATGAAGGGTCTACGGAAGCGGCCGAGACTCGAGGATTGGGTTGGTTCGACGGGAAGTGTGAGCGGTTTCCGGCGGAGTTTGAGGGCGAGGAACTGAAGGCTCCTCATGTTGGGTGGAATTCGCTGGAGACGATTCGGGCGGATTCGCGGCTGTTGAAGGGTGTTGAAGCTGGGAGTTTTGTGTATTACACGCATTCGTGGCGAGCGCCGGTTTCTACGGATACTGCTGCTGAGACGTTGTATGGAGGAGCGTTCACTGGTGTTGTGGAGCGCGGGAATGTTATGGGAGTGCAGTTTCATCCGGAGAAGTCGGCTGAGACTGGGTTGAGGGTGTTGAGGAACTTCCTGGAGCTCTAGCTATGCTGACCAAGAGGATCATTGCTTGCCTGGATGTTCGCGCTGGACGCGTGGTGAAAGGCGTGCAGTTTGTGGACATTGTGGATGCTGGCGATCCTGCGGAGTTGGCTCATCGGCATGCTCGCGGCGGAGCGGATGAGATTGTGTTGCTGGATATTACAGCTACGCATGAAGGTCGCGGAACGCTGCTTGAGACTGTGAAGCGGACAGCGGAGAAGCTGTTTGTGCCGTTTACGGTTGGAGGCGGAATTCGTTCGGCTGAGGAAGCTGCTGCTGTGTTCGATGCTGGAGCTGACAAGGTGAGCATCAACTCGAGCGCGATCGCTAGACCGGAATTGATTGGGGAAATTGGTGGGAGTTTTGGCGCTCAAGCGGTGATTGTGGCGATCGATGCGAGAAGGTCGCAAAGCGCTGATTCTGTTGGAGATGCTGAGGTTTTTGTTTCAGGGGGAAGGAAGCCTACTGGGCTTCGGGTGGTGGAGTGGGCGGTGGAGGCGGAGGCCCGGGGGGCGGGGGAGATTCTGCTGACGAGCATGGATGCGGATGGGACTCGGGCAGGGTTTGATCTGGAGCTGACGCGGCTGGTGTCGGAGGCGGTGCAGATTCCGGTGATTGCGTCGGGTGGGGCTGGGTCGGCGGCGCACTTTGCCGAGGTGTTCCTGGCGGGCAAGGCGGATGCGGCGCTGGCGGCGAGTATCTTTCACTTTGGGGTGACGGATTCTCGGGCGCTGAAGGCTGAGGTTGCGGCTGCGGGCGTCGCAATGCGGCTGCCCTGTTGAGGCAGGGATTCAAGGGCAGGGATTAGGGATCAGGGAACAGGGATTAGGAGTGCCCTCCCCCCTCCCCCCGTACTTTTTGGAGGTGGTCGTTTGGAATCAGGCGGTTGCGAGGCGGGTCTGGCGGTAAGCGGCTGATAACAGGGTTGTTACGGTAAAGTAGGGCAATGACTGGGGTTATGGGTTTCGGGGTGGGTATCTCGCTGATTGCGCATGGGTTATGGCTAAAGTATGGCAATGATTCTGGTTAGGGCTGTTTTGGCTGTAAGCGGCTGATTGCAGGCGGCTTATCGGTAAAGTCTTGCAGGGATTGGGGTTAGGTTGGGGCTGTCGTTGTTGGTTTTCCTGGCTGATTTAATTATAGGCTTTTGGGTGGGGGTACTATGCCAAGTCTATTTGCTTTAGAATGTGTTGGTTATGTGGTTTAGGGGCTTGACAGGTTTTCGGCGGGCGGCGAGGGGCTTCGCGTGGCGCGCGGGAGTTTGTGCCGGGCTGGGGGGAAGGCAATTCAGTCGTTGCGCCTGCGGCTTCACTCCGGCCTTCGGCAGAGCGGTAGGCGTCTGCGACGCTGGCTGGTTTATGGCACGGCTTAAGCCGTGCCCCTTCGAGTCGTTCGCCCGGGCCTGGGGTGTGGGCGTGGTTGGGCATGGCGAAGGTGTGGCGGGCGCGGAGGGTTTCGGGTATGGGCTCGTGGGGAGATTGGGCGGGAGCGGTCGCGCTGGCCACACAAACGGACTAGGAACATCCGCTGGGGACCGCGGCTTTCGCTACACCCACTCATGACGAAACGATGTCATGAATGGGGCACCCGGCGGGGGGCTTCGCGTGGTGGGGGCTCGGTGGGGTGGCGGCAGCGAGGAAGGCAATTTGGTCGTTGCGCCTGCGGCTTCACTCCGGCCTGCGGCAGCGAGGTAGGCGTCTGCGACGCTGGCTGGTTTATGGCCCGGCTGAAGCCGTGCCCTTCCGGGTCGTTTGCCCGGGCCTGGGGCGAAGGCGTGGCGGACTCCGTCTTTGGCGTTGGGACCCGGGGCTTCGCCCCTGGCTGGCATATTTCGGGCCGCTGGCCCTTGGTTGGGTGCGGGCGGCGGGAGGCTTCGCGTGGCGAGGCTGGCTGGTTTATGGCACGGAGACCCAAGGCTGAAGCGTTGGGCTACCAGCCGTGCCCCTTCGAGTCGTTCGCCCGGGCCCAGGGGTGTGGGCGTGGTTGGGCTTGGCGAAGGCGTGGCGGGCGTGGAGGGTTTCGGGCGTGGGCTCGTCGGGGAGATTTGGGTGGGAGCGGTCGCGCTGTGCCCCCGAATGGCCCAAGAACGTCCCCTGGCGATCCCGGCTTTCGCTACACCCACTCATGACGAAAAGATGTCATGAATGGGGCACCCGGCACCCGGTTTTGTGGGAGTCGGGCAGGGAATTCGCGTTCTGCGCGCGGACGATTCCGTGCGGAGTTTCGATGGTAATGTGACACGGCTCCCGCGTGGCGTATGCGAGGAAGCTGCTCCAAGGCCAATCTTCCGGCCTGGCCACGAGTTCTCTCGCGACAGGGTTGCGGTGCATGTACCTTAGCTTTTCGATTCGCTTCGCGTCGGTAAAAACGTTGAAGTCGTAATAGCGAGGTAGCCAGAAATGCTCGTGGACGCCACGGAGCAACTTGGAGGTTTGGCCTTTGAGAACTCGGAGGGTTGAGTTCACTGATCCCGTTTTTGGTTCCGTCATGAGTAGATGGACGTGCTCGGGCATGACGACGTAGCCGAGTATTGCGAAACCGTGACGGGACCGAAGTGCTTCCAACATGTCCTCGAGGACCGTTTTGCAATGCGGGGTGTTGAGCAGAGGCCGGCGTTCGTGGCAGCTGAAGGTGATGAAATGGAGGTCGCCTTCGTTTTGGAGACGCTTGAGGCCTATAGGCATGGAGCTATCGTAGGGGAGATTGGGCGGGGGCGTCGCGCATTCGCGCGATTACCCACTCATGACGAAAAGATGTCATGAATGGGGCACCCGGCGGTCGCGGTTTCTCACGATTGCCCACTCAAAGTTGTTGTGAACGGAGCGCACGACTATGGCTTACTGCTTCAGGTTGTTGTCCTGTGAGCGCCACTTCGGCACAGTTACTTCGAGCGGTTTAACGATTGAGTCGGGGTGCAGCGGCGTCCCGTTTGTCACTTGCCCGACCGTAAAGGACATTTCCCATTTTCCCGAATCCGCGCGTCGAACAATTAGGGTCTCAATGGTCTCCTTGTTGCGGTAGGTTGTGTTCACGAAATATGTGGTTTCTCCAATCATGTCCGGCGTTATCTGTCCGATCGGCAGCATTTCAGTCGACGGTACTGTTCCGTGGAACTCCGCCTCCGCGCGAGTGCGCGAGGTCATCTGGTCTACATATCCACTCACTGTTCCTTCACCCGGGATCGGAAGTTTTCGGACAAGGATCGAAACGTCCTCGAGCGTTCGCCTCTTGCAATTCTTCCCGAGAGTAGTGACCAGCTCGAAAGTATTGGGTTGTTTTATCGGGATGAATATCGGGGCAACGATCAGATAGCTGTCGCCGCCTGTCATATTTGCGACGCCCTCGGCCGCCATGTCTGCCGCCTCGCCGGTCTTTCTTAGAATTTCATTTGAGGCCGTCATGGAAGCTTTGAATTGCTTTCGGGCGTTGGTTGACGAATCAGTCATTCGGTCCGAAAGGGTCTGAAGATTTTCAGATGCGGTGTCCAGGCCGCCTGCCGTTTTGTCTAGTCCTTTCTTTGTTTGTTCCAGATCGCCGTTTGCCTGGCTAAGGCCATCTGCGATCGTCCGAAATTCTTCAATTTGTTCTTGCTCAGAAATGTAAAGGTTCCTAATTTCGGCAAACCCCAGTAACGCAAAGAGGATAGTCCAAAGGGCTTTTTCCGGCAGCGAGGTATCCTTTCGAAACGTCACCGCCGCCGCTAGAACGCCCAGAATTGCTATATACGTGCCAACGGGAGGATGGTGGCCCGATTTTATAAGGAGATGGGGAACTACGATGGCGAACGGGCAGAGCAGTGCTGCTATCCATGCAAAAGGGTCTGCGCGCCAAGACGCTCGGAGCCGGCTCAGCATCGGCGTGAAGGTCAGCTTCGGAGGCGCCATGATTCTGTGCAGAATACGCTTGTGTTGGTGACCGGTAAAGCCAATCTTATGGGCGAACCTAATGGTGTGGGCGATTTGAGGAGGTTGAGATCGTGATTCCGTCGATTGACTTGCGGCGGAGGCTTCGAGTGGACCCGAGCTTTGACTTGGCTAAGATTGGGGATGGTCGCTAAAAAGGGTGCAGGGGTGAAGTTGCCGGGGCGGCGGTTGGGGGAGGCTGGGTGGGCTAAGGGGGTTGTCGGTGAGGTTGGGGTGAATGGGCGGGCGCTTTGCCGGTGGTGTCGGATGGAGATTCTGGCGAAGCGGCGGCGGACGTTCTGCTCGGACTATTGCGTGCACCAGTGGAGGCTGCGGTCAGATGCGGGGTATCTGCGGGAGCAGGTGCTGCTGCGGGATCAGGGCGTGTGCGCGCTGTGTGGGACCGATACGGTGGCCGAGTATGCGCGGTTGTTGCGGAGTCGGGGAAGGGTGAGGGCGGAGTTGCTGGAGGTTTGGGCGATGCGGTCGGTGGGGGTAAGAAGATCGCTGTGGGATGCGGACCATGTGCGGCCCGTCGCCGAGGGGGGTGGGGAGTGCGATCTGGATAATCTGCGGACGCTTTGTCTTTGTTGCCATCGGGAGGTTACGGCGGATCTTAGGCGGAGGCTTAAAGGCAGGGATTAGGGATTAGGGATTAGGGCCCAGGGCTAGGGGCGAACAGCAGATTGCTGAGGGGAATGACGGAAGAACGGCAGGGGCAACTGCGGATCGTGGTTGAGAACCATGGGGAGGGTTGCGGCAGCTGGATGCGTGGCGGGTCCTTCGGCTTCGCGCTGCGCGCTTCGCTCAGGATGACGGCGTGAAACAAGCAACGGCAACGGCAAAGGCAGAAGCAGCTCCCTACGGGATGACAACCAAAAAAACAACAGCAACGGCAACAGCAACGGGAACAGCAACGGCAAGGGCAAGGGCCAATGCGGGGGTCCTTCGCTTCGCTCAGGATGACGGCGTAAAGCAAACAACGGCAACGGCTGATGCAACGGCTAGGGCGAAGGCAAAGGGTGGGGGATTACTCCTTGTGAGGGGGGAATTTTGAAATCTGGGGGTAATGGTGGGCGCGTAGAAGGGATGTGGGTGGAGAATGGTTGGTGAGAGGTTGATGCTATGGGGCTGAGACGGAAGGCGTTGTTTCTGGATCGGGATGGGGTGATCAACCAGGAGGTGGGGTATCTGCACAGGGCGGATGAGGTGCGGTGGGTGGAGGGGATCTTTGAGCTGTGCCGGGTGGCAGTGGGGCTCGGATACCAGCTGGTGGTGGTGACCAACCAGGCGGGGATTGCGCGGGGGATGTATACGGAGGCGCAGTATGAGGAGTTGATGGAGTGGATGCTGGGCGAGTTTGTGAAGCAGGGCGTGGCGCTGGATGCGGTGTACTTCTGCCCGTTTCATCCGGAGCATGGGGTGGGGAAGTATAAGCGGGAACATGAGGATCGGAAGCCGGGGACGGGGATGCTGCGGAGGGCGGCTAAGGATTTGGGCGTGGAGCTGGGCGCGTCGGTGATAGTGGGGGACCGGTGCAGCGATGTGGTGGCGGCGAATGCGGCGGGGTTGCGGCGGGCGTTTCTGCTGGCGGGGACGGAGGCGGAGGCGTGCGGGGGGGAGTATGCGGCGGTGTCGAATCTGCATCAGGTGCAGGAGTGGCTGGTGGTGGCGGCGGCGGCGAGCGCGGATGAGGTCGCGCATGGGGATGTGGATGAGGTGGTGGAGTGATGGAGAGGATGCGGGATGTGCTGCGGGGGTCGTTGGGGAGGAGCTTGCGCGAGCTGCCGGATGAGGACAGGCTGATGGCCGCTTGGCCGGTGGCGTGTGGGAGTGCGCTGGCTGGGCATGCGCAGGTGCTGTATCTGGATGCTGAGAATTGGCTGCATGTGCGGGTGGAGGGAGCGCAGTGGATGCAGCAGTTTGTGCATATGCGGTCGGCGCTGGCGAATGACCTGGGGAGGATCGCGGGGGTGAAGCTGGGCGGGATACACTTTAGGAGCAGGGAGAAGGGATAAGGGATAAGTGATAAGGGATAAGGGATAAGTGATAAGGGATTAGGGATAAGGGAGAAGCGTGATGGGTGACGGGTTGGCGGTGTCGGTGGAGGATGTAAAGCAAGTGGGGGATTTGGCGAATCTGGAGCTGACGGCGGAGGAGTTGCCGCGGATGGCGCGGGATTTGAATGCGGTGCTGGGGTATATCGCGCAGATGAATGAGCTGGATACGTCGGTGGTGGAGCCGATGGCGCAGGTGGGGCAGGCGCTGGGGTTGGAGGTGGCGAAGGCTGGCGAGACGCTGAGGGCGGATGTGGTGCGGGCTTCGTTGGATCGGGGGCTGGTGATGGCGGAGGCTCCGGAGACGGATGGGAGATTTTTTAAGGTGCCGAAGGTGATTGAGAGATAGGGATTGAAAAGCAGATTCGCAGAGGGAATGACAGAAAGAAAAGCAAGGGCAACAGCAAAGGCAGATACAGGAGGTCCTTCCCCTTCGGCTACGCTCAGGGTCAGGATGACGGCGAAAAACGAGTAACGGCAAACGCGGGTAAGGATTTGGGAGAACGGTAAGGATGGGTTTGGTGACGGAGAGTTCGTTGGAGAGGTTGACGCTGGCGGAGGCGCGGGCGTTGGTGGTCGAGGGGCGGGTGTCGGCGGGGGGGCTGGCGGAGCGGCACTATGAGCGGATTGCGGCGGTTGATCCGGAGATCCATAGCTTTCTGACGCTGACTCGGGAGCGGGCTTTGGCGCAGGCGGAGAAGGTCGATGCGGCGGTGAAGGCTGGCGATGCGGTGGGGCCGCTGGCGGGTGTGCCGGTGGGGATTAAGGATGTGCTCGTTACAAAGGGTGTGGTGACTACTGCGGGGTCGAAGATTTTGGAGGGGTACCATCCGCCGTATGACGCGACCGTTGTGAAGAAGCTTGAGGCTGCGGGGGCGGTGGTGCTGGGGAAGTTGAATTGCGATGAGTTTGCGATGGGGTCGTCGAATGAGAACTCGGCGTATGGGCCGGTGAGGAATCCTCGGGCGATGGACCGGGTGCCGGGTGGGAGTTCGGGTGGGAGTGCGGCGGCGGTGGCGGCTGGGTTGTGCGTGGCGAGTTTGGGGACGGATACGGGCGGGTCGATTCGGCAGCCGGCGGCGTTTTGCGGGGTGGTGGGCGTGCTGCCTACGTATGGGCGCGTGTCGCGGTATGGGTTGATTGCGTTTGCTTCTTCGCTGGATCGGGTGGGGCCGTTTGCGCGGTCGGTGGAGGATGCGGCGACGATGCTGGAGGTGCTGGCGGGAGCAGATGAGATGGATGCTACTTCTTCGCATGAGGCGGTGGGCTCGTATGCGGCGGAGTTGGGTAAGGGTGTGGAGGGGTTGAGGATTGGCGTGCCGGAAGAGTACTTCGGTGAAGGGTTGAATGCGGAGATTCGCGCTTCGATCGAGAAGGCGCTGGAGGGGTTGAAGGCGGCGGGTGCTTCGGTGCACAAGGTGTCGCTGCCGCATACGAAATATGCGGTGCCTACGTATTACGTGATTGCTACGGCGGAGGCTAGCTCGAATCTTTCGCGGTTTGATGGCGTGCGGTTTGGGTTGCGGTCGAAGGATGCTACGACGCTGGCGGCGATGTTCCGGAATACGCGCGATGAGGGGTTTGGCGCGGAGGTGAAGCGGCGGATTCTGCTGGGGACGTATGTGCTTTCGGCGGGATACTACGATGCGTACTACCGCAAGGCGCAGCAGGTGCGGGCGTTGCTGACTCGGGACTTTGTGCAGGCGTTTGAGACGGTGGATGCCATTGTTGCCCCGGTGACTCCTACTGCTGCGTTTAAGCTGGGTGAGAAGACGGATGATCCTTTGCAGATGTATCTCGAGGATATTTACTCCGTGGCTGCTTCGCTGGCTGGGATTTGCGGGATGAGCGTGCCTTGCGGCGTGACGGCGGAGGGATTGCCGATTGGGGTGCAGGTGTTGGGAAAACATTTTGATGAGGCCACGATGTTGCGGGTGGGGGCGGCGGTGGAGAAGCAGGGATTAGGGATTAGGGAACAGGGATTAGGCATTAGGGGTTAGGTTTGGTGGGATCCAGTGGCGGCCTTCGGGTCGCCATTCTCTCTGTGCGATAGCATGGTTGCATTACTCGCTGATCGTGAATGAAAGTGAGGGATGCGATGCTTGCGGTGCCTGTGTTGTACAGCAGCGACCTGGTGCGTTCGCTTGCTTTCTACACGGGGGTTATGGAGTTTGAGCTGCGATACCCGGAGTATCGGGAGCTTTCGCTGCGCAGTGGGGTGGTGGACCTTGTGTGCGAAGGCGCGATTCTGCAGCTTTCTATGCACATGGGCCGGCATCCTACGTGGAGTTCCTTGAATCTTGAGATGGAGACGCCGCAGCTGGTGGACGAAATGTTTGCGCGCGCTACTGCTCGGGGGCTGGACCAGTCTCATCGGAGTGGGTCGCCGGTGCATCTTGGGCCGCTGGATCAGACGTGGGGGACGCGCGAGGTTTACGTGGATGATCCGGATGGCAATACGCTTTGCTTGCGGGCCTGGCGGTGAGGGGCCGGGGCTAAAGCCCCTTTTCTGTGGGGGGATTTTTCAGGGGGCTGAAGCCCCCTGCTAATCCGGAAGTGCAAGGGCAAGGGCGAAGGGCAAGTGCAAGGGCAAGGGCAAGTGCAAGGGCAAGGGCGAAGGGCAAGTGCAAGGGCAAGGGCGAAGGGCAAGTGCTAGGGCAAGGGCAAGTGCAAGTGCAAGGGCAAGGGCAAGGGCGAAGGGCAAGTGCAAGGGCGAAGGGCAAGGGCAAGGGCAAGGGCAAGGGCAAGTACAAGTACAAGTACAAGTGCGAGTGCGAGTCCAATTGCACGTGCTAAGGCAGAAGCAGATTCGTTGAGGGAATCACAGAAAGAAAAGCAAGGGCTTTGACGCAAAGGGCGCGAAGGTGGCCAAGTTTCGCCACGTCGGCGGACGGGTTGCGGTGAGAAGCAGATCCCCGGGGAATGACAGAAAGAGAGCAAGGGCAACGGCAAGGGCAGCTACAGGGGTTCTTGCCCTGCGCTACGCTCGAGGGTCAGAATGACGAGATTTCCTGGGGCTCGTGGAATTCTTTGGACGCTGCGCTAGATGTGGAAGCGTTTGCGAAGCCACCAGCAGAGGACGGAGACTGCCAGCCAGGCGGCGGTTGCTAACGGGAGCATGAGGGTCAGGTGGTGGGTGGGGAGGCCTAGCCAGAGGGTGATTGCGAAGGCTGCGAGGCCTAATGCGCCGGCGGAGGCTCCGGCGGCTTCTACGCTGGCTTCAGCGCGGGCGAAGAGAGTGCCGTCCGCGCCCTGGCTGGCTTTGCGTTCGATGGCGTGGGTCTCGGTCATGCTGAGGCCGGGGGCGAAGATGCCGGGGAAGGCTAAAAAGAGGCCTCCGAGGATGGGGCCGTAGTGGCGGGCGATGAGCGCGGCGATTACGGTGAGGGTGCCACCGAAGATAAAGCGCGTGAGGTATTCGGAGGGTTTGCCTTCGCGGAGTTTGGCGACGTTGATGCCGATGAGCATGGCGATCTACTTTCTGAGCCACACGGCGTAGAGAAGCGCGGCGACTGCGAACCAGATGGGTGAGAGGGCGCCGGCGGCTACGAGCGAGCGGGGTCGGTAGCGCATGAGGATGAAGCTGACGGCGCAGGCGTAGACGAAGAAGGCGAGGGCTCCAATGATCATGGAGCGGGCTTCGATGCGGACGTAGGCTAGGCCGTGCTGATGCGCGGTGAGCGAGATGGAGGCGAGGGCGATGGTGGGAGCGGCGGCGAAGATTCCGCCGAGGCTCTTGGGCTTGAAGACGTCTCCAATGATGGAGAAGAGGATGACGACGGTGCCGCCGATGAGGAAGCGGGCGATGAGGTCAGGCATGGTTGGGCCTGCTTTCGAGGCGCTGCAGTGGAGACTGCGGAGGTTGGAGATTGGGGAAGTGGCTTGCCTCGCTCATGGTGCTCGTATGTTAACAAAGTGTTAATGGGGAGGGTGCTCGAAAACAGGGATTAGGGGTTAGGGGTTAGGGATTAGGGAAGGCGGGCGCAGTGTGTGAGAGGCTGAAGAGATGAGGCTGGGGCTGCGATCGGTGTGGGTGGGGGCGTGGGTTGCGGCTTGCGTGGTGGGGGCCTGGGGGCAGACGGCGGCGGTGCAGACGCCGCCGGCGCAGGCTGTGAACTCGCCGGTGGTGCGGACGTCTGATTCGGTTACGGTAAGTGCGGATCGGGGGTTGGTGGGGGTTAGCGATTCGGCTACGAGTGTGGCGGTGGTTTCGCAGCAGCAGATGGAGGCAGAGCCCGGGTTGACGCTGGATGATCGGCTGCATGAGGTGGCGGGATTTCAGTTGTTTCGGAGGACTAGCTCTTGGACGGCGAATCCTACTACGGAGGGTTTGAGCTTGCGGGGGTTGGGGAGCACGGCGGCTAGCCGGACGCTGGTGGTGAGTGACCAGGTGCCGCTCAACGATGCGTTTGGGGGGTGGGTGCATTGGGATGAGATTCCGTCGCTGGCGATTGAGCAGGTGCGGTTGTTGCGGGGTGGGGCGGCGGATCTTTATGGGTCGAGTGCGATTGGGGGCGTGGTGGATGTGGTGCCGGTGATGCCGGTGCAGCGGGGGTGGGTGGTGAAGGCGGATGCGGGTGGGGCTACGGAGAATACGGTGAATGAGGATGCGCTGGTGTCGGGGGCGATGCGGCGGATGGCGGTGCTGGCGGCGACTTCGGGGCTGTGGACGGACGGGTATATTCCTACTGCGCCGGAGTTTCGCGGGACGGTGGATGTGCCGGCGAATGTGCGGGAGGAGAGTGGGCGGTTGGTGTTGGGTTCGGTGAAGGATGAGCATGGAGTGCGGGGATTTCTGTTGGGGAATGTTTTGAATGAGGCGCGGGGAAATGGGACGCCGCTGCAGACGAATGGGACTCGGCTATGGAGGTATGTGGGTGGGGTGGATGCGGATGGGGGGTGGGGGACAGGGTTGTTGCGGCTATATGGATCGCGGGAGGCGTATCGGCAGAGTTTTTCGGCGATTGCTGCGGATCGGGATTCGGAGGTGCTGACGAAGCTGCAGCAGGTGCCGGTGGATGAGCTGGGGTTGGTAGCGCAGGCGGCGCGGACGCTGCGGACGGTGACGGGGGCGCTGGGGTTGGACGTAAGGGACGTGCGGGCGACGGATGATGAGTCGGCGGTGGTGGGCGGGGAGGTGGCGTCGACGACTAGTACGAGTGCGCGGCAGAGGGAAGTGGGCGGGTATGCGGATGCGATCTGGCTGCCGCGTGGGTGGTCGGTGTCGGGATCGGTGCGGGTGGATTCTTTTCGGACGTTCGATGCGCGGCGGGTGGTGTCGACTAGCGGGTCGGTGACGGCGTTGCCGGAGCTGGATGAGCTGATGGTGAGTCCGCGGGTGGGGGTGGTGAAGACGTTGCGGCCGGGATTGCTGCTGACGGGGACGGCGTTTCGGGCGTTTCGCGGGCCTACGATGAATGAGCTGTATCGGACGGGGCAGGTGGGGCAGCAGACTACGCTGGCGAATGATGCGTTGCTAGCGGAGCGGGCTACGGGGTTCGAGTTTGGCGGTGAGGTGGGCGGGCGGGTGGGGAGATTGCGGGCGACGTATTTCTGGACGGAGGTGAATCGGCCGATATCGGCGGTAGAACTTAGCCAGACGGCGACGACGCAGTTGTTGCAGCGGCAGAATCTGGGGCAGATACGGAGCCGCGGCGCGATGGTGGAGGGGCAGACGGCGACTTGGCGCGGGCTGGATGCGAGCTTCGGGTATCAGCTGGCGGTGGCTACGGTGACGGCGTTTAACTCGAGCAGCGCGGCGCAGGTGGATTTGAAGGGGAACTGGATTCCGGAGGTGCCGCGGCAGTCGGTTACGGGGGTGGTGAATTATGTTTGGCCGAAGGTGGCGACGCTGCATGGGTTTGGGATTTATGAGGGGAAGGAGTTTGATGATGCGGCGAATGAGTATTTGCTGCATCCGTTTGCGCGGGTGGATGTGTCGGCGGAGAGGGTGGTGGGGAGGGGGTTCAGTGTGTATGCGGGGGCGCAGAACTTGTTGAATCGGAGGATTGATGCGGGGCGGACGCCGGTGTTGACGCTGGCGGCTCCGCGGCTGGTGCAGGGCGGGGTGCGGTTTGGGTGGGGCGGGGGAGGCAGGGATTAGGGATTAGGGATTAGGAAAGGAGAGCGGGTTGGGGCTGGGTGATCTGACAGTGTGCGACCTGCGGGTTGGAGCGTAGTCTAATCAGCTAACGCAGGAGTCGATCGTGAGGCTGGCTTGCCGGATGATCGTGGTGGCGGCGGTTGCGGCGTCGGCGTGCGTGGGGCGGGCGGAGAATTTGGGGTGCCGGGCGCTGAAGGGGTTGGTAGTGCCGGCGAACTGGATTGGGCTGGCGACCACGGGTGCGGAGGTGCGGTCGGCGAAGGTGCGGCATGAGGGTGGGGCGGCTTACTGCAAGGTGATGGGCAGGATTCATCCGGTGGACCCGACGGCCGATGACATTCAGTTTGAGTTGAATTTGCCGGAGCGGTGGAATGGCAAGGCGCTGCAGTATGGCGGCGGGACGTTCGATGGATATATCGGGATGTCGGATGGGTTGGGACGAACGGCGATGGGGTTGAAGAAGGAGCCGGTGCCGCTGGTGCGGGGGTATGCGACGTTTGGTTCCGATGGTGGACATCATCGGAGTTATTTTCCGTTGCCCGATGCGATCAACGCGTTGAATGCGAAGTTTGCGCGCAATGCGGAGATGCAGAGGAACTTTGCGGGCGATGCGCTGAAGAAGGTGCATGACGTTGCGGTGGTGTTGATGAAGGCGAGGTATGGGGAGGCGCCGCGAAGGATGTATTTTATTGGCGGGTCGACGGGCGGGCGCGAGGCGCTGCGGGCGGCGCAGCGGTATCCCGAAGACTATGACGGGGTGCTGGCGGCTTATGCGGCTTGGGACCAGGCGGAGCTGGATCTGCAGTTTGTGCGGACGGCGCAGGCGCTGTATGCGCCGGGTGGATTCCTGGGGTACTCGAAGACACGGATGATTGCGCGCAAGGTGGAAGAGCGGTGCGATGCGAAGGATGGGTTGAGGGATGGGATTATCTCTGATCCGGCGAATTGCGATGTGTCGGCGGAGGAGTTGCGGTGCAAGGATGGGCGGTCGCATCACGGGTGTTTGTCCGATGCGCAGGTGCATACGGTGGAGACGTTTGCGACGGAAGAGCGGACGGCGATGCCGCTGTCGAATGGAGTGGATAGCGTGCCGGGATATAACGTGCTGGCGGGGGCGAGTTTGACTCCGTCGGTGGGGCTGCTGCACTTTCCGCTGAAGAACCCAGTGGTGGTGCTGAATAGTTTTGGGTATGTGATTGGCGACGATGTGACGCGGAATTTTCTGACGGCGGGAAAGCACTTTAATGCGCGAACGTTCGATATCAATGGCGGGGGGCCGTTGCATGAGGAGCTGGTGAAGGCGGCACGGGAGATCGACAGCACGAGCGTGGCGCTGGAGCCGTTTGTGGCGCATGGAGGGAAGCTGATATTGGTGCATGGGACGTCGGATGTGGTGATTCCTACGAACTCAACGGTGGACTATTACGAGAGGGTGGAGGCGCGGATGGGGATTGCGGAGACTAAGAGCTTTGCGCGGTTGTATCTGGTGCCGGGGATGGGGCATGGGAACGGGCGGTTCGATGGCGGGTTCGATACTGTGGGAACTTTAGATGCGTGGGTGGATGGTGGTAGAGCACCCGAGAATTTGGTGGTGACGGATAACCACGGTGGACGAACGCGGCCGCTGTGCGAGTGGCCGGCGTGGCCGAAGTATGACGGGGCGGGGAATGTGAAGAGCGCGGGGAGCTTTACGTGCGTGACGCCGGCGCAGGCGGGTGGGATGCTGCAGGCTGCGGTGCGGTAGGCGGCGGGCGGGCAGATACGCAACGATACCTCAGCGGCTGAAGCCGTAATGCAAAGATGGCTCCTTGGCACGGCTAACGCCATGCCCCTTCGACAAAGGCATGGAGGTTCTGCGCCGGCGAGAAGCTCTAACACGGAGTTGGGAAGAAGTTGCGCGCAACACGGTGGGTGGGATTGCGTTTATCTAATTGCACGACGGAATTAGAAACGTGCAGGAGGAAACACAATGAAACTGGCTCATCTCACCGCAAAGGTAAAAGGCATGAAGTTCAACGCAATTAAAGTGCTGGCAGCGGCGACGCTGGCTGGTGGTTTGCTGGTGGCAGCGGCTCCTGCTGCACAGGCGCAACGAGTGGTGGTTGGTGTGCGCGGACCGCGGGTCTTCTATGGCGGACCGAGAGTGGTGGTTGCGCCGCCGGTGGTTGCGTATGGCTCGCCGTACTATGCTGCGCCGGTGTACGGGCCTACCGTTGGCGTTGGGTTCTATGGACGCGGATGGGATCATGACCGTCGGTTCGACCGCGGGCGGGACTTCGATCATGACCGCGGCGGATGGGGTCGTGATCGTCGGTAAGGATTGACGAACGAGGTTCGCAGGGCCGCCCTAAACGGGGCGGCCTTGCTGTTTGTGGGGAAGGCGAGCGATTAGCTTCTAGCTTTTCTTAGCTTCTAGCTTTTCTTAGCTTCTAGCTTCTAGCTTCTAGCTTTTAGCTTCTAGCTCTTAGCAAAGGCAAAGGCAAAGGCAAAAGCAGAAGCAAGGGCAACGGACCAATGCGGGGATCCTTCGCTTCGCTCAGGATGACGGCGAAAAACAGACAACGTCAACGGCAACGGCGATGGCAACAGCAACAGCGATGGCAACGGCGACGGCGGGTTCGGCTAGAGGGGTTGGTAGTAGAGGGTGGAGGGGTTGGCGCAGGCGAGGCAGAGGCGGGCGCCATCGCGTTCGACGAAGCGATCGAAGTTGACGCCTTCGCCGCAGCGGGCGCAGGCTACGCGCTCGCCTTTGTAGCCGGGGAATTCGCTGGGGGGTAGAGAGACGCGGACCCATTGGGTGGAGAAGAGCTCGACGTCGGGGAGTTCGCGGTAGGCTTGCATTTGTTGCGCGTTTTTGTCGAGGTTGGGGTAGAGTTCGCGGGCGCGGGCCTTGGAGGTTTCGAGGGCTACGATTCTCAGGGCCTTGTAGTCGTCTGCCTCAAGCTTGTTGTTGAGGTCGATGAAGGTGGCGGCCATCTTGCCGTAGTCGCGGTGCTTGAGGGCTCGCTTGCCGAGGCGGCAGCCGGTGACTACGGCGATTGCGTCGGTGGCGCAGCGGTCGATTTCGATGAAGGTGACTAAGCGTTTGCGGTCGGGGTTTAGGGTGCCGTCGGGGAGGGTGCGGGGGCGCGGGTCCTGGATGTTGAGGGTGCGAAGGGCGAGCATGGCCATGCGGACGCCGAGGACCTGGCCGGCGCAGAGATGGCCGTGGGCGATTTCGGCTTCGTGGAGCAATGGGTCGAGGCGGTCGAGGGAGGGTGTGGAGGTCGCCATGGATCTATGCTACGCCGGGTTGGTGGGTTGAAGAACGGGCGCTCGCTGCGCGAGCGAGAAGCAGGTTCCTCGCTGGGCTCGGAATGACAGCCAGAAAAGCAAGTGCAAGGACGTGAGGCGGGGAGTGGGGGCGTGGCATCCTAGGAGGTATGGCTGATAGTGAGTTTGTGGCGACGGAGTGGTGGCAGACGGGCGTGATTTATCAGGTGTATCCGCGGAGCTTTCAGGATACGGACGGGGATGGCGTTGGGGATTTGAAGGGGATTACGGCGCGGCTGGATTATTTGAAGGGGCTGGGTGTGGATGCGGTGTGGGTGTCGCCGATTTATCCGTCGCCGATGGCGGACTTTGGGTATGACGTGAGCGATTACACGGGCGTCGATCCGTTGTTTGGGACGATGGAAGATTTTGACGCGATGCTGGCGGCGGCGCATGCGAAAGGGTTGAGGGTGATTCTGGATTTCGTGCCGAATCATACTTCGGATCAACATCCGTGGTTCTTGGAGTCGCGTAGCTCAAGGACAAATGCGAAGAGGGATTGGTATCTGTGGCATGACGCGGGGCCGGTATGCGATGACTGGCAGCCGGCGAAGACTCGGTTGCCGAATAACTGGATGTCGCAGTTTGGCGGGCCGGCGTGGACCTGGGATGAGGGGACGCAGCAGTTTTATCTGCACTCGTTCTTAAAGGAGCAGCCGGATTTGAACTGGCGGAATCCCGATGTGCGCAAGGCGATGTATGCGGCGATGCGGTTCTGGCTGGATAAGGGGGTGGATGGGTTTCGGATGGATGTGTTGTGGCTGCTGATCAAAGATATTTATTTTCAAAGCAATCCTCCGAATCCGGAGTATTACGATGCGCAGCATGATGTGAAGCGGGTGCTGCCGGTGTTCAATGCGGATCAGCCGGAGACGCTGGAGATTGTGCGGGAGATGCGTGCGGTGATGGCGGAGTTTGGGGATAGCCTGGAAGGTTCGTTGGCAGGAAAGAAGCAGATCCTCCGCTTCGCGAAGGATGACAAATCAAAAGGGCAAGACGACGAATCCAAGAAGGATGACAAGGCTGTGGGCGGGTCGAGCAGGGTGTTGATTGGGGAGATTTATCTGCCGCTGGATCGGCTGGTGAAGTACTACGGACCACCTGAGCGAGCAGATGCGCTGGCTGGGGACTCAGGGGCCCGGCCGCAGTTGACGGGGGCGAATCTGCCGTTTAATTTTTCGCTGATACAGACGCGGTGGGCTGCGGGTGCGATTGCCTCGGTGATCACGACGTATGAGGGGTTGTTGCCGGCGGGGGCCTGGCCGAATTATGTGTTGGGGAATCATGATCAGTCGCGGCTGGCTACTCGGATTGGGAAGTTGCAAGCGCGGGCGGCGGCGATGTTGCTGCTGACGCTGCGGGGAACTCCTACGATGTATTACGGGGATGAGTTGGGGATGGTGGATGCGGTGATTGCGCCGGACCAGGTGAGGGATCCGGCGGAGAAGAATGAGCCGGGGAAGGGGCGCGGGCGGGACCCGGAGCGGTCTCCGATGATTTGGGTGGATGCGGCGAATGCGGGGTTTGCGCCGCCGGGAGTGGTGCCATGGTTGCCACTGATGGCGGGGTGGGAGACGGCGAATGCGGCGTCGCAGGCGAAGGATGCGAAGTCGATGCTGACACTTTATCGGAAGCTGCTGGCGTTGCGGCGGTTGCATGACACGCTGCATGCGGGTGGGATTGCGGAGGTGGTGGCGGAGGGGTCGGTGCTGCGGTATCGGAGGGTGGGGCTGGAGGATGGGGTGAGTACGGACTTTCAGGTGGTGCTGAATCTGGGGTCGGAGGTGGCTACGGTGGAGTGTGCGAAGGGGACGGTGGTGTTGACGACTCTGCTGGATGGGGAGGGGAGTGAGGTGGAGGGGACGGTTACGGTGGAGGCTGGGGAGGGGTTGTTGATTGCGGTGGAGTGATAGAAGTGAGAAGTGAGAAGTGAAAAGTGAGAAGTGAGAAGGGAAGGAAAAGTGAGAAGTGAAAAGTGAGAGTGTTCGAAGTGGAGTTGGGGATTGTGGTTTCTTGAGGTAAATAGTTTCTGGTAGGATTCAGGGCACTATGGATCGTCGGGATTTGTTGAAGGTTTCGCCGTTGGCGGTTGCGGGTGCCGTTGGGTATGTGGCGCGGGCTGAAGCGCCTCGGGTTGCGGACGCTAAGGTTTTGTTTGATGTGCGGACGTATGGGGCTACGGGCGATGGGAAGACCGTGGATACGCCGTCGGTCAATCGGGCGATTGAGGCGGTGGCTGCGGCGGGCGGCGGGACGCTGGTGTTTCCGGCGGGGACTTATGTTTGCTTTACGATTCGGCTGAAGAGTGGGGTGGATCTTTGGCTGATGAATGGGTGCGTGATTCTGGCGGCGGATTCGCCGCGGGTGGGGGAGGCTACCGGGTATCGCGGGGGGACGTATGATCCGGCGGGGCCGGCGCAGGCCTGGGAGGCTTACCAGGATTATGGGCATAACCACTGGCCGAACTCGCTGTTCTATGCGGAGGGGGAACATGATTTTGCGATCTATGGGCGGGGGATGATCTGGGGGAAAGGGCTCAGCAATGGGACGAAGGATGTTCGCGATGGGACGGGCGGATTTATTGCGGAGCAGGCGGGGGTGGGGAACAAGACGTTTGCGCTGAAGAACTGTCGGAATGTTTTGTTGCGGGATTTGGCGGTGCTGAAGGGTGGGCACTTTGCGCTGCTGGCTACGGGCGTGGATAACCTGACGCTGGATAATTTGTTGATCGACACGGATCGCGATGGGTTCGATATCGATTGCTGCAGGAATGTGCGGGTGAGTAATTGCACGGTGAACTCGCCGTGGGATGATGCGATCTGTCCGAAGTCGAGTTATGCGCTGGGGTATGCGCGGTCGACGGATAACGTAACCATTGCGGATTGTTTTGTGGCGGGGATGTACAAGCTGGGGACCGTGATTGACGGGACGTGGAAGAAGTATGGGCCGGGCGATGGGGTTTGGGGGAATGGGCGGATTAAGTGTGGGACGGAGTCGAATGGCGGGTTCCGGAATATTGCGATTACGAATTGTGTGTGTGAGGACTCGCGGGGGATTTCGCTTGAGACCAGCGATGGAGCGTATTTGGAGGATGTCGCGATTTCGAATATCACGATGCGCGGGACGCTGGATGCGCCGCTGTTTTTGAGATTGAATGCGCGGAATCGCGGGCCTAAGGAGACGATGCGTGCGGGGACGTTGCGGCGGGTGATGATTGCGAATTTAGTGTCGCATGATTCGGCGGCGAAGACGTCGTCGATTTTTTCGGGGATTCCTGAGAATGCGATTGAGGATGTGAAGGTGGCGAATTGTTTCTTCGGGCATACGGGGGAGTATCCGGCGGAGGCGGTGGGGCGCGTTGTGCCGGAGATGGTGGATGGGTATCCGGAGGTGGGGAAGTTTGGGCCTACGCCTTCGAATGGATTTTTTATTCGGCATCTGCGGCATCTGGAGATGTCGCATGTGGAGGTTGCGCCGGAGAAGGCGGATGCTCGGCCGGCGTTTTATTTGGAGGATGTGGAGCGGGCGGATTTCTTTGCAATTACTGCGCCCGGGTCGGGGAACTTTGCGTTGAGGAAGGTGAAGGATCTTCGGATTTTTTGGTCGAGGGCGGCGAAGGATTTCATGGCGGCGTCGGTGGGGGATGAGGTGGTTTAAGGGAGAGGCAACGGCAAGGGCTTTGACGCAACGGGCGCGAAGTTTGCCACGTTTCGCAAAGTAGGACGGGGAAAGAGAGAAGCAGATCCCTGCGGGATGACAGCCAGAAAAGCAAAAGCAAAGCAAGAACAAAGGCAAGAGAAAAGGCAAAAGGAATGGCGAAGGCGAATGCAGAAAGCCCCGGCGGGTGCCGGGGCTTTGCTTTTACGCAATGCGGTTCAGGCTTAAGCTTCCTTGTGTTCTGGTTCGGGGGTGGTTGATGGGGTTACGGGGCCTTTGGCTTCGTTGCCTGGCTTGCGGATGTCGATGCCGCCCTTGAAGAAGGCGCCGTCTTCGATGGAGATGCGGGCGGCGATGACGTCGCCGGTGAGGGAGCCTTCGCTGCGGATGTCGACGCGATCGGAGGCCTGGCAGTTGCCGCGGACCTTGCCGAGAACGACGATCTCGCGAGCGCTGATGTTGGCGGCTACCTGGCCGTTGCGGCCAATGGTGACGCGGTTGCCGGGGAGGTTGATGGCGCCTTCGACTTTGCCGTCGATGTAGAGCGATTCAGAACCGGAGACCTCGCCTTTGACTACGAGGCTCTTGCCGATGGTGGCTTGTTCGCTGTTGGGAATTGCACCGGGAGTGGCGGCAGGTGCGCCAGAACTGAAGGCAGGTGTCGCAGCAGGCGAAGTCGGACGCACTGGCTCTGGAGCCGCGGGCGTGTTGCCAGGTTGGTTTGGTTTCCACATAGAGGATCTTATGTTCCTTTCGGCTGTTCCTTCCCCAGGGGGAGGGGTTTGGTGCTGGTAGCTGTTGTTGCGCCAATGGATTGTGAGATTCAGGCGTGTGGCACAGCGTTGGCTCCCGCGCTGAGATCACGATACTACTTTGTGATTGGACGTGTTCTGTGGAGTTCTTTGTGGCTGCGCCTTGAGAGTTACCCCCCGAGAGCGCGGTTTTGTGATAGGCGAATGAATTCGGTGAGTGTAACTACTGGTCGGTGTTGTCGTTGTCTTCGATGAGCGAGACGCTGCCGACTACGTCGTAGGTGACGGGTTGGGCGCCGGTGAGTTGCAGGGTGGCGCGCATGGGGATGCGTTGCCAGATGGCGGGGGCGCAGATGGGGTTGGACGGTGTTTCCTGGGGCCAGGGAGCGAGGAGTTTGTGGACGATGGGTTTGCGTGCGCCGAGCTGGGCGATGACGGCGACGACTCCGCCTTTGGCGGTGGTGGCGATGCCGCAGTAGGCTGCGTCGTCGCGGAACCAGACGACGTTGGAGACGAGGGGGTCGAAGTCGGGGAGATGGAGGGCGGTGATGTGGCCGCTGATGCGGTCGACCATGAGCCAGGGGCCGGGTTGCCAGGCCCAGCGAACGGGCTCGGCGGGGAGGGAGTCGTTGATGCGGAGGGCGCGGCGGACGACGAAGGTGCGGTCGGTGATGTCGTGGACTTCGCCTAGGGTCCACTCTTTCTGGATGCCGTCGACGACGAGCGGGCGGATGCGGAGGGTGGAGGAGTCTTCGGATTTGGTGTCGGGCGTGGCTTGCGGCGGGGTGTAGGGAACTTTGCGCGCGGGACCGAGGGTTACGGTGTGAACCTTGGGGCCCTTGGCGTGGGCGGGGATGGCGCAGGAGAGGACTAAGAGCAGGGGCACTAGAGCCGGGCGGAGGGTCTGCATGGGGAGGAGGGTAGCAGAGGGGTGGGGGCGATGCTGTGATGGGTGGTACAGGGGAGTAGGGTCCAGGGCTCAGGGTCCAGGGCCCAGAGAGCGGACTCGGCGCACAGGAATTTGGGTTAGGTGGGGAGGGTTCGGTGGGTTTGGAGCTTCCACAGGACGTAGGGGGCGAGGGCGAAGAGGAAGACTACGAGGGCGTATTCGTTTTGGGCGGCGGGGCGGAGGGCGAAGTCTACGCGGATGTGGCCGAGGCCGGAGGGGACGGCTAGGCGGTTGGCCTGGACGTGGGAGGTCGCGGCGAGGAGGGCGAGGAGGGTCAGGCTGAAGATGGGCCAGAGGGTGTTTATGCGCTGTCGAGCTGCGGCGAAGACCATGCACCAGCCGGCAAGGATCGGCGCGCCGAGGTAGAGGGATCGGTTGAGCTGGAAGTAGATGTTCTGCGGGTCGGAGAAGTGGAGTGGGCTGTGGCCGAAGGGGGTGACGGCTCCTGGCAGGAAGAGGTGCCAGCCCAGGCGGAGGAGGCAGAGGGAGAAGAGCCAGAGGGCGGCGAGGAGGAGGAGTGGGCTGAGGGTGAAGACGGCCCCGGGGGCTCGAGCGGTGAGGGAACGGAGGTGGGGTTGGGCGAGCATGGCGTTGGCGAGGGTGTCGGGGGTGCCGAGGCGGGCGAGGGCGGCGGTACGGGCGGCGGAGGGGGAGAGGCCGCGGGATTGTTCTTCGGCGGTGAGGTCGGCGAGGTGGTCCGAGAGCTCGGTGAGGTAGCGGCGGACGTGGCGGGGAGCGATGCCGGCGCGGAGGAGGCGCTCGCGGAGTTCCGGGAAGGCACGGGGTGGATAGAGGCATTTAAGAGGGGGTAACGGCATTGTGGCCTCCGGTGAGGACTTGCTGGATGGATTGAGTAAGGGCGGTCCAGGTGGTGGTGAGGTCGGCGAGGCGGCGCTGACCGGTGGGGGTGAGGGCGTAGTAGATGCGGCTGCGGCCGTTGACGGGCTTGCGTTGGGCGGTGAGGGCACCGTCGCGCTCGAGGTTGTGGAGGACCGGGTAAACGACGCCTTCGCCGAGAGTGATGGAGGCTCCGGTGCGGTCGCGGATGGCCTGGACTAGCTCGTAGCCGTACATTTCGCCTTGCTGGAGGAGGCGGAGGAGGAGGAGCTCGGGAACGCCATTCATGAAGTTCGGGTTGGTGTCGCGGGCCATGGGGAGACGATACATTGTAGTTCTAGGTATAGCAAGGGGAATTTGAGTTGGCAGCGGAAGCGGCGGGGCAAGAGCAAGAGCAAAGGCAAGAGCCTTGACGCAAAGGGCGCAAAGTTGGCCACGTTTCGCAACATAAGGCGTATTTGGGCGAAGGCGAGGGGGCAGTAGCCCACTCATGGCAATCGCCGTCGTGAAAGGGGGCACCCGGCTTTCTCCCTTGTGAGAACATAGGCATGGGGCCGCTGGGGGCTGGGCCCTCCCGTACACAAGCCGGATACGTGTCGTGCGAGTCGGTGCTGGCGATTTCCGGTGCAGCCAATCCGATCACGGGTATCAGGCCCCGATCCCAACTTAGCCACCACGGTTGCGCGGTGGGGCTTCCCAAAATGGCTGGAATTGGGTTAGACTTGGAGATGGTGCGTGTACCTTCCGCCGTCTGCTCTCGTGTGTCTGGCTGAAAGATTGCCGGGCGATGCCTGAGGGGACTATCAGAAGCCCACGAAACAGGTTCAAAGGGAAAGCAGATGGAGCTGATCTGCGCCGCGAGGCGTGGACTCTATCGAAGGAGACTGTTTGTCGAAGGAAGATGCAATTGAAGTGATGGCGGTAGTCGTCGAGACGCTGCCGAATGCGTTGTTCAAGGTCGAGCTCGAGAACAAGCACCAGGTGCTGGCGCATGTTTCGGGCAGAATGCGCAAAAACTTCATTCGTATACTCCCCGGCGATCGAGTGGCCATTGAGCTTAGCCCGTACGACCTGAACCGCGGCCGCATCGTTTATCGCTATAAGTAGCGGGGATGAAAGGCAGCTTTCAGCTTCTGGCTCTAGGGTTCAGCTAAAGGCAATACCAGTAGGACAGAAACAGAGGAGTTTTGAGATGAAGGTTCGTGCGTCCGTAAAGAAGATTTGCGACAAGTGCAAGGTGATTCACCGTCGCGGAGTGGTTCGCGTGATTTGTGAGAACGCGAAGCACAAGCAGAGACAGGGCTAAAAGGCAGGGAACAGGGATTAGGGATTAGGGATTAGAAGTGCCCCTGGTTCCGAGCGTTTTGCTAGTTCCTGAGCCCTAATCCCTAATCCCTGTATTTCGTGGCCCCACTGGGCGAGTTCGCCGATGTCAAGGCGTGCGATGAACCCGGAGGAGACAGCAGTCAGGTCAGCCGCACAACGATCAACCTCGCCTTCCAGATGATCTGGAGGCCATAACCGAAAGGCACACCATGGCCCGTATTGCCGGCGTCGATCTGCCAGGAAACAAGCAGGTACGAATCGCGCTCACTTATATTTACGGCATTGGCGACCCACGCGCTCTCAAGATTCTTGAGAAGGCGGGGATCGATCCGTATGTCAAGATGGCTACCCTCGATGAGGATCAGCTCAACAAGATTCGTCAGGTCATTGAAGCAGAAGGCGGCATTGAAGGAGATCTTCGCAAGGAGATTTCGCTGAACATCAAGCGCCTGATCGAGATCCAGTCCTACCGTGGTTTGCGGCATCGCCGCTCGCTGCCGGTTCGTGGACAGCGTACGCACACCAACGCTCGTACCCGCAAAGGTCCTCGCAAGGGAACCGTTGCCGGTAAGAAGAAAGCGACGAAGTAACCCATGGCAAAGTCACAGAATAAGGGTACCGGCGCGAAGGTCGGAAAGAATAAGAAGTTCAAGAAGCGCGAGCGGAAGAACGTTCCATTTGGGTTGGTGTTCATCCAGGCGAGCTTCAACAACACGATCGTGACGATCACGGACCAGCAGGGCAACACGCTGAGCTGGAAGAGCTCGGGTTCGCTCGGGTTCCGCGGATCGCGTAAGGGCACGCCGTTCGCGGCGCAGCAGGCAGCGGTTGGAGCGGCTACCGCTGCTCGCGATCACGGTCTGCGGTCAGTGGATGTACGGGTTGCAGGGCCGGGTTCGGGACGCGAGTCCGCGATTCGTGCACTGGCGGCTGCGGGGATTGAGGTTCGCTCGATCCGCGACGTTACGCCGATGCCGCATAACGGCTGCAGGCCGCCGAAAAGACGCAGGGTATAAGTACGAGCTTCTAGCTCCTAGCTTCTAGCTTTTAGCTAAAGGCCAGGAGCTGGGGGTTCGGTGTTCACGCTTTAGCTAGAAGCTGATGGCTAGAAGCTCGAAGCTGTTTTACCGGATCGTGACGAAGGGCTTGCCGCCTGTAAAGCGATCGACAACCGAAGTATGGAGAGATAGAAAATGGCACGTTATACAGGACCCGTCTGCCGGCTTTGCCGTCGCGACGGAACCAAGTTGTTCCTCAAGGGCGCGAAGTGCTTTACCGATAAGTGCCCCGTCGAGAAGCGCAACTTCCCCCCCGGCCAGCACGGCCAGAGCAAGAAGGTGAAGAAGGTTGTGGGCTACGGTCTGCAGCTGCGCGAGAAGCAGAAGGCCAAGCGCATCTACTTCACGCTCGAGACGCAGTTCCGCGCGTACTACGAGAAGGCTGCGAACCGCACCGGCGTTACCGGCGAGCTGCTGTTGCAGCAGCTGGAGACACGGTTGGACAACGTGTGCTACCGGCTGGGATTTGCGATGAGCCGTCGTCAGTCGCGGCAGCTGGTTCGCCACGGGCACATCCAGGTGAATGGCCGCAAGGTGAACATTCCGAGCTTCCAGTGCAAGGTTGGCGACGTGATCGCGATTCGCGAGGGTTCCAAGCAGCTGGTCATGCTGGAAGCAGCGAAGGATTTTGTTTCGGGCCAGAGCCGGGTGAACTGGCTGGAAGTGGCTTCGGACAATTTGTCGGGCAAGGTGATTGCGCTGCCGAAGCGCGAGGACGTGAACCTGCCTGTGAACGAGCAGTTGATCGTCGAACTTTACAGCAAGTAAAAACAGGGATTAGGGAACAGGGATTAGGGATTAGGCTTCGTGCCTATCCTGCGTCCCTGATCCGAAGGTCCCGACCACGTATCACAAACCGTTGGACCATCAGCCACGCAGAATGCTTCGCGTGTGCGATGAAGAAAGGATTCAACATGCTTTGGAGAGGTTTTCAAAAGCCCAAGCGTCTCGCAGTCGATCAGGAGACACTCACTAACATTTATGGCAAGTTTTCCGCGCAGCCTTTTGAGCGCGGATTTGGTACGACGATCGGCAACGCGCTGCGTCGCACCTTGCTCTCTTCGATCGAAGGAGCGGCTGTAACGGCTGTACGCATCGAGGGTGTGCTGCACGAGTTTCAATCCATCACGGGCGTGGTGGAAGATGCGACCGACATCATCCTGAACCTGAAGCAGATTCCGTTCAAGCTGAACGGCGAGGGGCCGAAGGCTCTGTATCTGCGCGCGGATGCTGCGGGCGTGATCACTTCGGGACAGATTGAAGCTGATTCGGACGTTGAGATTCTGGATCCGAATGTATACATCTGCACGATCTCCGAGGGTGGACGCATCGACATGGAGATGCGTTTGAAGCGCGGCCGTGGCTATGTTTCGGCTGACAAGAACTTTGACAGCGACCTGGGTATTGGGTTTATTCCGGTGGACTCGGTCCACTCGCCGGTGCGCAAGGTGAACTACCTTGTGGAGGCTGCACGTCTGGGCCAGATCACCGATTACGAGAAGCTGACGCTGGAGATCTGGACCAACGGCACCGTGCTTCCTGCAGACGCGTTGGGACTTTCGGCGAAGCTGCTGAAGGACCACATGACGATCTTCATCAACTTCGAAGAGGAGTTGGAGGCCGGGTCGGAGGCTTCGCACGATGGAGCTGCGATTCGCAACGAGAATCTCAATCGCTCGGTTGAAGAGCTTGAGCTTTCGGTGCGCAGCTACAACTGCCTGAAGAATGCCAACATCGCGACGATCGGCGAGCTGATTCAGAAGACCGAAGCCGAGATGCTGAAGACCAAGAACTTTGGCCGCAAGAGCCTGAACGAGATCAAGGAAATTCTTGCGCAGATGGGCTTGTCGCTGGGCATGAAGATTGACGAGCAGGGCAACCCGGTTCCGGGGCCGACGTCGGTACTGCCGGCGGCGACACTGGCGGCGAGCTATGGGAACTTTGACGATGAGGACGAGGACGAGGACGAAGAGGATCTCGATCTCGGCGTGGAGCCGGAAACGTTTTAAGAGCAGGGATTAGGGAACAGGGATTAGGGATTAGGGATTAGGAAAGACAAAAACGCTAGTCCCTGTTCCTTCAACTTCCAGTTTCCAGTTGAGCAGGACGGAAATGGGTAATTCGTTTCGAGATCTCGTTGTTTGGCAGCGTTCGGTTGAGATGAGCGTTGCGGTTTATAGACTGACTTCGGGATTTCCGAAGGAAGAGACGTACGGATTGAGCAGCCAACTCCGGAGAGCTGGAGTTTCGGTTGCAAGCAACATTGCAGAAGGCTACGCAAGGTCATCACGGGGCGAATATAAGCAGTTCCTTGGGATGGCGCGTGGTTCCAACTCAGAGGTGCAAACGCAATTAGTTATTGCACGGGAGTTGGGGTTTGGAAGTCCGCAATCAATCGAAGAAGCCGAGGGGCTTTCGAGTGAAGTGGGCAAAATGATGGCAGCAATTCTTCGTGGCCTCTGACATACGAAGTTTGCGTCTTTCCGAATCTCGAATCTCTAGTTTCTAATCCCTCGCGTAGTTCCGAGCTGGGCTGAAGCCTGGGTCGAAGGAGATCATCATGCGCCACCGTAATGGCGGATTCAAGCTGGGACGTAATACCAGCCATCGCCGCGCTTTGCTTCGCAACCTTGTTACCTCGATTATTTTGAACGACCGCGTTCACACCACCATTACGAAGGCGAAGGCTTCGAAGCCGATCGTCGAGAAGATGATTACGCTGGGCAAGAATGGCAGCGTTCACGCTCGCCGTCAGGCGCTTGCGTACATGATGACTCCGGAGTCGGTGGATCGTTTGTTCAACACCGTGGCGCCCCGTTATGGATCGCGTCCGGGTGGGTACTCGCGCATTGTGCGGACGGGAACGCGGCAGGGCGACGCGTCGGAGATGGCGTACATTGAGCTGCTGGGAGCTGAGCAGGAGCTGAACGAGAAGGCGGAGAAGCGCGCCGAGGCTCGTACGAAGCGCCGTGAAGAGCTGCAGAAGCAGATGGAAGAGAGCGGGCAGGCAGAGCCGCCGGCCGAGCCGCAAGCTTAGGCTTCAGTTCGTATTCGTTGTTTGAGAGGCGCATCCTTCGGGGTGCGCCTCTTTCGTATTGCGATAGACTAGGCGAAGTATCTCCCAAGAAGACAGGGTGGAATCTGAAAGAGGGCGTTCAAGCGCATGCCGATTGTTGAGCTCGAGAAGATTCGCAAGGTGTATGACACGAAGGTGGCGGTGGAAGGGCTGTCGCTGACCATTGAGCCGGGGACGATGTTCGGGTTGCTGGGGCCGAATGGATCGGGCAAGACGAGCTCGATTCGAATGATGATTGGGATGACGGTGCCGGACTCGGGGTCGGTGAAGTTGTTTGGGAAGCCGTTCGATCGGACGGCGCTGCATCGAGTGGGGTATCTGCCGGAAGAGCGCGGGTTGTACAAGAAGATGAAGGTGATCGACCAGCTGGCGTTCCTGGGGCAGCTGCATGGGCTGAGCGAAGCGGAGGCGCGCAAGCGGTCGCTGGCGTGGTGCGAGCGCGTGGAGATTACTGAGGCGATCGATAAAAAGACGGAGGAATTATCGAAGGGCATGCAGCAGAAGATCCAGTTTATTGCGGCGCTGCTGCATGAGCCGGAGCTGATCCTTATGGACGAGCCGTTCAGCGGGCTGGATCCTGTGAATGCGGAGCTGTTGATGAATACCTTGATCGATCTGAGGAAAGACGGGAAGGCGGTGCTGTTTTCTACGCACCGGATGGACCAGGTGGAGAAGATGTGCGATGCGATTGCGCTGATCTCGCGGGGGAAGCTGGTGCTGTCGGGGTCGATGCGCGAGGTGAAGGCGCAGTATGAGCGGAACCGGGTGCATGTGGTGTTCTCTGGCGATGAGGCGTTTTTGCAAAACGCAGAGGTGGAGGAAGCCAAGAATTATGCCGGGGTTGCCGAGTTGAAGCTGCACACGGAGGCGGGCGCGCAGAAGGTGCTGGCCGAGGCGATGGCGCGGGGCACGGTGATTCATCGGTTCGATGTGAAAGAGCCGACGCTGGAAGAGATTTTTATTGAACGCGTGCGCGCGAGTTTTGGTGAAGAAGAAGCTCGGGGGATCGTCGATGCATAATGTCTGGCTGATTGCGAAGCGCGAGTATACGGAGCGGATCAAGACGAAGGGATTCCTGATCGCGACGATTTTGATTCCGCTGCTGATGGGCGGAGGGTTGTTTGGGGTTGCGACGATGGCGGCGAAGTCGAAGACGACGGCGCACATTGCGGTGCTGACGTCGGATCTGCATCTTGGCGACGATTTGAAGCAGGAGTTGCAGAACGGCAAGGACAGCAAGATGACGGTGGACGTGATGTCGCCGCGGACGTCGCATGCGTTGCTGGACCAGGAGATGGCGAATAAAGAGCTGGATGGGTATCTTGTGATTCTTCCAGCGACGAATCCGGGGCAGCGGCCAACGTTCAACTTTACACCGCGGTCTACCGCGGACATTGCGACGAACTCGGCGCTGGAAGACGGGCTGCATCATGTGCTGACGCGTGAGTACCTGGAGAGCAAGGGAGTATCGGACGCGGAGACGGCGGCGCTGCTGGCTCCGGTGACGGTAAATGTTCTGGGGAAGAATGGGGAGCATGGGAACTCGCGCTCGTCGTTCCTGGTGGCGTATGTGCTGTTCCTGCTGATGTACATGGTGGTGCTGCTGTACGGGATGAATGTGGCGCGCTCGATTATTGAGGAGAAGACGTCGCGGGTGTTCGAGGTTTTGCTGGCAACGATCAAGCCGGATGAGCTGCTGGCAGGGAAGATCCTGGGCGTGGGCGCGGTGGGGCTGACGCAGGTGGCGATCTGGATGGTGGCAGCGGGGTTGATTGCGGCGCGGCTGGGTGCGACGAGCGGGGTGGAGATCAGCACGCCGCAGGTGGTGTACTTCATCGTGTACTTTGCGCTGGGGTATGCGCTGTATTCGGCGGTGGCGGCGGCGCTGGGCGCGATGACGAACTCGGAGCAGGAGCTGCAGCAGCTGAATATGTTCCTGATGATTCCGCTATTTTTCAGTTTGCTGATGCTGACGCCGGTGGTCACGAATCCGAACTCGATGATGTCGCGGATTGTTTCGCAGATACCGTTCTGCGCGCCGCTGCTGATGGACCTGCGCGTCTCGATCTCGATGCCACAGCCTTGGGAGATTGCGCTCTCGATCGGGTTGATCCTGGTGACGATTTATGCGGTGCTGTGGGTATCGTCGCGGATCTATCGCGTGGGCATTTTGATGTACGGCAAGAAGCCCAATCTCCCTGAGATTCTTCGCTGGTTGAAGTACAGCTAAAAGCAGGGATTAGGGATTAGGGATTAGGGATTAGAGACCAAGTGTGTTTCGTGGGGATGACCCCGCCTCTAATGCCTCATCCGTGATTCTTGTTTGAGAGGCCGGATGGAGATTGATCTTGCGCTGGTAGAGGCTCCCGTTGGGGTGGTTCGGTCGCAGGTGTGCGTGGTGGGGGCGGGGATTGCGGGGCTGGTGCTGGCGCGGAGGCTGGCGCTGGCGGGTGTGGATGTGGTGGTGCTGGAGGCCGGTGGGCGGTCGATTGAGGAGCGCGGGCAGCGGCTGTTTGCTGAGGCGGAGTTGAAGGGGCAAGCGCATGTGGGCACGACCGAGGGGCGCTTTCGGGTGTTTGGGGGGACGTCGCTGCGGTGGGGTGGGCAGGTGTTGGCTATGTCGGGGGATGCGGATGCGTGGCCGGTAGGGGTGCTGAGGAGCTGAGGCCATTTGTGGCGGAGGCTGAGGGGTTGCTGGAGGTGGGGACGCTGCCGTTTGAGGCGGAGGAATTTTTTAGCGCGATTGGGAAGTCGGTGCCGGCGATGTTGAAGGAGTTGCGCGGGGTGGAGGCGCGGGTGTCGAAGTGGATGGCGTTTCCTCGGAGAAACCTGGCGCCGTCTTTGGGGAAAGATCTAGTGGAGCGCGCAAGGGTGTATCTGCATGCACAGGTGGTGGAGTTGGTGCTGGCAATGGATGGTGCGAGGGTCGAGGGGGTGGTGGTGCGGACGCCGTCGGGGAAGACGGTGCGGTTTGAGGCGGATGAAGTGGTGGTTGCTGCTGGGACGGTGGAGACTGCGCGGCTGATGCTGACTTCACGCAGCGTTGCGAAAGAGGGTGTGGGGAATGCGCATGACCAAGTGGGGAGGAACTTTCATGATCATGTGACACTGCCGGCGGCGGTGTTGACGGGGGTTGCGCGGGCTCGGGTGGTGAGGGAGCTGCGGCCTTGGGTTTTCTTTGCGGGTGGGATCGGCGATGTGCGCGGAGGGACGCTGCATAGTGTGAAGCTGGAGGCTTCGCGGGAGTTGCGCGGGCGGCTGGGGCTGAATCCGATATTGGCGCACCTGGCGATTGTGGAGCCGGAGGGGTCGGGGATCGCGGTGGTGCGGGAGATGCTGACATCGGTGCAGCGGGGCGAGTTTGGGAAGGCGCTGGGGACGCATGCGATGAAGATTCCGGGGGCGGTGATGGATGGGATGCGGTTGATTTTGGGGGCGAAGCTGCGGGGGCGGCGGTTTATTTCGGAGGGCGCGGTGGTGAAGCTGCAGTTTAATGTGGCGCAGGATCGGCCGTCGTGCTCGCGGGTGATGTTGGGGCGGTGAATGCGATGAGACGGGGATGCCGGAGGTTGTGGTGGACTGGCGGGTGTCGGCGCAGGAGGTGGGGACTATGCGGCGGTATGCGGGCATCTGCGGGGGGAGTTTGAGGCGATGGGGTTGACGGGGGTGGAGTGGGCGCGGGGGATGATGGATGAGGGTGAGGCGTTGGAGGGGTTGGAAGACGCGCGGCATGCGATGGGTGGGGCTTGTATGGGCGATGATCCGCGCACGAGCGTGGTCAATGCGGAGATGCGGGTGCATGGGGTGGGGAATTTGTCGGTGGCTAGTGCGGCGGTGTTTCCGGATGGGAGCGCGCAGCTGCCTACGCTGACGATGATGGCGCTGGCGTTGCGGTTGGCGGATTGGATCGTACGGAGATTAGAGATTAGAGATTAGGGATTCGAGATTAGAGATCAGGGATTAGGGGTTGGGCCTTGGCTAGCGGATACACTTGGGAGCGTGGCTTCCTTCACGCGGAAAGAGAAGTTGTTGCTGGCGGTGGTGCCTCCTGTGATGGCGCTGCTGATTCGTGTGGTGGGAGCTACGCTGAAGTATCGCGATGTGAATGCGCCGGGGGTGGCGGTGGGTCATACGCTGCCGGGGCCGGTGGTGTTTGCGTTCTGGCACTGCTCGATGCTGACGTGTGCGCATCGGTTTCGGAATTTGGGGATTGCGATTTTGATCTCTCGTTCGTTTGATGGCGAGTTGATTGCGCGGACGGTGGAGCGGCTGGGATTTCTGGCGGTGCGGGGATCGAGCTCGCGGGGCGGGGCGGCGGGGTTGAAGGCGATGGCGGAGGCGTATAAGGCGGGGCATCGGTGCGCGTTTACGGCGGATGGGCCGCGAGGTCCGGCGCGGGTGTCGAAGGCCGGGCCGGTGCAGCTGGCGGAGTTGGTGGGGGCGACGTGGATCGGGGCGTATCACGCGGAGCCTGATCGCGCTTGGTATCTGAAGAGCTGGGACCGGTTTGCGATTCCGAAGCCGTTTGCTACGGTCACGTTTGGATGGCCGGAGCATGTGGGGTTGGAGTTGGAGTTGGTGCAGAAGGCGCTGGATGAGGCGGTGGAAATGGCAGGGTCCAGGGTTCAGGGCCCAAGGTCCAGGGGGTAAGCGCGATGCTGGTTTCGGAGTTTGGGTATGAGTTGCCGGAGGAGTTGATTGCGCAGCGGCCGCCGGAGGTAAGGGGGGCTAGCCGGATGCTGACGCTGGACCGGGGGACGGGGGCGTTTGCGGATCGGATGTTTGCGGAGTTGCCTTGGTTGCTGCGTGCGGGGGATTTGCTGGTGCTGAATGATTCGCGGGTGATTCCGGCGAGATTGTATGCGCGGCGTGGGGGAGTGGGGAGGCAGGAGAAGTCTCCGGCGCCAACGGGGTTGGTGGAGGTGTTGCTGACCGAGAAGCTGGGCGGCGCGAACGAGTGGGGAGCGCTGGTGAAGCCGGCGAAGAAGGTGCCGGTGGGGGAGACGCTCGAGTTTTTGGCGGCGGGTTCTGAGGAGGTTTTGTTGCGGGCTTGTGTGGTGGGTGCGGGAGAGTTTGGCGAGCGGACGCTGTGGTTTGAAGCGGTGGAGGATTTTCATGCGGTGCTGGAGCGGATTGGGCATCTGCCACTGCCGCCTTATATTCGGCGAGAGAAAGATGTGGAGGATCGAGCGGAGGATCGGGAACGGTATCAGACGGTGTATTCGCGGCCGTTGAGGAGTGTGGAGGAGCGGGGGTCGTCAGCGGCTCCTACGGCGGGGCTGCACTTTACGCCGGAGATTCTGGAAGAGCTGAAGGCGAAGGGCGTGGAGATTGCGCGGCTGACGCTGCATGTGGGGCTGGGAACGTTTCAGCCAGTGCGGGCGGAGCGGACAGAAGAGATTCGGCTGCATGCCGAGAGCTACACGATTTCGGCGGAGACGGCGGAGGCGGTGAATCGGGCGCGGAGAGAGGGGCGAAGGATTGTGGCGGCGGGGACGACGACGACGCGGACGCTGGAGGCTGTGGCGCGCGAGGCGGAGAAGGCTGGCAGGGATGTGGGCTCGGCGTTTTGGGCGCACTCGGGGAGTACGAGTTTGTTTTTGGCGCCGGGTGCGGAGTTCAAGGTGGTGGGCGGGTTGCTGACGAATTTTCATCTGCCGGAGTCGACGCTGTTGATGCTGGTGTCGGCGTTTGCGGGGCGGGAGAAGGTGCTGGCGGCTTATGCACATGCTGTGGGGCAACGGTATCGATTCTTTAGCTATGGGGATTGCATGCTGATTGTTTAAGGCAGGGTTAGGGAGCAGGGATTAGGTGCGGGATCACATCCTCAGGATATGGAGATTCGACCCATCTCATGGGTGGGCCGTACCATCAAATGATCATGTCTGAGACGAAACACACCGCTAAGAATTCTTCCAAGCCGCCTATTTATTTGTTGGACTCGATGGCCTTTATCTTTCGGGCGTATCACGCGATGCAGCGGTCGCGGCCGATGACGACGCGGACGGGGATTCCGACGGCGGCTACGTATGTATTTGTGAACATGATTAATAAGTTGCGTGCGGATTTTAAGCCGGAGTATCTGGCGGCGGTGTATGACGTGGGGGCGCCGGTGCATCGGAATGAGATGGCGGCGCAGATGAAGGATGTGAAGAAGTTCAATATCAAGACGCAGCAGTTTGAGGTGGTGGAGTATGGCGGGTACAAAGCGAATCGCGTGGAGACGCCGCCGGATTTGATTCAGCAGCAGCCGTATATTCGGCGGGCGCTGGAGGCGTTTCGGATTCCGATTTTGTACTACGAGGGGTTCGAGGCCGATGACGTGATTGGCACGTTGAGCTGCAAGCTTGCCGAGCTGGGGCACAAGGTGTTTGTCGTTTCGAGCGACAAGGACATGATGCAGCTGGTGAATGAGAGTGTGTCGATACTGAATCCTACGAAGGACAATTTGATTTTGGATCCGGCTGGGGTGGAGAAGGTGCTGGGGGTTCCTCCGGAGCGCGTGGTGGATGTGATGGCGCTGCGTGGGGATTCGATTGATAACATCCCGGGGGCGCCGGGAATTGGCGATAAGGGGTCGGTGGAGTTGATCCAGCAGTTTGGGACAGTCGAGGGTGCGCTCGATCATGCGGATGAGGTGAAGAAGAAGACGTATCGGGAGTCGCTGCAAAATAATCGCGAGAATATTTTGCTGTCGAAGGAGTTGGTGACGATACATACGTCGGTGCCGATTGAGTTTTCGCTGGAGGCGATGCGGACGCAGCCGGTAGATAATGCGGCGTGTCGGGCGCTGTTTACGGAGCTTGAGTTTACGACGCTGTTGAAGGATTTGGCGCCGGATGTGGATGCGGTGGTGACTACGTACAACGTGAAGGCGTCGGCTGAGGATTTGAAGAAGCTGCTCAAGGAGGCGCGCGCGGCTGGGCATCTTGCGATTGCGATGGCTGCGAATGCGCAGGCGGTGGCGGAAGAGGTAAGCGCGGACGCTGAAGCAGAGGTGGAAGTTGAGCCGGAACCGGCGCAGAACATGTCGTTGTTTGGTGGGGGGGAGGAGAAGGCGGAGGTGAAGACTGCGCTCGTGGCGGAGCGTGGGGATGTGGCTTGCAGGCTGGGGCTGGCGGTTACTGCGGGGCTTTCGATTGAGGTGGGGTTGGATACGCCGGGATTGCGGGAGGCGTTGGAGGATGCTTCGCTGCCGAAGCAAGTGCATGATCTGAAGGCGGTGCTGCGGGCGCTGGAGCCGCACGGGGTGGTGTTGCGCGGCGAGATTACGGATGTGATGCTGGAGAGCTACCTGCTGAATCCTACGCATGCGTCGCACACGCTAATTGATATTGCGGCGCGGTCGACGAGTTTGGCGTTGCTGCATCAGCCGACGAAGGACAATCCCAAAGATCCGAAGAGGCTGGCGGAGGCTGCTGCGGCGGTGGTGCGGTTGGCGAAGACGCTGGGTGAGCAGCTTGAAGAGCATAGGGTCCAGGGTTCAGGGTCCAGGGCCCAGGGGCTAAAGGATGAGCCGGGGTTGGGCGGCGCAATCACGACAGAGATGTTGTTTGCGGAGAAGAGGTCAGAGGTACCAAGGTCGAAGGTTGAGAAGGTGAAGGAAAAGTCTTCTGGGCCCTGGACCCTGAACCCTGAACCCTCGGAGTTGAATGAGGCATCGACACTGGAGGATGTGTATTGGAAGCTGGATTTGCCGCTGGTACAAGTGCTGTTGCGGATGGAGCAGGTGGGCGTGCGGGTGGATAGCGAGGTGCTGCGGGAGATGAGTTCGCGGCTGGCGGTGACGATTGATGATTTGGCTGAGCGGATTTATGCGAGTACCGGGCATCGATTTAATATCAATTCGCCGAAGCAGTTGGGCGATGTGCTGTTCAACAAGATGGATCTGCCGAAGCCGATGAAGTACGGCAAGGGCAAGGTGATTTCTACGGCGCAGGATGTGCTGGAGGATTTGGCGGCGCATCATGAGGTGCCGGCGCTGGTGCTGGAGTATCGGCAGCTGCAGAAGCTGAAGGGCACGTACCTGGATGCGCTGCCGGTGCTGGCGGATGCGGAGGGGCGGATTCATACGACGTTTAACCAGGTGGGAACCGCGACCGGAAGATTGAGCTCGACGAATCCGAATCTGCAGAATATTCCGGTGCGGACGGCGGTGGGGAGAGAGATACGCGCGGCGTTTGTGGCTGCGCCGGGTAATTTGCTGATGTCGGCTGACTACTCGCAGATTGAGTTGAGGTTGATGGCGCACTTCTCGCAGGATCCGTTGCTGCTCGATGCGTACCGGACGGGAAAGGATATTCATACGCTGACGGCGGCAGAGGTGTTTGAAGTCGACGCGGAGACGATGGATAAGGAGACGCGCGCGCGGGCGAAGGCAGTGAACTTCGGGATTGTGTATGGGATCTCGCCGTTTGGGCTGGCGGCGCAGCTGGGGATTGAGCAGAAGGTCGCGAAGGAATATATTGCGCGGTACTTTGAACGGTACCAGGGTGTGGCTGCGTTTATTGAGAAGACGCTGGAGACGGTGCGGCGCGATGGGGCGGTGCGGACGGCGTTTGGACGGGTGCGGCCGATACCGGATATCCAGTCGAGGAATCCGAATCAGCGAGGGTTTGCGGAACGGACGGCGGTGAATACTCCGCTGCAGGGGACGGCTGCGGATCTGATCAAGATTGCGATGCTGCGGATTGATGCGGCGATGCGGTCGCGGGGGCTGAAGTCGGTGATGACGCTGCAGGTGCATGATGAGTTGCTGTTTGATGTGGTGCCGGCGGAGGCGGAGGAGATGCAGGAGTTGGTGAAGCGCGAGATGGAATCGGCGGCTACGTTTAGTGTGCCGATTGTGGCGGAGGTTGGGTTGGGTGCGAACTGGAGGGATATTAAATAAGGACGGGGCTAGGATGGTGGGTATGCGAGTGCTCGGTGTTGTGGTGTTGATGATGGCGTCGGCGGTGGGGGTGGCGCAGAAGACTACGCTGCTGCTTTGGCCGGGTGGGAATCCGGAGCCTTCGAAGGTGGTGGGGGCGGAGGCGGATACGACGGTAGTGACGCCCGCGGGACGATCTGTGCAGCGCGTGACGAATGTGAGCCAGCCTAGCTTGACGGTGTATGCTCCGGCGGCGGGGAAGAATACAGGGGCGGCGGCCCTGGTGTTTCCGGGTGGGTCGTATCTGAGGCTGAGTTATACGACTGAGGGCACGGATATTTGTGAGTGGCTGAATTCGATTGGGATGACGTGCGTGCTGGTGAAGTATCGGGTGCCTGAGGATGGGCACTATCCGGCTAACGTGGAGGATCTGGAGGACGCGCAGCAGGCGATGCGGATGACGCGGGCGCATGCGGCGGAGTGGGGGATTGATCCGAAGAAGGTTGGGGTGATTGGGTTCTCGGCAGGGGCGCATCTGGCGGTGGTGCTGAGTACGCATCCGGAGTTTCAGGGGAAGAATGTGACGGTTTCGACGGTGGATGCACGGCCAGATTTTCAGATGGTGATCTATCCGGGCTGGTTGAACGGGCCTTCGCCGAAGGGAATGCTGGGTGAGGTGGATCCAGCGTTGACGCCCGATGCGAAGGTTCCTCCTACGTTTTTAGTGCAGGCGGAGAATGATTACACCGCGCATGTTGAGAACGTGCTGGTTTATTTTGAGGCGCTGAAGAATGCGCGAGTGCCGGCGGAGCTGCACGTGTATACGCTTGGCGGGCATGGGTTTGGGATGGGGGCGAAGGAGTTGCCGATCTCGGGGTGGACGGGGTTGGCGGAGACGTGGCTGAAGACGATTCACGTGCTGGGGCCAGCGGGTGCGGTGGGGATGCCTTAGCGGCGAAACCTGCCGCTAAATGCCTAGTTCGGAGCGGATGGCGTTGGCGATGGCGTTGGCGTGGCGGTGCATGGCTTCGGCGCTGGCGGCTTCGATCATTACTCGGGCGAGGGCTTCGGTGCCGGAGTAGCGGATGACTACGCGGCCGGTGGCGTGGAGGTCGGCTTCGGCGGCGGCGATGGCGGCTACGATGGTGGGGAAGGTGTCTAGCGGGAGTTTTTCGCGGACCTTTACGTTGAGGATGATCTGGGGGTAGTTGGTGAGGTCGGCGATGAGTTGGCCGAGGGGCTTGTGGCTGCGGTGGACGAGGTCGAGGACTAGCAGCGCGGTGAGGAGGCCGTCGCCGGTGGTGGCGCGGGCGGGGAAGAGGATGTGGCCGGACTGCTCGCCGCCGAGGGAGGCGCCGGAGTTGCGCATCTCTTCGAGGACATACTTGTCGCCTACGGGGGCACGGAGCATGCGGATGCCGGAGCGGGCGAAGGCGGCTTCGAGGCCCATGTTGGACATGGTGGTGGCGACGACGAGGTTGTTGGCTAACTCGCCGCGGGCCTGGAGGTCGCGCGCGCAGGCGAGCATGATGGCGTCGCCGTTGACTACGTTGCCGTTCTCGTCGGCGAAGAGGGCGCGGTCGGCGTCGCCGTCGAAGGTGATGCCGATGGAGGCGGCGGAGACTTTGACCTGGGCGGCGACGATTTCAGGGTGGAGGGCGCCGCAGTGTTCGTTGATGTTGCGGCCGTCGGGGGAGGCGTGGGTTACGTCGACGGTGCCCTGGAGGGACTCGAAGAGCTGCGGGGCGACGGAGCTGGCGGCGCCGTTGGCGCAGTCGAGGACGATGTGGCGGTTGTCGAGGGAGATGCCCGGAACGGCGGCGAGGAGGAAGCGGATGTAGTCGGCGCGGTAGGAGTCGTTGACCTCGGGGAGGGCGGGCGTGTTCGGGGAGGGTTGGGTTGGTGGCGAGGACGCGGGTGATTTCGGTCTTCGATGCCGAGTTCGGTTTCGTCGGGGAGCTTGTAGCCGTCGTGGGCGAAGATCTTGATGCCGTTGTCCTGCCAGGGATTGTGGCTGGCGGAGATGACAACGCCGGCGGAGAAGCCGTGGTTGTGGGCGAGGAAGGCGATGGCGGGGGTGGTGAGGATGCCGGCGGAGGCTATGTCGGCACCGGCGGCGCGGAGGCCGGCGGTGAGGGTGGCGGCGATCCAAGGGCCGGACTCGCGGGTGTCCATGCCGAGGACGATGCGGACGGGGTTTTGTGGGTTTCGGCGAGTTTGGTGGCGAGGGCGACGCCGATGGCGTAGATGGTGCGCTTGTCCAGCGGGGCTTCTCCTGCTACCGCTCGAATTCCGTCTGTTCCAAACAACTTCCGCATGCTGATCCTTGAGGCGCTTGATGCTCCAACTGATGATGCTAGTGGATGCGGGCGGCTGGGGCTAGTGTTGGCGGTGGTTGCCCTGCGGCGGGTTACCCCCCTCCCCCCTTACCAGTGATTTTGGCTCGTAAGTGATAGAGGGCGTGTGGGTTAATGGTCAAAGTATCCCCCACCCGGGAGTGATTTGTGCTTGTAAGTAATAGAGGGCGTTGGGGTTAATGGTCAAAGTATCCCGCGACTCGGGAGTGATTTTGACTTGTAAGTGATAGAGGGTGTGGAAGTTAATGGCCAAAGTATCCCCTTCGCCGGGAGAATCTGGCTTGTAAGGTATTCCATCCAGATGGTTTAAGGGGAACTTATGCGAGCTGCGTCGTCCAGGTTGGGGCGTTGAGCCGTTTTGGCTCTGGTGTGGGCGGTCGATTTAATGGGGCTAGTTCCATTGTAGCGGTTGGCGGGGGTAACTATGCCAGGTTTTGAGAATATCCATCGCCAGTGTTTATGCGGGGTTTCGCGATTTTTGGTGGGGTTGGGGGTTGACAGGGTTTGGGGGACGGCGATTCCGAGTGATGGGGCGGTGGTGCGGAGGAAGGCAATTCTGTCGTTTCGCCTTCGGCTTCACTCCGGCGTTACCACCCATGCGAGCAGGGAACGCTCGCTCGGGGCCCGGTTCTTCGGCAGAGCGGTAAAGAGCGTCTTTTACGGTGCTGGTACCTAGGGCTACGCCCTAGACTGGTGTATGTCGGGCCTTCAGCCCTTTGGATTGGTGGGGCGCTGGTACCTGGGGCGCTGCCCCAGGCTGTGATGGATTGGGCCTTTGGCCCTTGGAGGTCGAGGGTGTTGTTGCTTCAGGTCGTGCCGAGGCGGGCCGTCGGGACAATGAAGTCTTGGGGTACGTAGAAGCGTCAAGGACAAAGACCTTGAACACGACGACGCAGCAGCGCTAGAAAAAGAGAGCCAGCACGCTAGTCGGTGGCGGTGACTTTGGCGCGGAGGCGGCCTTTGGCTAGCTGGGCGGTGATGGGGGTGCCGGCGGGGGCGTCGGCGGCGTTGCGGAGGAGCTTGCCGTTGGGGCCGCCTTCGCCGAGGTAGACGAGGGCGTAGCCGCGTTCGAGGACGCGGAGGGGGCTGAGGGACTCGAGGCGGGAGGTGGCGCGGTTTAGGCGGGTGTGGGCCTGCTGGAGGGTTATTGTGCGGGTCGCGCGGAGGCGTTGCTGGAGCGATTGGAGGTGGTGGCGGTCGTTGGCGAGGCGGAGGGAGACGTGCTGGCGGCGGAGCCGGATTTCGAGCAGGGCCAGCCGGGTGGTGTGAGCGCGGAGAGTGCGGTTGAGGGCGGTTTCGGCGCGGTCGGCGAGGTCGTCGAGGTGCTGGGCGCGACGCTCGAAGGTGAGGCCGGCGCGGCGGAGGATGGCGTCGGCGTTGAGGGCGGAGAGGCGCTGGCGAAGGCGGAGGAGGTTGTAGCTGTTGGAGCGGGTGAGGCGGGACTGGAGGCGGGCGAGGCGGTCGGCGATGCCGTACTGGGCGTCGGTGAGGAGCTCGGCGGCGGCGGAGGGGGTGGGGGCGTGGAGGTCGGCGGCTGCGTCGGCGATGGTGGTGTCGGTGGCGTGGCCGATGCCGGTGATGACGGGGATGGAGCAGGCGTGCGATGGCGCGGGCGACGATCTCGGCGTCGAAGCCGTGGAGGTCTTCCCAGGAGCCGCCGCCGCGGGCTACGAGGACTACGTCGACTGCTCCGTCGGTAGGGGTGGGGGATTTGTGGAGGGACTGGCTTTGTTCCCTCCCATGTCCCAGAAGCGGGATATGGGGCACCCCTTGTTGTGGTGATTCCGGAGATTGCTTTGCGTGCTCGCTGAACCAGCGAATGCCGGCGGCGATTTCGGTGGGGCAGTTGGGGCCTTGCACGGCTGCGGGGTAGATGAGGAGATTGACGGCGGCGTGTCGACGACGACAGACCTTGACGATGTCGCGGAGGGCCGCGCCTCGCAGGCTGGTGACGACTCCGATGCAGTGGGGGAAGGGAGGGAGGGGGCGCTGGTTGTGGAAGAGGCCTTCGCGGCGGAGCTTGTCTTTGAGGGCCTGGGTGGCGGCTAAGAGCGCGCCTAGACCGGTCTGCTGCATGGTTTCGGCGACTAGCTGGAGTTGGCCGCGGGATTCGTAGACGGAGAGCGAGCCGGAGATGCGGACGGCGTCACCGTCTTTGGGGCGGAAGCGGAGGAGGGCGGACTGGCGGCGGAAGAGGACGATGGAGAGCTGCGCTTCGGCGTCCTTGAGGGTGAAGTAGCAGTGGCCGCTGGCGGCGGGACGCCAGTTGGAGATCTCGCCTTCGACGGTGACGTGGTTGTGGGTGCGCTCGACGAGGTTGCGGACGTGGCGGATGAGGGCGCCTACGGTGAAGACCTGCGCGGTTGGCGAGAGGTTCTCCGCGGATGGCGAGGGTTTGGTGGGGGCGGGTGCGGAGAGGGAGCGGGATTGTTCGGCGAGGATGTCGGCGGGGGATACTTCGGGGGTGGCGTCGAAGAGGGAGGGGGAGGTGGGGCGCGCGGGGGGCTTGCGGGAGCGGGTGCGGCGGAGGTCGGCGAGGCTGGGGATGTCGTCGGGCATCGTGACGATTAGTGTACGGCCTGGGCTGGTGGGGGTGGGGCAGCGGCCAAGAACGGACGCGCTTCGCGCGAGAAGCAGGTTCTTCGCTGCGCTCAGAATGACAATTTCTTTTAGAAATTATCAAAGAACGGCAACGGCGAGGGCAACAGCAGATTCCCAGGGGGGGATGACAGAAAGAAAGGCAACGGCAAGAGCAAGTACAGCTGCAAGCGCAGATTTCACTTGCTGGTCCCCAATCCCTGTTCCCTAATCCCTGTACTTAAGCGGTTTGGAGGAGGGCCTGGGCTTCGTGGAGGAGGAGTTCGGGGCGGCAGGGTTTGCTGAGGAGCTTGAGGGGGCGGCGGGTGCGCGAGATGTGCTGCTCGACTTTGACCGCGTTGCTGGCGTAGGCGGTTAGCATGAGGAGCTTGAGGTCGGGCATCTCGTGGTGGAGCGCTTCGGCCAGTTGAAGGCCGCTCTGTTCGGGCATGGAGATGTCGCAGAGGATGAGGCCAGGAGCAAATGTCCGGGCGCGGGCCAGGCCATCGGCTGCAGAGTAGACGGCTTCCGACTCATAGCCGTTGGCTTTGAAGATGAGCTTAAGGGTGTCGGCTACAAGATGGTCATCGTCTACGACCAATACACGCTGTTTCATGAGACACCTCGGGCCCTGCTGCATGGAGGAAATCTGGATTGTTTCGGCGTGGACAGGAGGCACTGATTGAGACGCTCAGCGCCATTGCTACTTCTAGATGTTAGACCTTGCGCAGGAGAAAAAGCTACCGGTGCCGAACGATTTTTTTTGATGATTCATCTTTTACACCCGGGACGCGGTAGAGTCTTTGACATGCATGTCTTAGCGGTCATTTTCGGTTGTTTCTTTCTGGCGGGGGTGTTGCTGGATGCGTTTCAGACGATCATTTTGCCGCGCCGGCCGGTGGGACGATTTCGGATTACGCGGCTGTTCTTCCTGGCGACGTGGGGGCCGTGGAAGTGGTTGGCCGGGCATTGGCCGGTGCGACGGAGCCGGGAACAGATGTACAGCATCTACGGGCCGTCTGCGCTGTTATTGCTGTTCGGTTTGTGGGCGATGCTGCTGGTGGTGGCCTATGGGCTGATCTTCTTTGGCATGCATATGCCGTTCAACGATCCGACGCATCCGGTGACGATAGTTCAGCGGCTGCGCAGCTGCTTCTATGCGAGCGGGACAACGCTGTTCACGCTGGGGTTAGGCGATGTATTGCCTGCGAGGCAGGCGGCGCGGATGCTGATCGTGGCGGAGGCGGGAACGGGGCTGGGGTTTGTAGCGCTGGTGATTGGGTATGTGCCGGTGCTGTACACGGCGTTCTCGACGCGGGAGATTGCGGTGGCGCTGCTGGACGCGCGGGCGGGGTCTCCACCGACGGCGGGTGAGTTGTTGTTTCGGCACAACTTCAATGGCGGGCACCATGCGCTGACGGCGCTGCTGGCGGAGTGGGAACGATGGTGCGCGACGATGCTGGAGACGCACATCTCGTATCCGATTCTTTGCTACTACCGGTCGCAGCACGACAACCAGAGCTGGCTGGCGGCGCTGACGTCAGTACTAGATACGTGCGCGCTGCTGATCACGACGATTGAGGGGCCGAGCACGCGGCAGGCGCAGCTTACGTTTGCCATTGGGCGGCATACACTGGTGGACCTGGGACACGTGTTCCGGCAGGAGGGTGAAGAGCAGCGGCTGACGCAGCAGCCGCAGCAGCGGCTGGGGGATGATGAGTTTGCGCGGCTGTGTGACCTGCTGGGGCAGGCGGGATTTTCTCTGTGCGGGGACCTGAGATCGAGAGAGCGGTTGAAAGCGATTCGGATGTTGTACGAGCCGCAGGCGTCTGCGCTGGCGAGCTATCTTAGGCTGCAACTGCCGGCGTGGGCGCCGCCGGTGAAGGATGAGACGAAGCGCAAGGATCAGTGGTCGACGGTGGCGGAGCTGCGTTCGCCGAGCGCGATTGCGGATCGGCTGACGGCGCATGTTAGTCGGCAGTCAACGGCGACACATCTGGAAGATTAGGGTTAGGGCAGCGGGGGAGGGTGAGGCAGAGGCAAGGCAGAAGCAGATTCCCTTCGGGAATGACAGAAAGAAAAGCAAGGGCCAAGGCAGAAAAAATGCCAGGCTCGCATGAGGATGCGAGCCTGGCATTTTCGTGAGGACGGGTTGGGTTACTGGGCTGCGCCCAGGCCTGGGCCGCCGGCGGGGGCTGGGTTGAGTTTTTGGGTAGCGATCTCGGCGGCGGCGCCGGGCTTGCCGGTGGCATCCTTGCTCTTGTCCTTGAGGAGGGCGAGGATCTGGCGGGCTTCGTCGGTCTTGCCCTGAGATTGGTAGAGCTCAGCTAGCTGAAGCTGGGCGAGGTCGGCGGGAACGGTGGTGGACTTGCCTTTGCTGAGCTCGTTGTAGATGTCGATGGCCTTGGAGACCTGGCCGGTCTGCTGGTAGAGGTCGGCGAGGGCATCTTTGCCGAGGGCGGCGAGGCCGCTATCCCAGCCGGAGGCGACCTTTTCGAGGGCCTGCTGGGCGGGGCCGGTCTGGCCCATGTCCTCATAGGTAAGGCCGACGAAGTATTCGGCGAGCTTGCCGGGGGTAGTGAAGCCGTACTGGCTGGCTACCTGCTGGAACTGGGCGTTGGCGGCGGCGGCGCGGGACTTGGCGTCGGGATAGGTCTTGACGCCGGGGGCAGGGGGTTCACCGGAGGCGGAGAGGGGAGCCTGGTAGATGCCCATGGCCTGGCCGAAGGCGGTGGAGGCTGCGGCGGTCCGGCTTTGATAGAACGAATAGCTGGCGACGATGGCAATGATGGCGACCACGGCGGCGACACCATAGATGATGGCCTTCTGGCGGTGCTCTTCTGCCCAATGGACACCGGTGTTGGTGAGTGCGACAAACTGGTCCTGCTTTTTCAACTGACGCTTGGTTGCGTTATCCACGAACGATCCGTCCTTCAGGGCTACAAAGAGATTGCCGGGCCCACCGCCCGCGCATCGTTTCAGTTTAGCAGGGAAGAGCCCGCGGGGGCAGCCGCGGGAGGGATTTGGGCGTTGATCGGGAATTGAGTGGGCTGGTCCGATTATTGGGGACTGATCTTGCACACAGTGCTTGCCAAGCGTGTTTGGTTGGGCATAGTATCTGCGTCGGACCAATCCAAGCTGCACTGTTTTTGAAGCACAGCCAGCGGGCTTGGTCGCAGGGCGAGATTTGTACTGTTCACAAGAAGCAGACAAGAAAATCCGCAGGAATCGGCAGGCTTGAACGAAGTCGACCGGCGGATGCACGAAGACTCAGGAGCGACAAAACGCTATGGCTTGGTACGCATACTGCATCACCGAACGCAATGCATTTTCTGAGCTGGGCCGGCATAGAAGGCCGATGCCACTTACAGGGGTCACAGGACTTTTCGGAAATCAAACCTTTCTCTTTCCCGCAGCCGATCTGGCTGTGGTGGTGTCAGAACACCTACCTGAAGACGCAGCGAAGCTAGTTACGGCGGAGGGTCAGTCTGCGGCGCGGGAGCATGCGCGGGTGATTTCGGGTTGCTTTGCGAAGTCGACCGTGCTGCCGTTCCGGTTTGGCACGACGTTTGAGGATGATGAGGCGTTGCGGCGGTCGGTGCGATCGAACCAGCGGCACTTTATGGCCAATGTCGAGCGGTTGCGCGGCATGGCGGAGATGCACCTGAAGGTGGTGGTGGATGACATCTGCCCGGAGACCAAGGGTGTGAAGCAGACGTACCAGGCGGCTGGGCAGGAGTATCTGTCGCACCTGCGGGAATCGGCATCGCGGCAGAGGGAGCGACAGTCGCGGGCGCGGGCGCTTTCGTTGCAGATGCACCGGATGTTTCTGCCGGTGGCTGAGGAAGTGACCTGCAAGCGGATGGAATCGGGCAAGATGCTGCTGGATATCGCTCACCTGGTCGAGAAGAAGACCGTGGAGCGGTATCAGAACAAGTACAGCACGGTGACGCTGGAGCTGAAGGACTGCGCGATGCAGCTTTCAGGGCCGTGGCCTCCGTATCACTTTGTGCACCGGGAACAGCGCGGACACGCGTAACGGGATGGTTTGTACTAGAAGGCCCTGGCGATTGCCAGGGCCTTCGCCTTTGAAGGGCGGCGGTTAGTCTCGGACGGATACTTCTACGGGGGGGGCGGGCTTTTTGTTGCGGCTTAGGACGGAGTTGCGGCGGCGCTTGCCGGTCGAGACGTGGTCGATCTTGTTCCAGAAGCCTACGAAGTAGTCGGTGGCGGAGATGATGGAGAGGATGGTCATCCAGTAGGTTGCGGTGATGGCGATGAGCTTGACGCTGATGGGGAACCAACCTAGTAACCAGGTATCCCAGCGGTGGTTGAGAATGACGGCGACGATGGCCACGATCTGGACGACGGTTTTGAGCTTGCCGAGGTCACTGGCCTGGATGGTGAAGCCTTCGCTGGAGGCGATGGAGCGGAGACCGCTGACGAGGAACTCGCGGCCGATGACGAGGACGGCGATCCAGGGCTTCATGACGTGGGGGTTGTAGGCCACGAGTAGGATGAAGGCGGCGGTGACCATGAGCTTGTCGGCGAGGGGGTCGAGGAGCATGCCGAGGGTGGTGATCTGGCCGCGGCGGCGGGCGAGAAAGCCGTCGAGGCCGTCGGTGACCGAGGCGGTGATGAAGATGGCGGAGGCGATGAGCTCCTGCTCGCCGTGGGGGCCGTGCCAGGGAAAGCGCGGGGAGAGCGCCCAGATCAGCAGCGGGACGCTTGCGATGCGGGTCAGCGTTATGGAGTTGGGCAGATTCACTGATGGTGCGCCGTGCGGCGGGTGCTTGCCGCGATAGTGTCATTCTCCCATAAAGGCAGGGG
>CAVTSJ010000026.1:0-578305 GCA_963737325.1 uncultured Acidobacteriaceae bacterium
TTCGGCTACGCCCTTTTGTTGGAACTGGGTGGCCCAGGATTCGGCGGCCTGGTCGGCTTCGGTGGGGGAGTGGAAGTCGGCGGTGATGCTGTGGGCCAGGTTCTTTTTGGCTTGCATGGGGTGGAGCTTGCCGGTGGATACTTCGACTTGCAGGGCGTCAATTTGGGACTGGGTGAGGTCAGTGAGGAAGGTGTAGTACTTCCACATGAGGTCGTCGTTGATGGACATCAGCTTGCCGTACATTTCGCTGGCGGGGTCGTTGACGCCGATGGCGTTGCCGAGGGACTTCGACATTTTCTGGACGCCGTCTAATCCCTCCAAAATGGGGGTCATGAGGATGATTTGGGGCTTTTGGCCGAAGTGTTTTTGGAGGTCGCGCCCGCGCATGAGGTTGAAGCGCTGGTCGGTGCCGCCTAGCTCTACGTCGCACTCGAGGGCAACGGAGTCGTAGCCTTGGGCGATGGGGTAGACGAACTCGTGGAGGGCGATGGGTTGCTCGTCCTGGAAGCGCTTGTGGAACATCTCGCGCTCGAGCATCTGGGAGACGGTGAACTGGGCCATGAGCTTGACGAGGTCGTAGTAGGAGAGCTTGTCGAGCCATTCGGAGTTGAAACGGACTTCGGTTTTTTCGCGGTCGAGGATCTTGAAGACTTGATCTTGATAGGTCTTGGCGTTGGCGGCGATTTCTTCGCGGGTGAGGGGCTTGCGGGTGACGTCTTTGCCGGTGGGGTCGCCGATGAGGGCGGTGCCGTCGCCGATGAGGAAGATGACGGTGTGGCCGAGCTGCTGGAAGTGCTTGAGCTTGCGCATGAGCACGGTGTGGCCGAGATGGAGGTCGGGGGCGGTGGGGTCGAAGCCGGCTTTGATGCGGAGGGGGGTGCTGGTCTTGCGGGACTCTTCGAGGCGGGCGGCGAGGGCGTCGGGCGCGGTGGAGGCGGCGGGGGGGATGATCTCGGCGGCGCCCTTGGTGATGAGGTCGAGCTGGTCGGCTACGGGCGCGAAGGTGTGTTTGGTTTCGGTCGGCATGGGGCTGCTGAAAGTATAGAAGGAGTAGAGGGAAGTAGGAAGGAGTAGAGGTGCAGCGAGGCTTCGCGTGGTGGATGGGGTGTCGTAATCGGAGGCTTTATACTTCGCGGATGGATGTCGAGAGAGCTCGGGGATTTTTGCTGGGGTTGCCGCATGCGGTTGAGACGATGCAGTGGGGCGACAATCTGGTGTTCTGGGTGGGGGATAAGGCGATTGGTGGGAAGATGTTCTGCCTGATGAACCTGACGGCGGGAGTGCATCAGGTGGCCAGCTACTCGGCTGGGGCGGAGAGGTTTGCGGAGCTGGTGGAACGGGAGGGGATTGTGCCGGCGCCGTATATGGCACGGATTCATTGGGTGGCGGTGGAGCGGTGGGACGTGCTGCGGAATGCGGAATGGGAGAGCGAGCTAAGGGCGGCGCACGAAATTACGCTGGCGAAGTTGCCGAAGGGGGTGAAGGAGGTGTTGGCGATGCCGGAGCGCGCGCGGGCGAAGCTGATTGCGGAGCGGAGGAGGGTGCTGGCGAAGAAAGCGGAAGAGAAGGTCCAAGGGGAAGAAGCCAGGGAAGCGCGGGGTGTGAGGGCGGTTCCCTGGCGTGAGGCGACTAGAGGGTGGGGGTGGCTTTGTAGGTGAAGATGCCGGCGAAGTTGGAGCGATAGGCGTAGATGAGGATGATCTCGAGCAGCGTGACGAAGAGGCCGGGCCGATGCCGTGACCACCTAGCAGGAGAGAGTGGAAGGTGAGGATGTTGACGATGACGGGGCCGAGGATGACGAGGCCGAGGGGTGCGGTGCCGCCGATGAGGACGAACAGGCCACCGAGGAGCTGGCAGAATCCGACGACGGTCATCCAGCCGGTGGGAGCCATGACGGCCATGAACTGGGCGGGCGGGGATCCGGCGGGCGGAGCCTGCATGGGCATGAAGGGATGGAGGATGTTGGCGCCGAAGACCACAAACATGAGGCCAAGCAGGATGCGGCAGATGAGGTAGAGCCATTTCATGGTGGGAGACACTCCTTGGGTGAGATGGTGGAGCGCAGACATGAGACGCAGTAAGCGTACCGCGTGGCGACGGTGCGCGACGACAGAAAAATGGCGCAGGGCAGGTTATGAGTGGGCCGCGGGGATTTGCATGTGGGGGCTGCAACCGATAGTTTCTGGATATGACACAGGGAACCGAGGTGCAGGGGCTGTCGCTTTCGCTGGAGGGCAAGGTGGTGCTGGTGACGGGTGGGTCGCGCGGGATTGGCGCGGCTACGGTGAGGCTGTTTCGGCAGGCGGGGGCGCGGGTGGTGTTCAGTTATCGGAGTGCGGAGGCTCAGGCGAAGGAGTTGGTGGAGGCTTGCGGGGGCGAGGAGGGCTGTAGGGCGCTGCGGCAGGAGCTGGCGACGGTGGAGGATGGGCAGGCGCTGGTGGGGGCTGCGGTAAGGTGTTTTGGGAGACTGGATTGTTTGGTGGTGAATCATGGGATCTGGCCGGCGCATGATCAGCCGATTGCGACGATGAGTGCGGGGCAATGGCGCGGGACGCTGGGGGTGAATCTGGATAGTGTTTTTGGGCTGGTGTCGGCGGCTGTCGCAGCGATGCTGCGACAGCCGCAGGGATTAGGGATTAGGGAACAGGGATCAGGAGAGGCAGAGACGCGGGGGCATGTGGTGTTGATTGCTTCTACGGCGGCGCAGAGGGGTGAGGCGTTTCATGCGGACTATGCGGCGAGCAAGGGAGCGCTGATCTCGCTGACGAAGAGCTTGTCGAGTGAGCTGGCGGGGCAGGGGATTCTTTGCAACTGCGTGGCGCCGGGGTGGGTGCGGACGGAGATGTCGGAGGGGACACTGAGTGATCCAGTGGCGTCGAAGAAGGCGCTGGGGTTGATTCCGCTGGGACGGGCTGCGGAGCCGGAGGAGATTGCGGGGCCGGTGGTCTTCTTGTGCACGAAGTGGGCGGGGTTTGTTTCGGGTGAGGTGTTCAATGTGAATGGCGGCGCTGTGCTGGTGGGGTGATTGCAGGGGATAGGGAATAGGGGATAGGGGATAGAGAGTAGGGTGCTGGGATGAGATCGACTTGGCGGGTAGGGATGGTCGGGTTGGGGCTGGCGATGGGGTTGGGGGCGGCTTGGGGGCAGGCTGCGGCGCTGCCTAGTGTGCAGGTTCCGCAGAGGGATGAGGCTGGGCGTGGGCGCGAGTTGATGGGTGCGATGGTTGCGGCGCTGGGCGGAGATGCCTGGCTGAATCGGCAGACGTGGGTGGTGGATGGACGGACGGCTACGTTTTACAAGGGCGAGCCGGATGGGGTGGCTCCGCAGTTTGAGGAGTATGGGCGGATGAATCCGTTTGGGCTGCGGGTGGTGATGGTTGCGCACTATGGGGCGGTGATTGCTACGGATCATCGGGATGTTGCGGAGGTTTGGACTGGCGATCGGGGGTACGAGGTTACGTATAAGGGGACGACGGCGCTGCCGGCGAAGGAGGTGGCGGATTTCGAGCGACACAGGGCGCACTCGCTGGATGTGGTCGTGCGGGAGTGGCTGAAGCAGCCGGGCGCGGTGGTGACGTATGCGGGGACGAAGCTGGTGGAGAGTGAGCTGGTGGATGAGGTGAGCGTCTTGAGTTCGAGCGATGATGCGGTTACGGTGACGCTGGATCAGCGAACGCATCTTCCGGTGAGTGTGAGTTACCAGTGGCGGGATGCGGCGTACAAGGATTGGAATACGGACGCGGTGGAGTTCGCGGATTATCACGAGGTGCAGGGGATCATGACGCCGTATTCGGTTACGACGAAGCATAACGGGGATCGGACGGGCGAACGGTTCCTGACGAAGGTGGTTTATAACGTGCCGCTGGGGGCGGAGGTTTTCGATCCGAGCAAGCGGTTGGAGAAGAGGAAGTAGGAATCTATGTGGAGGTGGAGGGTATGACGAAGATTGCGGGCGTGCTTGCGGGGGTGGTTTGCGTGGGATGGCTGATGGGCGCGGGCAGCTTGATGGCGCAGTCGGAGCAGGGGTTTACGGTAGGGAGTATCGATTTCTTCGGTGGGCAGGGGATGGACACGGCGGCGCTGTTGGCGAAGCTGCCGGTGAAGGTGGGACAGCCGGTGAGCCTTGAGCGCTTTGACGAACTGAAGTCTGGAGTGGATGCGGCGGTTTTGGTGGCGACTGGAAAAACCGTTACGGACGTCAATGTGGTGTGTTGTGATCAGCCGGGCGAGGTGCAGATGTATGTTGGTTTGCAAGGAAGATCGTACAGAGCAGCATCGTATACTGCTGCTCCGTCGGGGGACGCAACGCTGCCTGACGATGGATTGGCGTTGTATCGGGAGGATTTCAAGGCCAACGAACAGGCCGTGGAGAGCGGCCATGCGCAGGAGGATGACTCGAATGGATATGCGTTGTCGAGCGATGCGGCGATGCATGCGATTGAGCTGAGGATGCGGGTGTATGCGCTGGTGCACGCGGCGGCGATCGAAAAGGTTCTGCGCGAGAGCAAGGATACGGAGCAGCGGCAGGCGGCGGCGATGCTGCTGGGGTATGCGGAGCGATCGCAGGAGCAGGTGAAGGATTTGGCGCTTGCGGCCAGCGATGCCAATGGGGATGTGCGCAACAACGCGGTGCGGGCGCTGGAGGTGCTGGCGGTGGCCCGGCCGCTGGTTGGACTGGACGTGAAGCCGTTTGTGGCGATGCTCTACTCGGGCCAATGGACGGACCGGAACAAGGCGAGCTGGCTGCTGTTCCGGATCACGCAGGGTCGTGATCCTGAGTCGTTGAACGAGCTGCGCGAGGAGGCGATGGGGCCGCTTTTGGATGGGGCGCAGTGGCACTCTGCCGGGCACGCTTATCCGTTCCTGGTCATCCTGGGCCGGATTGGCGGAATGGATGAGGCGGGCATCAAGAAGCTGACGGACGCAGGTGCGCGAGACGAAATCATCGCAGCGGTGCAGAAGCGTTGAGACGGGGGGAAGTTTATACTCAGGCTCGTTATGAGTGATTCTTCTTTGAGTTCCGCGGCCGAATGGCTGAGACTGCCAGTGCGTCTGAGAGGGCTGTGGTGCGCCTGAAAAGACGACAATGGATATTGTCGAGATCATGGCGATTTTGCCGCATCGGTATCCGCTGTTGCTGATTGACCGTGTGCTGGAGATGGAGCGCAAGAAGCGCATTGTGGCGATTAAGAACGTGACGGCGAATGAGCCGCACTTTACAGGACACTTTCCGGATTATCCGATTATGCCGGGCGTGCTGATTGTGGAGGCGATTGCGCAGGCGGGGGGCGCGCTGCTGCTGACGGAGATTCCTGACCGGGATGACAAGTTGATGGTGTTTACCGGGATTGAGGGAGCGAAGTTTCGTAAGGCGGTGGTGCCGGGCGATCAGCTGCGGATTGAGGTGACGGTGTTGAATTGGAGGAGCACGGCGGTGAAGCTGTCGGGGCGGGCGACGGTGGAGGGAGTGCTGGCGTGCGAGGCGACGATTATGTGCATGCTGGTGCCACGCGGGAACAAGAAGTCTGCGGCGGGGGATGAGGCGAAGTGAGCATTCATCCGACGGCGATTGTGGCCGAGGGCGCAGTGATTCCGGCGAGCTGCACGGTGGGGCCGTACTGCATTATCGGACCGAATGTGGTGCTGGGCGAAGGGTGCGAGCTGATGTCGCATGTGGTGCTGGATGGGCGCACTACGTTTGGGGCGCGGAACAGGATCTTTTCGTTTGCATGTCTGGGGATTGCGCCGCAGGATTTGAAGTATGCGGGCGAGCCGACAGGGGCGGCGTTTGGGGACGACAATACGATTCGGGAGTATGTGACAGTCTCTCGCGGGACGGCTGGGGGCGGCGGGACGACAAGGATTGGGTCGGGGAATCTGATCATGGCGTACGTGCATATCGGGCACGACTGCTTGATCGGGAACGGATGCATTCTGCCGAATGGAGCGACGCTGGCGGGGCATGTGACGGTGGAGGACTATGCGACGTTGAGCGCGAACGCTCCGGTGCATCAGTTTTGCACGATCGGCCGCTATGCCTACATTGGCGGCGGGACGACGATCACGCAGGATGTAATGCCTTACTCGTTGACAAGCGTGGAACGGAACAATGCGGCGTATGGCATCAACAAGGTGGGCTTGCAGCGCAAGGGGTTTACGGCGGAGCAGCTGCGCGAGCTTTCGAGCCGCGATGCGGCTGCTGACGAATGGCAAGTACAACACGACGCAGGCGCTCGAGATGATTCACGACATGATTGCGCAGGGCGCGGGCGGGGAGCATGTGAAGTATCTTGTGGAATTTGTGGAGAAGAGCGAGCGGGGCGTGATCAAGTAACCATGGATGCCGACGGACGAGATTCGGGGCTGGATCCGCTGGGGCTGATTGCGGGGAATGGGCGATTTCCGTTTCTGCTGCTCGATGCGGCGCGGGCGCAGGGGTTGCGCGTGGTGGTGGCGGCGATCAAGGAAGAGACCGATGCGGAGATGGATGAGCGGGCAGCGCGCGATCCGGATGGCGTGCGCGTGCACTGGCTTTCGCTGGGGGAGCTGTCACGGCTGATCGAGATGTTCAAGGGTGAGGGTGTGATGCGGGCGGTGATGGCGGGGCAGGTGAAGCATAAGCAGATTTTTTCGAGCATTCGACCGGACTGGCGGCTGGCGAAGCTGCTGCTGAATCTGCGGACTCGGAATACGGATATGCTGCTGGGTGCGGTGGCGAAGGTGCTGGAGGATGAGGGGATCGCGTTGATATCGTCGACGGCGTATTTGGAGCCGATGCTGGCGCCGGTGGGCGTGATGACGCAGCGCGATCCGGATGAGACGGAGCTGGGCGATATTGCGTATGGGATGAAGGTTGCGCGAGGGATTGCGGGATTTGATTTGGGGCAGACGGTGGTGATTGCGGCGGGGGCTTGCGTTGCGGTGGAGGCGATGGAGGGAACGGACGCTACGATTGCGCGGGCGGGGGAGATCTTTCGCGGGATGGACGTGGGCGGGGAAGCGAGCACGTTGATGCGGCGGCTGACCGTGGTGAAGGTCGCGAAGCCGAACCAGGATATGCGTTTCGATGTGCCGGTGGTGGGGGTTCCGACGATTGAGGCGATGGTTTCGGCGAGGGCGACTTGCTTGTGCGTGGAGGCGGGGCGCACGCTGGTGTTCGATCGCGAGGCGGTGATTGCTGCGGCGGATGCTGCGGGGATTTCGGTGGTTGGGTCCTGCGCGGACGGCGAGGGTTAACAAGGGTGGGCGCGTTTGGCGAGGTGTGATGGGGGTGGGATAAGATTGCTGTTGGCGCGGATTGCAGCTAGATGCCGTGCCCAGGAGATCTCCCATGCTCAGGAAGCGGTGGATTGCAGCAGGATGTGCAGTGGTGTTGGCGGGAAGTTTCGCGCTGACGAAAAGTGTGTCGGCGGAGGGCGCCGGAGATACAGCGCCGGTTGGAAGTGAGGCGCCGAATTTTACGTTGCCGTCTCAGGAGAACCTGCCGGTCTCTCTGAACGACTACAAGGGCAAGTGGGTGGTGCTGTACTTTTATCCCAAGGACCAGACGGCAGGGTGCACGATTGAGGCACACAACTTCCAGCGCGATCTGCCGAAGTATGAAGCGTTGAATGCGGTGGTGCTGGGTGTGTCGCTCGACACGACGGACAGCCACAAGGCGTTCTGCACGAAGGATTCGCTTACGTTCAAGCTGCTGGCGGATCCTGATCATAAGGTAGTGGACGCGTATGGTGTGCCGGTGAAGTCGTATGGTCCGATGCATTATGCCGAGCGCGACACGTTCCTGATCTCGCCTGAGGGCAAGATTGTGAAGGAGTGGAAGGTTGAGGATATCCAGGGACACAGCGCGGAAGTGCTGGCGGCGATCGAGGCAGAAAAGAAGTAGCTGGTAAGGATTTGAGCAGACGCAAAAATGCCCGGCCTCGTAAGAGGAGCCGGGCGCTTTTGCTTGCCTATACTGCGGTTGTGGTGCCCGAAGTTACTTCTTCTTCGGCGCAGCCTTCTTGACAGCCTTCTTGGTTGCCTTCTTGACGGCTTTCTTCGCAGGAGCCTTCTTGACGGCCTTCTTTGTAGCTTTCTTTGCAGCTTTCTTCGTTGCCAAGGTCTTACCTCTCATAGTCGATTTTTTGTTGCTTGTGCTCTTGTTGCCGACTGCCTTTTTAGGGGCAGACTTACCGCCGCGCAGAGCACGTGTTGACTTCGCGGCAGAACTTGAAATCTTTTTGCCCGCTGCCTTCTTCTTGGCGGGTGCTTTCTTCGCAGCCTTCTTGACGGCTTTCTTGACGGCCTTCTTTGCAGGAGCCTTCTTGACGGCTTTCTTCGCAGCGACTTTTTTCGCGGGGGCTTTCTTGGCGGGTGCTTTCTTCGCAGGAGCCTTCTTCGCGACGGCTTTCTTGGCGGGAGCCTTTTTCGCCGGAGCCTTCTTGGGAGCTGCGGGTGGAGGCGGAGGGGCGCTTGGCGTGGGCTCAACCGAGAGACGCGTGGGCGGCTCGTAGGGAGCGACGGGCGTGGGAGGCGGAGCGAAGATCTCAGCTTCCTCGACGTGGATCACGGAAGCGGTATTGAATTCCTCTTCTTCATCCTCTTCATCGAGGGAGTCGACATCGATCACTTCGTCGGTGTCGTCATCATCGTAACCGGCTGCGTAGAGCTTGATGGTTTCTTCGTCCTGCAACATGACCTTTTCCCCCAACTCCGTTTTTCGTGTGTTGCGGTAAATCAATCTTGCGTCTCTGGTGTTCCTTGAAGCTGTATCTCGCGTCATGCAAAACAGATGCGTCGCATGATGGTGTCAACAGGATTACGCGTGGAGCTATGAAATAGCAAGCACCTTTTTTGGGGCAGTGCATATTTTTCTACCCGCGGTCCCGGAGTGATGACCGCGCGTGAGGGCCGTCACTTCGCGCCCGACTTCTTTTTCGACTTCTTTTTCTCGTTGCTGGTGGTGTGTGGCTGACCGCTGGAGTGGGTGGAAGTCTTATGCCCGGCGCTGGTGTGGGACTTTTCGCTCGACTTGTTTCCGCCTGTGTGGCTGCCGTGATGACGGTGCTCGCGCGCTGCGGGGGCGAGGCGAATGGGTTCGACGACATAGAGCGAGTGGCCGGGAGGGACGCGGTTGGAGGAGAGGTGATTCCATGCACGGAGCTGCTCGACGGTTACGCCAAAGCGATCGGCGACGGTGACGAGGGTGTCGTTGCGGCGCATGGTGTAGCGCTCATTTGGCTTGAGGCGGCTGCTGGCGGCGATGGGGATGACGAGTTCGTCGCCGGTCTCGATGGGGTCGGTCAGGTCATTGACCGACTTGATCTCGGCGGGGTGGGCGTGCATGGACTCGGCAATCTGATCGAGGGTCTCACCGTTCTGCACTACGTGGAAGCGCCAACTGGTGCGGTCTTCTTCAGGAATACTCTTCAGGCGCTCGAGGAACATGTCGCGCGTGCCGGGGGGAAGGTGCAGGCCGTAGGGGATGTCGTTGGGCGTGGTGAGGCGGAGGAGGGCGGGGTTGAGTGCGACGATCTCCTGCAGGGTTGCGTTGGTGAGGTCTGCGACGAGGCGCATGTCGATGGCGTAGCTGGTGGTGACTTCGTCGGAGAGCACGGGAGCATCGGGAACGACGTCGGTGAGGCCGTACTGCTTGGGATTCTTGGCCATGATGGCGGCGGCGATGATGCTGGGGACGTAGTTCTTGGTGGCGCCGGGGAGTGCATTGAGGCGGTAGAGTTGCCAGAAGTCTGCGTAGCCGGTTTTGGCGACGGCGTGTTGCACGTTGCCGGGGCCCCAGTTGTAGGCGGCCATGGCGAGATACCAGTCGCCGAACTGGTTATAGAGCGACTTCATATAGCGGGCGTAGGCGAGGGTGGACTGCTCGGGGTCGAAGCGCTCATCGAAGAAGCCATTGCGCTCGAGGCCGTAGGCCCCGCGGAAGGGCATGAACTGCCACATGCCGCCGGCGCCTGAACCGGCGTTGACGACCTGGGGCTGAAAGCCGGATTCGGCAACGGCGAGATAGATGAGATCTTGCGGGACGTCCTGAGCAGCGAGGTCCCTGGAGATCATGGCGCGATATTTGCCGGCGCGCTCGAGCGAGCGCTCGAGGTGAGCATGGCCGGCGGGGTTGTTGGCGAAGTAGCTGATCCAGCCGGCGACATAGTCGTTGACGACGAGAGGGAGATCGGACTGGGTGGTCTTCAGTTCTGCGGCGATTTTACCGACCAGCTCGGGGTTGGAAGGAAAGGTGACCTCATTGGCAGCTTCGGCGGGCGCTTCCTCTATCTGGCCGGAGAAGCCATTGCCTTGTTTGAGGGCGACCATTTCGAGCGAGTTGATGGCGGAGAGCAGTTGGTCGAACTCTTCGGAGAGCTGGGGATCATTTTTGAGATCCATGCCGCTGGAGAGCATGGTGTCGACGGCGGTGTCGAAGTCCTGGCGTGCTGCGTCGAGGCGGTTGGCGTTGTAGTTGGCGACGCCGGATTGATAGCTGGCTTCCGTCTTCGTGATGAGGGCCTGGACTTTTTGTGCGTGCTGCGCGGCGATAACGAGATTGGCGGACTGCTGCGCCTGAGCTTGCGCCTGAGTTTGAGCCTGATTGGGGGCGCGCTGCAGAGTTGGGGCGGTGGAATTGGCGGGCGCGGACCCGGGTGCGGCGGTACGGCTGCTGCCGGCCGGGCAACCGGTGAGCGTCAGCAGCACAAACAGCGAAGAGGTCAAGGCGAGGGAGCGCCTGACGAGAGAGGTAATTTTCGAGGTCGACATCAACCTAGACATTGTAAGGGTTGGACGCGGTGGCTGGTTGTTTGTGGGTGCTTGAGGGTGCGGAGAGCTGGGCGGGCGCGGGTGTTAACATGGAGGTTAGGGCTAATCGCACTCTCCATGGATCCAAAGCACATCCGCAACTTCGCGATCATCGCGCACATTGACCACGGCAAATCAACTCTTTCGGACCGGCTGCTGGAGCTGACCGGGAGCTTGACCTCGCGCGAGATGCAGGCGCAGGTGCTGGACGCCATGGACCTGGAACGGGAGCGCGGGATCACGATCAAGGCGCACACGGTGCGGATGATGTATACGGCTTCGGATGGGGAGACGTACCAGCTGAACCTGATTGATACGCCGGGGCATGTGGACTTCAGCTACGAGGTGTCGCGTTCCCTCGCATCCTGCGAGGGAGCACTCCTCGTCGTAGACGCGTCGCAGGGCGTGGAAGCACAGACGCTGGCGAATGCGTACCTGGCGATTTCGAATGGGCTGGAGATTATTCCGGTCATCAACAAGATTGATTTGCCGAGCGCGGACATTGAGCGCACCAAGGCGATGATCGAGAAGTCGGTTGGGCTGCCGGCGGGCGATGCGGTTTGCGTGAGTGCGAAGACGGGGCTGAACGTCGCGGACATTCTGGAGGCGGTGGTGATGCTGCTGCCTCCGCCAAAGGGCGATGCGGAGGCTCCGCTGCAGGCACTGATCTTTGACTCGTGGTTTGACGCGTATCGCGGCGTGATTGTGCTGGCTCGCATTATCAATGGGCGGCTGCGGAAGGGCGATCGGATCAAGATCATGTCGAATGGGCGGCAGTTCGACGTGGAGTCGATGGGCGTGATGACGCCGAAGCCGGTGGTGCTGGACGAATTGAGCGCGGGCGAAGTTGGGTTTTTCGTTGCGACGATTAAAAATGTTGCCGATACCAAGGTGGGCGACACGATTACGCACGTTGATCGGCCGTGTGCTGAGGCGCTGCCGGGTTTTGAAGACATTAAGAGCATGGTGTTCGCTGGACTCTATACGGTGGACTCGCATGAGCATGCGCTGCTGCGGGATGCGCTGGAGAAGCTGCGGCTGAATGATGCAAGTTTTAATTTTGAGCCGGAGTCTTCGGTTGCGCTGGGATTTGGATTTCGCTGCGGGTTCCTGGGGCTGTTGCACCTGGAGATTATTCAGGAGCGGCTGGAGCGCGAGTACAACCTGGATTTGATTACTACGGCTCCTGGGGTGCGCTACAGGATTACGCTGACGGATGGGTCGGTGATTGAGGTGGACAATCCTTCGCGCTGGCCAGATAGCACCGAGATCGAGCAGATTGAAGAGCCGGTGATTACGGCGAAGATTCTTACGAATGAAGAGTACGTGGGCGGGATTCTGAAGCTTGTTGAAGACAAGCGCGGGCGTCAGCAGAACTTCGAGTATGTGTCGGAGACGCGGGTGATGCTGACGTATGAGCTGCCGCTGAATGAGATTGTGCTGGACTTCTATGATCGGCTGAAGTCGGTGTCGCGGGGGTATGCGTCGCTGGATTATCACCTGGCGGGTTCGTGGATATCGCCGATGGTGAAGATGGATATATTGATTGGCGGCGATCCGGTGGACGCGCTTTCGATCATCGTGCATCGCGACTCCGCGTACGATCGCGGCAAGGCGCTGGTGGAGAAGATGCGCGAGCTGATTCCGCGGCAGATGTTCGAGGTGGCGATCCAGGCGGCGATCGGGTCGAAGGTGATTGCGCGGTCGACGGTGACGGCGATCCGGAAGAATGTGATTGCGAAGTGCTATGGCGGCGACATCAGCCGTAAGCGGAAGCTGCTGGAGAAGCAGAAGGAAGGCAAGAAGCGGATGAAGCGGATAGGGAAGGTGGACATTCCGCAGGAGGCGTTCCTGGCGGTGTTGAAGGTGGGCGAAGAGTAGGGCGTTCGCACGCCCTTTTATGGCTTCGCGTGGGCCTTCCGTTGGTCGGCAAGAAGATTTTCGTTCGCGACCAACAGAGCGTCGAGCCGAAGGCGGTTGCCCGCAACGAAGTTGCCGCTCCACGCGTAGTGGGCGCGTCCGGCAGGAAAGGCATAGAGGCTTTCGAATAGGTTCTGAGGGATTATGGCAAAAAGAATGGAGGCCCGAGGGCCTCCATTTGATTTTGGTGCTGCGCCGTGTTGCTGCGATTTACTGGTGGGGCGCAGCTGCCGGGGTGCGGCGGGGAGCGGTGGGAGCCTGTGGCGGAGGAGCTGAAACGCCAGACGCTACGTTGTAGGCGTCAATGACGGCCTGGGTAACGTCGGTTTCGCGCTGCCACCAGAGCACGGTGGGAAGCTGCTGCTGGCCGCCGATGTTCAGGAGGAGAGTGAAGCCGTGATCCTGGGCATACTTGACTGCAGTGCCGCCGAACTTCTGGGCGACCTTGCCGTAGGCTTCCTGCACGTCGGTGTTGTAGGAGTTCTGAGCATCTTCGACGTCGCGCTGGAGGGCCTTGGTCTTGTCGTCAATGGTCTTGAGACGGGCGGCGCGCTCCTCGTCGGAGATGGTGGTGGGGAGAGCCTGGTACTGCTTCTTGAGGGAATCGATCTCAGCGGACTGAGCGTCGATGGCAGTTTTCTTCGGTTCGTACTTCTTCTGGATCTCGAGTACGGCGCGCTGGCCTTCGTTGGTGGCGACGACACCCTGCTCGAACGCGATGACAGCGACCTTTGCGGGGATGGCCTCGGGCTTGACCTCAGCTGGAGCGGTCGGGGCTGCAGGGCGGGCGGTTGCCGGTGCGTGAGTTGTGGTTTGTGCGAAGAGGGAGGAGGCTGCGAGGCCGGTTGCCAGCGCAGTAGCAAGGACAAAGGTACGGTTCATGCGGTGTTTGAAACTCCTATAAGGATCCGGATTCCGGAGAGATTTCGGCTGGGTTACTCCCGGCGCAAAGCGCCGCAGGGAAGGCTGCCGCACCTTCCTCCGCCCGTTGAAACACTCGAGAGTGTTTTCCGCTTGCTCAATTCTCATCATCGAGAATGAAGGAGAGGGTCGCGGGCGCGAGAGGACAGTCGGCTGACGGCAATTATAGGAGACCGGGTGAGTCGGGTCAATTGACGGCGCTCATGGGAAGGAGGGAGGAGAGGGTGCAACTCTTCCGAAAAACGGAGGTTGGGGGGTGGCATTTCCGGTTTTTGGTGGTTTTTCGAGATGAGATTTCGCCATTTCCCAAGGAAACGGTGGTTTTTGGTTTGGTATGGCGATTGCAGCAGTTACAAGCGTAGGAGATCAAGCCTTAGGTAAAGAGCTTGACTCGAATGTTTGGAGCCTGCGCAGTTCACGGGTAAAGGGATGTAGAGGTTCCCATATAGAGGAATCTCCACCCTAACCAAGCAAAGGGCCTTCGGGAGCTTCGGCACCGCAAGGACCATTTGGAGGCCAGTGACTGGCTGTTAGGGGCTAGGGCCATCTTCCGGGGAGGGGAGATGGCCCAACGGCTTTCAGGGGGGAATGGGCTGTATCTACGGGAGATTAGGGTTATTTGCTGTCGCAGGGATACCGTGTGATCGGCAGGCGCCTATTTAATGTTGCACTTCTTCGTTGCCAAGCGTAAGATCATGATGTTCCGCGGGCTTAGGGGTTGAAATCTCACCGTGTCCATTCCGGTGGGTTGACGTACCCGATGAGCTCTCAGAGTAATAGCGTGGGTTCTGGCAGATGCCCGAATCGCAAGATGGGGCATCCTAAAGGTTGCGAGGATCGTAACCGAGCACTCCATGATCAGTTCCGAGATCAACCGATAGCGTACTACGGAGATCTGGACCAAGATGAGGTTCAATCAAATTTAGCGAACAAGAGAGTCGCTCCGAGAGTGCAGTAGCGAAGCTGAGCCGCAGGAACTATGAAGGCTGAGCTAATTTTTGGGTTGGAAGTGTAAAGCTTTGGGTTGGGAGTGCAAAGCTTTTGGTTGGAAGCGCAAAGCCGGGGTTTTGATTCCCCCATCATGAATTTGGAAGAGAGCACTTCAAGAGCAGAAAGCCGTTTGCCGGGTGTGGCAGGCGGGCCGGGAATGGTCAGGCGCACAGGCGCTCAGACGGGTAACATTGGCCGGCAACGTACGACAGATCATCTTCGAGTCAACGCTTGAGAGAGACTACGATTGACCCGTTTCGGAGACAGTCCCGGTCGAGTCCGCACAGGACCGAAGGGCGAAGACAGAGACATGCCCGAGACGCCTCAAGCACCCAATTGCAAGGGGAAACCACAGCACCATGTCAGAGCAGAATGCAGTAGACACTTCGTCGTACAACGCGGCGGAGGAGTATAGCGGCGGCGATTACGGTAACTCAGACTTCGAAGGCTCGGAGTCTGGAGGGGCCAACGACGGTAGCCAGCCTGGGCCAGGGATGGGTCAGAGCAAGAGCAGCCGGCGGCGGCGCCGCAAGCGGAAGAACAAGGTTGCGGGCGATGGCCCGTCGGTGGCTGGCGGCGAAAGTGATGCCGGCCCACAGATGGTGCCGCTGGTGATGGAGGGCGAGAGCCTGGCACTGGCAGCGTCGGCTGCGCCGCAACAGGCGCGCAGGCCGCAGGGTGGAGGACAGCCACAGGGCAATGGGCAGCAACAGGGCCAGGGCGGCAAGCGCTGGAAGAAGAAATTCAGAGACCGGGAACGTCGTCCGGGCGGCAGTGGCGGTGGCCGGAGCGAGAATCCGGGCAACGACTTCCGTGCGGAAGCTGGGTCGTCGAACGGGAACGGATATGGCGGTGGCGGAGGCTATCGGCCGGATAACTTTGGCAACCAGGTGGGTGGATTCAAGCGCAAGGGCAAGGGCGGCGGACAGCCTCGGGAGCGCGGGTTTGTCGGGCCGATGGATCACAGCTATCGCGCGACGGGAGAGTTTGGCGATGCACCTCCGTCGACGATTCAACTGCCCGGACATGGGCGGAGAAATGGGCATCGGCATACGGGAGATTCGCAGCCGATTGACCGCTCGATGCCGCGGCCGATTCCGATACCAGAGGGCGCACAGACGCACATTTACTTCTTCATCGAGGAGCTGTTCTTCCAGGCGAAGATCCAGGAGACGGCCAAGAAGCTGGGCGTGAAGGTATCGTTTATCAAGAATGATAAGGATGCCGTGGCAGCGCTGACGGAGAGCGAAGAGAACAAGCCGGCGCTGATCGTGTTCGATCTGAACAATGCGAATGCGAAGCCGTTGACGCTGATTCCGAAGCTGAAGGCCAAGCTGAAGCGTTCGGCTTCGATCATCGGGTTCCTCTCGCACCTGCAGGGGGATCTGAAGGCAAAGGCAGTGGAGGCGGGTTGCGACGTGGTGATGCCGCGTGCGGCGTTCTCGCAGAACCTGCCGAACCTGTTGCGGCGCTATGGCGTGGAAGAGGAAGAAGAAGTCAACTTCAACTGCTAAAAGCAGGAAATAGTAGGTGGGAAAGGCGCTTGATTCGCTGGCGAGGTTTGCTGGCGGTCAGGCGCCTTTTGTTTTGGCAGATGAGTCAGCAAGTGAAAGATGGGCGTCTCGGGAGGGCCGCGTGGCATCCTAGGGGTGGAGGACATTGATATGCCTACTACACAGCATTCGGCGGCAGCAGAGCGTCATATGCAGGCAGCGCACGCGCATGAGGCAGCAGCGGCTTCGCACAATAAGAACGATCACATGGGAGCGCATGAGCAATCCATGCTGGCGATGGAGCACGCGCGGGAGGCGCATCGGCTGTCAGAAGAGCTGGCTAAGTTGCCAAAGGAAGAGAAGGTGGCGAGGGTGTCGCAGGAGTTGGAGACGCGATAGGTTGGGGGTATAGGAGCGGCGGACGCCGAGGAGTGGGTCAGCGCGATGTAGGAGGGGTGTGCTTCGATAATGGGGTGGAGTTGGCTGATGCGTTAACTAGAACTCCCAGAGACCCTTGGATTTGGAATTGCCACTCCGGACGTTGCGGAGACGGAACCAGGCGAAATCTCCGAGTACTACCAGGAACCCAAATATAGCCAGGAGCAGGAGCATAGGGGCGACGAACACTCCAGTCAGCAGGTTTACGAAGCTCTTGAGGCGACGCAGGTCCGCCTTGATCTGGCTGCCGAGGGTCCGTTGCGTGCCGGAAACAGGCACTATATCTTCAACGGTTTGAATTGGCTGTGTCATGGTACTCATATTTATCGGCCTCGATGTTCCATACTTTAGTCCCAAAACGGGATGTCCTTGGAAACAAATGGGATGAATGGAACTGCGGGAATACACGTAGGTACTGCCGGAGCGCGATATTTAAAGTTGAGGATTCGGAGTTTCGGGATATGGGCGGCGCGTCTGGGGGCATACGGGAGCGGCGTGTGGTTTACGGGATGCTTATGAAGAAATCGGTGAAGGTGCGATGTGGGTGGGCAGAGAGCGATGAGGGGATGCGCGCGTATCACGATGAGGAGTGGGGAGTGCCGGAGCGCGATGGGCGAGCGCTGTGGGAACTGCTGATGCTGGAGGGATTTCAGGCGGGGTTGTCGTGGAACATTATTTTACGCAAGCGGGAGGGGTTTCGACGGGCGTTCAAGGGATTCGATCCGAAGAAGGTGGCGCGGTTTGGGGAGGAGGATATTGCGCGGTTGATGGCCGATGAGGGGATTGTGCGGGCGCGGGCGAAGATTGAGGCGACGATTGCGGGTGCGAAGATCTATTGCGCGATGGAGAAGGAGCGCGAGACATTTGCGGAGTGGGTTTGGGGGCTGGTGGCTGGGCGGCCGGTGCAGGATTCGTGGGATCAGAGTGGAGGGAGCAGGATTCCGGCGTCGACGGAGTTGTCGGAGAAGGTATCAAGGGAGTTGAAGACGAAGGGATTCAAGTTTGTGGGGCCGGTGATTGTGTATGCGTGGATGCAAGCCGCGGGGATGGTGAATGACCATGAGATGCAATGCTGGCGGCGGCCAGTGGTGGAGCGGTTGGGGTCGAAGAGACGATGACGAAGTGTCGCTAGGCGCGATGATTGCGGTGCGGTTTTGGCGACGATCAGGCGGGACGGAGAGCGCGGGTGGAGCTAAAACTCCCAAAGTCCCTTGGGGTGGGGATTGCCAAGGAATATCTGGTGAGCGCGAAACCAGGCGAAGTCAAGCACTACACATGGGAGAGTTGCCAGGAAGGCGACCAGTAGGAAGGGCGCGACGAGTCCGAACGCAAAAGTCTTGACAGTGCCGAACAAAAGCCTGGGAATGAGGTGTGGGGGGCCGGTGAGGACATGCATGCGCAGAATCTCCATATGAGATGGCAGCGACGCAGTTCTCTAGGGCTGAAAAGGATACAGCCCTAAAGGTACGCAATAAAGCGACGCGGAAAATGTGCTTTCTGTCACAATTCCGCTCTATGACTGTGAATAAACGGTGATGTATTGGTGGAGTATTCATGGGGCTAGACGGCGTTCTGTTTGACAAAGGCGTAGGCGGCCAGGAGGATGGCGGCGCTGCCCATGAGGGTGAGGATGAGGGCATTGAGCCAGAGGTCGGGGAAGCCGGCGCCGCGGAGGACGATGCCGCGGATGACCTGGATGTAGTAGGTGGCGGGGATGATGGCACTGACGGTGCGGAAGAAGAGCGGCATGTTGGAGATCTGGAAGATGTAGCCGCTGAGGAAGACCGAGGGGAGGATGGTTCCCATGGCGAGCTGGAAGGCTTCGGCCTGGGTTTTGGCGCGTGTGGAGATGATGAGGCCGATGCCGAGGACGGTGAGGAGAAAGGGCAGGGACATAAGGAGCAGAAGTAGCACGCTGCCGTGGATGGGGACCTGGAAGATGAAGCGCATGAGGGTGAGGATGATGCAGAGCTCGCCGAAGGCTAGGGTGCCGTAGGGGATCATCTTGCCGAGCATGAGGCCGAGGGGGGCGATGGGGGTCATCTTGAGCTGCTCGAGGGTGCCGCGCTCGCGCTCGCGGACGAGAGAGAGCGCGATCATGAGAATGACCATCATCTGGAGGAGGATGGCGATGAGGCCTGGGATGAAGAAGTTGGCCGAGCGGGTGGCGGGGTTGTAGAGGACGGAGGGGCGGACTTCGATGGCGGGGGTGGTGGAGGAGGGGGCGATGAGGCTGGATTGTTCGAAGGCGATGCCGGTGGCGGTGTCTACGGCGATGCCAGCGATGTTGGAGTCGGAGCCGTCGACGAGGACGAGGACGCTGGCGGTTTGGTGGAGCTGGAGGTTGCGGGCGTAGTCCGGAGGGATGCGGAGGGCGACGCGGGCGCGGCCGGAGCGCATGGTGGCGTACATGGCGGGCTCGGATTGGACGTAGGCGGCGATGTGGTAGACGTCGGAGGCGGCGAAGGCCTGGATGAGGGAGCGGCTTTGCTGGGTGTTGGACTCGTCGAAGATGACGGTGGGGACCTGGCGGACGTTGGTGTCGACTGCATAGCCGAAGAGGAAGAGTTGGAGGATGGGGATGAGGAGCGCGAAGAAGAGGGTGGAGGGGTCGCGCAGGATGTGGGTGAACTCCTTGCGGGCGACGGGGCGGAGGCCGAAGAAGGGGCTGCGGTCCTGCGCGGACGGCGAGGGTTCGGGTTGGGTGAGGGACGTCATTTTCGCTTACCCGTTGCGCCACGTTATGCGCCAGATGTTTTCTCAGCTTGCCGATCGGACGACGATGCAGCTTTGTCCTTCGGCACGCGAGGCGCAACTGGCGCTACGGTCGTAGCCGTCTTGGTTAGTAGGTCGTGGAATGCGTCGGGAGTTGGGTCTAGAATTTCGCGGCGTTTACGTTTCGTCATTCTCTCCACCCCACTCCATTACCAAATTGAAGCCACATAACGTTATCGGTTAGGGCAAAGCTAGGATTCTTAGGAGCCAAGTAGCTGTACCTCGTCGGGAGCAGATTCCCCAAGCCGCGCTGAAATAAAATTGCCGCGTGATTTTCTCTCGTGGAATGGACGACGATTACTCCTGAAACCATTCCCTCTTCTTTATTGCTAATTGAATCTGGCATCTCTGGCGCATCAGGACCGAATGTGCTGCATTTCGACACTAAGGCAGATGCCTCTGCAATGGCTTGAGCGATGCGAAGGCTATCAGGCTCAGAGGTGAAGACGATCGTGCACGGCTTACCCTGCATGGCCGATCCGTACCCCTGAAATTGCCTCAGAATTTGAACCAATCCCATGTAGGCCGGATCATCGGTGGTGATCCCCCGATTGCGCAGACGAATTTGCGATGAGAGTTCTTGATTGCGCTGTACCTCCCGTGCGTAAGCCCATCGCATTCCAGCACGTTCGTAATAGACGGTACGAAGAATAAACACTCCCCATACAAACGTAATGAGCAAAAACACCGCGATGCCACCGACAGCAACTGGGCGAGACTTTCCAAGGGCCATCCTGATCGTGCGCGGTCGGGATTCAATGGCATTCCACTCATAAACCACTGCCGCTATCCATACAGCCAAAGCTACCCCCGCCGTCCACAACAGCAGACCGAAAGTAGTAGTGCCGGATGCCGCTACCATTGCCCCCCACGCGTAAACCACGAGATGCCCAGCAGCGGCAAGCATGTTCCCCATCCCCCAAGGGTACATGGCCTTGCACTGAGCGGTATCATTGTTGCGACTCCACGGAGAGCAGACACATGCAAAGGCTTTACTTCATCTGCCCGAACATCAGAAAACAAATAAGTATCACCTTCGATATTCCCGAAGGAAAAGCGCCGAAAGGGATGTATGACGTTAATTGCCGCCATTGCGCCGAGATGCACCGCTTTTACGGGAAAGACGTGGTTCGGTCGCACGCCGTCGTGAAGCCGAAGGGGATACGGATCGCGCGATGATGCGGGGTTTGGCGATTTCTGTTGGGTTTGGGGGCTTGACAGGTTCTGCGGTCCCGCGCGGGTGGTGCGGGAGTTGGTGGCGGTTCGGAAGAGAACAAGTTGGTCGTTACGCCTTCGGCTTCACTCCGGCCTTCGGCAGAGTGGAAAGGGCTTTGTCCGGCGGTGTTCCTAGGGCTGCGCCCTAGGCTGTGATGGGGCGCGCCGTTGGCGCTGAAAGCGACCGCGATGCGAAGAGAAGAAGCAGATTCCCGGAGGGAATGACAGAAAGAAAGGCAAGAACGGGAGACAGCAGGTTCCTCGCTTTGCTCAGAATGACAATTTCTTTCAGAAATTGTCGAAGAAAGGCAGAGGCAAAGGAAGGAGCTGGTGTTTGCGGGATGGAGGGCTCGGTCATTTTTGCTCGGCCATGATGTGGTAGGTGAGGGTTACGAAGATGTCTTCTAGGGAGGGCTGGATGATGCGGAGGGTTAGTTGGGGGAAGGCGGTGCGGAGGGGGTCGATGGCGGTGGCGTCGACGAGGGCGTGGATGGCGCGGCCGAAGATGGTGGCCTCGCGGACGCCGGGGAATTGGCGGAGTTGGGGGAGGAGCGTGGAGATGATGGGGGCTGCGAACGAGGTGGCTTCGAGTTCGAGACGGGAGGTACCTGGAGGGTTGGCGTCGGGGAGTTGCTGGAGGTCGGCTACGGAGCCGAGGGCGATGAGTTTGGACATGTAGATGTAGCCGAGGCGGCCGCAGCGCTCGGCTTCGTCCATGTAGTGGGTGGTGACGAAGAAGGTGACGCCCTGGCCGGAGAGTTGGAAGAAGAGGTCCCAGAGGGAGCGGCGGGCGACGGGGTCGATGCCGGCGGTGGGCTCGTCGAGGAAGACGACCTCGGGGGAGTGGATGATGGCGCAGGCGAGGGCGAGGCGCTGCTTCCAGCCACCGGAGAGCTGGGCGACGCGGCGGGTGAAGTAGGGATGGAGGGATGTTAGGTCGAGGAGTTCTTCGATGCGCGGTTTGAGGGCGGCTTGCGAGAGGCCGTAGGCGGCGGCGTAGAAGTTGAGGTTTTCCTGGACGGTGAGGTCTTCGTAGAGGCCAAACTTCTGGGACATGTAGCCGACGTGGCGCTTGATGTCGGCGGCGTGCTGGCGGACGTCCATGCCAAGGATGGTGGCGTCGCCGGAGGTGAGGGAGATGAGGCCGCAGAGGGCTCGGATGATGGTGGTTTTGCCGGAGCCGTTGGGGCCGAGGAAGCCGAAGAGCTCGCCGCGGTCGAGGTGGAAGCTGACGTCGTTGACGGCGGTGACGTCGCCGAACTTGATGGTGAGGTGCTCGGCGTTGATTACGGGCGCCACTACGCGTGGGGCGGGAGGCGCTTCGCGCGTTGTGCTGGCGTCGGGCGGTGTGGATGCGGAATCACCCATCGTCCCGCCCGAGTCGATGGGGCCGGGCGGGATCATTCGAGGGTTACCGTGGCGGACATGCCGGACTTGAGGACGTTGCCGGGGTTGTCGATGTGGACTTTGACGCCGAAGACTTCGTGCTCGCGGTCGTCGCGGGTCTGGACGTTGCGGGGGAGGAACTCGGCGGCGGAGTTGATCTCCTGGATGTGGCCGGTGAAGGTGCGGTTGAGGGCGTCGACGGTGACGCGGGCGGACTGGCCGAGGTGGATGCGGCTGAGATCGGTTTCGGGGACGTAGACCTTGACCCAGAGCTGCGAGGGTTCGAGGAGGGTGAGGACGATCTGGTTGGGGGGGATGAGGTCGCCGGGGCGGACGGAGACGGTTTCGACGGTGGCGTCGGCGGGGGAGACGAGGTGGGCTTCGCGGAGGTTGGCGTCGAGTTCGGCGACGCGGGCCTGGGCCTGGGTGAGGCGGCCTTTGCCGGCGGTGATGTCCTGGTGGCGGTAGCCGGCGTGGGCTAGCTGGTCGGCGGCGAGGGCTTGGTGGTAGCGCTGGCGGGCGGCCTGGATGTCCTCTTGCCGGGTGCCGGCCTGGAGGACGGCGAGGTGCTGGCGGGCGGATTCGGCGATCTGCTCGGTGTTGTCGCGCTGTGCTTTGTAGGAGTCGAACTGCTGTTTGGAGATAACGTCTTTGGCGGCGAGGGGAACCATGCGCTGGTAGGTGGAGGCGGCGTCGGTGGCGTTGGCCTGGGCGGCGGCGAGGTCGGCCTGAGCCTGGGCGATGTCCTGGGTGCGGGGTCCGTTGAGGGCTTCGTCGTAGAGGGCCTTGTTCTCGCGGAGGGTGGCGTCGGCTTCGGCGATTTCCTGGGGGCGATTGCCCTGCTGGAGGCGGTTGTAGTCGGCTTGATTCTGGAGGACGGTGGCCTGGGCCTGGGCTAGCTGGGCTTCGAGCTCGGGGGCGTCGAAGTTGACGAGGGGAGCGTTGGCGGGGACTTGCTGGCCTTCTTCGACGAAGACCTGGGTGACGCGGCCGCCTACCTTGGAGCCGATGTTGATCTCGCGGGTTTCGATGGTGCCGGAGTAGGCTAGCGCGGGGGTGCGGTGGGTGAGGATGTAGGCGAGCGCGGCGAGGATCGCGGCGACTGCTATGAGGGCGAAGATGATGCGCTTACGCTGCATGTGTGCCGCTCTCCGGGGTTACAGGATGACTATAGCGGAGGCGTGGTGGCAGGGATGTGATGGGGGTCGCGGTGAGAGAGTCCCAGAGACTAGAGCCTCTTGCATCGGGGCGGGTCATTGTCCTTGAGACCCTGGGCTAAAGCCGAGGGCTACCAGTCCGGACCTATCTCAGAGGCTGCGCGGACGCTAAAGAGGTGGTGAGCTGCGGGCGCGCTAGCAGCATTCCTATGAGGAAGCCGGCGAGCAGGCCACCGAGGTGGGCGGAGAGGTCGGTGGTTCCGCTGACGGAGCCGTAGACGACGTTGTAGAGGACGAAGATTCCCGCGGATTTGGTAATGCTGCTGACGGCGGCTGGATTGAGGGTGCGGCGGCGTATGAGGAGAAAACCGAAGACGGCGCCGTAGAGGCCGAAGATGGCGCCGGATGCGCCTGCGCCGACGGCCAGGGGATGGACGTGCACGCTGACGAGGCTGCCTGCGAGGCCGGCGATGAAGTAGATGACTAGGTAGCGGATGCGTCCGAAGATGGTTTCGATGAACGGACCGATGAGGTAGAGCACGTACATGTTCATGCCAATGTGGATGATGCCGAAGTGGAGAAAGCAGGAGGTGAGAAGACGCCAGTACTGGTGTGCGCCGATGGTCAGGGGGGCGAAGTCGCCACCCCAGAGGAGTACGTCGCGGGTGGTGGGATTGGTGAAGGAGACGCCGCTTGCGACCATGGCGAGGAAGACGAGGACGTTGATGGCGATGAGAGCGATCGTGATGGTGTATGGACTGCGCGTACGCGGCGCGGTGGGTTGCCGGGTGAGCGGTTTGGGGATGGCGGTGTTGTTCATGTGATTACAGTTCTAGCATTGGGATGGTGGAGGCGGGTGTTGCGCGATTGTAGGAAGGGGCAGAGGCATGGTTGGGCGCAGGTTAGCAGGAGCGCGGTCAGGGCTCGGTGCAGGGAGCGGGCTGGTGGTTCGGTGGGCGCGGTTAGCTTTTGAAGAGCTTGGTCATGGTTGCGCCGGCGGCGGCGTCTTCGATGACCGGGACGATGTGTACCTCCAGGAACTGCGACCAGAAGGCGCCGTTCTCGTAGATCGCCTCGGCAGAGTCTGATTCGTAGAGGGTGAATCCGCCGGATGCGTCTGCCTTGTGCCAGCGACCGAGGATGGTGACGCCGGCTGCTGGGGCTGCTTTACCGGCGAGGAAGTTGTCGATGGCTTCTTTACGGACTTCTGGGCGAAGGGTCCACGTGCTGATGAATTTCATGGCTGCTCCATTTGGTGTCGGATGGTGTTGCCGGGGCCTGAATTCTTTGGGGACTGGCCTGCTCTGGATAGTCCTGGCGGGACTGGATTCTCACACAGAGGGTTTTTGGTGCGCACTGATTTATATCTGAAGGCAGGAGGAAAAGCGAACAGCAGATTCCCAGGGGGAATGACAGAAAGAAAAGCAAAGGCGATGCCAGGGCGCGGCCTAAAGACAGCGCGGCTAAAGACAAGGCCGCGCTGTCGGCTGGTCTAGATGCCGGTGTAGGGGTTGGGGGTGCCGGGGGTTCCTACGGGTGGGGGTGGTGGGTTTTCGGGGCGAGGCGGGAGGACGGCGCGCGCGGCGTCGGGGCCGGGAGCGGGAGGCTGGCCGCCGCGGAGGCCGGCGAGGATCTGGGTCTGGAAGTCGTTGGAGGCTCCGGGATTGTTGGGGAGGAAGAGGGTGTTGGTGCCGCCGCGGGTGCCGATGTCGCGGAGGGTGTCGAAGTATTGGGTGAGGAGGACGAGGGCCATGACTTCGCCGGCGGTGGAGCCGGGGACGCCGTGCTGGAAGTGTTCTATCGATGCAGACAGGCCGTCGATGATGGCCTGGCGCTCGCGGGCTATGCCGTTGCCTTGGAGGGCTTTGGATTCGGCTTCGGCCTCGGCTTGCTTGACCTTTAAGATCTTCTCGGCTTCGCCGCGAGCCTGGGCGGCGACTTGCGCGCGCTGGGCGGCGTTGATGTCGTTCATCGCGGCCTTGACCTTGATGTCGGGGATGATGTCGGTGACGAGCGCGGTGAGGATGTTGAAGCCGAAGCCGGACATGATGGAGTCGAGCTCGTTCTTGACGGCTACTGAGATGCCAGACTGCTGCTCAAAGGTTTCGTCGAGGGTGAGCTTGGGGACGTGGCCGAGGATGGAGTTGAAGACGAAGGACTCGATCTGCTTTTGGGGGGCGGAGAGGCGGTAAAAGGCGTCGTAGATCTTGTCGTCGAGGACCTGGTATTGGACGCTGACGGGGATCTGGACGAAGACGTTGTCGTGAGTCTTGGTCTCGACTTGAAATTGAGCTTGTTTGACCTGGAGGTCGACGAAGTAGACTCGCTCGGCGAAGGGGAGGAGGAGGTGCGGGCCGGGGCGGGTGATGCGGTCGAATTTTCCGAAGCGCTCGACTACGCCGGCGGTGAAGGTGCGGACCTGGTAGTAGGTTTTGGCGATGAGGACGAGGACAAAGATGGCAATTACGAAGATGAGGATGAAGACAACCGGCATGCGTGTGCCCTTTCGCGGTACAGAGGGAGGATATACCCGGCAGCGTTTGGGGCCTGGATGTGGGTGGCCCTCCTGTTGCTACCCCCCCTCCCCCCCCGGAGTATGACTAATCCTTGTAAGTCGCTCAAAGCAGGGTGGTTAAGTATCAAAGTATCCCCCCTCCCGGCTTCCGCAAAGACCTGATTCCGGGTGGGTTAGGGGCGAGGTATGACTTTCTAAAGGACTTAGCTTGTTCGCGATGCCGAGGTGGGTCGTGGAGTGGTGATTGGCGGGGGCGGCGGAGCGTACCTCAGCGGCTGAAGCCGCAATGCAGATGCCGTGCCCCTTCGACAAAACCGAGGATCTTCGCCGGGTCCCTGTGTCTTCGCCGGGTCCCTGTGTCTTACCGAGGTGCCTGTATCTATTTTAGCGAATGGGTGGGGGTAACTATGCCAGGTTTTGGAAATATAAATCGCCAGTGTTGATAGGGGATTTGGCGTTTTTCTGGGGACTTGGGGGGTTGACAGGATTTGGGGTCCTGCGGTCCTTCGCGGACGGCGGGAGGCTTCGCTGGCGGGGAGGCAGCGGTATGGGCGACATCGGAGAAAGCAATTTAGTCCACTCGACTTCGCTCAGGACTGCGCCTGTGGGTTCACTCCGGCCATGGGCACGGCGGAACCCACTCATCCGCATGAAACCGCGTAGGAATGGGGCACCCGGTGGGAGAGCTTGTATTGCGGGCGACGCAGATATTTCTGTGGGGCACGGTGCTTGATGTCGTGGTGCGAGATAGAATTGACGCGACGTGCATGTCCTGAGGTTGTGGAGGGGGAGCGCTTCCAGCGGCAGGTTCCCGGATCCACGATGTCGCGACGGAACCTCTACCGTTTCTACGTCGGCGCTTGTTCGGTGAGGCTCGTGCGAACTCCTGGCTGGCGTCGGAGAACGAGGAGGAGAACGACCATGCATACCAGAACGATGATGCAGGACAGAAAGAAGATCGCTTGCTTGATCGCGGTAACGTTCGCATGCTGCTGTGGCGCAGCCAAGGCGCAGGCAGTGGTACACGCACTGGGGGGAACGCTGCAGGATATCTCTCCTGCGGCGAACAACCTTACGCTGAACACGGACGACGGGTCTTCCGGGGCATTTCAGCTCCCGCCGAAACCGGAAGTGAACCTGAACTTCGACAAGGAAGTCCGTGCAGGTACTACCTCACTGGAGAAGGTTACGGCTAATGGCGAGCACGTGATTCTGTACTACTTCTGGAACGGCGACGCGAGGACTGCGGTTGCGGTGCAGAGCCTTGGGAGCGGGCCATTTCAAGTGTCTGCTGGCAAGGTTATGGGGTTCAACAAACACAATCACGTTCTGACGCTCAAGACGGCAGACGGAAAGACGGAGACGGTCCAGGTGTCGGATAAGACCGTTGTGGATACGGCTGACGGAGTTGCTCCGGGTGCGCGGTTCCATGTTGGGAGGGGAGATGACGTGCGACTGCTTGCTGACTCGAAGAATGGGAGTGAGGAGGCGCTGCTGATACGGACCTACACTGGCGATTAGGGCGGGGGCGGAGGAAAGCAATTCAGTCCATTCGACTTCGCTCAGGACTTCGCCTGCGGGTTTACTCCGGGGTTACCATCCGTGCGAGCAAAAAACGCTCGCTCGGGGCCCGGTTCTTCGGCAGAGCGGAGCCCACTCATCCGCATGAAGGCGCGTATGAATGGGGCACCCGGCAGAAAACTGTCAAGTCTGTAATTTGTGTGCTCGATCTGGTTGGGACGGGTGAGCATATCTAGATCGGGCTTTCAGCCCTCAATCTTTGATGTGATGTCGACCTGGGGCTGCGCCCCAGGCTGTGATGGAACGGCCCTTCGGCCCTTAGTGATTACGACGAGATGCAGGTCTCTCCACTGCGCGTTCGCGGAGGCGAGCACGCTCCGGTCGAGATGACCACTCAACGGAGGACCGCTCCAGGGATGGAAACTCTATAACGGCGGCGACTGCACGCTGGGGGTTTGGATGTGTTGGGGTTGGAGGCCGAGGCCTACGAATCTTGCGGGGAGTTGTTGGAAGCCGGGGATGGCGGTCAGGAGCTTGAGGAGGAAGGGGGGCTTTACGGGGCCGGGGTTATGGAGGACTCGGTGGAGCATTTTGTGGGCGAGGACCTGGACGCGCTGGGTGTTGTGGACGGCGCGCTCGCGGTAGTGCTGGACGCGGGCGAGGTCGTGGGGTGTAGCGGCTCCGGCGAGGAGGGATTCGGTGAGCATGTTGGCGGTGGCTACGGCGTCCTGCAGCGCGATGTTGATGCCGATGCCGCCGACGGGGGACATGGCGTGGGCGGCGTCTCCGATGCAAAGGAGGCCGGGCGAGGACCATTGCTGGAGGCGGTTGACTTCTACGGTGAGGAGCTTGATTTTGTCCCAGGAGTCGAGGGAGGCGGTGCGGCCGGCGAGGAAGGGGACGATGCGCTCGATGGATTGCTGGAAGGCGGGAAGGCCGGCGGATTGGATGGCGGGGAAGGTGCCTTTGGCTACGATGTAGCCGACCTGGTAGTAGTCGTCGCGATTGATGAGGACGATGAGGCGGCCGTAGTTGATGTAGCCGAGGCCGTACTCGGGGTCGGAGGGTTGGCGGGGGAGACGGAACCAGAGGACGTCGATGGGGACGTGGTAGTCGATGAGGGGGAGGTGGGCGGCGACGCGGGAGATGGCGTGGCGGCCGTCGCAGCCTACGGTGAGATGCGCGGGGATGGTGACGGGGCCATCGGGGGTGTTGGCCTGGACGCCGGTGGTGATGCCGTTTTGATGGAGGAGGCCGGTGGCTTCCCAACCCATGCGGAGGGTGAAGGTGGGGAAGTGCGCGGCCTCGGCTGCGAGGAAGTTGAGGAAGTCCCACTGCGGCATGAGGGCGATGAAGCGGGCGTGGGTGGGGAGGTGCGTGAAGTCGGCGATGCGGAATTGCTGGCCGCCGAGGTTGGCGGAGAGCTCGGAGATTTGGGAGTGGGGGAGTTTTAAGAAGCGGTCGAGGAGGTTGAGTTCGTAGAGGATTTCGAGGGTGGAGGGGTGGATGGTGTCGCCGCGGAAGTCGCGGAAGAAGTCGGTGTGCTTTTCGAGGATGGTGACGGGGATGCCGGCGCGGGCGAGGAGGAAGCCGAGGAGGATGCCGGCAGGGCCTCCGCCGATGATGCAGACGGTGGTGGCGAGGGAGTGCTCGTGCGGGGAGGGCGCGGAGCTCATGATGGGTTGAGGGTAGCAAGTGAGGGGTGAAGAGGGCAAAGAGAAGGGCGAAAGAAGAAGCAGATTCCCAGAGGGAATGACAGAAAGAGAGGCAAGGGCAAAGGCGGGGCCGTGGAAACCCACATCTCAGAAGCGAGAGGTGGGGCACCCGGAGTTGTGGCAGGACGTTATGCGAAGCGGATGCGGAGGGCGATGCCTAGATCGGAGGCGGGGGTTGGGGTTGGGGGGAGGGTGATGCGGAGGGCGGTGGTGTCCTGGGTGAAGCGGAGGGGTTCGTCGCGGCCTAGGAGGCGGACGTCTAGGGGTTTGCCGGGTTGTTGCGGGCTGTTGGTGGCGAGGGATTCGATGACTAGTGTTGAGGTAGGCCAGCCCTGGACGAGGGCGTAGAGGGTTTTGCCTTTGGTGGTGAAGCGGATGTCCTGGTAGGTTAGGTCGGGCTGCTTGCCTTCGTTGGGGTCGAACTCTTTGCCGTTGGGCTTGATGACGACCTTGGTGGAGGGGCCTTCGCCGTGGATCTTCCAGGGGCGTGTGTAGAAGATGGCTTCCCCGTTGATCGAGGTCCACTGGGTGATCGCCTCGAGGATGCGGAGCTCTTCGGGGTCGGGGAGGCCGGAGGCGGGGAGGGGGATGTTGAGCAGGAGGTTGCCGTTTTTGCTGACGATGTCGACTAGGAGGTCGATGACTTTCTTGGGGGTCTTATATTTCGCGCCGAGCTTGTAGTGCCACTGGCCGATGCAGGTGTCGGTCTGCCAGGGGTTGGGGTCGATCTGGTTGAGGACGCTGCGCTCGTGGTCGATGACGCAGGAGGTGGCGTCGGGGCAGTCGGTGGGGGTCTTGCTGAAGTAGATGGCTTCGGATTTGTCGCGGTAGGAGTAGGGGCCTACGTTATAGAGCTCGGCTACGGTGGCGAGGCCGTAGTCGTCGAAGGAGATGCCGCCGTCGGTGTAGAGGAGGTCGGGCTGGTGCTGGTCGAGGAGGTCTTTGACGCGGTTGAAGTACTGGAGCTTCCACCAGTCGGGGGCGGTGCGGCCCATGGGGTCGTTGAGGATGGTGTGGGCGAAGTCGGGGGGCATGTCGGCGTAGGAGTGGTAGAGGTCGGCGAAGGCGGGGTTCTGGCCGTCGTAGGGGATGTTGGCGTAGGGGCCCTTGGTGTCGGCGAGGTGTGAGGGGGCGAACCAGTCGAAGGAGTTGGAGAGGTGCTCGGAGACGCCGAAGCGGAGGCCGCGCTTGCGAGCGGCGGCAGCCCAGAGGCCGACCACATCTTTGCGGGGGCCGGAGGCTACGGAGTTCCAGCGGGGCTGGTATTTGGAGTTCCAGAGGTCGTAGTTGTCGTGGTGGACGCCCATGGAGAAGAAGTATTTGGCGCCGGCTTTTTGGTAGAGGCCGATGAGGTGGTCGGGGTCCCACTGGTCGGCGGTGTAGAGGTGGATGAGGTCTTTGTAACCGATTTTGGATTGGGGGCCGAAGCGTTTGCGATGGTAGTCGTACTGTGGCTGACCTTCGATGTACATGTTGCGGGCGTACCAGTCGCCGTCGCCGATGGCTGATTGCGGACCCCAGTGGGCCCAGATGCCGAACTTGGCGTCGGCGAACCAGTCGGGCTGAGTATAGGCGCGGAGGGAGGCGCGGGTGTTGGTGTAGGGGCCGGGGGTTATGGTGAGGGGAGGGGTGGCGGGGGACTGGCCCTGGTTCCCAGTGGGGGTTTGGGAGAATGCGTTGCGGAGGGCGAAGGCTGGGGCGGCTGCGGCGAGGAGCTGGAGGGTCTGGCGGCGGGTGAGCTTCATGGGACGAGAGTCTTTCGGTTTGCGGAAGTGGGAAAACGCATTCAGCAAGAACTGTATCTTCCGGAGACGGGCAATGGCTATGAAACTTACCCGCGGGCGTAGGCCGCCAAGGCTACGAGATCTTCAAACGCCCGCGCTTCGAAGAGGGTTTTGGAGCCATTTTGGTTCATCATCTTTGGGACGAGACGGGAGACGATCTCATAGCGCTGCATCATTCGCGGCACGGTCGGGCGCTGTCGTTGGCGCACGAACGCGTTGCACAGTTCGCGCATGACGCCGCGAGGCGTGCCGTTGTGAATGTTGAAGTCGGTTCCGGCCATGTCGCTAAGGGATTTCTGTGCGCGGCGGTTGACTGATTCGCAGGCGATATAGGTATGCCTGTCAGGATGGAGCTTTGCCCATGCAACGGACATGCCTAGTTCAAACGGCATATTGAAACGGGGAGTTGGTGGCGGAGTGCGACTCACCTGCACGCGCGAGAGATCGTGGACAGAGTATCGGCAGGTTTGAACGAGTTCGAATATGCGATCCAGTCGAGCCTCGCCACCAGGAATCGCGAGCGTGGCCGTTGGTTGTAGTCCAAGTTCGATCAGTCCAACGATGTAAGCGACGTAGAGGTTCTTGAACTGCCGGTCGTAGGGAACATTGAGGAATACATGGTCCTCCTTGACTCGACGAACCGTCAACTATGCCGCCTTTTTGGACGAGCGCTTGCGTGCCGAACGGGACCTGTTCACCACGCCTGAGCCGGCTTGTCTGAATGACCGCTGCCCCTTCGCTGTCGATGCGAGTTCGGCGAGGAATTTCCGGCGTTCCTTGCTCAGACCGAGGTTGTCGGCCACTTCTTCTGGAGAAGGCATCGGGGTCGTGATATGCACGGACGTTCCCATAGCATCAGTATAGACGCACGCGTCATTCCGGTGCGATCAGGCGGTGCGGGCGTGGGGGGTGCGGGATTGGATTTCGAGGAAGCACTGGATGAGGGTGACGGCGGCGGGTGTTACGCCGGAGATGCGGCTGGCCTGGCCTAGCGTGAGGGGGCGGACGCGGTCCAGCTTTTCTACCATCTCGCGGGAGAGGCCGCTGCAGGCGCGGTAGTCGAACCAGGTGGGGATGGCGCGGGCTTCGTCTTCGCGAAGGCGCTGCATGGAGCGTTGCTGCTGGGCTAGATAGCCGGCGAACTTGATGGTGGTTTCTACGGTCTTGAGCTCGTTGCGGACCCAGACAGGGATTAGGGAACAGGGATTAGGGATTAGGGTGTTGGCGTTGAGGGCGGTGAGCCAGGGGGTGAAGAGGGGGTTGGATTGCATGCGGGGGAGGAGTGCTGGGAGGAGGGATTCGATGGTGGTGGCGGGACGCTTTAGGAGTTGGGCGAAGAGGTCGCCGCGGGTGGGGGGATTTTGCGGAGCGGCCTTCGCTGACGATAAGACAGTTCCACCCAAGCGAGCAAAGACCGCTCGCTCGGGGCGCGGCGCCGGCGCAGATGGGGCACGCGGCGCTTCGGTGGAAACCCACGTCTCAGAAGCGAGACGTGGGGCACCCGGCATTGTGGCGGGAGAAGCAGATCCTCCCCCTTCGGCGAGCTCAGGGGAAGGATGACAAATCAATTCAATGTCGGGGTCGGTTAGGCGGGCGGTTTCGAGGAGAGTTTTTAGGGCTTCGGCGCGGTGTTGTTTGGCTTCGAAGGCGGCCCAGGAGGGGTCGTCGATGAGGCCGAGGCGGCGGCCGTGGGGGGTGAGGCGGGTGTCGGCGTTGTCGATGCGGAGGTGGAGGCGGAACTCGGCGCGGGAGGTGAACATGCGGTAGGGCTCGTCGGTGCCTTTGCTGATGAGGTCGTCGATGAGGATGCCGGTGTAGGCTTCGGTGCGGTCGAGGGTGAAAGTGGGTGAGTGAGAAGTGAGTAGTGAGAAGTGGGTCGGGCGTGATCGCCGCTGCAACTGCAGGTCTCTCCGCTGCGTCCTCGCTGCGCGAGGTCTCCGGTCGAGATGACAAATTGGCGGTGGTGGGGGTGGCGAGAGACTTGGCGAAGAGGGCGGCGTTGATGCCGGCCATCAGGCCCTGGCAGGCGGCTTCTTCGTAGCCGCTGGTGCCGTTGATCTGGCCGGCGAGGTAGAGGCCGGTGAACTTTTTTACGCGGAGGGTGCGGTCTAGTTCGGTGGGGTCGATGGCGTCGTACTCGATGGCGTAGCCGGGGCGGAGCATCTCTGCGTTTTCGAGGCCGGGGATGCTGCGGACCATGGCTTGCTGGACGTCCATGGGGAGCGAGGTGGACATGCCGTTGATGTAGACCTCGTGGGTGTTGAGGCCTTCGGGTTCGAGGAAGAACTGGTGCGAGGTCTTGTCGGGGAAGCGGACGATCTTGTCTTCGATGGACGGGCAGTAGCGGGGGCCGATGCCTTCGATCTGACCGGTGAACATAGGGGATCGGTGGACGTTGGCGCGGATTAGGGCGAGGGTTTCGGGAGTGGTGGTGGCGATGTGGCAGGAGATCTGGCGCAATGGCGGATGCCATTGCGCGGGGTCCAGGGCCCAGGGTTCGGGGTCCAGAGTGCCTTCCTTCGCCTCTGGCTCAGGAGTGGTTTCGGATAACTTCTGAAGGGAACGGAAGCTAAAGGGCGTTGGGTCGGCGTCGCCGGGCTGCTCTTCGAATTTTGTCCAGTCGATGGTGCGGCCGTCGAGGCGTGGGGGGGTGCCGGTCTTTAAGCGGGTTTCGCGGAGGCCTAGGGTTTTCAGGGATTCGCCGAGGAGGACGGAGGCGGGTTCGCCGGAGCGGCCGGCGGTGTATTGCTGCTCGCCGCAGTGGATGAGGCCGTTGAGGAAGGTGCCAGTGGTGACGATGACGGCGTGCGCGGCGATCTGTCGGCCGTCGCGGAGCTTCCCCGAGGACGCGGGGTGATGCGGGGATTAGGGAACAGGGATTAGGGATTGGGTCTTGCGGGGTGGGAAAGCCCAGGTCTGCAGCTGGCGGGAGTACTCTGGATCCCTGTCCCTGATCCCTGATCGCTGCTCGTCGAGGACGAGGTCGATGACTTCGGCTTGCTTGATGAAGAGGTTGGGGATGGACTCGAGTTTTTCGCGCATGCGGACGCGGTAGAGGGCTTTGTCGCACTGGGCGCGGGGGCTCCAGACTGCGGGGCCGCGGGAGGTGTTGAGGAGGCGGAACTGGATGCCGCAGGCGTCGGCGACTTCGCCCATGATGCCGCCGAGGGCGTCGACTTCGCGGACGAGATGGCCTTTGGCTACGCCGCCGATGGCGGGGTTGCAGGACATTTGGGCGATGAGGTCGAGGTTGAGAGTAAAGAGGGCCGTGCGTAGGCCCATGCGCGCGGCGGCGGCGGCGGCTTCGCAGCCCGCGTGGCCGGCGCCGACGATCAGGACGTCGAAGGTTTCGGAGAAGCTCGGTGGGTCGGAGCGCTCGGAGAAGGTGGGGGACTCGGGTTGGCGGGAGACGGACACAGAGTTCTATTTTAGCGAAGAGCAAGGGCAAAGCCTCGACGCTAAGGGCGCGAAGTGAGCAAAGTTTCGCGACGTAGAGCGGGTTGGGAGTGGAGAGGGGGAGCCGGTTCGGTAGGATTGAGGGATGGTTCAGTTGAATGTGGTTGAGGCGCGGGTGGTGGGGGCGTTGATCGAGAAGGAGATCAATACGCCGGAGTATTACCCGCTGAGTTTGAATGCGCTGGTGAACGCGTGCAATCAGAAGAGCAGCCGCGAGCCGGTGATGGAGTTGAGCGAGGCCGAGGTGCGGACGGCGCTGTTTGAGCTGGATCAGCTGGGGTTGGTGCGGACGATTGCGGAGTCTCGGGCTACGAAGTTTGAGCATCGGGTGCGGGATGTTTTGAATTTGCGGCGCGATGAGGTCGCGCTGACTTGTTTGCTGCTGCTGCGCGGGGCGCAGACTTCGGCGGAGTTGAGGGCGCGGACGGAGCGGATGTATGCGTTCGATGACAATGCTGCGGTGCTGAGTGTGCTGGAGAGATTGGCGGGGCGGGAAGAGCCGCTGACGCAGTTGATGGCGCGGCAGGTGGGGGCGCGGGAGGCGAGGTGGGTGCACTTGCTGAGTGGGGCGGTGAGTGATGTTGCCGTGAGCGCGGGGAGCTCTGGAAACCCACGTCTCAAAGGCGAGACGTGGGGCACCCGGGACGATGGCGGATTGGAGCAACGCGTTGCGGCGCTGGAAGAGGTGGTGCGGGGGTTGGAGGAGAGACTCGCAGCGTTGGAGCGCGGCGAAGACTAGTGGGTTGGGGTGAGGGTTACGAGGACGGTGTCGTTCTGGTGCATGGGGAAGGTTTCGTTGAAGTGGTGGTTCTTGATTTTGATGGTGCTGGTTTCGGTGGGGACGCCGCTGGCGGCGCGGTTCAAGGATTCGACTTGCGCGGGCGAGAGGTTGGTGGGGCTGCCCATGCGGAGGTAGGCGGTGTAGGCGTCGTTTTGCTGGTAGCCGGTGCGGTAGACGTTGAGTTGGTAGGTGCCGTTGGTCAGGTGGTCGAGGGTGAGGTGGGTGTCGGGTGCGGGCTGGGCGGGTTGCTCGCGCTTGTAGAAGATCTGGTCGTCGGAGTTGGCGGGCGGGGCGATGGGGGTGTAGTTCCAGAAGAGGATTTGGACGGAGTGGTTGGGTTTAGTGGTGGCCCAGGAGTGGTCGGGGAGGTTGGTGGCAATGTCGGCGGGGCCTAGCTGGGCGAGGAATTTGTAGGCGAAGTAGGCGGGCTTGCGGATGCCCTGGAGGTTCATGAGGCCGAAGCCGCCGTAGAAGGGACGCGTGGGTGGACCGCCTTCTTCGAAGATGTCGGTGAAGGTCCAGTAGGACATGGATTGCGCGAGGGGCGAGGTGGCGCGGAGTTTTTCGAGGATGAAGGCGGCTTCGATGTACTGGTCGTGGATGAAGTCGGTGGGGGTGTAGCTGGAGGACCATTCGGTGTAGTGGAGCTCGAGGTTGGGGGTGGCGCTGTGATCGATGCGATCGCGGGAGGCGCGGACGCGAGCGACGATGCTGTTGGGCGAGGAGTCGAGGAGGGTGCCGTCTTCGCCGGTGGCGTCGAATGAGCCTTTGATGACGCCGTAGGTGTGGGTGGAGTCGAAGTCTGCGGGGACGTGGTTTTTGGCGATGAAGGCTAGCCAGTCGGCTTCCCAGCCTACGGCGGTGGCGGGGCCGCCTACGCGGCATTTGGGGCAGACGGCGCGGATGGATTCTGCGGTGTTCTTGTAGAGGTTGAAGTAGTCGGATTGCGAGCCGGTGAAGAAGCCGTTGTGGAGGTCAGGCTCGTTCCAGACTTCGAAGTACCAGTTATTTATTTCGTCGGCGCCGTAGCGGGATTGGAGATGAGTTACGAAGGCCTCGATGAGCGCGTTCCACTTGGCCATGTCTTTGGGTGGGGTGATGTTGCCCTTCCACCAGAAGACGGTTTGAGGGCCGGAGGCGAGGGCGTGGGGCATGAAGGAGAGCTCGACGAAGGGACGGATGTGGCGGGCGAGGAGAGCGTCGTAGAGGGCGTCGACGTACTGGAAGTTGTAGATGGGGTTGCCGTGGGGGTCTTCGGTGTAGACGCCCATGTCGTCGTGGAAGATGCCGTGGAAGCGGATGTAGTGGAAGCCGATTTCGCGCTGGACGGTGGAGAGCTGGGCTTGCCAGTCGGCGCGAAGGCCTTCGTTGGCGCGGCCGGCGCCTACGGTGTTGAGGGGCGTTTGGGAGTGCGGGCCGAGGACGTGGGTTGCATCGACGGTGAGGGTTTGCGGTGTAGGTGGGGCGGGGGATTGGGCGAGGACCGATGCGGAGAGGCAGAGGAGAAGGAGAGCGCGACGCATGGGGATGAGGGTAGCAGGGTCCTCGAGCGGACGGCGAGGGCCTGGCGGGGTGGGTGACCCGGTGGGCGCACGCAAAGCCGCGCCAGTGGCGGACTTTGCGTGGTACTGTGGAAGCCAGTTTCTCGGGTTCGATGGTGTAACCACCCCAGGACGCCCACATGGACAAGCAGAACGAAGCCGCGGAGCGATTGTTTGGCGAGGCTGTGGGGCTGCCGCGTGATCGGCGATCAGCTTTTCTGGACCGCGCGTGCGCGGGCAAGCCGGGGCTGCGTGGTCTTGTGGAGGATTTGCTGGATTCGAACGACCGGCTCAGCGGCTTTCTGAGTAAGCCTGCCTACGTGCATGCTGCAGCCGCTGAAGTGGGGTTGGCATCCCAGACCGTCGTGCTGACCGACGGTGCGCAGTTGTTGGGTCGGTATGTGATCACTGGCAGACTGGGCGCGGGCGGCATGGGCGTGGTGTACCGGGCGCGCGATGAAAAGCTGGACCGCGAGATTGCGATCAAGATGTTGCAGCGCGGCCTATGGAAAAGCGATGAAGCACGAGCCCGGTTCCGGCGTGAGGCACAGGCCCTGGCGAAACTAAATCACGCGCACATTGCTGCGGTGTATGACGTGATCGAGAGGGACGGCGCAGATTGCATTGTGATGGAACTGGTGGAGGGGGAATCGCTGGCGGCGAAGTTGCAGCGCGGGGCGCTGCCGGTGAAGGAGGCGACGATCATCGCGCTGCAGGTTGCCGAGGCCCTTGTAGAGGCACATGAGCAGGGAGTGATCCACCGGGATTTGAAACCGGCGAATATCATGATCACCCCCAAAGGGCGAGCCAAGGTTCTGGACTTCGGTCTTGCGCGGCTACTGTTGGGACCGGCGGATGTGACGCAGTCGGCGGGGGAGACGGTGGGAGTGATGGGGACGCCGCTGTACATGTCGCCGGAGCAGGCGATTGGAGACACGGCGGATGCGCGGAGCGATGTCTGGAGCCTGGGCGTGACGTATTACGAGTCGCTGACAGGGATTGAGCCGTTTCGCCGGCCGTCGACGCTGGCGATTCTGCGCGCGATCACCGATGAGACTGTACAGCCATTAAGGGAGGTACACCCGGAAATACCGGTACTGGCCGAGCAGGTGGTGGAACGGGCGCTGGAGAAGGATGCGGACCTGCGATACCAGCGCGCGAGCGATTTCGCGACGGATCTGCAGAGGGTGTTGCGGGATTTGGAGCCGGGACGGCGGATGGGTTCGGGGATGCAGACTAGGCCGGTCTCAGCGGTTGCAGCGGTGCGCGCGCCGGTGCGCCGCACGTGGGTTAGGGGGATCGCGTTGCTGGCGGTTGCGGTGGTTCTGGTCGGGGCGGTATTGCTGCTGCGAGCTTCGGCACCGGCAACCGGAGCGCTCGATTCGACGCAGATTTCGTTTTCTAACGATGAGAAACTTGGCCCGCTGCGGACCGATGGAGCGCGGCTTTATTTCGAGAGCCACAATATTCCGTCGGCGATGTCCGTGAGCGGGGGCATCATCGCGCCGATTCCGGGACTGAGCAGCGGAATGTACCTGGTGGATGTGTCGGCAGACGGGTCGAAGGTGCTGGCGTGGGCCCAGAGCATTAGCAACGAAGCCGACGGCGGTTGGTTCCTGGTGGGATCGAGCCTGGGCGGTGCTTTGCGAAGGATTGGGACGCTGCAGGAGGCCCTTCCGATTGCGCGCTGGTCGTCGGACGGCAAATCGATTTACTTCGTCCAGGATCAGCAGGTATGGGTGATGGATGAGGATGGCGACCATGCGCGGGTACTTTGGAAGCCGCCCCAGCCTCCGAGCCATCTGGCAGTCTCGCCGGATGGTACGCAGCTTTCGGTGACCCTTTCCTGGGCTCGTATATGGCTGGTGGGTAGTGACGGAGAAAACCCGCATCCATTGGATCTGGACTGGCCGATCGACGCCGCTCCGTTCGATGGGCAGTGGACTCCGGACGGTCGGCACTTTATTTTCAATTCCGGGCGCGAAGGACGCGGAAATGTCTATGAGTTGATCAAACCGCGCTGGTTCGAATTCTGGAAGAAGCCTGGGGCGATCCGGCTGACGGGAAACCAGTTGAACATCACGGATGCGGTGCCGGCGCGGGACAGCAAGAGCCTGTTTGTGCTGGGCCGAGTGGAGTCGGGAACGATGCAGGTGTTCGATCCACGGGCTGGAAAGCTGGTGCCGTTTCTCGGAGGACTGCCAGCGCTGGAGTTTGCGGTGTCTCCCGACAAGCAGTGGATGGTGTACACGGAATATCCGAGCCAACATTTATGGAAGAGCCGGGTCGATGGCAGTGACGCGGTCCAGCTTACGAAGGTGACTGCCAACATGGAACAGTGGTCCCCGGACGGAAAATGGATCGCGTATTCCGACTGGAGCAAAATCTACCGCATCTCGGCCGATGGCGGTGCTCCGGAGAAGGTGATGCCGGAAGGCGACTACGAGGTGATTCCCAGCTGGTCACCGGACGGCAAGTCAATTTACTTTAACCGGTTCGACGGGTTGCATGAGCCGGATGGCTTGTACATTGCGGACGTAGCGAGCGGGAAGGCGGCGCCTATGCCGGGCGCGGAGAAGTTTTATATCCCGGCGTGGTCGCCGGATGGCCGGTATCTGTTGGCCATGCTGCGAGAGCCGCTGAGTTTCATGATCTACTCCGCAGCCACGAAACAGTGGCGAACGCTGATGCGGTTCGATGCGCGCGAAGGATTCTATGCATGGTCTCCGGACAGTCGCTTCATCTACTTCACACAGACTCAAACCCATGCAGGCTTGTATCGCGTGTCGGTGCCCGACGGCGTGCGGGAGCGGGTTTCGGACATTCCGGATGTAGGGGCGAATAACCTCCAGTTCGTGAGCATTACGGCGGACGGACAGCCTGCGGTCATGGCAAATTCCGGCGCCGCGCAGGTGTACTCGCTGCAGTGGAAGTGAAAGCTGGATGGTGCGTCAGTCGGTGAGAGCGGCGAGGGTTTTCTCTAAGCTGGTGGGGTCTTCTACGTTGGTGGTGTTGAGGGTGCGGTCGATTTGGCGGTTCAGGCCGGTGAGGACTTTGCCGGGGCCTACTTCGATGTAGTTGGTTACGTTGCGGAGTTGGAGCTGGTTGATGCATTCGGTCCAGCGGACGGCGCCGGTGACCTGGCGGATGAGGGCGTCGCGGATGGCGTCGGGCTGCATGAGGAGTTTGGCGTCGACGTTACAGGCTACGGGGAAGCGGGCGAGCTGGAAGTCGACATTGTCGAGCTCGTCGACTAGTTGTTTCTGGGCGGGCATCATGAGGGGGCTGTGGAAGGGGCCGCTGACGGGAAGCATGACGGCGCGTTTGGCGCCGAGTTCCTTGCAGAGGTCGGCGGCGCGGGCTACGGCGGCGGCGGAGCCGGAGATGACGGTCTGGTCGGGGGAGTTGAGGTTGGCGGTGGCGACGACACCGTAGGTGCCTTCGGCAGTGACGCCGGTGCAGGTGGCTTCGATGTCGGGGAGGTTGAGGCCGAGGATGGCGGCCATGGCTCCTTCTCCGGGGGCGACGGCGGACTGCATGAACTGGCCGCGGGCGCGGACGGTGCGGACGGCGTCGGCGAAGGAGAAGGAGTGGGCGGCGACGTGGGCGGAGTACTCGCCGAGGGAGTGGCCGGCGGCAAAGTCGATGGAGAGATTGCGGGAAGCGAGTTCGGGCTCGAGTACGCGGAGGATGGCGATGGAGACGGTGAGGATGGCGGGCTGGGTGTTTTCGGTGAGCTTGAGGGTGTCGTCGGGGCCGTTGAAGATGATGTCGGAGAGGGCGAAGTTGAGGGCGTCGTCGGCTTCCTGGAAGACGGCGCGGGCGGCGGGTTCGGCGTCGTAGAAGACGCGGCCCATGCCTACGGATTGGGAGCCCTGGCCGGGGAAGAGGAGAGCGATGGTGGGGGTGGTGGGGTCGTCGGTACTCATGGGAATAGTCTAGCGAGTTTGTTGGCGGAGAATTTTCGCGGTGATTTCGACTTGACAATTCATAACCGTTTGGTTATTGTTTCGACATGTCGATGGCGGCTGCGAATTCGGTGTTCAGGGCGCTGGCGGATCCTACGCGGCGGGCGCTGTTTGAGCGGCTGACGCGGGATGGCGAGCTTACGGTGCATGCGCTGACGGCGAGGGCGGGGGTGTCGCAGCCGGCGGTGTCGAAGCATTTGACGGTGCTGAAGCGGGCGCGGCTGGTGAATCAACGGCGGGCGGGGCGCGAGATGCACTATAGTGCGCAGCCGAAGTCGCTGGCGCCGCTGGTGGACTGGATGGCGTTTTATGGAGTGTTCTGGCGGGACAAGTTCAGCCGGTTGGAAGCAGTTCTGGAGAGGATGGAGCCATGAGTGAAATTCGGAGTGAAGTTGTCGTGACGGATGCAGGTGCGGGGACGCGTTCGGTGGTGGTGGAGCAGGAGTTTGCGCATCCGACGCAGAAGGTTTGGCGAGCGTTGACGGAGGGCGATCTGATTGAGCAGTGGCTGATGGAGAATGACTTTCAACCGGTGGTGGGGCATCGGTTTCAGCTGCGGTCTACACCGGTGCCGGGGTGGGATGGGGTGATCGATTGCAAGGTGTTGGTGGCGGAGCCGTACGAGCGGCTGTCGTATAGCTGGGGCACGATGGGGATGGAGAACATGGTGGCGTGGACGTTGACTCCTACAGCGGGCGGGACGCTGCTGCGGATGGAGCAGAGCGGCTTCCGCGAGGACCAAGTGGCGAATTACAAGGGTGCGATGTATGGCTGGCGGAAGTTCTTTGGCGGGCTGGAAGGTGTAGTTGAAAAGATCTGACTGGAGGCGGCATGAAGACGAACTCTGTTGGGTATTGGGTGTGCACGGTGCTGGTTGTGTTCTTCATGCTGCCGGGTGGAATTTTTTATTTGATGCGGGCTCCGGCGGCGGTTGAGGGGATGAGGCAGCTGGGTATCCCGTTGTACATGGTGGTGCTGCTTGGCGTGTGGAAGGTGTTGGGATCGATCGCGTTGGTGGTTCCGAGGTTTGCGCTGCTAAAGGAATGGGCGTATGCGGGAATATTCTTTGATCTGAGCGGCGCGGTGGTTGCGAATGCGGCGAACGGGGCGGTGTGGTGGCATGTGGCTGCGCCGCTCGCGATCATCGTGATCTTGTATGGGTCGTGGGCGCTGCGGCCGGCTAGTCGCCGGGTGATGCCTGCTGGTTGAAAGACAAGAGCAACAGCAAAGACTTTGACGCAACGGGCGCGAAGTTGGCAAAGTCTCGCCACGGGATTTGTGGCTGGGCCGGGTGGGTGGTGCGGGCTACCAGTCGGCGGAGGCTTTGCAGGGGGCGGAGGTGTCGCCGAGGGGGAGGGTGAGGGTGCTGGGGTGGTCTTTGGATTGGATGAGGGTGATGTGGGCGATGCGGGCGTCGGCTCCGGATTGGTCGGCTACGGGCTTGATGGAGTTGTAGTTTTTCTCCTCGTAGGGCGTGTTGAGGGCGCTGACGATGAGGCGGAGCTGGGAGCCTTTGGGAGCGCGGTTGGCGAACCAGAATGAGGGCGCGAAGCGGTAGAGCTGGGGCTGGTTGGTGGGAACGGGTTGGGCGTGCTCGAGGCTGTTGCGGTAGCGGGCGCGGATGGCGGAGTCGGTGAGGTAGTGAGACTTGCCGTCGGGCGTGACGAGGAAGAGCTGGGCGTAGAGATCGGTGTCGGGCGCGTCGATGGAGAGCCAGAGAGCGAGGTTGGTGTAGCCGGAGATCTCGGTGGGTTCGGTGAAGGGCGCGGAGTGGAAGATGAGGCCGTCGCCGTGGAGGCCGGCACCGGGTTGGTTGTGGCTGGCGTCGGGGTCATCGAGTTCGGCGGCGGCGGTGAGATCGTTGGGATCGGAGACGAAGGCGGCGCCGGTGGCGTTGGTCTGGGTGGTGGTGAGGGTTCCGGAGTGGTAGATGCTGGAGGCGCCGCCGGTGGCGTCGAGGTAGAGGGTGAGGGATTTGTTGCTGACGGTGGCGAGGGAGCCGGCGTACTTCCAGCACTCGGCGGTGGGGCCGCTGACGTAGTAGGCGACGTGGTTTTGGAGGAAGGCGGGTTTGGGGCCGGACTTCATGGTGAAGTCGTACCACTCGCGGTGGAGGCGAAGGACGTCGATGAGTGAGGCGGGGCCGAAGTGCTCGGGGCCGATGGTGGCTTTGGGCTCGCGGGTGCCGGGATGATCCCAGGGGCCGATGACGAGGTAGTAGTTGTCGAGGGTGGGCTTGTCGGAGGTGGTGACGTGGTCGGCGTAGTAGGAGAGGGTGCCGGGCTGGTCGCCGTCAAGGGCTCCAGTGAGAACGAGGATGGGGAGATGGACGCCGGCGACCTGGGCGGGAGTGAGGGCAAGCTTCTGCCAGAAGCTGTCGACGTCAGGATGCTGGAGCCAGAGTTGGAAGTCGGTGTCGGTGCTGCCGGCGTAGCGGTCGAACTGATTGAAGGGAGCTTTGGCGAGGTAGAGTCGCTTGGCGGCGTTGGACCAGAGAGTTTCGTCGCTGAAGACGGATTCGTTGAGGGTGCGGCCGTTGGTGTAGGTGAGCCACTGGAGCATGTAGCTGGACATGATGTTGGCCTGGTAGGGGACGTCGACGGCGGCGCGGACGCTGGCTACGGGGACGATGGTGACGAGGTGGGGCGGGTGCTGGGAGGCGGTCTGCCATTGATCGCCGCCGGCGTAGGAGCCTCCGAACATGGCGACCTTGCCATTGGACCAGGGCTGATGGGCGAACCACTCGACGGCGTCGTAACCATCCTCGGCGTCTTTGATGATGGGATGGAAGACACCTTCGGAGTCGCCGCGGCCGCGCGTGTCGACGTAGGCGTAGATGTAGCCACGGCGGGCGAAGTAGGAGCCGCTGGGATGGGAGGTTGCGGCGGGATAGGGCGAGAGCATGAAGATGACCGGCAGTGGGCCGGACGAGGGGATGGGCCTGTAGAGCGTTGCGTTGAGGTGAATGCCGTCGCGCATCGGGATTTTGACGTGCATCTCGAGCTGGTAGTCGGTGGGCTTGTCTTGTGCGCGAGGAGATGCGGCTGGCGAGGATTGGGCGACGGAGGGTCCAATGGCAAACACAGCGAGGCTTGCACAGAGGAGCGGGGTAAGGATGAACAGACGCATGCTGAAGAGGATAGTCCGGCTATGCGGCGATGGCAGAGATTAATTTGCAGGCGGTGAGTCGATGGCGGTGGTGAGGAGGACTTGCCGGGGTGGGGTGGTGGTGAGGTCGTAGAGGACGAATTGACGGGTGCTTTGGGAGCGGAGTTCGAAGAGGAGGTCGGCGCGGCCGGCGGCGTCGGGGTCTACGGCGTCGATGGGGCGGAGCCAGGGGGTGCGGTCGAGGTGGGTGGCGTCAGTGATGGAGAGGAGATTGGGGCGGAGGTGACCGGCTGCGTCGGGCTGGGCGATGAGGGTTAGGTAGATGGGGCCGCTGGTGGTGAGGGGGGATTCGGCGGTGAGGATGTAGGTGGGGGTAGTGTTGGTGGCGAGGTTGTAGGCGAGGAGTTGGGCGTGGATGAGGGTGGGTGTTGGGGCGTTGGCGAAGGTGGGGCCGGTGGTTTGTGGGGCGGTCGAGGCGGACTTGAGGTGGTTGAAGGCTATGTAGTGGGTGAGGGGAGTGAGGGCCAGGGCTTCGAGGGTTTGCAGCGTTTGGTCGCGGACGGAGGTTGAGGGCCAGGTGGTAGTGAAGGTTTCGGGGGGGCGATTGGCCGCGTCAGATACGGCGGCGGCCTGGTGGAGGTCGGCGGGGAGAGTGGTTAGCTCGGGGATGGTTGCGAGGGCGCCGGGTTGGCCGGCGGCGAGGATGGGGCGGTCGGGGTCGTCGAGGATGGGGGTGGTGGGCGGAGTTACGTAGGCTTGCTGTTTGAGCTGCTTCTCTTTCTTGCCGTGGCTGGGGTGGGGTGGGGTGGTGTTGGTGTTGGTATCGGCTTCGGTCGGGAGAGTAAGCGGGGTGGTTGATGGCCTGGGGGTGGTGGCAGCTGTTGCTTCGGTTGGAGTGAGGAAGCGTCCGTAGGCCGCCCAGGAGGGGGTGATGGGTGTGGGGTGGGTGTGGGCGGATTGGATGTTGAAGGCTCCGACGGTTTGGCCGGCGCGCTGGATGAGGTAGAGAGTGCCGGGCTGGAGCGCGAAGGGGATGGGCTGGGGGAGATAGACGCCGGCGTCCTGCAGCTGGCCGTGGATGAAGAGAGAGATGGGGATGAGGCGCGCGGCGGTGGGGTGGGTGAGGTCTCCGGTGTACTCGTATACCGCGATGGCGCGGGTGACGGGAGTGGTGGATGAGGGGTGGTCGGTTTGGGCGTGGATGGGCGAGAGCGGGATTGCGGGGATCAGGAAGAGGGCGCCGATGAAGGGCCGGAGATGCATGCTTGCGATGTTAGACGAGGTTGGTGCGAAGAATTTAATGGGCATCGCGATGACGAAGTTCCGTTGAATGTATGAGGGGTACTCGCGCAGATGAGTGAGGGACGAGATAATAGACGCAACGCGCTCTCCATGGGATGGTGATGAGGCAAATTGAGAGGGAGAGGCGTAGCTGACGATGAATGGTGCTGACCCAGTCGTAGAGCCGAGCGCGACTTCTGCGGGAGAGGTTGTGTCCGGGGTGGACGCGGAGACCGTGCAGGCAGCGGCGCCCGTGCTGCGTGACGGGGTTGCGCTGTGCGTGGACCTGGATGGCACGCTGGTGAAGAGCGACACGCTGCTGGATACGGTGCTGGTGGTGGCTCGGCAGCGGCCGCTGGAGTTGCGGCATGTGCCGGGATGGATTGCGCAAGGGAAGGCGGCGTTCAAGCGGCATTTGACCGGGCTGGTGATGCTGGATGTGGAGTACCTGCCGTATAACCGTCCGCTGCTGGAGTACCTGATGCAGCAGCATGGCGAGGGGCGGGCGATCTACCTGGCGACGGCCGCGGACACGACGCTGGCGGAACGAGTGGCGGCGCACCTGGGGATCTTTGCAGGGGTGCTGGCGTCGGATGGTGCGACGAATTTGGCGGGAGGGAATAAGCTGGCGGCGTTTCGCGCGAGGTTTGGGGAGAATTTTTGCTACATCGGGAATGCACGGCCGGATGTGGAGTTGCTGGCGGCGTGCGAGTCTCCGATGGTGGCTAACCCGGAACGTGCGCTGCGTGCGGGAATGAAGCGCGCAGGGACGGTGGCGGCGGCGCGGTTTGAGGATCGGGGGGCGGCGCTGCGGAGCTGGCTGAAGGCGATTCGGCTGCACCAGTGGGCGAAGAATGCGCTGCTGTTTGTGCCGCTGCTGCTGGCGCACCAGTGGCATCTGCGGACGTTTGGCGGGGCGATTACGGCGTTCTTCAGCTTTGGGATGTGCGCGTCGGCGACGTACATCATCAATGACCTGCTGGATCTTGAGGCGGATCGCAGGCATCCGCGGAAGCGGCGCAGGCCGTTTGCTGCCGGCGACTTGTCGGCGATTGCGGGGGTGGGGGTGGTGGGTTTGCTAATGCTTGGCGCGCTGGCGCTGGCGCTGGCGCTGCCGCATGTCTTCAACGCGCTGCCGGGCTCGGCGGTGCTGGCGAATCCTTACAGCTTCCTTGGATGGCTGGGGCTTTATACGGTGGTGACGCTTTCGTACTCGCTGTATTTGAAACGGAAGCTGCTGCTGGATGTGTTTGTGCTGAGCGGCTTGTATACGGTGCGGATCATGGCCGGGAGTGCGGCGACGGGGATTCCGATGTCGCCGTGGCTGGCGGGGTTTGGGGTGTTCTTCTTCCTGTCGCTGGCGTTCGTGAAGCGGTTCAGTGAGTTGGAGGGTCTGCGAGAGCGGGGCGGAGCGGTGAGCAATGGGCGCGGGTATTTTGTGAGCGACCTGGAGCAGCTGCGCGCGCTGGGAACGGGCGCGATGTATGCGGCGGTGGTGGTGCTGACCATCTATATCAATAATCCCGAGACGAATTTTCTTTATGCGCATCCGGTGCGGTTGTGGGTGGTGGTGCCGGTGCTGCTGCTGTGGCTGAGCCAGGTGTGGATGTTGGCGAGCCGCGGCGAGATGCACGATGATCCGGTGGTGTTCGCGATTACGGACAAGCGGAGTCTGCTGCTGGGGGCGTTGATGGCGGCTGTGATTTTGTGGGCGCTGTAGGTGGCAGGTTCTTAGACGGTATCGTATAGACTCATGGAAAGATGCCGCCCAAGATTCGAGATATTCTGCGCAGGTTGGAGGAAGACGGCTGGGTGCTAAAGTCTCAAAGCGGGAGTCATCGGCAGTATGTTCATCCTGTGAAGGCGGGGAAGGTTACGATAGCCGGTCATCCATCAAAAGATCCAGATGAAGGTACGTATCGGAGTATTCTTAAACAGGCGGGATTGAAGCGATGAGAGAATATGCGGTTGTATTCGGACAAACTCGTGCGGGCTGGAGCGCTTACGTGCCAGACCTTCCCGGGCTGGCGGCGGTGGGATCAACCTATGAAGAGACTGAGCAGCTCATGCGCGAGGCGATGGACATACATCTAGCCAGCATGAGAGCGGACGGCGATCCGATACCTGAACCAACCACACGCATTGGTACGGTGACCGTTGATTTTCGAAGGCGGAAACTTGCAAAGTCGGCGTAAGGAAGATCGTTGAATATTCCAGAACTCAAAGATTTTTCAGAAGCATCGCTCGATGCGGCGTTCGCTGCTGTGCGAGCCGAGGCAGAGCGTGATATTTCGTCACTGACCCTTGACGTAGAAACGTTTCGGCTAGAGTGGCTTGGTCGAAAGCAAGGACGTCTCAAGGTGATTTCCGACTTGTGGCTCAAAGCCGCTCCGCCCGAAGCGAAGCGGCTCATTGGGCAGCGCTTCAATTCGCTTAAGGAGAAAATTGAAGTTGAGTTAGATCGTAGAAACAGCAGCCTGCCAGCGATGCGACAGGCGAACATCCTTGCCGGGAACATCCTGGAGCCGCAACTTGATGTGACGCTGCCGGGGGCGGCGCAGAGGATTGGGGCGGAGCATCCGCTGGTGAAGACGATGGCGGAGATTGTCAGCGTGTTTCAGCGGATGGGGTATTCGGTGGGGTTGGGACCGGAGGTGGAGACGGATTTTTATAACTTCGAGGCGCTGAACTTTCCTCCGAATCATCCGGCGCGCGATACGCAGGACACGCTGGTGATTGCGGGGCAGGAAGGCAAGCCGCTGCGCGAGCGGCTGCTGATGCGGACGCATACGTCGCCGGTGCAGATTCGATCGATGCTGGAGCAGGCGCCGCCGCTGCGGCTGGTGATTCCGGGCAAGGTGCATCGGAATGATGCGGCCGATGCTACGCACTCGCCGGTGTTTCACCAGGTGGAGGGGTTGTGTGTCGATACGAATATTACGTTCAGCGATTTGAAGGGCACGCTTGATTTTGCGATGAAGGCGTTCTTCGGGTCGGCGGTGAAGACGCGGTTTTTTCCGAGCTTCTTTCCGTTCACGGAGCCAAGCGCGGACGTGCAGATCTCTTGCATTTTCTGCGGCGGGAAGGGTTGCCGAAAGTGCAAGCACTCGGGATGGATTGAGCTGCTGGGGTGCGGGATGGTGGATCCGGCGGTGTTCGCGTCGGTGAACCAGAGGCGGGTAGAGATGGGGCGCGAGCCGGTGTATGACACGCGGAAGATCAGCGGGTTCGCGTTTGGGATGGGCGTGGACCGGATCGCGATGATGAAGTATGGGATCAGCGATATCGGGCTGCTGTATTCGGGGGATATGAGGTTTCTGGAGCAGTTTGCGTAGGAGCGAGTTAGCGAGTTAGCAAGTTAGTGAAAAGCGAGTTGGCGAAAGGTGGCTGGTTGTGCGGACTCGGCATTTCAAGGAGTTGCTGGTTTGGCAGCGGGCCATGGAGTTGGCGCGGCTGGTGTATCGCGTAAGCCAGGCGTTTCCCAAGGAAGAGATGTTCGGGTTGGGGGCACAGCTTCGGAGGGCCGCGGTGTCGGTGCCTAGCAATATCGCTGAAGGACATGGGCGGCTGTCGGATCCTTTGTTTCGGACGTTCTTGGCGCAGGCACGTGGGTCGCTCTATGAGGTAGAGACGCAGCTGATGCTGGCGGCGGACTTAGGTTATATCGGGGACGACGATGCGATGCAGTCACAGCAAATGTGTGATGAGGTTGCGCGTATGCTGCATGGGTTGCTGAACTCTTTGAAGGCCAAGCTGGCGGCCGTAAAACGCTAACTCGCCCTTTGATAACTTGCTAACTGCTAACTTGCTGAGGTGACGATGAGAATTCTTCCTGGTGTGGTGGTGTTTCTGGTTGCGGCGGGTGTGGCGTGTGCGCAGGAGCATCCTCGGGATGCGCAGATCCATGATCGGGATACGCTGCGGTGGTGGCATACGACGGAGGCGCTGTCGGGTGACGCGATGGAGGGGCGGGATACGGGGTCGGCGGCGTATCAGCGCGCGGCGGAGTATGTGGCGGGGCGGTTCAAAGCTGCGGGTTTGTTGCCGGCGGGCGAGGATGGGACATACTTCCAGATGGTGCCGATGCATGAGGTGGATGTGGTGCCGGCGGGGACGAATTTTGTGGTGGAGCGCGGGGGGAAGGCGATGACCCTGGCGTTTCTGCAGGAGATTACGGTGGGCGCGTCGGCGATGCTGCCGGCGAAGGTTGATGCGGCGATGACCTTTCGCGGGTACTGCGGCAAGGATGCAATGGCGGGCGTCGCTGGCAAGGTGGTGGTTTGCTTTGGGACGCAGCGAGCTGGGTTGCCGACGGGTGGCGAACGCGTGATGAATGCGCGGCTGGGAGGGGCGGCGGGGTTGATCAATGTGGATGACCCTTACTTTTCCATTGAGCCGCCGCGGTGGCCGTATGCCTATGCGCGGTCGGTGACGCTGAAGGAGCCGGGCGCTGCTGGTGGCGCGGCGGCGGACGCTGCAATGCCGATCATGCGGATGAGCGCGGAGGCGTTTGCGAAGGTGATCGCAGGGAGTGGTGAGGACGCGGCGGCGATTCTGAAGGCGGGGGGAGCGAAGGCGCCGCTGAAGAGCTTCGAGATTCCGGGTAGGTTTCGGGCGAAGTTTGAGATTGCGGAGAAGGAGATTCATTCGCCGAATGTGCTGGCGGTGCTGCCGGGGTCGGATGCGGCACTGGCGGGGGAGTATCTGGTGGTGGCGGCGCATTTGGATGGATATGGTTACGGGACGCCGGTGCATGGGGACAACTTGTATAACGGCACGCTGGATGACGCGGCGTATGTGGCGCTGCTGATCCAGATGGCGGATGACCTGAAGGCGGGTGCGGTGGGGCATCATGGGCTGACGCAGGTGAGTTATGAGCCGGGTGCGCAGAGCGATGCGGGCGGTGTGATTGTGGATCGGGGGATTACGCTTGCGCCGCCGAAGCGGTCGATATTATTTTGCGCGTTCACGGGCGAGGAGAAGGGGCTGCTGGGGTCGAGCTGGTTTGTGCAGCATCCTACGGTGCCGGTGGAGGAGCTCGCAGCGGATATTAATCTTGACCAGCTGCGGCCGCTGTTTCCGCTGAAGATACTGACCGCCGAGGCGGTGAACGATACGACATTGGGGGAGACGGCGAGGGAAGTGGGGAAGGGAATGGGGATAGAGATTCGCGAGGATCGGGAGCCGGAGCGGCAACTGCTGCGGCGTGCGGACCAGTATCCGTTTCTGAAGATTCATGTGCCGGCGATCAGTTTTATCTTTGGGTACGATCCGGGGACGGATGCGGAGAGGCGGTATAGGGAGTGGTATGCGGTGCGATATCACCGGCCGCAGGATGACCTGACGCAGCCGGTAGATTTTCAGGCGGCGGAGACGTTCGATGTGTTTTTCTATCGGCTGGTGGAGACGGTTGCGGATGCGCCGGTGCGGCCGGCTATCCTGCCAGCGAGCCAGTTTGCTGAGAAGAAGTGAGCGGCGGGTCCGGGAGGGTTGCGGCTCTGAGACAATAAATGGGATGTGCCGGAGCGCGTGCCGTCGGCTGCGCCGGGCTAACTGGACTCAGGAAAGTACTGCTTCGTAATGGATATTTTGACTTCGTGGTTGCGCTCATATCTGCCGGCGCTTGAGGTTTCTGACGCACAACTGGCGGAAGACCTGACGCTGAGGGGGATCGCCGTCGAGGGGATTTTTGCGGTTGCGGATGGATCGCGTTTCGAGATGGACATTACGACGAATCGCGTGGATGCGATGAATCATTATGGGGTGGCGCGGGAGGCGGCGGCGATTTATAACGTTGCGCTGTTGCCGTTGGTGGAGGCGGCTCCGGTGAAACCCATGACTCAGAAGCGAGACATGGGGCATCCGGATTCGTGGCCTGAGTCGTGGAACTCCGCAGGGTTTCCGGTTCGCATTGAGGCGGATGATTTGTGTGGGCGGTTTACGGCGCGGGTGATTCGCGGCGTGCAGGTGGGGTCTAGCTCTGGGGTGATTGCGGAGTATTTTGCGGCGCTGGGGCAGAAGCAGATTTCTGCGCCGGTAGATGTGACGAACTTTGGGTGGATGGCGATGGGGCAGCCTACGCATGTGTTCGATCTGGACAAGATTGTGGGTGGGATTGTGGTGCGGCGGGCGCGGGCGGGGGAGAAGCTGCTGCTGCTCGATGGCACGGAGAAGACGCTGGTTGCGGATGATTTGGTGGTCGCCGATGAGGTGAAGGCGTTGGGGTTGGCGGGCGTGATGGGTGGATGGGATTCGCGTGTGACCGAGGAGACGGAGAACATTTTGGTGGAGGCGGCGTGGTTTGATCCGGCGGCGATTCGGGCCAGCTCGCGGCGGCATGGGTTGCATACGGATGCGAGCCATCGGTTTGAGCGGGGCGCGGATTTCAATGCGGCGCCGGTGGCGAACAATCTTGTTACGCGAATGGTTGTGGAGCAGACTGGCGGCGAGGTGGTGGGGCCGCTGGTGGATGTGGTGGTGCCGGCGATGGCGGCGAAGACCGCGGAGCGTGCGGCGATTTCCTTGAAGGTGAGTGAGGTGTCGCGGCATCTGGGAACGACTGCGGATGGGCTGGGGATTGGCGAGAATGTTGTTGCGCAGTATTTGAGTGCGCTGGGGTGCGGGCTGACGCAGAAAGCGGCGGGTGAGTATGCGGTGATGCTGCCGAGCTGGCGGCTGGACCTAGAACGCGAGATTGATTTGATCGAAGAAGTTGCTCGCGTGTATGGGTACAACCGGTTTGCGAATACGCTACCGAGTTTTGCGGGGGCGGTGGTGGAGCTGCCGCACGTGGAACAGGAGCGGGCCATCAGGGGAATGTTGCGGGCGCTGGGATTTACGGAGGCGGTGTCGAGTACGTTTGTTGCGGCGGAAGAGGCGGAGGAGTTTGGCGGGGGGGCGGTGGCGATCGGGAATCCGCTGAGTGCGGAGGCGGGGATGCTAAGGCCGTCGCTGGCACCGGGGATGGCGACGATGCTAGCGCTGAATCTGCATCGCGATGTGAGCAGCGTGCGGTTGTTTGAGATGGGGACGGTGTTTGGTGGGTCGACTGCCGAGGTGACGGAGAGGTTTGGGCTGGCGCTGGGGGCTACGGGTGGGGCGATGGCTACCGCGTTGTATAAGGCGGAGGACGCGCTGTTCTATGAGGTGAAGGGCGCGATTGAGTCGCTGCTGGTGCGGTTTGAGGGCGTGGTGAGTTTTGAAGCGAGCGGCTTGCCGACCTGGATTGCGGAGGGGCGTGGGGCTCGGGTGTTGCTGGCGGGTGAGACGGTTGGCGTTTTTGGGGAGTTGCGTGCGGCGGAGTTGCAGGCGAGGAAGTTGCGGCAGGCTTGCGTGATTGCGTCGCTGGATGGGCAGAGGCTGTTTGAGACGGCGCTGCGACAGCCGGTGTCGCGGGAGTTGTCGCGCTTCCAGGCGGTGGAGAGAGATTTTTCGTTTGTGTTTCCGGATGCGGTGACGTGGGCTGCGATTGATGCGGCACTGCATGCTGCGGATGCGGGGTTGAAGGCGGAGGAGCTAAGGAGTGTGCGGCCGGTGGAGATCTTCCGCGATGCGAAGGGGAAGGCCATTGACCACCCCAGCAAGCAAAGAACGCTTCCCGGGGGTCCCGGAGCCGCGGGAAAGTATTCCCTGCTGCTGCGGGTGGTGTTCCAGTCGAACGAACGGACGCTGACGGAGGAAGAGATTACGCGGTGGACGGAGTGGGTGGTGGCGAAGCTTAAGGGGTTGGGTGGCGTGCAGCGGGCGTAAGGGGCCGGCATCCTGCGAACCCAGGTCCGAGAATCCGGACCTGGGGCACCCGGTTCGTTCGGGAAGGTGTATCCGAACGCGAAGCACAGGGGTCGCGGAGCGTGCAAGACATAAAGGGGAATTCAGGTAGGTACCCTTGCTGTACACACACGTAATTCCTCGTGGGAGCGTCCTATACTTCGAGAAGAGACGGCGTGTTTTCGCCCTGCAAGGAGTTGTCTATGGGATCTGCAAGTATCAGTGTCGATGAGTTCCAGGCATTGGAGCAGAAGGTGCTACAGACTGTCGAGCTGATCAAGAGAGAGCGCGAGGCGAGGGCCGCGGCGGAGGCTGAAGTGGCTGCGGTGAAGACGGAGTTAGCTGCACGCAGGGAAGAGCTGGAGTCGCGAGGCCAGGAGATTGTTGCTCTGCGGCAGGCGCTGGCGAGCGCGGGTGATGCGAATGCCGAGGTGAAGAATCTGCAGCGTGAGCGCGAGGCGGTTCGGCTTCGGGTAGAGAAGATGCTGGCGAGCATCGATGAGATTGTGTAGCTACAGGGAGATTGTGTAGCCAGAAGATGTAAGCGTGCGTGGATTCGAAGATGCGCGCACGCGGGCGGAACAGCAGGAGTTGTCATGGTAGAGACACAGCCAAGAACGGCGCCGGCGATGACGCGGCCTCCATTGATACCGCGCGACATGGAAGCTGTTGTCGTCGATATCTATGATCAGATTTATCAGCTGCGGGGTGTGGATCCGCAGCATATCGAGCGGTTGGCGGGAGTCGTGGACTCGAAGATGCGTGCGGTTTCTGCGCATGGAGCGACGGTGGATTCACTGCGCGTGGCGGTGCTGGCGGCGTTGAATCTTGCGGATGAGCTGGTGACGCTGCGGGCGAAGTACGAGTCTCTGAATTCGGCGGCGGAGGCGCACCGGCAGGCGGCGGCACAGAGCATGGTGCGGTCGCGGGCGGGTTCGTTGATGGGGATGCTGGACGCGGTGCTCGAGGAACGCAAGGCGGGGTGAAAGAGCAGGGATTAGGGAACAGGGAACAGGGATTAGGCGCGGGTGGTGGGTGTGGTGGGTTGCGGGAATTTTCTTGATACTTTAGGGCGTCGTGTTGGATGATGGGACGCACGCGGACACTTGTGTTCGCTGCGAGGTCTTCATGCTCTATAAGGCAGGCGGTGTTTGGGGCGTGGTGGTGGTTTTGATGTGCGTGGCCACGATGGCGCCTGCGCAAGGGACGGACACGAAGGGCGCCGGTGCTGAGGACTATCACGGCAATCCGAAGTTTCTTGCGGCGGTGAAGGAAGCCAAGCAGATGGAGCGGGAGAGGCAACCGGGGTTCGCGGCGGATGCTTACAAGAAGGCAAACAAGATTGCGGGTGGGGGATGCGTGGAATGCGTGGCGGCCATCTACAAGATGCAGATGATGGAGGGCAGCTATAAGGACGCGATCAATACGGCGACGGAGATGAGAGCGATGGGAACGACGCCGCTGGTGAAGTCGGTGGCGGAGTACGACCGGGGACGCGCGTTGAAGGGGAAGGCCGGGGACAAGCCAAAGCCGGAGCAGCTGGAGGAGATGCTGGCAGCGTTTCAGCAGGCGGTGACGCTTTATCCGCAGAACGTGGCGGCGATGTTCTCCGTGGGCGAGGTGCTGGCGCGGCAGGGCAAGATGGAGGAGGCTCGCAAGGAGTTTCAGTTGTGCCTGAGCGATATGAAGCCGGGGGACCTGGCGTGGCTGCGGGTGAAGCATTTCGCGGACGATCCGGAGTTGTCGACACACAAGATGGCTCCGCCGTTTGAAGTGACGGCGATGGATGGGACGAAGTTCAACCTGGATGCGATGGGGGGACGGGTGGTGCTGATCGACTTCTGGGCGACGTGGTGCGGGCCGTGCAATGAAGAGCTGCCGCACATGCGGAAGATCGCGAAAGAGTTTGCGAACGATCCGCTGGTGATCATCAGTGTGAGCTGGGACAACGACGAGGCGAAGTGGCGGGACTTCGTGGCGAAGAATGGCATGACGTGGGTGCAGTATCGAGACGCGGACCACTCGCTGAGTAAAGAATTTGATATTGATGCAATACCGCATTACTTCACGATCGATTCGGATGGGGTACTGACGTCGGAGATGATGGGGTCGGGTTCCGACGTGGAGGGGAAGTTGAAGAAGCTGATTGCAAAGGCGCAGGCGGCGAAGGTGCAGGCCGCGCAGGCGCATGCGGCGAAGGCGGCTGAGGTGGCGGGCGCGGGGAACTAAGCACGGCGAGCGAGCTACGGAATTCTGGCCGGGTTGCGGAAACTTCGCTGGGCGGATAGCATCCAAGGCAGAGACCGGCCTGCAAAGCAGGTACGGGGAACACCGCAGGTTGAACCAATACTTAATGAACAGGGTTTCAGCTCGTATACATGGCTCGGTGTGCTAGGTCCGCCAGTCCGGAAAGCCTAAAGAGCCACGGCTGGAGCCCACCGCTACTAGGCGGGTTCACCTGCGCCTCACCGTACGGCCCAGTGGGTCGGTCTTTTAAGAACAGGGATTAGGGGATAGGGATTAGGGATTAGAGTGGGGCGTGAGTGGGGCCGCGTATGCTCTAGGTGGTGAGCGTTTTCTTTCAGACGGCGACTGTTTTGGTTCCGCGCGTGTTGCGGGTGGGGCCGGTGCGCCTGCCGCTGTATGGGGTTTGTGCGGCTGTTGGGTTAATTGCAGCGTTGTGGCTGAGCCTTCGGACGGCGCGGCTCGTTGGGCTGGCGGCTGAGCAGCTTTGGGATGCGGGATTGTTTGCGGTGATGGCGGCTTTCGTGATCTCGCGATTGCTGCTGATTGCGGGCGATGTGCATGGGTTCTTGCGTGAGCCGATGGCGATGCTGGAGCTGCCGTCGTTTACCTATGTTGGGATGGTGCTGACGGTAGTGGCGGTGTTGGCGTACCTGCGGTGGAAGCGGTTGCCGTTGCTGAAGGCGCTGGATGCGTGGGCACCTTGTGGGGCGGTGTTGGCGGGGATGCTGAGTTTGGGCGGATTCTTTGAGGGGTCGGAGGTGGGGATGCCGACGCGTGTGCCCTGGGGGATGGTGACACCCGAGAGCGCGGGGTTGCGAGTGCATCCGGTGGCGGTCTACGCGGTGGTTGCGTCGGTGGTGTTGATGGTGGTGTTGATGTTCCTGCTGACGCGGAAGATGCGGGATGGGATGGTTGCGGGTGTTGCGCTGGCGGCGGGGGGAGCGGTTGGGTTTCTGCTCGACATGGTGACGCAGCCGGTGGAGATGAAGGCGGGGGCGTGGCTTGAGCCGGGGCAGTGGCTGGCGGTGGGAGCGATGTTGGTGGGTGGGTTGATGCTTACGTTTTTGAAGGAGAGTGCCTGATGCCATCAAAGAATATGTTGCCGAAGGGAAAGAGACGCCAAAGCGTGAAGCAGGAGTATCGCGCGGCGCGGACGGTGGCACAGGAGCGGGAGGCGGCGCTGCGCGAGGCGGGAGAAGATATGGAGTCGCTGGGGCCGGCGCTGTATGACACGGCGGAGTTTACGCCGCACGTGTCTCCGTTTGCGGGGCGGCCGGGGTTGGTGACGAGTGGGCCGAATGGAGGCAAGCATCCGCAGGAGGTGGCGGACATGTCGGTGCGGCGGTACGGGGTGCCGAGATTGTATCGGGAGCCGGAGGTTGAGCGCGAGATCACGGTGCTGGACGATCTGGAGGCGGAGGATGGTGTGCGCAGCTTTGCGGCCGAGGCTGCGGCTGCGGGGATGCGGCTGGATGCGTACCTGGCGAAGGCGATTCCGGAGATCAGCCGGGCGCGCGTGGTGTTGTTGATTGATGGCGGGCAGGTGACGGTCGATGGCAAGGAGGGGAAGGCGAAGCAGAAGCTGAAGGGTGGCGAGTGGATTGAGATTGAGGGCGATCCAAAGCCTGCGCCGCTGAATGCTACGCCGGAAGATATTCCGCTGACGATTGTGTATGAGGATGACGATCTGGCGGTGGTGAACAAGCCCGCAGGGATGATGGTGCATGCGGGGTCGGGTGGTGCGGATCATAATCGCGGGACGCTGGTGAATGCGCTGCTGTGGCACTTTGGCGCGGCGGAGGGGCTGAGCTCGGTGGGTGGGGAGTTGCGGCCGGGGATTGTGCATCGGCTGGATAAGCAGACGAGTGGGCTGATTGTGGTGGCGAAGAATGATGTCACGCATCGGGCGCTGGGGGAGATGTTTTCCGAGCGGCGGATGCGCAAGACGTATGTCGCGCTGGTGCATGGCGAGGTGAAGGGCGAGGAAGGGACGATCCAGTTGCCGATCAGCCGCGATTTGTTGCGGCGGATACGGATGACGACCAAGCGGGCGGGCGGACGAAGCGCGGTGTCGCATTGGAAGGTGCTGGAGCGGGTGAAGGGGGCGTACGGGAAGTTCACGCTGTTGGAGGTGCGGATTGAGACGGGGAGGACGCACCAGATTCGGGTGCACATGCAGGCGATGGGGCAACCGGTGGTGGGCGATTTTCTGTACGGAGCGCCGCATCGGATTCGGCGGGTGGAGGGCGTGAAGAAGGGGTCGACGACCGAGGACGGGGAGGGCGATACCCTGGCGCTGGAGCGGAATTTTCTGCATGCGGGGGCGCTGGAGTTTGTGCATCCGCGGACGGGAAAGACGTTATCGCTGGAGGCGGAACTTCCGCAGGAGCTGGGGCTATTGCTGGAGCAGCTTCGGGGAGCGGAAGCGTAGGGCCAGGCAGGCGCGAGGGCCGTCAAATTGGTAGGATGGAAGTATGAACTTTAGCAAATTCGCGCGATGGGCGGGCATGCTGCTCGGTGCTGCCACGATCGCGCTGGCCGCAGGCGCACAAAGCCCGCAGCCGCAGCAGACACAGACTCCGACGACACAGACGTCGACGACGAATCAGCAGAACGCGAATCAGCAGAACACGGCGACACCCGTGCAGCAGACTCCGGACGCGCAGCAACAGGCGCCTGAGCCGCCGCAAGCGACTGAGACGTTGCAATTGTTCTCGCGCGAGGTGGATCTCTTCTTTGCGGTGACGGACAGGCATGGGAACTTTGTGAATGGGCTGCAGCAGCAGAACTTCGGGCTGCTGGATGATGGGCGTCCGCCTGAGCGTGTGATTCGCTTTGTGCAGCAGACGAATCTGCCGCTGCGCGTGGGGATCATGATTGACACGTCGAGTTCGATCCGGCAGCGATTTACGTACGAGCAGCAGGCGGCGATTGACTTCCTGTTGCAGGTGATGCATCCGGTGGATCGGGCGTTTGTTGAGGGATTCGACGTGCAGACCGACATTGAGCAGGATTACACCAACCGCGTGGATCTTCTGGACAGCGGGATCAGCCGGCTGCGGCCGGGGGGGGGCACGGCCCTATTCGATTCGCTGTACAAGACCTGCCGCGACCAGATGCTGACGCTGCAGCAGACAGCGGATGTGCGGAAGGCGATCGTGCTGGTTTCCGACGGCGATGATGATTACAGTCGGGCGACCGAAGACGATGCAATCAAGATGTGCCAGCGTGCGGAGACGATTGTCTACACGATCAGCACTAATACGGGGCCGAGCCGGGACAAGGGCGATGATGTGTTGACGCGAATCTCGGATGCGACGGGCGGAAGAGCGTTCTTTCCGACGCGGATGCAGGATGTGGCAGGGAGTTTCCTGAACATTGAGGCGGAACTCCGCAGCCAATATTCGCTGGTTTACGTTCCAGCCGGATTCAAGCAGGATGGATCGTTCCGGACGATTTATTTGCAGTGCCTGGATCCTCGCTACGTGGTGCGGGCGAAGAAGGGTTACTTCGCGCCTCGGCCGCCGGAATAAGCGCTGTGGCAGAAAGAAGCAGATCCTCCGCCTTCGGCGAAGGATGACAAACGTGTATCGGGAGCATTTACGCTTCTAGGGTTCTTTGGCGATGTTGCGGATGGGTACTGCGGGGTCGAAGACGAAGGACGTCGCGTTGAAGAAGATGGATGTGCAGTGGGGCAGAAGGATGCCGGGGGCGTTGCCGTGGAAGTCGACGCGGTTGAAGCCGCGATCCTTGAAGCCTTCGTAGAAGCCGTAGCCTTCGGCGTTGTCGCAGATGATGATGCCGTTGGGAGCTACGTATTTGCTGGCGATGTCGAACATGTCGGCGCGGGTGAGTCCGTCGATGATGACTACGTCGTACTGCTGGTGAGGCTTGGTGGCCAGCATGTTGGAGACGTGGAACCCATCGTGCTTTCCGTTTTCGCGGGGAACGAGGTTGAGGTCGACGTTGGGGGGCATGCCTGTCTTGATGCGGTCGTGCCAGGCGCGGTCGGCTTCGAAGGTTACGACGCTGGCGGCGTGGGCTGCCCACCAGAGGGTGGATTGGCCACCGCCGAACTCGAGGACGGTCTTGCCAGCGTAGTTGCGATCCTTGAGGAAGTCGATTGCGGGGTAGGTGTACCAGGGGAGCGGATCGCCACGACGCGTGACGGCGGCCATCTTGAGGCTGCTGCGGAAGTGCCCGGTCTTGTAGCTGAAGGTGATAGGGGTGAGGACGGCAGTCACGGCATTTCGTATCGGGTTGGAAAGCCAACTGGGGAACAGCTTCTTCACTGGAGCGAAAGCACTACGAATGGTTCGTTCTGCCAACTTTAAGGACCTCTAGGGTTGAGGGTAATTGCTATGGACGCGAGCGGCAACATGGCCACGTTGTGGGCGGACGGGACGGTGGGCTCGCTGCCGGGAGATTGATGCGCAACTTTCCCGGGGCGGGGCGGTCTACTTCTCTAGTGAGGTCCTTATGGAGAAGTGTGCGTTGCGTTTCCTGACTGCCGTGATGCTGTTTGCCCCGCTGGCTGCGTTGGCGCAAGAGCCGGCCGGCGTCTCTGAGGCACTGCGGAATTTGACCTCCGAGCGAGCGAACCACACGTCGTTTACGTTCGACCACGACATGCTGCAGTCTGCGACGGGATTTTTGAATGACGGCGAAGGACCTCCGATGCAACTGAATAGCATCACGGTGGAGAACTACCGGTTTCATGAGCCGGCCTTCTATATTCCCGAGAACATGCATGCGCTGGTGGCGTCGTTCAATGCCGCGGGGTGGAAGCATTTGGTGGACCGGAATGTGACGCCGCGGGAGGCCACGATGCCGCAGAGGCCTCTCACCGATCTGTGGCTGCACTTTATGGGGGCAGATATCGACAATGTGATGGTGCTGATTCGGGGGACGCGACAGATGAGCGTGATTGAGGTTTCTGGGCAGTTGCGGCCGCTTGACCTGGTGCATTTGAGCGGGCACTTCGGGATTCCTAAGGTGGATCCGAACGCGGTGATGGTGCCGGCGCCTCCGGGGCGGTAAAGGCAGGAAGTAGGAAGTAGAAGCGGGCGCGAGGGGGTTGGCTACCAGCCGTAGCGTTCTACTTCGCCGAGAAGGGCTAGCTTGCGTTCGGGGGAGAGGAAGCTGGCTTCGATGGAGTTGGCGGCTAGCTCTCGGAGCTGATCGAGGGGGAACTCGAAGGTGCGGTGGGCGAGGAGGTATTCGTCGAGGAGATTGGCGCCGAAGAAGGGTGGGTCGTCGGAGTTGAGGGTGACCATGAGGCCTTCTTCGAAGTAGCGGCGGACGGGGTGGGCGTCGAGCGAGGGACAACAACCGGTGCGGAGGTTGCTGGTGATGTTGAGCTCGAGGGGAATCTGGCGCTCGGTGAGAACTTCGATGAGGTCGGGGTCGTCCTGCGCGGAGAGGGCGTGGCCGATGCGCTCGGCGCCGATGTTGACGGCCGCCCAGATGCTTTGCGGGCCGGTGTTTTCGCCGGCGTGGCAGGTAAGGCGGAGGCCGGCGGCCTTGGCTTCGGCGTAGAGGTCGCGGAACTCGTGAGCGGGGCCGAGGAGCTCGTTGCCGCCGATGCCGATGCCGACGATGCTGGGGTAGAGCGGCTGGAGCTCGGCGGCTTTGCGGAAGACGCGGGCGCAGGCTTCCACGCCGAAGTGGCGGACGGCATCGATGATCCAGAGGAGGGAGATGTTGAAGTCGGCTTCGGCGCGGGTGCGGCCGTGTTCGATGGCGGCCATGACCTCGTCTACGTCGAGGCGGGCTTGCCAGTAGAGGATGCCGATGGAGATGTAGGCTTCGGCGTGGCGGACGCCCTGGCGGGCGAGGTCTCGGAGCATGTTGTAGGTGATGAGCTCGTAGTCGGCGGGGGTGTGGAGGCGGGTGGTGACGGCCTTGAAGCAGAGCAGAAAGCTGGAGAAGTCGTGGTAGGAGTAGACGCCGCGGGCTTCGGCGAGGGTGAGGGGGGTGGGGTCGTTGCGCTGGGAGAGCTCGACAAGGGTTTCGGGGGTGATGGATCCCTCGAGATGAAGGTGAAGCTCAGCTTTGGGGAGACCGCGCAGCCAGGTTTCGGGGTCGGGCTGGTCGGCTTTGGGGATCTGTCGGGCACGTGCCATCTGAATAGTTTATGCGCTCAGGGGGTGTTTCGCAGAAAGGCAAGAGCGGGAGACAGCAGGTTCCTTGCTACGCTCGGAATGACAATTTCTGAAAGAAATTGTCGAAGAAAGGCAAAGGCAAGGACAGAAGCAGATCCTCCGCCTGCGGCGAAGTATGACAAGCTGCGGCGCTAGGGCCCGAGGGGAAGGTTTTCTACCCAGCGGAGTTGCTCGGGGGTGTCGGGACGAGCGCCTTGCGGGCCTGGGCGATGCGGCGGAAGGCGTCGTCGGTGGAGAGGCCTTCGCGGCGTAGGAGGGAGGCGAGCAGAAGAGAGGACCGGCCGATGCCGGCGCGGCAGTGGGCTACGATGCTGCGGCTGGCCAAGAGGTCTTCGTGGAGGGTTTCGAGGAAGCGGAGAAAGGCAGCGGTGGAGGCGGGGACGTCGCGGTCGGGGATGGGGAAGCTGCGGAAGCGGATGCCGTGGCCGGAGCAGGCGGCGCGCTCGAGCTCGAGGCCGAGGTCGAATTCTTCGTCGGGGGGGAAAGTGAGACGAGGACATCGGCGCTTTCGCGCTTGAGGGCGCGGATTTCGTCTTCCAAGCGCTTGCCGCCGTAGGGAGCGGGCATGATTGCGAGCTTCTCGGGGAGGCCGGTTTCGATCCAGTACGCCATAGTGTCGGTGAGTTGGAAGTTCGTAACAGTATACATTGGAATTTTAGCCTTTGAGCAGGGAGGTCGCGATAACCTGGGGCTTTGCCTGATACTAATACTGGAGCGGGCCTTTGGCCTGGCGCTTGCGAAGAAGCATATGGGGGACTTCCGCCCTGGCGCTTGCCATGAACTTTAGATTTACCGCACTCGCTAGTTCTTATAAAACTCGCCTGCGCTTGCGGCTGTAGAAGATGTAGATGAACAGGCCGATCGCTAGCCAGACGAAGAAGCGGAGCCAGGTGACGACGGGAAGGCCCGCCATGAGGAGGATCAAAAGACGACGCTAGGCGGGGATGACGGGGCCGAAGGGACGCGGAAGCTGCGGTGGCGTTCGGGGTCTTTGTAGCGAAGGACGATGACGCCGACGGAGACGAGGGCGAAGGCGAAGAGGGTGCCGATGTTGGAGAGGTCGGTGAGGGTGCCGATGTCGAAGAGGCCGGCGGGGATGGCGACGACGATGCCGCGACCCAGGTGGCGAAGGCGGGCGGCGGCATTTGGGCTGACCTTGGAGAAGATGCCGGGAAGGAGGCGGTCGCGGGACATGGCGAACCAGACGCGCGACTGGCCGAGCGGGAAGACCAGGATGGAGGAGATCATGCCATCAGCGCGCCGATGAGGACGATGAGACGATCCAGTGGAGGCAGTGGTGGCCGGGAAGGACGGAGAGCTTCTTGAGGGCGTTGACCACGGGGGCGGCGTCGTCGACCATGTTCTGCCATGGGACCAGGCCGGTGAGGACGACGGCGACTCCGATGTAGAGGATGGTGCACACGACCAGCGTGGAGATAATGCCGATGGGGAGGTCGCGCTGCGGGTTGCACACTCTTCAGCGGCGGTGGAGACGGAGTCGAAGCCGATGTAGGTGAAGAAGATGATGGAGCCGCCGGTGAGGATGCCGGACCAGCCGTTGGGGGCGAAGGGGTGGTAGAGGGTGGGCTTGATGATGCGCGCCGGCGAAGAGGAAGATCAGGATGGCGCCGAGTTTGACCAGCACCATGACGTTGTTGGTGCGGGCGGACTCGCGGATGCCGCGGACCAGGACGACGGTGAGCAGGAGAACGACGAAAAAGGCGGGGATATCGAAGCCGAAGTGCCAGCCGGGAGCGAGATGTCGTGCCCGGCGAGGTCCTGAAGGCCGCCGGGAGGAGGCGGGAGACCATCGGGCGGAGGGATGGACGCCGAACCAGTCCATGAATTGACGATGTGCGCGGCAAAGCCGACCGAGACGCTCACGTCGGAGACGGCGTATTCGAGGACGAGGTCCCAGCCGATGATCCAGGCGATGAGCTCGCCGAGGGTGGCGTAGGTGTAGGTGAGGCGGAGCCGGCGATGGGGATCACGCTGGCGAGCTCGGCGTAACAGAGGCCGGTGAGGGCCAGACGATGGCGACGAGGACGAGCGAGAGAGCGAGGGCGGGGGCCGGCGCCGGGGCGGCCGGCGATCGCGGAGCGGCGAATGATGTAGTCGGCTAGGGCGCATGGAGGATTGAGGAGGCGTCGAAGGTTTCGCCGGCGATGGCCGTGCCGATGACGGTGAAGATGCCGGAGCCGATGACGGCGCCGATGCCGAGGGCGGTGAGCGAGACGGGGCCGAGGGTCTTCTTGAGGGCGGTCGCGGGCGCTTCGGACTCTGGATGAGCTTGTCGATGGACTTGGTAGCGAAGATTTGTCGGGCCAGGGCTCAGTCCTCGTCAGCGGGATGCGTTGGATTGAGTTGATTGTAACTGCTGGGTCAATTTGTGCGTCGGGAAGGATTTCGGGCGGGGCGGAGGGAAGAAATATCTTAGCTTTACAAAAGATATATCTTAAGATATATCTTATATAGAAGGAGAAACACCATGAACACAAGAAATTTTGAAATGCATGAACGTTGGGAGCGGGTTTTTGGACGCCGCGAACGGGGTGAATGGAGGGCCGCGGGTATGGGCGGCCTGGCTGCGAGGGACGGGACGTGGCGGCGCGGAGCACGGATTTGGCGGGCATCGGGGTCGCGGCGGCTTCGGCGGGCGGGGCGGCTTTGGCGGCCGGGGCGGTCGGGGTTTTGAACGCGGCTTTGGCGGCGGCCGGGAGCGGATGTTCGAGGCCGGCGATATCAAGCTGGTGATTCTGAAGCTGCTCTCGGAACAGCCGAGCTACGGGTATCAACTGATCAAGACGATGGAGCAGCGGCTGGGCGGCGGATATACGCCGAGCGCCGGGGTAATTTATCCGACGCTGACGCTGCTGGAAGAAGAAGGCCTGGCTGCTGCGGCTGAGCAGAGCGGCAAGAAGGTCTACTCGGTGACTGCTGAGGGGACGGCGTATCTGGAAGCAGCAAGGAGCGGGTGAGCGAGTTGTTTGCGCGGCTGGAAGAGACGGGGCGCGGATTTGAGCGCGGACGTTCGCCGGAGATCATGCGGGCTTTTGGCAATCTTCGCGGGGCTGTGATGACGCGGGTGTTGCGCGGAACGTGACGCCGGAACAGCTCAAGCAGATTACGGATGCGATCAACGCGGCGGCGAAGGCGATCGACGAGATGTAAGGCGCGGAGTACGAAGGCAGAAAAAGAGAAACGGCGAGCGGAGTGAATCCGCTCGCCGTTGATGTTGGAGATGGAGTTAACGCTTGGACTGGCCGCGGGCTGCCTTCTTGACCTTGGCCTTGTTTTCGCCGCGGGCTCCGGTGCGGGGAGCCTTGGGGGCGGCCTTCTTGCGGGCGGCGCGCTTGACCTTCTTGCGCTCGATTTTGTCGGTGATGCTGGAGGTGTTTGCCATGAGATGTCTCTTTCTTCAGGGAATTGGGATAGGTTCGGCGCAGCGGGGAGGTCGTGAGCGGTTTGTGCTGTTTTTACAATCGCTCGAGCTGGGCGAACTTCTCGACCAGCTTCTTCATGCCGTGACTACTAAATTGTACGGTAAGCTTGGCATCTTCGCCGTCTCCTTCGCGGGCGAAGATGATGCCTTCGCCGTATTTGGGGTGGCGGACGCGGGCTCCTTTGCCAAGGCCGGTGCGGCCGGTGGGGGCGGGAATGTCCATGCGGGGACGGCCTTTGAAGTTGAGCGGCCTTTGCTGAGGGCCCCGCCCTTGCCGAAGAAGGCCGCGGTGTTGTCGAGGGGGCCACTGCCGGGTGATGGCCGACGCTGGCCGAAGCGTTGCGAGGCGTAGGACTTTGCGCCGTTGCTGGTGGAGTCCTGGGATTCGTCTTCGTAGGAGTAGTGGCGCTCGGCGCCGAAGTCGTCGTCGGATCCTGCGGGCCGGCGATTGCGTTGCGGGTAGGGGGTGGAGTAGGCGTTGCCGTAGCTGGCGGGCGACATGTCTTCGATGAGGCGCGAGGGGACTTCTTCGAGGAAGCGCGAGGGCATGGAGGACTCGGGCATGTCGTTGCCGTAGCGGCGGCGGTAGCGGGCGCGGGTCATGATGAGGGTGTCCATTGCGCGGGTCATGCCGACGTAGCAGAGGCGGCGCTCTTCTTCCATCTGCGTGGGGTCCTGCAACGTGCGCGAGTGGGGGAAGAGGCCTTCTTCCATGCCGGCGAGGAAGACGAGCGGGAACTCGAGGCCTTTGGCGGCGTGCAGCGTCATGAGGGTGACGCGGGCTTCGGCGGAGTAGGAGTCGGCGTCGGAGACGAGGGCCGCGTGGTCGAGAAATTCGGCGAGGGTCTCGCCGCGAGACGTGGCGTCCTGCGCGGCGTTGGCTAGTTCTTTCAGGTTCTCGATGCGGGAGAAAGATTCGGGGGTGGCTTCGTCTTCGAGGGCGCGGATGTAGCCGGAGCGGTCGTTGAGGAACTTGATGAGTTCGGGGAGAGTGGCAGGGTCGCCGGGTTTGCGGAATGCGCGGGCGTCGGCTTCATTGGCGGAGTCGTGATCGCCGGCCTGCGCGTCGACAATGCGGTCGAGGCGGTCGCGGGTTGCGGCGCTGGCGCTTTGCTTGAGCGCGATCGGAGCGAAGGGGTTGATGCTGACTGTGTCGGTGATGGCATCTTCGATGGTGGCGTTCTCGGGAGCGATGGTGCTGATCTCTTCGGTGGGGCCGAAGTCGAAGTCGAAGTTGAAGCTGGTGTCGAAGGAGGTGTTGGCGTCGTTGGCGGCGATGGGAGGGGCGTTTCTTCGGCTGGTATCGGTGGCGAAGCCGAAGTCGAAGTCGGCGGCATCGGGCTCGGCGGCGTCGGCTGGAGATCCGCAGGTCTCAGTAGCGGACTGGGGCACCGCGATTCTGTCGATGGGCGCGATGTCGGCGATGAGGTGGGCGGCGAAGTTGGGGCCCAGCATGGCACGGGCGTCTTCGATTAGCTTGCGGAAGTTGCTGAGGGCGGTGAGGGCGCGGGCGGGGAGAAGTTTTTCTTCGACGGCGCGGGCGATGGCGTCCCAGGAGCTCATGCCGGTGGTGAGGGCGATGCGCTCGAGGGTGTCCATGGTGGTTTTGCCGATGCCGCGCGGAGGGGAGTTGACGACGCGGCCGAGGGCGATGGAGTCGTGCGGATTTTGGACGAGCTTGAGGTAGCTGAGGATGTCTTTGACTTCGGCGCGGTCGTAGAAGCTGAAGCCGCCGACCATGTGGTACTGGATCTGATAGCGGCGGAGCGCTTCTTCCACGAGGCGCGACTGCGAGTTGGTGCGATAGAGGACGGCGCAGCGCGGGGTTTCGACGGGGTTGTCGGTGCCGGCGGCGGCTTCGCGGAAGTATTTGGCGATGCGGTCGGCGATGAAGAGGGCTTCGTTTTCTCCGTCGGGGGCTTCGTAGTAGCCGATGAGCGAGCCGCCTTCGCGCGTGGTGAAGAGGTTCTTGCCCTTGCGCTGCGTATTCTGCGCGACGACCGCGCTGGCGCCTTCGAGGATGATCTGCGTGGAGCGATAGTTCTGCTCGAGGCGGATGGTGCGGGCGTTGGGGAAGTCTTTTTCGAACTCGAGGATGTTCTTGATGTCGGCGCCGCGCCAGGAGTAGATGGACTGGTCTTCATCGCCGACGACGCAGACGTTGCCGTGGGTGCCGAGCAGCTTCATGAGCTCGTACTGCGGGCGGTTGGTGTCCTGGTACTCGTCGATGAGGAGATATTTGTAGCGGCGGTTGTAGCGCTCGCGTACTTCGCTGGAGGACTTGAGCAGGCGGACGGTTTCGAGCAGAAGGTCGTCGAAGTCGAGGGCGTTGGCCTTGTCGAGTTCTTCGCGATAGATCTTGAAGATGTGCGCGATCTTTTCCTCCATGGGGTTGGTGGAGGCGAGGAAATATTCCTGGGGATCGATCATGTGGTTCTTGGCCCAGGAGATGCGGCCGAGGGCGACGCGCGGCTTGAGGGTTTTGTCGTCGAGGCGAGAGGCGCTTGAGGGCCTGCTTGACGACGGCTTGCTGATCGGTCTCGTCGTAGATGGCGAAGGTGCGCGTAAGGCCATGTTGCCGATGCGGAGGGCTTCGATATCGCGGCGGAGGACGCGCACGCAGAAGCTGTGGAAGGTGGCGATGGTGGGTTGGGCGAGGGTGGAGTGGCCGAGGATTTTTTCGACGCGCTCGCCCATCTCCTTGGCGGCCTTGTTGGTGAAGGTGACGGCGAGGATGTTGTCGGGGGAGACGCCGCGCTCTTCAATGAGATAGGCGATGCGGTGGGTGATGACGCGGGTTTTGCCGCTGCCGGCGCCGGCGAGCAGGAGGACGGGGCCGTCGACGGCGAGGATTCCCTCGCGCTGCTGCGGGTTCATGTTGGCGAGGAGATCGGGCACAGACTCTATTTTATCGGGTTGGGAGAGGGATATTTGGTGCGTGTGGTTCGGCGTGTTTTATGACGGTCGAAGAAAATTCTTGCTGATGGAACCGCGGTGAGTCGATCGACGTAAAGATGAATGCGACGAAATTCCTGAACCATGGCAGGGGTTTGTGCGTTCGTAAATTTGTGACAAAGAGGAACTTGCTATGAAACGTTCTTCCGTAGTAACCGCCATGGTTCTAGGTGTTTCGCTCCTGACGAGCGAAGCGGTGTTTGCTGCCCCGCTGGCCGTGCACTCTCCGGTGCATGCGATGTTCAGCAAAGAGAATCTGGTGAAATTCAACCTGCACAACGCGACCGACGCGCCGATCAAGGTCAAGGCCGGCGATAAGGAAGTGACGTTGCTGCCCGGGCAAGGTGTACCGGTGAAGCTTGCGGTCTGGCACGAAGATCGTGGTGCAGGAGGCGAGCGCACACTACGCCGCGGGCAGGGTGTTGACGGTAGTGGGCTCAGAGCTCAGCGATGCCACGGTGAAATTCAACTAGCGATCGAAATCTTCGACATGTTAGCCCTCGTAGCGCGCGTTTCAGAACAAGGTTTCGGGACGCGCGGATTTCAGACGCTTGGAATTGCGGGATGCGGGTGTTGGTGCCAGAGGATTTGGCGCAGGATTCCCATCCAGGTCATGGCCTCTCGATGCGATGCGCCGAGCTGCTGGGTGAGCTGGCGGACGAGAGGCTCGGAGGCGTTGGCGGGGAAGCGGCGGGTATAGCCGGTGGCGTGGAGGACGTCGAGGAGAAGTTGGGTGAGCCGCTCACGGTCTTCGGCGGTGGCGGGAGCTTCGTGGAGGGGGGAATATCGACGGAGGACTCGAAGCCGGAGCGGGTGAGCTCGTAGAGGCAGACGGCGACGGACTGGCCGAGGTTCATGGAGAGATGGCGCGCGGCTTTCAGGGGCCGCGGCGCTTGGCGAAAACATGGGGATGGTGGTGAGGACGGAGCAGTGGGAGAGCTGGTCGTTGGTGAGGCCGGTTTTTTCGGAGCCGAAGAGGAGGGCTACGCGGGTCACGGCGATGCGGTGGGGAACGTCGCTTCCGTCTCAGAATCGAGACATGGGGCGACCGGGTCCAATGGGAGTGTTGGGGGGTGGGAGTGGTGAGGGCGGCGAAGATGAGGGGTGCCACTTGCTGGAGAGGGAGGATGGGTTGCTTGAGTTGGCGCTCGCCAATGGCGGTGGTGCCGACGATGAGGGTGCAGTCGGCGATGGCGGCGGCGAGGGTGTCGTAGCGGCGGGCATTGCGCATGACGTGCTGCGCGGCGACGGCGGATTTGGCTTCCAGTTGCGCGGCTTCGAAGGGGGCGGCGAAGTCGTTGACGATGCGGAGGTCGGAGAAGCCGAAGTCCTGCATGGCGCGGGCAGCGGCGCCGATGTTGGAGGGGTTGCGTGCGCCGACGAGGACGATGGTGAGGCGGGCGCGGGCGGCGGTGGAGAGCATAAGACAAAGTGTAGAGGGTGGGGCGGAGCGCGTAGAGGAAAAGCGGAGGGGGCGAGGATTCCAGCGTTCGCCTTCGGCTTAGTCAAGGACTTGCGCGCGAAGACAGATGGCTTGGTGCGGTCGGATGAGCAATTGAATGCAAGCAGAAGAGGTGAGAATGTCTGGAGTGTGCGAGGTTGGCGAAAACGCCGTTTTTCGCGAACATGCACTTCGGTTGCATACTGGTGATGCCATGGAACGCACTCTGCCATCGGAAGTTTTGATTGGGGCTCACCTGCGCGGGAACGAGCATGGGTGGGAACTATCGTCCTTCTTACCGGCTCTTCAAAATGCCGAAATGCTGGGGTATGCCTGCCTTGGAGGTCAGTTTCAGTTCAGCCTCGAGGAGTCAACCTGTGAGATGTATTGGCTCAGTGCCGATTCAATGGATCGCCATCCGGGTGAGGAGTGGGGCGAGTATTGCAAACGATCCTGCGCAGAGGTTCGCCAGAACTTCGAGAGGTTTGTATTGAAAACTGATTTCCGCGAGCAGACGGGAAGTTGGCCGCACCTCCGTGAGCTGACAGCTCAAGGTCTCGATTACATGGAACGGCTAGTATTTGTCGCGTACTTCGTAGACGAAGTCGAATGGCAGGGGCTTCAGCAACGACTATCCAGCGACAAGTGCCCCTAAAGTCGGGCGGTCTCAACGGGTCGACGCAACACTGGCATGGAGTTTACTAGCAGGAGTATCAAAGTCCAAAGTTTTCCTTGGGCGTTGATTGAGTTGCAGAGCCACCTTGTCGAGGTCGGCCTGGGAGTAGCCGGACAAGTCAGTTTTCTTGGGGAAGTACTGTCGCAGCAGACCGTTGGTGTTTTCGTTGGAGCCGCGCTGCCAGGGGCTCTGCGGATCGCAGAAGTAGACGTCGACCTTGGTGGCGACCGTGAAGTTCTTGTGACTGGCCAACTCTAGTCCTCGATCCCAGGTCAACGAGCGCCTGCAGCGACGCGGGGAGTTTACGAACCTGCCGGCTCAGCGCAGCGACGACGGTCGCCGTGTCTTTGCTGGGCACCTTAACCAGGATGACGAAACGCGAATGCCGTTCGACCAGGGTTGCGATGTGAGTGTTCTTGCTGCCTGCCAGCAGATCGCCCTCCCAGTGACCGGGGATGGCGCGGTCCTCGATCTCCGCGGGCCTCTCGCGGATGGAGATGGCATCGACGATCTGACCCTGGGAGTGCCCTGTAGCTCGAGCATGTACGGAGCGACGGATGAATCGCTTGGAGCGCAGATGCTGAATAAGCTCCTTTTTCAGCACTCCTCGAGCCTGGATAAATAGACTGCGGTAGAGGGTCTCGTGGGACACGCGCATGCTCTCGTTGCTGGGATAGCGTCGCTTCAGCCAACCGGAAATCTGTTGTGGCGACCAGTTCTGGATCAGTTTACTGGCCACGATCAGGCGCAGCTTCCTGTGCCTGGCAAGCCGGCAGGCCTTGGGTCGCAGAGCCAACATCCACGCCTGTTGATCGGCTTCACTGGCTCGATACGCTGGACGGCCGCCGTGGCGTGCGACCTCTCGACTTACCGTCGACGCAGCTCGACCGAGTCCTCCGGCTATCTCCCGAATCGACGAGCCAGACGCAATGCCTCGTGAGATCTCTTCCCGCTCAGCCAACGTGAGCGTTCGCGGCGAACGACGACGGACGGCCGGAGCGATCCCGCCGTGCTGGGCTAACAGGAACTGGATCGAGCCATGATCCTTGCCAAAGGCGCGTCCAATCTCATGCAACGACTCGCCCACCTTCCAACGCTGCCATATCTCGGCCTTCTGCTCTGCAGAAAGCCCATACCGTCTTCCTTGTCTCATCAACACCACCTCCAAATCAGATAGTGTTGCATCGACCCGTTGAGACCGCCCTGTTTTCGGAAGGTTCGGCACCAGGGAGTTGGGTCTGCTGAAAAGCTTTTTTGAGGCGCGATTCGATCAAGCGTCTGAGGCGGTGTTCGCGGCGAGGCTTCTGGTGCGAGCTTTTTGCTCCAGCTTTTTCTCGCCCCTCCGGTTCGCGCTACGGGCTGCGTTAGATGACGGCGCGGAGGGCGACTTTCATGCCGTCGCGGGCGTGCTTGAGGGCGTCGGCGGCTGTTTTCCCGGCGGCGATGGTGTGGCCGAGGGCTGACTTTCTGCGCTTGCCGGAGTGCTCGAAGGCTACGGTTTCGATGCCGCCACCGAAGAGGGTATGGCTCTCGTCGATGTGATCGAGGGCGGCGTTCAGTTGGGCGATCACGGCCTCGGCTTCCTCTGCAACGACGATGACTTCTACATTGATTTTCTTGTATTGCATCGGAACACCTCTGCCTCCGATCTTATGCCTCCCGGGGACGGCGGGGAGTCATTGTTGTTGGAGGATCCAGGTGGAGATTTTGGCGAGGACTGCGGGGTCGATGGTGGTTTCGATCTTGCCGTACTCGTTGGGTGAGCCGGTGGTGGCGGGTTGGAAGAGGTGGTTGAGGCCGGGGAGCTCTTCGATGTCGACGTGGGTGTTGCCGGCGGCGGCGAGGGCAGAGCGGATGGCGGGGAGGTTTTGCGCGGCGGAGACCTGGACGTCTTTGGAGCCGTTGAGTGCGAGGACAGGGCAGGTGACGTGGCGAAGCGCGGTGGCGGGGTCATAGGAGAGGAAGAAGCGGAGCCAGGGAGTGGAGAAGGCTTTGGCGGCGGCATCGACGCGGTTGGCGGGAAGCATCGTGGCGAAGCTGGTGCGGAGCTGCTGGTCGAAGGCAGCGGGGGTGGTGGAGGACTTTTCGGCTTGAAGGACGAAGTCGATGAGGCGGGCTTCGTCGGCGGAGACTTTGGTGGCGAAGTCAGGGGACATACCGGCGGCGAGGGCGATGAGGCGAGACTGCTCGGGAAGGAGCTGGGAGCCGGGGACGCCGGGAGCGGCGAGGAGGACGAGGAAGGAGACGGACTTATTGCGCGCCGCGGGCTGGTCTTTGGCTGCAATCATGGGCGCGATGAGGCCGCCTTCGGAGTGGCCGAGGAGGCCGGTGCGGTGGGGGTTGATTTCGGGGCGGGAGCGGAGGTAGGCGAGGCCAGCTTCGGCGTCGGTGGCGAGGTCGGCGGTGGTGGCGGAGGCGATGGAGCCGGTGGAGTGGCCTACGCCGCGGTCGTCGGCGCGGAGGACAGCGATGCCGTGGCGGGTGAGGTAGTCGGCGAGTACGAGGAAGGGCTTGTGGCCGAAGCTGGCCTCGTTGCGGTCGTGAGGGCCGGAGCCGGGGATGAGGAGGACCGCGGGAAAGGGGCCGGGGCCGGGCGGGAGGGTGAGGGTGGCGGCGAGGGTGTCGCCGGCGGTGGGGTTGGTGTAAGTGACGTCGATGGACTTGTAGGGGAAGGGTGGGACGGGATCCTGGGGGCGTTTGGGGGCGGCGAGGTCGGCGAGGTTGGTGACGCGGGTTAGCGTGAGGCGGAGGTTGCTGGCATTCTGGGTGAGGGTGCCGGTTAGGGTGTTGTGGTCGGGGAGAGGGTGGCGGTGTAGGTGAGGTGGAGGTTGTCGGCGGTGATGGTGAGGGTGTCGCCGGCCAGGGTGGTGGATGTGGTGGGGAGGTTGGCGGCGCCCTGGTCGGGGCTGTCCAAGGTGGAGGACAAGCCGGTGGGGGTTGAGGCGACGTGGAAGACGATGCGGAGGTCGATGGCGCCGGCGTGGAGCGTGCCTTCCCAGGCTCCGATGATGGGGGAGGGAGCGAGCGTTTGGGCGTGGGCGATGGGTAGAAGAGTGGTGAGGACGAGCAGGGCGGCCGTGCGGAAGGTCATGGTTGCCTCGGGTTTTTCCATTGTAGGCGTGGCGTGAGAGGTGGGAGGAGTGTCATAGCGGCTCCTGCGAGCAGGGCGGCGCTGATGTAGAGCCAGGCAGAGGGACGTGCGAAGTTGAGGGTCCACCCCCAGCCGAAGCGCATGGGGACAATGATGGCGGCATCGCTGGGGTTGTAGTAGATGATGCTGCCGTACCAGCGGGCGTGGGCGTGCTGTCGTAGGGATCGGTGGCGTTGGAGAAAGGGGCGAGGCCGCTGCGCCAGAGCATCCAAACGGCGGCGGCGAAGATGACGGTGAGATAGACGATGGAGACGATCATCAGATTTGCGGAACTGAAGTGGGTCAGTGGAAGCGAGCCGATCAAGCAGAAAAGGCCGGTCACGAGCCAGGAGATAGCCGCAAACGGAACCAGCGCGCGGCGGCGTTGCGAGTCTGCGGACCGGAGGCGCGAGCGAGGAAGAGAGCGACGGCGAGCAACATAGGATCATTATGGCACCGGAGATGAGCGGGGCGAAGACGCCGCCGATGGAGCGGATGGCCCAGCCGTTGACGTTACCGGATGCGTCCAGTGCTGGGGCCACGAGACGGGGTTGGTTCCAACGGAGGCGGAGCCAAAGAGCGGTGCGGCGAGGGGAAGAAGGCTGAGCGCGGTTAGGACGATGGGGCCCCTGGTGGGCGCGAGGACGAGTTCGGTATGGCGCTCGAGGGGAATGGTGATGGCGTGAGGCTTGATGGCACGGGTTCCGCTACGCCAGAAGAAGAAGTTGACGACGATCTCGAAGAGTATGGCGATAGCGGGGGCGGACGTGCACGCGAGAGGGCTGGATGGCGCCAGCCAGAGGGTGAGTGTGACGGCGGCGAACACGATGAGGATGACTGTATAGATCCTACGTTGATAGCGGCGAACGACGGAGCGGGCAGTGGGAGAGCTGACGAAGTCGAGCGGGACGGTGACGCCGAAGAGAATACCGCGGCGAGAGTGGCCGAACCATGGCAGGATAAGACTGATGAAGAGGAGAGGGAGAAAGCGGGCGACGGTTGCGGCGTTCATGAGAGTTTAGCCTCCAGTGCGGCTTCGGTTTCGTGGCGAATCCAATCCTGGGAGAGACCGCGGGACTGTAGTTCGGCAATGAGGTTGCGGAGACGGCTGCTCGCTTCGGCTGGGCGTTGGCGCTGGGGGTGCGCGGGCGCTGGCGGTCGAGGACGGTGACGCCGCGACGGCCTTCGATGAGGAGAAAGCCTTCGTCGGCGAGGACGCGGTAGGCTTCGGGACGGTGTTGAAGTGGATGCCGAGGGAGGCGGCGAGTTCGCGGACGGTGGGTAGCCTGGTGCCGGGGGAAAGGCGGCCGTCGACGCAAAGGGACCGCAGTGCGTCGACGATCTGGCGATAGACGGGGGTGGGGGAGTCGAGGACGACGCGGATTTGAAGGCTGGCCGCCATTGTTTGTACATTGTTGCATACAAAACAAACGGAAGGGGGAGGGAAGAAGCCTACACTGGAGGGAGCGCTATGGCGGACAACTTTTCGCAGGTCGTGAAGCAGCAGGCAGACATCGTCCGGATTGTGGGCGAGTATGTGAAGCTGCGCAAGAGCGGGGCAAACTGGTCGGCGCTGTGCCCGTTTCATAAGGAGAAGTCGGGCTCGTTTTATCTGTATCCGGCGACGGCTAGCTACTACTGCTTTGGGTGCCATGAGCACGGAGACGTGTTTACGTTCGTGCAGAAGATGGAGACGCTTAGCTTTCCGGAGGCGGTGCGGGCGGTTGCGACGAAGATGGGGATTGCGTTGCCGAAGCGGGATTTTAATTCTCCGGAAGAGGCTCGTGAGGCGGGGCTGAGGAAGCAGTTGGTAGATGCGCATGAGGCGGCTACGCAGTATTTCGAGCAGAGTTTGAAGAGTCCGGAGGCGGCGCGGGCGCGGGAGTACCTGACGCTGCGCGGGGTGACGGCGGAGACGATTGCGAAGTTCCGGATTGGGTATGCTCCGGAGAGTTTTAATGACATGCGGGATCGGCTGGGGAAGTTTTTTTCGGAAGAGGCGCTGCGGGCTAGTGGGCTTTTTTCCTGGAAGGAACAAGAAGATGGATCGCCGGGGCCGATGTATGCGAGGTTTCGGAAGAGGATTACGTTTCCGATTGCGAATGAGCAAGGGAGGCCGATTGCGTTTACTGCGCGGGCGCTGGATACGCAGGAGCAAGACGCGAAGGCGGGGCCGAAGTATTTGAATTCTCCGGAGACGGCGCTCTATACGAAGGGGCAGGTGCTGTTCAATTTGGATAAGGCGAAGGCGTCGATACGCGAGCTGGATATTGCGCTGCTGGTGGAAGGGCAGATGGATTGCATCAGCGTGTTTATGGGTGGGATTGCGAATGTGATTGCTACGAGTGGGACTGCATTCACGGAGCACCAGGTGCGGTTGCTGTCGCGATTTACCAAGCGCGTGGTGCTGAACTTCGATCCTGATCAGGCGGGGGCGAATGCGGCGGAGAAGACGATTGCGCTGCTGGTGGAGGAGGGTTTTGAAGTTCGCGTGGTGACGCTGGAGGGTGGGCTTGATCCCGACCGGTATATCAAGGAGCGGGGGATTGCGGCGTACTCGACTGCAGTGAGAGGGGCGGTGAGGTATGCGGATTATTTGATTGAGCGGGCGCAGGTGCTGTTTCCGGCTCGGACTCCGGAGAGCAAGGTGAAGGCGCTGAACATGCTGTTGCCGCATATTCGGCGGGTGCCGAATGCGATTGCGCGGAGTGACTTTGCGGAGAACGCGGCGCAGAAGCTGGGGATTGAGAGCTCGTTGATGCGGCAGGAGCTGCGGCAGGCGGCGGCGCAACGGCTGGAGAGCGTGAAGGCGGCGCAACCTCGATTTGGGAATGATGTTGAGTGCGTGATATTGCGCGCTCTCGTGCTGCCGGAAGCGGCTTCGGCACGAGCAATGGCGGCGAAGCAATTGAGCGAAAATCCAGAATGGTATGCAGCTTTGCCCACTGCTCGGATGATCGAGATCCTGGTCAACGCACCGGCACCAGACAATCCATTCGAAGCGGCACCCGACGATGACTCTCGAGCTTTGCTCGCCAACGCGTTAGATATAGGATCCGGCGGTGAAGCTGCTGAGGCAGTCTCTTCGACTCAGGTGCAGAGCGCGCTGGAGACCCTGCACGATAGATATCTGAATCGACGATTGTTGGAAGTCCGCGTGCAAATGGCGGAGGCGCAGCGGCGGGGGGATCAAGAGATGTTGCTAAAGCTCGCGCAGGAGACGATCCGGCTGAATCGCGAATTGAAGCGGTAGGTAGTGCTCGCACGAAGGGAGCTCAGTTGGATGCTGGAATTCTTGCCAACCCATGTCTCAGAATCGAGACATGGGGCACCCGGGTGGGTGGGGACAGCGGTTGGTAGAATCGCGGATATGCATCTTTTGTGGCCGGGTGGTTGGTAATGGATGATCGGACCAAACGGCGGTTGTTTGTTGGGTTCGCTACGACGCTGATTAGTAAGGCTGCGTCGACGGTGATCCAGCTGATCCAGGTGCCGGTGCTGATGCATTTCTGGGGCCGGGGAATGTTTGGCGTGTGGGGCATTCTTACGGCTACGCCTACGTATCTGAGCTTCTCGAATGTGGGGTTCGGGTCGGTGGCCGGGAATGAGATGACGATGCTGATGGCGCATGGCGCTCAGGATGAGGCGCTGGGGGTGTTTCAGAGCTGCTGGTGGCTGATCTCGCTGGTGATTGGCGCGACGATGGCGGTGTTTGGCGCGCTGCTTTATTTTCTGCCGGTGGCGCATCTGCTAAACCTGGAGCTGCTGAGCGAGACCGATGTGAAGTGGGTGCTGTTCTGGCTGGGGCTGTCGGTGCTGTTTGGGCAGCTGGAGCAGTTGCTGCAGGCGTCGTACCGGTGCATCACGCGCTACTCGTACGGGAACTTTGCGAAGAGCTGCTTGTCGCTGCTGGCGTTTGGGGCGATGCTGGTTCCGATCATCGAGGGGTATGGGCCACGCACGACGGCGAAGGTGTTTGCGCTGGCGAATATTGCGGGCACGCTGATTCTTTGCGCGATGGTGAAGCATGACATTCCGTGGATCAGCTATGGATGGAGCCATGCTTCGTTTGCGGAGATCAAGCGGCTGACGCGGCCGTCGCTGGCGTTCATGGGATTTCCGCTGGGCAATACGCTGAACATCCAGGGATCGCAGCTGGCGGTGAACTATGCGCTGGGCAATGATGCGGTGGCGATCTGGATCACGGCGCGGACGGTGTCGCGGCTGGCGCTGCAGGTGGTGGAGATGGTTAAGAACACGGTGTGGCCGGAGCTTTCGATTGCGTTTGGTGCGGGGAACATGGAGGTGGTGCGGTCGCTGCATCGGCGAGCGGTGCAGATTGCGTTGTTTGTGAGCTTGAGCGTGGTGGTGGTTGTGGCAGTATTTGGGCCGACGTTCCTGCATAAGTGGACACTGGGGAAGGTGCCGTCGAGTCCGGGGCTGGTGGGGCTGTTGCTGGTAGTGGTGGTGTTTTATTCGATGTGGTCGACTAGCTCGACGCTGGTGGCGGCGATTAATCTGCATGAGCGGCTGGCCATGATGTACTCGTTTGCGACGGGGATTACGGTGGTGGTGACGTACTTTGCGGCGCGGAGGTATGGGCTGTGGGGTGCGGCGGCGTCGCTGCTGCTGAGCGAGATGATTATGGATGTGTATGTGCTGCCCTCGTCGCTGAAGATTGCGCACGATACGTGGGGAGGGTTCCTGGGGGCGATGGTGCACTACCCGCAGTCGCTGCGGCCGAAGGCGCTGATGGCGCGGCTGCGGAGGCGGACGGCGGAGGTCGAGGTGGAGCTGGAGGAGCAGGGCGCGGAGGAGATCGGAAGCGGGAAGTAGGAAGAGCGGCTGGGTTGGGTGCATACTGGCTGCGAGGGCGATGATGGCGGGGTTTTCGCTGCGGGTTAGTCGATGGGTGCGTGGGGTTTGCGTGGGGGCGCTGCTTTGCTTGCTGGCGCTGCAGCTGGTGCATGTGGCGAATGCTACTTCGGCTAGCTGGGATGAGGCGCACCATCTGTTTGATGGATACACGATCTGGAAGTTCGGTGACTATCGGCTGAACCCGGAGGTGCCTCCGTTTATCAAGCTGACCGCCGCGCTGCCGTTGCTGCATATGCAGTTGAAGGTGCCACCGGACCAGGGAAGGCCGAACCAGACGGAGGCGTTTCTGGATGGGAAGGCGTTTGTCTGGGGGAACGGCGGGGATCGCGTGCTGTTTCCTGCGCGGATGATGTGTGCGGGGTTCGCGCTGGCGCTGGGGCTGCTGATCTATCTGTGGGCTGAAGAGATGTTTGGGTTTGTGGCGGGGATTTTTGCGCTGGCGATGTTCGTGTTCGATCCGAATGTGCTGGCCAATGGCGCGATGGTGACTACGGATGTGGGGGCGGCGTTTTGCTTTGTGGCGGCGATGTATAGCTTCTATCGGTATTGCAGGAAGCCGGGGTGGGTGCGGCTTGGGGTCGCGGGCGTGGCGCTGGGGCTGGCGCTGTCGGCGAAGTATACGGGGATTTTTCTGGTGCCGATGCTGGTGCTGGTGGTGGTATTCGAGGGGTGGATGGCGAAGGATTGGCGCGTGCTTTGGCGTCGGGTTGGGGCGCTGGTCGTGGTGGGGCTGGTGGCTTGGGTGGTGGTGTGGTCGTTTTATGGATTTCGATACAAGGCGGCGCCGGATGGGTTGGACATTAATCCTCCGCTGGCGAAGTATCTGACGCAGATGCATGACCAGCGGGATGCGCGGTTGCTGCGTGTGATGGCGAAGGTGCGGGTGTTGCCTGAGGGATATCTTTGGGGGCTCGAGAACACGAAGGAGACGGAGTGGGATGATCCGAGCTACTTCTGGGGGAAGGTTTGGCGGCATGGGAACTGGGAGTATTTTCCGGTGGCGCTGCTGATCAAGTCGACGCTGGCGTTTTTGATTTTGGTGGCGCTGGCGCCGCTGGCATGGTGGTGGGGATTGCGAAGGCGGACACGGGAGATGGTGTTTCTGCTGGTGCCGGTGGCGGTGTACCTGGCGATCTCGATGAGCTCGGATATGGATATTGGGGCGCGGCATTTGTTGCCGGTGTGGGCGTTTTTGTATGTGCTGATTGGCGCCGTCGCAATGGTGCTGCTGGGTCGGGATGTGCGGTGGGGGTATGTGCTGGGCGTGTTGCTGTGCTGGCAGGTGGTGACGTCGGTGCGGGTGTCGCCGGCATACATGGCGTATGGGAATGAGGCGTGGGGTGGGTCCGCGAAGGTGGATCGTTACCTGGGAGATGCGAATACGGATTGGGGCCAGCAGTTGAAGGCGGTGAAGGCTTATCTGGATGAGCGGCATATTACGAACTGCTGGTTTGCTTATTTTCCGGATGGGTCGATTGATCCTTCGGACTATGGCGTGAATTGCAAGCGGCTGCCTACTACGGATTTGTTGTATTGGATGGATGTGCCGGTGAGTACGCCTCCGGTGATTTCGGGGACGGTGCTGATTAGTGCGGGGGATCTGGAGGGGATTGAGTTTGGGGATGGGAGGTTGAATCCTTATGACCAGTTCTGGAAGGTGAAGCCTACGGCGGTGATTCAGCACAGTGTGTATGTGTATGACGGGACGTTTGCGGTGCCGCTGGCGGCGGCGCTGGTGGAGGCTCGCGATGCGTCGAATCTGGCGGACGCGGGGCAGAAGGAGGCGGCGCTGGTGAAGGCGGAGGATGCTGCGAGGTTGGCGCCGTGGTCGGGGCAGGTGCAGGCTACGTTGGGGGATGTGCTGTCCGCGAGTGGGAAGAAGGCTGAGGCGTTGCAGGCTTATGAGACGGCGCTGGGGATAGAGACGACGGTGCGGCCGGATTTGCAGGAGGAGGAGGCGGCGGGGGTGCGGACGAGAATTGCGGAGTTGAAGAAGGGGACGTAGATTTTGAAGCTTCTAGCTTCTAGCTTCTAGGTTCTAGGTTCTAGCTTCTAGCATGGGCAAAGGCAACAAGCAGATTCCCGGGGGAATGACAGCAAGAAAAGCAAAGGCAAAAAAGAAGAAGCAGATCCCTGCGGGATGACAGCCAGAAAGGCAAGAGCAGGAACAAGAGCAAGAGCAAGAGCAAAAGCAAGTGCAAAAGCAAGTGCAAAAGCAAAGGCAAGAACAAGAGCAGGAGCAGGAGCAGGAGCAAGAGCAACGGCACCTACAGGGGTCCTTCGCTGCGCTCAGGATGACGGGATTTTTGCCAGGGGCGGAAAATCCGATTCGTGTCCTGCTAGTAGGCGGGGATGCCGGTGATGGCTTGGCCGATGATTAGGGTGTGGATGTCCTGGGTGCCTTCGTAGGTCTTTACGGATTCGAGGTTCATCATGTGGCGCATGATGGGGTAGTCGTCGGCGATGCCGTTGGCGCCTAGTATGTCGCGGGAGAGGCGGGCGCATTCAAGGGCCATCCAGACGTTGTTTCGCTTGGCCATGGAGATGTGCTGGAACTCGGCTTTGCCCTTGTCTTTGAGGCGGCCTACTTGTAGCGCGAGGAGTTGGGCCTTGGTGATTTCGGTGACCATCCAGGCTAGCTTCTCCTGGACGAGCTGGTGGCTGGCGATGGGCTGGTTGCGGAATTGCTTGCGCTGCTTGGCGTATTGGAGTGCGGTGTCGTAGCAGGACATGGCCGCGCCAATGACTCCCCAGCTGATGCCGTAGCGGGCCTGGCTGAGACAGCTTAGCGGGAACTTGAGGCCGTCGGAGCCGGGGAGGAGGTTGGCGGCGGGGACGCGGACGTTTTGCAGCGAGAGGCCGGAGGTGACCGAGGCGCGGAGAGACCACTTGCCGTGAACGTCCTGCGCGGAGAAGCCGGGGCGGTCGGTTTCCACCAAGAATCCTCGGATTCTTGGTTCCTGCGCCGCGTCGGCGTTGGGGTCTTCTACTTTGGCCCAGATGACGGCTACATCCGCGATGCTGCCCGAGGTGATCCACATCTTTTCGCCGTTGAGGAGGTAGTCGTCGCCGTCTTTGCGGGCGCGGGTGCGCATGCCGCTGGGGTTGGAGCCGAAGTCAGGTTCGGTGAGGCCGAAGCAGCCTAACTTTTCTCCGGTGGCTAGCTTGGGGAGCCAGTGTTGTTTTTGCTCGGGCGAGCCGAAGGTGTGGATGGGGTACATGACGAGCGCAGACTGCACGGAGACGAAGCTGCGGATGCCGGAGTCGCCGCGTTCGAGCTCCTGGTAGAGGAGGCCGGCTTCTACGTTGTTCATTCCGGCGCAGCCGTAGTCGGGGAGCGTGGCGCCGAAGAAGCCTAGTTCGCCCATGGGACGGATGAGTTCTTTGGGGAAGCGGCCGTCGCGGTTGCAGGACTCGATGATGGGGACGAGTTTGTCTTCGATGAAGGAGCGGGTGTTGGTGCGGACGAGGATCTCGTCTTCGGAGAGGAGGGTGTCGAAGTCGATGAAGTTGGTGCCTTGAAACTTGAATGCCATAGCTTGGCCATTTTAGATGAGTGGGGTCGAACGGCGTGGGCGATTACCAGACGTGGCGTGGCGCGCGGTCGGCGATATGGATCGGGCTTACAGCCCTTGGGTTTGTTGTGGGCCGTGACCTGGGGCTTCGCCCCAGGCTGTGATGTTGGCGGGCCGTCGGCCCTCCGGCGCTCTGCTGGCCCTCCGGCGCTCTGCTGGCCCTCCGGCGCTCTGCTGGCTCGCCGTTGGCGCTGTGAGGACGTTGACCGATCCAGTCGTACGCGCCGCTTACCAGACGTAGGTGCCTACGTTGCCGGCAGGTAGGGTGGAAGTGAAGGTTTTGGCTCCGGTGTGGACGTCGAAGGTTTGGGGGGCGTCGGTGATGTTGGAGACTACGAGGACTTTTTTGCCGTCGGGGGTGCGGAAGGCTACGTTGGGGAGGGTGTCGAGGTTGTTGGAGTCGATGCGGACGGAGTTGGGCGGGACGAATTTGGAGACCTGCGCGACGGTGTAGAAGGCTACGTTGCGGCGGACGTTGTCGCCGTCGATGGTGAGGGCGCCGGAGCAGCCGGTGCAGCCGCCGTTGTTGGTGTGGGGGCCGTTGTTAGGATCGGCGGCGAGGTTCCAGAGGAGGATATTCTTGCTCCAGTTGCGGCTGACGCCGATCATGACGCGGGCGACGGGCTGCGCGATGTTGAGCGGGCCGTTGTTGTCGCGCTGGGTGATGGACTGCTCGGTGAAGTAGATATTTTTGTTGGGGAAGGCGTCGTGGACTTGGGTCATGGCGTCGACGGTGCCGCCGTAGAGGTGGAAGCCGGAGCCGGCTACATATTTGGCGGCGGCGGGATCACGAAGGATGGAGAGCGGGTAGAGGGGGTGGTCGAGGTTGTGGTCGTAGAGGACGATGCCGGTTTTGATGCCGGCGCGGCGGAAGTCGGGGCCGAGGTCTTCTTTGATGAAGACGTCCTGTTCAGGAGAGAGCATGAGCATGCTGGGGGTGTTCTTTTCGTTGAGGGGCTCGTTCTGGATGGTGAGGGTGTCGATGGGAATGCCTTCAGCCTTCATGCCCTGCACGTACTTGGTGAGGTAGGTGGCGTAGGCGGGGAAGTATTTGGGCAGTAGGACGCCGCCCTGGGCTGCGTCATTGGTCTTCATCCAGAGGGGAGCGGACCAGGGGCTGGCGAGGGTCTTGATCTTCGGGTCGATGGCGAGGATCTGTTTCATGATGGGGATTACGTCGGCTTTGTCGGGGTCGAGGGAGAAGTGGGCCATGTCGACGTCGGTTTCGTTGGGGGCGAGGTCGTCGTAGGAGTAGACGTGGTCGTTCATGTCAGACGAGCCGACGGTGAGGCGGAGGTAGCTGACGCCGATGCCGTCACCGGTGCGGGTGAAGAGTTCGTGGAGGAGGGCGTCGCGCTTGGCGGCGTCCATGTGCATGAGGAGCTGAGCGCTGCCGCCGGTGAGCGCGAAGCCGAAGCCGTCCATGGTCTGGTAGGTTTTGGCGGAGTCGACGGTGATGGTCTGGGTGGCGGGTGCGGCGGGTGTGGCAAAAGCGATGGGGGGCTGGAGCGCGAGGAGTGCGGAGCGGTCGGGGGCGGTGAGGTAGAGGGAGACGTTTTGGGCGGCGGCTGCGGTGGTGGCGAGGGTGAGGGTGAGGAGGGCGGCGGCGAGTTTCATGGGAGCTCCTTATATCAGATGGAGGGGAAAGCCGGAATGCGAAGCGGCATCATTCTAGACAAACGTTTGTCTGAGAAGCAAGTGCGGCCCGGAAACGCAATGGAAAGAGTGGGCAGGTGTGATGGGGGATACATGTGGGGTTTGAGGGTCAGGGGTAGAATTTATGAAGAGGCAGTTTGGACTTTCCCGAGCTCCGTGCGTGTGTTCGCTTGTCGGTGAGGCGATCAGTCCGGTTATCGCCTGATTGGTTCGATAAGTGAAGTATTGGAGTAGTAGGATTGGTGCGGATGTGAGTGCGCACCGGTAGGGACGTCGAGCTGCGAGCCACTGATCTCGATCTTTTTGGAGCTTAGATAGATATGCCGACGATTAACGCGCAAGCAAGTTACAACGGAATTCCGGTGCCGCAAGACGGCGAAGCGATTCAATACAGCAATGGTGTCTTCACGGTGCCTGACCACCCGATTATTCCGTTCATTGAAGGCGATGGAACGGGTCGCGACATCTGGAAGGCGTCGCAGCGCGTGTTTGATGCGGCGGTGGAGAAGGCTTATGGCGGCAAGCGCTCGGTGAAGTGGTACGAGGTGCTGGCGGGCGAGAAGGCATTCTCGCTGACCAAGAGCTGGCTGCCGGAGGATACGGTCAAGGCGACGGTGGACTTCCGCGTGTCGATCAAGGGACCGCTGACGACTCCGGTGGGCGGCGGCATTCGCAGCTTGAATGTGGCGTTGCGGCAGTTGATGGATTTGTATCAGTGCATTCGGCCGGTGAAGTATTACGCGGGCGTGCCTAGCCCGGTGAAGCGTCCCGAGCTGGTGGACATTGTGTTGTTCCGCGAGAACACGGAAGACATTTATGCCGGCATTGAGTTTCAGGAGGGAACGGCGGAGAGCGCAAAGATTATTTCGTTCCTGAACGATGACATGCTGAAGGGGACGAAGAAGAAGATCCGGCTGGACTCGGGTATTGGGATCAAGCCGATCTCGATTACGGGATCGAAGCGGCTGGTGCGTGCGGCGATTGCGTTTGCGCTGAAGGAAGGGCGCAAGACCGTGACGATCGTGCACAAGGGCAACATCCAGAAGTTTACCGAGGGCGCGTTCCGCGAGTGGGGTTACGAGGTTGCGACGCAGGAGTTCCGCAAGGATGTCGTGACCGAGCGTGAGAGCTGGATCCTGGGGAACCTGGAGGCGAATCCGAACCTGACGGCCGAGGCGAATGCGGCGATGATTGAGCCGGGTCTCGACTTTGCGTCGCCGGAGTTCCAGGCGGCCGTGGTGAAGGAAGTGAAGGAGACGATTGCGAGCATTGGCGCGACGCATGGCAATGGCCAATGGAAGAAGAAGCTGCTGGTGAACGACCGCATTGCGGATTCGATCTTCCAGCAGATCATCATTCGGCCGTCGGACTACAGCGTGCTGGCGACGACGAACCTGAACGGCGACTACATCTCGGATGCAGCGGCGGCGCAGGTAGGCGGGCTGGGTATTGCGCCGGGCGCGAACGTTGGCGACGGGTACGCGGTGTTCGAGGCCACGCACGGAACGGCTCCGAAGTATGCGGACCTGGATGTGATCAATCCAGGCTCGGTGATTTTGTCGGGCGTGATGCTGTTTGACTTCATTGGATGGAAGGAAGCGGCGCGGCTGATTGAGTCGTCGATGGAGAAGACGATTGCGCAGAAGTATGTGACGTACGACTTTGAGCGCCAGATGCAGGGTGCAACGAAGGCGAAGACGAGTGAGTTTGCTACTCGCATGATCGAGAACATGTAAGGTTTGGCGAAGGCCAGTGAAGCGCGCGCTCGACGAGAGATCGTTGGGCGCGCGCTTGATTTAAGGGGTTGGTGGTTGCGGGTCGAACGTGCTGATGGCGGGAGGTTCGAGCACGGTGGGGCGGGATGTCAGTGACGAGAAGCCGTTGGCCGATGAAATTCGCATGAAAATCATAAGGCCGATGGGCTTGTTCACGTCTGCTCCGCAGCGGGCCTGATATCGTTCGTTTATCAGGACACTCAAGACGTAAGTGTTCGCTCAAAAGCGCGGCCCCATTGCTTGAAGCGATGGGGTTGAGGAGAATTCATGTCTGAAAGATTGATTGCTCGTAGGCCCTTTCTGTCGGTATGTGCAGCGATTGCCTTGACGTTTGTCAGTGGTCTTACCGCTTGTTCAAGCGCCAACCCTGCGGCGCCGGTGGTGGAGCCTTCACCGGCGACAGGCCTGGTGAAGCATGTGTTCATGATTGTGCTGGAGAACAAGAGTTTTTCGACGACATTCGGATCGACGTCGCCGGTGCCGTACCTGACGCAGACGCTGGCAGGCCAGGGCGCGCAGCTGAGCGACTACTACGGCACAGGGCACGTGAGCCTGGACAACTACGTGTCGATGATCAGCGGGCAGGCGGGGACACCGCAGACGACCTCTGATTGCCAGACGTATGCGGACTTCACGGCGACGAGCTCGACGCCCGCGACGAATGGTCAGATTCTGGGGAGCGGGTGTGTTTATCCGTCGAGCGTGCAGACGTTGGCCGACCAGATGACGGCAGCGAATCTGACGTGGAAGGCCTACATGGGCGATATGGGGAATGACCCCACTCGCGAGAGCGCGACGTGTGGGCACCCGACCTTGAACACGCCCGACCTGACACAGGTTGCAGAGGCTCCGAGCACGGCGGTTCCGCTGGGCGACATGTATGCGACGCGCCACAACCCATTCATGTATTTCCACTCCATTATCGATTCGTCGAGCTGCGGGACTCACGTTGTGAACATGGAGCAAAACCTGGCGAGCGATCTGAAGTCCGTTTCGACGACGGCGAATCTTACGTTTATAACGCCGAATCTGTGCGATGACGGGCACGATTCTCCGTGTGCGAATGGAGCGGCCGGCGGGTATACCAGCGTGAATGCGTTTCTGGCCAAGTGGGTGCCGATCATCCTGGCATCGCCGGCGTACCAGGCGGACGGATTGCTGATCATCAACTTTGACGAGAGCAACTATGTGCTTTCGGCGGGCGCGAGTGGAGTGACAATCACGTTTCCGGGCAACTTCTGCTGCGGGGAGACGCTGGGTCCGAACCTGGCTGCTTATCCGCAGAGCACGTCGGCCGGCGGTTATACGCTGGTGTATGGGAACTACGGTGGAGACCAGACGGGCGCGATTCTGTTGTCGCCGTTTATCAAGCCTGGGACCGTTTCGACGGTGCCGTATAACCATTACTCGATGTTGAAGACGGTTGAGAATATCTTCAAGCTGCCGCTGCTTGGGAACGCGCAGGCGACCGGGCTGTCTCAATTCGGGTCTGACGTATTCACGAATGTTCCGTAGGGCAGTAGCCTGGAGCGGAGATGGTCTTCGCTGTTGGTGAAGGCCATCTCCGCTTAGAAATTTTGCATGCAGTCCATCAAACTCTTGTTCACCGGTCTCGTGGTTGCTGTGTTGTGCAGCGGCGCACACCGGGGTGTGGTTCAAGCGGCTTCGAGGGCGCGTGGTGGGTCGGTGGACGGGTCTGCGGTTCCGGCGTTGTCGGTGCGGGCTTTGGTGGGGCGCGAGATTTTTTTTGATGCGCGGCTGTCGGCTGCGGGAAAGCTGAGCTGCGCGAGCTGTCACAGCGCGGCTTATGCGTATGGCCCTCCGAATGGGCGGGCGGTGCAGCTTGGCGGGCGCTTGCTGCGCACGCCCGGTTTGCGTGCTGTGCCCTCGTTGCGTTACACGCTGGCGCGGACGCCGATCTGGGCGCATCCACGGCCAACGAGTCTTGCGGAACGGGTTGCGGAACACGACGATGTTCCGGCGGGGGGCTTCGCGTGGGATGGGCGCTTCAATACGCTGCATGAGCAGGCTGCGTTTCCGCTGTTGGCGGCGTCGGAGATGGCGTCGAGTAAAGAACGGGTGGTCCAGAGGATTGAACAGGGGCCTTATGCAGAGGCCTTCCGCGAGGCGTTTGGGAGGGATAGCTTTGCGAACACGGACATTGCGTTTGCGGATGCGCTGATGGCGCTGGAGCGGTTTGAACTTGAAGATCCTAGCTTCCATCCATACTCGAGCAAGTTCGATCGTTACCTGGATGGGAAGGCAACGCTGACACCGCAGGAAGCGCGCGGGTTCGCGCTGTTCAATGATGTTGACCGCGGCAACTGCGCGTCGTGTCACATTTCTGTTAAGGGCGCGAATGGAGCGCATCCGCTGTTCACCGATTTTCAGTTTGAGGCGATCGGAGTCCCCCGCAATCAGGAAATTCCGGCTAACCGCAATCGCAAGTTTTACGATATGGGACTGTGCGGGCCGGTTCGAACCAACCAGCCGGACCCGAGCTACTGCGGTATGTTCAAGACTCCTACGCTGCGCAATGTTGCGACCCGGCAGGTTTTCTTTCATAACGGACGATTCCACACGCTGAAGGAAGCTCTTCGTTTCTACGTGGAGCGGGACACAGATCCGGGCAAGTGGTATCCGCATGGCCACGATGGACGAGTGGATGCATTTGATGATTTGCCGGTTGCGTTGCGGGCCAATGTTGATACGACGACGCAGCCGTTTTCCGGGAAGAACAAACGGCCGGTCTGGAATGATGCCGATATCGACGACGTGATTGCGTTTCTGAAGACGCTTACTGACGACGATTTGGTTTCCAATCGTTGATACGTGGGTAGGTGGGTTCGCGTTGGGGTGGGGTTTTGGGCTAGGCTGATTGCACTGGTTTCTCGACCAAAACTCTCCAGATGGGATCTCCCTTACTATGTTGACTCGTACGTCGTTGGTTGCCGTGTTTGTGCTGGCTGCTGGAGCGCTGCCGGGAGTGGCGCAGAAGGTTTATACGAAACAGGACTACACCCAGGCCGAGCGGTGGATGTCGTACAACGTGAATCCGCTGGTACACCATACGATTCGCGGTGTGAACTATCTGGCGGACGGTAAGGTGTTCTATCGCGATCCGGGTGCGGGCGGGACGGCGTACATGATCGCTGACGCGGCGAAGGGGACGGTGGCTCCGGCGTTTGATAACGCGAAGCTGGCGGCGGCGCTGAATAAGGCGGATGCAGAGTCGAAGGCGACGGCCGGCAAGCTGGGGGTGACGGAGTATAAGGAGCTGGCGAACGGTGGGTTCTCAGTGACCACGGGTGAGGGCGTATTCGACTGCGACGCGGCGGTGACCGCGTGCACGGAGGAGCCGAAGCCACCGACCGAGGAGACGACTCCAGAGAAGGCCGGGACGAAGCCTGCGGCGAAGAAGGCGATTGCGCGGCGGCATTCGGGGGATGAGAATCTTTCGCCGGACAAAAAGATGTCGGCGTTTATCCGGGACAACAATCTTTGGGTGAAGACAGTCGCTACAGGGGAGGAGCGGCAGCTGACGACTGATGGCGTCGAGGACTTTGGGTATGCGACGGACAATGCGGGATGGCAGCATTCGGATGGGGCGATTCTGACCTGGTCGGCCGATGGGAAGAAGATTGCGACGTTCCAGCAGGACCAGCGGAAGACGGGGCTGATGTACCTGGTGCCGGTGACGAATCGGCATCCGAAACTCGAGGCGTGGCGTTATCCGCTGGTGGGGGACAAGGACGTCACGATGATTGAACCGGTGGTGATTGACGTGACGACAGGGAAGATGGTGCGGCTGAAGATTGCGCCGCTGGAGCATCGCAGCATGGAGTGCGATGACGTGAGCTGCGATGGCGACGGGAAGTGGACCGATGTTGACTTCTCGCCGGATGGATCGAAGCTGGCGTTTGTGTCGACGTCGCGGGACCACAAGGATGAGTGGGTGAAGGTGGCGGATACGGCGACGGGCGAGGTGCGGGATGTGTATCACGAGCACGTGGACACCTACTACGGCTGGCAGGCGAAGAACGACTGGAAGGTGCTGTGGGGTTCGAATGAATTTTTGTGGGCCAGTGAGCGCAGCAACTGGGCGCAGTATTATCTCTACGATTTGACGACAGGCGCGCTGAAGAATGAGGTGACGCACGGCGATGGGCCGGTCGCGGAGATTAAGGCTGTCGATGAGAAGGATCACATGTTGTATTTCACTGCTACGGGCAAGGTGAAGGGGCAGGATCCTTACTATGTGAATTTTTTCCGCGTGAATCTGGATGGAATGCACCAGACGCTGTTGACGCCGGAGGACGCTACGCACGACGTGACGTCGGCGGCGGATGGAAGTTCGTTTGTGGATGTGTCCTCGACTGTAGATACGCCGCAGACTGCGGTGCTGCGCGATGGGAAGACGGGCAAGGTGCTGGTGGCGCTGGCCAAGCAGGACATTTCGCAACTGCTGGCGGCGGGATGGAAGCCGCCGATGCGGGTGGCGGTGAAGGCGCATGATGGCGTGACGCAGGTGTATGGCATTGTGTTCAAGCCGACGGACTTCGATGCGTCGAAGAAGTATCCAGTGATTGATTACGTTTATCCGGGGCCGCAGGATGGGTCGTGCTCGGTGTTTGGGCCGCCGGGTTTTGCGGCTTCGCGCGGTGATCTGCAATCGATGGCAGATTTGGGATTTGTGGTGGTGTGCATTGACGGGATGGGGAATCCGCATCGGTCAAAGATCTTCCATGACACGGATGCGTCGAAGCCACAGGAGATGGGCGATGACACGATTGCCGATCAGGTGTCGGGGATCAAGGACCTGGCATCGCGGTACCCGTGGATTGATCTGGATCGCGTGGGAATCACGGGGCACTCGGGCGGCGGCAATGCTACGGTGTCGGCGATGTTCCACTACCCGGATTTTTTCAAGGTGGGCTGGGCGGAGAGCGGCAACCATGACCAGCGGGAGTATGAGGATGATTGGGATGAGCGCTGGGCTGGGCTGGAGGTGATTGGGCCGGATGGCGCGGATAACTACAACGTGCAGGCCAACGAGAACTACGCGAAGAACCTGAAGGGCCACCTGATGCTGACGCATGGAGCGATGGATGACAACGTTCCGCCGAACAATACGCTGCTGGTGGTGGATGCCTTGATCAAAGCGAATAAGGACTTTGACATGCTGCTGATTCCGAATGTGCATCATGGCTATGCGGCGGCTTCGCCGTACGTGATGAAGCGCAAGTGGGATTATTTCGTGCGGTATCTTGCCGGAGGAACGCCTGCGATGGACTTCGTGCCGAAGTCGTATGACGAGATCGTGAGGGCGTATTACGCGGAGCAGTGAAAGCTAGTGAGTAGTGAGAGACGAGCGACGCCCGCTGCGGTTAGCGGGAGTCTTCGCGCTACTGCACGATCTTGCCGTCGGCGGGGGTGACGGGTTGAGAGCTTGCGGCCATGGAAGAGGGTGGCGGGGTCTGCACCTGCCAGCCGTTGTTGCTATCGACGAGGGTTGCGGTGGCGGTGCCGTTGCCGGAGAGATCAGCCTTGAGTTGAGGGAAGGCATTCTGGGTTTCGGGAGCCTGGGCCCAGTCGGGTGCGCCGGAGAAGTTGTACTGGTAGGTGACGGTTGAGGTGTCACCGGGCTGACTGTTGTTGGGAGTGCTGGACTGGATGGTCGAGACGGAACGATGGCCGTAGCAGAAGTTTCCGTAGCCGGGCTGGTTGGGATCGGGGGTCCAGTCGCTGCGACCCTTGTCGCTGAGGTCGTAGTTGACCTCCTGCTTGGAGACGATGATGATCTTTTTCTCACTGGTGGTGCGGGTGAGCAGGCCCTGGTCGACGAGGGCGGCGTAGGGGGCAGTCTGATCTTCGTTCGAGGCGGCTACCTGGGTGGGGAATTTCTGGGACTGCGACCAGAGGCAGGCGGGATGCGCGGAGTACCACGCGTTGATCGCGGACTTGTAGTTGATGGAGTTGTCGGTGGTCTTCTTGCAGCCGGCGGCTAAAAGAAGGGCGCCAGCGATCAGGGTGGTGGTGCGAATTGTTCTGTAGAGCGGGTTGGGATTCATGGACAGAAAGCTCCTTATTTGCCTTGAGATGCAAGGGGGATGAAGCGCGTTGACGCGCCGATTTCTGCGGGTTCGAGGCAACCCTTTGCGCTAGAAGAGGGCGAGGATGTCGGCGGGGGAGAGGCCCTGGGCGCGGAAGGTGCGGAGGGCGAGGGCGTCGTGGCGCTTGGCCAGGCGGACGCCGTTGGTGTCGCGCATGAGATCGCAGTGGAAGTAGGCGGGTGTGGGGTAACCGAGGGCGCGCTGCAGGAGGATCTGGCGAGCGGTGGATTTGAGGAGGTCGCGGCCGCGGACGACTTCGGTGATGTGGGTGAGTGTGTCGTCGACTACGCAGGCGAGCTGGTAGCTGGGAAGGCCGATGTCGGAGGGGTCGGAGGTGAGGGGCTTGCGCCAGATGAGGAAGTCGCCGAAGTCGATGGAGGTGGTGAAGGTTTGGGGGCCGGCGTGGAGGTCGATGAAGGAGATGGGGGTGTGATCGGGGGTGCGGAAGCGGTAGGTCCTGCGCGGACGGCGAGTGTCTGAAAGATCTGCGGCTTGGCCCGTGGGTCGGCAGCGATTGTTGTAGAGGGGCTCGTCGTCTTCGTCGTGCGGGGCCTGGGTGGATTGGGCGAGGTCGCGGCGGGAACAGGTGCAGGGATAGGCGAGGCCGGCGGCGAGGAGTTGGTGGAGTGCGGCGAGGTAGAGGGGGAGGCGATCGGACTGGCGGAGCTCGGCGTCCCAGGAGAGGCCGAGCCAGAGCAGGTCTTCGCGCATGGCGGCGGAGAACTCGGGACGCGAGCGCTGGGGATCGAGGTCTTCGTCGCGGAGGTAGAGGGTGCCGTTGGCGGCGCGGGCGCGCTGGTGGGCGATGAAGAAGGTGCGAGCGTGGCCGAGGTGAAGAAGGCCGGTGGGCGAGGGAGCAAGACGGCCGATGTGGGGCGGCGTGGACATGGCGCTGGAACTACTAGAGCATCCTTCCTGTTAGGGGGTCAGGATACGGTATTGGGGTGAGGGCGGTAGTCGAAGAAGCGCTTGAGGCGGAGGAAGTGCTTTTCGTAGAGGTGGTAGGAGAGATAGGCGGCGGCGGTGCTGATGAAGAAGATCAGCACGCCGGTGGCGAGAATGTCGACACCCTTGTTGGACGTGAGGTGGGCGCTGAAGAAGTGGCGCACCGGCTCTTCGAAGTAGCTGAAGAGGATGAGGTGGAGGACGTAGATGCCGTAACTGTATTTGCCCAGCCAACGCATAGGGCGAAGTGTGCACAGGCGAGCGACGAGCCCGGAGCGAAGGGAGAGGGCGATGACGCCTACGGACGCGATCGCGATGGCGGAGAAGTTGTATGCAAGGTCGACGCGGTAGCCGTTCGCCGTGTTGAGCAAGGGACCATGATCGGACAAATAGGACAACAGAAATACGGAAGCAGCACCGCCAAGGAAGATCCAGCCGGCGGCGCGGAGGACGCGATCATGCAAGCGGCTGCGAAAGAGAAGGGCGAGGGCGCCGCCGGCGAGGAGCGAGTCTGAGCGGCAGAGAGTGTTGATAGAGACGATGGAGTAATCGACACCATGCAGGAAAAGGAAGGCGCGCAGGAGGGGGCATAAGAGAAGTGCGGCAGCGCAAAAGGTGAGGAGACGGCGGCGTGTGCGCAACAGGAAAACCGTGATGGGCCAGACGAGATAGAACTGCTCTTCGACGGCGAGCGACCAGAAGTGCGGGAGAGGAAGGAAGGTTGGCCCGGTGTAGTCGCGCAGGCGTTGCGCGATGAGATTGGTGTTCTGGAGATAGAGGGCGAGGGAGAGGAGCTCGTGATGGAAGTTGAGGCCGAAGATCAGTGCGGCGAGGGCGTATACCGCGAGGACTCCATAGTAGAGGGGAAAGATGCGGAGGACGCGGCGGGCATAGAACTTGCGGAAGAATCCGGGATCGGGGAGCGAGTCGTAGAGGATTCCGGTGATGAGGAAGCCGGAGAGGACGAAGAAGAGATCGACCCCGGCTGCGCCGAAGGCGAATGCACTATGGACGAAGGCTTCGAACGCAGAGTGGGGGGTGGCGGGAAAGATGTGGGAACAAGCTACACCGAGAACGGCGAAGCCGCGGACGCCGTCGAGCGCAGGGAGATGACGCGCATAGGGGCTTCCCTCAGGCGCTTTCTGCTCGGTAAGAGTAGTCCCCATGGTAGTCGATGATACCAAGTGTGCGAGGCGGGAATCCGTGAGAAGGAAGAGTTCGAGGTTTGGTGCGGGGGATGAAGTAGCGCTTGACTTGCGTGGTTTGGTTGACAATTATCGAGCCCGATTACAGACCCACGCATCGTAGACTCCATCCGTACGATCGATGCTGTAGTTCTGGAGGAATGTTTTACGAAGGCCAGGGGGGAAGACCCATAAATCGAAGGGGCTTTGGGCGTGTGGCACCAACCAGACGTCGTTTGTGCAACTGGACATCTGACGAAGGACATTTACCGGAAAGGGCAGAAGGGCGGTTTCCAAGCGGGCGGTATTGCCCTCAATCCGATAGGGCTGGCCTTTGAGGACAAGCGCGTAACGAATAAACGTGCTGTCATCACCGTCTACGGAACCGTAGCCCATTTGAACGGAGGAGTGGTCCCGATAGAGGTCGAGATATCTGTCGAGTGACTGACGTGCGACAGCGATGCCAGGAGGCATGAGGGACATTTTGATGTGTGCGTAGGCGCGTGGAATGTTGACACAGGCGAAGAGAGTGCAAGCGACGGCGATGTAATAGACAGGGATTACCCGGTTCTCGTCGGGTATCGCGGACATCTCTTTCGCGATGAGAGCGAGATAGACGACGATGGACGGAACGATATGCCACAAATAATGCACACCGGAACCGTTCTTCGAGGTCAGGACTGCCAGGAAAAGGCCAATCAGGATGACGAGGAACTCGGGAACCCTGTTTCTAAAGGCCAGCCCGAAGCGGCGTAGGTGGAGCTCCATGATGAGACAGGGGCTGATCAAGAAGATCGCAAACAGCGCATTACTGAATTCACTCGCTGCGCTGAGGCCCTCCGAGCGTGTGAATTCTATCCAGGCAATGTAATTATGCAGGGAGATATTCGGGAGAGCGAACGGGGCAAAGGTAGCTGCAAGGGTTGTGAGCAGGGAATATGCGCATGCTCGAAGCCCGAATTTGCGGTAGAGCAGAAGGAGAGGAAACAGGATGGCGGGTGCGGCGCTGATCTTGAGTCCGATGATGAGCCCACCAAAGATGCCGGTAAGCAGGACCGCGAAGAGTTCCGCGTCAAGAAAGCTGGAGAGGATGGCGAGCGCGGTAAAGAGGAAGATCCAGACATCTGAACGCGTAGATAACGAGATTTCGGGATGTTGCAGAAGGACGCTGAGCGGAAATGCGAGCAGAGTGATGGCTGTAACGGCTGAAACGAATTTACGGAGAAGAGAAAACAGTGCTGCACATAGAAGCAGAGCGGCCACGACTACTGCACCGCGTATTATCCAGAAGTGATTGGCTCCCCCGGCGACCAGTGCGACGCTATAGATGAGAAATGTGAATGGGCCGTACATCAGCGAGTAACTGAAGTTGGGTGAGACGGGCGGGTGATACATGGGCAACCCACGAAGGGTTGCGGCAGAGATGCTAAGTATGTTGGCCTCGTCCTGCTGGATCATGAAGCAGCGCAGAGAATCCAGGGTGATCGCCAGATAGGCGCAAAGGACGAATAAACCGGCGGCAAATGCGACGCGGCGCAACCAGAGAAGACGATGCTCCGCGGAGAAGGCTCTGCTTATAAAGATGCCAATCCTGGCGATGCCAAGACCTATGACGAACCAAGCTAAGGGAATTTCTCTCAGGTAACGGAAAAGAAACCTCAGTTTTCGATAGGCATCGATTGAAGCCAGCATGGTCCTCCCCGGCGGTAAACAAAGTCTATCAAGGTGGAGTGGGCTTATACTGGGCCGAAGTTGGAGGTTCGGCGATGACGTTGACAGAGAGGCGGGCGCGAATTCGAGCGATTGCGGAAGAGGCGAAGGAGTGGCGGCGAGAGATGCATCGGCATCCCCAGACGATGTATGAAGAGACGTTTGCTTCGGGGCTGGTGGTGGAGCGGTTGACGGAGTGGGGGATTCCGCATGAGGTGGGGTTTGCGGGGACCGGGGTGGTGGCGACGATCGAGGGGCAGGCGGCGGAGATGGGGCCGATCATTGCGTTTCGTGCGGACATGGATGCGCTGGATATCGCGGAGGAGACGGGGCTGGAGTGGAGCTCGATCTATCCGGGGAAGATGCATGCCTGCGGTCATGATGGGCACACGGCGAGCTTGCTGGCGCTGGGGAAATATTTGCATGACACACGGCGGTTTCAGGGCAAGGTTCGGCTTATATTTCAGCCGGCGGAGGAGGGTGGGCGCGGAGCGCATCGGATGATGGAGGATGGGCTGCTGGACAAGTATCCGTTTGATGAGATCTATGGATGGCACAACTATCCCTATGCGCCGCTGGGGGAGTTTTCGATTTGTCCCGGTTACATGATGGCGGCGGCGGATTTTTTTGAGATCACGCTGACGGGTAAGGGTGGGCACGCGGCGATGCCGCAAGTATGCACGGACGTGATTGTGGCGGGGTCGCAGATGGTGACGGCACTGCAGACGCTGGTGAGCCGCGAGATGGATCCGCAGGATGCGGTGGTGCTGTCGGTGACCACGTTTCAGTCGGGTACGGGTGCGTGCAATGTGCTGCCGGCGTCGGCGCTGCTGAATGGGACAGTGAGGACGTTCAAGCCGGAGCTCCGGGATCGGATGGAGGCGCGCATGCGCGAGGTGGTGCGGCATGTGGCGGAGATGTTTCGGATGGAGCACGCGTTTGTTTATAGGAGGCTGATTGATGCGACGTATAACCATGCGGAGAGTGTGGGGTACTGTCGCGAGAGTGTGGCGAAGCTGTATGGCGAGGAGAAGCTGAAGACGCAAACCCCGGTGACGGGCGGCGAGGACTTTGGGTCGTTCCTGGAGAAGCGGCCCGGGGCGTTTATGTTTGTGGGGCAAGGGGAAGGGGATCGCGGGTCGGTGCATAGCCAAGGGCTGCATACGTCGCGGTTTGATTTTAATGATGAGGTGATACCGCTGGCGGTGGAGTACTTTGCGGACCTGGCGGAGACGCGCGGTGCGATGGATTAGATCGAGCTACATGTATTCGTGACCGTACTGGACGGGGATCTGGGTGAAGGCGATGCGGGTGGGAGCGCTGTCGCGGGCGGGAAGCATGCCGGCGAAGTGCAGCGTGGTGTGGCCGTACTTGAGGTTGAGCTTGTCCATGGTGGCGGAGAGCTGGTTGCGGTTGCCAGGTTCTTCAAAGAGCGAGGTCTGGACGTCGGCCTCGGGGATAAGGTTGCCCAGGGTGATGCCGACGAAGAAGGGCTTCTGATGTTCGGGGCTGCTGGGGGACTGTTTCCAGCAGCCTTGCAGGGCTTCGAGGAGGCTGAGCGTGTCCTGGCAGGGACGGAAGCGGGCTTCCATGCCCCAGCCGGTTTGGGTGATGCCGCTTAGGTGCCTCTTCACTTTCTCTGAGCGCGCGACCTCGGCGGCCTGCGCCTGCGTGAGGGAGTATTTGATGGTGACGGCGAGGGAGCCGGTGAAGAACTTTTCCATGCGGAGTCGCATTGCGGCCTTGTGGAGGAGCTTGTGGGCGACGGCCCAGGCGCCTTCGGGGGAGCGGTGCTCGGGGGCGAGGACGTGGGAGTGGCCGAGGGATTTCTGGAGTTCGCTGGGGACGGGCGCGCCGTCATCGCCCGTATCGTTGCCGCGGAGCCAGTGATACATGCGGTCGCCCCAGACGGAGTCGAAGAGAGCGTGCATGGCCGGGCGGTCGAGGGCGAGGAGGTCGGGCATGGTGCGGATGCCCTTGGCGTTGAGGCGGAGTTCGGTGCGGGCGCCGATGCCGGGGAGGTCGCGGAGGACGAGGTGGGCGATGGAGTTGGGGAGCTGGCTGGGGAGAAGGCCGATGAGGCCGTCGGGCTTTTGCATGTCCGAGGCGATCTTGGCGAGATAGCGGTTGGGGGCCATGCCGATGGAGCAGCGCAGAGTTTCGCCGACGTCGTCTTTGATGGCCTGCTTGATGTCGAGGGAGATTTGACGAGCGGTGGGCGGGTTGCGTTCGCGGCCCATGAGCTGGCAAACCATCTCGTCGATGGAGGGGGTGTGGGATACGGGGCAGACGCGCTCTACGGCGGCGACGATCTTGTGGGAGTATTCGGCGTAGGTTGCGTGGTCGCCGTTGACGAGGATGATGCCGGGGCAGATGCGCTTGGCATCGCTGACGCGGGTTCCGGTCTTGATGCCGAGGGCTTTGGCTTCGTAACTGGCGGCGATGAGGGAGGTGGTGTCGGCCATGGTCGGGACGACGCCGGTGGGGCGGTTGCGGTACTCGGGGTGGAGCTGCTGCTCTACCGACGCGAAGAAGCTGTTGAGGTCTATGTGGAGGAAGGCGAAGAGGTCGGGTTGAGCAGGAAAGCTCATGGCGTCAGCACGAATTATATTCGCCTAAGTTTCGCTTCATGGCGACTAGGATGAGGGTGTTGATGCGAGGTGCTTGTGATGAGACGAAGTCTTGAATCGGCCCTGATCTTTGCGGCACTTCTAGTGCCATCGGCCACGGGGCAAACCGCAGCGGATGGGTCCTTGCATGGAAATGTCTACTCCAACCGGTACTTCAAGATTTCGCTCACCTTACCGCCTAACCTTCATGCGGTCGATCTGGCTTCGCTGAATGTGCATGCGCAATCGCAGACCAATGAATTCCTCATGCTGGCGGCGCGTGAGGGGGATGGTCCATCCGGAATCATCCTGTTAGCTGTGAAGCTGAATGTTGCGCCAAATCACGTTGTGGACGAGCAGGATTTTTTGCGAAAAGTTCAGAAGAGCTGGGATTCCGGAGAAGTTCTTGATGGGCAGCAGGTAAGGATTCAGAAGGACGGGCCGACGTTTTACCAGCTCGATTACGAGATTCCGAAGGTTGAGTTCGGCTCCGCAATTGTAACCCGCGTCGGGGATTACCTCCTGGTGTTCAAATGCAACGCGAGGTCAAAGCAGCAACTCAAAGTGATGGATGACGCGGTACTTGCGATGCATCATGAATGAGCGAGGCTGGCACGCTGGCCTCAGGGTTGAGGCGGGATGCCGGTGGTGGAGACGGAGGGACTGTCGAGTGAAGCGGGTTTCACTGCGTTGACTTTGAGGACAAAGTAAAACTTGTTGTCATTATCAAAGGAGCTGATCTCGCGGGATTTGGAGCGGACGGTATTGGACTCGGCCCAGAGCTCGTAGTCGGTGTCCTGAGAGAGTTCGCCGAAGCGGAAATGGCCGTCGTTATCGGCGATGTACGTCTTGACGCCGTTGGAGCGGGAGTCCTTGAGGTAGACGATTGCCCCGCCGATGGGAGCGCCGTCCTTGTTGACGACTTTGCCTTCAACGATGCGTTCCTGAGGAACGTTTTTCTGCGCGAGCGCGGCCAGCGGACCAGCGAGCAGCAGAAGGCACGCGGCGAAGGCGAAAAGGGAAAGAAACAGGTTGCGGCGGCGGGTGAAACTATTCATCCTCTTCATCCACGGGCAAAGCATCCTCTTCATCATCGTAGCCTTCCTCATCGACTGGAGCTAATTCCAACGGGTCGCTGGAGACGACTTCGAGATCCGTTCCGCACTCATCGCACTGAATGATCTCACCTTCTTCGACATCGTCGACATCGATGTCCAAGGGATTGTCACACTCCGGGCAAACGACTGACATATACGATCTCCTCTGTTGCCGGCACAGAGCCGGTGTAATGCGTAGAGCGGTTGAGCTAGTACCATGGAGCTGGCACCACAATCACCATTTCTAGTTCTAGCGGTACAGTGGCGGCTCGTCAACCTTGAGATGCAGGGAGCCGTGTTTATGGTGCATGTTGCGAGGCGGAGGCAGAGATGAAGCGGATTGCGGGAGTATGTGGATTGTTGGCGGCGATGGCGGCGGGTGCGTGTGCGCAAATGCCGTTGGGTACGGTGGGGTCGACAACAGGGCAGGGGACGCTGGCGCCACTGCGGGTGGATCCGGCGGTGAAAGCGGCGCTGGCGGGAATATCCGCGGAACAGGTGAGAGCCGATATTGCGAAGCTGGTGAGCTTTGGGACGCGCAGCACGCTCTCGAGCATGGACACAGAGCTGCCGCCGGGACAGGGGATTTTGCCGGCGGCGGATTGGATCACGAGCGAGTTCGAGGCGATCTCGAAGGAGTGCGGCGGCTGCCTGGAGGTGAAGCGGGATGAGTTTGTGCAGCCGGCATCGAATGATCCGCGCAGCCGAATTCTGCAGCCGACGAAGCTGGTGAACGTGTATGCGATTTTGCACGGGACGGGCGGGGATAAGGCACCCTGGGTGCTGGTGACGGGGCACTATGATTCGCGCGCGACGGATGTGATGAATGACAAACTGACGTCGCCGGGAGCGAATGATGACGCGAGCGGGGTAGCGGTATCGCTGGAGTCGGCACGGGCGATGGCGCGGCTGACGAAGGCGGGGACGAAGCTGACGGGCACGATGGTGTTTGTGGCGGTGGCGGGGGAAGAGCAGGGACTATATGGGTCGGCGCATTTGGCGAAGCTGGCGAAGGAAGAGGGGTGGCCGCTGGAGGCGGTGTTGAACAACGACATCGTGGGCGGCGACACGACGCCTGGCGAGACAGGGCAGGATAAGGATGTGGTCCGGGTGTTCAGCGAGAGCGTTCCTTCGACGGCGACTCCGGAAGAACAGCGGATGATCCTGGCGTTGGGCGCAGAGAATGATTCGCCGTCACGGGAGCTGGCGCGGCAGATCGTGGAGCTGGCACCGGCGTACTTCAAGCCGACGACGGAGCGGCCGCCGGCGCTGAAGGGCGGGATGCGCAGCCAGGTGATGCGGCAGGTGCCGGCGTTCCATCCGGTGATGATCTTGCGGCGGGACCGTTATCTGCGCGGCGGGGATCATACGAGCTTCAATGGAGAGGGATTTGCGGCGGTGCGGTTTACGGAGTGGCGTGAGAATTTTAGTCATCAGCACCAGACGCTGCGCACGGAGGATGGCGTGGAGTATGGCGACCTGCTGAAGTTTGTGGACTTTGGGTACGTGGTGAAGGTGGCGCAGCTGAATTCGCTGATGCTGGCGAGTTTGGCGGCGGCTCCGAGCGAACCGCAGCATGTGCGGATCGTGACCAAGGAGTTGGATAACAACAGCAACCTGGAGTGGGACGCCTCGGCATTTGCGCCGGCTGGGACGACGTATGAGGTGGTGTGGCGGGCGACGAATGAGAATCTTTGGACGCACAGCCAGAGCGCGGGCGCGGAGACGCATCTGACGTTGAATGTGAGTAAGGATAACGTGCTGTTTGGTGTGCGCGCGGTGAGCGCGGCGGGAGACAGGTCGCTTGCGGTGCCACCGGTGCCGTCGCGGAAGTAGAGGTTGAGGGAAGCGTTGCATGGCGTTTAAGTCTGACAGCCCGATCTCGCTGATGTTCCCGCCGTTTCGCGGGGTGACGCGGCGCCTAATCCTGATTTCGGTTGTGGTGTACTTTGCCACGGCGGCGCTGCGGCTGGTGTCGGAGCAGTTCCAGGGGCTGGTGCTTGGTTTTTTCAGGCTGCATGCGGGGCAGGCCTTGCATCCGCAGATCTGGCAGCTGGTGACGTATCCGTTCGTGCAGGACGCGTTTTTCAGTGTGTTGCTTTCGCTGCTCTCGCTGTGGTTTTTTGCTACAGCGCTGGAAGAGGATCGCGGATCGCGGTGGCTGCTTGAATTTTTCCTGGTGACGAGCGTTGTCGGCGGCATTATCGCGACCGTAATCAGCCTGGCGGTGGGAGACCGGGTTGAAGGGCTGGGTAGGGATGTAGCGGCCGCGGGCATGTGGCCCTTCGTGCTCGCCGTGATGGTTGCGTATGGAAAGCTGCATGCGAATGAGCGCGTGAATGTTAATTTTCTGTTCTGGATCAAGGCGAAGTACCTCGCGGCGATCTACGTGCTTTTTTATCTGGCGATGGAGTTGACGAGCCAGGAGAAGTTCGGCGCGCTGGTGGCGCTGTGCGATGCTCTGGTGGGTTACGCGTTCGTGGTGTGGGCGCCTCGACGCGGGATGCGCGTCGGGATTTCGGAGCGGTGGTTTGGGCTGCGCAATGCTTACTATCGCGCGAAGCGGCGGCGCGCGGCAAAGAAGTTCACGGTGTATATGCGCAAGCAGGGCAAGGATGTGAGCTTAGATGACGATGGGCGGTATGTCGATCCGGATGGCAAGCCGCGCGATCCGAATGATAAGCGGTGGATGAATTAGCAGCTAGCATCCTCTTAGGCCTGTCGTGTGTCCAATGCTCATCGGAGGTGTGAGGATGAAGACGCGTCGTTTGGGTGACACGGATTTGGAGATTGTCCCGGTGGTGTTTGGCGGGAATGTGTTTGGATGGACCGTGGATGAGGCGCGATCGTTTGAGCTACTGGATGCCTGGGTGGATCGTGGGTTCAACTGCATCGATACGGCGGATGTTTATTCGACGTGGGTCGAGGGGCATCAGGGCGGGGAGTCCGAGGCGATCATTGGGAAGTGGCTGAAGCAGACCGGCAAACGCGACAGCGTGGTCCTGCTGACCAAGGTGGGGATGGAGATGAAGTCGGGCGGGAAGGGGCTTTCGAAGAAATATATTCTGGAAGAGGTGGAGCAGTCGTTGAAGCGGCTGCAGACTGATCGCATCGATTTGTATCAGTCGCACCAGGACGACGCGAGCGTGCCGCTGGAGGAGACGCTCGAGGCGTATGCGCAGCTGATCGATGAGGGGAAGGTGCGGTTTATCGGGGCTTCGAATTACAAGGGCGCGCGGCTGGCGGAGGCGGAAGATTTGGCTGAGCGCGAGAAGCTGCCGGCGTACAAGACGCTTCAGCCGGAGTACAACCTCTATGATCGGCAAGGGTATGAGCAGGATCTCGCCGATGTGGCGGAAAAGTATGGGCTGGGGGTGATTCCGTATTTCTCGCTGGCGTCGGGATTTTTGACAGGGAAATATCAGAGTGCGGAAGATGCGAAGGGGAAGAACCGGGCGGGGCGTGTGCAGAAGTATTTTGATGAGCGCGGGATGAAGATTCTGAAGGCGCTGAAGCAGGTGAGCGAGGAGACGGGCGCGGCGCAGGCGTCGGTATCGCTGGCGTGGCTGTTGGAGCAGCCGACGATTACAGCCCCGATTGCGAGCGCCACGAGTACGGAACAGATGGAGGCGCTGTTTGCGGCGGTGGCCGTGAAGTTGTCGGCGGCGCAGGTCGCGCTGCTCACGGATGCGAGCGCGTACTAGGGCGTGGGGTAGAGGATTAGTTTAGGGTCGATGCGGTTGGGGGCGCACTTGGTGGGGTCGCCGGCGTTGTTGATGATGTGGCGGATGCCGCCGTTGGTGAGGAGGCAGACGGTGATCATGTCGTGGAAGCGGACGTTGGGGGTGGTGGGGGCTTCGATGGCGTGGGAGAGGTAGACGTTGGGGTAGGTGAAGACGCTGTAGGCGCCGAGGCCCCAGGCTTCGTGATCGGTGACGGTGTCAGCGACTTTGTAGGAGGCCCAGCCGTCGATACCGGGGGCGCTGGTGTAGGCGGCCTGGTTGGGGGGATCGTAGGGTATCTCGGATTGATAGAAGTAGGTGCGGCCGTGGTTGCCGTTCCAAAGGACCTGGAACTGCTGGTGGTGTTCGACGAAGAGGCCGTAGATGGTGACGTTGTTGCCGTTGACGACGAGACCATTGTTGCTGAGGTTCTTATCCCAGCCGACGCCGTGGCCATGGTCGGCGCGCCAGATCCAGGTGTGGTCGATGAGGGTGTCGTTGGCGTTGATCTCGAGGTTGATGTTGGCGCGGCCGAGGTCTGCGCCGCCGACGCGGAAGAAGACGTCGCTGAGGGAGATGGGGTCGCGCTCATGTCGAGCGGTGGAGTTGTGGGGGCCGACCTGGACGAGGACGGGAGAGAGCTGCTCACCTGCGTCGATGAGCAGGCCGGCGAGGATGATGCCATCGGCGTCGGAGGTGGTGATGGTGGCGTTGCCTTTGGTGGGGTGCAGGGTGGCGAAGCCGAGGCCGAGGACTACGGTGTTGGGGTGCGTGACGCGGATGGGCTCGTCGAGGTTGTAGATGCCGGGGGTTAGGAGGAGATTTTTGCCGCGGCGCAGCTGGGCGTCGATGGTTGCGGCGGTGTCGCTGTCGGGGTGCGCGATGTAGACGTGGGAGAAGGGAATGACGCGGTCGGGAGCGTTGGGGGGATGGTTCCAGGTGATGCCCGTGGTGTCGCGGAGGAGCGCGGGGACGTGGATGCTCCAGTGGTTGCGGGCGTCGACTTCGAGGTATGGCTTCTCTCGGACGATGGGGGTAAGCGCGACCTTGGTGTAGGGAGGGACGGGCCAGTCGCCGGCGGGCGCATGGGGCACGCCGACGAAGACCATGTTCCAGTTGGAGCCGGTCCAGCTCTTCCAGTCGCTGTTGCGGGAGATCCATTGCTGCTGGGAGCCAGAGTCTACGTTGCCCTCGACGAGGGTGTCGGACATCCAGCCGCCGGAGGCCCAGCCGCGGTGCTGGTGGAGGACGAGGTCGCCCAGGATGTGGAGGCGGCGCATGGGAACGGCTTGCGAGACGGCCCACTGCATGGTGCCGGGAATGGAACCGCCGGTCGGAGTGACGGAGAAGTTTTCGGCGGCGCGCCAGAAGGTGACGGTGGCGTTGTTGTTGCGAGCGGAGGCGTCGACGTGAACGTTGCCGGTGAAGTGCGTGGCGTCGGGAGTGGCGCCGAGGCCGGCGACTTCGGTGTAGAAACCGATGGGGATGTCGAGGTGGTAGTCGCCTGGGAGGAAGAGGAAGGCGTTGCGCTGCGGGCCGAACTCGTTGTGCTGCTGGATGGCGTAGATGCTGTCGATTTTGGCCTGCATAGTGGCTGCGGGCGAGGAGGGAGAGAAGACGGTGACGTTGGGGCCGAAGTCAGGTGTTTGTGCTTGAGCGAAGGAGACGATGAAGGCAAGAGAGAAGAGGCCGGCGGCGCGGAAGAGGTCGGATCGCATGGGGCAACAGGATATGCCTTGGGACAAGCGCTTGTCTTGTGAGGATGATTGAGCTTCGTAGCTTTTAGCTTTTAGCTTTTAGCTTTTAGCTTTTAGCTTTTAGCTTTGGTTTAGATGCTTGGTTTGTCGGTTGCGGGAGATTCGGTGGAAGAAGATGGCGGAGCCTAGCATGGGGACGCCGAGGAAGAGGAGGCTCGCGCCGATTAGGCCTGCGGTTTCGCTCGCTGCTGCGTGGGCGTTGGTGAACGTGAGTGCGAGGATGGCTGCTGCCGCGGCGAAGAGAAGGGCGCTGGCGAGGTGTGGCTTCCAGATACCGAGAATCAGGAGTGGGAGGAAGAGCGTGGTGAGGGTCTGGACTGCGATGCTGGCGAAGTTTAGCGGCGAGCCGTCGTGAATTGCAGTGTAGAAGACGTGCAGGCTGAGGATGCATACCATTGCGCTGTAGAGAATCAGCGCGCAGGCGAGGAAGCGGTTGGGGATGGTCCAGCGCGCTGAGTTGGGCATGTTCTGCTCCTGATGTGACCGGATGATTCGTAACTTCCCGGGTCTCAAACGCGAGACCTGGGCACCCAGATTCATGACGACTTCAGCTCTTGTGGGCGATGCGAAGGTTGAGCTCGCGGAGCTGGAGGTCGCTGACCGTGGTGGGCGCGTCGACCATGAGGTCGATGGCCTTGGCGGTCTTGGGGAAGGCGATGACTTCGCGGAGGGACTGCGCGCCGGCGAGGATCATGACGATGCGATCGAGACCGAGAGCGATGCCGCCGTGCGGAGGCGTGCCGTACTCGAGGGCGTCGAGGAAGAAGCCGAAGCGGGCCTTGGCTTCCTCGTCGGACATGCCGAGGGAGCGGAAGATCTCGGCTTGAACGTCTTTGCGATGGATACGGATGCTACCGGAGCCGAGCTCGGTGCCGTTGAGGACGACGTCGTAGGCGAGGGCGCGGACGGAGCCCTTGTCGTTGACCAGCGCGCCGGACTTGATGTCTTCCTCGTGGGGTGAGGTGAAGGGATGGTGTGCGGCGTCCCAGGTTTTGGTTTCCTCGTTCCACTCGTACATGGGGAAGTCGGTGACCCAGAGAAACTTGAAGTCGGCTGCGGTTTGGGTTTGTTCGAAGAGCTTGTGCTTGTCGGCGAACTTCTTGGCTAGCTCGAGGCGCAGGGCGCCGATGCGCTTGTAGATCCACTGAGGATCGTAGTTCCACATAGCCGGCGTTCCGGGCTTGGGCGTGATGACGACGGCGAGGTCTTCGGCGGTGTGGGCGGCGCCGTTGAAGATGGCCATCTCCATGCTGAGCTTGCCTTCGATGGTCTCGGCGAGCGGGACGAAGGCGGGGTTGGTGCGGAGGCGGGCGACGTCGAGGAAGTCGAGGCCGGAGTCGCCGAAGAAGGCGCGGATCTCGCTGACGAGCGACTTGCGTGCGGTGCCGGACATCTCGCCGACCTTGGGGATGGTAAAGCCGAGGACGGGGAGCGCGGGGTCGATCTTGAGGGTGTCGCGGAGGGCTGGCTCAAGCTCGGTGGACAAGTCCACCATTGCCGGTAAGCGCATGTCAGGCTTGTCGATGCCGTAGCGTGTGATGGCCTGATCGTAAGTCATCTGGATGAAGGGTTCGGCAGGGAGCTCGATGCCGGCGGCGCTGAAGGCAGCGTGGAGGAAGCCTTCGGCCACGGCGAAGATGGTGGACATCTGCGGGAAGCTGATCTCGAGGTCGATCTGGGTGAACTCGGGCTGGCGATCGGCGCGTAGGTCTTCGTCGCGGAAGCAGCGCGCGATCTGGAAGTAGCGGTCGAAGCCGGAGATCATGAGGATCTGCTTGAAGATCTGTGGCGACTGCGGGAGGGCATAGAAATGTCCCGGGTGAACGCGTGATGGAACGAGGTAGTCGCGCGCGCCTTCGGGGGTGCTGCGCGTCATGAAGGGCGTTTCGATCTCGAGGAAGTTTTGCGAGACCAGGTAGTTGCGGATGGCCATGGCTACGCGGGATCGGATGAGAAAGTTCTTCTGCATCTCAGCGCGGCGGAGGTCGATGTAGCGGTACTGGAGGCGGACTTCCTCGTTGGCGATGGCGTCTTCGGCGGGCGAGAAGGGAGGGGTCTTGGCGTCGTTGAGGAGGAGGAGGGAGTGGGCGACCAGCTCGACTTCGCCGGTGGGCATATTGGGGTTGGCTAGGCCTTCGCCGCGGTTGCGGAGGACTCCGGTGACGGCGATGACGTACTCGGAGCGCGCGGCTTCGGCCTTGGCGTGAGCTTCGGGGCAGACTTCCTTATCGAGGACGACCTGGGTGATGCCGGTGCGGTCGCGGAGGTCGAGGAAGATGAGATTGCCGTGGTCGCGGCGGCGATTTACCCAACCCATGAGGGTGATGGTTTGGCCGGAGTTGGTGCTGCGGAGTTCGCCGCAGGTGTGCGTGCGTTGGAGCGTGCCTAGAAAGTCGAGAGTCACAATCCTTCTATTGTACGAAGTTTGGGTGATTGCGGGGCTGTTGGGATGGTGCGCGGCTATTTCACAGGTTGTCAGAAGATGTCACTGGACTTTTACCGGGAGGAAGTTAGAGTGGCGTCATGAGAATGATGCTGGTTGTGTTGTTTCTGTGTGTAGCGTCGGTTTCGCTTGCGGCGCAGGGTTCTAATTGGGAGCGGGTGAAGCATCTGCCTCCGCATACTCGGGTGCATGTGGCGGCGGATAACCAGAATAAGACTTGTGCGATCGACCTGGTGGATGATGCGACGCTGCGATGTTCCAAGGGGAAGTCGCAGTATTCGTTTGAGCGAGGCGAGGTGAAGAGCGTGAAGCTGACCCGTTATACGCGGTCCACGCTGGTTGGCTTGGGAATCGGGTTGGGCGCTGGTGTGGGCGTGGGTGCGATCGCCGGGCATGCGCAGGAGAAGCCGAATGACTTATTTCCGGGGCTGTCGACGGAGGCCTATGCTGCCATCGGAGGAGCGGCGGGCGCGCTTGCTGGAGCGGCGATAGGAGGGCCGACGGACTTTCTGCGCGGGCCTACCGTGTATCGGCGACCCTAGCCTCTAGCTACGGAGATGTTTGGCGAGTTCGGTTCGGGAAAGCTTGGTCTGCTCGCCGATGGCGAAGGTTTTTACGGTCGCGGTTTCGGAGGCTACTTCGTCCTCGCCCAGGAGGATGATGTGGCGGGCTACGTTGTCGGCGATGTCGAATGATTTGCGGAGCTTGAAGGTTCCGTCGCCTACTTCTACCTTCAGGCCCGCGGTGCGGAGCTCGCGGGCCAGGGCGAGGGCGGCGGGGTTCTGGGCTGGGGTCAGGGGCGCGATGTAGGCGTCCAGCTTGGCTGGCGCGGTGGAAGTACCGTCGGATTCGGCCTGGGCCTGGAGGGTTAGGATTAGGCGGTCTTCGCCTATGGCGAAGCCGATTCCGGGGGCTTTGGGGCCTCCCAGCATCTCGCTTAGGCCGTCGTAGCGGCCTCCGCCCAGGAGGGCGTTCTGGGTACCGAGGCCGGTGGTTACGGTGAACTCGAAGGTGGTTCGGGTGTAGTAGTCGAGGCCGCGGACTAAGCGCGGGTTGAGGTGATACGGAACTCCGCAGGCGTCGAGTGCGGCGAGGACTTGCTCGAAGTGGGCCTTGGATTCGGGGCCTAGATAGTCGGCGATCTTGGGGAGGGCGTTGATGAGGTCCTGATCGGCTTCGTCCTTGCTGTCGAGGACGCGGAGCGGGTTGGTGTCGGCGCGGCGCTGGTTGTCTTCGCAGAGCTGGTGCTTGATGGGTTGGAGGGCTTCGCGGAGGGCGGCGTTGTAGCGGACGCGGTCCTCGGAGGAGCCTACGGAGTTTAGCTCGAGACGCCAGCAGCGGATGCCTAGCTCGTCGAGGAAGCTGGCTAGCATCTCGAGGATCTCGGCGTCGCGGAGGGGCGATTCGGAGCCGGAGGATTGCGGGCCGATGACCTCCGCGCCGATCTGCCAGAACTGGCGGTAGCGGCCGCGCTGGGGGCGCTCTCGACGGAACTGTGGGCCGATGTAGTAGAGCTTCTGGAGTTGGCCGGTCTCGCCTAGCTTGTGCTCGATGTAGGCGCGGACGACGCCGGCGGTGGATTCCGGGCGAAGGGTTAGAGACTGCGCTTTCTCGCTGGCGGCGCGGGCGCGGTCATCCCAGGTGAACATTTCTTTGCTGACGATGTCGGTTTCTTCGCCTACGCCGCGGGCGAAGAGTTCGGTGGATTCGAAGATCGGGGTGCGAATTTCGCCGAAGCCGTAGCGGGCGAAGAGGGCGCGGGCGGTGGCCTCGACGTGGTTCCAGAGAGGGGTCTGGTCGGGGAGGAGATCGCGGGTGCCTCGGACGGCCTTGAGGGTGGGGCGGGCCGGGGTTTTCTTGCTCTCGGTCATAGACTTTCTAGTTTACTTGTCCTGATGGCGGGCGATAGAAGAGTGGCGCGCCTGGGTTGGTGGTGGTTCGAGAAGAAGGCAAATCGGTCGTTACGCCTGCGGCTTCACTCTGGCCTTCGGCAGAGCGGAAAGCTGTCGCGGAGGCAGCGTTTTTCTGGCCCGGCTGAAGCCGTGCCCTTCCGGTCCCTGCGGAGGCAGCGTTTTTCTGGCCCGGCTGCGTGCCCTTCCGGTCCCTGCGGAGGCAGCGTTTCCTGGCCCGGCCGAAGCCTGCCCTTCCTGTCCCTGCGGACGGTGAGGGTTTGCCTGCCAGAGTTGGTCCTGAGCGGACGGCGGGAGGCTTCGCGTGGCGGTTCGGCAGGTGGGCACCCCTCCCCCCTCCCCCCCTTCTCGGGCTCAATTTCCTATAAAGTCCTGATGATGCGGCGGTTAGGTATCAAAGTACCCCCCGGGAGAAGTGTAAAAATGTGGCCTAAAGTAGGGCATCCAAAGGGGTTAAGTACAAAAGTGTCCTATCGAAAGGACTTAGCGGCCGTTTGCAGGGTGCGGTGGCTGGAGGGCGGTGGTCTGGCTCCTGGTCAAAAGGAGGCTATCTCTATTGTAGCTAGCGGGTGGGGGGTACTATGCCAGGTTTTGAAAATATAATTCGCCAGTGTTGACAGGGGGTTTGGTGATTTTGGAGGGTTTTGGGGGCTTGACATAGCTGGAATGACTGGCCCTGCAATATCTTGTGCTCTTGTTCTCTGTTAGCATCTCGTCCATCTACACATAGACGACTCTCTGGCGTGCAGCTTAGCGGGATTGCGTTTGTGAACCTGGCAGTCCTGTTAGGAGATACGTCATGCGCAAGAAAATCCTGTCAGCCGTTATGGCGTCGTCCATTGCACTGATCCCGGGTTGCAAGTCGTCTCCCAGCGCGGCCGATACAGCCGATGTGATCTACACGAATGGCAACGTTATCACCATGAACGACTCGCAACCCTCCGCAAATGGCGTTGCTATTAAGGACGGAAAGATTCTGCTGGTGGGCTCGGACGAAGACGTCCTGAAGGCGAAGGGCGACAAGACCCGGGTGGTTGACCTGGGTGGCAAGACGATGATCCCGGGGTTCGTAGACTCACACAGCCATTTCTCTACCGTGGGCCTGCAGGCAATCTCAGCCAACCTGCTCCCTCCGCCTGACGGCGCGGTTCAGTCGATCCCCACGCTGCAGCAGACCTTGCGTGACTTCATGGCGACGTCTCCAATCGTCAAGGCACACAACCTCGTGATCGGGATGAACTATGACGACTCGCAACTCGCCGAGCATCGGCCGCCAACGCGGCAGGAGCTCGACGCGGTGTCCATCGATATACCGATCATCATCGTTCATCAGTCGGGCCATATCGGCGTCTTCAACAGCAAGGCGCTGCAGATGGCGGGGATCACCGCCAAGAGCGTCAATCCTTCTGGCGGCGTGATTGTGCGCGAAGCCGACGGCAAGACACCCAATGGCGTTTTGCAGGAGAACGCATTTTTTGGAGTCGTCTTCAAGATGCTTCCGAAGTTCACTCCTGAAGAGACACTTGCCCAGCTCCAGGCGGGTCAACAGATCTATCTCGCGAACGGGTTTACCACGGTTCAGGACGGGAAGACCGACCCGGTCAATCTCAGGGTGCTGCCTGCCATGGCAGAGGCGGGCCTGTTGAAGGTAGATCTAGTGTCCTACGCTGATCTTGCTGTCATCGGCGAAGACGCCCCGGTCCTGCATGGCCCGCTGATGTCGCGAACGTATAGCCATCACTTCCGCATCGGCGGTGTGAAGCTTACCTTCGACGGATCGCCGCAGGGCAAGACGGCATGGTTCACCAAACCGTATTTCATTGTCCCTGCGGGCGAGAAAAAAAATTATGCCGGGTTCCCTGCATTCAGCGACGCGGATGCGCAGAAGTGGGTCTCGATCGCCTACAAGAACAACTGGCAGCTGATGGTGCACACCAACGGCGATGCGGCCACCGACCAGCTCATCAAAACAGTGACCGTGGCGCTAGCGGCCTATCCGGGAACAGACCGGCGAACCATAATGATTCACGGTCAGTTCACGCGCCCGGATCAGGTACTGGAGTTGAAGCAACTAGGCATCTTCCCGTCTCTGTTTCCCATGCATACCTTTTATTGGGGCGACTACCATCGTGAGTCGGTGGTGGGGCCAGAGCGGGCGGAAAACATCGATCCGACGGGATGGATACTCGACAGCGGAATGAAGTTCGGAATCCACTCCGATGCGCCGGTGACCTTCCCGAATTCCATGCGGGTTCTTGACAGCGCGGTCAATCGGACAACGCGCTCAGGCTATGTGCTTGGTCCGAACCAGCGTCTCAAGCCGATCGATGCATTGAAAGCGATGACGATCTGGCCGGCCTACCAATACTTCGAAGAGAACAGCAAAGGCTCGATCCAGGTTGGCAAAATAGCTGATCTGGTAATTCTTTCGGACAACCCGCTTGCTATCGAACCTGCAAAGCTCATCACGTTGAAGGTTGTCGAAACGATCAAGGATGGAAAGTCGATCTATCAGCTTGGTGAGGTTATACCCGCTGCAGCCCCGGGCAACTGCGCAGTGAATACGCCATGCGAAAAAGCGCTGGAGAATGCCCAGCCCTTCCATCCAATCGACGACTAACCAGGCTGATTGCGGGTGGATGAGCGACGGTCGACTTTTTGGCGGGTGCGAGGGCGCCTCATCCGGGCGGCTGGGAATGTCGCGAAGATGAGGCACGGCCGGACGCAGGTCAGGAGGTGAAGGGGCGGTTGGTGGGGGGCTGGGAGGTGGACTCGTCGATCTCCTGGGTCTGGATGCGGGTGTCGATGAGGAAGCCGGCGCCGATGCCGAGGGGGATGAGGGCGCAGGCGGCTCCGGAGAGGACGTCGCGCTCCTGCAGGATGATGGAGAGGGCGATGAAGAAGAGGGCGATGCCGACGGCGGAGCCCAGCAGGACGATTCCGGCGAGGCGGATGTTGGCGCGGCGGCGGACGAGGCTGATGGCGGGGCGGCCCTGGCTAAAGGCGAGCTCGGCGGCGGTGGGCGGCGGGACGAGACCCTTGGCGATGGCGGCGAGGCGCTCCTGGCTTTCGAGCTCGCGCTTGCGGGCGCCAGACCAGTTGCCGACGGCGACGATGCCGAGGATCATGAGGCAGCCGGCGACGGGGACGATGAAGGGACTGTTGAAGGTTTCGCTGAGACCAGAATCGAGAATCATGACGTGCTCCTTTTACGTTCAGGGCTGCGGCTCTGGGCGGCAGCTTGCTTTCTGTGGGGCTTCGACTGCGGGGTGGGGCGAAAGTTTCAGTGGCGGGCGTGAAACTTTTGGAGGAGGATGAAGTCGTAAGGGCAGGGATTAGGGTTCAGGGCCCAGGGTTCAGGGAAGACGGTATGGATGCGCGGTGATCTTACATCGCCGGAGGGGTTTGAGGCGCTGGTGCGGGAGCATCAGGGCATGGTGTTTCGTACGCTTACTCGGCTGACGGGGACGGGGGCGCAGGTAGAGGATCTGGCGCAGGAGGTGTTTCTGCGGCTGTACAGGGCGCTGCCGGAGTTTCGTGGGGAGTCGGCGCTGAGTACGTATTTGTACCGGATTGTGGTGAATGTGGCGCAGGATGAGTGGAAGCGGCGGCGCAAGGAGCGTGGGGTGATCGCTACGGCTCCGGCGGCGGAAGAAGAGGGTGATGCGGGTTGGATTGAGAGCTTTGCCGGGGATGAGCTGACTGAGCATGGGCGGAATCCTGAGCAGCGGATGGAGGATGCGGAGGTGCAGGCGGCGGTGGAGGCTGCGCTGCGCGAGCTGCCGGAGATGGAGCGCGCGGTGCTGGTGCTGTATCACCAGGAAGAGGTTAGCTATGAGGGGATTGCTGCGGCGCTGGGGTTGCCGATTAATACGGTGCGAACGCATCTGCATCGGGGACGGAAACGGCTGAGCGAAATGCTACGTGCACGGCGAGGGGGTGCTGTGGGGACGGCGGATGTCGAGGATGAGGCGAGTGAGACGATGGAGAAGCGCAGGACGGTTGGGGGAGTGGTGCGGCAGATGATGGTGGGTGGGCTATGAAAGAGCGTGAGGTTGCGATGAGCGATGCGAGTGAGTTCGAGGATGCGATTACGCGGGCGTTGGATCGGAAGCCGGAGGTTGCGGTGCCGGCTGACTTTGGGGCGAAGGTGAGGGCGGCGTTGCCGGCGCAGCCGAAGGTTCGGGAGCGGCGGAGCGTGGGGCTAACCGCGGCCGGGGTTGGGGCGGCGGGTTTGGTGGTGGCGCTGTGCTGGCTGGCTCCGCATGCGCGGCCCAGCTTTGCGAGCATGGCGTTTGATTTGGAGATGGTGCTGGTGGTGGAGTTGGTGGGGGTCGCGGCCTGGCTGGGGATGCGGCGGTCGGATGGATGAGGGCTAGCAGCCGATGAGGTAGAGTGCTAACGATGGAAAAAGGTTCCGCGAGGGTTGCGGAACTTTTTCACTTTGGAGTATCGTGACGAGCATCGCACAGATATTGGCGCGGCATCGTATGAGGGTGGAGACAATTTGATGCGCTGAGAGGGGACTCGATGAGAGGACTTTGGATAGCGATGTTGGGTGTGGGGATGATGGTGCCGGTGGGCGTGTCGGCGCAGGCGCAGCAGGTGAACAAAACGCAGGCGCAGCAGGCGAATAAGACGCAGACGCTGTGCAGGGCGGATCGCAAGGCGCAGAAGAAGACGCTGAAGGCGGAAGAAAAGGCTGCGCGAAATAATGAGAAGGCTGCCCAGGCTCAGGTGAGGGCGGAGGAGCGGCACAAGAAGCCGGTTGGTCAGACGAAGGCGCTGGCGGTTGCGCTGACGCCTCCACCGATGTGATTTTGAGTGAATTCTGAGTGAAAAGAAAAGGCCGTCCGGAGGTGCTGGGGACGGCCTTTTTGTTGGTGCGAGAGGGTTAGTCGGCGATGCCGGGGTCGGGGGTGTCGATGCCGAGGGCGGTGGCGAGGGCGTTGAGGTGGTCCTGCTCGTCGCGGAGGATCTCGCGGAGGTCTTCGCCGAGGGCGAACTCGTTGAGGGTGTCGACCTGGCGAACGCGGCGGCGGTAGTTGCGGATGGTTTCCTTCTCGTTTTCGAGGTCAAAACGGAGCATGTCTTCGGCCTTGCCGCTGGTCTTGACGGGCTTGGCGGTGACGGCGGGGTTGCCGCCGAGGAGATCGACCCAGTAGCTGAGCTTGATGGCGTGGTCGAGTTCCTGTTTGGCGTGGACTTCGAGCTCGGCGGCGATGTTCATGTAGGCCGCGCCCTTGAGGCACTGGGAGTAATTGACGTAGGCGATGATGGCCTGGAATTCGCGCTGGAGGTCTTCGTTGAGAAGCGCGATGAGCTTTGCTTTGGTGAAGGTGGTGTCTTTCGGTTGAGTTGCCATGGAGATGCGGCTCTCGCTTTCGGGTGGGAGTGTTTGACCTAGGTTGGATGCGGGTGGGGGGAGAACAGTCGCCTATGGGGGCGGGGACCGCTTCTGACCCCCGTCGGGACGCCGGGGACCCCCCTCCCCCCTGCTTTCACTTTTGCTTAGTGAAGTCGTTTGGAATGTGCGGGTTAGCGGGTGAAAGCTGCTTTCAAACGGCTCATTCTAAATGGGTTACGCGTATGATCTTCTGTCCGTTGGAGTTAGGGGCTTAAATGGGAACGCTGCAGCGGCGGGGCCGGTGCGGCGTTTGGATTTTGATTTGAGCTCTGCTTTAAGTGTAGCAAGTTGGGTGGGGGTACTATGCCAGGTTTTGGGAAGATTTATCGCTAGTGTTTATAGGGGGTTTGGAGGATTTTGGGGTCGTTGGGGGGTTGACAGGTCTGCGGAAGGGCCAAAGGCTCTCTTCGGGGAAACGGGGCTACAGTTTGTCCGCTAAGTTGCCGAAGCCTGATCCTTCGGGATCAGACTCGGGTTTCCTCTCTTCGAGCATCTCGCGGTAGCACTCTATCTGGACGGAACGCATCGCCTTTTCTCCAGCGGTTCCGCGCTCCTTGTTTTCGAACCTTATCGCGTCAAAGAATCCGACAGCGAATTCTGGAATGTCCATGAGCCGCTTGAACTCACGGATCGCGAAGTCTTGCCATGCGAACCAGACACTAGAGGGATCTGCGTCTTCCGCGAACAAAGGCCATCGATGGTTTCTAAATCGGAAGTATCCGGCGATGTAATCATGCATGTCTTGGAGAACACGGTGGTCGAACCCATCGAACTGGCGGCAGAAGTTTCCGACCTCGGTTCCCGAAAGGTCTAATATCTGCTCCGCGAGCATGCCACGCTCGGCGCCGATCCTTCCAAGTACCCCAATTAACTTCCAATACGCGTCATGCTGGATCTTCATGACCTTTTCGGATCGGTCGTCTAGAAAGAAAGGATAGACAAACACTCAGGCTCTATTCGCTCGTCAGGTTGAGGGTGAGGTTTTCTGCGGCTTCGGCGCGGCTCTTTGGTGCTTTCTTGAATGTGACGTCGCGGACGTGGAGGGGGCGCTGGAGGCGCTGGGTGCCGGTGAGGAGGCCTTCGATGGTGAGGAGTTGGAGACGCGGGTAGCGGCTTCCGTCGGCGGAGGTGTAGAAGCCGGCTTCGGCGGCTTCTTTCTGCATGGGCTTGGTGGGTTCGGCGAAGGAGATGTAGACACCGATCTGGGCCTTCTCGCGCTGGAGGACGCCGATGAGGTCGCGGACTTCGGCGACGCCGATGTTCTGGCCGCCTTTGACGGAGAAGATGATTTGCTTGGAGTCGCCGGAGCGGTCGTCGTGGAAGTAGAGGCGGCCGTCGATGCCGCGGTCGGCTCCTTTTTTGATGGCTTCTGACGGCTGGGCTCCGACTTGGCTCAATGCCCAGTACTGGAATTGATATTTGTTTTCCAATGCGAGTTGTTCCGCGCCTCTTATATCCTTTGGCTCCCCAAGAATTTGATAAGTTTTTCGGACTTCAGGGCCGAACGAGTCGTCCAGGCGTAACTTGATTAACCCGATAGCGAGATGGGTGATGTCGATGCCGATCCAGCGGCGATTGAGTTTCTGGGCGACTTGGACGGTGGTGCCGCAGCCGCAGAAGGGGTCGAGGACTACGTCGCCTTCGTTGGAACTGGCGCGGAGGATGCGTTCGAGGAGGGCTTCGGGCTTTTGGGTGGGGTAGCCTAGGCGCTCTTGGGCTTGGGAGTTGATGGGAGGGATGTCGGTCCAGATATCGCCGACCGCCGTCCCCTTCATCTCATCCAGATACCGGACATAGCGAGGTACTGCGCCTGGCTTCGGCTGTACGACCCGACCTTCGTCGTATAGGCGTTGCATTTTCTCCTTGTTGTATCGCCAATATCTCGTTACGCCAAGAAATTCGTATGTTGGATGGCCGCGCATTCCCGCGCCGGGTGCAGTCAGATTATCAAGCTGATACGGTCGACCCGTTGCATCTTTTGATTTGTAGTGCGAGTCGATATAGCTTGGGTCAAGAGGAGCGAACGGCTGGATGAACAGCGCTTCACCGCCTTTCGAAAAATTCAAGATGCAATCGTGAATTCTGCCCCAATTTGTCGCGCCCTGAATGTAATCATTCTTAGCGGTAGTGCGCTTCCAGATGATTTCGTTCTTGAAAAACTTGGCTCCAAATACTGCGTCCATAATGAGCTTGAGGTAGTGGCTGGCGGTGGGGTCGCAGTGGAGGTAGATGGAGCCGGATTCTTTGAGGACGCGGCGGAGCTCGACGAGGCGTGGGGCCATCATGGCGAGGTAGGCGAGCATGTCGGAGCCGCCGAGTAGGGTGCGGAAGGCTCGCATGGCTTCGGCTACGCGGCCACCGCTCTCGACGACCTCCTGATAGGCGCGCTCGGCTTCGAGGTTCCACTCCCAACTGTCTTTGAAGGCCGTGATCTGGCTGGCGCTGCGCGAGCCGTCCTTCTCGGCGAAGAGGACGTTGTAGTCCTGGCGGGAGTTGAAGGGTGGGTCTAGGTAGATGAGGTCGACGGACTGGTCGGGGATGTAGTCGCGGAGGACTTCGAGGTTGTCGCCGTAATAGAGCTTGTTTTTGGGGTCGGACATGGGCTGGGTTGAGGGTAGCACTGTGGGGGGAGTTGCGGCGGTGCGGAGGAAGGCAATTTGGTCGTTACGCCTGCGGCTTCACTCCGGCCTTCGGCAGAGTGGTAGGCGTGTGCGACGGTGGCTGGTTTATGGCCTGGCTGAAGCCATGCCCTTCCGGGGCAATTCGGTCGCTGCGCCTGCGGCTTCGCTCCGGCCTTCGGCAGAGCGGAAACGAGCTTTGTTGGGCGTTACCCTGGGGCGTTGCCCCAGGCTGTGATATGTCGCGCCGTTGGCGCTGGGATACGAATGCTCCGTTGGCGCTCTGGGGTTAAGGACTTAGGAGGAGGGGTTCGGTTAAGTAGGTTTGGATGTAGTCGAGGTAGTTGTTGGCGGCGGTTTGGATTAGGGCTAAGTCTTTTTCGGTGGTGGTGCGGAGGATTTTGCCGGGGAGGCCGGTGACTAGCGAGTTGGGGGGGATGACGGTGCGCTCGGGGATAAGGGCGCCAGCCGCGATGATGCTGTTGGCGCCGATGTGGGCTCCGTTGAGGACGGTGGCGCCGATGCCGATGAGGACGTTGTCGTCGATGGTGCAGCCGTGGACGGTGGCGTTGTGGCCGATGCTGACGCCCGAGCCGATGAGGACCGGGTGGAGGTGGCGCATGCCGTGGAGGACGGCGCAGTCCTGGATGTTGGTGCGGGCGCCGATGCGGATGTGGTTGGTGTCGCCACGGACGACGGCGTTCATCCAGAGAGAGGATTGGGGGCCGAGGTGGACGTCGCCGATGAGCTGGGCGGAGGGGTCGATGTAGCAGCCGGCGGCGAGGGTGGGGGAAATGCCGCGGTAGGGGCGGATCATGGGGATAAGTATATTGTTCGGCGGTCGTGCGCGGACGGCGAGGGGCTTTGCGTGGCGGGGCGGAGGGTGTGCCCGGGGGATGGGGGCGGTGGTTCACGTCGTGCGGCGACGGGTTGGGCTGCGAGACGTTCCCACCGTACCAAAACGGGACGATACGAGGGTGAAAATCCTTTCGTTGGCGCGATTTTCTGGTGCGAAAACCGGACGGTTGGGGGTATGCTGAGTAGATAGCCGTTTTGGCAGGTTGGGAGGTGTATTCAATCTTGGCAGAAGTACGTGTTCAAGAAGGCGAGCCTTTGGAGAATGCTCTGCGTCGTTTCAAGCGGAAGGTGCAGACGGAGGACATTATCAAAGAGGTAAAGCGCCACTCCTTTTACCTGAAGCCCGGCGAGAAGAAACGCGTGAAGGAAGCACTCGCACGCAAACGCAACCGAAAGAAAGTCCGCAAAGAGCAGGACTGATTCGGTTCGTAACGAGCAGGACTAGTTCATATCGAGCAGAACTGAACTCGCTCCGCGAGGAGTTGAGTTTGCAGCAACGAGATAGACGCTTGAGGCGAAGTGGCTTCGAGCGAATCTGGAAATAATCGACGGGGGGCGAATGCTGCACGGTAGCATTTTCCCTCCGTCGAATGCCGTACGTTCCTCTGACGGTAGCGAGAGAACAGACGGGATCAGCTGTACCGGGCCCTGTAGATGCAAGACCAGGTTTGAACGCGCATACCGGGCCAGCTGAGGGACCGGCTGCCATTCATCCTTATCCCGCTTGACTGGGAGAAGGCGCCATGCAATTCGATGATCGGTTGCTGAAGTGCTCCGACTGTGGCAACGAGTTTGTGTTTACTGCCGGGGAACAAATTTTCTTCTACGACAAGCAGTTCAAGAACGATCCCAAGCGATGTAAGTTGTGCAAGGCGAAGCGGGCGGGGTTGGGCAGGGCTGCAAGTGCAAGCGGAGCGAGTCCGCTGCCGTTCTCGCGGACCGAGACACGAACGTCATGTTCGGCGTGCGGGATCGAGACGACGGTTCCATTCAAGCCAACGCAGGGAAGGCCGGTGCTATGCCGGTCATGCTTCCAGATGAAGCGCGTGCCTTCGGGCGTGGCGGCGGCGGCGAATCTGGATTCTCCGGCGGCGCAGGTTGCGGCGGCGGCGGCGGCTCTGGATGGAGCGATGAATCCGGAGACGGAGTCGGCTCCTGCGGCAGGGTCCGTGGCGGCAACGATGGAGATGATTGCCGAGACGCCAGGGATGATGATGGCGGAGAGCGATGCGGCGGGCGAGCTGGTGGCCAGCGCGACCAAAGGTTCGTAGTGCGGGCTTCGTAGCGCGGGCTGTCGGGAGCGGGTTTTTGGAGTTACAGGTGGCTGCGCGAACCGGGCGATTATAGGCCTGGGGCGCGGGGTGGGGTGTGGGTTGCGGGCGGTATACTCGCGGGATGCAAGAGGCGGGGACGGTACATCCGGCGAGCACGGAGCAAGACGGGGAGTTGGTGCGGGCGCGGCGGGCGCTGGGTGATCTGGAGTTAATTATCTGCAGCGATGGGACGTATCTGCTTGATGGCGGCGCGATGTTTGGCGTGGTGCCGAAGCCGATGTGGGAGAAGCGCGCGGCGGCGGATGCGGAGAATCGGATACTGCTGGGGCTGAATACGGTGGTGGTGCGGACGGGGTCGGCGGTGGTGGTGATCGAGACGGGGATCGGGAATAAGCAGACGGCGAAGATGCGGGAGATCTTTCAGAACCAGGAGCGGCTGCCGGCGTCGCTGGCGGCTGCGGGCGTGCGCGTGGAAGAGGTGACGCACGTCGTGAATACGCATCTGCACTTCGATCATTGCGGATGGAACACGACGCTGGGCGCGGATGGCGTTTCGCGGCCTACGTTTCCGAACGCAAGATATTTTGCGGCGGCGGGGGAGTTGGCGCATGGGAGGTTGCAGCTGGAGCGGGATCGGGTGAGTTATCTGTGGCCGAACTACGATCCGCTGATCGAGAGTGGGCAGCTAACGCTGATTGACCTTGGCGGGAAGGGCGGGTTTACGGCCGACGATGCGCGGCTGAAGAGTGAGCGCGGGGAGGCGTTGCCTCCGGTGAGGATCCAAACGGGCGCGGAGATTGTGCCGGGGGTGACGGTGGAGAATCTTCCGGGACATACGGCGAGTCTGCTGGGGGTGCATATTGAAGCGCGGGCGCATGGGGGGCGACGGAGCATGCTTGCTATGTAAGCGACCTGGTGCCGACGCATCATCACCTGGATGCTACGTGGGTGATGGGGTATGACCTTGATCCGCTGACGTGCATTGCGGAGCGGAAGAGGTTCTGGGCGAGGGCGATTCCGGAGAGGTGGCTGGTGCTGTTTACGCACGACCACCAGGTGCCGGCGGCGTTTGTGGAGTGGAGTGAGAAGCGCAAGCCGGTGGTTAAGGCAGAGGATAGACAGTAGAGAGTAGACAGGTAAGTGAAAAGACGGGAGAGCGTTGGATGGCGGATCAGTTTGCGCATTTTGATTTAGGGGCGATGTCGAAGACGGATGGGTATAAGTTGTTGGCGTCGGTGATTATGCCGCGGCCGATTGCGTGGGTGGTTTCGCGCGATGCGGAGGGGGTGTTGAATGCGGCGCCGTTTTCGTTCTTCAATATTCTGTCGGCGGACCCGCCATTGGTGGCGATTGGGTTCTCGGGAGCGAGCGATCGGGAGGCGAAAGATACGCTCGGGAATATTCGGGCGCACGGAGAATTTGTGGTGAACCTGGTGCCGGAGGAGCTGGCGCAGGCGATGAATATTACGGCGACGAATGCGCCGCGCGGGACCGACGAGACGAAGTTGGCGGGGTTGGAGCTGACGAAGTGCGAGGTGGTGGATGTGCCGCGGATTGCGGGGTCGCCGGTGGGGCTGGAGTGCAAGCTGTTCCAGGTAATTGAGACGGGCGGGACGGGGACGATTGTGCTGGGGCGGATTGTTCACGTGCATGTGCGCGAGTCGGCGTTTAAGAATCGGGAGAAGTTGTATGTGGACCCGGCACAGCTGCGGCTGATTGGGAGAATGCATGGCGCGGGGGGGTATTGCACTACGCGGGATACGTTCAATATCGATCGGTTGAGCTGGCCGTTGGAGGGGAAGGATTAGGGCAGATGAACCAGAATGAGTCAGAATCGCAGCTTGGTGATGTCGGTCAAAGAGGCTTAGCCGCAGCGGTGAATTTGCTTGAGTCGCTCGACCTCAGCGACCAGAAGGAGCCAGATCATCTTCTTTGGTTCGCCATAGGATATTCGGATTGATCTCGAAATATCCGTGAGCGACTCGGTTTCGCTGGTTCACTGCGTCTTTGAGGTCTGGCACGGAATCGACGGAGCCGGGAAAGAATCAGGATGCCTGCCGTAGGGCCTCACCAATGATCTCGAACTTCCGTTCGACTGCGGAGCGAACAAGGTCGTCGTCCGTAAACGACCGCAATTCGAGGCCATCGGAGAAATCATGGATCGCCTGCGCAGCGTCGAGGTATGTCCTGGAGGTACGCGCAGAGGCTACGCTGCATAAAGCTCTATCTTGTCGGCCTCGATCGATTGGAGGCGGTAGCGATTTCGAATGACGCCGTCACCCACTAAATCCACTTCTCGGTGGAGCAGGGCCTCCAACTGCTCGCGCAGGCTGTAGTAGTTCTTCGCATAGACGGGATCTGCGATGGGGTCGAAGGCAACAAGGATGTCGACGTCGCTGCGGGCTGGGTCGAAGTCGTCGCGGGCGGCGGAGCCGAAGACGGAGAGGCGGCGGACATGGTGCTGGCGGCAGAGTTCGGCGATCTCTTCGCGCTTGGCGAGGATGAAGTCCTGCATGGCGGTCTCCTCTCTGGGTTTAGGTTCTGGGATTCGGTTCTGGGTTGAAGTCTACTGCATGTGGTGGACGCGAAGAAGCCCCGCCGGTCGCAGGGACGGGCGGGGCTTCTTTGGAGCGGAGGTTGGGGTTAGGCGAGGCTTCGGTGGCGATGATGTTGACGAAGCGGCCCTGCTGGCCCTTGTTCTGGTACTTCACTACGCCGGAGACCTTGGCGTAGAGGGTATCGTCGGAGCCGCGACCTACGTTGAGGCCGGGCTTGTGGGGTGTTCCGCGCTGGCGGACGAGGATGCTGCCGCCGGTGACGGTTTCGCCGTCGCCGCGCTTGATGCCGAGCCGCTGGGCGTTTGAGTCGCGGCCGTTCTTGGAGGAGCCTAAGCCTTTTTTATGTGCCATTGTTCAGTATCTCTTTCGGGCCTTCGCGGCCGGCGTGTATTCAGTGCCCGGGGCTAAAGCCCCCATTCAATCAATCTCGTAATGTCCGGACTAAAGTCCGGACCTAATCCAACTAAAGCGAGGACCTAATCCAACTAATCCGGACTTCTATCCGAGAACTACTTCTTTTCGGCCTTGAAGCTTTTGCCGCCTACTACGATCTCGTTGATCTTGACTTCGACGAAGCTCTGGCGGTGGCCCTGGAGCTTCTTGTACTGCTTCTTGCGCTTGTAGTGGAAGACGAGGATCTTGTCGGCGCGGCCTTCGGAGACGACTTCGGCGAGGACCTTGGCGCCGCCGAGATCGCTCTCGAACTTGCCCTCTTCGCCGGAGACGGCGACGATGTCGGAGAAGGTTATGGCGCCGTCTTCGTGGGCGGACTTTTCGATGCGGACGGTATCGCCGGGGGCGACGCGGTACTGCTTACCACCGGTTTTGATGACTGCGTACATAGCTTGAAACCTCGGGGCAGGGCGTGGAAAACCACACGATGCCGGTCTATTTTCCGCAAAATGGCTTCGCAGGTTCTGCAAAGGGCTTTGCAAGATGTCTTGTTGGGGGGCTGCCCGGCTGGGGATCGAGCTGGTAGGTTAGGTGCGCCTGGTAGCTCTCCGCCTGCCCATGCAGAGGGAGAAATCCCCTCGCATCGCCAAACTATGTAAGTTTACCGGGAAAGGGGGTTGGGGTCAAACATTTTGGCGGGTTTGTTGGAGGCCGGGGGGGGGGCGCGCCGATAGGTCGGGCCTTCAGCCCTCGACTACGGCTTCGGGTCGCTTTTCCTGGGGCTGCGCCCCAGGCTGTGATGGGGTCGCGCCGTTGGCGCTCGGTTGAGATGAGAGAGTTTGGGTGGGGAGGGGATGGAAGGTCAGGGGTGGGGGGAGATCAGGCCTAGCTCGAGGGTGCGGGAGGAGGCCAGGGGCTGGAAGGTGTAGTTGGCGGGGATTTGGGGGTTTGGGGAGCGGGCGATGAGGATGAGTCGGGGTTGGTTGGGCGGGAGGGCCTGGGTGAGGGGGATGGGGTCGAAGGTGTAGATGTCCATGGTTGCGTTTTTGGGGGCGCTGGGGCCGAGGGGCTGGAGCTCGACCTGCTGGACGGGGCGGTTGGCGTAGAAGATGACCGTGGGGATGGGGTTGTAGGTGCCGGGGCGGGCGTCGAGGAGGGGGCCGGGGGTGTTGGCGACGAGACGGGAGGGGTGTTGGAAGACTTGCTTGAGGAGAGCCGTTACTTCGCGATTGTTGGGGGTGACAACGCCGTTGGGCAGGCGGGGGGAGTGGAGCTGGCTGCGGGGATGGGCGGTCAGGAGCGCGGTGATGATCCAGAGGATGGCGAGCGTGGCGAAGAGTTGGAGGCGGATGGTTGTGGGGCGCGGGGAGGGGTGGGTTTCGAGCCAGGCGTGGAAGCGAATGGCGATCCAGATGGCGACGAAGGCTGAGAGGGGGGCGTAGGCGGGAGCTACGTAGTGGGGAAGGCGGGTCTGGACGAAGCTGAAGGCGATGATCTGGATGAGGGCGAAGAGGGCAAGCGGGCGGAGGGAGGTGTCTTGCGAGTCGACCTTAGCCGCCAAAAGCGGCGGCGAAGATGGGGCACCGGGCGTGATTGGCTTCATGGGCCGAGGGCGCAGAGCGGTGTAGAGGGCGATGGGGTAGAGCAGGACCCAAGGGGGCGCGGAGAAGAGGAGGACTCGGAGGTAGTACCACCAGTGGGTGATGTGGCCGTCGTATTGATGGGTGACGCGGCCGATGACGTGGAGGTTGAGGTACTCGTCGATGAAGAAGTTGCCGTAGCGGTGGAGGAGGTAGAGGTGCCAGGGAAGGACGAGGGCGAGGAAGAGGAGAAGGCCGTAGAAGAACGGCGCGCGGAGGCTGCGGCGGAGGGTTGGGTCGAGGAGGAGAAGCAGGATGAGGGTGAGGAAGAGGCCGCCGCTGGCTGCTCCTTTGCTCATGAGGGCGATGGCGAAGCCGGTCCAGTAGAGATACCAGCCGTTTGCGGGGTTGGAGAAGAGGCCGGGCTGTAGTGGGTTGCGGAGGACTTCGGTCAGGCCGATGAGGGCGAGGAGGCAGCCGAAGGAGAGCAGGGTGTCGGTTTCGCCGACGCGGGCGATGTGGAGGAAGCCGAAGGTGGAGAGAAGGATGAAGGTGGAGAGCCAGGCGGTGAGGAGGCCGCGGATGCGGAGGAGCCAGAAGTGGAGAAGCTTGACGGTGGCGATGCCGGCGAGCGCGGAGCCGAGGCGGGCGGTGAACTCGGAAACGCCGAAGAGCTTGAAGAAGAGGGCGGTGATCCAGAAGGTGAGGGGAGGCTTTTCGAGCCAGACGCCGGTGTTCCAGTGGAGGACGAGCCAGTTGGAGGGATTGAAGTGCTGGGTGGAGAGGATCTGGCGGGAGACCTGGGCGTAGATGCCTTCGTCCCAGTCGGTGAGGCGGTTGTGGCCGAGGAGGGTGAGGACGACGAGGGCGGCGAGGAGGACGGCGAGGGCGGTGGAGGGGAGATCGGTGCGGAATGCGCGCTCGGAGGCCATGGGGTGAGGATATGCGATCTCGAAGTGAGAGGTGAGAGGTGAGAAGTGAGAAGTGAGAGGTGGGAAGTGAGAGGGGTTGAGGCGGGGCGGTAGACTGGCTGCTATGACGAGGCGCGCGGACGGGGAGCGGGGGTGGTGGCAGCGGCCGTGGATGATCTTCTGGGTTGGGTTTGGGCTGCGGGTGGTGGTGATTCTGGTGGGGCATACGTATCGGATTCGGACGTCGCAGGGGAACTTTGATTTCGGGTTTGAGGCGGGGCGGATCGCGCGGTCGCTGGGGACGGGGCATGGGTATGGGAACCCGTTCAATGGGATGTCGGGGCCGACGGCGTGGCTGCCGCCGGTGTATCCGCTGCTGATGGCGGCGGCGTTCAAGGTGTTTGGGGTGTATACGCGGGGGGCTGCGCTGGCGTTGATGGTGGTGGATAGTGCGTTCTCCGCGGCGATTGTGCCGGCGGTGTATGAGATTGCGGCGCGGGTTTTCGATGCTCGGGGGATTGCCCGGCGGGGGGCGAAGGTTGCGGCGCCGGTGGCGGTTTGGTCGGCGTGGATGTGGGCGGTGTATCCGGCGGCGTTGCAGTATGCGGTGCATTGGATCTGGGAGATGTCGGTTACGGCGTGTTTGTTTAGCTGGGCGGTGGTGGTGGCGTTGCGAATCAGGGCCCAGGGTTCAGGGTCCAGGGTCCAGAAGGCGGCGATTGTGGCGGGGGAGGGCCCGGGGCTAAAGTCGATTTCCATCGAGGGAGGTGAAGTGCGAGGGCTAAAGCCCTCGCCTAATCCGGAAGGGCAAGGGCGAACATTATTGCCGGGCACGCCGGGCAGGCCGGGCCCTGGGGCCTGGGTCCTGGAGCCTCGCTCGCCGAACTCTTTGCTCCTCTGGTTCGTGCTCGGCATCCTCTGGGGGGTGATTGCGCTTACGAATGCTTCGCTGCTGCTTTGTTTGCCGGCGATGATGATTTGGATTGTGTGGCCGGAGTTGCGTCGGTGGAGGTTGGGGCGAGCGACGTGGGTGGGGGCGGTGCTTACTTGCGTGGCGTTTGCTGCGGTGCTGGCGCCGTGGGTGGTGCGGAATATGCGGGTGATGGGGGCGCCGGTGTTGACTCGAGATAATTTTGGGGTGGAGCTGTACGAGTCGACGCTGGAGCGGAATGATGGGTTTCCGTGGGGGACGACGGTGCCGCTTTGGACGGGGGACCCGGAGTATCAGCAGTATGTGCGGATGGGCGAGATTGCGTTTGCGAAGATGCGCGGGGAGGAAGCGAAAGAGCGGATTGAGGCTCGGCCTGGGCGGATTGCGAAGTGGACGCTGGATCGGTTTCTGTTTTTCTGGGATGGGACGCCGCATGCTGCCAATGGACATCGGGCGAATGAGTTCCTGCGGCAGTTGAGCTATTGCTTTTTGAGCGTGTGCGGATTGCTGGGGCTTGCTTTGATGTTGAAGCGGCGCGTGGTGGGGGCTGGATTGTTTGCGCTGATCTTTTTGCTGCTGCCGCTGCCATACTATCTGGTGACGGTGCAGCCGCGGTTTCGACATCCGATGGAGCCGTTGATTGCGGTGCTCGCGGTTTATCTTTTCCGTTCCACGGAAAAGACAGGGATTAGGGATTAGGGAACAGGGATTAGGAAAAATGATGCAGAAGCGGGAAGTGTTAGTGACTGGGGGGTCGGGGTTCTTTGGCGGCGTGCTGAAGCGGCGGCTGCTGGCGGAGGGGTTCGCTGTTACCAACATTGATTTGGTGAAGGATGAGGATGCGGGGGCTGAGGGGCTGACGAGTGTGCAGGGGGATATTCGCGATGCTGGGTTGTTGGCGCGCGTGTTCGCGGAGCGTACGTTTGAGGGCGTGTTTCATTGTGCGGCGATGCTGGCTCATGACGTGAAGGATGAGACGCTGCTGTGGACTTCGAATGTGGATGGGACTCGGCTGGTGGCGGAGGCGGCGATTGCGGCGGGCGTGATGAAGATGGTGAACATCTCGTCAAACTGCTTGTGGGCCGAGGGGTTTGGGCGGCCGGTGACGGAGGAGGATGTGCCGGCGCCGGTGGAGTTGTATGGGCGGTCGAAGCTGCAGGCGGAGAAGGAGCTGGCGACGATCGTGGAGAAGCGGCCGGATTTTAAGGTGGTGACGCTGCGGTGTCCGACGATTATTGATAGCGGGCGGCTGGGGCTGCTGGCGATCTTGTTTGAGTTTATTGAGGACGGGAAAAAGGTTTGGGTGGTGGGGGATGGGTCGAGCCGGTACCAGTTTATTTATGCGCAGGATCTGGCTACGGCTTGTCTGCTTTGTTTGCAGTATGAGTCGTCGAACTTATTTCATATTGGTTCGGATGATGTGCCGACGATGCGTGGGATGTATGAGAGTGTGATTCGGGCGGCGGGGAGTAAGGCGAGGGTGGCGTCGCTGCCTCGGACACCTACGATTGCAATGATGCAGCTCGCGCATAAGTTGAAGGTGTCGCCGCTGGGGCCTTATCACTATCGGATGATTGCGGAGAGTTTTGTGTTTGATACGTCGCGGATTCGGCGCGAGCTGGGGTGGTCGCCTACGCTGACGAATGAAGAGATGATGCTGCGGGCGTTTTCGTATTACAGCGAGAATCGGAAGGCGATTCATGCGCGAACGGATGTGTCGGCACACTCGAAGGCCGCGCCGATGGGCGTGATTCGGTTGCTGAAATGGATGTCGTAGGGGCAGGGATTAGGGAACAGGGATTAGGAGAGTGATGATGGGACCGAAGATATTGGTGCAGCGGTTGTTGCCGGCGGCGCAGATGCCGCGGTATGCGCATGCGGGGGCTTATGGGGATCTGGCGGCGGACTTGTTTGCAGCGGAGGCGGCGGTGCTGGCGCCGGTGGGGCAGGCGGGGTCGACGGTGGCGGTGAGGACGGGGCTGGCGATGGAGTTGCCGTCGACGCATGGGGCGCTGGTGGAGGACCGGTCGGGGCTGGCGGTGCGGGGGATTACGACGCTGGCGGGGGTGATCGATCCGGGATATCGCGGGGAGTTGAAGATCGTGCTGACGAATCTTACGAGCGAGCCGCAGATGGTGGCGCCGGGACATCGGATTGCGCAGCTAAGGATTGTGGAGCGGATCCAGGCGACGTTTGAAGAGACGGACATGCTGGCGGAGGCGCCGCGGGGGGTTGCGGGGTTTGGTTCGACGGGAGCGTAGGGGGAGATAGGCGCCTGGGTTGTGGAAGATGGATTGCAAGGGAATTGCGCGGAGATTCTTCGCGGATTCATTCATGAAACTTCAACATTTTTGTGGAACCACTGTGATGGCGATCACGTATCCCTGAACACTAAGAGCTTCTCTGAACCATGGCAGAGACCCTCTCAATAATTCGCAATCCAGGAGAGACAGCCATGCGTTCATTGATTTTTGCACTCGCCCTTGCTGCGCCGTTCAGCGCAGTTGCGTCCACCCCGATGTACAGCAACCCGATGAGCCATTCGCACCATCAGCAGGTGCAGGATGTGTTCATGACCTTTGAGAACAAGACGGTGCAGGACCGTGAGTTGGTGATTGGCAACGAGAAGTACCGGATTCCTTGCCTTTCGACGATTCACCTGCAGGCGCCGGTTGGCAGCCCGGTGTTTGTGTATAGCGAGACGAACACGAAGGTGCATGGGCAGGAGTTGATGCGCGTGTCGCCGACGGATGCGGACAAGAGCATTCCTCTGACCTAGAAGAGTGTGACACGAAGAGCGGCGGGTGAAGAAGTTCCCGCCGCTGGCGGGCGGAGCGTGGTAGAGCACCGCTTGCTGTTGCGGCATCCTATACTTAGAACAGATGCCTGGTGAGGAACCCTTTGACGTTACGGATGCGGAGCGAGAGGCAAGTCTCTCGCCGGCGGCTGTAGCGGCGGGAACCTCGGGGCTGTTGCCAGCGAAGACGGCGGGCGGCGAAGGTCGCAGGGCGTTTCGCAGCGACCAGGTGTGGAGTTATTTTGGGCCGGCGTTTGTGGCGTCGGTTGCGTATATCGATCCGGGAAATTTTTCGACCAACATTCTAGGCGGCAGCCAGTTTGGGTATCGACTGCTGTGGGTGTTGCTGTGGTCGAATGTGATGGCGATTCTGATTCAATACCTGGCGGCGAAGCTGGGGATTGTTACTGGGTTGACGCTGCCGCAGAACTGCAGGAAACATTTTTCGAAGCGGGCTTCGATTTTTCTGTGGGTGTGCGCGGAGATTTCGGCAGTGGCTACGGACCTGGCGGAGTTCCTGGGCGCGGCGCTGGGGCTTGATTTGTTGATTGGGCCGGCGCTGCTGGCGCATGGGATCTCGCTGACGGGCGGGCTGTTTGTGTCGGCACTGATTGCTACGGTGGCGGTGGTGGCGATCCTGGCGCTGGATCTGATGGGATTCCAGTGGCTGGAGCGCGGCATCATGGCGTTCGTCGGGGTGATTGGGCTGTGCTACGGGTTTGAGGTTTTCCTGGTGCATCCGGACTGGCATCGCGCGTTTGTGGCGACGATTCTGCCGACATTTGATTTACATCATGGGTCGCTGGCGCTGAAGGGGAGCGTGTTTGCGGCGGTGGGGATGCTGGGCGCGACGGTGATGCCGCATGTGATTTATTTGCACTCGGCGCTGGTGCAGCCCAGATTGAGCGAGTTGAACGGGTCGCATCCGGTGGGCAAGCACGGGCGGCCGAGGATTCTGCGGAAGTATTTGAAGTTCGAGCTGGTGGATGTGTTTGTGGCGATGAACGGGGCGTGGCTGATCAACTCCGCGATGATTATTATGGCGGCGGTGGTGATGTATCGCGGGCCGGCGTTCTATCCGACGATTCAGGATGCGTTCCACACGCTGGGGCCGCTGCTGGGACGGGGCGCGGCGGTGGTGTTTGCGGTGGCGCTGCTGTGCTCGGGGCTGTCGAGCTCGACGGTGGGGGTGATGGCGGGGCAGGTGATTATCGAGGGATTCCTGGACATCAAGTTCCCGATTTTTCTGCGGCGGTTTATTACGGTGATTCCAGCGCTGATTGTGATTGGGGTTGGCAGCGATCCGCTGAAGATTCTGAATGACTCGCAGGTGCTGTTGAGCTTTACGCTGCCGGCAGCGCTGATTCCGCTGCTGCTGCTGACGAATAAGGCTGGCGTGATGGGAGAGTTCAAGAGCGCGCTGCGGATGAAGATTGCTGGCTGGACGGTGGCCGGGATTATTCTGGCGCTGAATGCGGTGCTGCTGGTGGAGATGGCGGTGGGTTAGGGGATAGGGACCAGGGATTAGGGATTAGAAAGACGAAGGGCTCGCCTTGGTGGCGAGCCCTTCTGGTTCGGGTTGGAGTGATGGATTAGCGCGGGTTCTTGTTGTCCTGATGCGGCGCGGGTTGCTGGTGCTGCTGCGGCGCTGGCCGGGATTCAGGACGTGGAGCGGGGGCGGGGCGGGATTCGGGCCGTGGTGCAGGTGCTGGCCGGGACTCGGGACGAGGAGCGGGTGCTGGCCGGGACTCGGGACGTGGAGCGGGAGCGGGCCGGGATTCAGGACGAGGAGCGGGAGCGGGCCGGGATTCAGGACGAGGAGCGGGAGCGGGCCGGGATTCAGGACGGGGAGTGGGAGCGGGCCGGGATTCAGGGCGGGCCTCGGGTGTGGGGCGTGTTGCAGGTGCCGGGCGAGTTTCGGGACGTGCGCCGGGGCGCTGTTCCGCTCCTGGTGCCGGGCGAGTCTCTGGCGCTGGGCGCGGCTGATTTCCGGTTGCGGGCCGGCCGGGCTCGGCGGCGGGTGTGCCGGGGCGCTGGCCGGGGTTGCCGGGACGGTTGGCGTTCTCACGCGTCAGGTTGGCCTGCTGCCTTTCGCGGACCACAGTTGGTGGGGTTGCGGCTATGGGACGCGCGGAGGCGACGGGCCGGGCGCGGGCGATCTCGGCAGGCTTGCCGCGATTGTTGGAGTAGAACTGTTGCTTGTTCTGCGCGGCTGCTCGAGCGACTTGTTGCTGCTCTGGCAGGGCGAAGGTGCGGGTCTGGCGGGCGGCGGCCAGCTCCGCGGGGCGTGGCCGTACGTCGATGCCTCCGCGACCGCCGTTGTAGCTCGTGGTGTTGCGGATGCGGCCGGTGTAGGTGACGTTGTTATAGACGACCGGGCGGCTGTAGACGTAGCCGACGCGGCCAACGTTGGTGACGGTGCGGTTGTAGTAGAAGTTATTGCCGTTCCAATAGCCACCGAAGTAGCCGATGCCGATGTAGCCGAAGCCGTAATCGACGCCACCGTAGTAGCCGATGTGGGCGCCCCAGTAGCCGCGATGGAAGCCGTAGCGGCCGTTGTAGAAGGCCCAGTAAGGAGGCGTCCAGAGAGCGCCGTAATAGGGGGGCGGGCACCAGACGCCGGGAACCCAGTAGTAGCCTCCGGGACCCCATGCCCAGTAGCCGGGCGTCCAGATGTAGTTGGGTTCGGGAGCGGGTGGCTGGTCGTACTCGGGAAGTGGGGGCGGGGCCTGGTCGGTGTAATCGACGGCATCTTCGCCGGCGTACTCATCGGCCTGATCCTGATCGTTGTAGCCCTGGACGACGGGGGCGGGGGCTTGTTGCGGGTAGCTTTCGCCCTGCTGCTGCGGCGTGTAGGAGGAGCTGGCGCCGAGGACCTGGGTGTTGGAGGCCGGGGCGAGGTTGGCGTCCGCGGGATCAGCGTCGCCGCTGGCGGGAGCGGTGCCGTCGTTGATGGCGGCGGTATTGGCGGCGTTGGTCGAGCTGTTCTTGCAGCCTATAAAGGTGAAGGCGAGCAACGCGGAAGCGCTTATCAGGCCAAACGTACGTACTAACGAGCGGTTTGTCATAGTTCGTTCAAACTCCCGCGCAGCCAAAAAGTTGTTGAGGGCTGCCGCGCATTGGGTGAGATGCCGGGAGAGGGGCGGGAGGCTGTTTGCTGGCAATATTTTGCGGGGAAATGGGGTGGAGGACCACACCAAAGGTAGGGCTGTGGGCGTAAAATTCTACGCATGTACGACAGCGTCCCCCAGAATGCGCGCCTATGACGTGACCCGGTCACGCAAGGTGAAGCGGTTTCTTCGGGGCCGCCGTGATCGGGGCCGTTCCTGCTAAGACCCGCGCAGTGGTTGAGCGCGACCCTCTCCCGCACAAGATGAATTCCAGCCGCGCGCAATCTTGCGGTGCGGTGACTCGCAACGTGCTTTCCATCACATCCAAGGTCCACTCTCAGCACCTAGGATTCATTGATTGCCCACAGGACCTAACAGGAGAAGATACGCAATGCCGAACACAACGCATCCGAACAGCTTTGCCGCGGCCGCCACGCTGGAGAGCGGCGCGAAGAAGGTCAACTACTTTAAACTGAGCGCGCTTGAAGGAGTGAACCTCGCGCGGCTGCCGTACTCGCTGAAGATTCTGCTGGAGAACCTGTTGCGCTGCGAGGACGGCAAGACCGTGACCGCAGACGACATTCGGTTCCTGGCGAAGTGGGATCCGAAGGCGGAGCCGTCGCGCGAGATTGCATACATGCCGGCGCGCGTGCTGATGCAGGATTTTACGGGCGTGCCCGCGGTGGTGGATCTGGCCGCGATGCGCGACGCGATGAAGGCGCTGGGCGGCGGACAGGCGGAGATTGAGAAGATCAACCCGCTGGTGCCGGCAGAGCTGGTGATTGATCACAGTGTGCAGGTGGATGAGTACGGAAGCGCGTACTCGTATGACCTGAATGCGGCGCTGGAGTTTACGCGCAATCGCGAACGCTACGCGTTTCTGAAGTGGGGGCAGACGGCGTTCCATAATTTCTCGGCGGTGCCGCCGGGCATGGGGATCTGTCACCAGGTGAACCTGGAGTACCTGGCGCGGGTGACGTTTACCAAGACTGAGGCCGATGGCAGCGTGACGGCGTATCCGGACACGCTCGTGGGAACGGACTCGCATACGACGATGATTAATGGGCTGGGCGTGCTGGGATGGGGCGTCGGCGGCATTGAGGCAGAGGCTGCGATGCTGGGCCAGCCGGTGAGCATGCTGGTGCCGCAGGTGGTCGGGTTCCGGTTGAGTGGCAAGTTGAAGGAAGGTACTACAGCTACTGACCTAGTGCTGACGGTGACGGAGGCGCTGCGCAAGCATGGCGTGGTGGGCAAGTTCGTGGAGTTCTACGGGCCGGGCATCAGCGAGCTGCCGCTAGCGGATCGCGCGACGATTGCGAACATGGCTCCGGAGTATGGAGCGACGTGCGGCATCTTCCCGGTGGACGCGGAGACGTTGAAGTATCTGCGGCTGACGGGAAGGACAGACGAGCAGATTGCGCTGGTCGAGGCGTACTACAGGACGCAGGGGCTGTTCCACACGGCGGGTGCGCCGGAGGCTGAGTACAGCGCTACGCTGTCGCTGGATTTGAGCACGGTGGAGCCGAGCGTGGCGGGGCCGAAGCGGCCGCAGGACCGGGTGCTGCTGTCGAAGACGCCGTCGAGTTTTGCGTCGAAGCTGCCGGAGCTGCAGGGTCCGAACGCGAATAAGGGCGTGGTGCGGCAGATGGTGCGCTGGGAGGGCGAGGGCGGACATGCGTCGAAGAACGGCGACCTGGAGAGCTCGGTTGGCGTGATGGAGGCGGAGAGCGACGAGGACGCGATGCACTCGGTGGAGAGACGGTTCGGGGTGAATCCGGACAAGTATCTCAGCGACGGTTCGATTGTGATTGCGGCGATTACGAGCTGCACGAACACGAGCAATCCTTACGTGATGGTGGCGGCGGGACTGCTGGCGAAGAAGGCGGTTGAGGCTGGATTGACGATGCCGCCGTGGGTGAAGACGTCGCTGGCGCCGGGATCGCGGGTGGTGACGGATTACTACACGCGCGCAGGGCTGATGCCGTACCTGGATGCGCTGCGGTTCAACGTGGTTGGGTATGGATGCACGACTTGCATTGGGAACTCGGGGCCGCTGCCTACGGATGTGTCGAAGGCGATTGAAGAGCATGGGCTGGTTGCGGTCAGCGTGCTGAGCGGCAACCGGAACTTTGAGGGACGGATTTCGCCGGAGGTGAGGGCGAATTATTTGATGAGTCCGCCGCTGGTGGTTGCGTATGCGCTGGCCGGGCACATCTCGCATGACTTCGAGAAAGACGCGCTGGGCCAGGGTAAGGATGGCAAGCCGGTTTATCTGAAGGACATCTGGCCGTCGCAGAAAGAGGTGTCGGATACGGTGGCGAGCTGTATTGACTCGACCATGTTCCGCACGCAGTATGCGACGGTGAGCGATGGCGATACAAACTGGCAGCATCTGAAGTTTCCGCTGGGCGAGACGTATGGATGGGAGAAGGATTCCACGTACATCCGGAAGGCTCCTTACTTTGATGGCATGCCTGCAGTGCCGGCCGAGGTGAAGGACATTGCCGACGCGCGGGTGCTGGCGGTGCTGGGCGACTCGGTGACGACGGATCACATTTCACCGGCGGGGTCGATCAAGCTGAATGGCCCGGCAGGGGTGTATCTGACCGAGCATGGGGTTAAGCCTGCAGACTTCAACTCGTACGGCAGCCGGCGCGGCAACCATGAGGTGATGGTGCGCGGAACGTTTGCCAATGTGCGGCTGCGGAACAAGCTGGCTCCGGGAACGGAGGGCGGCGTGACACGGTTGCTGCCTGAGGGAACGGGCATGTCGATCTACGACGCGAGCGTGGAGTATGCGAAGCGTGGAACGCCGCTGGCGATTCTGGCGGGCAAGGAGTACGGGTCGGGTAGCTCACGCGATTGGGCGGCGAAAGGCCCGTGCCTGCTGGGGATTCGGTTTGTGATTGCGGAGAGCTATGAGCGCATTCACCGGTCGAACCTGGTGGGGATGGGGATTCTGCCGCTACAGTTTGAGACGGGCGCGAATGTGGAATCGCTGGGATTGACGGGCGAAGAGACGTTCACGCTGGGAACGAAGCCGGGCGAGCTGAAGGCCATGCTGGACTCGAAGTTTGAGGGCGGCAAGAAGCTAACGGTGGTAGCGACGGCGGCCGATGGGAGCAAGAAGACGTTCCCGGTGACGGTGCGCATCGATACGCCGCAGGAGATTCTCTACTACCAGCACGGCGGCATTCTGCAGTACGTGCTGCGGCAGTTGGCGGGGAAGGCGTAAGGGCAGGAAGCAGGAAGTAGGAAATCGAACAAAGTTGCTGGCTTGACCGCGCAGGTGGAGGGAGCCAGTAAGTTAATAACGGAGGGCGAGCCGGAGGTTTTGGCTCGCCATTTTCCGTTGGGGAGCGTGATTTTCGGGCGTAGCATGGAGGGGATGTTGACGGACAGCTCACAACCTACGTTGTATCTGCCGGAGATCCTTGCGCATACGCGCGAGGTGGTGGCGGAGCGGAAGGCGGCGGCCGACATGCGTTCGCTGGAGGCGGCGGCGGCGCGGCACGTTCCGCGGGGGTTCGCGCGGGCGCTGCGGGCGCGGCGAGGCCACGGGCCGGCAGTGATCGCGGAGTTGAAGAAGGCGTCGCCGTCGAAGGGGTTGATCCGGGAGATGTTTGAGCCGGTGGAGATTGCGCTGCAACTGGAGGCGGGCGGAGCTACGGCGCTGTCGGTGCTGACGGATGAGAGATTCTTCCAGGGGTCGCTGGAGAATCTGCGGCGAGCGAGTGCGGCGGTGTGGTTGCCGTGTTTGCGCAAGGATTTTATGGTGGATGAGTTTCAGATGCTGGAGGCGCGGGCGAATCGTGCGGACGCGGTGCTGCTGATTGTGGCGGCGCTGACGGATGCGGAGTTGAAGAGGCTGCGGGCGAGTGCGAAGTCGTATGGGCTGGATGTGTTGTGCGAGGTGCATGACGCGGAGGAGCTGGAGCGCGCGCTGCAACTGGAGTGCGAGTGTGTGGGCGTGAACAGCCGCGATCTGCGGACGTTTGAGGTGTCGCTGGAGCGCGCGTGCGAGCTGGCGGATAAGTTGCCGAAGAGCGCGGTACGGGTGGCGGAGAGCGGGATTCGTTCGCAGGCAGATATGCGCAAGCTGAGCGCGGCGGGGTATGAGGCGTTTCTGATTGGGGAGTCGCTGATGCGGGAGTCGAAGCCGGGTGGTGCGCTGGCGCATCTTTTGCGCGGTGGTGCGTTGAAGCAAGCCAATGTTTATTAAGATCTGCGCGAACACGAACCTGGACGACGCTCGCCTGGCGGCGGAGTTGGGCGTGGATGCGGTGGGGTTTGTGTTTGCGCCGAGCAAGCGGCGAGTGACTCCAGCGCAGGTGGCGGAGATTACGCGCGAGCTGCCGGCGGAGTTGGCGAAGGTGGGGGTGTTCACGTCGACGGACGCGGCGGAGATTATTGAGGCTGCGAGGGTGGCGGGGCTGACTGCGGCGCAGCTGCATAGCGCGTTTGATCCGAAGCTGGTGGATGCGATTGATGTTGGGAGTGGCGGCGTGCTGCGGGTGTTGCAGGTGGTTGAGGTTCCGGTGGGAATGGATTTGGAGAGGCTGCGAACGGCGTTGACGGCGGTGTTGTCGCATCCTTATGTGATGTTTGTGTTGCTCGATGCTTCGCATGGCGGGGTGTCGGGCGGGACCGGAAAGAGCTTTGACTGGGAGCGCACGGCGGCGGTGGTGCGGGAGGTGCAGGAGGCGACGGGTGGGTGGGTGATCGTTGCGGGAGGATTGAATGCCGGGAATGTGGACGAGGCGATTGAGGTGTTTGCGCCGTGGGGTGTGGACGTGGCGAGTGGGGTGGAGAGTGCGCCGGGAAAGAAGGATCCGGAGCGGCTGCGAGCGTTTGTGGAGGCGGCGCGGGCGGCGGGATTAAGCAGAAGCTAGTTGCAGAGGCGTGGCCGCCGGTGTAGATTGAAACCCATGAAGTTTTTCTTCAGCCCGCGATTTACCCCGTCGTACCGCTACTGGCCTCACGTAGCGGCATCGGTGGAGTAGTTTCGTAGGGACTGAAGCGTAACCTGCGATCTCTAGATTCCCCGAGCCGCGACCCTCAAGGTTGCGGCTTTTGTGTTTTAGAGGCAGGGATTCGGGAACAGGGATTAGGGATTAGGAAAGAGCTTTCGAGGGTTGACGATGAGTGCGATAGGGACGATGACTCGGCCGATGGGTGTGGCGGTGAATAGTGTGCCGGGAAGATTTGGCGCTTATGGCGGGCGGTATGTTCCGGAGACGCTGATGGCGGCGCTGCTGGAGCTGGATGCGGCTTACGCGGGGGCGCAGGCGGATGCGGCGTTCCATGCGGAGCTGGATGGGTTGCTGAAGGATTATTGCGGGCGTCCTACGCCGCTTTATTTTGCGAAACGGCTGACGGAGACGTTGGGTGGGGCGAAGATTTATTTGAAGCGCGAGGACCTGCTGCATACGGGCGCGCACAAGATTAATAACGCGCTGGGACAGGTGATGCTGGCTCGGCGGATGGGCAAGAAAAGGATTATTGCGGAGACGGGCGCGGGGCAGCATGGGGTGGCGACCGCCACGGTGTGTGCGCTGTTTGGGCTGGAGTGCGTGGTGTACATGGGCGAGGAAGACATGCGGCGGCAGGAGCTGAATGTGTTCCGGATGCGGTTGCTGGGGGCTGAGGTTCGCGGGGTTGGGTCGGGGTCGGCGACGTTGAAGGACGCGATCAATGAGGCGATGCGCGATTGGGTCACGAATGTTCGGACTACATTTTATATTTTGGGGAGCGCGTTGGGGTCGCATCCGTATCCGACGATGGTGCGGGACTTTCAGCGCGTGATTTCCAAGGAGATGAAGCGGCAGATTCTGGAGCATGAAGGGCGGTTGCCGGATGCGGTGATTGCCTGCGTGGGTGGGGGATCGAATGCGATTGGGGCGTTCTATGAGTTTTTGCCGGAGCCGAATGTTGCGCTGATTGGCGTGGAGGCTGGTGGGCGGGGAACGGCACTGGGGGAGCATGCGGCGAGGTTTGCGCCCAATGGTGGCGGGGTTCCGGGAGTGCTACAGGGGACGTACAGTTACGTTTTGCAAGACGCGGCGGGGCAGATTGCGGCGACGCACTCGGTGAGCGCGGGGTTGGATTATGCGAGCGTGGGGCCGGAGCATGCGATGCTGCATGACTCGGGGCGGGCTACTTATACGTCGGCTACTGATGATGAGGCGCTAGAGGCGGTGAAGGTGTTGTCGCGGACCGAAGGGATTATTCCGGCGCTGGAGAGCGCGCATGCGATTGCCGAGGTGATGAAGGTCGCTCCGAAGATGGGGAAAGACAAGATTGTGGTGGTGAATGTTAGCGGTCGCGGGGATAAGGATATCGGGATCTTGACGCGCGAGATGAAATTGGACGGGACGACGGAGGGCCGCGGATGAGCGCCGTTCATCAGGACGTTCATGCCTTGGTCTCGGGCTGGATTGACAGTTGGAATCAACGGGACCTGGACGGCATCATGGCGCATTATGCGGAGGACGTCCTGTTTGAGGCGAACACGGTTGTGAGCCGCTGGAACCGGCCCGATGGCCGCCTGCATGGAGCAGCCGAGTTGCGTGAACACTTTCGTCGCGGACTGGAGTTGGCGCCTTCGCTGCGCTTCAGCCTGGAGAGCGTGTTCACTTCGCCCAGTGGTTATGCTGCGCTTTACCGCCGCGATAACGGTAACCGCGTGTTGGACGTCGTCGAGCTTAACGAACAATCCGAGGCGATCAACGTCAAGGCGTTCTATCTAGAGGAGCAGTCCTGACATGCCGATCGAATTCTCAAGCAAACCGGGGTTGGTGATTTACTTTACCGCGGGTGATCCAGATCTTGCGACCACGCGGGAGATGGCGATTGCGGCGCTCGACAATGGGGCGGATGTGATTGAGCTGGGGGTGCCGTTCAGTGATCCGCTGGCGGATGGGCCGGTGATTCAGCGGGCTAGTGAGCGGGCGGTGGCGCGGGAGACTCGGCTGACGGATGTGCTGGGGATTTGTAAGGAGATTCGGGCGGCGCGGGCGGAGGCTGGGATTATTTTGTTCAGCTATTTGAACCCGGTGCTGCAGATGGGGCTGGAGACGTTTGCGAAGGCCGCGAAGGACGCGGGCGCGGATGGGGTGCTGCTGACCGACATGATTGTGGAAGAGGCTGGGGAGTATCTGAGGGTGATGCACGCGGTCGGGTTGATGCCAGTGTTCCTGGCGGCGCCTACCTCGCCGGATGAGAGGCTTAAGGCGATTGCGGAGAACTCGCAGGGCTTTGTGTACGCGATCTCGCGGGTGGGGATTACGGGGACGCAGACGGAGCTGGCGTCGGATGCGCGGGGGCTTGTGGAGAGGTTGAGGAAGTTTACGAAGTTGCCGATTGCGCTGGGGTTTGGGGTTTCGACTGCGGAGCATGTGCGGGCGGTGGGAGAGTTTGCGGACGCGGCGGTGGTGGGGAGCGCGATTGTCGGGCTGATAGAGAAGACGCCTGCTGCGGAGGCGCCGCGGGCTGTGGGGGAGTTTGTTGCGAAGCTCAGTGGGCGGTCGGCGCCATGAGATTGAAGATTATGATTAGAACGACCCTGTATTTACTGCGAGCGAAGGATGGATTCGATGGATATCGCCGATTGGCGTAGCAAAATTGATGGGCTGGATGAGCAGATCGTCCAGTTGCTTTCTCAACGAGCGGAAGCGGCGGTTGAGATTGGGAAGTTGAAGGCAAAGATCGACGATCCGATCTACGAGCCTCTACGGGAGCAGGTTGTGTTTGAGCACGTGCGGAAGGTGAATCCGGGACCGCTGACGGACGCGCAGGTGCAGGACATCTATGAACGGGTGATGGACGTAATGCGTTCGCTGCAGCGTCAGAATCCGTGATTTGAGAGTTGCAGTTGCGGCAGTTGGTCGTGATGCCGGGCAGTGAAAATTTTATTGAGGACTAAAGAGGGATCTAGTGATGATCGTCGCGATGCAGGACCAAGCCACCGATGAACAGATACAGCATGTGATTGAGCGGATGGTGGAGTTGGGATTCAATGTCCACCGGACAACGGGTGAGACGCAGACCATTCTCGCGGGCGTGGGAACGCCGGCGCACTTTGAGGTGACGGAATTCCAGGTGCTGGCGGGCGTGCACCAGGCGTATCGGATCTCGTCGCCGTACAAGCTGGCGGGACGAGGGTTTCGGCCGGAGGGAACGCGGGTTACGTTTCCGAATGGGCTGGTGGTGGGCGGCGATGAGGTCGTCATCATGAGCGGACCGTGCTCGGTGGAGAGCCGCGAGCAGATTCGGCTGAGTGCGCAGCAGGTGGCTGCAGCGGGTGGACAATTTTTGCGGGGCGGAGCGTTCAAGCCGCGCAGCTCGCCGTATAGCTTCCAGGGGATGGGGCTGGAAGGGCTGAAGTTGTTGCGCGAAGTGTCGGATGAGGTTGGGCTGCTGGTGATCACTGAGGTGATGGAGATCTCGCAGATTGAGCTGATGCTGCCGTACATCGATTGCTTCCAGGTGGGCGCGCGCAACATGCAGAACTTTAATTTGCTGCGCGAGCTTGGCCACGTGCGCAAGCCGGTGCTGTTGAAGCGCGGGATCGCGGCGACGATTGAAGAGGTGCTGCTGAGCGCTGAATATATTTTGTCGGGCGGCAATTATGATTTGATGTTGTGTGAGCGTGGCATTCGGACGTTCGAGACGTACACGCGGAATACGTATGACGTTTCGGCGATCCCGGTGCTGAAGAAGCTGACGCATCTGCCGGTGCTGGGCGATCCGTCGCATGGCGTGGGCAAGCGCGACCTGGTGCCGCCGATGGCGCTGGCGAGCGTCGCCGCGGGCGCGGATGGGTTGCTGATGGAGATGCATCCGAATCCAGATAAGGCGCTGTCGGATGGCGCGCAGTCGCTGTATCCGGAGCAGCTGACGAAGCTGGTGGAGAAGCTGCGCAGGCTGGCACCGATTGTGGATCGTACGATTGCGCCGGCTGTGTCGCAGATCCATGCGTAGGGCTGGCGGGGAGAAGATGTTGCATCGGATCGTCGTCAAACTCGGGACGAACGTGATCATGCGGCACGACGGCAAGGTTGCGCTGGGGCTGCTGTGCGGGCTGGTGGAGCAGGTTGCCGAACTACGTGCGCAGGGTATCGAGGTACTGCTGGTGAGCTCGGGCGCGGTTGGGCTCGGGATGGAGCGGCTGGGGCTGGTGGAGAGGCCGACGGTGGTGGCGCAGATCCAGGCGTGCGCTGCGATCGGGCAGTCGCGGCTGATGTCGTTGTATGACGATGCGTTCGATCGGCTGGGGTGTCCGATTGCGCAGGTGCTGCTGACGGAGGATGATTTTCGGGATGCGACACGGCATGCGAATCTGCGGGCGGCGCTTGACGCGTTGCTGACGATGGGCGTGATTCCGATTGTGAATGAGAACGATACGGTGTCGACGATTGAGCTGGACCGGGCGACGGAGTTGCGGCCGCGCGAGCGGATCTTTGGGGATAACGATAAGCTGTCGGCGCTGCTGCTGAAGCATATTGGTGCGGACCTGCTGGTGTTGCTGTCGGATGTGGATGGATTGTATGACCGCAATCCGACAGAGCCTGGGGCTTCGCTGCTGACGCAGGTGGACACGGTGGACGAGGAGATTCTGGCGCTGGCGGATGGGGTGAATGGACGCGGGCGCGGGGGGATGATTTCGAAGCTGGAGTCGGCGCGCATTGTGCTGCATGCGGGCAAGCAGGTGATTATTGCGAATGGGCGGGCGCCGCATGTGCTGGAGCGGATTGTCGCAGGCGAGCAGGTGGGAACACTGTTTGCAGCGGCACGCGAGCCTGTGCAGGAGAAGGTTGCGCGATGAGCGCGGCGGCTTCGTCGGAGGCTAACGGGCTGAGTGTGCGCGCGATGGCTGAGGCGGCGAAGAGTGCTTCGCGGGTTCTTGCGGCGCTGGATGAAGGGAAGCGCAATGCCGCGCTCGAGGCGATGGCTGAGGCCGTTGAACGGGCGAGCGCGGAGTTGCTGGCGGCGAATGCAGAGGACCTCGCGATTGAGGGTGGAGGGTTGACGCCAGCGGTGCGCGCGCGATTGAAGCTGGATGAGGCGAAGCTTGCGGAGATGGCTGAGCAGGTGCGATCGGTGGCGAGGTTGCCTGATCCGCTGGGGCGCGTGCTGGATGCGACTGAGCTGGACGAGGGGCTTGATCTTACGAAGGTGAGCGTGCCGCTCGGCGTGCTGGCGGTGATCTTTGAGGCTCGGCCGGATGCAGTGACGCAGATTGCGGCGCTGGCGATCAAGTCGGGGAACTCGGTGATACTCAAAGCGGGAAAAGAAGTCGAGCGGACGGCTGCGGTGTTGGTTCGGGTGCTGCGCGAGGCGCTGGTAGGGGTGGGGTTGCCGGCCGATGCGGTGTCGCTGGTGGTGGGACGGGAGCGCGTAACGGAGTTGCTGGGGATGCATGGGTTGGTGGACCTGGTGATTCCGCGGGGGTCGAAGGAACTGGTGGAGTATGTGCAGGCGAATACGCGGATTCCGGTGCTGGGACATGCGGAGGGCGTGTGCCATGTGTATGTCGATGAGAGCGCGGATGAGGCGCTGGCGCTGCGGGTGATTGAGGATGCGAAGGTCGATTATCCTGCGGCGTGTAACGCGGTGGAGACGGTGCTGGTGCATCGGGCGATTGCTGCGGAGTTTTTGCCGAAGCTGGCCGAGCATTTGCGGGCTCGCGGCGTGGCACTGCATGGCGATGCGACGGTGCGGGAGTTGTTGCGTGGGGTTGAGATCGAGGCGGTGGAGGACTGGCATACGGAGTATGGCGAGCTGGCGTTGTCGCTAAGTGTGGTGGCTGGGCTGGATGAGGCGATGGAGCACATTCATGCGCATGGGTCGGCGCACACGGAGAGTGTGATCGCGGAGGATCACGCGGTGGCGGAACGGTTTCTGCGCGAGGTGGATGCGGCGAGCGTAATGCATAACGCGTCGACGAGATTTGCGGATGGATTTCGGTATGGGTTTGGCGCGGAGGTGGGGATCAGCACGAGTAAGCTGCATGCGCGCGGGCCGGTTGGGCTGGAAGGGTTGACGACGTATAAGTATGTGCTGCGGGGACGGGGACAGGTTGCGGGAGATTATCGGGGAGAGAACGCGCGGGGGTTTACGCATCGTACTTCGAAGAGACAGGTGGAGGGGTGATGAAGAAGGTGCTGATTGTGGGGACGGGGTTGATTGGGGCCTCGGTGGGACTGGCGCTGAAGGCGAATGGTTTCGAGGGTGAGGTTGCGGGGTGGGATGCGAATGCGGAGGAGTTGAAGAAGGCGGTCGAGATTAAGGCAATCGATCGAGCGCTGGAGCGGCGCGAGGATGTGCTGGAGACGGACGCGGATGTGGTGGTGCTGGCTACGCCGGTGCTGCCGATTCTGGACTGGATGCAGCAGCTGGCTCCGAAGCTGAAAGAGACGCAGCTGCTGACCGATGTGGGGAGTACGAAGGGCGAGATTACGGCGCTGGGGGGGACGCTGTTTAATGAGGCGGGGAAGGCGAGGTGTTTGCCGGGACATCCGATGGCGGGGAAAGAGTCGGGGGGCGCGGCGCTGGCGGAGGCGGATTTGTTTCGCGGAGCTACGTGGCTGTTTTGCCGGGGCGAGGGGTGGGCTCCTGAGGGTGAGTTGGAGATGGAGTGGCGTAAGGGTGTGGTACGGATGGGCGCGGTGATGCGGGAGATGGATCCGGCGCGGCATGACGAGGTGTGCGCGTGGGTGAGTCATCTGCCGCAGATGCTGGCTACGGCGCTGTCCGCCGAGTTGGAAGACCGGTTCGCGGACGATCGCGAGGGGATGGCCGCAGTGCAGGCGATTGGCGGGCGGGCGCTTCGGGAGATGACTCGGCTGGGAGCCAGCCCTTACAGCATGTGGCGCGACGTCGCGATGACAAATCCAAAGGCGATTGCGGAAACGTTGCACGCGCTGGAGCAGCGGCTGGCGCACGTGCGCGAGAACCTGAAGACTCCCGCACTGCGGGAGGAGTTTGCCAAGGCGAACAAGTTCAAGGGCAGGGATTAGGAAACAGGGATTAGGGATTAGCGAAGCCTGGAGGGATCATGATGGGTTTGGGATGCAGGCAGGGGTTGGTGGTGGTCCTGTTGTGGGCGGGGGTTCCTGCGCTGTTGGCGCAGGTGGCGGCGTCACCATCTGCAGAGACGCAAAAGCATATCGACGGGGTGGTGGCGGGGCTGATGCCGCCGGTGATCGTGAAGGGTGATACGCACGCTGCGCACACGCTGCAGGAGCAGATGGCGGCAGAACATGTGCCGGGAGTGAGCGTCGCGGTCATTCATCATGGAGTGATTGAGTGGGCGCAGGGGTTTGGCGTGATGAAGATGGGCGGGCCTGCGGTGACGGCGGAGACGTTGTTCCAGGCGGGGTCGATCAGCAAGCCGGTGGCGGCGCTGGAGGCGTTGAAGCTGGTGCAGGAGGGAAAGCTCAATCTGGATGCGGATGTGAATACAGAGTTGAAGAGCTGGAAGCTACCGTATGGGCCGGAGGCGAAGGGCAAGGTGGTAACGCTGCGTGAGCTGCTAACGCATACCGGCGGGACGACGGCGCATGGATTTCCGGGGTATGCAACGGGTGAGCCGGTGCCGACATTGGTGCAGGTGCTGAACGGAGAGAAGCCGGCGAATACACCGGCGATTCGCGTGGAGACGGAGCCGGGGACGAAGTGGAATTACTCGGGCGGCGGGTTCACGATCATGCAGCAGATGATGATTGAAGCGAGGGAGAAGCTTCCGATGCTGATGCACGATACGGTGCTGGCGCCGATTGGGATGACGCACAGTACGTATTAACAGCCGCTGCCGGACGATTGGAGGGCGATGGCGGCGACGCCGTATGAGGCAGATGGCAAGGCGGTGGTGGGTGGGGCGCATACGTATCCGGAGATGGCGGCGGCAGGGTTGTGGACTACGCCGACGGATCTGGCGAAGTATGCGATCGAGGTGGAGCGGTCGCTGTGGGTAACGAGCCTTATGTACTATGGAGGCGCTGTACGGAGCAGATGCTGACGCCGGGCATGGGGGATTGGGGGTTGGGTGTTGAGATTGGCGGGAGCAAGACGAACCCGTACTTTACGCATGGGGGGTGTGGATGAAGGGTTTGAGTCTTATTTTGTTGTGTATGAAAAAGATGGTGAGGGAGCGGTGGTGATGACGAATGCGCAGGGTGGCGAGGAGTTTCGCAAAGTAAGAGAATATCTCTGAGCAGAAGGCGATTTTCAAATGCAGTGTTTTGCGAGGCAGCGTGATCTGAGAGGTTCTTTCGGAGCCAGAAGGACGTATGAAATCCAATCTGGATGCGATGTTAAAGGGCATACTAGACGGTCACCTGGTGGGGAATTCAGCGGGGAAAAGGAGCGGACCTTGCTTCCAGATCGACGACGAAGTATCTGGTGCACGATGTGGGTGCCGAGATGGAATTCTTTCGCGACCTGCAGGGAAGAGTTTCTATGGTCATAGTTGCACCAGGATGGGCAATCCATGATGGCGATGAAGAAGTAGGTCCTGCCGGTGGAGGGATTGCTCGCGAAGGCGGGAGTTTGCTTGCGGCGGGGCGAGCTTCCGCTAGAATGTCCAACCTGCTCCCAGAAGCATCACGGGCATAAAGAGCCGGCGTAGTGCCGCCCTGCGTTGCGGTAGGTTGAGTAGCTGGCTGACGGTAACAGAGTGGTAGAGGGTGTATTGCTGGCTTACATCGAGGCGCAGGACAAGGTGGCCAGCGCGAGGGTAGCACTCGAAGATGCCGCCGCCTTCGAAGGCGAAGTCCCAGGAGCGGACCGGCGGCGGGGAAACGACGTCCTGGTTAATGGTGAAACTAAAGGTGACGGCACCGGCTCTGACCTTGGCGAAGATTCCGTAATGAGGGTGCTGAAGGCCGAAGCGTGGGCCGGCGAGCAGTTCGGTCTCGGTGCCACCGTCCTGATAGTTAGGCGCGGCTCCTCCGGGTAGAACGATGGCGGAAGCATCGACGCCGATGTAGCGGGAGAAGTTGTGCGAGCCGGAGAGCCCGACGTCTGAGTCCGAACTCAAGGTAGCGGCGCCAAATGAAATGGGGCGATGGGTCTGCGAGGTGAGGGCTATGTCAACTTCGTTGCGGAACGAAGGCGGGTGGGCGGACGGTGGCGGAGGGGAAGGGAAGGGCTGGCCAAAGTAGTGTGCGAGGCCGAGAGCAAAGGTAAGGTGGTCTTCGACCTCGGCTGGAAATGAATAGGTGAGATCGCCGAACGTTCCGTGACTCTGCCCTTGTACATAGAGGATTTGGCTGAGCTCAAAGCGGAGCGCGGTGGTGGGCGCGAGATGGACTTCTACGCCGGCACCCTCATCGAGGGTGAAATGAGTCGCTGCGCCGGTGTTGTAGTAGCCAGTGGAGGAAAACGATGTTCCTGCTTGGTCAAAGCGGACGAGGCCGGGTTCGAGGCGAAGATAGAACTGAACTGGGCGGGGGCCGAAGGTGGCGCGAATTCCTGCTGAGAGAAGGAGCGCGTTGCCGCCGCTCCCGTGAACCACTGGCTGTTTGCCGAAGAGGTAGGAGGCACGGCCGTCGAAGCTGAAGGAGCGATTGAATCCGTATGTGTAATCAAGCAATGGGCCAGCGAAGACTTGTTCGTTATGCGTGCCGAGGAGGCTGGGAGAGGAAGGTGCGTAGACTACGTGATAGGGCGCAGTAATTTTGTTGGAGGTTGTTTGGCCGAGAACGCCTAGCTCCAGGGACTGACGTCCCTGAGCGAATGCGGTGGACGTCGCCGAGAGAAGGAGAGCCGACAAAAGGCATTTCCCGAGGCATGCTGCACTTGAAGAGGATGAGCCGTCCATGGGCACCTCGGGGCAGAAGTCAATGCGATTGGGTTACTTGTGTTCTCAGTAGTGTCTCGCAAAGAGTAAGACTGGCGGGAATGAGGCTATCGGTTAGAATTTCGGGAGGAAAGGTTGGTGTGTGGATGAGCTCGAAGAAGGATTCGTGGATTGACCGGTGGTGGCCGCTGTTGGTGATCATTTATGGCATTGGGTGTGTGGGGATCCTGGTGTTGTTTCACCCGTCGTACTAGGGCGCTTTTGCATGCCGCGGTAGAAGGCGGCTAGCCGCCATCAGGTCTCTGGGTAGAAATAGGTGCGAATGGCGTCCACGGCGAACTCTGAGGATCGGCAATCGAAGTTGAAAGCCTGCATCGGGCTGGCGGCGGCGATCGTGCTGCCGTTGTTGCCGATGGGCAAGGGGATTACGCAGGGCGCTTCGTTGCCGGTGCTGCTGGTGCATGAGGCCCTGTGGTGGTCGTATGCGGCGATCGTGCTTTTGTGGCTGCGCTTTGGGGAAGGGTTGCCCCTGTCGTCGATTGGCTTGCGGCGCCCGAACTGGAAGACGGTGGCGTTCGCGTTGCTTGCGGTGGTGGTGCTGCTGCTGGTGTTCGTCGTTCAATCTTTGGTGATCGTGCCGATGTTTCACCTGGATGCAAGCAGGGCGGTTGTTGAGAGAAACTTGATTCTGGCCAGGCCGTTCTGGTATCGGGTGCTGATGGTGTTGCGCGCGGCTGTGGTGGAGGAGATTTTGTTTCGCGGCTACATGATTGAGAAGGTGCGGCAGCTAACGGGAAGCACGGTGCTGGCAGTGGTGGTGTCGGTGGTCGCGTTCACGTATATGCACCTGTCGGGGTGGGGCGCGGTGCACCTGATTCCGGTGTTTGCGGGGGGAGTTATTTTTGCGCTGCTGTATGTGTGGCGGCGCGATCTTCCGTCGAATATGCTGGCGCACTTTATTACGGACGGGGTGGGATTTTTGCTTGGGTGATTGGATCAGCGAGAGCGCGTTTTGGCGCTTGGCGCAGGGGGTGGGTAGTTGGGCTTGCGCTTGGCTGGCTTGAAGACGGCTGGCTCGGTGTCGGGCTTGGCGGTGAGGTCGATGGTGCGGTGGGCTTCTACGGCGTCGGCCAGCGCGTACTTTAGTTTTTCGATGCCTTCGCCGGTTACGGCTGAGATTAAGTAGAGGGGTAGTTTTTTTCGCTTGGCGAAGGTGGTGAGCTTCTTGAGCTTGGCGGGGTTGGCTACGTCGACTTTGGCCGCTACGAGGATGGTGGGCTTGGCGGCGAGGGCGGGGTCGAAGGATTTGAGTTCGGCGGTGATGACGTTGTAGTCGGCGACGGGGTCGGGGCGGGCGCTGCCGCTGGTGGAGTCGGTGGCGTCGGAGACGTCGATGAGGTGGGCGAGGACGCTGGTGCGCTCGATGTGTTTGAGGAACTGGACGCCGAGGCCGGCGCCGAGGTGCGCGCCTTCGATGAGGCCGGGCATGTCGGCTACGGTAAAGGATTTTTCGTAGGGAGGGTCGCCGACCTGGACGACGCCGAGGTTGGGTTCGAGGGTGGTGAAGGCGTAGTTGGCGATCTTGGGCTTGGCGGCGGAGAGGCGGCGTGATGAGGGTGGATTTGCCTACGTTGGGGTAGCCGACGAGGCCGACGTCGGCGAGCAGGCGGAGTTCGAGGCGGATAGTTGTGGGCTTCGCCGGCGCGGCCGAGCTCATGTTCGCGCGGGGCCTGGTGCGTGCTGGTGGCGAAGTGCTGGTTGCCGCGGCCGCCGCGGCCGCCGCGGGCGATGACGATCTCGTCGCCGGGGTGGGTGAAGTCGTGGATGAGCTCGCCGGTGTCGTCGTCGTAGAGGACGGTGCCTACGGGGACTTTGAGGACGGTGTGCTCGCCGGCGGCGCCGGACATGTTGGAGCCGAGGCCGTGGCCGCCGCGCTCGGACTTCCACTCTGGGTTGAAGCGGAAGTGGACGAGGGTGTTGTGGGAGAGTGAGGCGCGCATGAGGATGTCGCCGCCGTGGCCGCCGTCGCCGCCGGAGGGACCGCCGCGGGGAACGAATTTTTCGCGGCGGAAGGCCATGCAGCCATTGCCGCCATCGCCGGCTTTTATGCGGATTCGCGCTTCATCGATGAACATTAACTTGCCTCATATCAAAGTTTACAGAAGCGAGGGGTGTTGGGCGATTTGCGGAAGGGATTGACCGACAATTGGGCACCTGTCAAAAATTACAGGGTGTTCACAGGATTTCCATAGGCTTTCAGGTAACTTAAGGATATTCACCACCATGCTGGCGGCAGCAGGCGCCAGCTGTCTTGTTTGCAAGGAGCAGGCAAGGCTGTTTTTCCATCACCCCCTCGGGGAACGCTCCTGGGAGATCGTCGCGGCACCGGGTTTCGCCGGGTCGCAGATAGAACCTCAGGACTACGTCGCAGCAAAATTTCAGGAGGAACCGAATGTTGTTAAGGATACGTGTTTCGCCCAAGCTCTCGGCTTGGTGCGCTGCCGCTGTATTTGGCTTTGCGGGCATGATGGCGAGTGGCCAGTCAACGACCCAGGGCGCCATTGCAGGAACGGTGGAAGATGTTACGAGCGCGGTGATTCCCGGCGCGACGATTACGATTCACAACGAGGGTACAGGTGCAGAGCAGCATCTGACCGCGGACAGCGCGGGTTACTTCGACGCGGCTCTGTTAGAGCCGGGCACGTATACGGTGACGATTTCGGCTGCGGGGTTCGGCGACTTCAAGTCGAGCTCGGTCATTGTGCAGGTAGGCCAGGTTACAAGCCTGGAGCCGCATTTGAAGGCGGGCGCGGCCAACGAAGTGGTGGAGGTGTCGGCCGCGACGCCGCTGGTAGATACGGAGAGCCCGGACTTCACGTCCAACCTGAACAAGCAGGCGATTCAGAACATTCCCATCAACAATCGCCGGTGGTCGAGCCTGGCGATGACGACGCCGGGTGTGGTTTCGGATTCGAATGGATTCGGCCTGGTGAGCGTGCGTGCGATCAGCCCGATCCTGAACAGCGTGCTGATTGATGGTGCGGACGACAACCAGGCGTACTACTCGGAAGAGCGCGGACGCACGCGTGAGGCGTATTCGACCTCAGGTTCGGCAGTGCGTGAGTTTGCGGTGAACACGGGAGTTTATGGTTCGGAGTATGGCCGTGCGGCGGGTGCGGTGATCAACTCCGTGACGGTGAGCGGAACCAATCAATTTCATGGAGAGGCGTACTTCTTCGATCGCGAGAGCAACTGGAATGCGTACAACAAGTTCAGCAGGCTGACGATTCCGACGCTGGTGGGCACGACCGAGACGTATCCTTCGATTCCATTGAAGCCGAAGGACCTGCGCAAGATTTATGGGTTCACGCTGGGTGGTCCGATCATCAAGAACAAATTGTTCTTCACGTACACCTACGATCAGCACACCCGTATCTTCCCAGGCCAGGCAATTCCTAGTTCCGCAGCAACGTTCTTCACGCTGCCGAATGCGGTGCCAACTGCCGGTTCGGTCTGCAATACGGCAACCGGCCTGCTGACGGGCGATACGAATGCGCTGGACCAACAGCTTTGCACTCTGGCCGCACGTACCGGGCTGGCCTATAGCGCAGGCAACACGGCGGCTCAAAACACAGCGTTCACGCTGTATCAGAGCGATATAAACGGGTTAAATTCGGATCTCGGCACGGTGCCACGTTTCGGGGACCAGGAGATCAATACTGCGAAGGTTACCTATCAAGTGACTCCCCGGGAGAACGTCGACTTTCTCTATCACCGGTTGCGCTGGGATTCGCCCGGCGGCGTACAGACTTCGGCGACCAACACGTACGGGGTCGACACGTGGGGCAACGATTTCGTGAAGCTGGACTATGGGGTCGCGAAGTTGACCAGCATTCTTTCCAGCAACATCTCCAATGAGTTGCTGTATCAATACAGCCGCGAGCTGGATGATGAGACGCAGCAACCGTACAGCGCCTATACGACGGCAAACCTGGTGGGAGCGGGAGGCAATGTCCCGGAAGTGGCGTTGGATACGAGCGTGTTTGCGTACATCGGATCGCCGTACTACTCGTACCGCAAGGCGCTGCCGGATGAGCGCAAGTGGCAGGTTGGAGATGTGTTGCATTACCAGAAGGGCAACCACAGCCTGACGTTTGGCGGCGACGCGTTGAACAACTACGACCTGCTCAACAATCTGTACGAGAGCAACGGATACATCACGTATAGCTACCTGGGCAACTACATGGCCGATCTGTACAACAAGGGAAACGCTCACGACACTTGCAACAGTACGGCACTGGCGACGGCGACGGCGACAACGAGCGCGGTTGGCACGGACCCTTGCTACTCTTCGCTGGCGCAGGGATTGGGAGCAAGCCCGGAGTTTGCGATCTCGACGCTGGATTACAGTTTCTTCGCGCAGGATAACTGGAAGATTATGCCGCGGCTTACGCTGGAGCTCGGCGTGCGGTATGACGATGAGCTCCTGCCGCCGCCCTCGACGGTACTGACGACGGCGACTACCGGGTATACGCCCTTTCCGGGGGTGACGAACCATCCGAACGACAGGAACAATATCGGACCTCGCATTGGCTTTTCGTTTGACGCGTACGGCGATGGCCGCACGGTGGTGCGCGGCGGGTACGGCATGTTCTACGGCCGGATCACGAATGCGATTCTGCTCAACGTGCAGTTGAATACGGGCAGCCCGGCGGGGCAGTATGTGTCGAAGTACACGCCCTCGATTGCGGGTGCGCCGGTGTTTCCGAACATCGCGCTGGCAGGTGCGGCACCGACACCGGCAGCCTATTACCTGGCTTCGAACCTGCAGAATCCGGATGTGCAGGAGTTCGATCTCCAGGTGCAGCAGCAGATGGGTCGCGGCACGGTGTTCAGTGTCAGCTACCTGGGTGCGCTGGGCCATCACCTGACGAACTTCCTGGATCTGAACCTGGATCCGACAACGATGACGACGCAAAAGATCACAGTCGTCGATCCAAGCAACTCCGGTCCTCTGGGCCCGAACGGAACGGTCTATAACGTGCCGACCTATACGCGGTATGGCAATGCGGCGGAGTTCGGGACGACGGTTGCCAGCGGCGGAGCGAAGGGAGTTTCGCTGTACCAGAACATCACGCAGGTGACGAGCAACATTAACTCGCGCTATAACGCAGTGGTTTTTGAAATTCAGAACCGCTCGCTTAAGAATATCCAGTTCGACGCGAACTATACCTGGTCTCATGCGCTGGACTTCTACCAGAACGCGCCAGACTACGGACCAGGCAGAAGGATGGTATGACCCGTACTCCAACCCACGGGCGAACTACGGGAACTCCGCGTATAACGTTCCAAATCGCTTCGTTGGGTATGTGTTGTACAAGTTTCCAACGATGCATGGGTCTGCCTGGTACACGTACCTAACCAACGGTTGGCAGATTTCTGATACGTACCAGGCGCAGAATGGCCTGCCGTATACGGCGACCATCACGGGTTCGACGACGGCGGCTGCGTTCGGCGGCTCGGTCTGGAACGGCGCCGGCGGTCCGGGTATTGTTCCCGGCCGGATCGCGCCTTATACCTACAAGTACCCCAGGAAGCAGGTGGACGACCTTCGACTTGGCAAGACGTTCCTGTTTGCCGGCAAGTACGGGTTGGAGGTGTTTGCGCAGATGTTCAATGTGGGTAATCACCAGAACTATGACGGCGTGAGCACGACGGCGTACAAGCTGAGCGGTGCCACTGTAACCGCGCAGAATTCGTCCGTTGCGGGAACGACGCCGTTCGGGTCGCTCACAAGCTCCAACAACAGCGGCTTCCTCTATACTCCGCGCGAGATAGAGATTGCGGCTCGCCTAACGTTCTAATCGAAAGTTTGGCTGATGGTGAGGGCGATGGCTTCGGCCATCGCCCTGTTTTTTGTGCAGAAATGAGTGTTGGGGGTTGATATTTCAATGGGAGTGAGCAATTTAGTTGTCATTTACAGAAATGACATGATGTACAGTCATAGTTATTCAAAGACCTTGTACTGACCCCAACAGGCTCATGCGCGTGCCGCGGATGAGGTTTCCCTGCTTTCAGACGAGAGTTGCCACCTATTGAAGGCCACCGGTACGGAACGTGTCGGGCCAGCTGTATTCACTTTCAGGAGAGTCAGAACTATGCGCAAACTTCTTTCCGTGCTGTTGTTTACTTGCCTTCTAACCTCGGGCTTGATGGCGAGGGCGCAGCAAACCTTAGGTTCGCTGAACGGAACAGTGCTCGACAGCTCGGGTGCTGCGATTCCGGGAGCGACGGTGACAGCGACGGACGCGGCGATCGGCGTGACGCGCACGACCAAAGCGCAGCCGAACGGCTTTTTCCAGATCTTCAACCTGCCGGTGGGCACCTATTCGGTGAAGGCGACGCATGAGGGCTTCGAGACTACGGAGTTGGCGGGCGTCGAGGTACAGGAAGCCGGAGCGAAGACGCTGAATCTTTCGCTCAAGGTGGGCCAGACTGCGGAATCTATCACCGTGACGGCGACGCCGCTGTTGAATGCGACGGACGACACCAATGGTTACACGCTGGACAAATCGCAGATTGCCATGACGCCGCTGGCGACTGGCAGTTTTACGCAGCTGGCGGTGCTGAGCCCGGGCGTGAGCGCTGAGCTGCTGAGTAACCTGGATACGAACTCGGGCCTGGGCAACCAGCCGATCTGGGCCAATGGCCAGCGCGATACGTCGAACACATTCCAGGTGAATGGCGTGGACGCGACCAACCTGTTCAACGGCAAGAGCTCGAGCGGATCGAACTCGCAGCGGTATGCGTTCAATATCGGGCAGAGCACGCCTGTGGGTGGCGCGGCGGGTGTGGGCACGTCGGTGTATGGGTCGAACGGCAACAGTTTGCCTTCTCCCCCTCCTGAGTTTTTGCAAGAGTTGCGCGTGAACACGTCGATGTACGACGCGCAGCAGGGTGCAACGAGCGGTGCGCAGATCGATGCCAACACCAATAGCGGAACGAATAGCTTTCACGGCCAGGCATATGGGTCGTTTGCGAATAATAAGATCAACGCCTCGCCGTTCTTCTTCAACCAGCAGGCGCAGCTTACAACGATTGGTGTGGGCGCCTTTCCGGCGTGGCTGGCGAACCCGGCGCTGCACCGCTGGACGCTGGGCGGTTCGTTGGGTGGACCGATCATCAAGGATAAGCTGTTCTTCTTCGTCGCGTATCAACACCGCTACAACAGTGATCAGTCGACAGGCCTTTCGCAGCTGACGGTTCCGAGCGGATTGACGGATGATCGTTCAGTTGCGGGCCTTGACTCGGCAGCCACCGGCTACCAGGGCTATGCATTCACCAAGACGATTGATCCCATCGCGTTTGCCCTTATGAACGCGAAGCTGACGAATGGGCAATATCTCATTCCATCAGCGCAGACTTCAGCGACGTATGAGTACGGCGTCCCGAACGTCACGCTGCCGGGCACCTCAACGCTGGTTGCAGACCAGGCGACGGCGGGCGTGGACTGGGACGTGACGAAGACCGACCGGCTGTCCTTGAAGTACTACTACCAGAATGACCCGGTCAACAAGCCGTATGGGTTCTCCGATACCGGCGGCTTCCCGGTAACGCAGAACAACGGTGCGCAGGTATTCGCGATCGACAACACGATCACGATTGGGAACAACATCAACTGGGAGCAGCGGCTGGGCTTCGACCGCATGGGATCGTACAGCTACTACAGGCAGACGCTGCCGCCGGATCCCACGCTTGGCGTGACCTATGGCATTAGCGCCGGGATCTCACCCACGCTGATTCAGCCAAACACGCTTGCCGGCCTGACGCTGGGAGAATTTGGAGCAGACAACTCTGCGGCGCCTTCGATATCTGTGGGACCTGCGTCGGCGTTTGTGAACACGGGGTACTATCAGAACCGCATTAACCCGTCGACGAACATGATTCTTGCGCTGGGCAAGCACACGTTAGTGGTGGGCGGTGGCTATAGCTATACGCAGCTGAATATCGAGAACAATCGCCAGGGAATCGCGGACGTCTCAACAACCAACTTCGTCGACTTCCTGGAGGGCAAGGTCCACAAGTCGAGCGTGCTGGAGACGATTGATCCGGAGAGCGGCCGCAATAATGCAAACCGTTACTATCGCTCGAATGAGATTGCTGGATACGCGCAGGACAAGTGGCAGGCGCTCCCCAACCTGAGCATTACAGCGGGTGTGCGGTATGACTATCACGGCGGCCTCACGGAAAAGTATGGCAACATGTTCAACTTCGACCCGAGCAAGTATTCGGTGACAGGCACTGCGGACACGGGATTCGACGTGGCCAGCTCGGGGTTTGTGATCGCGGGCAACAACAAATATGATCCGACGCCGGGGACATCGAACTCTACGTTGACGGGGCGGCAGTGGGGCATCTCGCCGCGGCTGGGCTTCGCATACTCACCGAAGGTTTTCAGCAACAAGGTGGTCATCAACGGCGGCGCGGGCATGTATTACGATCGCGGCGAGCTGTTTACGTACCTGTCGCAGCCGGCGGGCAGCGGCAATGGTGGACCGTTCGGTGTAACGGAGTCGGCACCGCTGGCTAGCTATGTTACGGGTACGGGCACGAAGCTCGAGAATCCGATTGGCGGCGCGTTCACGCCCATTTCGCAGGGCGGAACGTACATTGGACCGACATCCGATCCGAGCACGATCACGACGGCGCTGCAGAACGTGCTGGGTTCGGGGCCGGGCGGCGCGAATGGTTTGACCGGCACGCTGAGCCCGGGGTTTGGGCCGAGCTGCGGGGCTGTCGACAACCAGGCGAACTACACGGACTGCCTGGCGTACCAGCCGCTAAACTTTGGCGCGTATGACAAGAACAATAAGTTACCTTACACGATCAACTTCGCACTGAACGTTCAGTGGCAGCCGACGAACGATCTGGCAATCACCATCGGCTACAGCGGCAACCGGGGACGGCACGCGGTGATCCCGATTCCGTTCAACGAGCCGGGCATCGCGACGCCGACTAACCCGATTCACGGCGAGACGGACACCTATGGCTTCCAGGTGTTGAATCAGAATAATCTTGTGACGGATCCCTACGGCGATGCGGACTACGAGTCGATTGGAAGCGAGCCCTGGGATACTCCGGATGGTGGTAATACAGATTTCCGTGCTCCATATGTCGGCTACAGTCCGAACGCGGCGCTGTTCGAGACGGTTGGGCAATCGGCATATGACTCGCTGCAGGTACACGTGGAAAAGCGGTTGTCACATCACTTCCAGGCAGGCGTGAACTACACGTGGGGGCATGCGCTGGATGAGCAGAGCGATATCGGTCTGTTCTTTACGGGTGACAATCCAGCCAAGCTGCGCGACTCGTATGCGTCGGCGGACTTTGATCGCACACACACGACGTCCTTTAACTTCCAGGTGTTGGTGCCCAATGCGGCTGCTCAGCACTCGGTGCTTTCCTACTTTGCGAACGACTGGAGCGTGACCGGGCTGGGGATCATCCAGAGCGGCGAGCCATATTCTCTGTATGAGTTCTACGGTGCGGTTGGAAGCATCAACTTTGGAAACTATCCGACGTTGATGAATCCTGTGCTGCCGATTGCAAATCCGAGCGACGCGAAAGGCAAGGCGCTGACCGGCAACCCGGGTGATTTCCGTGGGCCCGGAGGTTCGTACATCCCGACGATCGATCCCAGCGAGATTGCCATCAACTATGTTGCGCCGGGCACGAACGGCGTTCCGACGGCGGCGCAGGGAAATGAGGGTGATCCCACGGACATCTACGAGACGAATTTTGCGCCTGAGAACCAGCGGAATATTTTCCGCCAGGCGATGCAGAAGCGTCTGGATATCTCCATCCGGAAGAACTTCCATGTGACGGACAAAATCTCGGTGCTGTACGAGTTCAACATCTTCAACTTAACCAATACGACGAGCCTGGATGTACCGCAGAATCAGACGCAAATCCGTCAAAACGACGCCTGTTCGACGTCCGCTTACGAGGGGCCTGAAAACGCCTATAACAATTGCGCACTGGGTTATCTGCAGTATGGACAGATTGCTACCAGCCCGTCGACAGTCGATCAGCAGTCCGCGCTGACGAACCTTGATCAGAAGCCGTACTACACGGGTTCGGGCAAGACGATCATGATCCCAACGCAACTTCCCAATGGAATCCAGTCCTGTTCGGCTAATAATTACCTTCCCAACAGCACCAATTGTCCGAATAACGGAGCGAACTTTGGTTCGGTCACGGGCACCATTGGCGGTAATCGGGCAATCACCATGGCGCTGCACATCACGTTCTAATGTTGCTCACATGCTGTAAATGGGTGGCAGCTTCGGCTGCCACCCATTTTCCTTAAGGGGATGAGTGCGTTCGTCAAGGCAGATGCGCGCGTTGACGCCGGCGAATTCCCGATATGGGAATCATGGCTTGCTTCCCATATCGGTCATAGTTCGTTAGGCTCGAAGTACACGGATTTTTCTGGTCTAGAGACCAGGGATTTGTTGATTTCTGATCGCCTGTCTGCCCGGGCGGTCACACCTGTTCGGTCACTCCCCTCTGCGTTTCAGGAGCTCCGGCCATTCCCCGGAGCGGAGTTCGGCTGTGGTTTTTCTGGCTCGCTGCGTCGCGGCTTCGGCTGCGCAATCCAAGCAAAAACCTGCTGGTCGTTATCGCGCATGCGGTTGCGTATGCGCGGTGTTGCGTGCGCATGTGCGCTTGCGTGGCTGCGTGCGGCGGTTGCTGATTGCTGGCGTGATGGGGATGAGTGTGCGGGGGTGGGCGCAGGGGCCGGTGGATGGTGCGATTCGCGGACACATTTCGGCGGTATGTGGGGCGTATTCGCAGAGGTGCGCGGCGGGCGATGTACGGGTGCATGTGATGTCTCCGGACCAGGGCGTGGAGCGCGATGTGGAGGCGGACAGTGAGGGAGATTTTCTGCTGCTGCGGTTGCCGCCGGGAGAGTATGAGCTGAGGGCGACGTCGCGGGGCGAGGGTGGGCGAGGAACGGAGGGGATTGCGGTGGCACGACTTGATCTGGAGGGTGGAGATCTTGACGATGTGATGCTCACGCTGGGGCCGGCGCGGCAGGGTGCGGGGGCGAACGTGCAGGCGAGTGTGCCGGGTTTGTCATTCGGCTGGATTCGGTGGGGCATCGTACGATCCGGTGTCGCTGAATCTGGCGAAACAGCTGGACTCGCTGCCGGTGGAGTCGCGGCAGTGGGAGGACCTGGTGGAGCTGGACTCGGAGGCGAGTGAAGAGACCTCGGTGACGCAGACGGATGTGAGTGCGAGTGATGACGACGATGATCCGGGTAGCCGGGTGAGTGCGCGGGATGGAGCGACGGCAACGGGAATGAGTTATGCGGGGTTGGCGTCGACGCAGGGAGAGTTCTCGGTGGATGGGTTGTCGGGCGACCAGAGCTTTCGCGCGGGGCCGAGGGGATCGGCGACGGGGGGAGCGAGTTCGGGGGCGAGCTATAACCAGGGGTCGGTGAGGAGCTTTCGCGTGTTGCCGCGAAACTTCTCGGCGCAGTATGGGATGGTGGGCGGGATGGCGGTGGTGTCGCGGGCGGGCAGCGCGGAGCTGCATGGAGAGGCGTTCGTTCGCGCGCGCGAGAGTGCGTGGGCGGCAACCAATCCATTCTCGATTGCGACGCACTACAACGATGGCGTGGTGACGAGCGAGGCGGTGAAGCCGGAGGGCTCGCAGTTGCTGTTCGGCGGGTCGGTGGGATTGCCAATTGGCAAGACGGCGAGTGGGGCGAAGCCTCGGCGCCGGCGGTCACGGTTTCAACGCGCGATGCAGGGCCGCGAGCCGCTGTCGCTGTTCGCATCGCTCGAAACGCTGCTGCATGAGGATCACATTGTGTCGACGCCGGCACTGGCGAACTTTTTTAGCTTGTCGGATGACCAGTTGGCGCTGCTGGCGAATCGCGGTGTGGATGGGGTGGCGACGAACGCGGCGCTGAATTACCTGAACAGCCTGACGGGAACGACGGAGCGGCAGGCGTATCGGGTGATGGGGACGGTGAGGATGGATGCTTCGCCGACGGCGAGAGACCATGTGACGGTAAGCTACATGGGCAATCGATTTGAATCGCCCGCTGGTGCGGCGCTGGGACAGGCGTCGGATGCGGTGGTGGCTCGGGGAATGGGAAGCCTGGGCGATAGCGTGGTGCACGTGGATGTGGGGAGTGGGCGGTGGGTGCACAGCTTTTCGAAGCGCCTGAACAACGAGGTGCGGGCGCAGTTTGCGCATGACCTGGACTATCAGACGCCGCATGCTCCGTTGCCGCAGGAGCCGGCGATAGGGCCGTATGGGTATGCGCCGCAGGTATCGATTGCGCCGAATGGGTTTTCGTTTGGGACGCCGTCCAGCCTGGCGCCGGGAGCTACGGGTGGGCGAAGTGCTTATCCCGACGAGACACGATTGGAGTTGGCAGATACCTTGCAATGGCATGTGGGGCGGCATCTGCTGATGGTGGGTGCGGACTGGAGCCGGATTCATGATCGCATCGATACGCTGAGCGCGCAGGAGGGGGCGTTCAGCTATGACAGCGGAACGACCAATGGCAAGGACGGCGGGTTGGTGGATTGGATCACGGATTACACGTTCAGCGTGAATGCGTATCCCAATGGTGCATGCCCGAGCATTGTGGCGACGGTGCACTACTTTTGCTTTCGCAGCTTCACGCAGAGCTTTGGAGCGACGGAGACAGAGTTTGTGACGCACAATGTTGCGGGATTTGTGGAGGACGCGGTGAGGGTGCGCAACAATCTTTCGGTGACGCTGGGATTGCGTTACGACTACACGCTGCTGCCGAAGCCGCAAACGGCGAATCCGCTGCTCGATGCGGATATTGCTGCGATTGGGGGGCCGATTCATGGGGCGACGGCGACGTTCCCGGAGGACCGGAACAACTTTGGGCCGCGGCTGGCGGTGGTGTGGGCGCCGCATGCGGTGTGGGGTTTGCCGAAACGGTGGCAGCCGAAGAGCGGGCAGATGTTCACGGTAAAGCTTGGTTATGGAGTGTTCTACAGCCACATTCCGGGAGGGACAGTGCGGGCCGCGCTGGTGGATACGGCGCTGGCTTCGACTACGACGCATGTGCGGATTACACCCAAGACGATCACGGATTGCCCGCAGATAACCGCGGTGCAGCAGGGGTTTGGATATCCGTGCGCCTACATTACGGCGCCTCCGGCGGCGGTCGCGCAAACAACTTCGGCGACTGTGTTTGCCAGCAACTACAGGGTGCCGATGGTGCAGCGGGGGGAGCTGGCGGTGGAGCGAGGGTTGGGACGTCGTACGAGTGTGCGGGTGAGTTATGCGATGGCGATGGCGACGCAGTTGCCGGGCAGCACGGATATCAATATTTCGCCGTCGCCGGGGATGGTGAGCTACGAGCTGCAGAGCGTGGACGGAGTGCTGAACCGATATAAGGGGTTGCAGGAGGGTGAGACGTTTGAGGTGCCGCTGTATGACCAGCGGCCGATGGCGAACTATGGAGCGGTGACGGCGCTGGTGTCGAATGCGAATGCGACGTATCACGCGGTGACGGCTGAGGCGCGAGTGCATGGGCTGCGGTGGGCTGGGCTGCGGGAGCTGGAGCTGAAGGGGAGTTACACGTTCTCGCGGTCGGTCGATTATGCGCCGCAAGGCTCGGCGACGCCGCAACAGGATGGGCAGTTCGATCCATTTCATAATGGCTATGACAAGGGGCTATCGAACCAGCAGTTTCCGCAGAGGTTTTCAGGGACGATGGCGCTGCCGCTGCATGAGCGGAGGGGTCCGAAGGCGGTGCGGCTGGTGCTGGATGGGTGGCGCGTTTCGGCGATTGGAACGGCGAGCAGCGGGGCGGCTTACAGCTACAAGATTTTTGGCGGGACGTATTTGAGTGGAGGGCGCGAGTCGATCAACGGGTCGGGGGGCGCAACGTATCTTCCCACGATAGGTCGCAATACGTTGCGACTGGCGCCGCGGGGGAAGGTCGACCTGCGGTTTGGGCGGGAGGTGAAGATGGGGCGCGGGATGCGTTTGAATGCGTTTGCTGAAGCGTTCAACTTATTCAATGCAGAGAACATCTCCAGCGTGGAGACGCGGGCGTTTCAGCTGGGGACGCCGAATACGATTGGGAATTCGACGGCGACGGGGCCTACGCCGCTGGTGTTTCAGGATGCAGCGGCGATTGCGACGGAGGGTCTGACGACGGAGGTGCCGTTTGGGACGCCGAGCTCGTCGACGACTGGGACGAGCAGGGAGCGGCAGATCGAGCTGGGGCTGCGGCTGCAGTTTTAAGGCAGGGGAATTTGGGGGCATTTTGGGGTGGCAAAGGTGGCGGGTAAGGGCATAGTATCCCGGTAGATAAATCCCCGGGAGTGTGAACGATGAACCTGTTGCAGTTGATCGCTCACCATGGCTACGCCGTGATTTCGATCGTGCTGTTCGGCGCGGCTTGCGGTCTTCCGCTGCCATTGTCGGTGGTGCTGCTGACGGCGGGTGCGACGGCGCATGGAGGGTCGCTGAATCTCGGGCTGGTGATTGTTTGCGCTTGGAGTGCGACGCTTGCGGGCGACGTGGTGGGGTACCTGGGCGGAAGGTATACGGGTTGGTGGTTGCTGACGAATATCTGCAAGTTCAGCCTGAACCAGGAGGCGTGCGTGTTTGGGTCGGCGCACCAGTTCTACAAGCGCGGTCCGAGGGCGCTGTTGATTGCGAAGTTCGTGCCGGGATTGGCGGAGGTGTCGTCGGTGCTGGCGGGCAGCCTGAGTATGCGACCGCGCAGGTTTCTGATGCTCGATGGGCTGGGGATCCTGTTGTACGTGACGAGCTGGAGCGTTGCGGGGTTTGTGTTTGCCCGGTTCCTGCGCGAGGCGATTGGGTGGGTGGAGCGCGTAGGTCATCTGACAGCGGCGATGCTGGCTGGGATCGTTGTGCTGTATGTGCTGTGGGTGGTCTTAAGCCTGCTCCGCGAGACGCGGCTTCCGAAGGTGGAGAAGATTGCGGCGAGGGACCTCCGCAAGCATCTGCAGACGGCGACGCAGGATAAGCTGCTGATTATTGCGGATGTGCGCTCGCGCGGCTACTACGATCCCGGAATGCATAGGATCAAGAACTCGATACGCGTGGACCCGAGCCGGATCAGGGAAGATCTGGAAGTGTTGGAGGAGTTCATGTTGCCACAGCCGGACTGCGAGATCTATCTGTACTGCTCGTGCGCGCACGAGGCGACGAGCATGCGGGTGGCAAGGATGCTGCAACGGGAAAACTGTACGACGAAGGTGATTCGGGGCGGGCTGAAGGCGTGGGTGAAGGCCGGTGGACCGGTGGAGCCGGTCCCGCACGACGACGTGGAGCATCTGCCTCGCTTCGAGTGAAGCATCGGGGCGGGAGGGGTCGAGGTGGCGAGAAGTTAAACCACACAAAACATAGGGTTGCGTTGAGAGTGGGATGTGCGCTGCGACGCAGTGGGCGCAGGTGGCATCCAACGGGGTAGCATCAACGTATACACAACGACCCCTGGGGAGCTGTAACAATGAATTTGCTGAACGTGATTGCTCACCATGGGTACGCGGTGACATCAATCGCGCTCTTTGCCGCTTGTTGCGGTTTGCCGATGCCGCTCTCGGTCGTTCTGCTGACAGCGGGCGCGGCTGCACATGGCGGCTCTCTGAATCTTGGGGTGGTGATCCTGTGCGCGGCGAGTTCCGCGCTGCTGGGCGATACGCTGATGTACCTGGGCGGACGCTACACCGGGTGGTGGCTGCTGACGAATATCTGCAGGTTCAGCATGAACCCCGAGCTGTGCGTGTTTGCTTCAGCGCGCCAGTTTTATAAGCGTGGGCCGCGCGCACTGATCGTGGCGAAGTTTATACCGGGTCTAGCGACGGTGGCGGCGATCCTTGCAGGTAGTTTGAACATGCGGTTGCGGCGGTTCCTGACCATGGATGGCCTGGGCGTGCTGCTCTATGTGAGCGCATGGAGTTTGTGCGGCTTCGTGTTTGCGCCGTTTCTTCGGATTCTCATTGTCGACGTGGAGCGCCTGGCGCACTTCACGGCGGCAACGGTGTCGGCGATTATCTTGCTGTACGTACTGTGGCTGGTGTTAAGTGCGCTGCGCGAGTCGCGGCTTTCGGCGGTGGAGAAGGTGGCGGCAGAGGATCTATTTGAGATGCATGCGCACGGCGACGCACGATCGGCTGCTGGTCATCGCGGATGTGCGCTCGCATGGGTATTACGATCCGGGGATGCAGCGAATCAAGAACTCGATACGCGTGGAGCCGAGCCGGCTGAAGGAAGAGCTGGAGGCGCTGCGGGAGTTTATGCAGCCGGAGTGCGAGATTTATCTGTATTGTTCGTGCGCGCATGAGGCGACGAGCGTGCGCGTGGCGCGGATGCTGGAGAAAGAGAACTGCGCGACGAAGGTGATACGCGGGGGCATGAAGGCGTGGGTGAAGGCGGGTGGGGCGACCGAGCCAGTGCCGCTGGGGGACGTGGAGCATCTGCCGCGGTTCGAGTAGATCCTCGAAAAAAGCAGGCGACTTTCGAACCGACAGTCGTTATAGTTTTTCGCATGACCGACCCCACAGAATCGAGACAGTCCGAGCAATCGGTGGCTCGAACGAACTGGCCGTGGTGGGGCCGTGCGGCGTTTCGGTTCGCGTTTATTTACTGGCTGCTGTACATACTTCCTTACCCGGGAGGCGTGTCGTTGTTCGACCTGCTGCCGTGGGGTACCGCGCGCATCGAGAGTTGGGTCGTGTGGCCCATGACGACGCTGATTAAGTGGGCAGGCGTACACGTTTTTCACCTGACCGGCGTGGCTGCTACGATTCATCCCACCGGGTCGGGCGATACGGCGCTTGCGTATGTTGGGGTCGCTTGTATGGCAACTATGGCGCTCGTGGGCGCAGTTGTGTGGAGCGCGATCGATGAGCGCAGCGAACGTCGCAGGGAGTATCAGACGGCGTATGCGTGGCTGCGTCTGCTGCTTCGATTCACCCTTGCCGTGTCGCTGCTTACCTATGGATTCGCCAAGGTGTTCCCGGAGCAATTTAGTTCGCTTACGTTGTATGAGCTGACCGGGACCTATGGCGATTCGTCGCCGATGCACCTGTTGTGGACCTTCATGGGCGCGTCGGCGGCTTATACGATTTTTTCCGGGTCGATGGAAGTGATTGCCGGGATGCTTTTGATGTTTCGCAGAACGAGCACCGTCGGCGCACTGATGGCTGTGGGCGTCATGCTGAATGTCGTTCTGCTGAATTTCTGTTACGACGTGCCAGTGAAGCTTTACTCGACGCATCTTCTCCTGATGGCGTTGTTCCTGCTGCTTCCGGATGTGGCGGCGCTATGGCGATTCCTGATCCTTCGTCGATCTGCGGAGTTGATGGGAGTCTGGGTGGCGCGACCTGAGCGCCGGGCATTGCGCATGGCGGGGTATGGATTGCAGGCGCTGGTGCTAATTGCTGCGCTGTATGCGACGGCGTGGAGTGCGCACCGCGCGTTCGAGAAGCCTGCTCCGAAGGCGGCTCTGTATGGCGTTTGGGCTGTCGACAGCAGCGAGGGAACGTTTCCGGAAGGTCGTTGGAGCAAAGTCATTCTGGAAAATAGGTTTGCGCTGACCTTTCACCCGGATGGCAAGATGAATGTTGTGAAGGTTCAATACAACGATGGTACGCAGACGATTGCTTTTCCAAAGGAAGACAAAAGCAGCAATCTGCATTGGACGAAGGATGAGGCAGGTGCGGTGACGCTTACAGGAACGTGGGACGGCTCCGCGGCGAAGGTGGTGATGCACAAGACAAGCCCGGACACGTTCACGCTGCAGACGCGTGGGTTCCATTGGGTGCAGGAGTATCCGTACAACGCTAGCTAGGTGGTGAGTTTGGCCAGGGCTGTGATGAGGCCCGTGTGGGGTAGGCCGTCGGCGTAGGTTTTTAGGATGAGGGAGCGCATGAAGGGGAGGCGCATGGCTTTGAAGCCGCGCTCTGGCTGCGCGTAGAAGGCGCGAGCTGCGCGGTGAGAGAAGGCCAGCGTTTTTTGGAGCGGCGCGAGATGGCGCGCATAGGCTCCGGCTACGTCGTCGGGCTGGTTGGCGAGATCGCATTCGAGAATAGCTGCGGCCGCAGCTTGACCGCTGACGATGGCGGAGTGGATTCCTTCGCCGGTGAGCGGATCGACGAGACCGGCGGCGTCTCCGACGAGCAGGACGCGGCCGCGGGGAATGTAGGTGTGACCGCCCATGCCGAGCTGCTGGCCGGTGATGTGGGTAAGCGTGGTGACTCCGAGTTTTTGCTGTGCGTAGTCGAGGAGGAGTGCGCGGGTGACTTGCTTGAGGCTGGGCCTTTGCGATCCCGCCGTAGCGGCGATAAGGCCGCCGTCGAAAGTGGGGCACCCGGATCTGGGTAGGGCGAAGGCTCCCACGCCGATGTTGATGTGGTCGGCCTTGGGGAAGAGCCAGCCGTAGCCGCCGGGGAGGGGGGCGAAATCGAAGACCAGGTCGTGAGGGGAATCGCCGGTGGGGAGGGTCGCGGGGAGATCGGTGTAGGGGACGGTGGCTTCGAGCGCGAAGCCGTCGTTTTCCGAGAGGCTGTCGCAGACGTGGTGGACCAGCCGGCGGATTTGGCCGTTGGAGCCGTCGGCGCCGATGAGGATGGGGGCGCGGAGGGTTTCAGGTCCGCAGGGCGTGGCGACGTCGAGATCGACGAAATCGGTGAGCTCGCGGAGGGCGACGATGCGGTCGATCTTGCGGAGCTCGATGCTGCCGCCCTGGCGCGCGGCGAGGAGGGTTTGCTGGAGGCAGAAGTTGTCGAACTGTTCGCGCACGGCCATGGCGCAGATGGGATTGCGGGTCTTCACGCGTACGTCGGTGGAGCGCGCGGCGCTGGCGGCAGGCTCTTTGGCCTCCTGGAGGATGATCTCGTGGCAGACGCGCTCGATGACGGGTTCGACAGAGTAGCGGAGGGCTTTGAGGGTCTTGCGGGTGAGGCCGCAGGCGCAGGGTTTGTGGCGCGGGAAGCTGCGCTTGTCGAGCAGGATGACGTGCTTGCCCGCCTGCGCGAGGTCGTAGGCCGCCGCGCAGCCGGCGGGTCCGGCACCGGCGATCAGGATGTCTACTTCGCTAACCATGGCAAGTTCAGTTTACGCAGTCGCGCGGGCCTCGATCGCTTCGGCGTTGAGATTTATCTCATTCGCCAGCAGGGAGTAGCTGCGCTTGCGGGCTGCGTGGTCGTGGGTGATCGTGTTGACGATGATTTCTTTGAGGTGGAGATCGGCGGCGAGGTTGCGGAGCTGGGCGGCGACTTTGTCGGGGGCGCCGACGAAGTAGGTGGGCCACTCGTTTTCTTCGGGGGCGTCGAGGCTGCCGGCGGTGAAGGGGATGAGTGGGTTGGGTGCGGTGGGTAGTGCCTGGAGTTCCCGGAGCGCGTCTTCGGGGGCGGCGACGGGGCGGCGGTCGTCCATGCGGATGCGGCGCTGGAGGAGGCGGACGGAGGCGTGGAGGCGCTGGGCTTCGGCGTCGGTGTCGGCGGCGATGACACCGATGGCGAGGGTGGCCTCGGGGGCGGCGCGGTCGGGGCTGGGCTGGAAGTTGCGTTGGTAGTACTCGATGGCCTGGCGGGTATGGATGGGCGAGAAGAAGTGGGCGAAGGCGTAGGGCAGGCCTTCCTGCGCGGCGGTGACCGCTGACCACATCGAGGAGCCGAGGAGCCAGAGGTCGGGCGCGCCGGGCGCGTCGGGTGCGACGCGGATGCGGGCGAAGGGATGGTCTCCGCGGGAGTCTGCGTACGCAGCCCAGCGTTCGGGGTGGAGGAAGGCGCGGAGCTCGGCCAGCTGTTGCGGGAAGTCGTCTTTTTGTGCGGCCTCGCGGTTGCGGCGTAGGGCGTAGGCTTCGAGCTGGCCGCCGCCGGGAGCGCGGCCGATGCCGAGGTCGATGCGGTTGGGAAACATGGCGTGGAGGGTACGAAAGACTTCGGCGACTTTCAGCGGGGAGTAATGCGGGAGCATGATGCCGCCGGTGCCTACGCGAATGCGAGTGGTCTCGGCGGCACTGCGGAGGACGAGAAGCTCGGGCGCGGTGGAGGCGAGCAGATCCATGGCGTGGTGCTCGGAGTACCAGAGGCGCGTGTAGCCGAGGCGGTCGACGTGACGGGCGAGGTCGAGGGAGTTGGCGAGCGCCTGCGAGGGTGTGGCGCCGGCCGGGACCGGGGATTGGTCGAGAACTGAGAGACGCAGAGGGAATTGGCTGGCGGAAGTGCCCATGAATCTTAGATGATGGTGAGCACGCTCTGGATGGGGGCATCTCGCAGGCAAATGCCGGGCGGAGCTCTGAAACATTCGCGCGAAGGCAACGTCCAATCTTGCATCGGAAGGGCTGGAAGGTACTCGGCTTGAAGAGACGGTTGATTGGCAAGCGATGCGTGGCGGGACTGTTGTCGGCGACGCTGCTGGTGTGCGCCGGAGCGGTGTATGGCCAGGATCCGGAGCCGCTGGGCGCGTTGCGCCATGGGCCGCTCGTGGTCTGGTATCTGGCGGCATCCACGAGGCCGCCGCAGTCAAACCTGGATGCGATTGCTGCGTTGCACAATGCAACGCCTCTGAACTATAGCGAGAAGACGACGGGGAACTTCGGACAGAACGCCTCCACGTTTGGACAGAATGCAGCCAGTTACGGCGTGGACGCGGACAGCCCGACGATCAGCACGCCTTCGATACCACCGGATCAGAACGCAACGAGCGCGAAGCCCAACGGTATTGGGTATGTGCAGAAGGATTTGAGCAACTTCGGCCAGAATGCGGCGGGGTACGGATCGTCGGCCAGCAACGTTGGTCAGGAGGCGAGTACGGCTGGCCAGAACGCGGGGAGCTACGGCACCGAGGCGAGCCGTTACGGAACGGCGGCCAGCAATGTGGGGCAGAATGCTTCGGACTTTGGAGCTGGAAATGGCAATGGCACGCCCTCGGAGGCTGCAAATCCTGCGGGGCTAACGCAGCACCAGCCATTGAGAAATGCAAGAGCAGCGCAACTGAAGGAGGCTCTGCAGCAGGCCTTTCCCGACCTGCAGATGCGGTTCATCGCGGTCGATCCGGACCAGTTGAAGGCGAGGCTGATGGCGGCGCGCGGGACGGCGGACTATCCGGATGTGCTGCTGGGAGTGTTGCCCGCCGCGTGGTGGAGCGGCATGGACACGGACTTCGGACTGTCGATGCTGCGACCTGCGGTTTTCTATCCGAATGGTGTGACGGAAAACTCCGAGGGTGAGCCGGAGGTTGCGATTCTGATGCATGCGCCGCACATGCAGGCCGCGCGTGCGTTCGCTTTGTGGATGAGCGAACCAAACTCGGGCTGCCCGGGATGCGTGCAGACAAGTCTTGCGGGCAAAGAGGCTGCTGCGGCGACGGTGGCCAGGAAGGCCATGGAGCGTTTGCTGAACGGCGAGCCGCTGGGCGATGAAGCCGATCCGGAGCTGGTGATGGACTCTTCACGCGGCGTGCGGAGGATGCTGGCGATCGCGGGCAGCTCGTCAGGCAAGGCGGCGGCGCCGAATGACGGCGCGCACGTGCAGGTGGTGGAGGCTTCGGTGAACGGAAGCCTGGCGGCGGTTGCGCTGCGCGTGGTGGTGTCGTCGCCGGGAGTGTTTGGTGTGGCGCATCCGCTGGTGGTGCTGCGAGCGGGGAAGGATGGGCAGTGGAAGGTGCTGCAGATGTCGCTCAACCTGCCGCAGTACATGCAAACCAATGAGCGCCGGGCGTTGATGTTGAGCAGCCCTCCGACGACGGCGGAACAAAACGCCGGGGTGAAGGGTATCGCGCAGGCTTCGCCGCTGGATGGACAGAATGTGGCGCAGGTCCCGCAGCTGGTGTGGGACAACCATGGGGGCGCGGGATTGCAGGTGGTGGAATGGCAGCGCGGCGAGGGCGGCGACTGGTCCGATCCGCGGCTGTACCTGGTGGAGGACCGTAATCCAACGCTGCGTACGCAGGTGCTGGCGGAGTTCGCCAACACCAATGGCCGCTATCGATGGAGAGTATGGAGCGTTGGCGCACATGGCGCGGTGGAGATCAGCCCGTGGCGCACGTTCCGGCTGATGCAGTAAGGATTGGCCCAGGAGATTGCGGGCGCAATCCGCTATGCTCGAAGAGTGAGTGTCAACCAACAGACTGTAGCGTCACCGGTGCTAGGGGGGCCCTTGCTTTCGGTGAAAGATCTGCGTATCGCGTTCTCCGCGCAAGAGGCGGTGCGGGGGATCTCGTTCGAGATTGCTCCGGGAGAGACGCTGGGGCTGGTGGGTGAGTCTGGCTCGGGGAAGTCCGCGACGTCGCTGGCGTTGCTGCGGCTGCTGCCTGCGAGTGCGGCGATCAGCGGCTGTGTTGAATTTCGGCGTATGGATGGCGCGGTGGAGAAGCTGTTGAGCTTGCCTGAAGAGGCGATGCGGCGGCATCGCGGGCAGTCGATTGCGATGATCTTTCAGGAGCCGATGACGGCGCTGAATCCCGTAATGAAGGTGGGACGGCAGATTGCGGAGGCGCTGTTGGCGCATGCTCCGCGAATGCCTCGGGCCCAGGTGCGCGAGCGGGTGCTGGCTGCGATGCGCGAGGTGGCGCTACCGGATCCGGAGCGACGGATGGAGGATTATCCGCACCAGTTCTCTGGGGGGCAGAGGCAGAGGATCGTGATTGCGATGGCTCTGATCTGCAAGCCGCGTCTGCTGATCGCAGACGAATGCACGACCGCGCTCGATGTGACCGTGCAGGCGCAGATATTGGAGCTGCTGAAGGCCTTGAAGCGCGAGCACAACTTGTCGATGCTGTTCATCTCGCATGATCTGGCGGTGGTGGCGCAGGTGGCGGATCGCGTGGCGGTGATGCGGCATGGCGAAATTGTGGAGCAGGGCAGTGTTGACCAGGTGCTGACGCGGCCGCAGCATGACTACACACGTAACCTTCTGGCTTCGGCGCCGACGATGCATACGGCGCGCGAGCTTCCCCTTGCTACGATGGTGCGGTCAGGCGTCTAATCAATTTCGGACTGGTTGCCTTCGAGCTTCAGACTGGCTGTTTATGCGCGCGCTGGTGGTTTCGGACATTCACGGAAATTTGCAGGCTCTTGAAGCAGTGCTGAGAGTGGCGCGAAGCCGTACCGGTGGGGGGTTCGATCAGCTTTGGAACCTGGGCGATGTGGTGGGGTACGGAGCGCGACCCAATGAAGTAATTGACACGCTGCGGGCGCTCAAGACCGAGCGATCGATTCATGTGCGCGGCAATCATGATCGCGTGTGCTGCGGGCTGAGCAGCTCGCAGGGATTCAATCCCATTGCGGCCGCAGCTGCCGGGTGGACGCGGCAAAATTTGCGGCCGGACAACCGCGAATGGCTTCGCGGGCTGCCGATGGGGCCGATCCAGGCTACGGAACGAGCGCTGTGCGCCCATGGTTCGCCGCTGCACGAGGACCAGTACATCGCCTCGATGCGCGATGCATGGACACCCCTGCAACGCATGCCTTCGGAGCTGGCGTTCTTCGGGCACACGCATCTGCAAGGCGGCTTTTCGCGATTCGAGGAAGACTGGGCGGAAGATTTTCCGGAGTATGACCCGGACAACAGCGACGGGGTTGAGCAGTTTGCGATGGAGGTGCCGCTGGGCTCGCGACATCTGATCAATCCGGGCGCCGTTGGGCAGCCGAGAGACGGAGACTGGCGTGCGGCCTTCGCGATCTACGACGAGACGCTGGAGAGGGTGACGTTCTTCCGCACGCCGTATGATGTGGCCGAATCGCAAACCGCGATTCGTGATGCGCACCTGCCGGAACGGCTGGCGGTGAGGCTCGGCGCGGGGCGGTGAAGACAGAGTGCAGAGGATAGGGTGTAGAGGGTAGAAAGAACGTTTCGTCTACTCTATCCTCTTTTCTAAAAGAATCTGCCGATGGTGAAGACCAGCTTGCGCTCGTCGTTGGTTCCAATGGCAGGGCCGAAGGAGATGAGGCCGAGGGGCGTCTCCGCATAGAGGCCGAAGTAGACATCCTGCCGCGTGATGGTGGAAGCGTCGGGTGCGCGCATCTGTCCGGCCTCGTAAAAGCCGCCGACGTAAAGGCTGGTGTTGAGCGGCGCGGGCAGTGATTTGATGCGGCGAAGATAGCCCGGCGTGACGAGGAAGTAATCCGTACCGCGATATTGGTCGATGGAGCTTGCGCTCAGGCGCAACGGTCCGCCCAGGGTGAAGCGGAATGGTTGGGCAACATCCCGGTTCAACATCGTTCCACCCTCCATATTCATCAGCAGGACATTCTTCTTGCTGAAGGTGTGGGAGAAGGAGAGTTGGCTGAAGAGCTGGGGAGCGCTGGGGCTATTGGGTGTTGCGTAAAGATAGCCGATATCGGTTTGCGAGCGAATGCCGAACTCTGGTACCAGCGCGCGATCGCGTGAGTCATAGATGTATTGCACCCGCGCGGTCTGGGCGTTGCCGCGATATTCCGGCATGCCATCGAACCCGGTGGTAACGTACCAGCGCACGTTCTCGAGCTGCCAGCCAGCGCGAATCTCCTGATTGCGTCCATCGCTCCAGCCGAAGTCTGCGCCACCGCCGGCGTTCTGGTCGAGGCGCTCGGAGAGCCGCGTGCTGCCGCTATAGATGTAGTACGGAGTGCGAGTGAGGTTGCCGCGGGGCGCGACAAAAAATCCAGCCCAGTTGATCTTGCGGTAGTACTCAGTTTGAACGCGGGTCAGGAAACCGAAGTCGATGTGCGTTCGCCACTCTGAACCATAGCCGCCGAGGTCCTGGTAGAGCAGGATGGTGTTGATGGTGGCGCGGGTGACACCGGCAGTCTGCGCCTCGAGATTGAATCCTGCCAGGAGGAAGGGTGGGCCGGTGGGCTTATCCTTTACTCCGACGAGAATAATCGGGCGACCGCGGACGTTACGGTCGTAGCCGACGGTGTAATCCGCGTCATAGCGGCCGTCGCTGCGCAACTGCGAGAGCAGCGCTGCGATGCGATCGGTATCCATGGGCTCGCCAACGAGTGGAGCGAAGAGCCGCTCAGCGGCTGCCTTGACTGCAGGGTTGGGAGCGTCGACTTCCACGCGCAAGACGGTGCCCGGAGGTCCGTGCAGACGGGCGTTGCGCTCTGCCAGATATTGTTGCCATTCGTCTTCGGGAAGAGAGTACTTCAGCAGGACGGCCTTGTTGGCTTCTGCGGCGGCGTACCCCTGCGCGGCTAGTTGATACACCTTGTTATAGCTGGCTGCATTAAAAGCGCTCACGTCAGGTGTGATGACAACGTTCGCCAATTTTCGATCGCGCTCTTCGTTTACCTCGATACCGACGGCAAAGGCACGCTGCAAAACGCCGAGGATGTTGTTGAGATCGCCGTTGCCTACGGGTGCGAGCTTAAGGCTGACGGCCAGCACGACATTCGCGCCCATAGCCTTGACCTGAGGCGTCGGCAGGTTCTCGAGGATCGCGCCATCCACGTAATCATGGCCGTCCATCTGGAACGGACGGAAAACACCGGGAATGGATGCTGACGCGAGGACGGCGTCGCGCAGAGAACCGCGTGCGAAGGTTACGGTCTTGGCGTCGGTAAGGTCGGTGGCCTGGCAGCGAAAAGGGATGGGAAGATTGTTGAAGTCGACGGCATCGTTGTAGCGCAGGAATTGCTTTTCGAGGAGCTCGTTGAGGCCGGCTTCGGTGAGCAGACTATTGCGGAGCCCGACACCATGCTTGAGGCCAACGGTGATGCCGTTGGGAATGTCGCGGCTGTCTTCACGGCGACGAAAGCTTTGCGCGCTATAAGCCTGATTGAAGCGAAAGACGGAGTTGATGGAATCCTCGGTGAGGATCTGCTTCATCTCTTCCGGTGTATGACCGGTGGCGTACAGCGCCGAGATGATGGAACCCATGCTGGTACCGGCGATGACATCGACCGGAATGCGGTGGTCTTCAAACCACTGGAGGACGCCGATCTCGCTCATGGCGGGCGCGCCGCCTCCGCCCAAAGCGAGACCGATTACGGGGCGATTTTTGGGGAGATCCTTCGGGGGAGTGGAGGGATCGAGCGGCCCCAGCGCAAGCCGAGTGGTGCTGGCGGCTTCTTCGCCGTTTTGTTCGGGAGTTTCCTTGGATTGGGGGTTTTGTTCCGGTATCTTGCCGGTGGTATCGGTTTTCTTTGGAGGGTGGTTGGCTTCTGCCTGTTTCGCCGCTTGATCGGGCGTGGTGGGTGGCTGCGTTACAGTTTGTGCGCCAACAGCATGGCATAGCACGAGCGTTGCACCGAGGGCCAAGGCGTTCAGGAGTACGTTGTGACGAGTCGCCGCTCCAAATCGTTCCGTGAAAGAGGATCTGGATCGTGCACGCAGTTCCATTCGGCTCCCATCGTCTTTGGAGCGAGATCGAGATCCCGCTTATCTACCTATTAGCATAGGCGGTTGGACGACCGAGATGAACTAACGGTTGAATCTCAGGATGACTAAGGATGTTCCCTAGTGGCGGACGTAGTCCTGGAACAGATCAGGAAACTGCTGCTCCAGTGCCGCGATCTTCGGGATGTCGCAGACCTGGATGTAGGGGTTGTGCGGATTCTTGATGGCGTAGTCCTGGTGATAGTCCTCACCCGCGTAGAACGCGACGAGCGGCATGATCTGGGTGACGACGGGCTTCGCGAAGATGTGGGCTGCATCGAGCTGTCGCACGTACGATTCTGCAACCTCACGCTGCGACTCATCGGTATAGAAGATCGCCGAGCGATAACTGGTGCCAACATCCGCGCCCTGCCGATTCAACTGCGTTGGGTCATGCACTACGGAGAAGAACACGCGCAGCAGCGTGCCGTAGCTGACGATCGCAGGATCGTAGAGGATCTCAATGGCCTCTGCGTGCCCCGTCTCTTCATTGCATACCGTGCGATAGTTGGCCGTCGCAGCGTCGCCGCCGGAGTAGCCGACGATAGTTTTCTCTACGCCCTTGACGCGTTGGAATACCGACTGCACGCCCCAGAAACATCCGCCCGCGAAGACGGCTTTCTCGCGCTGTCCAGCATGCCACCCGCCAGCAGGGACGGGAGTGTCGCGCAGCGGAACTGGAACTGGTTGTTTCAATGCCATCGTTTGTTTCCTCCAACAGAATTTCCACAGCCGCACAGGGCGCCGATTACCGGACAGTCAAGCAATCTTGCATGTTGGCGCGCGTAACTCAACTCTTTTCGTGCCCACTTCGCATTGGACGCATGCAGGAGTCGGAATGACGCTTAACGCGGCGCGTTGAGTGGGGTGTGCAACGTGAACCATCCTAGTTAACTCGACCTCATCCCACACTTGAAGTGTTAGTAATCCTTAAGGGGCTTCAGTTACTCGATGTCTCAATCGGAGTTACCTTGCGCGATCGTTGAGCATTACTCGCCATCGCATCTCGTAACCATTGCGCGATAACTTTGGTTGCATGCATTAGCCCGGTGGCCAATGCATCTGCCTTCCTCCCAATAGATGCAGGTGAAGATGAGCCACGGTCTGTCCACCATCGGGACCGGTGTTGATCACAACGCGAAAACCGTTGTCGAGGTGTTGCAGCTGCGCGACTTTATTGGCTGCGAGAAAGAGTTCGCTGAGCAATTCCGCTTCGGTGGAAGAGGTGTGAGCTAACGAGCCGAAGTGTCGCTTCGGGATGATCAAGATATGCACAGGCGCCTGTGGATTGATGTCCGGGAACGCGAGCACATGATCGTTTTCAAACAGACGTGTGACGGGAATTGCGCCCGAGGCAATCTTGCAGAAGAGGCAATCAGGAGTGGTGGCCATGTGCGCATGCTAAACCTGTGCGGCTATTTCTTGAAATACTTCGGTTCCATTCCGGGAATCCACGGATCGTAGGCCTTCCCAAATGCCGCGCGGCGGCCGATGGAGGGATGGCTGTAGGTCCAGAATTCGTAAAGTGGGCTGGGGTTGGGATCGGCGAAGGAGGTCTTGCCGAGAACGTCGAAGGCGCCGACGGCGGTGGCCTGGGGATCGGGGACGAGACCGTGGATGGCCTCCTGGCCATAGACGTCAGCGGCGTGCTCATGCATTCGGCTGTAGGAGTTCTCAATCGGCTCGAGGAGAATCCCAAAAAGGGAAAAGGCGAGGAGCAGAACCGCGAGTGCGGCCCAGTCATTTTGAGAGCGGATACCCCAGCGGACGCCGAATTTTGCAATTGCCCATTGCACAAAGAGGAAGCCGAGGTAGAACGTGACGAAGAGGATGCAGAAGGTGAAGACCAGCGTGCTGCCGATGTGGCCGAGGACGTAGTGGCCGGACTCGTGGCCGAAGACGAAGACGATTTCGTCGGGCGTCATCCTGGAGATGGTGGTGTCCCAGACCACGACGCGCTTGGATGCGCCGAAGCCTTCGACGTCGGCGTTGAGCGTGGTGAGCTTGGCGCTGGCTTTCATGAGGAACATGCGCTCGGGCGGGATGTTCATGTGGCCCTTCTCGACGACCTGCTCGAGTTGCGCGACCAGTGCGGGATTGGTCTTTTCAAGGGGCTGGTATTTGAAGAAGATCGGCTCGATATAGGGGGCAACGAATATGCCGAAGAGCACGATGGGGATGGAGACGCACCAGAAGGCAAACCACCAACTGCGCGGCAGCTTGCGAATGATCCAGAACAGCAGCATCAGGAGAAGTCCTCCGATGATCCAGGTGAGTGCGAAGGACTTGGCCTGATCGCCAAACCAGCTTGGCCAGCTTTGCACGGAGAGGCCGTACTTGAGCGAGAGATGCTGTGCGTAGAGGTCGAGAGGCAGGCTGAGGAGCGTGTTTGCGAGGAGATAAAGCAGAAGGAAGACGTAGCCTTGCGCCCAGCGATTGCTGCTGACCTTCACGGCGGTGTCGCGCATCCAGGCGATTGCCCCAAAAATCAGCAGCAAAAGGAGGCTCAGGACTCCCCAGCCCTCATCGGCGAAGTGCATGGTCTCATGCACCGCGCTGAGGTGTTGCGCCTTGGCGAGGTCAGGCGGCGAGAGCGAGTAGTCGGGGATGTTGCCGTGGGGTGGTGCGGCGGCGAGTTCCTGCGCGGCGTAGACGTTGGCGGCGTGCTCAGCGGGCGTTTCGCTGTCGCAGCCGGAGAGCCCGACGGTGAGGACAAGGAAGATAGAGGCAACAAACAGCAGCGGCGAACGACGCAGGTTCATAAGGTTCCTTGCTGGAGCATTCTTGCTGAGAATTTCTGAAGGCGCAAGTCTGATGATGTAGCCAAGTGGGCAACGTTCCTCGTCTCAAGGATTGCCTGGTGCGATGGCCGGCCTATGAGCAGTACAGCCGGGCAATTCGATACACTCAGAGCATATCGCGCCTGATGGTGCGCACAGACTGGAAGTTGACACCTCCTTGACCTCACCCGACTTGCACTACCCCGCAGTATCCCGCATTGACTGGTTCCAAACGTATCTCAGGCGCGCGCTGATTGTCAGCGTGTGCGTGCCGGCGTTCGCACTCTCTCCGACGGTAGTGGCGCAGGGCGCGAGCCCGAATCAAAGCGCGACCACTGCGCCGGAACCTCCGCTGATGGATGCGATGACGGCAGAGCTGCAACGAGCGCTTGCAGACCTTGGCAGCGCGACGGAACCAGTCTCTTCCGCGAGAGAGAAATTGCCAGCGCAAAAGCCCTACTTCATCAGCTACTCGGTAGCTGATGCGGAGAGTGTGACCATCACGTCGCAGTATGGCGCGATCATGAACTCGACCGAGTCGCATGAGCGGACCGCGGATGTGCAGGTGCGGTTGGGATCGCCGCTGTTGGACAACACGCACGACTCGCACCGCACCAGCGCGCTCACGACGATGGCGTTGCCCTTGACGGATGATCGCGCGGCTATTGAGCGGACGCTTTGGTATGCGACCAATCGCGGTTATGGCAAGGCGCTCGACGCATTGGAAAAGGTGAAGACGGAGCAGCAGGTGCGCGCGCACGAGGAGGACTCTTCGCCGGACTTCACCGAAGAGCGCCCCGAGGTGGATATCCTGCCGGCGGAGCCTCCGCTCAACGTGGACCGCAGCGCGTGGGAGTCGCGGTTGCGTGAGATCTCCGGCGTCTTTCGCCAGTATCCGGATATTTTTTATGACACCGCGGTGCTGCAGGCCACGCACGAGACGGATTATTTTGTATCCAGCGATGGGACGAAGGTGGCGGCGCCGAATCATGTGGCCCGGTTGATCGTGGCTGCGCGAACGCGCGCGTCGGATGGCATGGACATGTTCCGCGACGAGACGTTTGAGGCGGACTCGGCGGGCCATCTGCCAGGCCAGGCTGAGGTGATGGCGAAGACCCAGGCGATGGCGAAGGGGCTCAACGATCTGAGGACTGCGCCGATTACGGAGCCTTACAACGGGCCGGCGATCCTGTCCGGGCGTGCGGCGGCGGTGTTCTTTCACGAGGTGCTGGGGCATCGGCTGGAGGGGCAGCGGCAGCGCGGGGACGAGGAAGGCGAGACGTTTACGAAGCTGCTCGGTAAAGCGATCCTGCCCGATTTTCTTTCGGTTGCCGACGATCCTACGCTTACCCAATACGACGGCCATCCGCTCAGCGGGCATTATCTTTTCGATGATGAAGGCCAACCGGCGCAGCGCGTGCAACTGGTTCAGGATGGCGTGCTGCAAACGTTCCTGATGTCGCAGCTGCCGATCGCGGGATTCGCGCACTCCAATGGACACGGCCGAGCGGAGACGGGCAAGATGCCGACGGGGCGGCAAGGAAATTTAATTGTGACGTCAACCAAGACAGTGAGCGATGCAAAGCTGCGGCAGATGCTCAAGGAAGCGGCGAGGAAGCAGGGCAAGACCTACGGGCTTTACTTCGAGGACATCAGCTCGGGCTTTGCGGTCACGACGCGGCGCTCGCCACAGGCCTTCCAGGTGATTCCGCTGGTGGTGTATCGCGTGTACGTGGATGGCCGGCCGGACGAGCTGGTTCGGGGCGTTTCGATTGTGGGGACGCCGCAGGCCGCGCTCCGCAGCATCGTTGCGACCGACGATCAGCCGCAGATCTTCAACGGACTCTGCGGGGCGGAGTCTGGAACGATTCCGGTGAGTGCGGTGGCGCCGGCCATGCTGGTCTCACAGATCGAAACGCAGCGGCAGGCGCAGGGAACGGCGCGACCGCCGATCGTTCCGCCCCCACCACTGGATGAAGCAGCCAATACATCGAGCTCGCCGAAGGGAGGCCGCTGATGCGTAAGTACATTCGTCATTACTTAGGTCTTGCACTTACGATGAGCGTCATTCCGACTTCGGCCCAGGTGTCGAAGTCGGCTCCAAAGGACTCGGGAACATGGTCTGGGTCAACGTGCTGTGACAGCGTGGGTTCCGGGTGGGATCCGATTCTTGCCGCCATGCAGCAGGAGCTGGCGCGCGAGAAGGCCGACCTGGTGATTCCCGGCATGCTGCGGCCGTATTTCATCCAGTATCGGTTGGAGGACATCCACACCTACGACGCAATCGCCAGCTACGGAGCTCTCACCCGCGAAAGTGAAAATCATGAGCGCGTGGTTCGTGTTGAGGTGCGCATCGGCAGCGAGACTTCGGACTCGAGCTCCGCGCGCGGCGACGGATCGCTGGAGCTCGCTCCGGCAGACGGCGATCCTGCGGCGCTGAAGTATGCACTGTGGTCGGCGACTGACGACGCCTACAAGAATGCGCTGCGTGCCTATGCGACCAAACAGGCGACCCTGAAGACGTTCCAGAGCGCGCCTACCGCGAATGACTTTACGCCGGCGAAGGCAGTGACGCTGATTGAACCGCTGCAAACGCTGTCGCTGGATCGCGATGACTGGAAGCATCGGTTGATTGTGGCCAGCGGCCTGTTCGAGACGTCCCCTGAAACGCGAAGCTTTGCAGAGGCTGTGCAATACAGTTCGGCAAGCATCAGTGCGCTGGTGGTGAATCGCTATACCGTGAATACCGATGGAACGATGTTGCGGCACGGATACTCCGGATATACGGAGGGAGTCAGTGTTGGCGGGCAGGCCGACGATGGGATGGAGCTTGGCCGCAGCAATGGTTCGGTGGCAACCACGGCGGCTGGCCTCGAAAGCGAAGCGGCACTGGACAAGCGCGTGATCGACGACCTGATCAGCTTCAACGATTTGCGGCAGGCGCCGGTTGTTGATGCGGAAGATTACCACGGGCCCGTGCTCTTTTCCGGCGACGCGTCGGCGGAGGTCTTCAATCGCCTGTTCGTGCCGAACGTTGAGGCGGATCGCCCTGACATGGGGACTTCCGCGCGCACGCAGGGAGCGTATCAATCGAGCTACAAGACTCCCATTCTGCCGACGTTTTTGTCAGTGGTGGATGACCCTACGCTGCGCAGCTTTGAGGGCCATGCGCTGCTCGGCGCCTACAAGGTGGATGACGAGGGAGTACCGGTTGAGCCGGTGGATATCGTCGTGCATGGCAAGCTGATGAACTATCTGATTGGCCGTCAACCGGTGAAGGATTTTCCGGAGTCGAACGGTCACGGACGCGCTGTCCTGGGGCAGAGCGCTCATCCGCGGGCTGGCGTGATTCTCATCAAGTCGTCCGATCCGCTCTCCGCGGATGCGTTGCGTGCCAAGTTGTTGGCACTCGCGAAAGAACAGGGGCGTGACGTGTATTCGGTGGAGACGCTGGGCGGACAACTTGCGCCGCGCCTGCTGTATCGGGTGTCTCCGGATGGCAAGCGCACGCTGGTGCGCGGTGCGGTCTTCGATGAACTCGATCAACGCGCCATACGCAGTGGCATTCTTGCTGCCGGCGGTAAGCCGTACATCGCGCAACAGGTAGGCACCGTGCCGCAAACGGTGATTGCTCCTGAGCTGCTATTCGCTGACATCACGGTGAAGCGCGCCAATGAGGAGCAGCAGAAGGTGCCGTACTATCCGCCGCCTCCGTTGCCGAAGGATTGAACGTCAGTTGACGCGAACGAGATAGGGCACAACCTGTGGAAGCGGAGTGCCAATCCAGTCCTTGATGGCTGCGGCCTCTGTGCGGTCGTGCCGCACCGGATCGATGCGCACCCAGTAGCCGGTCGAGCTGGCAAACTCGATGACCCTGGAGCCGGCATAGCGGCGAACCAGTGCAGCCTTGAGATCGAGCGCGTCCTGTTCGGTTTGGAATGCGCCGGTCTGCACGCACCACTTGCCTTCGACAGGTGCACCTGCGTTGGCGAAGGCTTCGATGCGCACCTGGGCGACGCCCATGCGATAGAGGTCGATCTTCTTGGCCGCGCTCTCGGAGAGATCCAGAATGCGTCCGTGCGAAAACGGCCCGCGATCGGTGATGCGAACTGTTACTGATTCGCCATTCGCGAGGTTGGTAACGCGGGCAACCGTGCCGAGCGGGAGGGTCTTATGCGCAGCGGTCATGCCGGTGCCGTCGTATGCCGAGCCGTCGGCGGCGCGATGGCCGCTCGGCCCATACCAGCTGGCCATGCCCGTCTCGACGAACTCTGGGCGGCCTTCGGGTGTGGGGACGGGTTCGCGATCGCGCAAAGTCTCGTCAGGTTGAATCGGCCGGGCCGGGTGTACGGAGGATTGTGTGCGCAAGGGCGGTGGAGGAGGTGCGTAGGGGTGGTGCTTTTGATGACGGCAGCCTGTGGCGAGCACCAAAGCGAAGAGGGGAAGCCCGGCGAGCAGAGGCCGCCGCCGTGCGGACGTAGAGCGCGGTTGGCTGGGTGTGGCAATTCCTGGCGTCCGTCGGTCTGCATCGGCTGGCAACGGTTTGTCTGCAAGGCTCGGCAACTGTTTTTCCGCAATGCTCGGCAACGACGGGCTCCTTTCGCTGAAGATCCAACCTTCATGATTGGGCGCTGTTGATGCTTGAGTCAACGCTGAGTGCCTGACTGGTTACTGGTGTCGAAAAGCATTCGGATGTATTTTCGCGGGCCTAATCAACCTCTGAGGGGTGGCGATGGCTGACCCAACCCCGCGGTAAGATGCTGACGGATTTGATCACGGGAACAACCATGTGGGTCGAGACTGCGTCCGTAGAAAGACGGCGTTTATTCCTGGCGGCGCGGTGCGCTGAACGCGAAAACGCAGAAAAGGGCACGATAATAGTGGGCACAAGAACGTTGAGCGCACCTATGCAGCTAACGAAGGGCAGAACCCGCGCACGAAGAGTACTCGCGCTGCTTGTACCCCTGGCGTGCATTTTCGCCTGCCCGGCTAGGGCGCAAAGCGTGACGGCGCCTGCTGAAATCGCGTCGGGTGTTCCTGCAACGGTGCATTCCTCACCCGTTGCGCCTCCGGCTGCCGAGATCGATGCGCCACGACCACAGCCAGCGGCGCTGGACCTCGCTGTCGATCCCCCCGGTCCCTCCGATGCGGTCCCAGCGGATCAGCCCGGGGGCTATCAGGTTGCGCCGATCCACCGGAAGTACATCATGCCGGATATGCGGGCTCAAACGATCACGGCTCGCGACAAGGTGATCATTGGCCTGAAGGGCGCCTATAGCCTGCAGAACTTCGGTGGAATCATTGTGGCGTCGGGGTACGAGCAGTTACGGAATGGCCAACCGAACTACGGCACCGACCGTGGCGCCTTTGGCGAGCGGCTTGGGGCCGCCGGTATCCGGGACACGACCCAGGGCGTATTCACCGATTCGGTCTTTGCGCCGCTGCTGCATGAGGATCCCCGGTATTACATACAGGGCAACCAGTACAGTTTCGGACATCGCGTGTTCTATGCTCTGATCCGACCAGTGGTTACCCGCAGCGACAGCGGACGCCGCACGATCAACGGAGCTCAACTGCTTGGCTATGCCTCTTCGACTGCGCTCAATAACGCCTTCTATCCTGCCAGCAATCGCAATGCTGCGGACAACGCGAAGGCGTACGCCAGTTCGATCGGCGGCTCTGCCTTGAGCTCTCTGCTGATTGAATTCACCGCCAGTTTCTGGCACGTTCTGCACCTTGGCCGGTAGGAATACCCGCGACGGCAGCTTCGGTTCCACACGGATCTGCTCGGGCAAAGGCTGGGCGATCCGATACATCTGACGGTCGAGACGTCTCAAGGAACCCCTCGGTGAAAAGGAACAAGGTCATTTTCATGTGCTACCTCGGACAACCGGGCATGAAGAGTGCAACGCGACTTCCCGGCTTGCATCAAGGTGTGACCATGCTGGGAATGCTGTGTTTATGCCTCGCTGTGCCGAGCGCCCATTCGCAGTCCGAACGAGGTACGCTTCCGGATGCACCGAGCGCGCTGCTCTTCGGCAGCGATCCGGCTGAGCAGAATGTGCAGGACCCGCAGGCGTCGCAGACCCCTCCGCCGGCCACCGCGACTTCGCAAACCACCGCGACCGTTCCGGCCAGCCGGGTCCCTCCTTGTCCTAAGGACAAGCACGCAAGGGGCTCGCCCACGGACCTCGAACCTCAGACGCAGCAAGCCTGCGCGGACCAGTTGCAGTTGATCGTTGTGACTGGGTACATTCGGCCTCTGACCTCGAAACAGAAGGGGGTTCTGGCGGCGCGCGCGCTTACGGATCCGTTCAATCTGCTGACCATTGCGGCATACTCGGGAATCTCGGTCGCAATCGATCCGCACTCTGCGTACGGTCCGGGATTTGCGGGCTGGGGCAGGCTGGCGGGCTACAGCTTCGCCGAAGATGCGCAGGGCCTGTTCACGGGAGTGTATGTGCTTCCCAGCGTGTTTCGAGAAGATCCACGCTACCATCGCATGCCCAATGCACCGGTTCGGCGGCGGATTGCGCACGCTCTGATTCACACGTTGGTTTCGCAGCATGATGATGGCTCGCTCATGCCAAACTACGCGACTATTATCAATGTTCCGCTCAGCGCGGAGATTTCCAATTTCTATGTGCCGGGTATCGGAACTAACGCGTCGGATACGGCCAAGCGTGTTTTAGTTGGATATGCTACAGACCCGATCGGGCCGCTGATCGCGGAGTTCCTGCCGGACTTCGCCAGGCACTTCCATATTCGCATCGTCTTTGCGCAGCAGATCCTGAACCGCATCGCACTGGGATCAGGTACGCCTTCCTCTTGAACCAACCAACAAAAGAATGTGGGTTGGCGAGGTATTCTTCGCCAACCCACATTGTCTTTTCTGTTGCCGTTCGACTGCGGAACGGGTGATTTAGAAGGAGGTGCTGATGGTCAGGCGGAACGTCTTGCGCGGCTCGCGCAGCACGTAGTCCGCGCCATAGTATTGCAGTGCCTGCTGGTAGCTGTAGGCAGCAGCCCCTGGGGACGTCTCAAACGGGAAGAAGTCCTTGAAGCAGTTGATCGCGGTAGCCGTGCAAGTGGGCGGGCCGGGAGCAACCAGTTCCTGGGGCAGATCCTTGTAGAGGCGCAGCGGGTTGTACGCGTAGTAGATCTGGAACGGTGCGTTGATGATCGGCATGATTACTTGCAGATACGCTCCGGTCGACATGCGCGGAACATAGTTCGTTCCTGGAACCGTCTTCAGGTATTCCGAGAACGGCGGCAGCTGGTAGCCGTTGACGCAGTTTCCGTTGATCACTTCCGGGCAGCCGTAGAGCGGGCTGTTGACCGCCGAGATGCCCAGGGGGCTCTCGCGCAGCTGCTTTGACTCGAGGTTCATCACCATGCCGAAGTCCGTGAAGAACGCAAAAGTGACCTGATCGATGATCGGGAAACGGTACTCCAGGTTGGAGGTGACCGACGTATCGCCGCCGATCGGAGCCAGCCGATAGATGGGCAGAGGGACCTGCACGTTGCCCAGCGTTGGGTTGCTGGGATCGCGCGGGACCACCGTTCCATCGGGGTTGGTCAGGTTGAACAGCACCTTGGTGGGAAGGAAGGTGTACGGCGAGATAGAGCGGATGTCGAAGCCGCGCAGATCGTTCTCGCCGCCGCCGTAGAGACGGGCGAAGGGAGGAGCGACCTGGCCGCCGAATCCGGCAATGTTCGCTACCTGGACGCGATAAGCAAGGACGTTGTGGCCTTCCCTGTTGATCTTCAGGCCCTTCATGGGGAAGAACTGACGCCAGGAGGCGGACGGCAAGTAGTACTTCGTATTGCCGCCGACGCCGGCGAACTGGAAGGCAACACTCAGCTCCTTGCCGTTATGCGGCCCGATGGAGCGATCCAGTGTCGAGAAGCTGAAGCTCGGCGTCACGATCGACGTCACGATGCCATTCAGCGAGTTCGCGCCTGCAATACCCGACCGGAACGCAAGGGTCTGGAAGACGCTCAGCGTGTTCTGGTTGAAGGTCGTGATGCCCGAGCTGGAGAGGGAGTAAGCGAGCCCGAGGCGCGCGACACCCGACCGCCGGAAGAGCTTGCGCAAGGCCTCGCTCGTGGAGATGGTCAGGCCCTTGGACGACTGGTTGTAGTTGTTCAGGAGCGAATTCTGCGCGTTGGTGAGGTTTTCGCTTTGGCCGCTGGTGATCGAATAGCTCTTTGCTGGGTTGAAGTCGGTTTTGCGATCGAACACCTGGATACCAAGCGAGACCGGCTTGTTGCGCAGGTAAGGCTCTGTGAAACCGAAGCTGATGTTGCGTGAAAGGTCGCCGATGTTGGCCGTGACGCTCAGCGTTTCACCCAGGCCGAGGAAGTTGTTGGTCTGGTAGTTCAAGCCAAGGAACGAGCCCGAGAGGCCGCTCACGCCACCATTGATGCCGATGGAGTTCTTGCCCTTCTCGTGCAGCTTGATCAGCAGGTCAACCGTGCCGGCGTCCGCATTCTGTTGCGTCTCCACGTCCTGGTCAGCCTTCAGGGTATCGAAGTAGCTCAGCTGGTTCAGGCGCAGCAGCGAGAGATCGACGAGCCGGCTGTTGTAGACCTGGCCCTCTTCGATCAGGAGCTCGCGGCGGATGACGCGATCGCGGGTAAGGGTGTTGCCGGTGAACTCGATGCGCGAGACATAAAACTGCTTGCCTTCGTCGATATCGATGTCCAGGTACACAAGCTTCTTGGCCTCATCGGTGCGCGGGATCGGGGTGGGCACCATGTTGATATAGCCACCTTCGCCGTAGGCTTTGCGAAGATTTTCAATACCCTTGGCGAACAGCCGCGCATTGAACCATTCGCCATCTTTGTTGGGGAACTGGGCGCGCAGGGCCTTTACGTTCTTGTAGTTCTTGTTTCCGGTAAAGCTGATCCCGCCCAGGCGATATCGGTCGCCCTCTTCAATTGGGATGACGATATCGACGCGCTTGCCGTGCGACGGATGGAGGGTGAAAGGATTGATGCCACCGGCATTGCGAACGTTGGTCTGGGGCTCACCCGTAAGAGCCTTGAAATAGCCCTTCTCGCGATAGGCTTCGCGAACCCTGTCCGCATCTTCGTCCAGCTTGCTGGCGTCGAAGGTCCGCGGAAAGATGTTTTCCAGAATGATGGAGTGGGGAATGCCGATGGGCTTGAGGTTCTTCATCGCCGCGACGAGTTCACGGTGGCTCAGCGCATGGTTGCCCGTGAAGGCGATCTTGCCTACCTTGACGGTCGGCCCTTCCTTGATGACAAACGTGAGCGAAACGCGCGCCGGAGGGATGGTCTTGACCTCGGTCCTGATCACGGCAAACTGGTGGCCGTGCTCCCCGAGCATCTCCTGCAATACCACCTCGGCGCGCTTGACGCGCGTCTCATCGAACTGGCTTTCGACGTTGAGGGCGACCTTCTCCTTTTTGAAGCGGTCCATCACGTCCGAGACCGAGACCGAGTTCAAGCCCTTGTAATTGATCTCGCTGATAGTGGGTTTTTCACGAACGTACACCTCCAGCTGGAGGCAGCCCTGGCCCGGAACCTTCTCAATGCGGACATTGTCGAAGTAGCCCGTGTTCCAGAGCGAGTTGAAGTCGCGTTCCACGACGGCGGGGTCGTAGGGGTCGCCGGCGTGGCTGAACAGGCGCGCAATGATCGACTCTTTGGGGATGCGCCGGTTACCGATGACCTGGATCGGACAAAGGATCTGTGGCGCCGCTTCCGCGGAGAACTGTGGCGTGGCCTGAACCTGCGCCGCGGCGGTCGGGATCAGCGCTGGGACGAGGGACAAACTCGCCGCAATCGCCAGGATCAAAAGGCTCGGGCTCGAAAGGCCCCAGCGGAGAACAGCGGTCAAGCCGGAGCAGTTCTGGCCATAGCCAAGGATGCCCAATCGGCTCGAGCGCGTGCGCACAGGCTGGGTCGTACACTTCAGGGAGCTTGCGCTCACTCGGATTCCGGTAAAGATAACCACACCCTCACTGCTCTTTGAATCTGTCAAAGCACGTTAAATTCTTCGGTTGATTCCAGCCCTGCGGTACACGAAGGGGAGAGCTTTGATTATAGGCGACTAGCGGCAACCCATGCGAACCTGCGGGCTGCCAAACTTGAGCTTTCGCCATTAATCAGTGATCTGCCAGCAGAAGTTTTCGCTGTCCTATCGACAGAAGACCCCTTCTGCGGGCCAACAGCTTCTACTTCGCCATTACTGTTTGACGTAGGGCGCTGTAAGGGTAAGCAGGTTGGCACTTTTTAAGAAGCTGATGAGTGTGGACGCCAGCCGCGGCTCCATGACGCTTGCCGGCGTCATCGTATCCAGGCTCTCGACCTTCAACATCAAAGGGATGGGCCGGGTCGTATCGGATTGCAGAGGAATGCCGCGGTGGGGACGCGCATAGATTACGGTCACATGCCGGCTGGTTTCGGAGTATTGCCGGCACGCACCGTTGTCACAGACAGTGGATGCTTCGAGCTCCTGGGTTGCGCCGTCGTTATAGGTTGCGGCCGTCAACTCCACCGGGCCCCCCGCAGTTGCAGCCACAATCTGCCCGTGCCAGGTGGGATCTTCGCCTCGCGCGAGATGACAGACCTCGGCATCATGGACGGTCTGCGGTGAGACACCCAGCATCACATGTGCGCCGGGAACGCCGTTCACTGTTGGTTCCGCGTAGTCGCCCCAGCTGTAGACCAGCACGCCGAACTGGGTCTCGTCCCAGGTGCGCTGCAGGGTAAAGTCGCCGATTGTTTTGGGTAATGAGGCTGGAACCTGGGCTGCCAGCCGCGCGGCATCCATCCGATGCTCATGCAGCACATCTACGCCGAAGATTGCGGCCATCGCCAGCACGGCAGCCACCCGCAGAAACAGCGAGATCTGCAACCGGTGGGCGTTTTCCGCGGAGATCGGAGCGGGGTGCGGCTCAGGCAGCGGTTGGGTGGTGGTGTCCGGGTCATTGCGCAGCTTGTTGGCAACCGTGAAGAAGACCGCCAGGGCGCACGCGAACAGACATCCGCCGATCACATAATCAGCAATCCTGGCGTGATCCTGAAGCCAGGGGTAGGGTAGCGCGATCTTGTAATACACCACGAGCAGGCAAAGCCGAAGGAAGTTGAACAGGTATCCCAGCAGGACTGCCCCCGCCACGACCGGCGCGTATACATACCAGCGGAAGCGGTAGAGATAGCTGACCACGACAGCCGCCAGCCCAAGCGTAATGGCGCCGCGAATGCCGTTGCAGCCGGGAGCGATGAACATCCCGAACTCCGGGGTAAACATCAGGCGAAGCTTGTCCTGGGTAAGGTGCTGGCCGAGCGCGTGTGCCCAGGCCCTCGCCACCGTGGCCGAAGCGTGCTGCAAAGGCAGATCGACGATTCGGCTGAACGTCTGCGGCACCGGAATCACGGCCCACATGAAGAGCACTGGGAACCAGGCGGCTTTGAGGAGACGCATACCCCCGAACAAAAGCACCATTCCGGCCGCATAGATAACGGCAACCAAGGGCAGTGGGGGGAGCTGGAGCAGCCAATTCTTATTGATAGTCACGATCAGCAGCATCTGATCGCGCAGAAACATGAGCGCGGCTGAGCCAGCCAGTACTGCAAACCCCCACCACGAACCCTCCGTCTCCCAATCCAGGCTCTGCCAGGAGCGAAGAATCAATAGATAGCAGACCAGGGGAACCACCATCCCCATGGATTTGAGGTCATCCGTGGTCCAAATGCTGAAAAGGGCCTGGACCGAAGGCCAGATGGTGAGCAGGCCCAGGGCGGCGCACAAGGAGGCCAGCACCACGACAGTCCGAGACTGGAGGGAGCGGGACAACTGTTGAGATGAGAGGGTAGTTGACACAAACCTCAGCGCCCCTTTTGGGGGTAGGTCGCCACACAAATATCGAAATACCAGACTACAAGTTACCGCCAGGAGTTACCGTCAGCAACCAATCTAACGGTTCTTCGCCCCACGGCGAGCGCGGATCTTCATGCGCACGGACGAAATGGCGTAGGCGCCACCAGCCAATCCCGCCAAAATTAGAGTGGGATTCTCCGGTGAATCACCGCATCCACCCTGGGCGCGAGCCGGAATGGCCGCGATCATTGCAAATGCGAGAGCAGTGAGGAGAAAGGTCTTCTTCATTGGGAGATCCTATTTCCGCCGCGACCCGGGGGCCCTTGGCTGTAAACAATGGATTGAGTCCGCCACGCTGACTCTCCAGCTTTTGAGATGCAATTGCGAGGCGTACAGGTATAGTTCTCATTCGAGATTATAGGGGGCAGAGGGAGGAAGTCAACGATTCTCTCCGTCGGACTACACCTTTCGCTATACCCAATCGTCTACAACCTAACCCCTTTTGGCTGCATCAACGGGGCCAGCAAATCCAGCTGTAAAATCAAGGGTTGTAACCGGAGCATCCGGCAGTCTTCAGGAGGTTGTAAACACCATGGCATCGGCAATGGCAGGGATGGAGGGCCTTTCCGGCGTATATGACGGACTTAAGGCGCGCATGAACAGCTCGGTAGATGACTTCCGAGCGAACCTCGTAAGCGTCCGGACCGGCCGCGCATCGGTCCATATGCTGGACGGTATCCGTGTTGACTACTATGGTACCGAGACTCCAATTTCACAGGTCGCGCAGATTACCACCCCCGAAGCGAACCTGATTCTGGTTCAGCCCTGGGAGCAGAGCCTGGTCACGGCCATCGAAAAGGCCATCCGCACCAGCCAGCACGGTTTCAATCCCATGCACGACGGCAAGATCATCCGCGTGCCCGTTCCGCCCATGACCGAGGAGCGCCGCAAGGACACGGTCAAGCTGCTGGCGGGGACGGTCGAAGACCACAAGACCTCGATCCGTAACATCCGACGCGAAGGTAATGAAGCGGTGAAGAAGGCTGCCAAGGACAAGCTGATCTCCGCGGATGACGAAAAGCGTGCCAACGCCGAGATCCAGGAGCTCACCGACCACGAGATTAAACGCATTGAGGAGCTCTTCCGCGCCAAGGAAAAAGAGATCATGACGATCTGACGACGTGGTCAGTCGTGGCTGACAGCGCTCAATACCGCATCGGCGATTACCGCAGCTTCCTGTGCAATCTGCAGGTCGTGCACTCGCAGCACGTGGGCTCCAGCCAGGATTGCGGTAACGTTGGCCGCCGCCGTGGCGATGCGCCGAGCTTCACTCAGATCCACGTTGTTGCGCTGCAAAGGCTTCACCGCCTCGCCGAGAAAGCCTTTGCGCGAGAGCCCCACGAGCAGCGGCCGGCCCAGCTCGCGCAGCCGGCCGAGTCGCGCCAACAGTGCGAAGTTTTCGGCGCCACGTTTGCCGAAGCCGAAGCCAGGATCGGCGACGATTCGTTCCGTGCGGATCCCCGCAGCCTCGGCCTGCGCCAACTGCTCGCACAAGCCGGCGAAGACCACGGGCACAACCGCGTCGCCTTCCAGTCCGGGCTGGGTCTGCCACTCCCCGGAGCGACCGCGCGCATGCATCATCACCAGGCCGCATCCGCTCTGCGCGACGGCTTTCGCCATCGACGGATCCCACGTCAGGCCGGAGACATCGTTGATGATCTCCGCACCGGCCCGCGCCGCCGCCCGTGCCGTGCTCCCGTGATAGGTATCGACTGACACCAGGGCGTTGGGCCGCTCGCGCAGCAGTTCTTCCAGCACGGGCAGCAGGCGCGCCTGCTCCTGCTCGCTCGTGATCGGCGTCGCATTCGGGCGCGTCGACTCCGCGCCGAGGTCGACGATATCCGCGCCTGCATCGACAGCTTCGATAGCCGTCGCGACCGCCAGCTTGTTGACGGCTGCTGCGGGCGTCAAGGCTGCCTTTCCGTTTCCGCTCAACAAGCCGTCGCCGGAAAAGCTGTCCGGTGTGAGGTTGATGATGGCCATCAGGAGCGTACGTTGCCCCAGTGGCAGCTTGCGCGTGCGCAACTGCCACTCGAAGTGCGGCCTGTAGTTGCTGCGGCTCATCGGCTCGTTCCCGGCTTCGGGGTTGGTTTCAAGCTCGTCCACTTTACCGCGCAATTGTAGGCCTCCTTAGCCCATGGCTATGCATAAATTGCACCAATTCTGTAGACTTGCGCCATGCAAATCTCTGCGCAAATTGCACTGATTTTGATGCTTTTTGTCGCAACGATGCGGCCAGTCGCTGTTTCGGCGCAGGCGACGCCGCCGACCGCTCCCGCGCCAGTCTTCGTTCACCCTGCCTATCCTAACGGCTCGGCCACTCCGCTCGGTCAGCAGATCGAGACGCTGCTGGCCGACCCGTCCGTCTCCCGTGCACACTGGGGCATCGCCGTCACGACGCTCGATGGCACGCCGATCTATGGGCACGACGAAGGCAAGCTGTTCCGGCCGGCCTCGAACAACAAAATCTTTACGACAGCCACCGCGATGGCGTTGCTTGGCCCAAATAAAACCTTCGACACGCGCATGTTCGGCAAGCTCGATCCCGCCACCAGCGCGGTGACGGGTGACCTGACGCTGCTTGGCGGCGGCGACGCCAACTTCGGCGCAGACGATCTGCCATACGTGCCGCGCTCGGAGCGTGCAGATCAACCACCGTCGCTGCCGCAGCTTCCGGAGCTCACCGATCTCGTAGCGTTGGTCGACGAGCTCACAGCGAAGGGAGTTAAGCGCATCGATGGCGATATCGTCGGAGACGACACGCTCTTTCCCTATGAGCCTTACGCGGAATCCTGGGCACAGGACGACCAGATATGGGGCTTTGGCGCCCCGGTAAGCGCGCTGAGCATCGCGAACAACCAGCTCGACCTCATTGTCACGCCAGGCAAGCCAACGAAGGTTCAGTTGCTGCAGAATGTTCCGTATTACACCGTCATCGCCCAGGTGGAGACGGTTGCTGCCGGCAAGGCCGCCGATGGAATTCAGGTTGAGCGGCAAACCGGCTCACGCGTGATTCGTGTCTACGGCTCCATTGCCGCCGACGCTCGCCCCGACGTCGAAGAGGTTGCCATCGCCGATCCCGCCGAGTACGCCGCGATGGCTCTGCGAGCGATGCTGGTGCGGCGCGGCATTGTGGTCACAGGGAAAGCGCGCGCGAAACATCAGAGGCCGAACGACCCAGGAAGCTATCGCACCGAAGTGCTTGCGCCTGACCCGTGCGACACGATGAACCTCGCGGGAGGCACCTGCACGGCTGACTGCTCGCCACCGACTATGCCCTCGGGCGCGATGCTAGCATCGCACACCTCCGCACCTCTGGCTGAAGACGTGATGCTCACCAACAAGGTCAGCCAGAATCTTCACGCCGAGCTACTGCTCCACCATCTCGGTCTGCAAGCGTCCTGTGGAGACGGCTCGACGCTCGCGGGCGCGCGCTACATTCGAGCCTACCTTTCCCACGCTGGCCTCGATCCTAATGATTTCTTCTTCTTCGATGGCTCCGGCCTCAGCGATCACGACCTTGTTGCGCCGCGCGCTACGGCGACATTTCTCGCGTACGTAGCAAAGCAGCCATGGTTCCCGCAATGGAAGGCCTCTCTGCCCGATGCCGGCGAGAATGGCTCGCTGGTTCGGCGCTTTCCTGATCCGCCGGTCAACGGCCACGTCTTCGCGAAGACGGGAACGCTGGGCGAATCGCGAGCGCTCTCCGGCTATCTCGACGCCGCCAGCGGGCGCACCGTCATCTTCTCTGTCATGGTGGACAACCACACACCTGCGACGACAACCGACCGCACCACCATGGACAAGATTGTGACCGCGATCGCGGCAACGCAGTGAAAGAGGTTGTCAGCTCTTAGTTGTCAGTTCTAAGTAAGAACCGCTTTCAACGAAGAACTGACAACTGAGAACTCAGAACTAGCGGGGTGTATGTTGCTTGATGTACTCCCGCAGCTGCATATTCAGGTCCAGCGCTTTGGTCACGCCGGTATCCATCATGCGGAGCCAGTCGCTGGCGGGTTCTTTCAGCTCGGCCATGTTCAACAGGTAGCTGGTTTGCACGATGATTTCGAGTGCGTTGGAAAGGTCATGTGCAAGGCGCCGGATCTCCAGCGCAAGTGCTTCGGGAATCTGCTGTTGCGCGACCGGCTGGTTCTTGGTCGAGGGCTCACTCATAGGGCTCGCTACCGCTCCTGTCAGGGTTAGTGAGTTGGACGACGAATCCTGCGCGCAGGATTCGCCCAGTGTACCCTGACATTCCAGCCTTCGCGCAACCCTCAGGCGAAGCTGCCACCATTGACAGCGAGCGCTGGCTCTGGGAGACTAAGACCTCACGCAGTTCGCGCGGCTGGATACAGCGGCCCTCTGATTGTGAGCCGAAATGGCGGAATTGGCAGACGCGCGTGGTTCAGGTCCACGTTCTCGCAAGGGAGTGGAGGTTCGAGTCCTCTTTTCGGCACCAAAATTTTAGAAGCGGCGCGTATATCGCGTGATCCACGCCCACCCGGCGTGGATTTTCAGTTTCAGCCGCACTCTTCCGCGTCTTGCATCTCGCCCTCCTGTACGATGTTGCGCAGGAGATTCCCCCCTGTGATCAAGCTTGTGCGTGTCGTTCTCCCCGCTCTAGCGTCGGCGCTTTTGGGCGCCCCGATCTGCTTCGCACAGCAGGCTGCACCCCAGCCGCTCACCGAGATGCCGTACTCGCCGTCGCTCGATCTCACCAGCATGGATCGCAGCGTGGACCCGTGCGTGAACTTCTACCAATACGCCTGCGGTGGGTGGAAGAAGCTGAATCCGATTCCCGCTGACCAGGCCACGTGGGACGTCTACGCGAAACTCGCAAATGAAAATCAGCAGTTTCTCTGGGGCATCCTGGAGCAGGACGCCAAGGCTACCGACCGCACACCGATTCAGCAGAAGATCGGCGACTACTTCGAGTCCTGCATGAACAAGGCCGCCATCAACGCCGACGGCGACAAGCCCATCCAGCCGGAGCTCGCGCGGATCGATGCACTCAAGACGCGGCCCGAGCTGCTCGCTGCGATCGCCGCGTTGCATCACGACGCTCCCGGCAACTTCTTCTTCCGCTCCGGCACCGGGCAGGACGCGATCGATTCGTCTACCGTGATTGCGGAGGTTGGCGCCGGCGGACTCGGCCTGCCGGATCGCGACTACTACCTGAAGACCGACCCCAAGAGCGTGAAGCTGCGCCAGCAGTATGTGGATTACATTGCGCAGATGCTCATCCTCAGTGGCGAGTCAGCCGAGCAGGCGCATACCGACGCAGCCAGGATTCTGCACATTGAGACCGAGCTCGCCAAGGCCTCGTTGACGCGCGTGCAGGAGCGCGACCCGCACAACCTGTATCACATGATGCCCATCGCAGACGTGCAGAAGCTGACCCCCGCGATCAACTGGGCGGACTACTTCAAGGAGCAGGGCACAACGGGCCTCGCCAAGCTCAACGTCTCGCAGCCCGCGTTCTTGAAGGCCCTGCAGACGGAGCTCTCGACCGAGGATGTTGCTGCCCTGCGCGCATACCTTCGCTTCCATCTGCTGAGTGGCACGGCTTCTTACCTGGCCGAGCCTTACGAGAAGGCGTACTACGGCTTCTACTACACCACCCTGCGGGGCGTGCCGCAGATGCCGCCGCGTTGGAAGATCTGCACGCGCAACGTCGATCGCAACCTTGGCGAGGCGCTAGGCCAGGAGTTCGTGCGTCGCACCTTCTCCGCCGAGACCAAGGCCAAGACGGAGCTGATGACGCAGCAGATTGAGGCCGCCATGCAGCATGAGATCGAGAACCTCGACTGGATGAGCCCCGCGACCAAGGAAGAAGCACTGCGCAAGCTGCATGCTATCCGCAACAAGATTGGATATCCCGACCATTGGCGCGACTACACCGCGCTTGACGTCAAGCCGAATGACTATGCCGGCGACGTCCTTCGCGCCTACCGCTTCAACCAGGCCTACGAGTGGAACAAGCTGGGCAAGCCAGTGAACCGCGACGAGTGGGGGATGACTCCGCCGACCGTGAATGCCTACTTCGATCCGCAGATGAACGACATCAACTTCCCCGCCGGCGTCCTGCAGCCGCCGCTGTATGATCCAAAACTCGACGACGCGCCGAACTACGGCAACACCGGCGCAACCATCGGCCACGAGCTTACGCATGCCTTCGACGACGAAGGCCGGCAGTTTGATTCCAAGGGCAACCTGCGCGACTGGTGGACGCCGGAAGACGCCAAGGGTTTCGAGCAGCGCATTGGCTGCGTGCGCACCCAGTACGCGGGTTACGTCATCGTCGACGACATCCACATTAACTCGAAGCTGACCAGCGGAGAAGATGTGGCCGATCTCGGCGGAACGCTGCTGGCCTACATGGCCTGGAAAAAAGAGACTGCCGGAGAGCATCTGCCGAACCGGGACGGCTTCACGCCCGACCAGCGCTTCTTCGTGGGCATGGCGCAATGGGCGTGCTCCAACGAGCGACCGGAGAACCAGCGCGTGCAGGCTGCCACGGACCCTCACTCGCCCCCCTTCGCGCGCATCAATGGTGTGGTCTCGAACCTGCCGGAGTTCCAGAAGGCGTTCGCCTGCAAGGCGGGCCAGCCGATGGTGCACGTGCCCAACTGCAAAGTCTGGTAGCCCGGCCTTTGCCCGAAAGCCAATGCGTCGGCCGAGGCTGAATTCTTCCGAATAACCGAAAGTTCCTTGATCACCGCTGCATGTTTCGGATGTAGACTGACTGCGCTCACCGTACTTCGTCTTGGTTCCACTGGAAATTCAGGATCATAGGAGGAAGCATGCAGGTCTCTCTTAGGAATCGTTGTATCGCCGAATTTTTCGGTACCTTCTGGCTGGTCTTCGGAGGCTGCGGCGCCGCGCTATTCGCCGCCGCGTTCCCGTCACTTGGCATCGGGTTCCTGGGTGTCGCGTTCGCCTTCGGGCTCACCCTGCTCACCATGGCCTATGCCATCGGACACATCTCCGGCTGCCATATCAACCCCGCCGTAACCCTTGGGCTGGTAGCAGGCAAGCGCTTCCCCGCAAAGGAAATTCTGCCGTACTGGATCGCGCAGGTTCTTGGCGGAATCGTTGCATCCGGCACGCTGTACATCATCTTCACCGGCCGCGAAACCTGGAGTCTGAACGGATTCGCCTCGAATGGCTACGGCGCCCACTCTCCCGGCGGCTACAACCTGTTTGCATGCCTGGTGGCGGAGATGCTGCTCACCTTCTTCTTCATCCTCGTCATCCTTGGCTCGACGGACGAGCGCGCGTCCAAGGCCCATGCGCCGCTGGCCATCGGCTTCTGCCTCACGCTGATCCACCTGATCAGCATTCCCATCACGAACACCTCGGTAAACCCGGCGCGCTCCACCGGCCCCGCGATCGTGGTTGCGGCCGGAGGCGATTTCTGGGCTCTAGGCCAACTGTGGCTGTTCTGGGTGGCGCCCCTGATCGGCGGCCTGCTTGCTGGGTTGTTCTACAACGCCGTTCTGGCCGAACACCTGCCGCCGCCGGTTGCTGAAAAGCCGGTCACGTACTCAGCCTGATTCAGCAAAAACACCGAAGGGGGTTCCTCGAGACGATTTCTCGGGAACCCCGTCGCGCCACAGGTGAGGCTGGCGTGACCCGGTGCGGAGGTTAGCCCCGGGCGAAGTCCAGTGGTAGCCTGACAGGAAGTTCGACGCTTCAGGAGATCTACGTTGACTGCCTCTCAGACCCTGCAACCTCAGGGTGCCCACCTCGCCGCCGGCGCCGCGAAGCACCCGCAGCGGTCCCTCTTGGTCGACGTACTGCGTGGCCTTTCCATTGCGCTGGTAGTGCTGGGACATACCGATGAAGGCATGCTGCATCGCTTCTGGTGGAACGGCTCCATGACCGGCTATCGCATCAAGTTTTTTATCTACTCGTTCCACATGCCGGCGTTTTTCTTTGTCTCCGGGATCTTCCTCTGCGCCAGCGTGCAGAAGCGCGGCGGTTGGCGCTTCACCATCGAAAAACTCCGCACCATGATCTACCCGTATCTGCTGTGGGGACTCATCTACGCCCCCATTCCCATCTATTACTCGAAAATCTTGCGCGCGCCAGCCATCAGCTGGGCTACGTTCGCTGTGGATATGGCGACTGGCAGCTATGCCTGGTTTCTGCCAACCATCTTCTTCACCGTGGTTGTGGGCATGCTCCTGCGCCGGATACCCATGCCGCTGCTTTTTGTGCTGAGCGCTCTGGTCTCCCTCTACTGGCCGCTCACCGGTCTGGTCTTTGTCGATCGCGGGTTGAAACACTTACCGTTCCTGGTCGTCGGCATGTGGGTCGGGCAGTCGTTTGAACGAGTCGAGAGACTTCCCGCGGCGCTGGCCGCCATGGGAGCTGCGGTGCTCTTTGTCGTCATTCTTTTGCTCACTGGAAGCCGCTATCTGTACTCTAGCTACCTCTTCATACCGCTCGGCCTGCTGGGCACGCTGATGCTGTTGCTGGTGTCGCGCATCCTGGCTCGAACCTGGACGGCGAAGTTGCTGGCGTGGGCAGGCTCCGGGTCCATAGGGATCTTTCTGCTCTCCGCCTACTTCCAGGGAATCGGACGGGAGACGCTGGTGCGGGTGTTTCATACGACCGCGGCTTACCCGCAGTTGATCTTCCCTTCGCTGCTCGCCTTGCTGGTGCCTGCGTGGATTTATCAGAACCGGGCTCGCCTGCATATCGGCTGGATGTTTGTGTGGCCGTACGGTGCAAGCCCGGTAACCCGAACCGAGCCCAGGGCTGCGGCAGCATAAAAGCCCTCTTTCCAGCAGAATAGGACGACGAATCGCGGTCGAAAGAGCGACAGGATGCGCTTCGCCAAACCGCTCGCTGCAGAGCGGCGGCGCGGTTCGCTTTCGTACCCGGAAAAGGTGTCGTGGCTGGCTCTTCCGACCGGCCAAAACGAGCTCCAAACGTGCTATACTTAGGAGTCGAGAAAACTGGTCAATCGCCAGTATTTTCAAGGGTTTTGCAAGTTTTTCTGACCCCAGCCTGAGCCCATTGGAGAGTCCCGTTCGTGCCTGAAGAAACTACCCCTGCCGCAGCCGCCAGTCAGACCCCACCTCCGCCCGCCGCGTCCTCGGCTCCAGCCGAGTCGGGGAGCTACTCCGCCGAAAATATTACGATCCTCGAAGGCCTGGCTGCGGTCCGTCTGCGCCCCGCCATGTACATCGGCTCGACCGGCGAAATGGGTTTGCATCACCTGGTCTATGAGGTCGTCGATAACTCGGTCGACGAGGCGCTGGCCGGCTATGCCACGCGCATTGACGTCACCATTCACGTCGACAACTCCATTACCGTCGTCGACGACGGTCGCGGCATTCCTGTCGACAACAAGACCCTTCCCACCGGCGAAACCATGCCCGCGGTGCAGGTGGTGCTCACCATGCTGCACGCCGGCGGTAAGTTCGATGCCTCCAACTACAAAGTCTCGGGCGGGCTGCACGGCGTCGGTGTCTCCTGCGTCAACGCGCTCAGCGAAGCGCTCGAGGTCGAGATCTGGCGCGACGGCTTTACCTGGGAGATGGACTACTCCAAGGGCGACCCGATCTCTGAGCTTCGCAAGATGGGCCCGTCCAAGCGCCGCGGCACGAAGATTCACTTCCTTCCCGACAAGAGCATCTTCGCGGTCACCGAGTACAACTTCGACACCCTCGCCAACCGCCTTCGCCAGCTCGCGTTCCTGAACAAGGGAATCGAGATCACGCTCACCGATGAGCGCCAGGCCGACGCCAAGGGCGAGCCCAAGTCGCAGGTCTACAAGTACACCGGCGGCATCGCCGAGTTCATCAAGCTGCTCAACAAGGGCAAGCAGGTGCTGCACGAAAAGCCGATCTACATGGAGACTGAGCAGGGTAGTGTCGTCATGGAGATTGCGTTGCAATACAACGACGCATACTCCGAGACGGTCTTCAGCTTCGCTAACAACATCAACACCGTTGATGGCGGAACGCACCTCTCCGGCTTCCGCACTGCGCTTACGCGAACCATCAACGTCGCCGGTCAGCAGCTCGGCCTGTTCAAGGACGTTAAAGAGAATCTCTCCGGCGATGACGTCCGCGAAGGTCTTGTTGCCGTCGTCAGCGTGAAGCTGCCGCAGCCGCAGTTCGAAGGCCAGACCAAGGGGAAGCTCAACTCCGACATCGCCGGTATTGTGCAGGCGTTCGTCAATGAGCGCCTTGGCGCCTTCCTGGAGCAGAACCCCCCTATCGCCAAGAAGATCATCAACAAGGCGATCGACGCAGCGCGCGCCCGCGAAGCCGCGCGCAAAGCCCGCGACCTTACGCGCCGCAAGGGAGCGCTCGACGGCGGCGGCCTCCCGGGCAAGCTTGCGGACTGCTCCGAGCGCAAGCCCGAGCTCTGCGAACTCTACCTCGTCGAGGGCGAGTCCGCCGGCGGAACCGCGAAGCAGGGCCGCGACCGCAAGTTTCAGGCCATCCTTCCGCTGAAAGGCAAGATCCTGAACGTGGAGAAAGCGCGCTACGACAAGATGCTGGGCCACGAAGAAATTCGCGCCATGATCACGGCGCTTGGCTGCGGCATCGGCAAGGACGACTTCGACATCGCCAAGTTGCGCTACGGCAAGCTCATCCTGATGACCGATGCCGACGTCGACGGATCGCACATTCGCACGCTGCTGCTCACCTTCTTCTTCCGCCACATGCAGGAACTGATCCTGCGCGGCCACGTCTTCATCGCGCAGCCACCGCTCTACCGCATCAAGAAGGGCAAGTTCGAGCAGTACATCAAGGACGAGCGCGAGTACGTGCAGGTGATGGTGAAGCGCGCCTCCGACGGCATGATCATTCGCTACGGAGAGGGCGGCGCCAAGCTTGAAGGCAAGGACCTCACGAAGTACATGGCTTCGCTCAACGACTATCTCGGCTTCTTCGACAAGGTTGCCAAGCGCCTGCGCAACGAAGAAGTTGTTCGCATCTTCGCCGAGATCTTCGCCAGCGAAGGCAAAGACTCCATCCGCCGCGCCGACTTCGAGACCGATGCGAAGCTCAAGCAGATGCATACACGCCTCAAGGCCATCGAGCGCACCTATCAGTTCAAGAGCGTCTCGCCCGTCGAGTTTGACGAGGAGCATCGCACCTACTCGATAACCTACGTTGACGCGCAGGGTGCGCCGCGCCACATCGACTGGACACTGGCCGCAGCACCTGAGTCGCGCCAGCTTCTCGCCAAGCACGCACAGCTCCGCGATCAGCTCGTCGGACCCTTCCTCGTCGAATACGCTGGCAAGGCCGCAGCCGCCGCAACCAAGTCCGCCGAAGAGCAAGCCGAGCACGAGCTCGAGGACGCCGAAGAGGTTGAGCTGGAGGGCGCGATGGATGCCGGTGCAGCACCGGCCGAAGCCGTTGCCAAGCCCGTCAAGCGCTCCGCCAAGGTCTCGCAGGATCCCGTCGAGAAGAAGACGCCGCGCGAGGTCTTCGAGTACGTCATCGAGCAGGGACGCAAGGAATACTCCGTCCAGCGCTACAAGGGCCTCGGCGAGATGACAGCGCCGCAGCTCTGGGAGACGACGATGGATCCTGCCCGGCGCACCCTGGTGCAGGTCAAGCTCGAAGATATCGCCGCCACCGAAGAGATCTTCACCACGCTGATGGGCGAGGACGTCGAGAGCCGTCGCAAGTTCATCGAAGACAACGCCCTGGACGTCAAGAACCTCGACATCTGACACCACCAGTTTGCAGGGTTGCGTAATTGCTGTCCAAATTCGCGTAAATATTGTCCAGGATTGCGCAGATACAAGCCATAGTCGGTTCTTTGGTCGAGAATCGACTATCTGTCTTTCTCAATGGAGCGCATCTCGACACGAGCGCAGTTTTGTATAGCTTTGCATCCATACTTGCGCGCCACGACCAAGGCCCCGACCATGCCGGCATGGTGAAGGTTTATTACCAGGTGCAGAGCCCCGAACAGATGCGCAACTCTGTGCCCTTGACGATCTCCATCCCACTCCACAACGCTCCAATATTTCTAGCCGCCTGCAGCCCTTCGGTGGATGATTTCGCTTGCAACTGGGAGAGCTTCCAACTATTGCTCTTTGCGCAGGCGGCCAAGGTCGACCAGCACTGAAATCATCGCCCCGCCAGACATTCTTGGAATATCTTCCGTCGACGCCCGCGGGTACGCCCGAAAGTCAGCCCTCCGCAAGTCCGACCCTTAGGCATTGAGAATAGGACTTCCCCTGCTTCAAGAAACAGTTCAAGATGCTGTCTCATCGGCAAAGTAGCATTGCTTTCATTCCGTTGGGGGTTGAGCAAGAGACTTCGTTCTGTTGCGGTCTGACTGGCTCTGTTGGGGCTGCTTGCGGGTCGTTCCAGCTCCCCGATCAGCAAACCCACATTGGAGCCCTCGCTCATGCCAGTGCCGTCGTCGGCGGTGGGCACACAGCAGAGCGCCTATACGATTTCGGTGTTCGCCAAAGCGCCGGGAACGTGTGTGCTGTCCATTTGAAGACGGCGTCAGAAGATAATCTTCAAGGCAAACTGCGTTTGCCGCGAACTTCCGACCGTGGCGGTGAGAGCGCCAGCAGAGCCCAATGGTCCGGCCTGTGGTGTGGGATTAGCGGCTGTAGGGGCGGGCGCCTGGCCAAAGACCTGAGTCTGCGCTTTAACCGGGTTCGAGTAGTTGACGCGGTTGAAGATGTTGAACAGCTCGGCGCGGAATTGGATGTTGAAGGTATTACCCAGCCTTGGGATGAACGTGTTCTTGACTAGCGAAAAATCGAAATCCTGATAGCCCGGGCCCATGATGGAGTTGCGTCCGGAGTTGCCGAGTATAGGGTTGTACGCAGACGTTGCTACGGGGTAGCTGAAGCACGTGGTATTGAGGTAGTCGCGGTTCGGATTCACGGAGTATCCAAGTCTTCTGATCGGATTGCAGCTGTAGTTGCGGTCTGGAAAATCGAACGTATCGGAACTGTTCAGACCGAGCGGATCGCCGCTAATCTGCGGTGTCATCGGCAGACCGGTGCTGGCCTGGAAGATGGAACCCTGTTGCCAACCGTTGAGAAACCACCGTGCACCGACCCAGTTTTTAGGAGCGTCGGGCAGGAGGATCAGGTAATTGAAGATGAAATTGCTTTGAATGTTGTAATCAGAGACGGCAATTCGACGATCCCGGGCGAAGTAGGGAAGGCTTGACACTGAATTGAAAAAGGTGTCGCCAAAGGTTGAAGAAGAGCCATCGTCAGTCCCCTTTTGCCACGTGTAAGACACCTGATACTGATAATGGTGACTAAGCCGCTTCGTCATGCTGGCTTGTAATCCGTTGTAGATCAGAAAGCCTTCGGGGATCATGGCGCTGATCTGTCCGACGTTGGGGTTCAAACGCGGATTGGTGATCCTGGCAAATGTGGTGGGATTGTAGAGTGCGGGAAACTCGTAGTAGCCGCCGGGCAGCTGGGCTATCGGCAGGACGGTATTAATGTCGTCTTCGCGGTAGGGCAGATGGGTTCCATGCGAGCCACTGTAGCCCAGCGTCGCAATCATATCGCCAGGCAACTGGTGTTGCACGTTGAGTGTGTATTGCTGGATGTAGGCGCGTCCCTGTATTTGCGGGGTGTAGGCGTACCGGAAGGTCGCCGGTGTGAGAAGAGGATAGCCGCCGGTTGGGAAGAGATCGGTGAGGCCGCTACTAATGCTGCCGGATTGGTAGAAGGGTGCAGAGAGGATGGTCAAGCCTTCAAACAGGTAGTCAAGCGGTAGCGCATCATAGATGCCGTAGCCGGCGTGAATGACGGTTTTGTCATTGGCAGAGGGCGCGAAGGCGAGGCCGATGCGTGGCGCAACATTCTTCAAGGTGGGATTCGAAAAATAAGGGGAGCCAAGATTCGGCTTGGCTGAAGTCAGCGTGGGCAGGTTGGAAAGTCTCCCCGCGGTCTCTGTGGGGACAGTGGCGACTTCGTAGCGCACACCCAGATTGGCGGTGAGACTGGGCGTTACACGGTAGTCGTCCGTGATGTAGCCCGCTACCACCGACTGACGAAGATCCTTGGGTGAGGTGGTCTGGCCGATCGGTGCGTTGAAGCCGGTGGGCTGGTTCTGCAGGAACCCGGAGAGGGAACCGAAGCTCCACTGGCCGTTGGGATTGGAGGTGCCGAGCTGGTTGTTCTGCAGGCGTTCGAATGCGAATCCCACCTTGATGGAATGCTTGCCATGCGTCCAATACAAATCGTCATATACCTGGTATGAGTTGTAGTGGAAGATGTACTCGCCGACACCGTGCAGGCCGCCGACAAATCCGGTGACACCGCTGCCAACTGTGATGAGGCCCACTGGGAGGGTCGGGACAAAGCCGAGCGATATGTCCCCTGCGGCGGGGTTGATAGCATTGAGCGTGGTGGGGGCATCGGAGTAAACGCGGCTGAAGCCCAAATGCAGGGTATTGAGCAAATTTGGCGTAAAGATATGTGTCTCGCTCAGCGAAACCGCCTGACGGTGAAGAACGTTGCCCTGCACCTTGAAGTTGAACGCGTCCGGAGCGGTGTAACTGCCGTTGTCGTAAAAGTAGGTGCCGGAGAGTTGGTCATTCGCGCTAATCTTCAGGTCGCCGCGCGTGGCAACGTAATTCTCAACGGTGTTGAACGGATCGCCAAAGAGGAAGGTGCCGGTGTCGGCGCTTCCGGTTGGGCCGGCAGCACTGCCTGCGGGCAGCACAGGATTGTTCGGAAGCGGATAGAGCGCCAAATACGGTGTGATTGCAGGATTGACTGGAACAGTGACGTGCGACGTGCATGGATTGGCGCAAAGGAAGCCGTTGCGCGCGTCCGGGGATGGAACTATGCTGGCTGCGTTGGTGCTATTGAACCATCGCAGACCCTCGTAGTTGCCGAAGATAAACGCGCGGTTCTTGACGATGGGGCCGCCGAGGGAGACGCCGAACTGGTTGCGACGCAAGGGCGCAATGACACCGGGGCTATCGAACTCATTGCGTGCATCGAGAGCGCTGTTGCGAAAGAATTCATAGACGTCCCCATGTACCTTGTTGCCGCCGCTGCGGGTGACGGCGTTGATGACGCCGCCGGCGGTCTTGCCGTAGTCGGCTGTGGCATTGCCGGTGACCACGGAGAATTCCTGGATGGCATCGACGCCAAGGTTGGTGCCCACCACGCCACCTGGACCACCGTTGGAGTAGTCATTGATGCTGATGCCGTCGAGGCGATAGTTGTTCATTTGAGGGCGGGCGCCATCGATGGCCAACTGGTTGCCGACGCCGCGATTGGCGCGCTGATTGCTGATTGAGATTGGAGACTGGGTACGTACGGGTGCAACGCCCGGCTGCAGGTTGGCCAGCGACGCCCAGTCGCGCCCGTTCAATGGGAGTTGCACAATCTCGTGGTCGTCGACAACCGGCATGGTGATGGAGCTGACCAAATCTACGGTGGTCGGGATACTGCTGACCACGACCTGAATGCTCTGATCACCCACCTTCAATTGAACCTTCACTTCACGCTCCGCGCCGATATCCAGCGTGACGCCCGAGACCTTTTCGGTCTTGAAGCCAGCGGAACTTACGATGACATCATAGGTACCCGCTACAAGGTTGGGCACGTCAAAGAGGCCGCCATTATTGGTGTTCACGCTGCGGCTTAAGTTGGTCCGCGAGTTCGTCACCTTGACCGAAGCCCCGTTGATGACAGCTCCGCTCGGATCGGTGACCGCCCCGAGGATGCTTCCCGTGGAGACCTGCGCGCTGGAGTTGGTTGGAATGCAAAGCGTCAGGAGAAGCAGCCAAGTGTATTTGTAGTGGGAAAGATGGATCATGACGGAACTGCCTCCAATGCCGGCAAAGCGGCCGGCCCGCTGACGAACGGATACGGGTGCGTATCGTAGAAAATCAAATCTGGGCCGCGTTCGGCATTCCCGGGTTCAGTGCTTTAAATTGAATGCACTTTTGGTCGCAGTCATTTACAGACCTCACAATGAAGCATGAATAAACTGAACATAAAAAATCTTTCACCCAGACGCGGGCCGGAGTCGGGACCGCCGGACGAACACAGTTTCATTCGCGTTTAAGCTCGCTGGCATAGCGCGGTGCCCGAGAGGCTGAGTCCGGACGCGAAGCGTATCAGGGCGTGAAGAGCATTTTATGAGAGGAAGGCCTTTCGCACGCACTGTAGGGGTCGTCGAATGAAAGGCTCAGACCTTCTGAAACCGACTTCAGGCACGGTTAAGGTATTTGCGCGAAAATGGCCAAATGAGAGTTCTGGTCGTTGAAGATGAACTGCGGCTTGCCACGAATATCGTGGCGGGACTTCGAGAAGCGGGCTTCGCTGTCGACCATGCTGCCGATGGTCTGGCAGCGTCAGCCTATGCGGAACAGGACCTCTTCGACCTTATTGTTCTCGATCTCATGTTACCGGGGCGGGACGGAAAGAGCGTGCTGCGGACCTTACGGGCCAAAGGAGTTCAGAGCCCCGTTCTGATTCTCACCGCCCAGGAAGGCAAAGCGTCTACCATCGAGTTGTTGAACGCTGGCGCAGACGACTACCTCGCCAAACCGTTCGATCTTGGCGAACTGATCGCACGAGCAAAGGCGCTGATCCGGCGGTCCAAGGGAACATCTTCTCCAGTCTTGCAGGTAGCCGAACTCAGTATCGATACGGTTCGGCAGACGGTCACGCGCGATCTGCGCGCCATCGACCTGTCCCCAACCGAGTACCGCATTCTTGAGTATCTCGCCCATCGTCCCCGGGCGGTTGTCTCCAAGAAGGAATTGCTCGAGCACCTCTATGACTACGACTGGGAGCACCATTCGAACGTCATCGAAGCACATATCTCAAACCTTCGGCGCAAACTGACCTCGCCCGAGGAAGAGCCGCTGATTGAGACCCTGAGGCATCGCGGCTATCGACTCCGGGCGGAAGAAGTGAGATGACATCCAGCGCATCCATCACTCGGCGGATTACATTTTCGGTCCTGGCCCTGGAGTTTCTTGCGGCTCTGGTACTCATTGCAACCGTCGCGAACCACGAGCGGCACGTGCAATTCACCGTCTTCAAAACAAACCTTCGTGCAAGCGCCAATGCACTCTTTGGAAGCCTTCAGGAGGCCGAAAGCAAGGATGGTAGTATTGCCCTCGATCCTAGCGGCCTCTCACTGCCCGCAGCAGCCGTCTACAAGGTGTCCGACGGAAATGGAAACGTCCTGGGCGTACAAGGGCCAGCGCCGGTCATCGAGGTCGCTCCCGGTACCTTTACCAATCTGAAAATCCAGGGGCGCTCCTATCTCTTTTACGGTATGAGCGGAGCGCGCGCGATCGACCCGGGAAAGCCCTTCGCCGTCTACCACCATGTTCACATCGTCTACGGACTCCCAACGAACCAAGTCTGGCATGAGGTCGTCGAAGCGGTTCGCTTCTTTGCGCTTGCCACGCTCGTGCTCCTTGGCACGACCGCCTTCTTCCTCACCTGGCTTATCCGAAAACTTCTTGCACCGGTACGAGAATTAGCGCTCGAGGCTGAAAGGATCAACACAGATACCTGGGTGTTCAATGCGCCTCAAAGCAGCAAGCGTTTCCTGGAGTTGCGCCCTCTGGCTTCAGCCATCGAGAAGTCCATCCATCGTCTCCAGCGTTCCTTCGAGCAGCAACGCAGGTTTACCAGCGATGCAGCTCATGAGCTGAAGACCGATCTTGCGATCATCAAATCGTCGTTGCAGGTTCTCGGTATGAGGCGGCGGACGGTGGAGGAGTATGAATACGGTCTTGCTGGAGCACTGGAGGATCAGAAACGTCTCGAATCGACTGTACAAAAGATGCTGGCGCTGGCGCGTGTCGAACAATCGCCGATGAACCAGAACCAAAGCTGCGACTTCTCTGAAGTTGTACTCGAGTCGGTTGCCTTGAGCCAGCCCTTCGCGGAAATCCGAGGGGTGACGATCGTTCGATCTGATACGGAGCAATGCGTGCAGGTGCCGATTGGCAAAGAGGACGCATTCCTGCTCTGCGCCAACGTACTTATGAATGCTCTGCAGCATTCACCTTCGAACGGCCTCGTAGACGTCATGATGACGCAAACGCCCGGATCGGTTTTCCTCAAGGTCCGTGACCACGGGCCGGGCATTGAAGAAGAGGATCGACCGATGCTCTTCGATGCGTTCTATCGGGGTGATACGTCGCGAAGCCGGGAGACTGGTGGGACGGGCCTGGGCCTTTCCATCTGCAAAGCAATCTGCGATCGCTCTGGGGGCAGCATCTCCATCAGCAACCATCCGGATGGCGGAGCACTAGTCGAGATCCGATTGCCAGTTCTACTAGCTGATCACCCGGTCGCGTGAAATGTACCCGGTCGCCAGCGCGAGCCGAGCGTCCGACTTTTCACCTATACAACGATCTGTTCAACCTTATGGTGCGGTGTCCGGGACGTGAGGAGGTAGTAAATTACAGGCGTCACGATCAGGCTCAGCACCATCGAGATTACCAGCCCACCGATCACAGCTATAGCAAGCGGTTGGAGCATCTGCGAACCCGCACCCAGAGCAAATGCCAAGGGCAGCATCCCGCAGATGGCTGCAGTAGCCGTCATGAGGATTGGACGAAGACGTCGCTGAGCCGCGTGCAGCATCGCCTCCCTCGGCGACGTGCCCTCGCCACGATATCGTTCATCTGCGTCCAGCAGTAGAATGCCATTCTTCGCCACGATGCCGATCACCATGATCACGCCCATGAACGAGGCAACATTGAACGTCGTTCCAGTAACGAGGAGAGCCAGAACCACACCTCCTACGGATAGAACGGAAGAACTCAGAATCGCAATGGGAGCCGAGAAATTGCGAAACTCCACAAGCAAAACGCCGAAAACCAACGCCAGCGAAATCAAGAGGACCTGGAGCAGTTCGCGGAAGGACTTCTGCTGCTCCTGGTAGGTTCCGCCATATACGACACGGACGTTGGAGGAGAGATGCATGGCGTTCACCGTCTGCTGCACTTTCGCGATGGCGCTTCCCAAGTCCGATCCCTGCAGCTGAGCTGTCACGACGACCATCCGCTGCAGATTCTCCCTGCGAATTTCGTTTTGCGGGGGCAATTGCGTGATCTGCGCCAACGAACCGAGTGTCGCCAGCTTGCCACTGGAGCTGTTGAAGACTGTGTTTGTAATCGAATCCAGCGACTGACGAGTCTCATCTCCGAGTCGCACGCGCACGGTATACGGCCTTCCGTTCGCGATCAATGGATCCGTCGTGGTGACACCGTCGAGGATCGAGGTAGCGTCCTCAGCTACCTCCTGCGGTGTGAAACCCATACGCCCCGCCACGGTAGGGTCAACCTGGAAGTTCGTCGCCGGGCCGCTGATCGTGTTTTCGATGCCGTCTTCCACGCTCACCACGCCAGGTATTTTCCCGATCGCATCGGCCACGCGCGGAGCAATGTTAGAGAGCAGCGCTGGATCACTTGCGAAGAGCTTGATCTGGATCGGCTCAGGAGCGTTCGACAGGTCGTTGATCATGTCCTGGAGAACCTGTGTGAACTCAACGTCCAACTCTGGCTCGGTCTTTTCAATCTGTTCACGAGCATCTGCGATCACTTCATCAATCCCGCGACTGCGCTTGTTCTTTAGCTTGACGCTGACGTCGCCCGTGTTTGCTTCCGTGACAGCGGCAAGTCCCATCTGCAGACCAGTACGGCGCGAAGTGCTCTCCACTTCCGGAATCGAGTGCAGGATTCGATCCACATGCTCCATCACGCGATTCGTCTCGGTGAGCGAGCTGCCCGCGGGCATGATGTAGTCCAGGATGAAGCCGCCCTCGTCCATCTCCGGAAGAAGGTCCGATCCGAGCGAACGATAGCCAGCGTACGTAGCAACGACCAGCAACGCGCAGAGGCCTAGCAGCAAAAGAGGACGCGAGAGCGCCCAGTTGAGTGCCCGCGCATGCCATCCAAGGACCGCTCCCATCACGCGGCCTTGCTCTTCATGCGTGGGCTGTGCCGCCTTTCGTTCCTTCAGGAGAACGAGACTCAGAGCGGGAGTCCATGTGACGGCGAGGAGAAGCGAAGTGAGCAAAGCCACGGTCATGGTGATCGCCAACGCGCGAAAGAAGCTGCCCGTCACTCCTGTAACCGAGATCAGAGGGAGGAACACGACAACGGGCGTAACGGTTGAACCGACCAGTGGAACTGCAATCTCCTTCAAGGCCAACCGGGCGGCATTGGCGCGGGATTCGCCGTGATCACGGTGCAGGACGATGTTTTCGACAACTACGATTGCGTCGTCGATTACCAATCCGATGGCAGCAGCCAAGCCGCCGAGCGTCATTAGATTGAAGCTCTGGCCCATCGCCCATAGCACCAGGATCGTAATCGCTACAGTCACCGGGATGACGAGTCCGGCGACCAGCGATGAGGTCCAGTCGCCGAGAAAGAGGAACAAAATAATACAGGCGAGACCCAGGCCGATGAGGATCGCATCACGGACACTCCCAATGCTTTCCCGAACTAACTCCGACTGATCGTAGTAGGGCTTGAACTCAACACCGGGAGGAAGATTTTTCTTCAACTGCACGACTTGGGCGGCGACAGCGTCGGCAACGGCAACCGTGTTGCTTGAGGGCTGACGCGTAATGTTGAGGAGAACGGCCGGCTTGCCTTCCGCAGTGACAGCGGTGTACACCGGCAGCACTCCCGGCTGAACGGTCGCGACGTCTGAGACACGAATCGCGGTACCGTTCGCTGCAGTTTTGACTACCAGCTGTCCAAGCTCCGCTGCATTATGCGCCTGCGCCCCTACGAGCGCGAGAACCAGTTGGTGATTGGATTCGTACAGACCTGGGGAGTCGATGATATTCGACGCCTGCACGGCATTTACGAGATCGAGAATGGTGATGCCTGCCGTCTGCATCTTTGCCATGTTGGGTACGATATGGAACTCGGGAACTTTGCCACCCTGAACCGTTACGGTGCTTACGCCATCCACCCGATTCATCGGCGGCTTTAGTTGATAGGTCGCAAGCTCCCAGAGCTGAGTTTGCGATAGACGATCTGACGTGAGACTGTAGCCGAGAATTGGAAACGTGGCAAAGGTGAGGCGGTTCGTCGTTATGGTCGCCGTCGAAGGAAGATTTTGCCTTGCCTTGCTGAGGGCCGCGTCCACCAGCTGGAGCGTCCGGAACATATCTACGTTCCAGTTGAAAAACAGGCTGACCTCGGCCGATCCCCGGCTTGTTGTTGAACGCACCGTTGTCAATCCGGGCACTGAGTTGACCGCATCTTCGATCGGCTTTGTGACGGTGACCTGCATCTGGTCTACGGGCATTATACCGTTGTCGACCCCGATAACCACGCGCGGAAAGTTCGTCTCCGGAAAGACGGAGATGGGGACCCTTTCTGCTGCATACATGCCTGCCATCGAGAGGACGATGAGGAAGAAAAAGATAGGGCCACGGAACCTGACCAGCCAATAGGTTTCGTCACTCGCAACCGGGGGCTGTTCGATCACTTGTCGTCTCCCTCGGCGCCAGGCTTGCCTACCGTCACCTTGCTTCCATCGCTCAGCCCATAATTTCCTTCGGTAATCACCATCTCAGAACCGTTCAAGCCCTGGGTCACCTGAACATCTTCGCCGTCGTTGATACCAAGCTGTACGGTAACTTTGTGGGCCGATCCATCGCCGCCCACCACCATCACGGACTTCGTCCCGTCTTCGGCGGTGAGTATCGCGCTCAGCGGAACCTTGATGGCGTGAGGCACAGTTCGGCCAACGATCGAAACCCGCACGGGCGTGCCCGCCTTGTATGTGCCGGCACTGTTGGTCACCTTGATCCAGACTTCGACGGTCGTGCTCCCTGGATCCAGAGCCGGGCTGATCAGGACAACCTTGCCGGTTACGGGAGCGTCCACGCCGGGAATGGATACCGATGCCTCGTCACCCACCTTCATCCGTTGTGCGACCATCTGCGCCAGGTGCACCTTTGCCAGCAGCGATGAGGTATCCATGACGGTCAGCAGCGGCGTTCCAGCGGTAGCTGTTTCGCCAGGAAACAAGGGCCGTTCGGTGACAACGCCGGAGATGGGGCTGCGAATCTCCGAGTATGACACCTGCGCCTCGGCCGCTTCGAATTTTCCTTTCGCAGAAGCGAGCTGGCCCTGTGCGAGCTGCCTGGTGGCCGCGTCGCTCACATTGCTTAGTGCGTTCAGATGATTCCTCGCTGTGTCGTATGCGGCCCTGGCCTGTGCGAGCGATGCAACCGCAGTGTCGTACTCTCGACCAGCAATCGCACCTTGCGCAAGAAGCTTCTTGCGGGAGGCTACGATGTCTCTTTGGAGCTCGAATTGCGCCTTCGTCTGAGCAACATCCAGCTGCGCCTTGGCGTAGTCCTCGGGCAGCTGCGCCTTCGTTTGCATATCGAAGGTCGCCTCGGCCGCCGTGTATTGCCCCTTGTTATCCATCGCCTGCGCGGTCAGATCGCGATTTTCCAGTGTGGCAAGAAGTTGTCCCTCCTTAACCCTGGATCCGCGCTGCACGTAAAAGGCGTGAACCGGCGCGGAGATCTTCGGTGAAATTGCCGCTTGAGCCAGCGGCGAAAGAGTCGCGTCGGCCGTGATGTGCTCGGAGATGTCTCCGATCTCCGGGTGCTCGGCCGCGACGGTAACGAGAGGTTGAGGGGTTTCCTCGGCGGCCTGTTTGCAGCCAGCGATGCTCATGGCTCCGATCGAGACGGCTGCCAAGGCGGCAAGGCAACGGAGGATATCGGCAGGTGCGAAGTCGTTTTTCATGGATTAGAGGCTTCCTGTGAGAACTTGGAGGGCGGCGAGCGCGGTCTGGTAGCGGACCACGCCGTCCGCCTGCGCCACGCGCGATGTAAGGTAAGAGTTCTGTGCATCCACGACTTCCAGAGCGGTCGACTCACCGGCCGCGTAGCGAAGTTTGGTCAGCTTGAGATTTTCGGCCGCCATGTCGACACTTTGCGCAAGCAAGTCGGCCTGGTCGCGTGCAGCCACCGCTTCCGCGTAACTCTCCTCAAGGTTTGCAATTAGTCGCCGTTGCGCAGTCGAGAGATTTACCCTGGCCAAGTCCCGCCGGATCTCGCTCTGCTTAATCTTTTTTTGCGTCGCGAACCAGTCCCACACAGGAATATCGAGGGTCCCACTTATCGAATAGCCCAGATTCTGAACGTCATCGGGTCCGTGTTTCGCGAACTGAGGTGCATCAATACCGTAGGTGAAGTTCAGTCCCAGATCGGGTAGATAACCCGCCTTGGCGGATTTCACGCCGGCGTTGGCTGCTTGAATGTCCGCAAGCGCACTCCGCAACTCCGGATTATGCCTGGAAGCGAGCTGGTTTACTTCGTCCCGCGTTGGAAGTGTTGCCAGGGCTGTCGGGGCTTGCGTGGCGTAGGGTGTGCGTGGATCCGCAAAGAGCAGAACGCCGAGCTCCAAGCGCGCCTTTTCTTCCGCTACCTGCGCATCGCTCAAATCGCGCTGCTTCTGTTGCATCTGGAGCTGGGCCTTCACAACATCGGCATGCGCAACTTCCCGCGCCGCCTCACGCTTCTGCGTCAGGTCAGTGAACGCAGAGGCCTCTGCCAGGGCATCCGTCTGCAACTGTGCCTTCTGTTGCGCGGTCAAAACGGTGTAATACAGCGAAACCACGGTTGATACCAGGCCGCGCCGCGCGATCTCCATCTCGGCTTCAGCACGAGCGGCATTTGCCGATGCAACCTGTGCGTCGGCAAATTGCTTCAGCCCGACCGTTTCGTTGATCACTCCCTGGCTCGCGTATTCGCGCACGGCGTTGTTGGCAATGAACACGGGAGAAGGCTGCGAGCCGATCTGGCCGGCCTGGTTACTGTGACCATTCGGCTGGGTGTACAGCACCTGGTTGTGGTATGTCACCGATGGCAGGAGCGCCGACTTCGCGAGATAGCGGTCGATCCGCGCAGACTTCTCAGCGGCAACTGCTGCTGAGAATGTTGGCTCGTTAGCCTCAGCTTGCTTGATCGCATCCGTTAAGGTCAGAAGTCGCGACGCGTCGGGCGTTTGCTGCCCATATCCAACGGAGTGCAGTCCGACCATCAAGGCGAGTGCAACAAGTTCCTTAGCGCTAGGGGGGCAGCGGCGAATCATGAACCCAGCTTAAAGTTGAGCACCTTAAGCTGGCCTGAATATGGACCACAATTTTGGATCTCGCGAATCATCGGTTTATCTCATGCCGCTGATGCACGATTATTTCCCCGATGGAGCAATGACCAGAAGAGTGAAAGTATCGGGCAGGACCGGGCCGCGTCGCCCACCCGGAGGCACCGGGCCAAACTTCGCGCTCACCACGAAAATCCGATGGGTAAGCGGGTTGATACCCATGTTGCGCGACCCAACCGGCGTTGCGACACTTTGAATAACGCGGTACCTGTCCGGGCTATCCTGGTGAATGACAGTCAGGCTGCCATCTGCATTTGAGGCAAATGCATTCCGGGTGCCTGGATCGTAACCGGCCCCGTCCACACCTTTGCCGATTGGCACTGTGGCGATGACCTTGCCTGCTTCATAGTCTGAAATGGCCATGACGCCGCTTCGACAACCGCTAAACAGCCGATGGTGTGCTATGTCTATCGCCATTGATACCGGCAGCTGGCAAGGTGCGGTGGGCCAGCGCCGCGTGACTGTCGCCGACTTTGTGTCGATTTCAACGATCTCGTTCTTGTCGGTTAGGTTCGCATAGAGTTTCCCGTCGTCCGCTACCGCTGCGTATTCGGGCTTGCCCCCCAAGGCAAGATTCTTGATGAACTCCCCTGACTTTGCATCGATGACCGTTGAGGAGTTCGCGTCTCCGTTCAAGCTGAAGACACGCCCGGATACAGGATCAAATACGATCGCGTCAGCGTCTTCCGCCGCTGGAATTCGTTTGAGATCCTTGTACGTTTGCGAATCAAACATCACTACAGACTTGTCGTCGCTGGACGTCGCGAAGCCATGGCCTGTACCGGTAGCGATTGCCGTTCCATGCGCCCCGTGAATGTTATCGACTTGCCCAATCTGCTCACCAGTGTCCTGATCGATTACAAGAACCCGGGTCTCACGAGCGATGAACAACCGGTGACCTGCAGGATCAGGGACAACATAATCCCAACCTCCGCTCCCACCCAGAAGATATCGCTGGGTAATCGCGTAGTTAGGGGACTGCGGATAAGCCACGCCTGAGGCCGTTGCCATCATCACCAATAAACAGAGTCTCTTTTGCATTTTTCTCCAAACCTTGCGCTCGATCATCTGCCGGGCCAGGGTGGGTGGTTAGCCGTGGCCTCAATCTCGTAGACGAGGTAAGTCTAGTTCCAGGAGCTTAAGCTACCCTGAACGCGATGCCTGCCCATTTGAACGCAAAGCATGGGCAATGGCTTGTCCCGAGGGTCCTTATCCGCGCCGGCCGGCAGTTTCTCCAATATCCGCGTCCTTGAGACGCCTGGCAGCACATTCCCTATGCGAATTAGCCACTTCGGTATGCCCTTCGCCAGTAGTGTGACGCACGACGGCAGGCGTAGAATTGCGACGACGATTGTGTCGTAAAGCTGCCCGTTGGATGAAAGCAATTTCATTCCCACTTCCCAAACGATTCATTCTAGACGAGGCTAATAACACCTGCGTGCGAATTCTTCTTCTTGAGGACGAACCGAAGGTCTCAGCGTTAGTGAAGCGCGGCCTGGCCGCCGAACGTTACGCCGTGGACGTAGCCGACGATGGACGTGAAGGGTTGGAGCTCGCTGAGGCCTATCCTTACGATTTGATTCTTCTGGACCTGATGCTGCCCAGCCTCTCGGGAGTTGAGGTGCTGCAGCGCGTCCGTCGGACCAATCAGTATGTGCCGATCCTGGTCCTCACTGCTCGGGACTCTGTCGACGACAAAGTGAAGCTGTTTGAGAGTGGCGCTGACGACTACCTGACCAAACCCTTCGCCTTCGCCGAACTGCTGGTGAGAGTGAAGGCTCTTTTGCGCCGCGGGCCAGTCAACCGCTCCAGTACGCTGCGCATTGGCGATCTGGAGTTGGACCGGCTAACGCAACAGGTGAAGCGGCGTGGCAGGCGCATTGAGCTTACGGCAAAAGAGTACTCTCTGCTCGAATACCTTATGCAGAACCCAGACCGCGTCCTCTCACGGAACATGATTATTGAGCATGTGTGGGACCAGAGCTTCGATGGGATCACGAATATAGTGGATGTCTATGTACGCCACCTTCGGAGCAAGATCGATGAGGGCGGTGAGTCTAAGCTGATCCGCACTGTGCGAGGCACGGGCTACATGATTCGCGCGGAGATGCCCACATGATGCGCGGCCCAGTCCTTGCCAGGTTTTCGTTGCGGGCGCGGGCAACATCCTGGTATGTCGGATTGCTGGCCGTGGCATTGGTAGTGTGCAATATCGGGGTATATGTTGGGATCCGCACCTATCTGAAGCTCTCTTTGCAAAGAGCGCTCAGTGGAACGGGGCAAACGATCGCAGATGACTTCCTCACGAAGCTCCCGAGCAAAGGCGAAAGCTGGGTGCTCGGCGAGGTGAGGGAATCGTATGAGGCGACCCCGAGCGACCGCTACGTGAGGCTGTCGGTAGATGGTCATGTGCTCTTTCAAACCGCGAACATGCGCGACCCGTCAATTCCGCTTGAAGATGTGGCGCTGCCGATGGTACAGAATACGGCCGCCTTTCATCGCCAAAGCGTGAACGGACACTTGGTGATGACCTATTCGTTGCCTTATCGCGCGACCGACGGCCGCATTATTGAGATCGAAGCCGGCACCTCATTGGACTCGATGCAGGAGACGTTGCGCTCGCTGTTGAAGATTCTCTTTGTCGCGACGATCCTAACGTTGATTGCCGCGGCGATCGGCGGCTATTGGCTCATGACGATGCCGCTGCGCCCGCTCGTCGTGCTAGCGGAACAGGCTGAGAAAATTGGCCGCAAGGAGCTGGGTGAGCGGTTGCCGGTGATTCCGACCGGCGATGAATTGGAGCGGCTGGCGCACTCACTCAACCGCATGATCGAGCGGCTCGAGGATTCGTTGGCGCATAACTATCGATTTTCGGCTGACGCTTCCCACGAACTTCGGACTCCGCTGACGATCATGCGCGGTGAGATGGAGGAGATCCTGCAGATCGACGATCTGCCGTTGCAAGCTGTCGAGAATCTCGTGAGCACATTGGAAGAGGTGGACAGGATGTCGCGGATCGTCAACAGCCTGATGACGATTACGCGGCTGGATGCGGGAGGCGAGCGGATGGACATGCAGATTCTGGATATGTCCGCACTGGTGCGCTCGACCGTGGAACATCTGCGTTTACTGGCTGAAGAGAAAGGGCTTTCGCTGATTGCGATCTGCGATTCAACAATCTTTGTGCATGCCGACCCCATGCGAATGAAACAGGTGCTGGTGAATTTGATTGACAACGCGATTAAGTACACAGCGCCCCGCTTAAGAGCGGCCGGCGATGCTGAAGACGCGGATGTGAGCGTTCATCTCTCCGCCGCTGGATCTCACGCTTATCTGCGGGTCGCCGACCGCGGGGCTGGTATATCGAATGATGCACTTCCTCACATCTTCGAACGGTTTTACCGTGCAGACTTTGCGCGCAGCCGCGTTGCCGGTGGAGTTGGACTGGGCTTGGCGATCGTGAAATCCATCGTAACGGCGCACGAAGGGACGGTATCGATCACGAGCACGCCGGGCCGGGGATCGACGGTCTGCGTCCTGCTTCCGCTGTCCAAACCAGTGGGGAGCGAGACGATCGAGGACCACACCTCGGACAAGCGGCAGATGCGACCCGTGGCTATGTAACTTCGAAATTCCTCACGGTGGGGTTGGCGAAGCGAGGGTAGGCTACTGTGCCATAGGCACTAAGGTCAGTAGACTGACGCCGAATACGATCAGTGAGACGAGGAAGGTGATGACCATGAACCCCATCATCCGGCGCATCCTTATACCGGCGATGGCAAGGATGGGCAGCGCAAAGAAGGGTTGCAACATGTTCGCAACAGATTCACCCATGGCGACTGACATAGTCGTGCCCGCTAGTGAGGCGTGAAGGTTTACCGCGGCGGGGATCGCGAAAGGCCCTTGCACCGCCCAGTGGCCGCCGCCGGAAGGAACGAACAAAGTAATCACCAGCGAGGTGAGATAGGTGAAGAAGGGAAGCGTGCGGGCGGTCGAGAAGTGGATAAAGATCTTGGCGAGCACACCGGCCAGGCCAGTCGTAGTGATAATGCCCATCAAACCGCCGTACAGCGGATATTGAAGAATCAGCGGCCCGGTGATGCGTGCGGCGTTTTTGACTGCGGTGACATAGGCGATCGGGCGCCAGTGCAGAACAAGCCCGAGCAGCACGAGTACGATGATGACGAGGTTGAGGTCGATGGAGCCGTGGCTTTTCCGGAGCATCAGGACTACAGCGAAGAGGCCGAAGAGTGCCAGCCCAAGGTTGAGAATCCAGGCGTTGTCGAGCTTGGCGCCGAAGGTATCGGCTACCTCCAAAGGAAGTTTTGCGTGGTCTTCGGCTCGCAGCCTTTCGGGATCGGCGGTGACGGTATTCGCCGCCGTGGGTGCGAGATAGCGGAACAAGATGGGCAAGACTACGAGCAGAACGGCGATAGGAATCAAGTTGAATCGGGTGAACACCGTTTCGCTCAGCGGTATGCCATGGCCGGTGACCTTTTCGACGATGTTCAGCACCGATCCGTGTGTTGCTTGAGAGAGTGCGATCGAGCCTGACAGCCCTTCCGTAGAAATGACGAAGCCGCTGTAAGCTGCCGCAACAAGCCAGCCGAAGTCGATCGGAACCCGCTTGGCAACCTCACGAGCCAGCAGCGCCGCGGTGACCAGCCCGAGGCCCCAGTTGAGCCAGGAGGCAATCATGGCAACTAGCAGCGTAAGAGTAACGGCGGATGCCGGCGTGGTTGCCAGAGAGGCGAGCTTTGAAAGCCCTCGATGAATGACAGGCGAGGTCGCAAGAGCATAGCCCGCCACAAGCATGATGACCATCTGAAAGGCGAATGTAAAAATCGCAAAGACGCCACCGTACCACGCCGTAACGATACTTGAAGGCGTGGCATTGGGGGCGAACTTCCATGCCAGCAGAGCGCCGAGAAATGTCAGCAGAACAGCGAAGACATAGGGGTCAGGCATGATGTGTTCAAAAACAAAAACGAAGAACGCGGTGATACGTCCGAGCAAAGACTGCTTTTCATGCACCGGTACAACGGTCGCTTCGGTCATAGTGAGACTTTCCCTGGATAAGTGTGGACATAGTTTCTGCGAGAGAATTGTAGTCGCTCGGCATGCGACATCGTATCCAGCGTAAACGGATAAGTTCTGAACGCTACATTAAGCCTGCTTCATGTGCATGAAGACTTGCGAACGGGCGTGGCATTGGCAACGCACAAGGCTATGGCGGCACAACGGTAGCAACATTCGTGTGTCGAGGTCTCGTGGGGAGTTACTCCTAATTCATGCGAATAAAGCCCAGATAAAACTTCATTCATGATGTCTCGAAAGGATTGACACAACAAAATTCGCGCCGGTATCTTGGCAACGCTCCTCAATTGCTGGCGGTGTATGCATGATCATTAGTCGGTTGCGAAATGTTATCGCCGCTTTAGTGGGCGCTCCAGTTGTTATGGCATCGATTGCCTCGGCGCAGACTTACAAAGTTATCCAGCAATATAAGCTACCCGGAGACTCAGCCCGTGCCATTGCGTTGGATAGCAGCAGCCGCAGACTCTTCGTGGCGGGAGACGGCGGCATCGCCGTACTGAACGCCGATACGGGAGCATCGCTAGGCACCGTGAGTGGGATTAGGAATTCTCAGGATGTTCTCCTGCTTCCGAAGATGAACGGCGAGACGCCTGCCGCAAGCGAAATGGGATATGCCTCCGATGGATCGGGGAACGTCATTGCATTTTCGCTTCGAGACTTGAAGCCGTCTTCCACCATCAAGCTCGGCGCTGCTGGCCCTTCCGCGATCTGTTACGACGGGGAAGCGAATACGGTAGAAGCTGTGAGCAGGGCTGGATTGCTGACGACGATCGATCCGACTAGCAACAGGGTGCTGAACAGTCGTAAGGTCGCCGCCGGCGAAGGACAGGTGGTATGCGGTCATCTCGGGCGGGTTTATGTTGCGGACCCCTCAGCGAACGTCGTTCATGTGCTAAACCACGATTCGGCAGAGCCGGATGGCGATTTCCCCACGCGAACCAGCAACTTCCCGACGGCAACCGGCAACGGTCCCACAGGGCTCGCACTGGATCCGAAAGGCCGCCGCCTGTTCGTGAGCTGCAATGACGGCACGATTGACATTATCGATACCGATGCGGGTTTCACCTTCATTGTCTTGAAGGGTGGCACTGGCGCAGCGCATGGCACCTTTGCATGGCTGCCCCAGGGCAAAGGCCAGTGGAAAGCCGCCGCTTTCATGGGCCACGCGGACGGCACGCTTTCGGGTATTCGGATGAACGCGTTCATCAATTACACGATGGGCGGCCAGTACAAACTGGTTCCGGGGCTCGGACCGGTCGCATACGACGAAAAAACCCACCACCTGTTCTTTGCCGCAACCGAAGCGGGAACCCCTACCGTTGTTGTAGTCGGTTATTAGGAGATCGAATGGTGACGGAGATTGCATTTCGCATGTCGCAGCGCAGGATTCTTGTGCAGGTCATCCTTTCGCTCTTGGCGGTGTCTGGTGTGACGCTCAACGCGCAGCAAATCCTGAGCCCGGACCAGGTGAAGGGAAAGAAGGTTCTTCTGGTGGCGGGTCAGCCCGGGGAGGGTGAGAGCAACGACGATCCGCTGGTTAAAAAGCACCTCGAAGATGAGGGCTATGTTGTCACGATGGCGACCGAGGATGATCCTGCATCGAAGGCAGACGGGCAGGACCTTGTCATGATTTCTTCTACCGCTGATCCGCGCGTGATCGGTGAAAAGTACGCCAGCTGCGTAGTGCCGGTCTTTACTTGGAACACCGTCGATTATCCGGACATGAAGATGACAGGACCCGAACGCCATGTGGACTTCGAGACAATCGATCCCGAGCAGGATTACATGCGTGCGTTCTCGGTTCTTTACGGCTACTTTCCGAATTCCACGGATCCGATCGTGAAGCAGTTTCAAGGCAAGACGCAACTCTTCGGGACGCTGTATCTGCTTCCGCAGCATTTTGGGTGGGGCAAACCCTCAGCGGCGGCGGACATCATTGTGAACTCAGAAGGCGATCCAACGCATGCTGGTGTCTTTACCTATGAGAAGGGCGGGACAATGTATGACGGCTTTGTCGCACCCGCTCGGCGCGTAGGTTTCTATCTTCAGGACTCGACTTTTCATTACCTTACCGAAGTGCATGGCCCCGCGCAGGACGATCCCGATTTTTCGGATTGGTGGGTTGGGATGAAGCTCTTCGATGCGACGGTACGTTGGGCAGTTACTCCCCCGTCCGCGCCGCGGCCGTATGACCCGGCCGCGACGAAGGATCAACTCGCACGGGCCGCCCGCGGTAAGAAGGTCCTCTTCGTGCGGAGGATCGATACACCGGAGGGGGAGGAATCCGACGATCATATTGTGGAGCATTTGAAGGACGTCGGATTCATCGTGAAGCAGGTTGACCAGACCGCGCCCGAGACGGCGGCCGATGGCGAGGACCTGATCTTGATCTCGGCGACTAACTCAAAGTACAAAACCACCAATAAGTATCGTGACAGCAAGGTGCCTCTGATGTGCCTTGAGGGCTTAATGGCGGATACGCTGAAGATGGCTGGGCGCCGGCGCTATCTGGATTACGGCGAGCATGGTGAGTTGAAGGAGAGCGAGGACCCGCCGGAGTCCTACCTGGAGATTGTGAATTCGAACAATCCTATGGCTGCCGGTCTCAAAAACGGATACGTAAAGTTCATTAAGGATCCGGATGTGTTGAAGTGGGCAACGCCAACTCCTGCTGCGACGATCATTGCGACGCTGCCCAACTCTTCGCATGAGCGCGCGATCTTTGGTTATGAGAAGGGCGCGGCCATGGCCGATGAGGTCCCAGCGCCGGCCCGGCGAACGATGTTTCCCGTCGACAACCCGGCCTTTGACTACCTGACGGAACAAGGCCATGCCTTGTTCGACGCAGTATTGCTGTGGACCATCAGCTCTCCTGCCAATTAGGTCAATCCAAGGGCCGCGTGCGGATGGCGGCTTCGGTGCACAGTTCAACCCGTGTTTCAGCGATGAGGAGCGCCATGATGGTACGCCAAACTGTCAGTATGATCGCGTTGCTATTGGTTACAGGCGCCTCGCTCGTGGCCCAGCCAGTGGATACGCCGAATCCAATCTTCAAAGGCAAGAAATTGTTGCTGGTTGCGGCCATGGGAAGCCCGACCGCTGCCGTCGACGCGAACATCAGGAAACACTTTGAGTCGCTGGGAATGATCGTCACGATGGTGCCGGATGTGAATCCTCCGGCCGCCGAGGGATATGATCTCGTCTTTCTTGCGAGCGATATTAAGGCTAAGACGGTAACCTCGACCTATCGCACGACTACGGTCCCGATCTTCACGCTCAAACCGTGGCTCCTGGACTTCCTCGGCATGACGGGGTATCAGCCGCAGAAGGACTACGGGGAGGAAGAGAAGACAGAGCAATCGTTCCTGTGGTTAATAAACGCACCCAACCCGATTCAGGCGGGGTTTCCCAATGGGATGTTCATGCCAATCAAGCATGCGATCAAGATCTACAACTGGGGTCGTCCTGAGCCCTCCGCTCAGGTCATCGCGTTCCTGCCCGGCGAACCGGACAAGGGATTCATCTTCGCGTATGAGAAGGGCGTGTATATGGACGGCGATTTTACCAATCCTTCTCGCCGCATCTTCTTCGGCCTCGCGCCCGACCAGTTCGACCTGCTGATCCCAAACGGCATGAAGCTGTTCGATTCCTGCGCGGCTTGGGCCCTGGGCGGCGAGTGACCAAACCTCGCAACTGCTTCTTAGGCAGGCGATCGGAGAGACGCAATGAAGATGAATCGTTTTGTCAGTGTGCTGGGCGTGGCGCTGATTACGGCGGGGAGTGCCTTCGGGCAAGCGGACGGTAACGGTCCCACGGCTTTGATTATGAGCTATCGCTCCAAGCCCGAGGCGAGGGTAAAGTTCCGCGCTATTATGCAGAATCAAGGTGTCGCTCAACTGGAAAAGTGGAAGAAAGCGGGCGTGTTTGCGAGCTATCAAGCGCTGTTCACCACCTATGCGGCGGACACCGTGCCGGACATGTTCCTGGTATTGCGCTTCAATCATTTCACCGATCTTGCGCGGTGGCAGAAGATCGAGGAGACCTCTCCTGGAGGCCTTCCGCCAGAAGCCCAGGCGATTGCCGTTGCAGACACGTCAGGTACCGCCGACATCGTGAAGGAGAGCGTTGCTCGGCCGTCGACTGGCAGCTCGCAGTTCTTCGTGCTCGAGTATGACGTCCTGGTACCCATGCCAAAATACGTGAACTACGTGCTGGGCTATGCCATCCCCCAGTTCGATGCTTGGGAGAAGGCAGGGGCCCTGTCATCCTATGCGTCTTACGTGAATCAGAATCCGGCGGGTGCGCCGTGGTCGAGCTTTATCGTGCTTGAGTATAAAGACCTGGCTTCGCTGGCGCAGCGCGAGACGATCAAGAACAGGACACGAGAAGAGCTTGCGGCTTCCAATCCAGAATGGAAGAAGTGGAGCGAGGACAAGACCGCTGTCCGCACCGAGAAAGCCGCCATCCCGGTGCGTTCGCTGGTCACTCCTTAGCTGATGCAGCTCTAGTCGATCGAAGACACTGGGCTGCAATACGTGCGGAGAGTCGCAGTGCGGAACAATGATCTCTTCGCCTAGAAGATTATCTTGAGTGCAAATTGCAGTTGCCTTCCGGGTGTGGCCGTGGGGCCCGTGATTTGGCCCGCAGTGCTGGAGGCGGCGCCGCTCACGCTATAGAGCTGAAGGGCTGCGCTGGCAGGGTTGGCAAAGTTAGCGCGGTTAGAGGCGTTGAAGGCCTGGATCTGGAACTGCAGCCGGACTCGATCGGTAATGCGTTGATCCTTCATCAGGCCAGTGGTCCAGAAGAAGAGCCCGGGGCCATTGAGCGTATTGCGGCGGCTGGTGCCGAGGACCGGGCCGGCGACAGGGCCAGACGGGCTGTCGGCATATATATACGTGGACGGGAAGGCAAAGCAGGTCGTATCGATGTAATAGATCTGCTGCGGATGAGTGCAGGTCCGGTCGTGGACCACGCGATCAGGGAAGGCGAAGGGCTGTGAACCGAGCAGCCCGAGTGGGTCGCCGCCAATGATAGGAGTCATTGGAATACCGCCGCGAATGTTGATGATATTGTTGAACGTCCAGTTGCGCAGTATGGACGTAAAGGCGCCGCCACGCTTGATATTGGGAAGAGGTGCTACGGCGTTGGCCGTGAAGACATTGCGGAGATCGAAGTCAGAGTCCGCCCGATCGAGACGAAGGTCGAACGCAGGCAGCCCGGATACCGCGTTGCTGAAGCTGGCGCCGGAGACGGCGGAGGAGCTGTCATCGATAGAGTGACTCCAGGTGTACGCGATCTTTCCGGTAATACCCCGAGGAGCAGAGTAGCTCAACGACACCTGCAGCGAGTTATAGACGGAGCTTCCGGCGAAGATGGATTCGCTCTCGGTGCCGACATGCGGATTGAGAATGAGAGCGGAGCGGGCAGCGGAGCTGAGCTGGGCGGTGTTGAGCGTCGGCCAGTAGTAGTTTCCGGCAGGGTCTTTGCCGAGGGTCGGAACGTTATTGATGTCGTTCGTGTTGAAAATTTGGTGGACCCCATGCGATGTAATGTAGCCAATCTGGAAAACGGTGTTCTTCGTGAGCTGTTGCTGGACGTTCGCGTTGCTCTGGATGACGTAGCTGCGTGGCGCAACCTGCGGGGTGTAAATAGAGCGGAGCAGCGGAGTGGTCTTATAGAAAGGGGAGATGGGGAAGAGTCCCGTACCCGTTGTTCCCGAATAAACGACTCGACCTTCCTCGTACGACGGAGCGCTGGAGATGATTTGCAGTTGCAGAAAGTAATTGAGGGGAAGAATGTCGTACAGCCCCGACGCGGCACTGAAGACGGTCTTGCCGTTGCGGAAGACGTCCCATGCAACGCCGACGCGGGGCTCGAAGTTTTTGACGGTGGGATTGTTGGTGAAGAAGGTGTTGACCTGCACTGAGGCAGGCGACGTCGGAGTGGGCAGAGCGCCAAGGCGGTTGCGGGTCTCCGTCGTGTTCGTGGCCATCTCATAACGCAGGCCAATGTTGACCGTGACGTTGCTCAGGGCCTTCCAGCTGTCTTGAACGTAGGCTGCATAGATGGTCTGGCGAAGATCGTGGGGAATGACGGGAGTACCGGGGACGCCGCCTTCAAAATAAGCGGGCACGTTGGTGAGGAAGTTGTTGATGGAGCCGAAGTCCCATTCGCCGTTGGGAAGTACGCCGCCCAGAGTGTTGTTCTGGTCCCGTTCAATGTTGCCGCCGAAGGTGATTGAGTGCTTACCGCGGACATACGTGGCATCGTCATACAACTGATAGGAGTTGTAGTGGAACGAGTTGGTGCCGACGGAGCCGCTGCCTCCCTGAACGGTGGTAAGGCTGGTGATCAACATCTGGCCCACACTGCGGCCTGTATAAAAGTCAAGGGCAGGATTGTTGGCTGCTGTATTGATCGCGTACTTCTCGTTCGGCGCAATAGCCACGGACCGGTTGTAACCCAAACGAAAGGAATTGGTCAGCTGCGGCGTGAAGATGTGGACCTCCTCGAGCGATGCTGTAGTGCGCCGCGAGAGTGCTTCATCGTACAGGGTATTGGTGGTGTCCGCGGCATCCAGGCTTGCGGTATCGTAGAGCAGCGTGCCGTGCAGGGAGTCCCTCTGCGAGAAATTGTGGTCCGCATGGATGGTGGAGAAGTCCTCGTTGTTGACGGTGCTGCTTACGAAGTTATAAATTCCTGTGTTTCCATTGATGGGCCCGTTGGGCAGACGGTATAGCGCAAGGTAGGGTGGAACCGCGGCATTAACCTTTAGCTGCTGGAGGCCGCCCTTGCAGGTTGCGCCGCTCGTGCACGTCACCAGGCCCGTCCGCGCATTGGGAGAGAGCACCGTGGATTGCGTGGAGATGCCCTGGGCCTGACGGAACCCTTCATAGTTGAAGAAGAAGAAGGTTTTGTCTCTTACGATTGGCCCTCCGATAGTGCCGCCGAACTGATTGCGTCGGAAGGACGGCTCACCGCTCAACGGATCGAAGTAACTGCGGGCATCGAAGACGTTGTTGCGGATGAAGTCGAAGGCGGAACCGTGGAATGCGTTGGTTCCCGAACGGGTAATCGAGTTGATAACGCCGCCCGACATCCGGCCATACTCGGCTGGAGCATCGGAGGTGATGACGCTGAACTCCTGCACGGCATCGACACCGAGCGTGACACTGGAGACCGAGCCCGGGCCGCCGTTGGCATAATCGTTGATATTGACGCCATCCAGGCGATAGCTGTTCTGTTGGGGCCGATTGCCGCCGATGGTCAGTTGCGCTCCCAGGCCGCGGGAGAGACGTGTTGTAGCAGTGGCGGCACCGGCGTATTGCGTAAGGATCTGTGACACGCCGGTGTTGAGTGTCGCCAGCGTGGTCCAGTCGCGGCCGTTCAGAGGGAGGTCGCGGGTCTGCTTGCCGTCTACTACCCCCTGGATCGAAGTGTCGACCGTGTTGACCTGGTTGCTGGAACTCTCCACGGTCACTGTCATGTTGGTGCCGGAGATCGTTAGCGCGACGTCCAGGTCCCTGACCGCACCAACGCTGAGGAGGATGTGGTCTTGCACACTCGTCGCGAAGCTGGGCGCCGATACGGTCAGCTTATAGCTCCCCGGATTCAGGTTAGGAGCCGAATAAAATCCGGCGCCATTCGTTGTGATGTCGCGGGAAAGACCGGTAAGAGGAGCCTCGATATGTACTTTCGCGTTCGCGACATAAGCGCCGCTGGGATCAGTGACGGTGCCCTGGAGGGTTGCGGTACTGCTTTGGGCGGAGACGGACACCGTAGATATGGCAACTGCGAGTGCGAGCACGGTGAAAACGGCATTGCGGAAGGTTACGATCATTACGACTCCTGCCCGTTGGCTGTTAGTCTGTTTTGCCCAGGACCTGCGAACGCATGGATTCCAAGACAGGAGAATTTATAGGCCTGCAAATGAAGAAAATCTAAACTACGGATGAAAAACAGTTCATTCCTCAGCGTCGTTGCCGCGACCCGTGCGCCATCAACAACGTGCTGCCAAACTCGCTCGTCCGGGTGAATGGCTTTTCATCGTCGATTCAGGCATGATTCACCTCGAAGGATTCCAGTGGTCAGACATTTTGAGAGAGGTTCTGTTCCGGTCCATGACGATACGTCCGATCAAAACAAAGTTGTTCGAGGTAGCCTCGATTCTCTGCTTGTTTTACCTTGTATCTCTTTCCGCACCTGGACAGAACCTGGAAAAGCCGGCGCCGCGACCCAATCCTCCGCTCCCGTACACTGCAACAGTTGATCCCGCAATCCCCTCGTACAAGCCGGTGAAGCAGCTGGCTGGCACGCTTAAGGGCGTTGAATCGAATACGGTTACCGTGCTGCTGGACAAGTGGATCGACGGCTTCACGAAGATTTATCCCCACGTGAAAATCACGGCCGATATCGGAGGTTCCGGGCAAGGAGGGCCTCGTCTGACCAACGGCTCTGCTGATTTTGCATTCATTGCGCGCGAGATGATGGGCCGCGAGGTTACGCCCTTCATCGACAAGTTTGGTTACAAGCCGCTGGCGATTTCAGTCGCCGGCGGCAGTTTCGCGGTGAAGGCATTCACCGATGCGGTGGTCTTCATCGTCAATAAGGACAATCCACTCGATGAAATCAGTTTCCCGCAGCTCGATGCGATCTACTCAGCCACTCACAATCGGGGGATAAAGGAACCAATTACAACGTGGGGGCAACTGGGTGTCACAGGTCAGTGGGCAGATAAACCCATCCACGCCTGGGGGGTCGAGATTCCAAATGGTTATGACGGCTTTGTGAACATGCATGTCCTGGCAAACGGGCAGTGGCGCGAAGGCATTCAAACGCAGCACACGGTGATCCCGTTGTCGGATAAGGTCGCAGCCGACAAGTACGCCATTGCGTACACCGGCCTCGCATGGGATACAAATCCGAATACCAAGGTGCTTAAGTTGATCGTGCATCCGGGTGAGCCGGCGATCGCCGCGACCTTCGACAATGTTGCTTCGCAGAAGTACCCCTTGAGCCGGACCATCTATATCCTCCTCAACCGCGAGCCTGGCAAACCGATCGATCCGGTGTTGCGTCAGTTCATCCTGTATGCGCTCAGCCGCCAAGGGCAGCAGGCAGTAGTCGATGACGGCATCTTTACGCCCTTACCCGCAGCGCTCGATGCACTCGAGAGAGAAAAGCTGAAGTAGCCGATGATGAGAGGCATACGCGCTCTAGCTCCTTGGTCCCTCCTGTTGAGCCGTGTGCGCCTCCTTGCGGGCTCCGCCTTGCTTTGTTGCGTGGCCAGTAGTTGTGCGCAGGAGCAATATCCCAAGCCCCTGATCCACACACCTCAAAACCATCCAGCGCAGCGAGTTCTACTTCTCGACGTGCAGGGGCTGCATGCACTGGACCTGGCAACCTGGGTTGTGCAGCATCCCCACTCGGCGTTGGCAGAGTTAAGCGCGAGAGGTGTGACCTACACTAACGCGCGCACGGTGTGGGCCGATCCAGCCGCGGGATTGATGTCGATCGCGACCGGAGGGACGCCAATTTCTACAGGTATTGTGAGTTCTGACGGCTATGATCGAGCGCTGTCGCCTCCAGGCTCACGGTGCGCAATGAAGGGCGCGGTTCTCGATCTGGACGTCATGCTGGAAGCGGACGGAAAAGTTAACACCCTCGCTGCCCCGCTCGATCCGTTCCATGGCTGCCGGCAGCTCTCGCCTCACGACCTACTGCGCGTGAACACCATTTTTGAGGTGATTCATGAGAGCGGTGGACGAGTTGCGTGGGCGGGTTCGAACGCCGCTCTCACTGACCTGCTTCGCGGGCCTTCCGGTCGCGGACTGGACGAAGCTTGCGGCTTTGACAGCTCGCTGCGTCCAGGCGAGGCTGAGAGCCTCCTTGGAGACCAGCGGCGAGTCAACGCTGTGTTGAACTGGATTGGCTCCAGGACTTGTGACGGATCCCAGACCGCGCCTGTACCGATGCTGTCTGGGATGAGCTTCACGTCCCTGCGAATCGCGCAAGGCAATGGAAGCGGATATCTCGACGCAAGCGGGAAGCCATCCGTTGTTGTGCTGGCGGACCTGGCGACGATTGATGCAGAGATAGGAAGCATTCTCCGCGATCTGCGCCGGGAGAAGCTCTACGACACCACGTGGATCCTCGTGACCTCGTCTTTCGGCGGCTGTCCGATGGATGCAAGAAACCGCCGAATTGTTCCGTTGGCGCGCGTGGCCGCGGTGGCGGATTCCGTACAGCAAGGAGCGATCGCTCACCTTAACGGTGGATATGGCGCAATGATCTGGCTAAGAGACCAGGAGCGAACGGAGCAGATCGCCGGAGCCTTCGCGAAGCGCTCCGATGCCCTGGGCATTCAAGCGATCGACTATGGCGTCCGGCTGGGTCTTACGCTGAATTCGCCAGCCCTCGATAGTCGAGTGCCGGACATCGTTCTCGAGCCTAACGACGAGGTCCTATGGGGAGAAGCTTCGGGTTCATTCGCAGGAACGGATGACGCTGCCACGCATGTGGCCTTGCTGGTATCGGGCGCCCAACTTGCTTTGGAAGCGCAGCCCGCCGGTCGAGTGGATAAGACGCCGGTGCCGACGACGCAGGTTCCAGCACTTCTCTTGCGTGCCCTTGGCATGGAAAAGTTCAGGTTGAAGGCGCTCCATGAGGAGCATTCGCCGGCGCTTCCGGGAATTTTTTGAATTTCCGCCGAAGGCCCCGATGAGCAACGGAGGTGAGGAGGTGAAAGTGCGACATTCACGCATCCGCTACGGCCTTTGCGGCTGCTGGATCGTCATCCTTCTTTTGCCAGTGCCTGTATTGGCCGCACAGGCGCTCGGCGCACCTGCGGATCGCGTGCCGACTGTGATTCGCGTGTGGGGCAGCCCCCAAATGGGAGATCTATTGCATAGGTATGAAGAGGGTTTTCACAAATTGCATCCGAATGTGCGCTTTGAGGAGGACTTGAAAAGCACGGCTACGGCCGTCGCTGGCGTGTATGCAGGCAGAGCCGATATCGGTCTGCTGGGCCGGGAAATCTGGCCCGAGGAGGTGCAGGCGTTCCAGTCAGTAACAGGTTGGCCGCCGCGCGTGATCGAGGTAGCGATGGGGTCCTATGATGTGCCGAAGGCGACGTTTGCGCTGATGATTTTTGTACATCGAAGCAATCCGCTTGCAAGCCTGTCCACCGAGCAACTGGCGCGGGTGTTCGGCATAATGCCACCGGGGACTGAGCATCGCTCTGACGACAGGTCTATAGAAACCTGGGGAGACTTGGGGCTGACTGGAAGCTGGGCAGCTCGGCCAGTGCATCTGTACGGCTTCAGTCTGGAGAACGACAAAGCCCGGATATTTCGCGAGCGCATTTTCGAGAAGGGAGAGCGCTGGAACTGTGGATTGCGAGAGTTCTCCAACGCATCTGGCCCCAACGGACCAGACGCGGGCGAACTCATTGTAAGAGCCGTTGCGGACGATCCGGATGGCATAGGACTATCGAACGTCCATTACGCGACCCGGGGAGTGCATGCTCTCGCGCTTTCGACGACGCAGCACACAACGCCCATCCAGCCCACGCGCGAGAACGTTGCTTCAAACCTCTACCCGTTGGCGCGGACCGTCTCCATGGTGGCAAATGCAAGCGCCGGAGCTGAGCCAAGCGTAACGACTCTACAATTTCTGCGGTTCGTCTTAAGTGAAGAGGGAATCGCGGTGGTTAGGCAGAAGGGAGACTATCTTCCTCTCACCAAGGCGATGGCGGCAGAGCAGAGACGCAAACTGGGTGATCGCTAATGCATAGGCGCCTTCTCCGGGGGAGAAGGCGTCACACAATTGACACCAATCAGTGCGCGGACTCGAAGAGTGTTGCGTTGGAACGAATCCTGCGCTGCATCTCGTCGCGTGTTGCAGTGGCGATCTTTAGGAACGTCTGCCTGTCGTCGCTGGGCTTGTAATTGAATACTACCCCCAGTGCGCCAAGTGTCTGGCCGGAGGCGTCCAGCAAGGGCAGCTCGACTTCATAGTGGGGACCGTTCACCTCAAGATTCGGTTTTCCAGTACGAATGCACCGCAGGTCGTCCACATCGCCGATTTTTCCAATACGTCCGAAGTTGGAGGCGATAATCAGGTTCTGATGCCCCGGCGGCTTCGCGTGAATCGCAATCAGCAGAATCTCTGGATGCCGGGCGAGCGCCTCATTGACGAGTTCCTGAGCGAAGGGTGCCGGGGTTGTGTAGGTGGGATCCATCTCCTTCGGCTCGACCTTGCGCATGCCGTCGATGGCTTGCTGTCGTGTCTGTTGGGCACAAAGCGGAAGGACGATGAGCATTCCGAACGTGAGGAGAGATAGGGTGGAGATCAGTTTCTTCATTATGATTTTCGGGCTTCTTTCCGTAGGAGTGGGTCAGAACGGCGCGGGGCCGAACATCTCTCGTTGTCATTGAACTTCGTAGGTGAGAACCTTGGCCATGGCCTTGGTGTCGCCCGGTGATACGGCGAGAAAAAGCCGGTGCTGCGCGGGCAGCAGGATCCCGGTCTTCGCGCCAGGAGCCGTGGTGACCTTCTCGACCAGCTTCAGGTGGTTCGGATCGCTGGTGTCGTAGATACCCATGTAGCCTTCACCGCCCGGCACATAGAGACGATGACTGTTGCGGTCATACTGCACTTGATCGGCGCGCAGCGGCGCGGGTTGAGTATCGATGACGGCCCCGTTGTCAGAGTTCATCACCACCACCATCCCAGGACTGCGACAGACCACATACAGGCGATGTTGCGCAGGATCGAAGGCCACCATAGCGTTCTGCTGGGCAGGAGGGACAGGCCAGCTTGCGACGATCTTCATATTGCGCCGGTCGACCACATCCAGCTTGTTAGTCTGGGTGAGATTGATGAAGATGCGTGGATCGCCATCGGCAAAGTCCATGGCCTCGACATGGTTGTCGGGGAACGTGACGGAGGCGAGCTTCACTCCAGTATCCGGATTGACCGCCTCGAGGTTTGCCGCCTTCATGTCGACATCCTTGCCGCCGGTGACAATATAAAGGATGTTCGTGGCAGGATCGTACATCGCAGTATCGGAGCCAGGCGTGAGCGGCACCGATTTGATCTTCACGTAAGTATCGGCGTTGCGGATCGTGGGACCTAGCTTTGTGCTGTCAGTGATGAAAACCGTCGACACACCCCTGCGCACCAGAATGCTGTGCGGATTTCCGAAACCGCCTACGGTGCGAAGGTGGTCGGAGGTCTTGAGGCTGAAGACTTCCAGCGTGCCATGATCTTCGGCGGCCAGCAGTAACCGGCCGCGATCGTAGTCAACGGCGAAGTGATCGAAGTCTCCGGTGTATCCAGGAAGGTCAACGGTTTTGATCAGTTTCACCGAGCTTTGTTGAGCAAGCAGGCCTGTCAACGGCAAGCTGAACAACGCTAAGGCCAAGGCAGTCAATCGGACAAAAAGGGCCATTACTCTCTCCTGCAGATGCCTTAAGGAGCTTGGCGCTCGGTAATGAGTTTCTATTGAAGCCGAAATAAAAATGCGTTCATCTATGAAGGCATCTCGCAGTTCCCGTTGACGCCACAGCGGACCTTAGCCGTCTGGAAACTCGCGAGCGTTTGACGAAATCGGCAATCAAAGGGTCCTTCGCGGTCATGGACAAGCGGCAGATATCGAACCGTCAGGCTGGAGAGCTCCTCGGCGGTGTCCTCGGTCTACGGTTTATCGGTGGCGATCTGCTCCGCGCCCACCCGGTCAAGATGAACTGACGCTGATCTCGTTTGGGGCCGGGATCTATGGGGACCCTGCATAGCCTTCTTCCAAACGATCTGGCGGATCGCTGGATCACACAACCCAATGACAATCCAGTCGTTCACGGGCATGCGCCGTTCGATTACATGGTGCGAGCCGGAATCCCCGACTTCGATAGGTGCGTAGCCTGGTCGATGCGGAGCGTAATGGAAAGTGACGAACCTTCTAAGATGGGGATATTGATGCCATTCTCATTCGTCGTGGAGGTCCTGTCCTGCCCAGTTACCGTCCATCGCTCACTGACGCCGGAGGCGATCAAGTAGCTCTCTCCGTGCAGTTCGCTTCCGAGGCTGATATTGATATTTCGCCCATCTGAGCCTTGCATTCGTAGGGATATTACTTCCTTCGAACTCTTTGGAGCCAAACCAAAACCTCGACAAACTTTACGGCATATTTGGGCATCCACAATGGAAGATCAGGGATCACTTGCCGAACGATATACTGACCAAGTATTGAGACATCAAATTGCCCAGAATTCTGGTTCGCGAAGTTACGGACATCTTCTCCGCAAATTGGTAGGATTGGGCTCGCATTTGCGCAAATGGAGTGATTAGGGTCCACTGGTCAACCTGGCTTAAGCTGTTTGAAATCAATCGAAGTTCGGACAGTTTTTCCGCAAATTCGGACAATTTCTCCGCAACCCTACAAGGACGAACCTCGCAAGGAGAATCGACATGGCTGCCGTGACTCAATATCGATGTGAGATTTGTGGCATTGAGAGTTCGAATCCGATCCACTGGTTCCTGATTCAATGCAATCAAGACGAGTTGAAGATACTCAAATGGAATGTCGAAGCAGCGGCGGCCAATGGCGCCCGCCACTACTGCGGCGAAGCCCACGCGGGGGTCTATGTGAGTCGGTGGCTCGAGGCCTCGTGCACGCCGGGGCTTCCCGATTTCAACCAGCGTTCCTCCGGGTCATTGGACCTGTAACCAGAACGCGCGCAATAGGGGCACGGTATTTATCGTGCCCCTTTTGCGCGCGCTCTGGTGCAGTTCTCTAGTTGAGCGAAAACCAGTTGATGTTGCCGACAACGTTGTAGTAGCCGCCACTATCCATCACCAACTGCAGCGTGTGAACGCCTTCCCGCAACGGAACTTCGGGAATCTCAAGCGTCTGCCACGTCTGCCATCCGCCCGTCTCAGGAACCGAGATGCGTGGCGTAACGCGCTGGCCATCGACATTGAGATGGAAGACTCCGCCGCCAGTTCCGCTCGCAACACGCACCTGCAGCGTGTAGTTGCGCGCAGTCGCGATGTCGACCGTATAGTTCAGCCAGTCGCCCGGCTGTGCATTGCCCACATCGTACCCGCCACCGCTGTCAGACGAGCTTTCGATGTACACCGTGTCGCCGGGACGATAGTTCGCACCGCCGCCGTTCGCCGTCGCCCCGTTCCAGTATGCGACGCCCTTGCCGCCTGTGTCGTAGTTCTCCGCCTGAATCTGCCCAGGGATCGACTGCGGTCCGCCGGTGAACGAACTGCTGGGCGCAGGAGCCTGCACGCCAAACCAGTTGAAGTTGCCCATGCCCGCCGTGGGCCCGTCGCCATCCAGCGTTACCTGAATTACATGCCGCCCGGCGGTCAGCTGAAACGCGGGCGAGACCTGCGTGGTGTACGTCTGGAAACCGTTCGTCACCGGCACGAAGAGCGTCCCAGTCTTGTTCTCGCCGTCGAACGAGACGTGATAGTACCCTCCCTGCCCCGGCGAGGCAACGCGCGCCTGCAGGTCGTAGATGCCCGGCGTCGCGACGTTCACCGTGTAGCGAAGATACTCGCCCTCGCTCGTATACCCAACGTCATAGCCGCCGCCAACGTCGCCGGTGTACTCAATCCCGACCGTAGTTCCCGGCCGATACGTCGGAGCGCTGCCCTGATCCGTCGAATCGAGATTGAAGTACCCAACATAGTTCCCGCCGTTATCAAAGTTCTCCGCCTGGATCACGCCCGGAATCGCAGCCGGACCAGCAGGGAAGGGAGTCTCCTCGCCGCCGATCGTGAGATTCACGGTGGAAGATGCGGTGGCATTGCCGTGCCGTCCAACAATCGTTACAGGGTACGAGCCGCTCGTGGCGCTCGGCTCCGTGCCAACCGGAAGCAGGTACTGGTTGGTGAAGGGAATCGGCACTGGCTCGCCGAACGCTCCGCCCGGTAGCCCCTGCGCCTGCAACTCAGTGCCGGCGTGATCGTTGCCGTAGTCGTTGACGTCGATGCTATAAAACGTGCGGCCCCCCGGCGCAACCGTCTGCGATCCAGGCCCTGCCGTCACATCGAACGTATTGCCTGTATAGCCTTGCCAGTAAAACGTAGCGACAGCCTGCGCGGGCAATGAGTAGCTAACCATCTTGCCCTTCCAGTTGAGCGAAAATGTGCTCGCCGTCTGCGCGTCGTTCAGCACCAGCACAGCGATCGACCCGTCAGGATTCTTGAACGCAACATCCTCCACATTGCCACTGCCGAAGGTGTTGGATTCGATGCGATACGCACCCACCTGCACATACTTCGCAAGATGCCCGAGCACGTAATACTCCACGTTCTTGGACACCACAGCCGGCGTAGTCGAGTCGTCAATCGTCACCACACCGCGGCAATCCGCGCATCCGTTTTGCACCGTCGGCCCGTTGTTCTGATCCAGCGCAAGATTCCAGAACACGACCGTCTTTCCCCAGTTGCGCAGCACGTCGATCACCTGGCCTTCGGTATCATTCACCAGGTTCTGCCCGAAATAGGGAGCGTAAGTTCCTCCCGTGCACTCAGTGAAATAAACTGGAACGTCCCACGCCAGATCATGCAGCGCATCCTGCGCATCCGCAACGTTGCCCGCGTAGCAGTGGAACGAAACGCCCGCCAGATACCGCCGAACCGCTGGGTCTTCCGCCAGAATCTCTGGATACTTCGGGTTATCCCAGTTGTGCTCATACCCAAAAATTCCTGGCGTGGCATCGGTAGGATCGTGAGACTGCCGCGCAAAGTTCCAACCCAGGTTGCGCAGGTGAAGGCTGCGCAACTCAGGTCCGAGATACTGCGCGATGAACTGCCCCTCGTCATGAGGGTTCATGAACATCGACGGATACCCGCTGGTCTCATTCAACGGCTCATTCTGCACGGAGACATAATTGATCGGTATCCCCTGCGCCTCGTACGCCTGCACAAACTTAGCGAAGTACAGCGCGAGCGCCGGAAAATATTCCGTATTGAAGCTTCCGCCGTCGAGCGTCCCTGTCGTCTTCATCCATGCAGGAGGCGACCACGGCAGGGCCTGAACCTTGATCGCCGGATTCGCCGCAAACGCGGCCTTGATCGTCGGAATAATGTAAGCCTCATCATGCGCGATGGAGAACTGCTTCATCTGCGGATCGGTCTCGCCCGGCGCGACATCATCGTAGGTATAACTGCTCAGCGAGAGATCGTTCGCCCCCATCGACTGCCGCAGAAAACTGAGATGGATTCCGCTCGCACTGAACAGATCATTCATCAGCTGTGTTCGCTGCGCCGGCGTGAGCTTGTTCCAGACAAGATACGCGTCGGAGTCATTGAAGCTCGCGCCGACGCCTTCGAGCTGTTGATAGTGAACGGTGTCGTCGACGTTGATTGCCGTTCCACTGGCCGTGCCATCGGTAAATGTGAGCGGCGTTTGCGGGGTCAGGAGCGCGGATTGATCCGGGTTGGTCTGGACGACTCCAACCGTCTGTGCGCAAACGCTCTGAACACAAAACGCTAAGGCACAGGAAGCAAGCAGGATCACTGACAGAAGACAAACGTTTGTCTTGAACCGGATGACCGTTTCAGGAAGGGTGCGAATGGGCCTGGATTTCATGGGAGATCTCACCTTTTGGGCAGTCGAGTCAGCCCGGACTGAGAAGCGAAAAGATTCTGCACCCTCCGCTGGATGCTCGTCAATCGAAAAAATTGACCGCTACTCGCAGCTCTCCCCAACTGCTGCCCTGCTTTTGATGCGGAGCCCGCCGGGCCACCAGTTCCAGTCCCCGGCTATCCGCAACAGTGCCGGGCCGATCACGATGCGAACCAGCGTCGCATCAATCAGCACGGCAATCGCGAGCGTGAAGCCAATCATCTTCACCACCAGAAAATTTCCGAACGTGAAGGCGGCGAACACCACAATCATGATTGCGGCTGCGCTCGTGATCAAGCCCGCAGTTCTGGCCATCCCTTCAGGAATCGCATCCATCTCGCCGAGCCCTGCCCTGCGCGCTTCCAGCACCCGCGCCACCAGGAACACCTCGTAGTCCATGCTCAGTCCGAATACGATAGCGAACGCCACAATCGGGACCAGCGGGAAGATACTTCCCGTGCCGCCCGGCACTCCCAGCAGGCCGCTGCCATGTCCATCCTGAAAGACCAGTACCAGCGCGCCAAAGGACGCGGCCACCGAAACCAGATTCAGCACGATTGCCTTCACCGCGGCAAACAGCGATCGGAAGCCGCAGAGCAGCGCCAGCAGCGTGCCGCCAATTACCAGCCCCATCACGCGTGTAACGTGGCTGTCGATGATGGTTTCGTAGTCCGCATTGAGTGCCGGGATTCCGCCGATCATCATCGTGGCGTCGGGAATCCCGGTGAGCGCCGGCGCGCCCTCCTTGCGCAGCTCGCGCACCCAGTCCACCTGCTGCCTCAACGTAAGCGAACTCTTCGGCAGAATCTCCAGCAGCGCGGCCTTCCCATCGCTACTGACAAACGTTCGTCTCGTCTCCCGCGGGATGTCAGTCAGGTTCGCTTGGTTACCTGCAGCAATCGTAGCAATGGAGATCGCGCGATCGCAACGGGGGTCGCTCTCTACTTGTTTCGCCGCCCTATTCAACGCGTCCCACCCTGCCTCTGACTGCGTGAAGGAATCATTCGGCAGCTCGATCACCACCCGCATTGAATACACGATGCCGGTTCGATCCATCCGCTCCAGCGAGTGCAGCGCCTGCACCGACTCCGCCGATTTTGGCAGCCAGTCGCCCTGCGGAATGCTGGTGTCGAGGTGCTTCGCCTGCCACGCCAGCAGCACCAGCGGTGTGCCCGCGATCAACAGCGCGAGCCACGGATGAGCAACAATTATGTGCCCCCATCGCCTCCAGCGATTGCTCGTGTGCGCGGCGCGGTCTACGTCCAGCTTCGGCGTAAAGGGCAGTCGCCCCATGTCAATGCGCCTCCCCAACAGGCCCAGAACCGCGGGCACCAGTGTGTTCGTCAACAGCACGCTGGTGCCAGCAACCAGAATTCCAGCAAGCCCGATCGAACGAATCTCGCTGATGGGAACAGTAAGCAGCGCGACGAATCCAATGGCCACCGTAGAGGCCGAGATCAACAGCGTGCGCCCAGCCTGCCGCGCCGCAAGCACCGAAGCAGCGTGCCCGTCGTTCCCCGCGCACAGCGCCTCGCGAAACCGGCTGACCATCAGCAACGCATAGTCGATCCCCAGGCCCAACCCAAGCATCGTGGCCAGGTTCTGCACCAGGATTGACAGGTGCAGCCGCTCCGCCAGCAAGCCCGTAATCGCCATTGTGGTCGCGATCGCAAGCTCTCCAACGGCCAGCGGAATAATCGCGGCAATCACGCTTCCGAACGCGATCAGCAGGAGGATCAAGGTTGCGGGAATCACGAGCGTTTCGCCGCGACGCACGTCATCTGCGCTCGCCTTGCGAATGTCGAAGTTGAGCGGCAGCTCGCCGGTAAGCTGCAGCTTCACCCCGGGATAGCGCCCGCGCAGCTGGTCCTCCAGCAGATGCTCCTGTTCATGCAGCGCCGGCACCAGCGACTCCATCGGTGCCCCCGAAGACTCAAGGCCAATCAGAACAAAGGTCCCGCCGCCCTTACCCAGGAAAATTGGGTCGCGCAGCTCAAGGTAGGAGACCACACCGGTCACCCCGGGCTGCTGGCGCAACTGCTCTACAATCGTCGTCAGCGCCTGCTCGCCCTCAGGCGAGTTCGCCGGTGGAAGCCCCTCGGCCACTAGAACCACGCGGTCGACAAACGGGGAATGGAAGCGCGTAGCCAGCTCCTGCCGCACCACCTCGTCCTGGCTGCCTTCGACGCGCGTTGCCGTCTCAAGATGACGTTCCGCGTGAAAGGAGAAGGGAAGGACTGTAACGACGGCAATAAGGACCAGCCCGGCCACCCAGAAACGGCGCAGATGCATCACACACTGGATAATACAAAATCGTCGCCGCCAGCAGGGGAAGGATATGCAGATTCTCTAACGCGAATGGTTCAGGCAATATTCACGCAGTTCACTGACCAGCAGTTTTGAATCTGCTACATTGATCCCATCAATCTCAACGCCACAATTCGTACACTCGCTATCCTCGGGCTGGCTGCCGCCGCTCCCCTCATGGCCCAGCAGGACCCGCGCCTCGGCTCCTGGACGCTCACCTCCGCGCAGTCTTCCCTCGAACCGCCCAACAAACTCTCGGTCACGCCCGTGGGGGATCAACTTCACGTCGTGATGTCTGGCGATCGGCACTTTGACTTCACCGCGAAGGCCAACGGCCATCCGGCGCCCGCACCCGGAAACCTTGGCTTCAATCAAATTCAGATCCACAAAATGGACAAGCGTCAGTCTGAGGTGAAGGAACTGAAAGACGGCGCTCTCGTCGCAACGGTTCTGGTGAAACCCTCCGCCGACGGCAAAGAGCTCACCACCATCAGGACAATCGCAGGCCAACCCGATCAGGCCACCGTGTGGGTTCGGACTGGCGGAGCGAAAGTCGCCCACGATCCCCTTGCCGGCGAATGGACCGAAGACCTAAGCCAATCGCGCATGCGCCAGGTCCAGACCCTGAAGATCGAGCCGGACGGAAATGGCGGCGTCCGCTTTGCATGGGATTACAGCTACGATGCTCGCTTTGATGGCAAGCCTTATGACGTCAGAAACTCACCCAACGATACCGTCAAGCTGCAACTCGTCGATCCGCACACCGTCGCCGCGGTCTACCTGCGAGACGATCAAGTGACGCAGAAGGACAAGTGGGTAGTATCCCCGAACGGGCAAGAACTAACCGACACCACCACCGGCGTTCTCGAAACTGGTCAGCACATCACCGAGAAGCTCACCTTCAAGAAGCAGTAACCTGCGTCGCGGACGCTGCGGGGACCACCGCATCGGTCGTTGCGACAGCCGTGTCTACTTCTCGCGCAGCAACCGAGATGATTCCCTTGCGGTGCATGAACTTCAGAATACCGCTGACGGTCTCCTCGAGCGTCGGTTCCGGCACGCCCCACGTGGCTGCGTCGCGCGCTTTCTGGTACTCAGTGCTGTCGTAGCGCTTGAACTCCATCGAAGAGATGTTGTCCACCGAGCCGACCAGGAAGTCCAGCAGCGGGAACAGCAGATCTTCCTTGCGGCAGCGGCGGATCAGCTCCGGAACGAAGTCGGTGATGCTGAAGATCTCGAACTGCCGTCCCGTCAACTTGGTGATGAGGTTCGTGATGTCCATCATGTTCGCGTAATCGTCACGCACCACGTTGTACGTCTTGCCCTCGGTGCCCGGCGTCGTTGAAATCGCCACGATATTATTCGCGACCACGTCGGCGGGAACAAAGCTCACCTGGTTCAGCGCATCGACGCCAATGCCGTGGTTCACCATGAACGCCACCAGCCGCACTGCGATATCGAAGTTGTTGCCCCCGCCGGTGACTGACGGGCTTACCAGCGCCGGCCTGAAGATACGCACGCACAAGCCCTTGTTGCGCGCATCCTCGACCACCCGCTCGGCAACCCATTTGGACTGGCTGTATCCGAAGTCGAGCAGCTCCATATCCTTGTTGCAATCGGTTTCGTACAGAACGCTCTTCACCGCCCAGCCATAAATAAATGTCGTCGACACATAATTCAGGCTCTTGGGCTTTCCTTCGAAGGCCAGCTTCAGCACCTCGTTGGTTCCCAGCACATTCGCGTCGCGCATCCGGTCGTAGTTGAACAGGTAGTTCACCGTCGCGCCGTTGTGGAAGATCGAATCCATCTCGTTCGCGAGGAAATCCCAAACATCTGGTGTGAGGCCAAGCTTCGGTTGGCCAAGATCGCCGCACACCGGCCACACTCGCGCCTCGAACATCTCCATCAGCCCGGCCGGACACGGTCCCATCGACTCCATCGCTGCCTTCAGTCGCTGCCTGCCCTGCGCTTCATCCGACGAACGCACCAGCACATGGATCTTCGCCTGCGTCTGCTCCAGCAGGCTCTTGATCAGGAACGGCCCAATGAACCCGGTGCCGCCAGTGAGCAACACCTGGTTGAGAACCGGATGCTCTGGCATGGGCGCAGGCTTTTCCGGCGTGAAGATGAGCTTCTTGTCGTTGCTCATCATCTCCTTCTCGGCAGCATGCTGTTCATCGCGGAACGCCGCGAGCGAATGGCGCAGCAGATCGATGGCCTCTTCGGGAGCGCGCTCCAACTGCTCGGCCAACTGGAATAGCTCGGCAACGCTCACCCGCTGAATGACGCCGATATCCACCTGCCGCGCGAGCAGCTCGGCGCCCTTGTCCTTCAAGAGCTCTTTCAGCTCGTGCATGAACACAACCAGATCGAGCGAATCCAAGCCCGCTTCAACAAGGTTGTACGACTCCATGCCCGTAAGGTTGTAGCGCGACTTCAACACGTCGAACGAAGACTGGACCTCTGTATCCGGCGTGCAGGCTCCCGCGTCTTTCTCGCGCGAAAACTCTTCGAGCACGTTGAACTGCCCGTCCAGCCACATCATCTTCGCCTTGTGGCGCATGATCTTGCCCGAGCTTGTGCGCGGTATCGCACGCGGCGCAATAAAGGAGATCAGGGCGGTCTCCACGTTCAGGAAACTCCGTACAGCAGCGGCAATCTTCCGAGCCTCCGGCAGCGCCTTCGGATTCTTCACTTCGGCCACAATCGCCAGTGCGGGCTCGCTGTCCTCATTGATCTGGAACGCCGCCACGCAGTTGTGGCGGATCAAGCCTGAGGCCTTCTCCACCACGTTCTCAATATCCTGCGGATAGTAGTTCTGTCCGCGCAGAATGATCATGTCCTTCAGCCGGCCGCAAACAAACAGTTCGCCGTCGTGGAAGAAGCCCATGTCGCCGGTGCGAAGGAAGCCATCGTCATACGGGGTGTCATCCACCAGCCGCGCGCGAAACTGCTTCAGCGTCAGCTCTGGATTATTCCAGTATCCCTGGCATTTCCCGCTACCCGCCAGCCAGATCTCCCCCACCATTCCCGGCTTCAACACGTTGTGCTGATCCGGATCCACAATCCTCACGTCCAGGCCCGGCAGCGGCTTTCCGCAACTCACCACCTGCGTCGACGCGCCAATCTCTGAGACCTCAGAAATCGTATGAGCCTTGCCTAGCGCCAGCGCGTGCTTGTTCACCGTGATGATGGAGCGCCCGCCCAGCGAAACAGCCAGCGTATTCTCGGCCAGGCCGTACGCCGCGTAGAAGCTATGCTTCTTCAGGCCGTAGGGCTGAAACGCCTCGAAGAACCGCGTGAACGTATCCGGCTTCACCGGCTCTGCCGCGCACATCAGCACGCGCAGGGAACTAAGGTCGAAGCCCTCCATCGTCTCTTTGGAGAGTCTTCCCGCGCGCAGGCAATAGTCATACGCAAAATTCGGGGCCGCGGTCGCGGTCGCACGATAGGTATGGATCGCTTCAAACCAAAGCGCGGGCCGCTGAATGAAATCCATGGACGCGAAGCCATAGGTCGTTCCGCCGCGCAGCGCTGGATAGAGATAGCAGCCAATCAGTCCCATGTCGTGATACTGCGGAAGCCACGACACCACCACCGGCGAAACATGATCAATGACCAACGGACAGGTCTGCGCAATGTTTTCGTGGCTCACGATGACGCCCTTCGGCTCCATCGTCGATCCCGATGTGTATTGCAGGAACAAAATCTTCGAAGGCGCGGGGAACGGCTCTTTCGAAACACTATGTTGAAAGTCTTCCGTCACAATCCACGGCAGGCTGGAGATGTAATCGACATCGACACCCGACGTCGAAACTCCGCTCCTCGCCAGGTTTGTCTTCAGCGAACTGTGGTAATCCTTGCTGGTCAAAATCCCCGCCGCCTGGCAATCCTTGGCGATGTGGACCATCTTGTACAGCGCGCTTTGAAAGCCGCGAGACCCCGGAGGATACACGGGTACAGGAATCAATCCGGCGCGGACACACCCGAAGAATGCGCAAATCATCTCGAGGCCCGGGGGGTACGCGAGCAACAGCCGGTCTTCAGCCGCAAATTTCCCACTGCGCAGCAGATGTGATGCGATCGCCTTGGTCCGCTCCAGAAACTCGGCGTAGGTATAGCCCTCGAGTTGATTGCCGTTCAGGTCAAGGTACGAATATAGGAGTTTGTGCGGATGCTCATTCCCCAGCCTATCGAGTTGGTCCAAAATCGATACCATAATTGATCAGCAATGCCCTCGAGTTTGAATACAGAAATCCGGTTCGCAACAAACTTTACACGCCTTGCTGCACCTTGTGTGCTATTGGCGCGTATTACGTTGGTCTACCGGAGAGGTGAACTATAGTGTAGGCCCGAATTCAGAAACATGGCGGAATCGCTCTCTATACATACGTTGGTAGATCCAGTAGGTTGCAACTTCCCCGGGCGATCAAACGCACGAGAGAATCAGGTCGTACGAGGTCTCGGTCGGGGTTGCCTAGCGCCCCTGACAGAGCATTTCGCTGGTCTGATCCTTAAGGTTATGGTAGCAGAGCAGAAGCACGTCAATACGCCTGAATCTACCGTGGCTCATCCGAACGGTGTCCCTTTGCGGTGGATATATGGTCCGAATTCCCTTGATTCAGCCTCATGCCCCGGGCTACCATCAACTCTACGCTGGCAGCCGCAGAGTAGTCCCGCATCTATCGTTTACCGCTGCTTCCCGCCCGCTCGGGCCTTTATGACAGGATCGACATGACAGCATTGCGGAGAAACCGTTGACGCCAACCACCGAAGCGGTGATGAACCTGCCTGTAGATGCCCAAGCACCGGATATAGAAGATCTTGTGCCCTCGGAGGCCGCCCTGCAGCAGCCCCACGGCGACCCTGTCGCTGCCGCCACTTTCCCCAAAGTCCTGCGCCGCCGCCTAGACAGGTTCTTTGCCGACGCCAAGGTCTCGCCCAAGGCCAATCCCATGATGTGGATAAAGATTGCTACCGGCGCCGCCGTCCTCTTCGGCAGCTGGATCGCCATCTACGCCCTTCACCCCAGCTCTTGGATCTTCGTCGCGCTGTACCTCCTTGGAGGCCTCGCCCAGACATTTCTTCTGCTGAATATCGCCCACGACAGCAACCATAACGCAATCTCCTCCGCGCCACTGGTCAACAAGGCCCTGAACTATGCCTTCGACCTCTGCGGGATCAACTCCTACATGTGGCGCATCCTGCATCACCGCGGCCACCACTCCTGCATCAACCTCCACGGCGAAGACGACGCCCTCACCGGCCGCGGCATCTTCCGCTTCACCCCCCACGAGCCCCGCTCCTGGTGGCACCGCTTCCAGCACATCTACGGCCTGCTCTTCTACGCGATGTTCTCGCTCGATTACGTCTTCGTAAGAGACTTCGAGTGCTTCTTCTTCCCCAAGCACGATTACCTCCGGCGCACCCGCCATCCCTTGCGCGAATACGTCATCCTCTTCGCCAGCAAGGCGTTTTACCTCACCTACATGCTGGTTCTCCCGGTGGTGCTCCTGCACAAGTCGCTGCTGCTGGTCCTTGGAGCCTTCCTTCTGGTCCACCTCGTCGTCGGCCTCAGCGTATCGCTGGTCTTCCAGACCACCCACACCGTCGACAGCACCTATTTCCCCGCCGAGCGCGGCGAGTTCGACAACGGCGTCTATCACATCTTCGCCACCACCGCAGACTACGCAACCGAAAACCCCGTCGTGAGTTGGCTCACCGGCGGCCTCAACCACCACATCGCGCACCACCTCTGCCCGTTCGTCTGCCATACTCACTACGCGCCGCTCACGCGCATCGTGAAGGAGACCGCCGCGGAGTTTGGTGTACCCTATCGGCAACACCCCACGATGAGCCGGGCCATCGTTCACCATCTGATACTTTTGAAGCAACTGGGCAACCAGGATTCTCTCTAGCCCCCGAATCCGATTGCCCCATCCGCCACCGCTGAGAACTCCGCCGCTTCAGCTAAATTCGTGAGAGTCTCCCTCGGTGTTCGCTCTCCGGGACTCTCCGCAACACTCAGGACAGCGAGGCATCACTTTGCCCCCATCAATACCCGCCGTTTCCCGCTTCCGCTCCTTCGCCGACTCGCGCGCCACCGCCGCCAATCCCGTGCCCGTTCTGCAGAGCTACATCCGGCAGTACGGCGACACCTTCCGCTTCTATCTCGGCGGCATTAAAGAAGCCATCGTCACCATCGATCCCGCCGTCATTCAGCACGTCCTCAAGACCAACTGGGAGAACTACAAGAAGTCCGACATCCAGGTGAAGCGCATGGGCCACTTCCTCGGCAAAGGCCTGCTCACCACCCACGGCGAACCCTGGCGTACCCAGCGCCGCCTCATCCAGAAAGGCTTTGACCGCAAGCAACTCGAAGCCCTCTCCGCCATCATGCAGGACTCGCTCACCGACTCCCTGCGCCAGTTCGACAGCCAGATCCACAACGGCCCCGTCGACATTTACCCCCACCTCATGAAGATGACCTTCGCCATGGTCGCGCGCTCGCTGTTTGGCGCCAACCTCAAGGACGAGGACATCGACATGATCAGCCACACCATCTCGACGGTGCAGGAGTTCATTGTTCGCCAGACCCTGCAGCCCTATCTCAACCCGTGGTTCGCCGCGACCGGCGAGCTCCGGCGCCACGAAGAGTTGCGCGCCAACGCCGACAAGGTTCTCCTCGAATACATCCGCCAGCGCCGCCACGAGAAGCCCGGCAGCGATCTGCTCCAGACCCTGATGGACGCCCGCTACGCTGACGGCGAAGGCATGCCCGACGAACTCGTCCTCAGCGAAAGCATGCAGCTCCTCGTCGCCGGCCACGAGACCTCCTCCAACGCGCTCTCCTGGCTGCTCTACCTCCTCAGCACCCGCCCCGACGTCCTCGATCGCGTTCGCGCGGAGTTCGACGAGATCCTGCAAGGCGAGCCGCTCAGCTATGCGGCCGTGCCGAGATTTGTCTTCACCATGCAGGTCATCAGCGAGGCCCTCCGCCTCTATCCGCCCTTCTGGATGATCGACCGCGAGGCCATCGCCGACGACCGTGTCGGCGACACCATTATCCCCGCCGGCTCCATGGTGATCGTTTACGTGTACGGCGCGCATCACACCCCGCGCTACTGGGCAGACCCCGAGGCCTTCGACCCCGAGCGTTTCTCCAAGGAGAATGAAGCCCAGCATCCGCCCTTTACCTACGTCCCCTTCGGCGGAGGCCCGCGCGGCTGCATCGGCGGCAACTACGCCATGCTGCAGATCCTCATGATCCTCAGCACGCTGCTCCGCAAGTACGACCTCGAGCTGCCTCCGGGCCAGAAGATCGAACCCCGCGCCATGGTCATCCTGCGCCCCAAGCACGGCATCCGCATGTCCTTCACCGACAAGGTCCCGCATGAAGTCGCCGTCCCAGCCGGCTGCCCCTACTAATCCGCCCATCTGACGATTCGTCCCGTTTCCGCCCACGCCGGGTGCCCCACATCTCGCTTCTGAGATGTGGGTTTCCACGAGACGATCCCCTCCATCCGCACAGCCAGCTCGCGCCTGAGTCTACTCGCCCTTCAGGGCCTGAGGCCCCCTCCTATACCAGCGCGGGGCGTAGCCCCACGGATCGGTCGGTGAAATGCTGGAGGCCCGGAGGCCCGATCGATAAACCTACTTCAAACGCTACACCGGTCCTTCGCTCCAAACGCCCATCGATCCCCCAAACAATAATTCGCCACCGAGCAACAACCAATCGCCAGTACATTCGCCACCACCACCGGCAGCCGAGCCTCCTGTACCAGCAGCCGCATCAACACCAGGTTGCCCACCAGCGACACTATCCCATTCGACAACTGAAACCGTGCCATCTGCTCCAGCTTGGAACCCTCCCCACCACGGTCGCGCCACGTATACAGCACATGCCACACAAAATTATGCAGCAGCGTGATCTCGAGCGCGGCGGCCGACGCAATTAGATAATGCCCGCGCATCAAGTGATTCAAAACCCAAAGCGCAGCCAGCTGCACCACCATCCCTATCGCTCCAACCACATTGAACTTCGCCCAGCGTACCAGCGCGCTCACGGTAGCGGCTCCTCACGATACAGCTGCGCCGTATGCCGCACCGTCAGCAGCAGGGCAATCCCCAGCATGCCAACCGTCGCAATCGCCCCACCCACATCGAACAGCAACCACCTGTGTCCAAACACCGTCGCATACGGACTTCGCAGCAGCGCGATATTCCCAGCAATGAGCAGCAGCCGAATCTCCGTTGGCCCAAACATCCCCTGCGACAACTCAAACCGCGACAGCGTATAGGTCGCCAGGTAGCTCTCGCTCGAGAGCAGCAGGAACGCCACCAGCATCGCCATCGCAACCTGCCAGTGCACCAGCGCCGAACACCCCATGCCGGACATCAGCGCAACCGCCCCAATCAAGTCCACCATGTGATCCACGTAAAACCCGTAGCGCGGCCGCTGCTGGCAGCGCACCCTCGCGAGCGTACCGTCCATGCTGTCGCCAAACCAGTTCAGCACGATGCACGCAATCACCAGCAGCAGCGCCCAGCGGTTGTATCGAGCCAGCGCATAACCAATCCCCGCCCCAATCTGCGCGCTCAGTCCAAGCGCAGTCAGATGGTCCGAGCTCATCCATCGCGGCGCACGGCTCGCCATCCACTGCAGCGCTTGCCTCTCCAGCGAAGCCGTCAGCGCCCGGTTGACTCGCAACGCGGGCGTAAACGCGACATCCTCTTTCATCGGAACAACTCGTGTGCTCATAACGTTTCCTTTCACTCGATAACACCTCACTTCCGCAGGGCATTAACCGCCGAACGCAGCGTGAACTCCAGCGACTCCCGCGGCACGCTCTCCACGTACGGCCCAATCACCCACCCCAACCCCCGCGGCATAGCCCGCGTCAGCGACACCGCCTCAACCTGCAAATACAACCCGCCGTCCCGCTCCTCATAGCTCCAATACGTATTCAGCCGCCAGAGAAACCCATGCTCTTCGCCGCCGTTCAACCGCTGCTCCCTGGCCGTGCCTGCGTCCGCAATCTCATCCATCTCCGTACTCCGCGAAATGCTGTAGCCATGCCGCCCGTCTATATGCCCATATGTGATGTCATAGCGGCTATCCATCACCACCGTGATCACGTGCCGCTGCCGCACACGCATCCACGCCTGCAGGTGGTCCCCATCTTTCTCGACTATCTTCCCCTCGAGCACCTGCGGCGAGAAATGTTGTGGATACGCCTCGAAGTCCTGCATCAGCCGCTCGAAGTCCGCCGCCGTTGCTCCCGCGGCAAACGCCGATCCGCGCCAGTCATGCAGCATGGCTCCCGAGACCACATTCACTCCGGGCAGCCTCTCAATCACCACATCGCCACGCCTCAGTCGCTGCCCCTCACCGTCGGCGAACACAAGGAAGCCGCCCACCGAACGGTGCTGTTCTGCCAGCTGCGCCTCCACCCTCCTGCAATAGGCATTGAAGGCGTCGACTGCCGAGCCAGTAGGCTCCGCCAACATCATCCGCGTCCCATCGAGCAAGAGCACCAGCCCGGCTATCATCAAAATTCGTCGCAAGGAAGCAAAGCAGCGCCTGTTCATGACCTGCATCCTGGCCTCGCCCGGCCCACAAAAGCAATGCAATACGGCTCACGCAACCACCTACGTTCCTCACGGCGTAAGCCGAGGCAAACAAATGTCTTGGCATAAGTCCTCACCGCGCAAATTGCTACACCGCACGCGCCTCATTCGCTACACTGGGTTGCAGTCATGGCCGACAAACCACCAGCTGCGTTCTATCGCTTCGGAATCTTCGAGCTCGACACGGCCAAGGGCGAACTCCGCCGCCGCGGTCTCCGCGTCAAGCTCCACGCGCAGCCCTTCCAGATCCTCACCATGCTGCTTGAGCAGCCGCCCGGCGACATCCTTACCCGCGAAGCCATCTGCCGCGAGCTTTGGCCCGACGGCACCTTCGTCGACTTCGAGCACGGCCTCAACTCCGCCATCAATCGCCTCCGCGACGCCCTCGGCGACAAGGCCAGTAACCCACGCTTCGTCGAAACCCTCGCGCGCCGCGGCTACCGCTGGCTCGTCCCGGTCGAACGCATCTCATCCACCGACGCCCTAGCCACCGCGCCAGCTTCACCCGCCGTGCCCTCAGGAACCTTCCTCGACCGCGTCCTCGCCACCGAACACGACCTCCCGCGCAGTTCGCACACAGTCGTTCAGGCCCTTTTCCTCGCACTCCAGATCATGTACCTCGGCTTCTACATCGGCGCGCTCGCGAACCTCGCCGAAATCAACGACCTCTTCTCGTCCCTCCCGCACCCCGCATATGCCTTCGTCCTCCTGATCGCAACCGCCGCGCTCATGATCCCGGTACGCACCTTCCTCTGTTTTGCCGTTCTCTTCCGCGCGCCCGCGCTGAGCGAGCAATACCGCAGGCTCTGGCTGCTTCTCCTTCCCCTCGACCTCCTCTGGTCGCTAGCCCCGTTTCTTCTGCTGCACCACATCAACGCCGGAATAGCCCTCGCCTGCACCACCTTCCTCATCTACTCGCCTTTCGCTCAACGCTCGCTCATCCTCATGGGCGCCGGACGTGCCGCCGCCGAAAGCCCGCAACAAACTTAGTCGCAGCCATCCGCGAGCGTTCCGTTCCATTCCATGTATCCTGCCGCAATGAGCTTTCACCCGCCTCTGACGTCTCCCGCCCCTCCGCAGCCGACCCTCCGCACCACCCGCCGCCGCCTTCTCGCCGTCACCACCGCCGCTGGCCTGGGCAGCACGCTCTTCCCCGGCGCTCTGCTCGCGCTCCTCACAAACTCAGCGTCATCCCAATCTCCCGCACAAACTGACCTCCGCGGCTGGCCGGCCATCACGCCCGAGATGATCGAAGCCGCCGCCACCATCGCCGCCATCAAGCTCACCCCTGACCAGATCAAGATGATGCTGGACGGCGTCCTCGGCCAGCGCAACTCCGCACTGCGCGTCCGCGAGCTGCATCTCCCCAACAGCGTCGCCCCCACCGCCGTCTTCAATCCCGTCCCGGCCGGAACCCCCGCACCGCAGCCCGCGCCCGCGCGCCCCGTCGTCCTCGGCCCCGCACCCTCCATCGCCGGCCTCTCGGCGTCCGAAGAAGAAAAGGTTGCCTTCGCCACGATTCGTCAGCTCGGCGAGCTCCTCCGCCACCGCAAGCTAACCTCCCTTGACCTCACGAAGCTCTACCTCGGCCGCCTAAAACGATACGACCCCACGCTGCACTTCGTTATCACTCTCACCGAAGACCGCGCCCTAGCCCAGGCCGCCGCTGCTGACCGCGAACTCGCCCACGGACACGATCGCGGCCCCCTCCACGGCATTCCCTGGGGCGCCAAAGATCTTCTCGCCGTCAAAGGCTACCCCACCACCTGGGGCGCGGCTGGATTCGAAAACCAAACCTTCGCCGAGGACGCCGAAGTCGTCAAGCGTCTTGACGCAGCCGGAGCCGTTCTTATCGCCAAGCTCACCATGGGCGCGCTCGCGCAGGGCGATCTCTGGGGTTATCCCGAAGGCGCAGGCAAACCCGGCGCTCGCACCCGCAATCCGTGGAACCCAAAGCAAGGCAGCTCGGGCAGCTCTGCAGGCAGCGCCAGCGCAGCCTCCGCCGGCTGCGTCGGTTTCGCCATCGGCACGGAAACCCTTGGCAGCATCTCCTCGCCCAGCACGCGCTGCGGCGTCACCGGCCTCCGTCCCAGCTTCGGTCTCGTCCCGCGCACCGGCGCCATGGCGCTCGTCTGGTCCATGGACAAGATCGGCCCCATCACGCGCTCGGTCGAAGACTGCGCTCTCGTGCTCAACGCAATCTACGGTCCAGACGGCCGTGATCAAAGCGTGCAGCCCGCACCCTTCCACGCCGACCTCACCACCAACGTCCACACCCTCCGCGTCGGCTACATCGAATCCGCCTTCAAAGCACCAACCGTCCAGCCCGACTCGCCCGGCGAAACCAAATCACTAACTCCCGCAGAACGCGCGAAGCACGAACAGCAGCGTGCCGCCTACCTTGCGCAGCGTACCTACGACCATCGGTTCACCACCCGCGCGCTCGATACACTGCGTGGCATGGGCGTCACGCTTACGCCCGTCGAGATGCCCGGCTTCCACTTCTCCGCCTTGCTCAACATCCTTGGCGCAGAAGCAGCCGCTGCATTCGACGACCTCACCACCTCCGGTCGCGACGCCCTCCTCTCCGGCCAGAAGCCGTACGACTGGCCCAACGGCTTCCGCACCTCACGCTTCCTCTCCGCCGTCGACTACATCCAGGCCGAGCGCGCACGCACCCTCGCCCTCGCCGCCATGCACCAGCTCTTCGCCAACTTCGACGTCATCGTTACCCCCAGCAACGGCACGCAGCTCACCGCCACCAACCTCTGCGGCCAGCCCGCCGTCATCGTCCCCAACGGCCTCCGCGGCCCCGACGCTCCACCCTTCGTTCCCACTCCCGACGACGAGTGGCCTGACTACGGCGGCCCCGGCACGCCAGTCTCCCTCACCTTCCTCGCGCCGCTCTACCAGGACGCCAATGCCGTCTCGCTAGCCCACGCCTACCAGCAAAAAACCGGCTTCCAGCTGTTGCATCCAAAGCTCGCCTGAGCACGCCCTGCATCATTCGCTTCCCCCGGCGCGTCTCATACAGACCGATGCTGAAGCGTTCTCCCACGCTGCTACTCGTCCTCGCCGTTGCCTCCGCGCACGCGCAAACGGTCACCGTAGAGAAGACGCAGCCGGTTGCGCCGGACAAGACATACATGGTCATGTCCGCGCAAACCCTTATCGAAGCCATCCAGCAGCACGGCACCTCCGGCACTAGCATCGAGCCCGCCACCACCCCCGTCCCCATGCTCATGACCCAGCGCGGCTCCTGGCGACTCATGCTGCACGCCAACGCCTTCGCCGCCAACACGCAGCAGCAGGCGAACTTCCCCCGTAATCGCGACGCCTTCTTCTCCACCAACTGGATCATGCCCATGGCGCAGCGCGAACTCGGCCCCGGCGAACTCACCCTCCGCGCCATGTTCTCGTTCGAACCCGCTACCGTCGGCGGGCGCAACTACCCCGAGCTCTTTCAGCAGGGCGAAACTGCTTACGGCAACCCCATCGTCGACGGCCAGCACCCCCACGACTTCTTCATGGAAGTCGCCGCCCTCTACGACCTCCCGCTCTCGCCCCACACGCTCCTCAGCTTCTACGCTGCCCCCGTCGGCGACCCCGCCATCGGCCCGACAGCCTACCCACACCGCCAGTCCGCCAGCGAAGATCCCATCGCCGCGCTCGGCCACCACCAGGAAGACTCCACCCACATCGCCTTCAACACCCTCACCGGCGGACTCACCTATCGCATCGCGCGCATCGAGTTCTCCGGCTTTCACGGCGGCGAGCCCGACGAGCATCGCTGGGCCTTTGAACCCTCGCCCAACGGCCACGCCATCGACTCCTATTCCACGCGCCTCACCATCAGCCCCATTCCCGACCTCACCGGCCAATACTCCATCGCGCACATCACCAGCCCCGAAGCCCTCTACACCGGCGAAAACCAGCAGCGCCAGACCGCCAGCATCATGTACCACCACACCTTTCACTCCACCCACAAACCGGGTGCCCCACATCTCGCTTCTGGGATGTGGGATTCCACTCCATCCCAAAGCACCCCATCATCCAACAACATAACCATGCAAAACATGCCCGGCATGAACATGAACGCCACCCAGCAGAGAAGCGCGCCGCCCATGCTCATGGTCCCCGACCCCCGCACCGATCTCGCCACCACCTTCCTCTGGGGCCGCACCCGCTCGCTGACCAACGATGCCCCAAACAGCAGCATAGAAAACAGCTACCTCGCCGAAGCCCTGCTCCGCTTCGCCTCCACCAACTACCTCTGGACGCGCCTGGAAAACGCGGGCCGCTCCAACGAGCTACTCCTAACCCCCGGCACCCCGCTCCCACCCAACTTCGTCGAAACCCCGATCGGCCACGTAGCTGCAACCACCTTCGGCTACGACCACGACCTCTCCTTCGGCGGCCACATTCTCATAGCCCCCGGCGCGCAGCTAACCATCTACCGCACCCCCTCCGCCCTCCGCACCACCTACGGCACCACCCCCACCGCCGAAACCCTCTTCATCCGCTTCCGTCTCCGCTAACCCTTCGCCAGCTCCGCCTTCACCAGCTCACTCACCAGCTTCCCGTCCGCCCGCACCCCGCTAGCCGCGATCTTCGCCTGCGCGGCCTTCATCACCAGGCCCATCTCCTTCAACCCAGGCTTCGTCCCGCCGTTCTCGGCAGTCACCTGCGCGACAGCGCTAGCCACCAGCGTGCGCAAATCTTCTTCGCTCGCAGCCTTCGGCATATAGCCCTCGATCAGCCCAATCTCCACCTGCTCCTTCGCCGCCAGCTCCGGCCGCCCACCCTTATTGAACTGCTCAATCGACTCGCGCCGCTGCTTCAGCATCGTCGTCAAAATCGCCTGCTCCTCGGCATCGGTCAGCGGCTCGCGCTTATCAATCTCCTTGTTCTTCAGCGCCGACTTCACCATCCGCAGCGTGGTCAGCGTCTCCTGCTCGCGCGCCTTCATCGCCGTCACAATGTCCTTGCCCAGCTTCTCGCCAATCGCAGCCATCTCGTTCACTCTCCATCCACCAGTCTACCCGCCCGCCTCAGCCGCGCCTCAGTAGATCCCCGGAATCAGCCGCTTCACTCTCTGGCTATACTCCACATACTCCGAGCCGAACGCCCCGGTCAGTGCAGCCTCCTCCACGTGGATGCGATACAGCAGCGCCGCCATCGGCAGCAGCACAATCATCCCCAGCCCCAGCCAGTTGCGCGTGTTCAGCCCCATAGCCAGAAAGATCAGCATCATCCCCGTGTACGATGGGTGCCGCATCCACCGAAACAGCCCCGTCTGATTCAGCCGCTGCGTTGCATGGATCGCGACATTCGCGCTGAACGATCTCCCCAGCGTATAAATCGCAGTCCACCGAATCGCCAGCCCCACTGTGAGCAGCCCCAGGCATACATACGAAAGCCAGTGCCCGGCATGGAAGGCACCCGGTTCATAAATCGCTCCCAGCCACGATCCGCCAAACATCGCGCCAAAGATCACCACCAAAGCACGATCAGCGATCCCCGATCGTTCACCTCGCCACTGCTCCTGCGAGTGCGCGTGACGGTCAGCACCAGTACTTCAGTCAAAATCCACGCCCAGTAAAGCGTCTTCCACATCAGGTGAACCGTCATGCAGACAAGTCTCTCCCACCTTTCCCGCACAAACAAGCGAGAAACGCCACATAAATCCCCTGACATTCGTCATCTCACCCCACCCGCTAAAATAAAAGGCATGATTCGCAAGACACGCCTCTTCACGCCCGGTCCGACGCCCCTGCTTCCCGCCGCCCAGTTCGCCATGGCCGCGGCCGACATCCACCACCGCACCGCCGAATTCCGCGCCCTCTACACCCGCGTCCTCGCCCAGCTCAAAGACTTCGTCGGCACCGCCAACGACGTCATCCTCCTCTCCAGCTCAGGGACCGGCGCCATGGAAGCGTCTGTATCCAATTTGACCTCGCCCGGCGACCGCGTCCTCGTCCTCACCGCCGGAAAATTCGGCGAGCGCTGGTCCGGCATCTGCAAGGCCTTCGGCTGTCACGTCGACGTCGTCAGCGCCCCCTACGGCCAGACCTTCTCGCTCGACGAAGTCAAAGCCTCGCTGCATCTCGAAACCCGTGCCGTCTTCATGCAGGCCACCGAGACCTCCACCGGCGTCCGCCACTGCGTTCCCGCCATCGCCAGGCTCCTCAAGGACACCCACTCCGAAGCCCTCCTCATCGTCGACGCCATCACCGGCCTCGGCACCACCCACCTCGACATGGATGCCTGGGGCGTCGACGTCTTCGTCGGCGGTTCGCAGAAGGCCGTCATGATTCCCCCCGGCCTCAGCTACCTCGCGCTCAGCGACCGCGCCTGGGACCGCATGGAGGCCACCTACAACCCGCGCTACTACTTCGACCTCCGCAAGGAGCGCAAGAACGCACGCAACGGCGAGTCCGCCTACACCCCCGCCGTAGCCCTCATTGCCGCTCTAGGCGCAGCGTTCGACTGGATTGCCGCGCAAGGTGACGGCAGTTTAGCCGAAGGCCGCAAGCGCCTCATCGAAAACGCCGAGACCGTAGCCGCGATGACCCGCGCCGCCGTCCAGGCGCTAGGCCTCAAGCTCTTCGCCCCCGACGCCAACGGAGCAGCAGCCACCGCCGTCCTCGCCCCCGAAGGCACCGACTCCGGCCTCTTCGTCAAAGAACTAAAATCCCGCTTCGGCGCCATCATCACCAACGGCCAGGGCGAGATGAAGGGCCAAATCTTCCGCATCGCCCACCTGGGCTTCTTCGACTACATGGACACCATCGCCCTCATCGGTGCCCTCGAGCAAGTCGTCATCAAATCCCTCCCGCAGCTCAACGCCAAGTTCGGCGACGGCCTCATCGCCGCCCAAAAACTCTACGCCGAACGCAGCCCAACCGCCGCCGCCGACAACAAATGCCTCTGCGGCCGCGACCTCACCCACTGCTCCCTCCAGCACGCCGACGCCAAGTAAGAGCCCTCCGCAACATGGTGCGTGGTCGGTCCAACTTTCGCCGTCCGCGCAGGACCCGGGTGCCCCATGTCTCGCTTTTGAGACATGGGTCTACCACCAGGCCCACGCCTCCGCGTGCCCAAGCTCGACAGCTCCATCGTCATCGGTGGGGGAACAGTCTGTCTCCAAAAGACCATCCCCACCCCAAGCCAGACGCTCTCCAAACAGGGCCAACGGCCCGCCTCATCACAGCCTGGGGGGCAGCCCCAGGTAGTAGGCTAACTATGAAACCAGAGGACTGAAAGCCCGAATCATAAAAGCGCCGCGAACCGCCATGCGCCTTATCTTTCTCTATGGTCGACCCACCGCCAGCATCTCTCGCAGAATTCCAACAGCATCCTGCAAAATCTTCAGCTCGAGCGCATCAAGCCTTCCAATCTGGTCCGCCAATGGCCGTATCCGCCGATTGCGCGCTTCAATCAGCAGCCGTTTTCCCTTCATCGTCGCTGCCAGAAATACAGTTCGCCGATCCTCGGCATCCCGAGTCTTCCTCACCAACCCCTGCACCTCCAACGCATTCACAATCCGCGTCATCGTTGGCGGACGCACCTGCTCCGCCTCCGCCAATTCGCCAAGCGTGATCGGCCCCGCAAACACAATCACCGACAACGCTGACAGCCGCGCCGAATTCAATCCGCTCGACCCATCCACCCTCCGCACACTTCGCAGCAAACCAATCGCCGCAGCGTGCAGCGCCTCCGCAGTAGCTTCCGAGCTGGCTCGCCTCTTCATTGACAACCTTCTCGGTTTATACTAATTAATTAGCTGAGCTAACGATAGTGGAGCCGACAATGGAAGACACCACCCAGACCGTGCACCTGGAAGAAATCGCCCAGATCGCCCTCACCGTCCAAGACCTCGACGAAGCCAAAACCTTCTACCGCGACACCCTCGGCATGCGCTTCCTCTTCGACGCCGGCCCCATGGCCTTCTTCCAGTGCGGCCCGATCCGCCTCATGATCGGCACCTCCGACAAGCCCTCAACTTCCAGCAGCACCATCGTCTACTTCCGCGTCCCCGATCTCGAATCCGCCTGCACCGACCTGAAAAACAAAGCCGTCGTCTTTACCCAGGACCCGCACCTGGTCGCCCGCATGAAGTCCCACGACCTCTGGCTGGCCTTCCTCAACGACCCCGCAGGCAATACCCTGGGTCTCATGAGCGAAGTAACCCGAGCCACCGAGTAAGCCATGCGCCTCCTCTTCCTCTACGGCCTCCCCGCCACCGGCAAGCACACCGTCGCGCAGCACCTCGCCGCGCTCACCGGCTACAAGCTCTTCCACAACCACCTGGCCGTCGACCTCCTGCTCTCCGTTTTCGACTTCGGCTCCCAACCCTTCGTCGAACTCCGCGAACAAATCTGGCTCTCCGTCTTCGAGCAAGCCGCCGCCACCGACCTCCCCGGCCTCATCTTCACCTTCGCCCCCGAGCGCACCGTCCGCCCCACCTTCATCCCCGCAGCCCTCGACCTCCTCGCCCGCTACCACGGCACCGTAGACTTCATCGAACTCACCTGCCCACTCCCCGAACTAAGACACCGCCTCGACAACCCCTCCCGCCAGCGCTTCCAGAAGCTAACCTCCACCGCCCTCTTCGACCAGCTCCACGCCGACGGAGTCTTCGACGGCACCCACATGCCCACCCCCCGCCTCACCGTAGACACCAGCCTCCAAACCCCAGAAAAGGCGGCGGCGGTGGTCGCCGCCGCCCTCGCTATTCTGCCATCTTTCTGATGTCGTCTGAACCAGGCACATCTGGCATTTGAAGTAGCTTTGACGGCTCGTCTAAAACTTCGCGCACGCGCTCGAGGCGCAGGCGTTGTTCGTCAATCAGTTTCGCGAGAACCCGTTTCAGCTTGTAGGAATCGATAAGCATATCGAGTAAGTCTTCCCTCGAAAAGCCGCTCAACTTCTTGCGCTCTTCCTCGTCGTCGTACTCAGGCAAATATCTCTGCAAATTGTCGCTCAATTGTGGATACCTCAGCTTTATCTCTGTAATTAGAAGCTATTGATGGTTCAGCCAGCCTACTAAGATAGAGGCATGGCAACGTTTCAAAGCGTATCGGCGATGGATCATTTACCGGCGTCGGTGCAGACTGAGATTACCGTACTTGGGGCGATGATTCTCGACGGGGTGGCCCTAACAGACGCAACCGCGAAGCTGCGAGCAGAAGACTTCCTTCTTGATTCTCACCAGCGGATATACAGAGTCATCATTGACCTGCTGAATTTAGGGCACGCAGTTGATCACATAACGGTTTCGGAATCTCTAAACCGTAAAAAGGAACTCGATGCAATCGGCGGCCCTGCCTATCTCGCCTTCCTCACCGAAGGCATCCCCCGCAACCCCAACATCGAGTCCTACGTCCGCATCGTCAAGGACAAATCCCTCCTCCGCCAGCTCCTCGGCATCTTCAACGAAGGCATGGCCGCAGCCGCCGATCAAACGGAAGACGCCACCAAGGTCCTCAACGATGTAGAAGTCCGCCTCGCCGAAGTCGCCGACTCCGCCATCCAGCGCGGCTTCTCCAACATCCCCGAGATCGTCGCCAGCTCCTTCGGCTCCATCGATGCCCTCTACGAGCAGGGCAGGGAAGTCACCGGCCTCGCCACCCACTACATCGAATTCGACAAGATGACGAGCGGTCTCCAGGACTCCGAGCTCATCATCATCGCCGCCCGCCCGAGCATGGGCAAGACCGCCTGGGCCATCAACATCGCCCAGAACTGCGCCGTCAAAGACGCCAAAGTCGTCGCCGTCTTCTCGCTCGAAATGAGCAAAGAATCCCTCCTCCGCCGCATGCTCGCAAGCGAAGCCATGGTCGGCAGCCGCAAGCTCCAAACCGGCTTCATCCCCCGCGAAGACAAAGGCAAGCTCATCGCCGCGCTCGACCGCCTCATGAACTCCAAGATGTTCATCGACGACACCCCCGGCATCACCCTCGCCGAGATGCGCGCCAAAGCTCGCCGCCTCCGCCAGCAGGAAGGAGCCCTCGACCTCATCGTCATCGACTACCTCCAGCTCATGACCGGCTCCTCCGGCAGCTCGCAAAAGAAGTTCGAGAACCGCACCCAGGAAGTCAGCAGCATCTCGCGCGGCCTCAAAGCCCTAGCCAAAGAACTCGGCGTACCCGTCGTCGCCCTCTCGCAACTCTCGCGCGGATCCGAACAGCGCACCGGCGACAAGAAGCCCCTCCTCTCTGACCTCCGCGAGTCCGGCTCCATCGAGCAGGACGCCGACGTAGTCGCCTTCATCCACCGCGAGGAGTACTACGACCGCGAGAACGAAGACATCAAGGGCCAGGCCGAGATCATCATCGCCAAGCAGCGCAACGGCCCCACCGGCACCGTCAAGCTAGCCTACCTCGCCGACTTCACCCGCTTCGAAAACCTAGACACCACCCACCTCGGCGACTCCGCCGGCGACGCCTACTAAGACGGCATCCTCGAAGGGGCACGGCTTCAGCCGTGCCATAACTATCACAATCCATGGGGCGGCTTCAGCCGCTGAGGCGTGACTCCGGCGGCGACGCCTACGAGGCCCAATCCCTTCTCCACAGGAGCCCCGCGCCCTCAGGGCCGGAGGCCCACCCTATACCAGCGTGGGGCGTAGCCCCACGTACCTGCACGAAGAAGATTCGAGGGCCGGAGGCCCGATCTATCCGTCGTTCCTCCTACGGACCAGCCCGCAAAAATAATCCCCGCTCCTGCCACCCTCCTGACACAATGCTGTCAGGAGCCTTCTCCTATCCTGCGACTGTACTTATTCCAGCCGCACAGGAGACACACCATGAGCAAGTTCGACACCAACGCAGTCACCTGGTTCGAAATCCCCACCGCCGACTTCGAGCGCGCCACAAAATTCTACGAAACCGTGCTCGACGCCAAGCTGATCCCCTATCCCGGCGGCGCGCCCTGCAGCATCTTCCCCCACAAGGACGACGGCGTCAGCGGCTGCATCGTCCAGAGCCCCAACCACAAACCCTCCGGCCAAGGCGCCGTCGTCTACCTCAACGCCGACGGCAAGCTCGACGCCAGCCTCAAGCGCGCGGAAAAACTCGGCGCTTCCATCCTCGTCCCACGCACGGAGATCCCCGGCGGCTTCGGCTACTACGCCTGCCTCCAGGACTCGGAGGGCAACCACGTTGGCCTGCACAGCAAAATGTTCTGACCCCGGGCCCCGCATGCACAGCGGGTCCCGCGCATGAGGCGCGCCGACCGCCTCTTCCGCATCGTGCAGCTGCTGCGTTCCGGCCGCCTGAAGACTGCTCGCGCCCTCGCCGAGCGTCTTCAGGTCTCCGAGCGCACCATCTATCGTGATGTCCGCGACCTTCAGCTCTCCGGCCAGCCCATCGAAGGCGAAGCCGGCGTCGGCTACACCCTGCGCCGCGAGTTCGATCTCCCGCCGCTCATGTTCGCGCCCGAAGAGCTCACCGCCCTCGTCCTAGGCATGCGCCTGGCCAAGGCCTGGGGAGGCGCCGAGAACGCCGTCGCCGCCAGCTCTGCCCTCGCGCGCATCGAAGCCGTCCTTCCCCCTGAACTCGCCGCCAGCCTCGACGCGATCCTCATGTACGTCCCCGGCTTTCAGATGTCGCAACCCCTGCGCCGTCTGCTCGACCGCGTGCACTCCGCCTGTGCTGCCCGCCGCGCGCTAAGCTTCGCCTACACCCGCCTCGACGGCGAGTCCTCGCAGCGCACCGTGCGCCCGCTCGCCCTCTACTGCTGGAGCGGCACCTGGACCCTCGTCTCCTGGTGTGAGCTGCGCAAAGACTTCCGTACCTTCCGCCTCGACCGCATCGCGCAGTGTGAAGTCCTCGAGCGTACCTTCGAGCAGCGCCGCGGCCAGCGCCTCCCCGACTACCTCAAGCGCATGCACGCCGAGCATGCCGCCGCATTCGCCCGCCTCGCCGCCGGCGAATCCTCTACTCTGTTTCCCCCGGCACAAGCTTCGGATTGATCTTCATCTCCGCCCGCTCGTACGGCCGCCCCTTCGCAATCGCCGCCTCCAGGTCCTTGTCATATCCATAAAGATCATTGAAGAAGTGCGTGGTCCCATCCTCATCCGGCATCGCCGTAAAGTACGCAATCACCACGGGCAGTGGCGTCTTCAGGTTGTAGGTGCGATTGTTCATGTCACCGGTCATCGCCAGATCGATCTTGTCCGCATCCCATCCATTCTCTGCATCCGGATCCGTCTGATCGCCATGCAACACCCACAGCGCCATCTGGTCCGCATGCTGCAGCCTCACACATCCATGGGAACGATCTCTCTTCGACAGCCCAAACAAATAAAGTTCCGGAGTCGAGTGCATGTACACGTCATACGAGTTCGGAAACAAAAACTTCACCAGCCCCAGAGAATTCTTCGGCCCCGGCAACTGCCGCACGTTGTAGCGCAGGTGCGCAATATCATTCACCGTAAAGTTCGTCACTACCGTGCCATCGTTCTTGTACACCTGGTAGTCATTCGCCGCGAGATATCCCAGCCCGCTCTTCTCCAGGTGCGGCACAATCTCCTTCTTGATGATCGAAGGCGGCAGGTTCCAGTAAGGCCGAAACACCACGTACCGCATCAGCCGCACAAACATCGGCGTGTCATGATTGCCCTTCGCCTCACCGTCGATCACCTTCATCTTGAACGCCAATGTGTGGTCCGGCTCATACGCGCGCAGCATAAACTCCGGCAGATTCGCCAATATCCGCGGCTGCATATAGTTATCGGGCAGCCAACGCCAGCGCTCCAGCGAATCCACCAGCTGCTGCACCCGCACTGTCATCGGTACATTCAGGCTATCGATCGTCGCCTGTCCAAGCTTGCCATCATCCAGTAACCCATGTCGTTCCTGGTAGTGCTTCACCGCAGCCGCCACCGCCGCGCTGTAATACTGCGGAGCCTTCGTTGCCTCATCGCCCTTCGACTCCGCCGGTGCATCGCCCTCAAACTGCAGCCGAGCCCACAGCTGCGGCAACGCCGCATACCATCCGCCTACGCCCACCGGCTTTGCCCCGCTCGCCAGCGCCGGCAAGTCTGGCCACGGCGCCGCACTCTGCTCCATCGCCAGCAGCCGGTACTCCGCCAGCGCCTGCTCAGTCTCCTTGTACATCGGATTCGCCGGCTCCACGCTCTCCGCCACCTGCGCAACGCCGCTCTTATCGACCACCTGGTCATTCAGCAGCGTAGCCACATCAAACGCCGCGCGCTTTGCCGGCGTATCGATATCGAAGTTCAGCGCCTGCGGATTGATCCGCCCCACATGCAGATCCTCGAAATACCGCATCGCCGCGATCGTCATTGCCACATCAAATTGCGCCACAGCATCCTGCGCCGCATCCGAAGTGTCCTTAGTCTTTGCAATCGCCGCCAACCACTTCAGCCGCGGAGCCCACCGTCCCTGCCCGCCTGCCTCCGCGTCATAGTCTTCGGGATTCAGCCCCTTCTTCTCCGCATCCTGAAACAACTGCAGCAACTGCATCGCAGCCTGCGTAGGCTTCAAGTCGCGCGTCCACGCCAACTCGTCATCGCGGTCGTCGTAAAACTTCTGCACCGTCGCCTGATCATCCGCATAGTTCGGCCAGCGCAACCCCTGCAACGTCGGCGAACCCACCAGCCGCTCCACGTTCCCCGCATAATCCGTAGTATTCGGAGGAGACGTCGCCGTCCGCCGATGCCGCTTGCATCCCGTCATCCCCACCAGCACGCAGCTGCACACGAGAGCGGCGAGGGCGGAACGAACAACGGTTGCACGGAACTTCATACGCGACGCGGCCTCGAAGGAATGTATCTAAAGCCTATACGCACCCGGCCCTGAGGATGTTAACTCTAGCTCGAACCCACTGAGGCACCCCATCCATGAGATGCCGACTCAAGTCGCCACCGGTACCCCGGGGCTTCAGCCTCGGGTCTTACTACTCACTACCCACCACTCACTACTCACTGCACTATCCCCGCCATCCAAACCCAGCACAGCACGGCCTGCGTCACCACCACGCCCACCGTCAACACCAGGAACATCTTCCGCTGTCTCTCTGCCTTAGCCGCAACCGCCGGGCGCATTTCTGCGCTTGGCCGGTCGAGCATATCCGCAAACACCCCGCCCACAAACGTGAACAGAAACGGCAGTGCCCAAACCCAGGGCGCGCTCACCACCTGCGTCGTATACAGAGGAAACAGCAGCAGCACCATCAGCAGCGGAGCCGTATTGCCAAAGTACCGGCTGCGCCTGCTCCACACATACACCACCATCGCCACCGCCGCCGCCACCACGATGCCCGCATTCGCCGGCGTCGTCACAAACCGCCGCATCGCATCCAGCGCAAACCAGCTCCGCGCGCTGCCACCCGTAAACACATACAGGAACGCGGTGATCTTAAAGCTGAAGCTGGCAAACACCATCACCAGCGCACCCAGCGCTGCGAACACCATAATCTGCGCCACATACGCGCGCCGCCGCTCCGCCAGGTAATAGAAAAACACCATCCCCGCAATAAATCCGACAATCGCCGCCAGCACATGCGCAGTCGCCGTCAGCCCCAGCGCCACGGTGAGCAAAATAATCCGAGGCTTCCACTTCCTCCGAGGCCCCTGCAGCGCATGTGCCACGCCCATCGCCGTATAGATCAGCCCATACAGCCCCCACATGGCCAGGATCTCGTTGTTCGGATGCGTCGCATACTTCACAATCGCGGGGCAGAAGATATACATCGCCAGCGCAAACGCCCCACCCTCCGGCCCGAACAGCCGTTTCGACACCCACCACAACCCGCCGCCGAGCCAAACCGCAAACAGCACAAACGGCAGCCGCAGCAGGTACTTCACAAACCCCAGCTCGTGCCGAGCCTCCCAGGTCGTTCCATTCAAACTGCCGCCCGCATACAGCCGATCTGCCGGCTTGCGAAAGTGGTCTACCCCCAGCAGCACCGCCCGCTGCATGGTCAGCGGAAACCCCGCCAGCCGATACGCCAGCGTCCCATCCCCATTCAAATTTCCGCAGGTCGTAAAGTATCCCTGCAGCACCGACGGGCTCTCCCACATCTCCCGCCCGCAGTGCGCGTACCGGTAATCATTCGCATCCAGCGGCTGGTGGCCGATGGTCCATAGACACTCGCCGAACAATATCAGCAGTAACAGCGCAGCAACCCGCTGTGCCCGCCCAATATAAAACCCGCGCAATCTCATCGTCTTAGCCAGTGTATCGAATACCCCTCCCGCATCCCGATCGCCCCCACTCAGCCCTCGGAATCCAGCAGAGAACTCCTTCCCGCGCGCACGTGCCCCAGCGTCTCGAAGAAACGCACCACCGCCTCCAGGTCGCGCTGCGGCAGCGTCCCCAGCAGCCGCCGTGTCTCGCTCTCCACCTCCTCATACATCCCCGCCATCCGCTGCAGCTTCGCCGGCACCAGCACTACCAGCAGACTCCGCCGGTCCTCAGGATTCGCCTCCCGCCGCACATACCCCGCCTTCTCCAGACGATCCAGCGCCACCGTCACGCCCCCGCTGCTCAGCCCCGTCCACACCGCCAGCCGGCTCGGCGTCGACGGCCCATACAGCTGCAGCATGTGCAGCATCTGCATGTCCGTCAACCCAATCCCTACCTTCTCCGCCGTCTGCGTATTGAAGAAAATCGAAGCCGCAATAAACTTCCGAATCTCCAGCACAATCCTGTCTTCCACCGTCACCGGAGCCGCCGCCATCCCCGCCGAGGCCTTCCCAGCCTTTCCCCCCACACGCGTGACCCCAACCGATTTCTTCTTCACCGCTCTGGACATGCCAATCCTCTTGTGTTTTACTTTCTATGTATCTTATAAACTAAGAAACATGGAGGATGAATCAAATGGCAGCAACACTCAAAGCTTACAAGGGAATGGGTATGGAAGGCAGCGTTGCCCGCTGGTACGACCGCACCACCCGCACCGAGATGCCGGAGTTCCGCGACCTCGCCGCCCGCATCGCCGCCCTCGTTCCCCCCGCCGCCCAGGTGCTCGAAATCGCTCCCGGCCCCGGCTTTCTCTCCATCGAGCTCGCCCGCCGAGGCCTCAACGTCCGCGCCGTCGACATCAGCAAGACCTTCATCGACATCGTGCGCCGCAACGCCGCAGCCGATAACGTCACCGTCGACATCCAGCAAGGCAACGCCTCTGCCCTCCCGCTCCCCGACGCCTCGGTCGACTTCGTCGTCTGCCGCTCCGCCTTCAAAAATTTCACCCAGCCCATCAAAGCCATGGCCGAGATGCGCCGCGTCCTCCGCCCTGGCGGCACCGCCCTGCTCATCGACATGCGCCGCGACAGCTCTCTCGCCGAAATCAAAGCCTGCGTCCAGTCCCTCGGCGGCAACTGGTTCCACCGCCGCCTCAACCTGTTCATCTTCCGCCGCATCCTGCTCAAGCGCGCCTACCCGCTCGACGCCATCCGCCGCATGGCCGCCGAGGCCGGCTGGACCGACCTCCACATCACCGTCGCGTCCATCGGCTTTGAAGCGTGGACCACGAAATAGCCCCCACGCCCGCTCTCCTCCAGCCACCAAAGCGCGCGCAGCCCGCACCAGCTGCGCGCGCTTTTCTCTACCCTCCATCCTCTACACTTTGTAGATATGGACTCGCTCACCTTCACTCCCGGCCGCGCCTTTCTCTCCTCCAACTCCCCCGCGCCTCCCTGGACCGCGGTCTTCGAAGACGAAGGCCCCGCCGGCTACTTCTACGCCTGCGACCGCTCCCAGGAAACTCACGAGCACAGCATCCTCGACGCCATGCTCATCTACAACCGCACCTCGCTCGCCGATCCCGACAAGGAGCGCATCGCCAGCATCCAGTGGTCGCGCGACGGTATGCAGTGCGTCCTCTACCTCGACGGCAGCGCCCAGGCCTTCATCGACTTCGCCGCCCACCTCAGCTTCTGCCGCACCAACTTCCCCAACTACCTCCAGGAGCAGGACGATACCTGGCGCAAATCCTCCCACGCCTGGGACGACGACGTCATTCAGCAATTTGAGGCTGCTATTTACGCCTAAGAGAGTATGCCGAACCCGGAATTGGCGTATGCTTGTTCGAAAAACTGGAGGCCGCTTTGTCCGACTCTCCCCAAAACCCTTGGACTAGCCCGAACAAATCCCCAGACCCTCCTCAGCAGCGCCGCCTTCCCCCCACCCCCGGACAACGCCGCCTGGGAGCCCGCATCGGGATAGGCGTCATTCTCGCCGCGCTAGCCGTCATCATCCTCCTCGACCGCTTCGGCGTCATCCACTAGCCACACCCACCAAGCCGGGTGCCCCATGTCTCGCATTTGAGACATGGGTTCGTAGAGACCCCCCGTGAGCGCAGGACCTACTTTGCCAGCGACTCGTGGTCATAGCTGATCACACGCGTCACCTTCCACACGCCATCCTTGTTCTGCCACAGCTGCACAAACTTCGCCTCGCCGCCAAGATCCTTGTCATCTCCCGCGTGATGAAACCGATGCACCCCAATCTCCACCGCCCCATACCCCTTCAGCCGATACACCTCGAGCGTCCCAGGCACCAGCGTCCGCCGCACCTTCCCGCAGATATTGTTCTGAATCGCCTCCAGGAACGGCGCCTTCCCCACCATCAGCCCAGTCTGGTCGTGATAAAACTCCAGGTCATCAGACACCATCGACCCCAGCGTCTTCAGATCGCAATGGTTATACGCGTAGAACAGCTTCGTATCCAGGTCCGAAATCGTCTGTCTAAGTTCCGCCTGCTCCGCCGCAGGCACCGGCGCCTGCGCCCGCACGCAGTTGGGAATCATCACACTCGCCACCAAACACACCAGGCTTACAAACCGCTCGCCGTCATCTTCATCTCAGATCACCTCTGTGCGCTTTGTTACGCACTCCCAAGGCTCATGGTTCCGCGCAACAAAAAAGCCTGGGCCGCGAGATCCTCGCGGCCCGGCCATTCTGTTTCAACTCCGCTCTTACCAGCCGCCGTTGGAACCCGTCGGCGCCAGCGCGATCCCGCGGAACACCTCGCCCGCCCGCGCACTGCGAATCGTCTTGAAGCGTCCCAGGCAGCTATTCGCCGCCGGCAGAGTCGTATCGCTCAAGCGATCAGTCACCTTCACCAGCTTGTTCGGATCAGCGCCCGTATCGCCATTGCTGCTCACCGTCGACGTCACCGCATAGATCGTCACGGTGCCATCATCGTTATTCTTCCCGGTGATGTTGCGGCAGCCACCCGTCGCCGGATCGAGAGCCGTCGGATAATTCGCCACGTGATACGGCACGCCAATGTTCAACCCATTCTGCAGGATGTACTCGCGCGTCCACGTACCACCCGCCAGCACCCACTTCTGCAAGCCAGCCGTCTGCTGCGACTGCGTGTCCGCAATATTCCCATTCACAGCCGGCGACACCAGCGTTCCATCGCCTTCGTCGCAAACATACAGCGTCGTAGGATTCGCGAACCACAGCCCAAACGGAAACGACGTCGACGTGCTCGCGTTCGTGTCGGGGAAGCCAGGCAGCGGAGTCAGCGGAACGGTCGCCAGCGTCGCAGCCGAACCCGTGGGCAGCGTTCCCGCGGTTCCCACCTGGTAGACCGTGTTGTACCCGTTGCTGCCGCTGCCCTTGGCCACATACAGCGTATTGTTATAGATCGTCAGGCCGCGGAAGTTCGTGTCCTTGCCCGGCTTGTCCGTGCCATACTCCAGCCGCCCAATCATCGTGATGTTCGGAGGCAGCGCGGCGGGCGCGCCCGGATACAGCAGCTCGGCTCCCGTTGCATTCACCAGCTCCATGCCGGCCACCGTCGTCTTCATCTCAGCCTTCGACAGGTTGCCGTTATTGTCGTTGCCCACCATGTAATACAGTCCATTGCCGCCCTTGATCGCCCCGCGTCCGTTGTCGCCGCTGTAGGCGTTGCCATCGGTATAGGTAATGTTGCCGTTCTCATCGACCTCGGCCACCGCGCGATAGTAAGCGGTCGGCATCGTCGGATTGTTCACATCCGACGAGAACACCGGGTTCGTCGGATCGCAAACGCCCGGCGTATTTCCATTCGACACATCCAGCAAATTCGGCCGCGTCAGCGACACCGTCGTCCCGCCGCAACCCACGCCGCCCCGGTACGCCATGAACGTCAGCGACTTCCCGTCCACCGACCGGTTCAGCGCCAGCTCCGACTTCGAGCTGAAGCTGGTAACAATCTGGTCTGCCGGAATCGGCAGCGTCCCGACCAGGAATCCATCGGTCGTGATGTCATCCAGAAACACCGGCGACGTCACACCGAACGTAGGATCAGAGTTCGCGTTGTTCCACACATTGTGCGAATCAAAAAGGTTCGGCGCCTCTCCATTGTCCGAAGCCACGCCGCAGGGCACTGCTACGCCCGCCGTGCCGCCTGCAATCAGCGGCACCTGTACCGTCACCCCGGCCGCGCCGCCCTGGCAACCAAATGGCAGCGTCTCGCCAATCGTAACCGTCGAAGCCTTCCCCACATACACGCTGCGGCTCAGCACCAGCGTTCCCGGCTGGAAACGAAACTCCCCGTGCCCATGTCCCTCTCCGCCGCCAAAACCATGTTCCCAGCCGTTACCCTGCCCATTCCAACCCCAGCCATTCGCCTGCGCCACTGCTGTTAGCCGGCAATCCAGCCACAACGGCAGCCGACAAAATCGGCACCGCAATCCAATGCATTTTCATAGGGAGAACCTCCGCAGAAAAATCTATCGCCGCCCCGTATCACGCGCGTGTAAACGCTCCAAGAAAATTCGCCCAATTCCTCCGAGGCACCGCTCACCTCGCCAGCCGAATACCGTCCCCCACTACCGATCCCCACCCCAACCTCCGTTTACCGCCGAAATCCCCTGCAATCCCTTCCCATTGCGGTCTAGAATGTCCTCGTTGAAGACAGGCCTTCTGTCGCTGTCGGCAGCGCCCAATCCCCGCTGCTCTTGTCGTCTGACAACGCACCTGCGCCTCGTCTTCCGTACCGCCATCGGTACCCAGGAGATGAGGATGAAGAGCTACGCCAACACAGACATCCGCAACATTGCGTTCACCGGTCACTCGCACAGCGGCAAAACCGCCCTGATCACCGCCATGCTCAAGACCGCCCGCATGCCGACCGACAACGGCAACGCCGTCACCGCCTACGACGAAGAAGAAATAGCCCGCGGCATCACCATGTCCAACGCCGTAGCCTTCGCCGAGTGGAGCGGCACCCGCCTCAACCTCATCGACACCCCCGGCTTCCACATGTTCGTCCACGAAGCCCGCGCCGCCTTGCTCCCCGCCGAAGCCGCCGTGCTCCTCATCAACGCCCAATCCGGCATCGAATCCGTCACCACCACCGTCTGGAACTACGCTGCCGACCTCAACATCCCCCGCATCCTCGTCATCAATCACTCCGACTACCCCAAGGCCACGAGTAACGCCGACAGAGCCGCGTTGGTCGAAGCCCTCCGCGAGCGCTTCGGCCACCACGTCATCCCCGTCCAGCTCCCCATCATCGACAATCAAGGCTTCCACGGCGTAGTCGACCTCGTCACCATGGAAGGCTTTCTTTATTCCCCCACCAGCGACGGCAGCGGCACCCGCGGCCCCATCCCCGCCAACCTCGAAGCCGAAGCCAAAGCCGCCCACGAAGCCCTCGTCGAACTCGTCGCCGGGGAGAAAGACGAGCTCATGGAAGAGTTCTTCTCCCTCGGCACCCTCCCCGAAGACCACCTCATCCAGGCCATCCACGACGCCATCCGCGAAGACCGCATCTTCCCCATCCTCTACACCAGCGCCCTCGGCAACATCGCCACCGACCACCTCCTCGACTTCCTCAAGCTCTACGTCCCCTCCCCCAGCGAGCGCCCGCCCATCCCCGCCCACGCGCTCAAGGCCGCCAAATCCAACGGCAACGGCGCCTCCATCTCCGCCTCCGATGACGCCGCCACCGACACCATCCTCTGCCCCCTCTCCGACACCGAGCCCGCCACCCTCTACGTCTACAAGACCCTCGTCGACCCCTTCGCCGGCCGTATCTCCTTCTTCAAAGTCATCAGCGGCTGCATCCGCAACGAAGCCTCGCTAGAAAACTACACCCGCTCCGAGACCGAGCGACTCACCCACATCGGCGTCATGCAGGGCCGCAAGCTAGTCGAAGTCCCCGAGCTCCACGCCGGCGACCTGGGCGTCGTCGCCAAGCTCCGCGTCACGCAAACCGGAGACACCCTCGGCGTCAAAGGCCACGACCTCCGCATCGACCCCGTCCCCACCCCCGAGCCCGCCATGACCTACGCCATCGAGCCCAAATCCCGCGCCGACGAAGACAAGCTAGCCCCCGCCCTCCACAAGCTCATGGAAGAAGACCTCCTCCTCCGCTTCTACCGCGACCCCCAGACCAACGACTTCCTCCTCGCCGGCGCCGGCCAGCTTCACATCGAAGCGGTCGTCTCCAAGCTCCGCCGCCGCTACCACACCGAAGTCACCCTCAAATCCCCAAAGGTCCCCTACCGCGAGACCATCCGCGCCGCCGCCACCGGCCACGGCCGCCACAAGAAACAGAGCGGAGGCCACGGCCAGTTCGGCGACTGCAAGATCCGCATCGAACCCCTCCCGCGCGGCAGCGGTTTCGAGTTCGTAAACGACATCTTCGGCGGAGCCATCCCCCGCGGCTTCGTCCCCGCCATCGAAAAAGGCATCCTCGAAACCTCCATCCGCGGCCACCTCGCCGGCTACCCCATGGTCGACTTCAAGGCCACGGTCTTCGACGGCAGCTACCACGACGTAGACTCCAGCGAAATGGCCTTCAAGATCGCCGGCCGCCTCGCCTTCCGCGCCTGCATGGAAACAGCCAAGCCCTCTCTCCTCGAACCCATCATGCGCGTAGAAATCGACATCCCCGACGACACCGCCGGAGCCGTAGTCGGCGACCTCAACAGCCGCCGCGGCCGCGTCCAAGGCATGGAAACCCAGGGTCGCCGCGCAATCGTCAGTGCTCAGGTCCCCTTAGCCGAAATGCTCACCTACGGCACCACCCTGACCTCCATGACCAAGGGCCAGGGCAGCTTCCACATGGAAATGGACCATTACGATTACGTCCCCACCGCCATCGCCGAAAAAATCATCTCCACCACCAAGCGCCCCACCGAGGACCCCGAAGACTAACACGCGTCCCCCCACGAAACCGCGTGCCCCATGTCTCGCTTCTGAGGCATGGGTTCCCAGGACGTCACTATGGAAAAGAGTTCCAGCACACTGCTGCCAAACTTATTTCTGTGGTGTGACGTAAGATACAGGCCATCCGCACCATGCCGAATATTCACTGCGGCTTCCGGTCTGACGTATATGCAAGAATCGCATCCAGCGCCGCATCGATCTTGTGACTGTAGTCCTCAAACGTCAGCGAAGCGGGAATCTGGGGAGTCGTCGCATCACGCATATCCGTCGGAAGCCAGTCCTGCCAGTAATAGATCGCGACGCGGACCGTGATGCCACTGTTAGGCAGGATGATCTTTCGCGAGTCGCCATAGGCATTTCCTTTAGACCCGGTGGGCTCACCGACGAAGAGGATGTTCGTGTACTTCTCCAAAGCATCCGTCAACATCTGCGCAGCAGAAAATGTCGCCGGACCGATGATCCCGAAGAGATGGCCAGGCCGATCAATGTTCTCTGACTGAATGATGCTGCGGATCAGTGGAACGATCAGTGTTCCGTTTCCGCCGCGGTTCTGCGGCAGGTCGATCGCTACCTTATCCGGCTTCGCGGCAGCAATCTCGTCGTGGAGCCGCTGCGCGAAATGAGCGAACGTCTCGTTGGGGCCGTCGTTCACCTGGTTGATCTGTACATATAGCAGTTTTCCCACCAGCTGGAAGTGGAATGGCACATTGATATCGCGGAGCCACAAGGGGTCCGGGCCCGGGAAAAGATCGCGCACGTCCACCGAACCCGGACGGCGATAAAACAAAGTGGAGATATCGCCGGACATGATAGGTTCGGGCTCCGAGGGGTGCAGCGTCACCTTCACCTCGCCCTGTTTCGTGGCAAGTGTCAAAGGCACATCCTCAACTTGGGACGTAATGTGCAGCGCCTCCAGCACCTCTGGCATGGCCAGCAGGTACTGCGCCCAATAATGCGCACTGCCTTCATTTTCATGTCCAATCATCGTCTTTACGGCAGCATAGGCATCGTCCACACTAAGATTGCCGATGCGAACCACACTTGCCCCGAGCAGAGAGCGTTGGTCCTCTTCGGTTGCGCGGATGTAGAGCTGGCCACCGAAGAAAGTAAACTCCACAGGTAAGCTGTGGAAGCCAATCTTAGGATCACGTGTGGGATAGATGTTGGTGTGTCCATCGCCAACGGAGGCCACAACTGAACCATCCCTACGGCCGCTTCCGCTCTCGTCAGGGAGGGCATCTTCGCATCAAGCGCCGCGACCTCTGCCGCGAACGCCTGAGCCGAGATTGAGTGGTAGAGGTTCTTGTGCTTCGCAGCCATCTCCGTTGCCATAACCCGGAGATCTTCGCGCCATAACTTCGCCTCAGCAGGGGTCATCGCCGATGCGTAGGTAGAGGCAACGAACAGCAAGAGGGCCAGAATGATTCGACATGCAGAGCGCATATGGATCGAGTCTAGTGCACGTCGGGTTGCCTGATGTTTTCGCTGCTGAGAGATGCGGCAGTGCCCCTACACCTTAATCTTCACCGGCCAAGTCTTCCAAATATCCGAGCAATAATCCCGGATCGACCGGTCCGAAGAAAACTTCCCACTCCGCGCCACATTCAGTATCGACATCCGCGTCCAGTGCTCCTCGTCCTCATACGCCTCCGCCACCCGGTCCTGGCAGTCAATATACGACTGGTAATCCGCAAACAGCATGTACTCATCCCGCGTCATCAGCGAGTTCACCAGCGGCTCGAACAGCCCCTTGTCCCCGTTCGAATATCTCCCGCCGGCCAACGAGTCAACCACCTCACGCAAATTCGCATTCGACTCATAAATCGCGCGCGGATGATAGCCCGCCCGCTTCCGCTCCGCAACCTCCGCCGCCGTGAGCCCGAACAGAAAAAAATTCTCCGCCCCCACCTCTTCGCGGATCTCGATGTTCGCTCCATCCAGCGTCCCAATCGTCAGCGCCCCATTCATCATGAACTTCATGTTCCCAGTCCCCGAAGCCTCTTTGCCCGCCAGCGAAATCTGCTCCGACAAATCCGCCGCCGGATACACCTTGTGCCCCAGCCGCACGCTGAAGTTCGGCAGAAACACCACCTTCAGCCGCCCCGCCACCACCGGATCATGATTGATCACCTCGCCGATCGAATGAATCAGCTTAATAATCAGCTTCGCCATCCGATACCCCGGCGCAGCCTTCCCCCCAAACACAAACGTCCGCGGCACCATCGCCACACCCGGGTCCTTCAGAATCCGCTCATACAGCGTCAGAATATGCAGAATCTGCAGATGCTGCCGCTTGTACTCATGCATCCGCTTCACCAGCATGTCGAACATGCTCCGCGGGTCCGCCTCAATCTGCAACAGGTCGCGCACGTACCTCGCCAGCCGGTCTTTGTTCTGCCGCTTGATCGCTCGCCACTCCGCCTGCAGCTCCGGATCATCGGCCAACGGCTCCAGCCGCCGCAGCTTATCCAGGTCATGAATCCATCCTGTCCCCAGCCGTCGCGTCAGTAGCTCTGTGAGCCCCGCATTGCTCAGCACCATCCATCGCCGCGGCGTCACCCCATTCGTCTTGTTGCTGAACTTCTGCGGCGTCAGGTGATAAAAATCCCGCAGTACATCGCTCTTCAGCAACTCCGTATGCAACCCCGCCACGCCATTAATCGCGTGGCTTCCCAACGACGCCAGATGCGCCATCCGCACATACCGCTCCCCATCCTCATCAATCAGCGAGATCCGCCGAACCAGCTCCGCATCCCCCGGAAACCTCTTCCGCACATCTTCCAGGTGGTGAAAGTTAATCTCATCGATAATCTCCAGATGCCGCGGCAGCAGTTCGCCAAACAAACTCAGCGGCCACCGCTCCAGCGCCTCCGGCAGCAGCGTGTGATTGGTATAGCTCAGCGTATGCTGCGTCACATGCCATGCTGTCTCCCAATCCAAATCGTGCTCATCCACTAGCAAACGCATCAGCTCCGCCACCGCAATCGCCGGATGCGTGTCATTCATCTGGATCGCAAAACTACGATGCAGCTCCGACAGCGGCCGCTTCTCCCGCATCTGGATCGTCAGAATGTGCTGCAGCGAGCAATACACAAAAAAGTACTGCTGCTCCAGCCGCAGCGTCTTACCCATCGCTCCTTCATCATTCGGATAAAGAATCTTCGAGATCGTCTCCGACTGCACCTTATCCGCGACCGCCCCCAGAAAATCCCCCGTATTAAACGTCCCCAAATTAAACGACTCCACTGCCTGCGCCGACCACAGCCGCATCGTATTCACCGTATTCGTCTGGTACCCCGAAATCGGCGTGTCATGCGGAATCCCCCTCACCATCCGCGCCGGCACCCACAGCACGCGCATCCGCCCATGCTCATCGGTATGCATCTCCGTATGCCCGCCCAGCTTCACCTCGAACACATCTTCCGGCCGCTCCAGCGACCACGGATTCCCAAACCGCAGCCACTTGTCCGTCGTCTCCACCTGCCAGCCGTCCACAATCACCTGGTCAAAAATTCCATACTCATACCGAATCCCATACCCGATCGCCGGAATATCCAGCGTCGCCAGCGAGTCCATAAAGCAAGCCGCCAGCCGTCCCAGCCCGCCATTGCCCAGCCCCGGCTCCTCTTCCTGGTCGATCAGCATATTCAGATCAATCCCCAGCCGCCCCATCGCCTCCGCTGCCGCCTTATGAATATCCAGGTTGATCAGGTTGTTCGCCAGGTGCGGCCCCGTCAAATACTCCGCCGACAGATAACACACCACCCGCGCATCCTCTGCCCGGTAGTTCGCAATCGTCGACATCCACCGTTCCACCAGCCGATCCCGCACCGTATGCGCCAGCGCCATATACAGATCGTTCACCGTCGCCCTCGACGGCGACCGCCCCTGCACAAACAGCAGGTTCTCCAGAAACGATTCCGCCAGCGCATCCGCGCTCAGCGCCGCCCTCTGGCTCTTCTGTATCCCTGAATTCGCAAGCATTCTTTCGGCGATATCGGACATGACACCCTCGCTCTCCTGCAGCAGCCCACCCCGCGTCCCGCAGCTCACAAATCAAGTCTACCGACCAGCATCAACCCCCCAACCCCCCAAATCCACATCCAAATTTGAATAATCAGCAAAATCTGCACACCAACCACCACACCGGGTGCCCCATGTCTCGCTTCTGAGACATGGGTTCGCAGGACGTCCGCCCAAACGATGATCCCCATCACATCCCACCCTCCCCCCAACCGATACGATCTCCAAATGGCAAAGGGTCTGGTGCGATACCAACAGAGCGGCCACCTGCACTTCATTACCTTCAGTTGTCACGGGAGGCGTCCTTACCTCCGCTCAAGAGCAGGACGCGGCCTCTTCGAGCAAGCTCTAGAAACCATGCGTACTCGTTATGAGTTCTACGTGCTCGGCTACGTGATCATGCCCGAGCACGTCCACCTTCTCCTCACCGAGCCAAGCCAAGTCCCGCTAGCCAAGGCCATCCAGGCGCTCAAGCTGTCGGTCTCGGTAAAGAGCACGCGTCATCCTTTTTGGCTCCCCCGTTACTACGACCTTAACGTCTTTACCGACCGCAAGCTGACCGAGAAGTTGCGCTACATGCACCGAAACCCTGTCAAACGCGGCATGGTAGAAGCACCGCAGGACTGGCCCTGGTCCAGCTTCCGTCACTACCTAACGGGAGAGCGCAGCACAGTAGAGATCGAATCGCACTGGACGGTATCTCGCAGAGACCGCACCACAGCCAACACCCAGGTCTCAGAATCGAGACCTGGGGCACCCACATCTTAGGCGGATCAGGAGATCAGGCAACACCAGGAAGACATCCACGCTGAGTTCCATAATGAAACATCCACTCATACCCAACACAGAACCAGGTCAGAACAGATCAGAACAGATCAGAACAGGGTAAGAACCGGGTCAGAACAGATCAGAACAGATCAGAACAGGGTAAGAACCGGGTGCCCCATGTCTCGCTTCTGAGACATGGGTTCGCAGGATGCCGACACCGCCACCACACTCGAATCACCACCACCATGGGTTCGCAGGATGCCGACACCACCACCACACTCGAATCACCACCATCATGGGTGCCCCATGTCTCGTTTCTGAGACATGGGTTCGCAGAACATAACTATGGCAAAGAGTCCGGCACCCTGCTTCCTTCCGTTCTCGCCGTTGCCTGTTCTTCCGGAGTAGCAGGGGGCTTCAGCCCCCTGAAAAGCCCAACCCAATGAATGGGCTTTAGCCCCGGGCCTTTGCCTTTGCCTTTGCTTTTCTTTCTGTCATTCCCTCTGGGAATCTGCTTCTTCTTTGGCTCTGTCGTTGCCTTTACATTTCTGGCTGTCATTCTGACCGAAGCCGACCGTCTAGGGTGGGACTACAACATTTCGAGGTCTAGGAATGAATAATCCGTATCTTCGCTGGCCAGATATAGACGAAAAAGCTCAAGTGTGGATTTTGCGTCACGATACGTTTCGGCGAGATGGTGTCGTATGAAGTCATTCTTTATTGAGCTAAGCTCTGCGTAGCGTGCTTCATAATATGAGACGTCGTAGGATTGCTTCAGCTCTGGAATCGCCCAGAAAATAGATTCCTTGAGAGAATGTGCCTTCCAGCCTTTGAGATCGTGATGAGGCTTCTCCCAGAGCTCTTTGAGAGAGCCTTCGCCAATGAGAGATTCAAGCATTATCAAATCGCATGTCCTGCCATTGAAAGTGACGATCTCATCAGCTTCAATCAAAAAGGCAAATAAATCCTCATGGTTTGTGAAGTCAAAGCATTCGCCTGTTTCGTATAGAAACGCTGTTGCAGCATGAAACGTGAACGATTTGCCGCTGAATCGCTCTCTCGCTTGTTCTGGAGTATTTAGGTAGGGCCTAAAATTACCATTGTAATAATTACTAGCAGTATCGAAGCACGCGCGTTTCATCGGAACCTCATAGTCAAATACATTGTTCGCACGGCGCTACTCAAGTTTCTGTGCAGTAGCTAAAAGGCTGCCCTGTACCTGTTTCTCATGCGCGTAGACATCTTCAAGGTGGCTTAGGCCCGATGACATGGCGCTGTACTTCTGACGGAATAACGATGCAGCACTGATCAGACGGCTACACGCAGGTTTACGCTCGTCAATCTGTATGGGAGTTAGATCGCTGGTAACGGAATGCCCCTCATTGCATCCCTGCTCGAATGTTGCTTCTTCACTCGCGATTGGTGTGCTGTCCATTTGAAGCGATGACTGCAAGGATTGTGCCTCATAGTGCATCTGTTCTGTCGTGATCATTCTTGAGTCGCGGCAACGTCTAGCTGCGAACGGTCTACAGCCTTATCCGGGTCACCTGCAAGCTGTCTCTCACGCGCAACGTCGTCCGCTGTTTGTTTGGTAATTGCCTCATAGTGCTTCTCTGCGTTGGGGAACTTGCCAAGATGGACATCGGCGTCAGCGTCAAACTGTTGTATTCCTGCTAATGAGTTGGTCTATCCCTGCGAGGAAGTTCTTTTGCACCTGGAAGGTTCTTTCCCTTGTCGCAGCGTCCGCTTTCGCCTTGAGAATGGCTTGCGCTCGACTGTTCTGCTGAGCTACTTGGATTTGGTAATCCGCAAGTGAAGCTCTTGAGTGTGATGGGTGTTGACTGCACGCCTGTAAGCGTCAGGGTGTCACCTTCGATTGTGCCGGAGAACGTTGTTGGGGACAGGCCAAAGAGGCCGCCACCTGTAAGGGAGACATTCTCTCCATCGACCGCGCCCGTGAGTGCCATGGACCGCCGTTCGATTTCCCCGTCAGTTTTCAGAAGTGAGGTAATCAATTGGCCGGTGAGATGGTTGTCGGGAGTCCGAACGAGTTGGAGCCAGCAGACCCCACCCTGATCGTAGAGAAGGTATGTCCCAGACACGTCTTTCTTACAGCCTACCAACAGCACTAAAGCTGCAAGACAGCAGAAAGCAAAGCGTCTCATATTCGTTCTCTGTTCACTGTGATGAAAGAGCAGTCATAGCCGAGAATCCACACCTGGTGTCCCGCGGGCGCCCCATGTCTCGTTTCTGAGACATGGGTTCGCAGATATCCCACCTAGTAAACTGGACCTCTATGACCCTCACGCTCCCCGAAGGCGACTTCAAGGCCTACCTCTTCGACTGCGACGGCACCATCGCCGACTCCATGCCCATCCACTTCATCGCCTGGACCCAGGCCCTCCGCGAGTACGGCTGCACCTCCTTCACCGAGGAGCTCTTCTACGCCTGGGGCGGCCGCCCCGTCGACGCCGTCGTCACCGAGCTCAACCGCCGCGACGGCCTCTCCATCCCCATCGCCGAGTTCGCCCACCGCAAGGAGAGCCTCTACTACGACCTCATCCACCAGCTCCACCCCGTCCCCGAGGTCCTCGAACAGATCCACCTCCAGCACGGCAACATCCCCTTCGCCGTCGTCTCCGGCAGCACCCGCGAGTCCGTCGTCCGCTCGCTGGAAACCCTGGGCATCCTCCACCTCTTCGACACCCTCGTCTGCGCCGGCGACTACGCCCACCCCAAGCCCGCCCCCGACCCCTTCCTCCTCGCCGCCGAGCGCCTCGGCGTCGAACCCTCCGCCTGCCTCGTCTTCGAGGACGCCGACATCGGCATCCAGGCCGCCACCGCCGCCGGCATGGCCTCCATCCGCATCGCCCAGCCCCACGAGCGGCAGCCGCACTCGCCCAGCCCTCCGCGTAGCCGCTCGCCCGGATAACTGACTGACCACTCAGTCATTCTCGCATTCTGCTACCCGAAACCGGGCTAAAGAAGTCGATTTGTAACCCGAAACCGGGCTAAAGCATACATAAAATCAAGGATTTTGCCCAAAACATGCTATTCTGAATGACGTTGTTCAATAGTACGTTCCATCAGGAATCACCATGCCAAAGCTAAAAACCCACTCGGGCGCAGCCAAGCGCTTCAAGAAGACCGCCTCCGGTAAGTTCAAGCGCGGTCAGACGAAGATGCGCCACATCCTCACTTCGAAAACCAACCAGACCAAGTCCAAACTTGGCCGTATCGTGTTGGTTTCAAAGCAGGATACCCCGAAGGTCGCACGCATGTTGCCCTACGCCTAAAGCGAGGTAAGCCAGCAAGCAAGTTTTTCGAGTCGAGACGCTGAAAAGCAACGGGCCGCCAAGCGTAAAGGCCCCTGGATTTACGAAGGAAATCCACCGAGATTCGAAGTAGCAAGCGAGTGAAGAGGCCCACCTTACCTCCAGCCGCTTAAACGATACACGCAAAAGGAGTTACACCATGCCCCGTGTCAAACGGAGTACCAAGCGCAACGACCGCCGCAAGAAGATCCTCAAGCGCGCCAGCGGTTATTTCCTCACCAAATCAAAGCTTTACCAGGCAGCCCAGGAAGCCGTCGAGCGCGGACTCAAGTTCGCCTACATCGGCCGCAAGCAGAAGAAGCGCCAGTTCCGTTCGCTCTGGATCGTGCGCATCAATGCCGCCTGTAAGCTCAATGGAATGAGCTACTCCACCTTCATCAACGGCCTCAAGAAGGCAGGCATCGGCCTCGATCGCAAGATCCTCTCCGACATCGCCGCCAACGACGCCGCCGGTTTTGCCGCTCTCGCCGTCTCGGCCAAGGGCGCGCTCGAAGCCGCGAAGAAGGCTCGCGCTACCGCGTAAGCCTGATTCCATGAAATATCCGAAAAGCGCGGCATTTGCCGCGCTTTTCGTGTTTTTGGGTCGACTTAGCCCGGTTTCGGGTTACAAATCGACTGCTTTAGCCCGGTTTCGGGTAGCGCGGGTGAAAATTGCGGAACGCTACACTGGATCCATGAAGTTCGCTCTCTCTGTTGTGTCCTCGCGCTGGCGGTCTGCGCTGCGCCTCCGCTACCGGCCCAGCAGGCGCCGCTGCAGGTCGCGTTTACGTTCGACGATCTGCCCGCGCACGGCCCGCTGCCGCCGGGGAGTATCGCCCGGAGCCGATCCGCAGCATCATCAAGACGCTGAAAACAGAGCAGATGCCGCCAGTCTACGGATTCGTGAACGGCTTCCGGACGGCCGAGTATCCGTACCAAACCGAGCTGCTGCGGGAGTGGATTGCGTCTGGAAATCCTCTGGGAAACCACACCTGGTCGCATCCCTCGCTGGATAAGAGCTCGGCGAAGAAATACATCCACAACATCGCCGAGAATGAGCCTCTGCTGGAAAAGATTGATCCAAAAGGGGATTGGCACTGGTTCCGGTATCCCTACCTGGAAGAGGGCGACACGCTGGCGAAGCGGAATGCCGTGCGCGACTACTTGCTCGGCCACCACTACAAGATCGCCGAGGTGAATCTGGATTTTGGCGATTACATGTGGAACGACGCCTATGCGCGCTGCGCGGCAAAGAAGGATGACGCGGCCGTTTCGTCGCTGCATGACAGCTACCTGGCGACGGCCGATGAGTACATTACCTACTCGCGCACGCTGTCGCAGCGGCTGTATGGGCGCGATATTCCCTATGTGCTGCTGCTGCACGTGGGGGCATTCGATGCGAAGATGTTGCCGGAGTTGATTGGGCTGTTTCGCAAGCGGGGATTTGAGTTTGTCTCGCTGCCGCAGGCCGAGTCCGATCCGGCGTACAGCGTCGATCCGAAGGTGGCGTATCCCGGGGGTGGGTTGTTGATGGAGCTGGTGGCGACAACGCGCAAGGTCACACTGCCGAACGCGACGGAGCCTGAGGATGAGCTGGCGAAGATGTGCCGGTAGAAGGCAGACAGTAGAGAGTAGACAGTAGTGAGTAAGGAGTAGTGAGTAAGGAGTAGCGAAAGCGTTGCCTTGTCGGTGCGCTGCGGGTTGGTGGGATTCTCGCTAGGCTGAGGCTTTGTGATGAAGGCGGCGCGGGACTTTTTCTACGGCGTCGTAGTTTTTTTCGGCCCAGACCCAGACGCCGCAGAAGGCTTCGCCGAGGCTGCGGCCGAGGTCGGTGAGGGTGTAGTCGACATGGGGCGGGACGACGGGGTGGACGGTGCGTTTGACGAGGCCGTCACTCTCCATCTGGCGGACCGTTTTGGTGAGCATCTTCTGGCTGACGCCGCCGGCGAGCTTGCCGAGTTGGGTAAAGCGAACGGTGCCGTGATCGGCGAGGACATCGAGGACGACCATGGTCCACTTGTCGGCGACGCGTTCGATGATTTCGCGAACGAGGGCGTCGACCTTGGCATCTGATTTGGTGGAAGATTTGGAAGATGGTTTCGGTTCGGCGTGAGAATGCTTTGCTGTGGCTTCGGCGGACGCCGCCGTGGTCGCTCTTTTTTGCCTTCTTATTTTTCTTATCTTTCTTTGTCATGGAGTCCATCATTTCCCGTATCGCGTCATGGTTTCTGTTTGGTAAGTACAGAACTTTTAAGTGCCTACTTCCCAAGGCGGGAGTACAGCCCTAGGATACATCCAAGCGGACGAAAAATTCGGATCGCTTCCAGAGTGATTGTGTGCTGTTGCGCGATGTGATGTAATTCTGCCCCATGCTGGCCAAGGAGAAATGGAGGACCATATAGAAGAGTCCGAGACACGGGGTTTCCTATCCTGACCTGAAGGAGAAGAATATGACGGAATCTGATCGCATCAAATATTTACGTATAGCGTTGCTGCTGGTGGGCCTGATCTTCACATTCGGGATTTATCCGCTCACGATTCTTTGGCCGTCGGGCTGGTCGTGGCACATGGGTCAGTCGGATTACCTGCAGATGATTCTGGGCATATACGCGACGCTAGGAGTGTTTCTGATGATTGCCAGCCGCAAGCCTCTGGCGAACCTGAGCCTGATCTGGTTCACGGTGTGGTCGAGCGTTGTGCATGGCGCAATTATGGCGGTGCAAGCTTTCGAGGATCCGACGCACCGGGGCCACCTTTTGGGCGATGTGCCAGCGTTACTTGTTGTGGCAGCGGTACTTGCGCTTCTGACACCGCGAGGTGTGACAGTACAGCAAACCTAAGCGATGAGTCTTCGCTGAAGCTTTTGATCTTTGCAATGGTGTCTTTCGGCATCAGTGGGGAGATCTCGACCAAATGGACTCAGGAGAAAAAAGATGAACATTTCAGGAAACACGATTCTGATTACGGGCGGCGGATCGGGCATTGGCCGCGGCCTTGCGGAAGCACTGCAGGCGAAGGGCAACCAGGTGATCATCGCCGGTCGCCGCAAGGCGGCGCTGGAAGAGACGGTCGCGGCAAATCCGGGCATGAAGTATCTGACGCTGGATATTGAAGACCCGGCGGCGATCAAGGCATTTGCGGCGCAGGTGGCTGCGGAGTATCCGAAGCTGAATGTGCTGATGAACAATGCGGGCATCATGCGGCCGGAGAATGTGCTGGAGGAGCAGAAGCTGGAGGATGCAGAGGCGATTATCACGACGAACCTGCTGGGGCCGATCCGGCTGACGGCGGCGCTGCTGCCGCTGCTGAGGAAGCAGGCGCAGTCGACGATCATCAACGTGTCGTCGGGACTGGCGTTTGTTCCGCTGGCGCTTACGCCGACGTATTGTGCGACCAAGGCTGCGATTCACTCGTATACGTGCTCGCTGCGGTACCAGCTGAAGGACACGACGACGGAGGTGCTGGAGATTATTCCGCCGTATGTGCAGACGGATTTGTTGGGTGGGGCGGAGGATCCGCGGGCGATGCCGTTGAAGGACTTTATCGCGCAGACGATGGAGATTTTCAACACGCAGCCAACGCCGCTGGAAAACTGTGTGAAGAACGTGCATGGCCTGCGGTTTGCGGAGTCGAGCGGCAACTTTGATGCAGTTTTCAAGGGATTGAACGACTCGTTCGGTAATCACTAAGATGCTCCCGCGGAGCAGAGGGCATCGACTATCCTATAGTCATGCCCTCGTCCGCTGAGCTGGACTTCAACGCACCGCAACCTACGAGGCTGGCGACAAGCCGGCCGGGCCGCCACCGTTCGAATCGTGGGGCCGTTATCCCGAATACAACGCAGAGCTGAAGCAACTGCACTGGCAGGGTGATTATCCGCGTGCGATTGATGGCGTGCATCACGGCGCGCTCGCGGTGGGCATGGGCAGGAGCTACGGCGATGTGTGCCTGCTGAAGGATGGGACGCTGGTGCAGACGACGTCGATGAACCGGCTGCTGGATTTTGATCCGGTGACGGGATTGCTGACGGCCGAAGCGGGAATTACGCTGGCGCAGATTCTGGACTTCGCGGTGCCGCGCGGGTATTTTCTGCCGGTGACGCCGGGAACGAAGTATGTGACGCTGGGCGGCGCGATTGCGAATGATATTCACGGCAAGAACCATCATCATGCGGGAACGTTTGGCCGCCATGTGACGCAGTTTGAGCTGGTGCGGTCGAATGGAGAGCGGATGCACTGTTCGCCTTCGAGCAACCCGGATTATTTCGGCGCGACGATTGCGGGGATGGGGTTGACGGGCGTGATCACGTGGGCGCAGCTGCGGCTGAAGCCGATTGTGAGCCGGATGATCGACTACCAGGGAATCCAGTTTCATGGCATCGACGAGTTTCTAGATCTGACGACGCAGGCCGCGAATATTGAGTATACGGTGAGCTGGGTGGATGTGACGTCGACGGGCAAGAATTTTTGCCGCGGGATTTTCATGCAGGGCGATCACTCGCAGGTGCCGGCGCCGCTGAAGGCGTCAGGGAAGCCGAAGCTTACGTTCCCGATAGAGCTGCCGGGGTTTGCGCTGAATGGGGCGACGGTGGGGGCGTTCAACACGCTGTTCTTCAATAAGCAGATGAAGAAGCGGGTGAGTGCGCTGCAGGATTATGAGCCGTTCTTCTATCCGCTGGATGCGGTGCTGAAGTGGAACCGGATGTATGGCAAGCGCGGGCTGTTGCAGTTCCAGTATGCGATTCCGTGGGAGCATGCGCGGGAGGGGACGGTGGCGATTTTGCAGGCGGTGGCGAAGTCGGGGCTGGCGAGTTTTCTGGCGGTGCTGAAGGCGTTTGGCGATGTGCCGTCGCCGGGGATGATGAGTTTTCCGAAGCCGGGGATTACGCTGGCGCTGGATTTTCCGATCAAGCCGGAGAAGAGTTTTGCGCTGTTCGATCGGCTGGCGGAGATGACGAATGAGTTTGGCGGGCGGCTGTATCCGGCGAAGGATGCGCGGATGACGTCGCCGCAGTTCCAGGCGTTCTATCCGCAGTGGGAGAAGTTTGCGCGGTACAAGGATCCGGCGCTGACGTCGGGATTCTGGGAGCGCGTGGTGGGCGGGCAACTGGGTGTGCGGGGAGTGGGCAAATGAGTACAGTGCCGAAGAGTCCTGTTGAAGAGCAGCCGTTGGCTTTGCGCACGCCGCGTGAGTCGGCAGCAGGAGCGGTTTCGGCAGAGCAGGCGCATGGGCCGCGACGGATTCTGGTGCTGGGGGCGACGTCGGGGATTGCGGAGGCTTGCATACGGCTGTGGGCGAATCGCGGCGATGCGCTTTACCTGGTGGCGCGGAATGCGGACAAGCTGGCTGTAGTGGCGGCGGATGCGAAGACGCGTGGGGCTTCGCACGTCGGAATGGCCGTGGCGAATCTGGATGACACGACTGCGCATCCGGAGGTGCTGGCGCATGCGATCAATTCGCTGGGCGGCCTGGATGTGGCATTTCTCGCGCTGGGCGTGCTGGGAAATCAAGGTGATGCGGAGAAGAATTTCGCGGCGGCCGATCAGATTCTGCATACGAACTTGATTGCGCCGGTGAGCTTGCTGACTTGGCTGGCGAACTATACGGCGCAGCGGAAGGCGGGAACGCTGGCGGTGCTGTCGTCGGTGGCGGGGGAGAGGGGAAGGAAATCGAATTATGTGTATGGGAGTTCGAAGGCGGGGCTGACGGCGTTTGTGGATGGGCTGCGGAATCGGATTGATCGCGAGGGCGTTCGGGTGATGACGATCAAGCCGGGGCCGGTGAAGACGGCGATGACCGAGGGCATGAAGGGCAGCGCGAAGTTTGCGGATGTCGAGGCGGTGGCGGAGTTTGGTGAAGGCGATTGACCGCGGTGACGATGTGGTGTATGTGCCGGGGATCTGGCGCGTGATCATGGCGGTGATTCGGGTGATTCCGGAGCGGGTGTTTAAGAAGATGAACCTGTAGGCGCGGGTGTCGGCGGTGGTGGATTGCTGCTGCTGAGCTTGCTGGGCGTGGCGGGACAGGGGCGGGGGTTGTTCGGGGAGGGCCTGGGCCTTTTCTACGAGAACGGACCAGTCTTCGGGAACGGGAAGTTCGCGGTCGAGGAACGGTGTGCCTTCGCTGGGCTCTACGCGGACGGCAACGCTGAGCTCGCTTTTGGTGCGGCCGCGGTAGATGCCGTGGGTGGGCGGGACGTCGGAGTAATCGCGTCCGATGGCGGTACGGATGTGGCGGTCGCCGGCGACGAGGTCATTGGTGGGATCTAAGCCGATCCAGCCGAGTTCGGGGAGGAAGGCCTCGACCCAGGCGTGGGTGGCGGAGCTTTCGGAGCGGTCCTTGTGGGCGTCGCCGTGGTAGAGGTAGCCGCTAACGTAGCGGCAGGGGATCTGGAGGTGCGAGCGGACCAGCGAGATCATGATGTGGGAGAAATCCTGGCAGACGCCAGCTTTGGTGCTGAGGGCATGCTCGATGGGGGAGTCGGCCTTGGTGGATTTTGGCTTGTAGTCGAAATACTCGCAGAGCTGGGTGTTGAGCTTGTGGAGGGCGCTGAGCGGGTCGCCGTTGCGGCGGACGTCGAGGTGTTTGCCTAATTCTTCGAGTTCTGGGGTGAAGCGGGCGAACTCGCTGGGGAGAAGCATCTCCCAGAAGTCGCCCTCGTGGACGAGGCGGTCGAGTTCTTCCCAGGAGCCAGCGGGGAGGGATTGCGGGATCTCGTCATGTTTGGCCATCTCGACGAGCGATTCGGCGACGATGACGAGCTGGCCGTGCTGGCCGGGGATGTCGAAGTGGTGGACGTGGTTGGAGAGGTGGTCGCGGTGGGAGAAGACGCGACATCGCGGGCTGACGGAGAGATGAAATGTCAGGCAGCGCTGCTGGGCGTCCGAGCGCGGGTGCATGCGCGTCTCCATGATGCTTTCGCTGACAGGAGTTTTGTAGAGAAACTTGGTGAGATGACGGATGGAGTAATACATCGGTCCCTCCTGCAATGGCTTGGTCGGCTTCGGCATTTCCTGCTACTTCCTAGCGATCAATTTATTTATCCAGCGAGTGCGGCCTGGATGGGATAGTCCACGTAGAGGTGGTAAATGGTTTGATGGATGGCCTGGCACTGGCGTTGAATGTTGTGGAGATATTCGACGAGGTCGCCCATGAGGATCTCGTCGACACTGGCGAAGCCGAGGGACGCGCTGAGGCGGCCGGCGATGCGGTTCAGCTCTTCGGCGCGGGTCTTGCCGGACTTCTCCTGGATGGCCTGGAGAGCGCACTGGAGGCTGTCGATGGAGAAGCGCAAGGAGTGTGGGAACTCGGCGTCGAGGAGGAGGAACTCGAGGATGCGTTCGGGGGTGAGGTCGGCGGTGTAGACCTTGCAGTAGGCTTCGAATGCGGTGGCGGAGCGGAGCAGGCCCATCCAGTCGAGGTACTCGTTGCCTTCGGGAACGCGGTCAGGGTCCGACCAGACATCCTCGTGGTAGGCCTCGAGGAGGAGGCGCATACCGGAGGCGCGTTCGAGGTAACGGCCAACCTGGATGAACTGCCAGCCTTCGCCGTGGGACATCGTGGAGTCCGTGACGCCCTGGAATTGGTGGACGGCCTCCATCATCTCCTGGAGGAAGGCAGTGGGGCCCTCGCCGGATTCAGCGTTAGCTTCGATCTGCATGGCGCGTTTTACTTCGGGACGCGTGACTTCGATGTAGAGGGAGTTGAGCTTCTGCCACTGTTCGGTAGAGATCTGCTCACGGACCTGGCGAGCGTTCTCACGCGCGGCAATGATGCAGGAGACGACCGAAGATTTGTTGGAGGTGTCGAAGGTGAGGTTGCGGGCGAGCTCGTAGGGGTTGCCGTTCCACTTGAGGCGCTTGGGATTGCCGAGGGCGTTGAGCATGCGCAGCCAGCGGTGATCGGAGCTGGTGGGGCTCTCGTCCAGCATGAGATTGAGGTTTACATCCAGCAGGCGCGTGGAGTGCTCGGCGCGCTCGAGATAGCGGCTCATCCAGTACAGTGAATCGGCGACGCGTGAGAGCATGCGGTCGGTCCCTTTGCTGAATTGAACTTGCTGGTTGTAGTTCACTCTACACGGTCTTTCGGATTTCGCTTAATGGGTGGCGGGTTGTGCGCTGATCGCCACCGGTTCTGCTTTCATTAGATCAACAAAGGTGCTGTCGAAAAGCGGGACATTAAGGTCCTCCTGGACATGGACCGGCTGCATCTCGCCTTCGTTGCCAGTGAGGGTGGGCTTGTTGGCTGCGGTCCAAGTGAGGGTGTCGCCGTAATTGGGGCCGCGGGTGGTGTCGACGTCGACGTAGAGGAGCTGCTCTTTGGTGATGATCCAGGGATTGAGCCAGGCAGCGGCGGCAAGCTCGTCCCACATGTAGTAGAACTCGTGGGTGTATTTGGCGATGTATTGCGCCGCTGGGAAGTGCGACTCGGCGATCTGGTGGAGCATGGCGGGGGTGAATTGGGTCTTGATGGAGATGTCGACGTCGGTGAGATCAATGCGGGGCCAATGGGCGCGGAGCGTAATGTGGACGGCTTCGGGGTCGAACCAGAAATTGAATTCGTGGCGGGGGTGGGTGGCAAACTCGGGGTCGTCGGTGCGGGGACTGAGGCTGCCGCCCATGATGACGATGCCCTGGGTGAGCTCGGCGAAGTGGGGGTCGATGGAGATGGCGAGCGCGATGTTCGTGAGAGGCCCGGCGGCGTAGATGGTGACTTGATGCGGGTGCGCGTGCACCTGGCGGATGAGGAAATGGGCGGCGTCTTCGTCGAGAGGCTTGGTGGTCGGCTCCCCCTCTTCGAGGGGTGGTACGACGAACGGGCCATGATAGGGCTGCGCGCTGGTGTGGTGGGCGAGATCGCCCCAGGCACCGTACCAGGGAAAGCTGCCGATGAGGGGAGCTTCGTGCATGGCCTCGGCTTCGGTGCGCAGGAGTGGGAATACCGCGCCGGGGACGACGGGGACGTCGGTGCGGTGGATGAGTTCGAGCATGCGAAGGGTGTGGGCGACCTCTTCGGGCTCCCACGCGTTGCCGCTGACCATGGTGACGCCGAGGACGCGGACCTGCGGGGATTGGAGCAGGGCCATCATGGCCATCTGGTTGGAGCCGCCGGGGCCGGAGCCGTCCTGATCGATGAGGACGAGACGCTGGGATTGTGCGGCGGCGAGCGTCCCGATGAGCAAGGGGAGGAGAAGCAGGCAGGCGGACATCCTGTTCCAGAAGATAGCTGAGTATTTGATTGTATTGGGAAAACTACTGTGTTGTACTACGGGCACCTTTATGGCGAGTAGGGAAGAGCATCTAGAGCGTTGGATGCGTGCTGGTGTAGTTGACGCGGCGACGGCGGAACGCGTTCGCGCGTATGAATCGACTCAGGAGATGCCGGACGAACATCGCTGGCAGGTAGAGGTGATGCTGTCGTTGGGAGTGATACTGCTGGTGGGCGGCACGATGCTGTTCGTGGGGTCGCACTGGAACCAAGTGAGCGAGTGGCAGCAGCTTAGTTTGGTGATGGGATTTTTGGAGATCTACCACGAGCTCGCGGTGGTTTCCGCGAAGCGATTTCCGGGAATGGCGACGGCGCTGCACGGCGTGGGAACGGCGGGAGCGGGAGCTGCCATTCTGACAGTGGGACAGATCTTCAATATGCAGGAGCACTGGCCCACAGTGATGCTGTTATGGGCTATCTGTGCTGGGACGGGCTGCTGGTTGTTGCGTGACCAGGTGCAGCAGGTACTAACGATGGTGCTGGTGCCTGCATGGTTCGTTTGCGAGTGGAGCTACTACGCCGAAGGATACGCAGCTCAGATATCTATATAGCTCGCATGGCTGCGGTGATTGCGGCGGTTTTTATAACGAGTTTTCTGGCTTCGCGACGCCGCGGGGTGTTCTGGTCGTTGTACGTGATTGGGGCGTTGGGGTTGATTGTCGCGACTGTCAATTTGTCACGGGGATGGAATTCCTGGGAGCACGAGCACACGCTACCCATTGGGTTGCGTTTTGCGTCGATCGCGATCATAGCCGCGACCATTACGGCTGGATGGCTGTGGGAGCGACGCAACTTGATGCCGGTGCTGGCTGTGGCGCTGGCAGCATACCTGTTGCCGTGGCGACCGGTCTACGCAGTGCAGCAGCCCTATCCACACGATGAGACTGGCGCGATCATGTATGCGCTGGTGGCGACCGTGTGTGTGGTGGTGGCTTGGTGGGCTTTGCGGCAAAAGTCTCGAGCGGTAGTGAACTACGCGGTCGTGGTATTTGGTATGACGATTTTGTGGTTCTACTCTTCCAGCTTGATGAACAAACTGGGAAGATCGCTGGGTCTGATTGGGCTGGGGACATTGTTCCTCTTAGGTGGCGTGGTGCTGGAGCGACTGCGGCGCACTTTGATTGCGGGTATGGCGGTGCAGGTATGAACATGTCGAGGCGCGGGATAGTGCTGCTTGTGGTGCAGTGCGTGCTGGTGCTGAGCACGGCGGGCAAATACGTATGGGAAAGGCATACGCGCCCGGCGGTGTGGGTGCGGGTGGAGTTGTTTGATCGGAATGGACTGCAGGTTGTGGACCGCGATCCCGATGACCGGTACGTGGAGGTGCAACTCCTGGCTGACGCTTGCGGGTTACCGGCACGAACTCATGAAGAGGAGAGCGATATCAACCTGGCTGAAGAGCAACGCGGTATTTACAAGCGCCATCCGGTGAGAAGAGACCAGGTCCGTACGATCGCGCGGGACGGAAAGTTGATGGTGGTTGATGCGGAAAGCCCGGCGGTGCATGACCGGCAGCAGATGTATTGGGACCTCCGCAAGCCTTGTACGGAGGCCCGCTTGTTGGAGATCGTAAAGTTCTATGTTCCCTCGGCAGAAGCTATGCCGACGCAACTTAAGCCGGGCGACAGCTTGTGGGCACTGGTAACAGTGCCCAAGCAGGGTCCACCTCGGCCATTGCGCTTCAGTACCGGTATACAACGTTCACGGATCAGGGGCGACCTCCCATGCTAGCTAAGTACCCAGGTGTCTTTTGACCCGCCGCCCTGGGAGCTATTGACGACGAGGGAGCCTCGCTTGAGCGCTACGCGGGTGAGGCCGCCGGGGACGATGGTTACTTTGTCGCCGTAGAGGACGTAGGGTCGGAGGTCTACGTGGCGAGGTTCTAGTTCGTCGCCGATTAAGCAGGGGGCTCTGGAGAAGCTGATGGTGGGTTGCGCGATGTAGTTGCGGGGGTTGGCCTTGATTTTTTCGGCGAAGGTTTCGCGCTCCTTCGCGGTGGACTGCGTGCCGATGAGCATGCCGTAGCCGCCGGATTCGCCGACGGCTTTGACCACGAGCTTATCGAGGTTGGCGAGTACGTGTTTGCGGTCCTTTTCGATGGAGCAGAGGAAGGTTTTGATGTTGGGGAGGATTTCGTCTTCGCCGAGGTAGTACTTGATGATGCTGGGGACGTAGGCGTAGAGGGCTTTGTCGTCGGCGACGCCGGTGCCGAAGGCGTTGGCAAGGGTGACGTTGCCGGCCCGGTAGGCGTTGAAGAGCCCGGCAGCTCCGAGAATGGAGTCGGAGCGGAAGGAGAGCGGGTCGATGAAGTCGTCGTCTACTCTCCTGTAAATTACATCGACTCGACGCAAGCCGCTGGTGGTGCGCATGTAGCAGACGTTGTCGTGGACGACGAGGTCGCGGCCTTCGACGAGCTCGATGCCCATCTGGCGGGCGAGGTAGGCGTGCTCGAAGTAGGCGGAGTTGAACACGCCGGGAGAGAGCAAGACAATGTTGGGTTCGGGGCGGCCTTCGGGGGCGAGCGAGCGCAGCGTGCCGAGGAGGAGCTGGGTGTACTGCTCGATGGGCCGGACGTTGTAGTTGCGGAAGAGCTGGGGAAAGATGCGCTTCATCACGCGGCGGTTGGTGAGCATGTAGCTGACGCCGGAGGGGACGCGGAGGTTGTCTTCGAGGACGGCGAAGGTGCCGTCCTGGAGGCGGATGAGATCGGTGCCGCAGACGGCGATGTACACGTTGCGTGGGACTTGGAGGCCGGACATCTGGCGGCGAAACTGCGGGCAGGAGTAGACGAGGTCGCGGGGGACGATGCCGTCTTTGAGGATGCGGCCTTCGTTGTAGATGTCTTTGAGGAAGAGGTTGAGGGCGGTGATGCGCTGGGTGAGACCGCGTTCGACCTTGGACCACTCGGCGCTGGTGATGATGCGCGGGAGCAGGTCGTACGGGAAGATTTTTTCGGTACCTTCTTCGCGGCCGTAGACGGTAAAGGTGATGCCCTGGTTGAGAAAGCTGAGGTCGGCGGCCTGCTTGCGGCGCTGAACTTCGTCCTGGGGGAGAGCGGTGAAGTGCTCGAGCAGGGGGCCGTAGTGCTCGCGCAGTTCATTCTGTGCGGCGAACATCTCGTCGAACGCATGATCCAACTGATAATTCCACGGCGTCGCAGCCTTGGGCTGACGGGTGGAGGGTGGCGGGATGTCGTCCATGGAGTTTCAGTATAGGGCAACGGGGCGCAGGCATTCGAGATGGGGCTGAGGAGCGGGGAGGTACGGGGAATTACATGAGTCGCGCGCCGTGAGCGTTTCGATCCGCTGAGCCCTCAAGGTTGAAGACGATCAAAGGAGCGTGACCAGGCCGGTACCGACGTCGTAGTACGCCGCGTGAGTCTTCAATTTGCCTTCCTTCACCATGGGCGCGAGGACGGTTGACGTCGTTTCCAAAAGGGAGGCTTGAATCTTCGCGTTCTTCTTGATGGTGTCTACGAGGCCGGAGCCGGCCTCGACGGCAGCTTCGAGGTGCGGATAGAGAGATGCGATCTGACCAGGAACGTCAGTCTTGGCAATGGCAGCTTTAACCGCTCCGCAGCCGGAGTGACCTATTACGATGAGAACTTTTACTCCAAGGACCGCGGCTCCATACTCGAGCGAACCGATGATCTCGGCGTTGATGATATTGCCGGCGACACGCGCGACGAAGACGTGACCAATGGTCTGGTCGAAGATGAGTTCCACCGGAACGCGGGAATCGGCGCAGGAAAGAACGGCGGCGAATGGCTCCTGCTTGTCGACGTTGTGGTCTCTCAGTAGCTTCAGGTCGTGCGCGAAACTGGTGAGGTTATTCTGAGCAAAACGCTGGTTGCCATCCATGAGCGTCTTGAGCGCTGCGTCGGGGGTTGTGGGTGCAGGTTCCTGGGCCTCGACCGGTATCGAAGGGATGAGCGTTGCTGCGGCTGCGGAAGCAAGAAAGGTTCGGCGATTCATCGTGTCCATCGGGGAGCTCCTAAGGAGAGATGGTGTTGCGACGGAATTGTAGATAAAAGCCTACACCCACTTTATTGCACGGTATCGGAGGAGCCGCAGGCGATGGAAGGAGAGGGTTTTGGGTGGGGCGGTTGGCGCAATCTTTACCGCGTAATGGGCGGGTACTGGTAGACTAGGACTAACGCATTTTTCGCTGGAATCGTCAGCGGTTAGCGCGCCCCCCACGAGAGTCAATCTTGCGCCGCGCCGACGCGCCGCATCTTTGTGCATCCTCGAAAAATCAGAAGCCCAGAACAGGAAACCCCCACGCAGTGAGTACTCCTACGACCGCCGAAGCTATACGCAACATCGCCATCATCGCCCACGTCGACCACGGCAAGACCACGCTGGTGGACGCCATGCTGCGCCAGTCCGGCACCTTTCGCACGAACGAGGTGGTTGCCGAACGCGTGATGGACTCCAACGATCTTGAAAAAGAGCGCGGCATCACAATTCTCGCGAAGAATACGGCGATTCACTACAAGTCGTCGAAGATTAATATTGTGGATACCCCGGGCCACGCCGACTTTGGTGGCGAGGTGGAGCGCGCGCTGAAGATGGTTGACGGCGTGGTGCTGCTTGTGGATGCCAGCGAAGGTCCGCTGCCGCAGACGCGCTACGTGCTGTCGAAGGCGCTCGAGGCGAAGCTGACGCCGATCGTGGTGGTGAATAAGATTGATCGTCCGGATGCGCGGCCGCAGGAGGTCTTGAATGAGGTCTATGACCTGTTCATTGACCTCGATGCCGATGAGAGCGTGCTGGACTTTCCGGTGATCTATACAAACGGCAAAGCTGGCACGGCGACGATGGATTTGAACGTCCCGGGCACCGATCTGCAGCCGTTGTTCGAGCTAATCTTCCAGACGATTCCGGCGGCGCCCGGAACGGCGGATGGGCCGCTGCAGATTCTTGTGACGAATCTGGATTATTCGGATTACCTTGGCCGGCTGGCGATTGGACGTGTGTTCAATGGAACGCTTAAGAGCGGCCAGGAGGTTAATCTTTCGCGTATTGATGGAACGCTGCAGACGGTGAAGGTGACCAAGCTGTTCACGTTTGACGGATTGAAGCGCATTGATACGGACGAGACCACGGTGGGCGACATCATTGCGGTTGCCGGCATTCCGGGGATCACCATTGGTGAGAGCTTCTGCTCACTGGAAGACCCGAAGCCGCTGCCGATCATCAAGATTGACGAGCCGACGATTGCGATTGTGTTCTCGGTGAACAACGGACCGTTCGCTGGGCGTGAGGGCAAGCTGGTGACTTCGCGCAACATCAAGGAGCGGCTGGAGCGCGAGCTGCTGACCAACGTGAGCATTCGCGTGGAAGATACGGGTACGCCGGATAACTTCAAGGTACTGGGCCGCGGCGAGCTGCAGCTTTCGGTGCTGATCGAGATGATGCGGCGCGAAGGGTTTGAGTTGATGGTGTCGCGACCGACGATTGTTACCAAGCGCCTGAACGATCAGTTGATGGAGCCTTCGGAGATTTTGACGATTGATATTCCGGAGAACTTTGTGGGCACGGTGATTGAGCGTCTTGGGCCGAGAAAAGGCGAGATGGTGAAGATGGCGAATCACGGGTCTGGCCGCGTGCGGATGGAGTTCAAGGTTCCGTCGCGCGGGCTGATTGGTCTGCGCAATGAGATGCTGACGGAGACGCGCGGAACGATCGTGATGAACTCGATTGCGGGAGAGTACATTCCGTACACGGGTGAGATTCCGCAGCGGCCTTCGGGAGCGTTGATCTCGGATCGCCAGGGTGTCACTACGCTGTACGCGCTGGACGGAATTCAGGACCGCGGGATACTGTTCCTCGGCGATGGCGTTGAGGTGTACGAGGGTATGATCATCGGCGAGCACTCGCGCGACAACGATCTGGATGTGAACTGCGTGCGGGAGAAGAAGCTGACGAACATGCGTGCTTCGGGTTCGGACGACGCCGTGAGGCTGGTGCCGTTCAAGAGCCTGACGCTGGAGCAGTCGATCGAGTTTATTGCGGACGATGAGCTGGTTGAGGTAACGCCGAAGTCGTTGCGCATGCGCAAGAAGATTCTCGCGGTCAATCGGCGGCCGAAGGGTACGCGCGGTGGCAGCACCCTTGAGTAGTACGCTCCCGAGATGACAGAAGCCCTCCTTGAAGGAGGGCTTTTGCTTTTATGCGACCGGTTGACCTGCTACTTCTTGGCGTGGGCGAAGCGCTTATTGATCTCATCCCAGTTGACGACGTCCCACCAGGCGGCGAGGTAGTCGGGGCGGCGGTTGTTGTACTTGAGGTAGTAGGCGTGCTCCCAGACGTCATTGCCGAGGATGGGGTAGAGGCCGTCGGAGAGGGTGTTGTCCTGGTTGGGCTTGGTGACGATGTCGAGCTTGCCGCCCTTGTAGACCAGGAAGCCCCAGCCGGAGCCGAACTGCTTGGCGGTGGTCTCGTTGAACTTCTTCTTGAAGTCGTCGAAGCTGCCAAAGTCCTTGTCGATTTGGGTGGCGATGTCGCCGCTCGGAGGACCGCCGCCCTTGGGCTTCATGATCTGCCAGAACATGGTGTGGTTGACGTGGCCGCCGCCGTTGTTGCGGACGGTTGCGCGGACGTCCTCGGGAACGCTGGCGAGATCGGAGATGAGCTCTTCAGGGGTCTTCTTGCCGAGCTCGGGATGCTTTTCAACGGCGCCATTCAGGTTGGTGACGTAGGACTGATGGTGTTTGTCGTGGTGCAGCTTCATGGTCGCTTCGTCGATGGTGGGCTCGAGAGCGGCGTAGTCGTAGGGAAGGGGAGGAAGTTCGAAGGCCACGGGAGTTACTCCTTTATCGTTCTTAGGTTTAGCCACGGGTGCGCGAAGCTCCGGCCACGCGCTTGGACAATAGACTTGGATGCACGGGGTGGGCCCGGCGGTGCTGCCTGGATGAGAATAGCGCATCGGTGCGAGAGGGCTTTTGGGAGGAGCAGGCGGGGACGTTAAAAAACGGCCGGGAATGGTTCTTCCCGGCCCGCAAGGCAGCTAATGCCCGCGATTTAGAGTTTGGCGCCGCTGGCGGGGGCGGGTTTAGAGGTCATTTTGTCGCAGCAGGAAGCCTTGTCGGCCTTGTCGCAGCAGGTCGCTTTGTTGGAGGACATGGCTTTGTCGCAGCACTTGGCATTGCCAGAGCATTTGGCCTGGTTGGTGGATTTCGTCTTATCGCAGCACATGGTCATGTCGTTGCCTTTCGCTTTATCGCAGCAGGTGCTCTTCTTGCAGTAAGATGTCTTGTGTTGGCAGCACGCGGCCGGGGTTGGGGTTGGGGCTGGGGTTTGGGCAAAGGCCACGATGGCGAAGGCCAGGGGGAGCAGGAACAGGGTCGAAAGAATGCGCTTCATGAAAATCTCCTGAATCGTTGGCTACAGGCAGTGCGTGTCGCCGGCGGTGAGCTGCCGCGGGTGTGGGCGCGGAATACTGGCCGTGGTCTAGATTCGGAAGTCACGAAAGAGAATGTAGCGAGCGGTCGGGAGGGTTGCCCCAGGGCGGGGCGGCCTCTTCCTTGCGACCGGCGTGGCGGGCGTTAGCCAAATCGCTAACGGGATTGAACCGAGCTGGAGGGCGGTTGCGGAGGTGTCTGGCGCGAAGATCGCAAGAACGCTGGTAGCCGAGGCCGGACAACAGGTGTCATCCGCGCAATGTCCTGGAGCAGTGGCGACCTGCGTGGTCTTGCCGCAGTTCATGCCCATGGGCATGAAGGATTGGGGCATGGCCATGCTCTTGGCGTGGCTGCAACAATCCATCATGCGGTGGTTGCCGCAAGCTCTTTGGGCGCAGGCGCTTTCAGTGAGCGCCGGCTGAGCAGAGACACTCAGCACCACCACCAGAGCGACGAATTGAAGCAGCTTCTTCATGCGCTGTCACGATGATCCGCCTGGGAAGACGGGGATTCGGTGATGCGTATCACGTAGTCCAGCGGCCGCGGCGGAGGGCTGGCTTATCGGCAGGGTTGGAAATCTGTGGTCGAATATCAACATGAGCGCTTCCAACGGCAACTATCGCTGGCTCGACGACGACGGGCCAGCATTTGGATCTCCGGGACTCCCCCCGCGATGGACTTCGAGCGAGAAGGATGCGGTGAGCACGGCCTATGCAGCGGCCGCGAAGATCTGGTTTACGGTCTCGCATGGGACGCTGAATGAGTTCTACTACCCGACGATCGACCGGCCGCAGACGCGGGACATGGAGCTGCTGTTTACCGACGAGGAGACGTTCTTCCACGAAGACAAGCGCGACATCGCGTACGACTTTGAGTACATCGACGACAATGCGCTGGCGATTCGTGTGACTGGCCATGATGTGAGTGGCCGATACACGGTGACCAAGGAGTTCATCACCGATCCGCATCATGCGGTGGTGCTGATGAATGTGAAGGTGGCTGGCGATGAGGGGGTGCTGTCGAGGCTGAAGTGCTACGCGCTGCTGGCGCCGCACCTGGATGGAGGCGGTGCGGACAACTCGGCGCGCTCACTGGATATCGCTGGTACACGTTGCCTGCTGGCATGGAAGAATGATTTTTCGCTGGCGATGGGAGCAGACTGCGGGTTCACGCGTTCAAGCTGCGGTTATGTGGGTTCGAGTGATGGATATACGGATCTGGCGCAGCATCTCCGGATGACGTGGAACTTTGGCCAGGCGCTTAATGGCAACATTGCCATCATGGGAGAGATTGATCTTGCCAAGACGCGGGAATTTACGGTGGCGATGGCATTGGGGCGAGGCAACCACTCGGCGCTATCGAACATGATGCAGGCGCTGTCGATTCCGTTTCTGCAGCATCGGACAAGATTCATTGAAGAGTGGCACAGGGCGCCTGCGCCGGTGAGGTTCACGGAGTTCTCGACCGACGGTGGAAAGCTGATGCGGGCGTCGCACGCGGTGATCCTGGCGCACGAGGACAAGACGTATTCGGGCGCATTCATTGCGTCGGCGTCGATTCCATGGGGCGCGTCGAAGTCAGATGACGATCTGGGCGGGTATCACCTGGTGTGGACGCGGGACCTCGTGCAGTCGGCGACGGCGCTGCTGGGCGGCGGACGGATTGAGTCGGCACGCGGCGCGCTGGTTTATCTGGCTTGTACACAGCATCCTGATGGCGGGTTCGCGCAGAACTTCTGGATCAACGGCATTCCATACTGGTCAGGAATTCAGCTGGATGAGGTGGCGTTCCCGATCATTCTGGCTTGGCGGCTGTGGAAGGTGGATGGGCTGGGGAAATTCGACATCGTGCCGTTCGTGACGGCGGCCGCGGCATTCCTGGTGCGCTATGCACCGATTACTCAGCAGGAGCGATGGGAGGAGAATGCGGGGTATTCGCCGTCGACGCTGGCCGCGGTGATCTCCGCGCTGATCTGTGCGGCGGACATTCTTCGGCATCACGGTTCTGAGGAGGCGGGCGTTTTTCTCGAAGAATATGCCGACTGGATTGAGGCGCGACTGGACAAATGGACGACGACGACCGAAGGGACGCTGGTGCCGGGAATTCCGTACCACTACATGCGGATTCGACCTCCGGCTGTGGGCGAATCGTTTCATAACAGCCAGATACCTCCAGGGATGATTCACATTGCGAATCGCGGGCCGGGTGAGCAGGTGGATTTCGAGGCGTGCGAGGTAGTGGATGCGGGATTTCTGGAGCTGGTGCGCTATGGAATTCGCCGGCCCGATGATCCGCTCATTGTGGATTCGCTGAAAGTCGTGGATGCAGTGTTGAAGATTGAAACGCCGTTCGGCCCGTGCTGGCGGCGATATAACCATGACGGTTATGGGCAGCGAAAGGATGGCGGCCCGTACATGGGATGGGGGCAGGGTCGCGCGTGGCCTATTCTCACCGGGGAGCGCGCGCATTATGAACTGGCTGCGGGTTGCGACGTGACGCCGTATATTTCGGCGATGGAGCAGTTCAGTTCTTACGGCGGGATGCTGCCGGAGCAGATTTGGGACCGCGAGGATTTGCCGGCGGAAGGTATGTACTTCGGGCGTTCGGCAGGGTCGGCCCAGCCATTAGTGTGGGCGCACGCGGAGTATCTGAAGCTGCTGCGCTCGGTTGCGGACAAGCAGGTCTTTGACTGCATCTCGGTGGTTCGGGAGCGCTACATCTTAGGACAGAATCGGGCACATTTCCGCCGGTACCTGGGGATCTTTCAGCTGGGCAGACCGATCTCCGCGATCGTGCAGGGCGGTGTACTTCGCATTGTGGATGCGGAGCGGTTCGTCGTGTTGTATACGCTCGATAACTGGGCGACCAAAAATCAGCTCGACGCTCATTCTCTGGGGCGCATTGGTTGCTTCGCCGACATCCCCATTGCCGCGGGGCAGACCGGCACCATCGCCTTTACGCTGCATTGGACGGAGCAGGACCGTTGGCTGGGGCGGAATTACGAAGTGGCTGTTCACGCAATTCCGCTCGCCCAGCAGTCTCTGACCGAAAGGCCCAGGGTTTGATGGAGCGTGTGAGGGAGGCTGCAAAGTTGCCAGCCTCCCTACCACGCTATTTGGGTGATTTGGTTTGCCTGAAGAAGTTACGAAGCAAGCCGTTGTTTGCAGGCTCCAATTGCCCCGGCCAAACCGGTTGCCAGCAGGATCAGGCTGGAAGGCTCAGGAGTTTCTGAGGTTACCGGGGTGAAGGCGACGCCGTCGACGCCGTCGTTGTTCCAGACATAGTAAGTGTCTGTTCCATCAATATTCAGAAAATTTGTGTTTCCCGAGTACCCCAGAGGGACATTTATATACAGCTGCGCTCCCACAGCGTCGCCTGCTACTGTATCTTGGGCCCAAAAGGACCCAGTGGTGATTTCACCGTCGACTTCGGTAAAGGAGTCTTGGAACTGCTGGTCCCATAGACTTGCATCGATGGGGTTCGAAAAGATCGAATCCAATCCCGACGGGTAACCCGTGATGAGAACCTCGGTTGCCGAGCTGGTTGCGTTGTTGGTGAGACCGAGGATTTCTCCTGTCACGGTTCAAGTTACATCACCAACGGTGTTGCTGAAGGAGAAGGTAAAGTCGTCCGCTCTTGCAGATGAGGTTGAAAGCGCGAACACGGCGACAGCCAGAGCAGATTGCGCCGCGATAAGTTTAAGGGATGGAATGCGGATCATGAAGCGGTTCATCGTGGAGTCCTCCGATTGCCGGAAGCGAATGGCCCAGGGATGATGAAACTTGCTGAAAATGCAGCAAGCTGCGTGCCGAATCATGATCCGCAAATACTCCATAGTTTTCGCGATCTTGCCCGTGTCTATGACGAGAACCTGCAATGTTTTGCAGGGACTCGGAAGGGAAAGTTCCTAGCTTGGTTGCGGTCCGGGAACGCTGACCATCCACGCGACGCCGAACTTGTCGGTGCACATGCCGAAGAGCGGCGACCAGAAGGTTTGGCCGAGGGGCATCTGCACGGTGCCACCGGTTTTCAGCTCATCGAAGAGGCGTTCGACTTCGTCGGTGCTGGGGTCGGTCACAGAGATCTGGAATCCACCTAGCGTGGCTTCGCGTGCCTTGGGGTGGTCGCAGCCCATGAGGCTGATGCCGCCGAGCGGCATCGAGGTGTGCAGGATGAGATCCTCGGCGTCCGGTGGGACTGGCGTACCTTCAGGCGCTTCGCCGAATGTCATGCAGAACGATACTTTGGTTTTGAAGGTTTTTTCGTAGAAGGCAAAGGCCTCGCGACACTTGCCGGAAAATACCAGGTGCAGATCGGTTTTCATTGCTGTCTCCTTTGGTGCTGGTTGTCGCGTAACGCTATGCGTCAGGCGAGTTGATAGCTGAGAACGACGCCTCCGGAGTTGAAGACCCTGGTGCCCGAGAGCTTCAACGGAAGTCTAGCCGTCTTCCGTGCTGAAGGAATTCAGCATCGACATGGAACCATTCGATCTCCTCAGGAAACGAATGCTTCGAGCTTGTCGAGGCTGCTGCTCCAGCCTTCACGCATGCCCTTGAGGTACTGCCATGCGGCGCCCTTGGCTTCGATGACGCGGGTGTGGATGGTGATCTCGGTGTTGCAGTCGATTTCTCGAAAGACGACGGTGTTGCGGTTGGTGAAGATCGGCTCCCCCTGCTCGTCGAGCGCGGAGGTGAGAAAGACGAGCCGCTCGGGCGGAAGGATCTGCTCGTACTCGCCGCTCATGGGAAAGACGATGCCGTCGGGTGCGCGCATGTCGATTCGGATGGCGCCGCCGACGCGGAGGTCGATCTCGCAACGCGGGTTGGTGAAGTGCTGCGGGCCCCACCATTGCTGGAGTTTGTCCACGTCCGTCCATGCCTGCCAGACGAGGGTGCGTGGAGCGTGGAAGAGGCGGGTGAGCTCCATTTCCATGGGAACTGCGGGTGTCGTGGAGCTCATCGTGCCTCCTTTGCGATTGCGGCTTGCGCGTTGACGAGTTCTTCGAGGCGCTCGAAGCTGGAGTTCCAGCCGCCGTTGTGTCCATCGCGTTCGGCGGCGGTGGCGAAGAAGGCCTGGTGGAAGTGCATGGTGGTCTTGCTGCCGTGCTCTTCGAGACGTACTGTGATGACAGTTTCGTGGGGGTCGCCGTCTACAGGCAGTCCGACAGCGGCGCGGTTTTCCCAGGCGTAGGTGTAGACGAGGCGCTCGGGCGGAACGAACTCGCGAAGGACGCCGCCCTGCCAGATTTCGGTGGGGATGCTGGTACCGGGGCGGTTGCCGCGGAGGCCAATGCGCCAACGGTCGCCGGGCTTTTTGCCGAGTTCGATGTGAAAGGCTGGGAACTGCTTTGGGCCTGACCAGTGCTTTGCCATCTCGGGGTCGGTCCAGGCGCGCCAGACGAGTTCGCGAGGCGCGTTGAAGGTGCGGGTGATGTTGAGCTCGTGGGTGGCGGGAGTTGCGGCGAGCTTCTCGATGGGGTGGGCGCTGCGTTCATTCAGGTGCGCGTTGAGGCGCTCCATCATCTGCTTGCCGCCCTCGATGCTGGCGTACTCGCGGACGTTGCGATCGCGCTCTTCGGCGGTGGCGAAGGTGATCCGAACGGTGAACCGCGTGCCGCCGTCTTCGTCAGTGAAGGTCATGGTCTGGTGGAAGTGGATGAGCGGTGCGCCCTCACGGCGGCCGGTGAGCTCGAGCCGGATGCGCTCCATGGGTACTACCTCTGTAAAGGTCATCTCGTTGGGGTAGTTGGCGCCGTCGGGGCCGTGCATGATCAGGCGCCATTTGCCGCCGGCGCGGAGATCCATTTCCAGGATGGTAGTGGTGAAGCCTTTCGGTCCCCACCATTGGCCTACCTGCCAGGGGTCTGCCAAGGCGCCCCAGACCATTGCGCGCGGCGCGGCGAACACTCGTGAGAACACGATTTCGTTTGCGGCTGCAGTTTCGAACAGCTCGCTGGTTGTTTCGAGCATGCTATTTCTCCTTGTCCTTCAATTGAGTGCCGTTCAGTCCGCTTGCGTGCTTTTGTTTCGCTTCCGCCTGGAGTCTTTGTAGGTATTCGTCGAGTCGATTGAAGCTTTGCTCCCAGAACTGGCGGTATTCCTCGAGCCAACCGGCCGCTTCGCGGAGGGGCTCGGCCTTGAGCTTGCACGGACGCCACTGGGCTTCGCGGCCCCGGGTGATGAGGCCTGCGCGTTCGAGCACGCGCAGGTGCTTGGAGACTGCGGGCATGCTCATCTCGAAGGGCTCGGCAAGCTTGGTGACCGAGGTCTCACCGAGCGCTAGGCGAGCGAGGATGGCGCGGCGGGTGGGGTCGGCGAGCGCCGCGAAGGTCGAACTGATTGAATCGTCCATAAGTTGTATAAAACCTTTTGGTTATATAACTGATTAGTTAAATAAACCTTGAAGCGAGACTATGTCAAGGGATTTTGGGGCGGGAACGAAGATTTATTTTCGGAATTGCCGCGGTGGAGATGGTTTGCTGAGGCCGGAGGAGTGACAGTGCGCATGAGAAAATAGTAGTGATGATCTCTGTCTCTAATGTCACGATGCGCTACGGCGCGAAGCTGCTCTTTGAGGACGTCTCGGTGACGTTCACGGCTGGCCGCCGGTATGGTCTAACGGGTCCGAACGGTGCCGGCAAGTCTACGTTCATGAAGGTGTTGACGGGCGAGATCGACGCCCAGAAGGGCACGGTCGTCCGGCCGAAGAAGCTGGGCGTATTGAAGCAGAACCAGTATGAGTTTGACGCGTTCCGCGTGGTCGATACCGTCATCATGGGCAACAAGGCGCTGTGGGCGGCGATGGAAGAGCGCGAGCTGATCTATGAGAAGCCTGAGATGACCGACGAGGATGGGTCGCGGCTGGGCGAGCTCGAGGGCATCGTCGGGGACGAGGACGGGTATGAGGCCGAGGCTAACGCGGCGGTGCTGCTCCAGGGGCTGGATATCCCGGATGAGCTGCACGAGCGCAAGATGAGCGAGCTGCAGGGCGGGCAGAAGGTTCGCGTGCTGCTGGCGCAGGCGCTGTTTGGTAACCCGCAGGCGCTGCTGCTGGATGAGCCTACGAACTACCTGGATCTCGATTCGATTCACTGGCTGGAGGATTTTCTCACGCGCTATACCGGCACGGTGATTGTGATCTCGCATGATCGTCACTTTCTGAATAATGTCTGCACACATATCGCGGACATCGATTACGAGACGATCATCATGTACAACGGCGGGTACGACGATATGGTGCTGCAGAAGACCAGCATCCGTACCCGCATCGAGAGCCAGAATGAGCAGCGCGAGAAGAAGATTGCGCAGCTGAATGATTTTATAGCGCGCTTCTCGGCGGGTACGAGGAGTTCGCAGGTGAACTCGCGGAAGAAGGAAGTGGAGCGGCTGGCGACGAGCGAGCTGGCGCGATCGAACATTGCGCGGCCGTACATCAGCTTCAAGATGGAGCGGCCTTCGGGTAAGACGGTGCTGGAGTTCGAGAACGTAAACAAGAGCTACACGCAGCCCGATGGAAAGACCGAGCACGTGATCAACAACTTCTCCGCGATGGTTCAGCGTGGGGAGAAGGTGGTGCTGATTGGGCGGAATGGACAGGGTAAGACCACGCTGCTGAAGGCGCTGCTGGCGAATGCTCCGGGAATCGAGGAGAAGGATGTCTCGATCGATTCGGGCGTAGTGAAGTGGGGTCACGAGGTTTCGATTGGCTACTTCGCGCAGGACCACAAGGGGTCGATTGAGCTGGGCATGACAGCGCAGGATTGGCTGCATCAGTACGATCCAAAGGCGGTGAAGGAAGACATTCGCGGGATTCTCGGGCAGATGCTGTTCAAGGGCGAAGAGGGTCTCAAGATGACTAACGCGCTCTCGGGTGGCGAGGCGGCGAGACTGCTGTTCTGCAAGATCATGCTGCTTAAGCCCAACGTGCTGGTGCTCGATGAGCCGACGAACCATCTTGATCTGGAAAGCATCAATGCGCTCAACCAGGCGATCCAGAAGTATGAGGGAACGGTGTTCCTGGTGACACACGATCAGGATCTTATTGAAGAGGCGGGAACGCGAATCTGGCACTTCGAGGGCGGACCAAGTGATTTCCACATTGCGGACCACAAGGGGCCGTATGAGGAGTACCAGCAACAGCTTGCGATGGCGGCGAAGTAACTGGAATTCACTGCCAGCAATGCAGGCTTACAATCTAGACATGGATACGAGCCCGAAGATCTCGACACAGAAAAACGTTCTCGGCCAGCCGCTGGAGGTTTGCGGCAAAGAGCCGGTGACAGGTTTTTTCCGTGATGGCTGCTGCAATACGGGCCCTGAGGATCTGGGGGTGCACACGGTTTGCTGCCTGGTCACGGAGGAGTTTTTAGCTGTGTCCGCGGAGCAGGGCAATGATCTGTCGACGCCGATGCCGGAGTATGGTTTTCCCGGTCTGAAGCCGGGGGATCGCTGGTGCGTGTGCGCAGCGCGCTGGTTGCAGGTGCAGCGAGCGGGCGCTGCGTGTCCGGTGGTGTTGGAATCCACGCATGAAGCTACGCTGAATGTTATTCCGTTCGAGATCCTGCTACAGTATGCGGTGATTCCGGAGACGCTGCACTAAGCGCGAGGCCGATGGGCCCTAGGCTTCTTGTCCGTTGGGAGCGCTTTTGGCGTCGGAGAGCGTGACCTTGACGTTCATGCGTTGCTGCCCGCGGTAGATGGTAAGCACCACGGTATCGCCAGCGTGGTGGGCGTTGAGGGCGTTGGAGAGATCTTGTGGGGAGGTGATCTCCTGGCCATCGCAACCAACGATCAGGTCGCCGCCAAGCCGCACTTGTTCATTCCCTCTATAGGCGATCTGATTGCCGCCGCGCAATCCCGCTTTTGCTGCGGCTCCGTCGGGTAACACACGCATGATGAGAATGCCGTAGTCGGCGGGAAGGCCAATCTGTTGTGCCTCGTCGGGGCCGATGGGCAGCGTGACGATGTCGAGCGAGGGGCGACGTGCGTGCCCATATTTCATGATGTCTTCGACGACAGCCTTCGCGGTGGAGATGGGAATGGCGAAGCCAATGCCGGCTGATTGATCGGCGCCACCGTTGGGGTTCGATGCGATCATGGTGGTGATGCCGATGACGTCCCCGTGCGAGTTGAGCAGCGGGCCACCGGAGTTGCCGGGATTCACGGAAGCGTCGGTTTGGATGGCATCTTCAATACGATTGCCGGAGGGCAACAAGACGGACCGGATGGCTGAGATCATCCCCTTGGTCATCGTGCCGGAAAATCCAAACGGGTTGCCGATGGCATAGACCTGCTGGCCGACGAGGAGATGGGTGGAGTCGGCGAGGGTTGCAGGCTGGAGGTTTTGGGCGCCGTTGATCTGCAGAAGCGCGATGTCGTGAATGGGATCGACGCCAATGCGGGTGGCTTTGTACTGCTTCTTGTTCCACAGCGTGACCTGTACGGTCTGGGCGTCGTCGATGACGTGGTAGTTGGTGAGGATGTGGCCCTGGTCATCGATGATGAAGCCGGAGCCCTGGCCCTGCTGGGGAACTGGCCGCAAGAAAAAATCACAGCAGACGACTTCGGTGCTGATGATGTTTACGACCGAAGGGAGGACTTTTTTGTAGACGGCGATGTTCTGGAGCTCTTCGGCGTCGTATTCAGGCGCGGCGTTGGCTTCGGTTAGGGAGAAGTCGGGAGTCGGAGAGGTGGTGGTCGAGCCACCTGCGTTGTTTGAAGTGTGGTGTATGAGGCCGGCCATGGCTCCGGAGGGGAGCCAGCGGGTGGTGAGGAAGTAGAAGCCGCACAGGATCAGGAGAACCAGAAGAACAGGACGCAGTTTCATTGATCGAAGACCTACTCGGCGCAGAAGCACCTGCTTTTCTATTTTACGTGCAGATATAGCTCGGTTTCGCGACGCAAATTGATAGGTTCAACCCTATTTTTTACGTTCGGTTGCAGTGGCTGGTTCCTTGTTCGGGATTTGCTCGAGAGCTAAGAGCTGGCGCTTGCGTTCGGTGCCCCAGCGGTAGCCAGTGAGCTTGCCGTCTGAGCCGACGACGCGGTGGCAGGGGATGACGACGGCGAGCAGGTTCGATCCGCAAGCGGTGCCGACGGCACGCACGGCTTTCGGGGAGCCGATAGCATCGGCGATCTGGGAGTAAGTGCGGGTCTGGCCGCGGGGAATTTGGAGGAGGGCTTGCCAGACGCGCTGCTGGAAGGCGGTGGCGCGGACGTGGAAGGGGAGGGCTTGGGCGGTGGGGTGCTCGGAGAGGCGGGAGAGCACGAAGCGTACGGCTTCGGTGAGGTCGGCGCCGGAGGTGGAAAGCCTGAGGACGGCTTGCGGAAATCGTTCGCGGAGCTGGATGGCGAGGTCGGTGTCGGACTCGCCGAAGAGGACGGCGCAGAGGCCGCGTTGGGTGGTGGCGACGAGGAGGCGGCCGAGAGGGCTGTCGGTGGTGGCATAGTGGATGGTCTGGCCGGCGCCGCCGGACTTCATGGCAGAGGGACTCATGCCGAGGGTTTCGCTGACGCCTTCGTAGAGGCGGGAGGAGGAGCCGAAGCCGGCTTCATAGACGGCGTCGGTGATGGAGAGTTTGGGGGTGCTGACTTTTTCGCGGAAGCGGGTTTTGCGCTGCTCGCGGGCGAAGTCGCCGGGAGTGACGCCGAGGACGCGTTTGAAGCCTCGCTGGAGGGCGAATTTGCCGAGGCCGGAGGCGGCGGCGAGCTGGTCCAGCGTGGTGCGCTCGGCTGTATGTTCTGACAGAAAGTTGGCGGCGCGTGCGATGGCTTCGGCCTGGGGGTCGGGTTTTGGGGTGGTACGCTGGGGCTCGCAGCGGAGGCAGGGGCGGAAGCCGGCGGCCTCGGCGAGCGCGGGGGTGGGGAAGAAGCTGACGTTCTTGCGGTCGGGCTTGCGGCTGGCGCAGGAGGGTCGGCAGAAGATGCCGGTGGATTTTACGGCGTAAACGAACTGGCCGTCGGCGGCCGCGTCGCGGGCGAGGACCTGCTGCCAGGCGCGGCGAGCGAAGACGGACGGGGTTGAGGTGCGGGCTGCGTTTCTAGTGGGCATGGAGCTAAATTCTGCGGGAGTGAAGATTGAGGTTGCCATACCAGTATCGTGCATGGACTGCCGGGTTGGGCGCACTCCGGGGATTGCGGGAGAATTTGGGAGATGGCTAGCGGCGGGCTGACTCAGCCTCGAGCAAAAAGACACGTGATGAACGGGCGACTGGGCGGCGGTAAGGGCGGTGGCTACCCCCCCCCCCGGGGGGGGGCAAAAATCTCCTCTAAGCTATTGTATTCAGGTGGGTTAAGTGTGAAAGTATCCCTTGCGCAGGGTCGATTTATCGCTGTAACCCGCTGAATTCAAATGGGTTAGGTGCCAAAGTATCCCTTTCTAAAGGAGTTAGCGGCCACTCGGGAAGAAAGCTGGGAATTGTGTGGTGGTTTGTAGAGCTACTTCTAGTTTAACAAATGGCGGGGGGTGATTATGCCAGGTTTTGAAAATATAAATCGCCAGTGTTTATAGGGGTTTTGGAGGATTTGGGGGTGGTAGGGGGCTTGACAGGTTTGGGGCGGATGGCTCGGCGTGGCGGTGAGAGGTGGGTTTCGTGCGAATGTTCCGGGCGGCTTCGGGGGAAGGCGATTCAGGCATTGCGCCTGCGGCTCCACTCTGGCCCTCGGCAGAGTGGACCTCACCTTTGCGACGACAGGGCCGTCGCGAAGATGGAGCGCCCGGCGGATGGCAGGGTTGGAGCTGTGTCGTTGGCGCGCTGGCTATTTTTCGGCAACCGAGAACGAAAATTGGTGACGAGAACGGCGTTTCTCAGGACTGATCCGCGTCGCCGCTCCATCGTAGATCAATCATTGCTTTAGCCTGTTCCCAACAACACAGAATCGAACTGCTCCTCGCTCCTCTGCTACCGCCGGCGTCAGAAGCGCGGCCTGACCAGGGGGCAACTTTGCAATTGACTGTAGGCGTTATGTTCGGCTGAAAGCGTTGCGGAGCGCTTGGTGCCAGCACTCAATGAACCGTTTTGAAACAGGTACGTCTGGAGCAAGGATGTCGAAGCCGTGATAGGCACCCGGGGCGACGAAGAGCTCGGTGGGCACACCAGCATTAATCAGGTGCTGCGCGTACGCGACATCTTCGTTCACAAATAAGTCGATGGAGCCGACACCGATGAAAGTGGGTGGAAGTCCAGAGACCGAGTTAATCCGCGCTGGTACGGAGTTGGGTGGGACTTTGGCCGAGCCCGCCGGAACCCCAAGGAGCGCGGTCCAGCCGTAACGGTTGGAGGCAGCGTTCCAGATGAATTCGCCAATGTGTGGGGGAACAGGCTGGGTGCTACCGGTGCGGTCGTCCAGCATCGGATAAATCAAGAGTTGAAAGAGCAATGGAATTTCGGCGCGATCCCTGGCATAGATCGCAAGCGCGGCGGCATGACCGCCCCCAGCACTCTCGCCACCGACAGCAATGCGCAACGGATCGATGCCGAGGGAAGCGGCATTCGAGTGCACCCAGGACAAAGCGGCGTAATTGTCTAGAAGCGATCCAGGGAAACGCGTCTCGGGGGCCAAACGGTAATTGACGGAGACGACCACGCAACCGCACTCCATTGCGACGCGCTGCAGCATGGGAGCCATAGCGGGGTTTGGCGTGATATATCCGCCGCCGTGGGTGTGTAGGAAGACTGGGCGACTCTCCTGGCCCGGAGACGGATCGATGACAATAATGTTGACGCCGGGGGCTCCAGGCGGCCCCGGAATAACGTGGTTTACGAGCGAAGGCGCCGGCGGAGGCAGCGATGGGACGACCGGAGCTTGACGCGCGAGGGCGAGAGTCTCCCAGGAGATGTTAGCCGTGCGGATGCCCTTGAGCGCTGGCCGTAGCTCGGGGTTGACGAGATCGTAGGAGGCGTGCGACGCTTCGGACGACTTCGTCTCCGATTGCGGATCGGATAGATAAGAGGCGGGAAACGCGGCTGGGGCGAGTCCCAACGTAACTCCTGCGCCGAGAACTCCGAGGGAAAAGCTGCGTCGGGATATGTCACTCATGACTCAAACCTAGTGCGGCCAGGTGGACCATTGTCGGTTAGAAAGTGAACTTCGCACTGAGCTGGATCTGACGCTCGTAGCCTGTGCCGCCAGTGCCCGCGGAGCCTTGTGTGATTTGGCCAGCCGTACCATTGTCTTGTCCGGGTCCCGTGTAGAGCTGCGCGTTCGGGAAACCGAGGTTAGTGTGATTCAGTACGTTGAACGCTTCAGCCCGAAGTTCAAGGGAACTGGACTGAGTGATCTTGGTACTCTTCGATAGGCCCATATCGAGGTCCTTGAAACCCGGGGCAATCAGCGTATTCCTCCCCAGGTCTCCGAAGATTCCGACGGGTTGAACCTGGAATGCCGTGGGATCGAACCAGAAGATGCCGCTGGACGTATTTCTCCGGCCGGTAGGATTGCTGCTGCGGCCCGGAACCAAGTCGGGGCGTTCCGCGTCGTTCGCGGCTCCGCCAGCGCCGACGTTCGCTTCGTCAAATCCGTCAAAGACGCTAAAGGGAGTGCCAGAAAGAATGGTTCCGATGGCGGTTACCTGCCAACCACTCTTGAATCGGTTTCCCTGGAAGGGGAACGAAATGACAGCGTTGCCGGTGAAGTTGTTCCGGATGTCAAAGTCGCACGGGCCGTAGTCGATGTTCTTAATACTGCTGGCCAGATTGCCAGCCTGAAGGCCTGCCGTGGCGCCGTTCGGCCCAATCGAGTCATTGCCCGTGTAATAAGAGCCCATATCCAGGCACTTTGAGAAGGTATAAGAGGGCGGAATTGCGCCCACTGCCCGGCGCCACGATCGAGCGCGAGCTGAAGCGAGTTGTAGTTTGACGAGCCGTCGGGAAAACGATCGACGATGCTACCAAGAGCCGGATTAGTAGTGGGACAGGTAGAAGCATAGGTCGGCGAAGTGCCTCGTATCAGCAGGCCGTTCGACATCACGCCGGTCGGAAGGCATCTATTGGTCTCCTGCCCTACTCAAGAAGTGGTTCGCTTTCGATCCAACATAGGCGATTGTGGCGACCATGTTATGGCTGACGTCTCGGTGCGACGGTGAGATTGTATTGCATGATGTAGTCGTTCATCTTGCTTTGGTATGCCGTCAGCTGTGGACCGGTGGGGAGACCCGTTACGTGGGCCACCGCCAAACGGATTTGGAATGTTGGGAAGAAGGATGGTCGTGATGTCGTAGATTGGAGGATTGAAGAGATATGAGATGACAACTCTGCATCTCAAGCGGAAGGTCGTCGAAGAGTCCGAAGCCTCCGCGGATGGAAGTTTTGTGGTCACCGATCGGATCCCAGGCAAAACCAACACGCGGTTCAAGATTCCACTTGGTGATGTTGGTTGCAAAGGCGTGTGGCACTTGAGTGAACGTCGGAGAGGTATAAGGATCGACGAGGTTGTACAGCTTGTCGTGCGCTTCAACCGGGTTCGATTCGAAATCGTAGCGCAGACCCAGATTGAACGTGAGATTTTGGGAGTACTGGAATTTATCCTGGAAATAGGGGAGAAAAATTGTTGTGCCGCATGTTGCGCTGGGTGTCGTTTGCTGTCAGCGGAACGCCTTCGAAGATAAGGGGGATGTTTTCCAGAAACGCCTGATTTCCTTGAATTGGAAGGCCGATGGCGGCGAGACTTTCGTACACAACGGCACCCCCGTTGATGATGGGAATTGTGGCACTGAGCAGGTGACGGCTTGCTTCTAGCCCCGCTGTGATAGAGTTTCTGCCCTTCGCCCAGCTGATTTGGTCACGCAACGTGTAGCGGTCAAGGACTTCGGAGGAGGTGTCGGCCCCACCGAGGTTGCTCAGTCCCGATACGTCAATGGTGCCGGCGAAACCGGATCCAGGGACGATATTGAGATTGGGGTTATAGACCGTGTCAACGAGGATGTTAGACCGAGCGAAAAGAGAAGTGGGCCGTGTTGACGAAGGTTGGCGAGACGGTCTTGGTCTCTTCAATCGTCACGTATTGATTTCTCTGGGTATCGTTGTCCTTGACGGAAGGAGTGGCGTAGACGGTGAGCGCGCCATCATCGATGAGGTAATTCACATTGAGATTGTCAGAAGGCGAAAAGGTGTGGGTGACCTTGATGAGGCCGTAGTGTTCGACGACCGGCTGATTGAGCGAGGAATTGGAGTTTGCAGTGCCTGTCGGCAGGCCGCCTGCGAAGATTTCACCCGCGTTCGGCGCGGGATAGCTGGAAAGGTAGCTGGCGATTTCCCGGGCGACGCCCACGTAGGCAAGGTTGGTGGCCGGATCGCAGATCGCTCCGATGGTTTGATAACAGGGGAGGTAGCCGGCGCGGAAATTTGCGTCCGGGACAGCGGTGATTACCGGGCTGGTTAGGGATTGCTTTAGCTGTTCATAATTCACAAAGAAAAAAGTGCGGCCTTTGACGATAGGGCCGCCGAAGGCGCCTCCGAACTGATTGCGGCTGAAGGGGAGCTTAGTGAGGGCGAAGCCGTTGCGGGCATCGAGAGCATCGTTGCGCGCAAACTCATACGCATAGTTATTAAACGCGTTAGTTCCGGATCGGAGGGCAGCGTTGATCACCCCGCCGTTACCGCCGAAGGTTGCATCGTAGGTGTTGGTCAGTGCCTGGAACTCAGCGATACCGTCGACGCCGAGACTGCTGCCAGCGAGATCGACGCCTGTACCATTGCCCCAGACACCCGCTGTGTTCGTTCCATCAAAGAGAAAAAGCTGTCCCTGCGGACGGCCGCCTGCGACCGAGAAGCGCGTCGGATTGCCGAACCCGAAAGGAACAAGGGTCAAGGCGACGCTGCTGGTTTTCGGAATGGGTTGGATTCCGGGCGCGAGAAGCATCAGTTGGGTCACATTGCGGCCATTGAGCGGAAGGTCCTCCACCTGCTTTTGGCCAACGAGCCATGCAATCGTCGTGTCGCTAGTGTCGACAGCGGGTATACCAGCAGTGACATTGACTACGTCTGAGACTTCCCCGGTTTCAAGAGAGAGGTCAACGACGCGGTCTTGCCCGACGTTGAGGGTAACAGGGCCAACGCTCGCCGTTTTGAAGCCAGCCATCGAGGTCTCAATCTGATATCTGCCGATGGAAATCGACGAGGCTCGGAAGAGACCTTGCGAGTTGGTCACGACACTCGTGGAGATGCCTGTGTCTATGTCCCTGAGCACGATCTTCGCGCCCGGAATGCGGGCGCCCTGTTTGTCGGTTACAGCGCCAAGGATGGTCCCCGTCCCTTGCTTGCGCATTGCCGATTTGGGAGAAGAGCAAGAATAGGCTCATGGCAATGGCCAGCTTCGCGGCAATTTGTTTGCACATAGTCATCGTTTCCATCGATTCTCGTGGCCGTACCGGATTTGCGGTGCAGACCGACGCCGATTTGGCCCGCAATGCTTTGTTGAGCAAGGTGCAATTCACACACAACAAGCGTCAATAACGTTCTCAATTAGCTGAGCAAATTGTTGACACTGGTTCTGCAGCGATGAGAACTTGCGTTGCGGCCCAATGTCGAAGATCGGGGCAATCGCGGCCAAGTATGTGCAACCAAAAGATGACACAGGCGGCACGTCTATCGAATCGGACGCTCGGGCAACTGGGCGGCCGCGTTGATATTCCTGGGATATTACCGAGGGGGCGTGACGCCGGGCATCGTCCATATTGGCGTGGGGGCGATGAACCGGTCGCACCTGGCCGTATTTCTGAATGACTTGTTGGCGTTGGACGCGCAGTCGAAGCCGCCGAAGCATGACAAGCGACTTCGCTGGGGCGAATTCGGCGTCGGTTTGCTGCCGGGGGATCGCGAGATTCATGAGGCACTAGTAGAGCAGGACTACTTGTATGGGGTGCTGGAGCGTGATGCGCATATTGGAAACTACCGCGTCATCGGCTCGTTGGTCGGGCACCACTACGGGCCGGAATCTCCGGAGGCGGTGGTGCTGCAGCCGGCTTCACCGGAGTGCAGGATCATCTCCCTCACCGTGACCGAAGGCGGATATTTTCTCAACGATACGACCGCCGAGTTTCGCGTGAATGATCCGGCGATCCAACGCGATTTGGAGCATCCCGCCCGCCCGGGCACGTGGCTGGGATACGTTGCGGCGGCCGCGGAGCATCGGATGCGCGAGGCACAGCGACCGTTCACCTTAAGCGTCTTGCGACAACCTGCAGTCGAACGGAGATGCGGCGCGAAGAGCCCTGCTCGCGTTCGTCGAATTGCGTGATCGGAACACTCATGGTGGGCAGCGTCGCAGCGGAGGCGAGCTGAGGAATTGGATCGAAACGAATGTCGCTTTTCCAAACAGCATGGTAGACCGAATCACGCCACGGACAACTGAAGCGGATCGTGATTTCATCGCGGACACGTTCGGCGTGCGCGACCGAACTCCAGTTGGGACGGAGCCCTTTCGGCAGTGGGTACTGGAGGACAAGTTTTGTACAGGGCGTCCAGAGTGGGAGCGTGTCGGCGTGACGATGACCGCAGATGTGGCCCAGTATGAGAAGACAAAGATGCGATTACTGAACGGCGGCCATTTCTGTATCGCCTACTGTGCAGCAATGCTGGAAATTGCAACCGTGTCGGACGCCTTGAGCAATCCGCAATTGCACGAGTTGCTCCAGGCAATTCTTGGCCGAGGTCCGGGAAACGCTCGTCGACCTCCCCGGGCATCCATCTGGAGCAGTATGCAACAAGTGTGATGGCGAGGTTTGGGAATCCTGCGATCAGAGACCAGATCGAGCGAATCTGCGCGGATGGGCCGGCCAAGGTAACAAAGTTCATTCTGCCGTCGCTTGAAGATTTGGCGAGGGCGCGGAAGAAGCCGCGAATATTGCCGCTGGTGATTGCGAGCTGGTTGGAATACGAGCACCGAGCCGCAGAGACGATTGAAAAGCAGGCCGCAGAAACAGACTCATGGGGTCCTGGGGGCGATGCGTGAAGTGGCGCTCCGCGTTCCGGAGTTTGTCGCGACGATCAAGCGTGAACAGGAATCTTTGCGGATGTTGGGAGTGCGCGCAACGTTGACCAAGGCGCTCGCGCAGACTGCGGGAAGTGAGCGATCAGCATGACACTACAACACGAGGAGCGATCACCAAGCTTTATCGAGCGGCTTGGAATGCATCCGGAGTTGGCGATTGGATACCTGGGGCTTCTACTATTCATGGTGGGGGACGGGGTGGAGGCGGGATTTTTGTCCCCGCTGTTGAGAGACCATCATTTTTCCACCCGGGCGATCGCGCTTGTCTTTACCGCATACGGAGTGAGCGCAGCGATCGCGTCCTGGCGGAGCGGAGCCCTATCGGATATTTTTGGTCCACGAAAAGTGATGTGGGCAGGATTGATGATCTGGGTCGCATTCGGATACGTTTGCTGACCGGGATCGCGCATGCAAACTACCCAGTCATTCTGGCGAGCTACGCGCTGCGTGGGTTCGGCTACCCGCTATTCGCGTATGGTTTTTTGGTTTGGATCACGGCGGTCACTCCGCAGCGATATTCGGGAACGGCTGGGGGATGGTTCTGGTCGGCGCGGACGGGTAGGTTTCCCACATTGGGGGCGCCGCTGGCCAGCTTTGCCGTGCGACTGCTGGGGGAATACAAAACCCTATGGGTTTCAGTGATGTTGGTCGTGTTTGGCGGATTGCTCACGATGTTTGGTATTGAGAAGAAACCGGAACGAGGCCGTTGTTGGTAGCGATGCAAGTGCGGTGACGTTGCTGCGGCAAAGCCTGACGATCGTGTGGAAACGGCTAAAGAGGCCTGGGCGGAATTGTCGACCATTACGACCACCTCGGAGTTTGGATTCCTGGCGTTCCTGCTGATTTTTTCCACTCGGGTTGTCGGGTTTCCGTTGAAGAGTGGTTACTAATCTTGACATTACGTTTGGAACGAACGTGGCTTTTAACCCGCCGTGGGATATGTAGGGGACCGCATCGGTGGGCGACTAACCATCACCTTCGGGGGATCATGGGGCTGGCGTTGACGACGCTGGGGCTTTATTACGCGCCCCACATTTACGGGCCGAACTATTTCCTGGTGACGCTGGCAAGCATGGCCTACGGCGCGGCGCTGGCGGGCTTTGTGCCGATCGGCGCGATTATGGCAACGCTTGCGCCGGATTCGCGAGGAGCAGCCATGTCCATCATGAACCTTGGATCTGGGATGAGCACCTGGATCGGGCCGGCCATCTCGGGGTTTTTCTGCCATTACTAGGAGCTGGCGGAGTCATCTGGATCTTTGCGGGCATGTACGGGATAGCCGCGGTCATTAGTTTCAACCTCCACATTCCTGGTGAGCGCGATGCGTCAGGATAGACCGGCTGTCAGAGAGAGGAACCGAATGAGTGAGGGTGCGTTACAAGATTCAAAGCTAGCTTCGCGCAGCGGCGCGCCGGTGCAAGCGATCACGTATGCAGCAATTGCCTTTGCGTTGAGCACGCCATTCTGGATTGCGTTCAAGCACGGACATGCCATGGTGGTGGCAGTCGTCATGTTATTGATGTGGTGCCCGGCGACGTCCGCCATTGCTTGTGCGTTAAATCTTTCGCAGGCCGCTTATCCGGACGCTCGGATTGAGGTGGGGAGGATTCTTCAACGCGTCGATCGGATATTTTCTTCCGATCATGTATGGTCTGATCGCGTACGGAATCATTTGGGGAACAGGCATTGGACATGTACCGAATTACGCCACCATTCAAACATTGGCAACGAAGTTCCATCTGACGCACTCAAGTCCCGCGCAGGTGGTGATGTTCACGATGCTCGCGGTCGGCGTGCTATGGGAGTTGACGGGCGGGTTGATTGCCGGCCTCGGGGAAGAGTTGGGGTGGCGTGGATTTCTCACGCCCGTTCTAGCAGAAAGGTGTGGATGGAAAACTGCGTCGGTCCTCACGGGTCTGATCTGGGAATCTGGCACTGGCCGGTGATCTTGTGGTCGACGTATCACAGCGCCGCGCCGATTTGGTTCACGCTGGTGTTCTTTACGTTGATGACGGTTTCTCTAAGTTTTCTGTTTTCCTGGCTCCGATTGAGGTCAAACAGCGTCTGGCCTTGCGCATTGCTTCATGCAAGTCACAATGTCTGGGTTCAGGCCATTTTCACTGGGCTTACGGTGACTACCGCGAGAAGCAAGTGGTGGATCGATAATTTTGGGGCGATGGTGCCGCTGGTGACCGCGGCGCTTGCGATAGCGGCGATTTCGTGGGTGAATCCGCTTAAGAGGTCTTCGCTGGAATAGGGTTTTGGGTGGTCGCCGCAGAGCTGGGGATAACGATTTTTCCCGGATTCATGCGATTGTCAGGGTCAAGTGCAGCTTTGATGGAGCGCATAACATCAAGAGCGTCACCGTGTTCCTGCTCGAGGTATTTCATCTTGCCGTAACCGATCCCGTGTTCTCCAGTCGAAGTTCCGCCCATCGAAAGAGCCCGCCGTACCAGCGCGTCGCTGAAGCGGAGAATCTCCTCGTATTCTTCGGGCTTGCCAGGATCGATCGCGCAAAGAACATGGAAATTCCCATCGCCTACGTGGCCAACGATAGTCGTGGGGACGGCAACATGCAGTAGATCTTTCTTGGTTTCGATCATGCACTCGGCGAGGCGGGAGATCGGCACGCAGACGTCGGTACTCCAGATTGCGGAGCCTGGAACCAGCGCGTGAGTGGCGTGGTAGGCATCGTGGCGGGCTTTCCACAGAGCGTCACGATCCTCGAGGGAATTCTTCCGCTGGAATTCGCGGCCGCCGTGTTCTTCTGCGATCTCTTGTAGAGCCGCTGCTTGTTCCGTGACATCCCGTCGTTCATACCGTGGAATTCGAAGAACAAAGTAGGGAGAACGGTTAGATCGGTGCGCGAGAAGCGATTGACGGCCTCGATTTGCTTCTCATCCAGAAATTCGATGCGAGCGACTTTGAGTCCAAGCTGAATTGCGCCAATGGCCGTTTGCACGGCCCCCAATGGAATTAAACGTGCAAACGGCGGCGGAGACAGCTTCGGGATACGGGTGCAGGCGAACGATAATTTCAGTGATCACGCCGAGCGTACCCTCGGAGCCGACGAAGAGATGCGTCAGATCGTAGCCTGCTGAGGACTTGCGAGCGCGGGTGCCGGTATGAATGATTCTCCCGTCCGCAAGGACAACCGTGAGGCCGAGAACATTCTCGCGCATCGTGCCATAGCGAACCGCTGTCGTTCCCGAAGCGCGGGTCGCGGTCATGCCGCCAATAGTTGCGTCGGCGCTGGGTCGATGAAGAATGTCAGGCCAGTGTTCTTGAGATACCTGGTGAATTGAAGGCGTGTAACGCCGGCCTCGACCGTGGCGTCCATGTCGGGCACGCTGACGCGGAGGATCTTATGCATTTCGCGAAGGTCGATGCTGATGCCGCCTTTAATAGCGTTGACGCCGCCTTCGACGGAAGTTCCAGCGCCGAAGGGCACAACTGGAATTTGATAGCGCTGACTGATTTCGAGAATGTCGCTGACTTCTTCGGTGGAATGAGGGAAGCAGATGCGTCTGGAAGAGCGGCAGGATGATAGGACTCGCCGACGCTGTGTTGCTCGCGCAGGGAGAGCGCAAGGGTGAACCGTTCCCCGAGGACGGCGGTGAGGTCGGCGATAGCTTGGTCGTTTATCCCAGATGAGCGAGCTGTTGCGGAGTTATCCATTAGGATCGGGGGGCTGCAGAAAAAGCGACGTGGAACATACAAGAATAAAAACAGCGTTATATCGGTAGACCTGTGCGAAAGCACCTTCCCATTCGAGCGGGACGGGTGTCAAGGAGTTTTGCAAGAGGTTGAGAGAATAACAAGAGCGGTTGAAAACCCAGGGATTCTACTCAATACGTTGTTGGGCGCGTGGACAGCCTCATGCCGCAGAGTTGAGCTTGCTCCGGAATGAAGCCGGGCCCATCGAGTCGGAGTGAAATTCTACAGCTCGCTGCAACGAAATGACGAAACATGGTGCCAGAATGACTAAGATCGAAACCGGCGGAGACGTGATGTTGGATTGTAGGGAACGGAAGCGCGCGAGCAAGAATGCATTGCGTCTCGCTTTGATTATGGTCGCGACACTACCTGGTGTGAGCTGGGGACAACAGGATTGTTCGAAGTTGGCTGAGCTGAAGCTGTCGAAGGTGAAGATTGCGTCGGCGGAGTTGATTCCAGCCGCGGTGGACAATACTTCAACAGTGCTGGGCGTTCCGCAAGAGCTGAACTTACCGGCATATTGCAGAGTGAAAGCTGAGGCGAACCCCACCCCGGATTCGGTGATCAAATTTGAGTTATGGATGCCTGTTGCGAGCGGCTGGAACGGGGAGTTTTTGCAGCTTGGAAATGGAGGACTCGCCGGATCGATCAACACGGCCATGATGACGATGCCGTTGAGCCACAACTTTGCTGTGGCCGCAACGGATGACGGACACACCGGAGCCGGAACCGACGGCTCGTGGGCGATGGGGCATCCGGAGAAAGTGATTGATTTTGGATACCGGGCAGTCCATGAAACAAGCGTGCATTCGCGGGAGATCGTCGCTGCGTTTTATGGGAAGCCGCAGAGGTACTCCGACTTTAACGGGTGCTCTGAAGGCGGTCGCGAAGCAATGATGGAGGCGCAGCGATTTCCCGAGGATTTCAACGGAATCATCGCTGGATCAGCAGCCGGGCCGTGGATGGGGTCGATGGCGGCATTTGCATGGAATTCCCAGGCATTGTTGAACGACCCGGCAAGTTATATCCCGGAGGCGAAGCGGTCGATCATTGAAAAGGCAGCGCTGGCGGCGTGTGGCATGCAGCAGAAAGTCACCGATCCATTTATTAAGGATCCCCAGTCGTGCAAGTTTGATCCCGCAACGCTATTGTGTAAAACGGCGGATTCGAATGATTGCCTCACCGCGGCGCAGGTAACAGCCCTCCAGAAGATCTATTCAGGCGCGGTGAACAGTACCGGTAAGAAGATTACTGTGGGATACGAAGCTGGAGCTGAGGCAGAGCCAGGGCCTCCAGGCTTGAGCTATGCGAGCTACATCTATGGACCGGTAGCGGGAGCGAGCCTGGACTTAATCTTCTCCAGCGCATTCTATGGAAACTTCGTCTTCGAACAGCCGAAATACAGTTCCTTGAAATTCGATTTTGACAAAGATGAGGCATTCGCCGATCAAAAGGTTGGGGCCATCCTGAATGCGACGAACCCTGACTTAAATTCGTTCAAGGCGCGAGGTGGAAAACTGATCGTATATCAGGGGTGGGAAGACGGCTCGCCAGCTCCGAAACTGGCGGTGAACTATCACGATTCAGTCGTGCGACAGTTGGGCGGGGAACGGAATGTCTACAGTCTCTATCGCCTGTTTATGGCGCCTGGGATGATGCATCGTGGGCTGGAACCGGGGCCGAACGCGTTTGGGAATATGCTCAATAGCTCGCACGATGGCGACCCGCAGAAGGATGTATTTGGAGCGCTTCGCGCGTGGGTAGAAGAAAGCAAGGCTCCAGAGCAGGTGATTGCCACGAAAAATGAAGACGATCTGCCGTCGCAGCCCGTGGTGACGACGAGGCCGCTATGTCCCTATCCGTCGCAAGCGATCTGGAGCGGCAAGGGGGACACCGGAGACGCGTCGAGTTGGTCGTGCAGTGGGTCTCGAAAGAGATAGGGCGCGTGCTCGACGTATTGAGCATTTCTTGGACAGCGACGTCCGGACGGCACTATTCTGAACAGCTGAAGAGGGGGTGACCCGGATGTTATCAGCGAATCTCTACGAACCGGCTGAATTTTCCGAAAGGAAATCGTGAACCTCCAGAAAGCAAACACCTTTGAGGCGCAGCGGCCACTGACGCCGCCGTCAACGAAATCATTGGGCAGGTCGGTTGAGGCAACGTCCCTGCTGCGCGCGCTGGCAATCCTCGAGCTAATTGCGCACAAGTCAGGGGGTCTTACGAATGCGGAAATTAGTCGGCGATGTAAGATTGCGACGAGCACAACGTCATATATTCTGAGCCGTATTGGAGCGTGAGGGTTATTCGAAGTGTGACCCCGAGTATGGCCGCTACGCAAATCGGGCAGAAGGTTGTTGCGGTTGCTCATGCGGCGTTGCGGGAGATGGGGTTGCGACGGGTTGCGGAGCCTGTACTGCACCGAATGGTCGCTGAGACAAATTACTCGGGCCTGGTTGCCGTCCTCGAGCGCGGTCTGATGATGATCGTGGACAAGGTGGAAGCCCGGCCGGACCTGGTGAAGATCGATTTGGATATGGGCGTGCGATATCCCGCGCATTCAATGGCGTTGGGGAAGGTGTTGCTAGCGCACCTTCCGGCCGAGGAGGTCGCAGAGATCTTCAACCGCTACACTGGCGGCGCAGATCCGGTGAAGTCAGGGCAATTCCGCGCAAGAATGACCGAGGAGCTCGCCGACGCTAGGGCGAATGGCTACGCCATCAGCGATGGAGAACTCTTTCCCGGAATATGGGCTGTGGCAGCGCCAATCTTTGATAGCAAGGGAACAGTACGAGCTGCGGTCAGTGCCACCGGTGGATGTAGTTTGAAAGAGAACGATGACATCAAGGCCCGGGTAATGTGCGCGGCGAGGGAGATTTCATTGAGACTGGCTAACAGCGAGACAGCGCGGAAATCCGATCCTCGGCTGCATCGACCCTGTTCGGGAGTTTAGGATGTTGATTCCTGGTACCGAACCGACCTCAGGTACTTTGCGCAGCGGAACTTTCCGATCCAGGTAAGATGCATGTAGCCAAGTCGTCTCGGTCCTCCAGAGCTCTCCCCATTCGAAGTCTCGTCTCTCAGTGTCCAAATGCTAGGCATGAAGGCAACTACGGAGCCGGATTGATAACTGACCTTCCTCATTTACTGGAAAATCACTGAGTCACTCATCAACCAGGTGATTAGTCCCGATATGTCGGCTTGTGTTTACTGATGGCAAGCGCTGGGAGGCGTGGAGTTTGCGGGCTGTCAGGCGGCGGCTTTTTCTGCTGGGGTTATGGGTTCTTCGGAGAGCTCTTCGAGGCTCTTGCCCTTGGTTTCGGGGAGTAGGAAGACGGTGGCGATGAGGCCGAGGAGGCTGACGATGGCGGCGGCGCCTTCGGCGGCGGGGAGGCCGTGCCAGGTCATGAAGAAGGGGAAGGTGAAGACTCCGAGGAAGCCTCCTATTTTGCCCATGGCGGCGGAGATGCCGTGGCCGGTGGTGCGGACTTTGACGGGGAAGATTTCGGAGGGGTAGACGAAGGTGGTGGCGTTGGGGCCGAACTCGGTGAAGAAGTAGCTGAGGCCGTAGATGAGGAGGAAGGGCCAGACGAGTTTTTCTACGTTGGGGATTTTCGGCGGCATGAATGGGGTGTTAATTTGAAGTGCATTGAGGGTTGGGAAAGAGGTTGGCTTTGATGAAGGATTAATTGCTGTAAAGCATGGTGCTGTCGATGGAAGGGTTGAGAAAGACGCGCGCCGAGGTAAAGGCGGCGTGCGATAATTGCCGGGTTCCGGGCCAGGTGTTTATGTTGTGTCCAGGAGTTCTTCCATGGCTGAGAGTTCAGCGGCTTTGCCTGTTCTGTCGACCGAGATAAAGTTCTGCATGGATGAGTGCGTGGTGGTGATGTGTCATGGCCGATTGGTGGTGGCCACCGAGGAGGGATTCTACGCGACTGTGCGTGCGCTGATGCCCGCGAACAAAAGGATCGTTCTCGATCTGGGGGATCTGCAGCATACGGACAGTCGAGGATTGGGTACGTTGGTGCGGCTTTATGTGGCGGGGCGGTCGGTGGGGAGCGACGTGGAGCTGATGCATTTGAGCAAGCAGATTCAGCACCTGCTGGGGATCACGGATCTGTTCAAGGTGTTCACGGTGATTGGGTCGAGCGGTATCAAGTTTATGTAGGCGGTGGGAGCAGCGGTGGGTGCTGTTTGTTGACTGAGGCGGTACGCGCGGGGATGTGCACAGGAATGTCACGCGAGGTGTGCCTAGACTCGGCTCAGCCGGAGAGGGATTGCCGGTTGAGGATTGCGATGATGCGTCGGATGATTGTGGCGGGTGTGGTTTTGGGATGTGGGTGTGCGCTGGCGCAGGGTTGGCAGCCGTCGGCCGGGCATACGCAGGTGGCGATATGGCCGGGAGCGGCGCCGGATGCGCAGGTGGCGGCGGGGCCGGAGGTGGCGATCACGACGGGTAAAGAGTCGCTGGTGGCGGGGCGGCCGTGGATTTCGGTGGAGGATGTATCGGTGCCGACGATGACTGTGTACTCGCTGAAGGGAAAGAGCACGGGTGCGGCGGTGGTGGTGTTTCCGGGAGGTGGATACCAGGTGCTGGCGATGGATCTGGAGGGCACTGAGGTTTGTGACTGGCTGACGGCGAAGCGTGTGACGTGCGTGCTGTTGAAGTATCGCGTGCCTGGGGAGAAGCCATACGTGGGGGCAGCGTATCCGAAGTCGGGACCGTATCCGGAGTCGCCGATGGCGTTGGAGGACGCGCAGAGGACGATGGGGTTGGTGCGGCTGCATGCGAAGGAGTGGGGAATCGATCCGCACAAGGTGGGAGTGTTGGGGTTCTCGGCTGGCGGGCATTTGGTTGCGGCGATCAGCAATCATTTTGAGAAGCGGTTGTATGCGAGGGTTGATGCGGCGGATGACGAGAGTTGTCGGCCGGATTTTGGGGTGGCAATTTATCCGGGGCATCTATCGTTGAGCGCAGCGGAGTGGGATGCTTCGCAGGGGGAGAAGAAGTTTGCGCTGCAGATTCCGGCGGGCGCGGATAAGGATTTGTCGCTGAATCCTGATTTGCAGGTTACGCGCGAGACGCCGCCGCAGTTCTTGTTGCAGGCGGAGGATGATCACGAGGACAGTGTCAACGACGCGTTGTCGTATTACATTGCGTTGAAGAATGCCGGGGTTCCCACGGAGATGCATTTGTATGCGCAGGGTGGGCATGCGTTCGGGCTTCGGCATACGAAGTATCCGATTACGGATTGGCCGCAGTTGGCGGATGTGTGGCTGAAGACGATTGGGATGGTGCCGTAGCTAGCGGATGCAGGTGCGGAGATAGGCGTGAACGAGGGCGATGAGCTCGTCGCGCAGGGGGACGAGCTGGGCCTCGGGGGATTTGGATTCGAGCAGGCTGCGGGAGATGCCGTTGAAGGCTGAAAGGACGACGGTGGCGATGACTTCGGGATCTTTGCTGAGGGGTTCGCGGGCGGTGGCGAAGAGTGCGACAACGGCGCGGCGGGAGCGGTGGCTGGCGGCTTTGGCGATGGCGGCACCGTCGACGTCGGAGCTGACGGCGTAGAGCGCGGCGCTGGATTTGACGCTCTGCATCTTGGCGGTGAGGTAGGCGTGGATGAGGCCGGAGCCCATGTCGAGGAGGCTGGCGTGGAGGTGGGTGGAGCAGACTTTCTCGATGGCGTTGCGGACTTCGTTCATGTGACGGCGAAGGGCGGCCTGGAGAAGGGCGCTTTTGTTGGGGAAGTATTGGTAGAGTGTGCCGACGGAGACCCCGGCGCGCGCGGCGACGCGGGTGGTGGTGAGGCGTTCCTTGCCGACGGCGACGAGAACCTGAAGGGTGGCTTGAAGGATGGCGTCGACGCTGGCGTTGGAGCGCGCCTGAATGGGCATTTTGCGGGGCTTTAGGATGGGCGCGAGGGCGGTGGGCAAATGCGAACTCCAAAACTGAAGATAGCTTCATCTAAACAGATGCAGCTCGGATAGGGTTGATGCACAAGGTGCATGGAGGATTTATGACAAAGACAATGGAGAAGCTGGGTGGGGATTTTACGTTTCCGGGAACGTCGCTGACGGTGAAGCGGCTGGGTTATGGCGCGATGCAACTGGCTGGCAAGGACGGGAAGAAGATGGTGTGGGGGCCACCGAAGGATGTGGCGGAGGCGATTGCGGTTTTGCGGGAGGCAGTGGCTTCGGGGGTGAATCATATTGATACGAGCGACTTTTACGGGCCGCATGTGACGAATCAAATTATTCGGCAGGCGCTGCATCCTTATCCGGAGGATCTGGTGATTGTGACGAAGGTGGGCGCGCGGCGTGGAGGCGATGGGTCGTGGCCGCATGCGCGGTCGGGTAAGGAGATTGTGGAGGCGGTGCACGGCAACCTGCGGAACCTGGGGCTGGAGGCGATAGATGTGGTGAATCTGCGGTTGGGCGGGATGAGTGCGCCGGAGGATGAACCGTTTGAGGAGCCGCTGGCTGCGCTGGTGGAGCTGAAGAAGCAGGGATTGGTGAAGAACATTGGGCTGAGCACGGTGTCGGCTGCGCAGGTGAAGACGGCGCAGGCGATGACGGAGATTGTGTGCGTGCAGAACTTTTATAACGTGGCGCAGCGCGGGGACGACGCGCTCGTGGATGAGCTGGCGGAGCAGGGGATTGCGTATGTGCCGTACTTTCCGCTGGGAGGGTTTTCGCCGCTGCAGTCTGCGGAGATGAATGGCGTGGCGGCGCGGCTGGGAGTTACGCCGATGCAGGTGGCGCTGGCGTGGCTGCTGCATCGTTCGCCGAATGTGCTGCTGATTCCGGGCACGTCGTCGCGGGGGCATTTGAGGGAGAATCTCGCGGCGGCGGATTTGGTGCTGGATGCGGAGACGCTGCGGGAGTTGGAGGGGATTGGGGCGAGTCAAAGTAGACGCGGCGGTCAAGAGCAAAGGCAAGAACGGGAGACAGCAGGTTCCTCGCTGCGCTCGGAATGGCAACCAGAAAAGCAAAGGCAAAGGCAAAGGCTTTGACGCAAAGGAAAAAGAAGATCCCTGCGGGATGACAGCCAGAAATGCAACGCCAACGCCAAGAGCAACGGCACGAGCAGGGGCAAAGCTACTGGACGTCGGGGTGGTGGCCCCAGTTGAAGCGGCGGCCGAGGATGCCTTTTACGATGAGGTGGTCGGTGGAGGCGGTGGGGCCGATGCCTATGCCGAAGTTGATCTCCCAGTTGGGGGAGACGTTGAGGTCGGTGACGGCGAAGAGCTGTTGCTGCTGGTCGTGAAGGGGGCAGGGGTTGGTGACGCCGCAGTAGTCGGCGTAGTACTCGAAGCCCGCGCTGATGACGGGGGTGAAGTCGTAGCTGATTTTGAAGGCGGGAGAGAAGCCGACGCCCTGGTTGACGTCGGGGCCGTGGAGGGTGCGCTCGAGGGCGGGGTTGAAGGCGAAGTACCAGCGGCCGGCGGCCTTGTCGATGATGGGGCGAATCTCCCAGGTCCAGGTGTCGGGGGAGTACTCGGGGCGCTGGTAGCCGATTTCGGTGGAGAGGCTGACGCCGACGGGCCAGTGCCAGCTGTCGGGAACGCGGACGCGGGGACGGATGTGGTCGCCGACCCATTGGACGCCGTGGCCATCCTGCCAGCTGCTGAAGACATAGAAGCCGACCTCGGACCAGTTGTTGATGCCCTGGGTGAGCTCGAGGGTTTCGTGCTCCTGGTGGTTGGTGGGGTAGACGCCGTCGATGGTCTGGGTCTGGCCTTTGATGGTGAAGTTGGAGTGGAGCTCGACCATGAGCGTTTTGGGAGCGACGGTGTCGGCGCCGTAGACCTGGATCTCGTAGTTGCCTTGCGCGTGGGCGGCGATGGCGAAGGCTAGGGTAAGGGTGGAGAGGAGGAGCGCGCGGCGGAGTTTAGGCATAGCGAAACACCATCATGAAGCCGCGATCCATGTGGTCCTGCTGGTGGCAGTGGAAGAGGGTGAGGCCGGGGTTGTTGGCGGTGAACTCGACTTCGGTGGTGAGGTTTGGCGGGGCGAGGACGATATCCTTGAATATGCCTTTGAGGTCGGGAGTGGTTGAGTTCGTTGCGCGCCCTACCTGGCGAAGCTCGAAGGTGTGGCGATGGAGATGGATGGGATGAGCGTCGGCGCTGTTGTTTCTCATGACGAGGCGATAGCGCTGGCCGGCGGTTAGGACGGGCTGTTCGGTGTCGGGATAGGACTTGCCGTTGATGAGCCACTGCTCTTCGGCGCCGTGGCCGTGAAATTTGGCTTCAAAGACGAGGTCGATGCGATGAGCGCCGGTGGACGAGGCGTTGGGATCGGGAGGAGCGCCGAACTGGCTGTAGTTCCAGATGAGCTCTTCGGGTTGTATCCAAGTGGGTTTGTTGGAGGCGTTGGCGTACTCGACGACGATGCCCATGCCGGTGGCCTGGATGTGTTTGCGGACTTCGCCGAGGATCCAGACGCCGGGGTTGTTGAGCTCGACGAGAGCGCAGACGCGTTCGGCGGGCGCGATGGAAAGCATGGGGACGGATTGCGGAGATGCGACGGGGTTGCCGTCGAGGGCGATGACGCGGAAGGTGTGGCCGGCGAGGGCGATCCAGTGGACGTCGGTGGCGCTGGAGTTGAGGATGTGGAGGAGCAGGCGCTGGCCTTGCTTGACGCGGATAGGTTCACCGAAGCCGAGCATCTTGCCGTTGATCGTGGAGACGTCGTAGGCGGGGGCCATGTTGCCGTCGTTGCTGCTTTGGAATTGGCCGTCCCAGTCGTGGAGAGTGAGAAAGGCTTCGGTGTCGTAGGCGCCGGGGTCACGGGCGGGTTCGATGAAGAGCGGGCCGTGGAGTCCGTTGTAGAGGCCTTTGCTGAGGTCGTTTCCCGCGCGGACGTGGGTGTGATACCAGCGGAAGCCGGTGGGGTCAGGGGCGAGAATGTAGTGGACGCTTGCGCTGGGAGCGATCATGGGCGTGCCTTCTTCCATGGCGCCGTCGATGTTGGAGGGAAGGAAGAGGCCGTGCCAGTGAAGGATCTCGGGGTCCGGGGTGTTGTTGCGGATGGTGACGGAGGTGGGGCGGCCCTGGCGCATGCGGATGAGGGGGCCGGGAACCTGGTTGTTGTAGGCGAGGGTGCGGATGTGGTGCTTGGGCGAGGCTTCGAGGGTGTAGGGGGCGATGTCGAGGGTGATGTCCGATGCGGCTTCGGGGAGCGGTTTGTCTGCGCCCAGCTTCTGCGCGCCGCGCAGGACTCCGGTGGTCAGGCCTCCGAGAGACAGGGCTGAGAGTTGGGTGAAACGGCGGCGCGAGATCATGGAGGAGGGTCCGTTGGTGGGTGCGATCGTGCTGCTTACGTCTATGTTAGGCGTGCAAGCGCGCGATGCGGACTGAGGCGGGATGACAGTTTGTCCATGTTGTCGAAGATCGAACGAGAAAAGGCGCCCAGTGGTGAATACTGGACGCCTTTGGATCGGGTTGAACTATTGAGGTTGGGTTACTTCGAGATGAGGAGAAGCAGGGATTGGCCACATTGACTGTAGGTGGTTCCTGCGGGGCCGATCTCGGTTTCGTTGCCGGGGGAGACGAAGGTGTTGGGGCCGTCGTTCCAGTCGCATGTATCGGTGACGCGATACCAGTTGGTGCCGATGGGTGGCGTGGGAAGGGTGAAGGTTACGCTGCCGGACCATCCGTTGTAGGCGATGTACATGGAGTTGGGATCGCTGAAGGATGAGCCGTTGATGGTGTAGGCGAGGGCGTAGTTGCTGGTGTTGTTCCAGTAGCTGGAGGTGATCTGGGCTCCGCTGGGCTCCCACCACTCGACCTGGCTGCCGGTGTACCAGGTGACGGGGCGAAGGGCGGGGTGGGCTTTGCGGAAGGCGACGAGGCGTGAGGCAAAGTTATAGAAGTTGGATTGATTGGTGGTGGGCGCCCAGTTCAGCCAGTTACCGGGTGAGTCGAGGTTGTAGGCGTTGTTGTTGCACTGGAGGGTACGGAGGTATTCGTCTCCACCTGCCATGATGGGGGTGCCGGCGGAGAGCATGGAGAAGGCAAGGCCGGTGCGGGCCGCGCGACGCTGATCGTAGGCGGTGCCGGTGCCTGCGGAGAGTCCCTGATCCCAACTGTAGTTCGTGGAGGTGCCGCCGCTCGAGGGGCCCCACGGCCAGGCTTGCGAGTTGTTGGAACCGTTGCAGGAGTAGACGTCGTTGAGCGTGAGGCCGTCGTGGATGTTCATGAAGTTGGTGGAATTCCAGGGGGAGCGGCCGTTGGCCTGGAAGAGTTGAGAGGAGCCGGTGAAGTCGTTGGCGTCCATGGTGATGTAGATGGTCTGGTTGCCGAGCTCATTCTGGGCCCGGCGAAGGGTATCGCGGAAGTTCACATTCCACTCCGACCAGCCTTTGGGAAAGTTGCCGAGCTGGTAGGAGTTGCCACCGATAGCGTAAGGCTCGGCGTAGAGGTCAAGGCCGGAGCCGCCGGCTGCGGGACGGACGGTGAATTCCTTGAGGATGCGCTGAATGGCGGTGTTGGTGTCGGAGACATCCCAGTTATAGCCGCCGTCGGGGCAGTTGGGAGCAGCGGACTCGTAGGCGCCGTTGAGGCAGGTATTGCCGAGGACGCCGGCGAGGTCGAAGCGGAAGCCATCGACGCCCATGGTGGTGGACCAGTAGGCCAGGGAATCGACGATGAGGTTCTGGGCGACGGTGTTGTAGGTGTTGTAATTGGCGCCGGTGCCGGTGTTGTCGTAGAAGTATTGGTTGCCGGAGGAGAGTTCGTAATAGGTAGTGTTGTCGAGGCCGCGCCAAGAGTCGATGAAGGCGGTGGTGGGATCGGTATTGGTGTAGGTGCCGCCTTCGGCGGTGTGGTTATAGACGACGTCCATATAGACCTTGATGCCGACGGCGTGGAAGGCTTTGACCATGTTCTGGAACTCAGCGGTGGGGCCTCCGGGAGCCTTGTTGTAGGCGTAGTAGCGGTCGGGGGCGAAGAAGTCTTCGGTCATGTAGCCCCAGTAGTTCTGGTTGGCGTCGGAGTCAGGGGTGACGTTGTTGGCGTCGTTCTGCGTTTCCTGGATGGGAAGGAGCTCGATAGCGGTGACGCCGAGCGAGGCGAGATAGCTGGCCTTGAGACCGGCGCCGTAGTAGGTGCCGCGATAGGCGGCGGGGGTGTTAGGGTCCTGCTCGGTGAGGCCGCGCACGTTCACCTCGTAGATGACGTCGTCTTTCTGGGCGCGGGTGGGCTTGGTACCGGTGCTGTTGGTAATGGGCGCGAGGATGATGCCTTTGGGAGCGTAGGTACCGCTGTCGGTGTCGCGGTAAGAGGCACCGGAGGCGAAGATGTTGCCGTTCTGGTTGTTGGCGTTCAGGGGGTCCTGGGAGATCTCGCGGGCGTAGGGATCGATGAGGAGCTTGTTGGGATTGAAGCGGTTGCCGAGGGAGTCGACGTCAGAGATGAAGCCAGTGTTGGAGCCCTTGGTCCAGCTTGAGTTGTAGGTCCAGTTGGGACCCCAGGCGCGATAGCCGTAGTAGATGGTGCCGGTGATGCCGTCGGACTGGATCTCTGAGACGGGGAGGATAATCTGCCAGACGTTGCTGCCGGCCGGGGTGAGGGTGAAGTGAGCGGAGTCCTGGACGCCGTAGCCGGCGGAGTAAAGATATAGGACCATGTTGGTGGCCTGGGAGGAGTACACGCGGAAGGTGATCTGGGTCTGGTTGGAGTTGTACGAGGCGCCGAGGTTCATGCTGTCAATGGAGGCGTAGGCGGGGCTGACGGCGCCGAGCAGAGCGCAAACGATCGCGGCCGCGAAGAGTCTTGGCTGTTTCATGGGGTCGATCTCCGAGTAGATGCTGAAGTAGGCATAGATTGTCGCGCCAAACTTTTTGGCGTCACGGAACCGGGAGAAGGAGGGATGCAGGCTTACGGAGAAGCACTTACGAGCGGGGCGTTGCGGTCATGCCCGGCGCTGGGGGATCTGAGGTGCGGGGAGGACTGTGTTGGAGTTGATTGCGGCAATGCAATCGTCTGCGCTTCCTCTGTTCTTCCATTTTTCGTCCACGGATAAGTTCTGGAGAGTCATGCAGTTTGAGGAATGCTTCTCCCGCGGGGCGATGCGGCTGGGTGCAGGTTGGGCTTCGGGGATGATGGCTTTCCTGCGTCCTCGACTGGGCGGGATGTCATACACTTGAAAACATTCCCCTACGGGTTTGAATCTCAAAGGTCTATTAGCTGTCTTCAGGAGCAATCTCAATGCGTCTTGGTGTGCGTTTGGCTGGCTTGTTTCTTCTTACAACGGCTTCGGTCGCTGCGATGGGTGCTGTTGCTGCTGGCCCGGATGCGCGGCTTGGGGATTCCTACAAGTTTCATGAGGGTGGGTGGACGTATGTGCACCTGGCGGGGACGCCGGAGGAGATTGGGTTTCAGCACGGGTATTTGCTGGCGCGCGAGATTGAGGCCAACGTGCAGGTGTACGAAGTGGAGGGTGTGAACGAGTACAAGCGGCCCTGGGAGTTTTTTCGGCAGGCGGGCAAGAATGTGTTGTGGCCGAAGTTGGATCCGGAGTATCAAGCCGAGTTGAAGGGGATTGCTGAAGGGTTGAAGGCGCAGGGGTCGAAGGTGGACCTGTGGGATGTGGTGGCGATCAATGGCAATGAGGAGCTGACGGGATATTACCTTCCGATGATCGATAAGAAGGAGGGCAAGCCGGTACCGGCGGCGGCGAAGGCTCCGGGGAAGTGTAGCGCGTTTATTGCTACGGGGTCGGCGACGAAGGATGGGAAGATCGTGATTGCGCACAGCAACTGGTCGTCGTATGCAGAGGGTGAGAACTGGACGGTGGCGTTCGATGTGGTGCCGGCGAAGGGGTATCACTTTTTTATGGACGGCTCGCCGGGATTGATTACGAGCCAGGACGATTTCGGTGTGAACTCGGCGGGGTTGATGATCACCGAGACGACGCTGCCGATGGCGAAGGGGTTCGATGTCAATGGGATTCCGGAGTTTCAGCGGTCGCGGAAGGCGATGCAGTATGCGAGCTCGATTGCGGAGTATGCGGCGATCATGCGCAAGGGGAATAACGGGGGGTATGCGAACTCGTGGCTGATTGGGGATCGGAAGACGAATGAGATTGCGTACCTGGAGCTGGGGCTGCATCACACGCCGCTGACGGTGAAGAAGGATGGATTCTTTGTGAGCGCGAATTTCTCGCAAGATCCGATGGTGATTCGCGATGACACGCCGGGATTTAATCCGAACGATCCGGAGAGCTCGATGAACGCGCGGCATATACGGGCGCTAGAATTTATGAAGGAGCACTACGGGAAGCTGGATACGACGCTGGCGGAGGCGTATCTGTCTGACCACTTCGATACGTATGAGAAGAAGGTGGATGCGGGGAAGAGGAGCTTATGCGGGCATGAGGAGACGTCGCCGGTGGGAGAGCCGGTGTGGGGGAATCCTCCATTTGCTCCGAGCGGTGCGGTTACGGGGAAGGTGATGGATTCTGCGATGGCGGCGAAGATGAGCTTTATCGGGAGAGCGGGGCATCCTTGCGGAGAGGATTTTCTGGCGGAGCCGTTCTTTAAAGCGCATCCGGAGTTTGCGTGGCAGAAGCCGATATTGCATGACATGAAGGCTGGGCCGTGGACCGTGTTGAGTGCTGGGGCGAAGGAGCCGGCGGTGGTTGCGGAGAGGTAGAGAGAAGCAGATTCCCGGGGGGAATGACGGAAAGAAAAGCAAGTGCAGGTGCCTTGACGCAAAGGTCGCAAAGAGGGGCGCAACGTTTCGCGAAGGAAGACGGTGGATGGAGAGGCAGGCGTTGTGGCGGGGCGGGCACCCCCATCCCACCTTAGCGACGATGAGGCCGTCGCGAAGATGGGGCACCCGGTTTTTGTGGGGAGCTTAGGTGGTGGGTGGTGGGGGCGCGGGCTCTTCGAGTTTGGGGGGTAAAGGGACGCGGCTGCCTTGGGCGTCGATCTCGAAGGAGTCTACGTAGAAGTGGATTAGGTCGGCGCGGCCGAAGCTGGTGGTGATGGCCACGTCGGCGGCGTCGCGGCCGGTGGCCATGAGGATGCGGCCCAGGCGGGGGTAGTTGTGACGGGCGTCCATGTCCCACCAGCGGCCTTCGAGCCAGATCTGATACCAGGCGCTGAAGTCGCCGGGGCCGGAGAAGGGGATGCGGATGTCGCCGATGTAGCCGGTGACGTAGCGGGCGGGGATCTTCATGGTGCGGGTGAGGGTGACGGCTAGGTGCTGGTAGTCGCGGCAGACACCGATGCGTTCGGAGAAGACGTCCATGGCGGTCATGGTGGGGCGAGCTTTTTTGTAGTCGAAGGCTACCTTGCTGTGGACCCAGTCCCGGATGGTGGCAGCGAGAGCCCAGCCGCTACCGAGGTGGCCGAAGAGGTCGTGCGCGATGCTGCCGAAGAGGTCGACTTCGCAGTAACGGCTGGCGAGGAGGAACTGGAGGGTTTCGGTGGGGAGAAGTTCGATGGGAGTTTGCGGGAGGTTGAAGCCCTGGAGCTCGGGGAAGTCGTCGGCGGTGACGATGTTGCGGCCGTGGAGGCGGAGATCGCCGGCGGGAGCGAGGAAGCGGGAACAGCAGTTGCCGAAGCAGTCGAGGTATTCGTCGGGAGGGATTTTCTGGAGGGGTTCTTTGTTGGGGCCGAGCTGTTCGATGTAGAGGCGGTCGTCGGCGCTGGAGTTGATGCCGGGGACAGTGGTGCGCTTTGAGTCGAGCGAGGGATGAAGGTGTAGCAGCGCCACGATGGGAGTGGGCTGGAGGAGATGGAATTGGATGTCGTACTCGGACTGGATGAGCAAAGAGTGCCTTTCGCCGGCTTGGATCGGTGAGACACGCCAACAGTTGATAGGGACACGGACTCGAAAGAGACACGCGGTTGCTACAGGGTAGGATGCGGTACATGTGCGGTGGGGCTGCTCTGACTGTACGCTATGGCTGGCCGAGGGCGTGGGAAACGGAGTCGGAGAAAGCGGGTTGGGTGCGGCGAACGAAGCGAAGCATGAGGGCGAGGAGGATGCAGGCGAGGATGCCGAGAAGTGCGTCGGCGATGAATGCGCTGGAGACGCCGTGCCAGCTGTAGGCGTGGCCGTCGACTAGCTGCATGTAGTCGATGGGGAAGTTGCACGCGGCGCCGAGGACGGAGAAGGTGGTGGCGGCGAGGGGATTATTTTGGCCGATGGTTTCAAAGGCGATGGCGAAGGTGCCGGTGATGGCGAGGGACTGGAAGACATTTTCGCCGATCATGGCGAGGGCGAAGACGGCGGGTGTGCGGGGAAGCAGAAGCAGGCTCAGGGTGAAGCAGGCTCCGACGACGCCGATGCAGAGGTACAGCGGGCGCAGGGAGATTCGCCTGGCAAAGATGGGAAAGATGAGGCTGCCGAAGACTCCGGCAATGGCGACTCCGGCACCGCCAGCGATGGCCAGCACACGAGGTGAGGCATGGAAGTCGTGACCGAGGCCGCCGAGGAGATTGGTGAGGGCGAAGGAGCCGGCGGGTGAGAGGAGGAGCGCGAGGGCGATGAGAACTTCGCGACGCTTGAGCAGCGAGAGGACGTCGTGGAAGAAGGCGGAGAACGATTCGCTGGCGAGGCGGTCGTCGGGTGGGGTGACCGGGATGAATGGATAGATGGCGAGGGGAAGAAGAAGAGCGAGGCTAAGAAGTGCGGCGGCCAAGGGAAGCGGCAGATGATGCACGAGGCCGAGGGTGAAGGTAGCGATGAGGCCTCCGCCGCCAATGTTGGCGACGTTGAACCAGGCGCTGAGGCGGCTTTCGTCTTCGGTGCGGATGACGGTGGAGAGCCAGCCGCCGAGCGCGTTCTGGGTGAGCGTGGCTCCGAAGAAGCCGAGGGTGTAAAGGATCTCGAGTAGGACGAGGTGATGGAGATTGAGCAGGCCGAGGAAGAGAAAGATGGAGGCGAAGACGCTGGAGGCGATGGCGTAGACGCGGCGCGTGAAGCGCACGTCGAGCATGGGACAGATGAGGAAGGACCAGAAGGCCGGAGACATGGCCGCGGCGGTGATGACGGCGATGCGGGCTTCGGGGACGTGCTGTTCGGCGAGCAGCTCGGGGAGAGAGATGGCGACGAGGCCACCATACATGCCGAAGGTGGCGTTGGTGAGACCCATGAGCCAGAGAGGTGCAGTACGACCGCGAAGGTTCAAGCGAATCTCCTGGGAGGGTGCGGATGCTGCTTTGGATTAGACGTGCCCGGTAGATGGAGAGTACATGGATGTGAGGAGACGGGCCAGCGGAATTCGCGCTGGAGTGTAGGATGCTCGTTGTGTGGCCGCTTTCTGGAGGCGGCTGCGGGAGGGTTATGGGAGTCGCGAACGCTGCGGTGCGGTGGTCGATGGTGATGTTGTTGGTCGCGGTGGGTGGGGCGCAGACGCGCGCGCGCGGCGGTATTCGTGCGGCGGCGAAGGAAGTTGAGCCGACGGGACCGGTGGTGGTGATGGACACGTCGATGGGAAGGATTACGTGCAGGCTGTATGAGAAGGAAGCTCCGGTAACGGTGGCGAACTTTGTGGGGCTGGCCGCGGGGGCGAAGGACTGGAAGGATCCGGCGACGGACCAGGTAGTGCATGGCAAGGGTTTCTATGACGGGACGGCGTTGGCGGGGACGTCGGATGGGATTATGGGTGGGGATCGGCTGGGACGGTTGTTAGGGACTGCGGGGCCTCCGTTTCCGATGGAGAAGAGTGGGTTGGGATTTGAGCGGGCGGGCCGGCTCGTTATGGCGAAGTACAAGCCGCCGGTGGGTGAGGGCGCGGGCTCGACGGCGGGAACGAAGGCGCCGGAGTTGACTAGCAGCTCGGTGTTTTATGTGCTGGAGCATGCGGACAAGGAGTATGAGGGGCGCGGGACGGTGTTTGGGCAGTGCGATGACGCGTCGCTGCCGGTGGTGACGGCGATCTCGCATGCGCTGTTGAGCACGGATAATCATCCGGCAGAGGCGATTGCGATCAACCATATTGCGGTAGTGCGTGAGGGTGAGGCGATGCCTGCGGTGGCGGCTGCGGTGCCGCTGGCCGAGGTGACGCCGCATCCTGTGCCGATGCCGATGGCGGCGATTCCTGCGCCGGAGCCTACGGGTCCGACGGCGGTGATCGAGACGACGATGGGGACGCTGCGGTGCAGGCTGTTCAGCGAGCAGGCGCCGGTGGGTGTGGCGAACTTTGTCGGACTGGCAGAGGGGACGAAGGCGTTCAAGAATCCTGCGACGCATGCGGAGATGCGAGGGAAGAAATTTTATGACGGGCTGAGCTTTCGGCGGGTGATTCCGGACTTCATGATTCAGAATGCGGACTTGCCGAGCGATCCTTCAGGCGATGAGGACATTGGATTTCATTTTGAGAATGAGATTGTGCCGGGGCTTGTGTTTGATCGGCCGGGGCGGCTGGCGTATGCGAATGCGGGGCCGAATACGAATGAGAGCGAGTTCTTTGTTACGTTGACGCCGAATCATCGGCTGGATGGGAGTTATACGATCTTCGGACAGTGCGATGATGCGTCGGTGAAGGTGGCGGAGGGGATTGCGGCGGTGCCGCGGGCCGATCATAATCGGCCGCTGAAGCCGGTGGTGATTCGGAGCGTGAGGTTTGAGGACGGTGGGTCGCGATAGATGTGAAGTCGTGACGGGGGGAAGAAAGAACGGGAGAAAGCAGGTTCCTCGCTGCGCTCGGAATGACAATTCCTGGGAGGAATTGTCAAAGAACTGCAACTGCAAACGAAGAAGCAGATTCCCAGAGGGAATGACAGAAAGAAAAGCAAGAGCAAAGGCAAGAGCAAGAGCAAAACGCTAAGGGCGAGCCTTGATGGCTCGCCCTTGGTGTCGTTGTGCGTGAGGTTACTTGGCGGCTAGTTCGGCTGCGGCCCCGGACTTGAGGGCGGCTGCTTTGTCGGTGGCTTCCCAGGTGAAGGCGTCGCCGGTGCGGCCGAAGTGGCCGTAGGCGGCGGTCTGCTTGAAGATGGGACGGCGGAGGTTGAGGCTTTCGATGATGCCCTTGGGGGTGAGCTTGAAGTTCTCGCGGACCAGCTCGATGAGGCGGGGCTCGGAGACGGTGCCGGTGCCGAAGGTGTCAACGCGGACGCTGACGGGCTCGGCTACACCGATGGCGTAGGCGAGCTGGACTTCGACGCGGTCGGCGAGGCCGGCGGCTACGATGTTCTTCGCTACGTAGCGGGCCATGTAGGCGGCGCTGCGATCGACCTTGGTGGAGTCCTTGCCGGAGAAGGCGCCGCCGCCGTGACGGCCCATGCCGCCGTAGGTGTCGACGATGATCTTGCGGCCGGTGAGGCCGGTGTCGCCCATGGGCCCGCCGATGACGAAGCGGCCGGTGGGGTTGATGTGGTACTTGGTGTCGGCGTCGAGGAGGTTGGCGGGGATGACGGCCTGGATGACGTGCTCCATGATGTCGGCGCGGAGCTGGTCGTTTGTGAGGGTGCTGTTGGGGTCCTTGTCGGAGAACTCGGCGTGCTGGGTGGAGATGACGACGGCGTCGACGCGGACGGGCTTGTTGTTGCTGTCGTACTCGACGGTGACCTGGCTCTTGCCGTCGGGGCGGAGGTAGCCGAGCTTGCCGTTTTTGCGGACTTCGGTGAGCTTGTGGGCGAGCTTGTGGGCGAGCGAGATGGGGGTGGGCATCAGCTCGGGGGTCTCGTTGGTGGCATAGCCGAACATCATGCCCTGGTCGCCGGCGCCGCCGGTGTCGACGCCCTGCGCGATGTCAGGGGACTGGCGGTTGATGGTGGAGATGACGCCGCAGGTGTTGCAGTCGAAGCCCTTGAGGGCGTCGTCGTAGCCGATCTCACGGACCGTGTCGCGGACCAGAGTCTGGAAGTCGACGTAGGCCTTGGTGGTGATCTCGCCGGCGACGACGATGAGGCCGGTGCAGGTGAGGGTCTCGCAGGCGACGCGGGAGGTGGGGTCTTCGGCGAGGCAGGCGTCGAGGATGGCGTCGGAGATCTGGTCGGCGATCTTGTCGGGATGACCTTCGGTCACGGACTCACTGGTGAAGAGGAAACGGTCGGTTGTAGACAAAGCGGAAAGCTCCTTAGCGAGATAGCCGGACACGCTCGTGGATAGATAGAGCGCCCGACGACCGGCTCCTTGTGCTGCGAATGTGCCACGGGCGCGGCGGCAGCATTGGTGTCCGGTCGTTCCCCTCATACGATGTTGCATCGTGTTAGCGGAACCCTTTTATTCTACCTGTGCCGAGCGGGTGGGGCGAAGAGAGAACAGCGATTGGGGGGATTTGTGGGGTGAAGGGGGAGGGATGCGGGGTGGGCGGTGGCGTTGGCCGCGAATCAGCTCGCGAGTTTTGCACTCGCCAGGCGATTCAAGCTGACGCCCTGTTCCGCAGCCTGCACGGCCAGTGAGCGGTGCAGGATGGGCGGAATACGGACTCGAAACTCGCCGCTGTACTGTTTTTCGGCCAAGGGTTGGGGAACGACTTCGTTGTTCGACTGCATATCGGCAACCACTTCGGCGACCGCTTTGCGAATTCCAGTCAGAGCCTTTTCCGGCGTGCCGGCCAGCCAGGAGAGTGAGGGAAATTCGAGGCATTGCCCGAGATACTCGTTGTCTTCCTGCGACCAGGTTACGCGGTAGGTGTAGTGATCACGGCTCATTGCTCTTCCTCCTTCAGCTTGCTCAGTCGATGCTTTCTTTCAACTTGTCGATGGCAGCTAGTACTTGCCGGACTTGATATGCCTTCGCTTTGCCTTTGTCGTTTTGGATGTTCACGCGTGGATCGCCGGGCCAAGGTGTCTTGAAGACCACGTGGCTGCTGGAGGCTTGTCGGGGAGATCCGAAGAACTCACGGCAAACCTTGAGCAGATCGGAGAAACGCATACTCGTAGGCTCGCTGCGCATGCGGGCGAGAATCTTCTCCGATGCTGCCACAAAGAAGATGGTACCAATAATGGAACCACCATGTCCAGACGGGAGGGGTCAGGCGGGTTTGCGGCGGAGGATTTGGTTGGGGAGTTTGGAGCGGAGGGCCAGCAGGATAGCGAAGGCGGCGAGGGCCCAGGCGAGGCTGCCGGCGGTGATGATGAGAAGGTCGGCGAGGTGACCGTGGAGGCGGGGGAGCCCGTTGACGATGGCGTGCGCGGAGAAGTAGGCGGCGGCGAAGGCGAGCAGGGCGGCGACGAGGGCTCGGGCTAGCTCGGCGTACTCGAGGTGGGCGAGCGAGACCAGGCGCTTGCGGTGGAGGAGGATGGCCAGCGTGGCGGTCTGGACGAAGATGCCGATGTCGGATGCGATGGCGAGGCCAGTGAGGCCGCGGGCGTTGAAGAGCGCCCAGTACATCGGGATGGAGAGAACGGTGATGACGGTGCCGGTGATGGCGGGGGTCTTGGTGTCGCTGGCAGCGTAGAAGGCGCGGGCGTAGATGCCCTGCACGGCCCAGATGGCGAGGGTGAGGGAGAGGATCTGGAAGAGCTGGGTGACGGAGAGGACGTCCGCGCGGTTGAACTTGCCGCCTTTGAAGAGGTTCAGGAGCCAGGGGGCCAGCGCGATCATCCAGGCGGAGACGAGCATGCCTACGCCGAAGAGGCGGGAGACGCTGCGGCCGACGGAGGCGGAGAAGTCGAACTCGCGGCGCTGCTGGAAGAGCGAGGCGAAGAAGGGTAGCGATGCTGCGCCGGCGGCGGGGCCGATGACGTTGAAGGGAGCGTTGAAGAGGTCTTTGGCGTTTCCGATGAGAGTGATGCCGCCTTTGGCGATGGAGGCAAAATAGTTGAGGAAGAAGCCGTCGAACATGACGAGCGAGACGCCGATCATGAGGGGTAGGGTGAGCTTGAACCACTCGAGGAAGGCAGGTGCTTTGAAGTCGACGAAGGGGGTGTAGTGGAAACCGGTGCGGAAGGCTCCGATGGAGTTGAGCAGGAAGGAGCCGCAGATGACGCCGGCGAGGACACCGACGGCGAGCGAGTAGACGCCGATCTGGCGGTGCAGGAAGACGGCTCCGAGGACGATGCCGAGGTTGTAGATGAGAGGAACGCCGGCCTGGTAGATGAAGATCTTGCGGACCTGCAGGCGCGAGCTCATGCAGGAGCCGATGAAGAAGAAGAGCTGCGCGGGGAGGATGATGCGGGTGAGAGCGGTGCAGAGATGGGCGCGGATAGGGTCGGTGCGGAAGCCGGAGTTGGCGAGCCAGACGTACCAGGGGGCGGCGAATTCGGCCAGAATGACGCCCGCGGCGAGGACGACGAACATGGTGGTGAGCACGACGGAGAGGGCGCGGTCGGCACCTTCGTCGTCGCCGCGTTCGCGGTAGCGGTTGAGGATGGTGATGAGGGAAATGGCGACGGCGCCGCCGGTGAGGAAGTAACTGAGGAGGTCAGGGAGTTTGAAGGCGGCGCGGTAGGCGTCCTGTGCGGCGCCGGCGCCGAAGAGGAAGTTGACGTACTTGATGCGGACGAGCGCGAGCAGGCCGGAGCCGAAGGAGCTCAGCATGAGGAGGATGGCGGCTGAGCCGGCGGTGTGGGTACGCTTCCGCGGAGAGGGAGGAGTTGGGAGCGAGGGTGCGGAGGCGGCGGTCATGGAATTAAAGGCTCGTTTTGGTGCTCGGGCAAGAGAAGCAGATTCTTGGAGGGAATGACAGAAAGAACCGCAAAGGCAAGACGCAATACAGGGGTCCTTCCCCTTCGGAAAGCTCCGGGTCAGGATGACGACGAAAAACAAACGACAACCGCAACTGGCTCAGGGTCAGGGTACAGGAGGTGGGGCGGGTCAGAATATCATTCGGAGGGAAAGAGGTCGCCCTGATCGAGGAGGCGGGGGGCCTTGGCGTCGGGCTTGGGCTCGAGGACGAGGCGGGGGCGCGGGGATTTTGGCTTGGCCGCGAGAGGCGCGGGAGTTTCTGTGGCCGGTTCTGGAAGGTTGGGCGAGGCGGTTTTGGAGAGCATTTCGACGACGGAGCGAAGTTCGGCGCGGAGCGAGGCGAGCTGCTCGCGGCGGTGGGCCTCCTGGCGGATGGTCTCACCTATGTCGACGGTCGGAACAGGCTGGGGCGCGGGGGTTGGGGCGGGCGCCGCGGCGAGCTGCGGAGCCTCAGGGGTTTCTTTGATTTTGGATTCTGCGGAGAAGACCTGGCGGGCGCCGGGGATGGTGTAGCCCTGGTCATAGAGCAGGCTCTTGATGCGGAGGGCCATCTCGACATCGCGCTTGCGGTAGAGGCGCTGGCCGGTGCCGCCTTTGTTAGGCTTTAGCTGCGGGAACTCGGTCTCCCAAAAACGGAGGACGTAGGCGGGGACATCGCACAGCTTGGCTACATCCCCAATGCGGAAGTAGAGCTTGTCCGGAATGACGGTTGGCTCGGGGGTAACTGCCTTGCGAATTGGATGATGTGACGTCACTACCATCTGAAGTACTAAAGTATAGGATGGCAGAAGGATTCAGCTAGTGGTTAGCGCGGTTCCGCCTATGGTTCACCTATGAGCACATACGGTATCAGATTGGTTAACAGGGGTTCGAGGTTTACTTGAAGAGTTAGGTGGGGATGGTGGGGAGTTGTCAGTTCTTAGTTGTCAGTTCTCAGTTGAACCCTCGAAGGTGGTGGTGAGGGAGTTGGTAGATGGGTCTGAGAATTGAGAACTAATTACTGAGAACTAGGTTTTGAGGGGTTCGCGGCGGTGGACTTTGCCTTTGGCGGCGCGTTCGTACTGGACGGGCCAGCTGGCGGGGTGGTGGAGTTCGTCGGCGGCGCGGAGGGGCCAGTAGGGTTCGCGGAGGAGTTCGCGGGCTAGCAGGACGACGTCGGCCTGGTGGGTGCGGATGATCTGGTCGGCCTGGGCTGGGTCGGTGATCAGGCCGACGGCGCCGGTGGCGAGGCCGGTTTCGCGGCGGATGCGGTCGGCGAAGGCGACTTGATAGCCGGCGCCGATTGGGATCTCCTGGCGGGGATCATTGCCGCCGGAGGAGACGTCGAGCAGGTCGATACCTTCGGCCTTAACGAGGCGGGCAAACTCTAAGACATCGTCGATGGATAAACCGCCGTCAACCCAGTCGGTGGCGGAGACGCGGACCCAGACGGGGAGGTGGGAAGGGAAGGCGGCGCGCACGGCGCGGATGACCTCGAGAGGAAACTTCATGCGATTGGCGAGGCTTCCACCGTACTCGTCGGTGCGGGTGTTGGAGAGCGGGGAGAGGAATTCGTTGCAGAGATAGCCGTGGGCGGCGTGGACTTCGGCGAGGAGAAAACCCGCGGCTGCGGCGCGGTGGGTGGCGGCGGTGAAGTCGGCGATGACTTCGTCCATGCCGGCGCGATCGAGGGCGTGGGGAAGGGAGTATTCGTCGTGGAAGCGGAGCGCCGAGGGGGCGACTACGTTGGTCCAGCCGCCTTCGGAGGGTGGGACAGTGTGGGAGGGCGTGACCCAGGGGATGGACATGCTGGCTTTCCGGCCAGCGTGGGCTAGCTGGATCCCGGGGACGCTACCGTGGGCTTTCAGGAAGTCGGTGATCCGGGTCAGGAAGGGGATGTGGTCGTCGGAGTAGATGCCGAGGTCTCCGGGGGTGATGCGGCCTTCGGGGCTGACGGCGGCGGCTTCGGTGATGACGGTGCCTGCTCCGCCGACGGCGCGGCTGCCGAGGTGAACGAGGTGCCAGTCGTTGGCGTGGCCGTCGACCGAGCTGTACTCGCACATGGGGGAGACGACGATGCGGTTGGGGAGAGTGATTCTGCGCTGCGTGAGTGGGGTGAAGAGGCTGTCGGGCGTGATCGGCATGGGGGTTAGATGGTGTGGGGGTGTGGGAAGCTTCTGGCTTTTAGCTTCTGCCTTCTGGCTCCTAGCTCCTAGCGATTGCGAACGTGGATGTTGAGAAGCTTGCTTGCCAGCGGGTTGGTTTGATTGCGCTCATCAGACGTCTGACTATTTGGGTAGCTGGTTGAGCCAGTCGATTACCGCGGTTGCGAGGGCGATGCGCTGGCCGGAGTAGCTGTGATCGGTGGCGAGGTGAAGGGTGGTGATGTGGGGGTCGTGGAGGGCGCGGAGGTTGGCGGCGAGGAGATCGGCAGGCGGGGCGAGGTGATCGTCGGAGGTGATGACCAGGATGGGGCGCGGGTTGAGGAGTGGAGCGAAGTTGGTGAAGTCCCAATGGGCGGTGTTGGCGAGGAGCTCGGTGGCGAGGGATTGGGCGGTGCAGCCGGCGAGGGGGTAGATGCCGACGGCTTCGAGGCGCGCGGCGAGGTTGGGGACGTTGATGATCTCGGTGGGCTTGACGACGGAGAGGTGGCCGGTGGACATGTTGGCGGCGGAGATGAGGCCGATGGCGCGGAGGGTGGGGTCGTGCGCGCCGGTGTAGGCGGCGATCATGCCGCCCATGCTGTGGCCGATGAGGACGAGGTTGGCTGGGTCGGCGTGCAGGCGGGTGGCGTTGGCGCGATCCCGGAGGTAGGCGATGGCGGCTTCGGTGTCCTGCATGGAGTTCTTGAAGGAGAAGCTGCCGGAGGTACCCCAGGAGCCGCGATAGTCGAAGAAGAGGACGTTCCAGCCGTCGCGGCGGATGGCCTGGGCAAGGTCGAGGTTGCGCTCGTTGCCGGGGAAGCCGTGGAGGAGAATGACGGTGGGGTGAGCACCGGAGCCGGCAGCGATGTAGAAGAGGGCATTGAGCTTGTCGCCGTGGCTGGGAATCTGGAAGGAGTCCATCGCTCGGGGATGGGCGAGGTCGGGTGTGGGGTCTGAGACGACGGCCGCGGGTGGCTGCTGGGCGACGACGGATGCGGGGAGAGCGAGGACAAGAGCGAGGAGAAGATGGCGGGAGGGCATGGGCGATTGTAGAACGAGGGCTGGATGGGCGAGGGCGCGTCGTGTGGGATTTTGGTGCGTCCAATAGAATGTGAGTGTAGTGACGACTACGAATGCAGCGGTATTGCCGCCCGAACCCGCGCCGCCTGAGGTGATTCATAATTGCCCGTCGTGCAGCCATTGGCTGCCGGAGGGGACGCTTGCGTGTCCGGATTGCCAGACGCTGACGTATGGCGTGCACCTCAGCGAGATTGCGCGGACGGCGCAGGAGTTGGAGCAGGAACAGAAGTGGGTGGAGGCGCGGGATCGTTGGGCGTCGGCACTTGCTTGGTTGCCAGAAGAGACTCCGCAGGCACAGAGTGTGAGGCAGCATATCGCGCAGATTGATGCGCGGTTGAAGGCGGCTGAGGATCAGAAGGCGCGATGGACAAAACGGCTTGGGCCGTTTGCGCCGATTGCGCTGTTCTTGCTGAAGATCAAGACGTGGCTCTTGTTGGCGTTCAAGCTGAAATTCTTGCTGAGCTTCCTGGCGTTCTTCGGGATCTACTGGGCGCTGTTTGGATGGAAGTTTGCTGCTGGGTTCCTCACGTGCCTGTTTATCCACGAGATGGGGCATTTTGTGGCGTTGAAGCGGCGCGGATTGAAGGCCGACCTGCCGGTGTTTGTGCCGATGATGGGCGCGTATGTGCGGTGGTATTCACAGGGCGTGTCGCTGGAGGATTTGGCGACGATCTCGCTGGCGGGGCCGCTGTATGGGCTGATGGCGGCGTTTGCCTGCTATGGGCTGTTCGTGGCGACGCACGCGCCAATCTTCATGGTGCTGGTGTATGTGGGCGCGTGGATTAATTTCCTGAATTTGTTTCCGCTGCTGGGGCTGGATGGGGCGCAGGCTGCTTTTGCGCTTTCAAGGCTGCAGCGGGTGTTGGTTGCGGCGACGTGCATGGTGCTGTTTGCGTTGTCGATTACGAATGGCGATTTGTTTGGGCCGTCGACGCTGTGGATCTTCTTGATCGTGGGATTAGGCATGGCTTGGCGCGCGTTTGGGCCGGTGCCGGAGAAGCCGAGTACGAAGACGTTCCTGTACTTCCAGGCGCTGGTGCTGATCCTGGGCGTGATTGTGTATCGGACGCAGTTTGCGGGGATGGCTGCGCCGGGACGCTAAGGGCTGGGTGATCTGAAGGTGAGGTTGCAACGATGCCGACTGTGACGGTGAGAAATCTATGGTTGAGACGCATCGCCGGTTGAAGCAACGAGCCCCGAAGAATGGGACCAGCATGGAGGCTGAGATCCGGTCGATCCTCGATGAAGCGGTGCGTCCGAGGAAAAAAGAAGTGGGGCTGGGAACTCGGCTACAGCAGATCGGAAAGAAGTATGGCGGGTGGGGTCTTGAGATCAAGCGAGATCAGACGCTCACCGATTGTGCGATCTTCGAATGATCGTTTGTTGAATGGAGAGTAGCGTGTTCGCGCCGTGGGTTTGCTGTATGTTGGAGCGGGCCTTTGGCCCTTGGCAATGGCGACGAGCGTAGACTTGGCGCCTTGTCGGCTGTCGAGGTCCTTAGCTGTCAGGAAGCGCTAGCTGTAGGTGATGCGGGGCGAGGTTTTGCGGACTACGCGACCGAGAATGATCGAGCGCTCGTTCATGCGGGTGAGGGTGAGGCGCGCCTTCTTGAGCAGGTCGGGCGGGATGACGGCGACCAGACCGATGCCCATGTTGAAGGTTCGGAACATCTCGTCGTGATCGAGGCCGCCTAGCTGTTTGAGGTGAGTAAACAAGGGCGGTGGATCCCAAGCCGAGAGGTCGACGTGGGCGGCTAAGCCGCGGGGGAGGATGCGGGGAAGGTTTTCGGTGAGGCCGCCGCCGGTGATGTGGGAGAAGCCGGTGACGACTTCGGCCTGGATGAGCTTGCGGATGGGCGCGAGGTAGCTGCGGTGGGGGCGCATGAGGGCGGCGCCCACCTTGTCGCCGAGCTCGTTGATGTACTGCTCGGGGCGGTAGCGGGCGGTCTCGAGCAGGAGCTTGAGGGCGAGCGAATAGCCGGTGGTGTGGAGGCCGTTGGAGGGAAGACCGAGGAGGCAGTCGCCTTCGCGAATGGCTTCGCCCGAAAGCAAGCGGGCGCGGGGGACGACGCCGGTCATGAAACCGGCGAGCTCGTACTGTGTTTCGCCGTAAAGCCAAGGGGTTTCGGCGGTTTCGCCGCCGAGGAGGGCGCAGGCGTTGGCTTTGCAGGCGTCGACAAGGCCACTGATGACTTGCTGGACGATGTCTGGGTCGAGATAGCCGGCGGCGAAGTAGTCGAGGAAGAAGAGGGGTGTGGCGCCTTGCACGGCTACGTCGTTGACGCAGTGATTGACGAGGTCGGCGCCGATGCTGGAGTGGAGGCCGAGCTGGATGGCGAGCTCGAGCTTGCTGCCGACGCCGTCGGTGGTGGAGACCAGGACGGGATCGGGGAAGCGCTCGGCGTCGAGTTGGAAGAGGCCGGAGAAGCCGCCGATCTCAGAGAGGACGTGCTTGTTGAAGGTGCGGCGGGCGAGACCCTTGATGCGGTCGTTGGCGAGGACGTGGCGATCGGTGGAGATGATGGCGTGGTCGTCGTTGCGGGGCGCGCGGGCTTCCTTGTGGCCGGCCGGGGGATTGGGGAGTTGCGACGTGGTAGCTGAGCCTTCACGCGGCGATTGCGCATCGGTGCCGGAGTATGGTTTTGCCACAGGGGCCGCCTTCACTTGCTGGATGGGTGCAGAGAAAGTTTATCAGCCTGATTTCGAAGAGAGGTGTTGGTAGTCACTTCAATAGTGACTGCAGTCACTTCTATACTTGTGGATATGAGTATTTCTTTTGCACGGTCGGCGCAGTTGCAGCTGCGCGCTGAAGGACTTCTGCCGGGGGGTGTGGATTCCCCGGTGCGCGCATTCCGCGCGGTGGGCGGACATCCGCCGTTTGTGGAGCGCGCCGAAGGCGCTTATCTGTACGACGTGGACGGTAATCGGTTTGTGGATATGTTTGGGTCGTGGGGGCCGATGTTGCTGGGGCATGCGTTTCCGCCGGTGGTGGAGGCGATTCGCGAGACGGCGGGGAAGAGTGCGTCGTTTGGTGCGAGCACGGCGGCTGAGGCGGATCTGGCTGAGCTGGTGCAGCGGTGCTATCCGTCCATGCAGAAGATGCGGTTTGTGAGCTCGGGGACCGAGGCTTGCATGTCTGCGATACGGCTGGCGCGCGGGTTTACCGGGAGGCCGTTCGTGATCAAGTTTGAGGGCTGCTATCACGGGCATGCGGATGCGCTGTTGGTGAAGGCTGGTAGCGGCGTGGCGACGTTCGGGATTCCGGGTTCGGCGGGCGTGCCGGAAGAGACGGTGATGCATACGCTGGCGTTGCCGTACAACGATCTCAAGGTGGTGGAGGCGGCGTTTGAATCGCATCCGGAGCAGATTGCGTGCGTGATCCTGGAGCCGGTGGTGGGGAATGCGGGAACGATTCTGCCGGCGCCTGGGTATCTTGCGGGGTTGCGCGCGATTACGCAGAAGCATGGAGCGCTGCTGATCTTCGATGAGGTGATGGTTGGGTTCCGGCTGGCGGCGGGGGGTGCGCAGGAACGGTTTGCTGGCGAGCTGGGCGGTCTGCCGGATCTGACGACGCTGGGGAAGATTGTTGGCGGAGGGTTGCCGGTGGGGGTGTTTGGCGGGCGCGCGGAGATTATGGATTGCCTGGCGCCGCTGGGGCCGGTGTACCAGGCGGGAACGCTGAGCGGGAATCCGCTGGCGATGGCTGCGGGGATTGAGATGCTAACAGCGTTGTGGGAAGGGCGCGCGGAGACTTATCCGAAGGTGGAGAAGACGACGGCGGCAATTGCGCAGGGCGTGGCTCGACTGGCGGCGGAGCAGGGGATCGCGCTGACGACCAACTGCGTGGGTAGCATGTTTACGTGGTTCTTTACGCCGGAGGAGGTGACGGACTTCGCTAGTGCGTCGACGTCGGATATTGCGATGTTTGCGCGGTTTCATCGCGGGATGCTGGAGCGCGGGGTGTGGCTGCCGCCTAGTCAATATGAGGCTGCGTTTGTTAGCGCGGCGCATGGGGAGCGTGAGGTGGAGTTGGTGTTGGAGGCGGCGCGGGGGGCGTTGAAGGATGTGGTGCGGTAGCGGGTGGGTGCATACTGCTCACATGATCACTGAGTGGCTCTACAGGGTGCGCGGCATCGACAAGTGGCCGACGACGATGGCTACCGTGACATCCACAAAGATCTTTTCGGGATATCGGGGAAGTAACAATACAATTTTGTTTACGTACACTCCTGGCGAAGCGCCTAGTCAAAGCGGCAGGCTTGTCGCTGAAGATTCGACATCGCTGTTTGGGATCAACCCTTCCGATACTTTTGATATTCAATACAATCCGCACAATCCTAACGCATTTATTGCATTGAAGCGAAGCCCGCAAACAACGATCTGGGAATTGTGATTCTCGTGGTCGTCATAGTCTTCATCGTGTATCAAGTGGTGGCGGCTTGCGTGCGGAATTTCGGTCACTAGATATAAGTGCTACGAGAGCTTGCTGTTGGCGGCGGCCATGAGGAAGACGAGTGGGGCGTTCCAGTTGATGGCGACTTCGTTCATGGAGTAGGCGCGCTGGTCGTCGAGCCACATGCGCATAGGTGAGGCTTTGGGAAGCGCGTCGGCGACGGCGTCTCCGCCGTGGGCGTTGGGGCCGCCGGATAAGAGGCCAGGCCAGGGGGCGACGATGCCGTCGGATGCGCTGGGACGATGGTGGGGGTGCTGGATGGGGCGTATGCCAAGCTGCGTCACCCAGGAGACGCCGAAGCAGTTGCGACCCAGGAGGTAGTGCAGGTTCGAGAGCGCGGCGTCGACTGCTGCGGGTTTGGGTTGGAAGTGATTCGCGACGAGTAGCAACAGGGACTGATTGCCCGCGTTGGAGTTGGAGCCCCAGTGGTAGTCGGCGAGGGAGAGCGTGGTGCCGTAGCCGCTGGTTTGGGAGCGGGCGACGAGATCGGCGGCGGCGGTTTGCGTGGCTTGCTGGATGTGGCTCGAGAGATTGTGCGAACCCACCTTAGGCGACGATGGAACAGTCGCCGAAGATGGGGCGGCTGGGGTGGTGGTGGTGGCGAGTGCGTAGGTCCAGAGGCCGAGAGAGGCTACGTTGTTCCAGGAGGGGACGCCGATTTTGAGATCGGGGAGGAGCGGCTCGACGGAGTCGAGGAAGGCGGCTTCATATTGTGGCTCGCGGGTGGTGCGAAAGAGTTCGGCGGAGGCCCAGAGGAGTTCGTCGCTGCAGTCGTTGTCGCCATAGTTTCCGGTGGAGACGGTGGGCGGGTTGGTGAAGGTGACGTTGGGATATTTGCGGGTCCAGGTCCAGGCGCTTCGTGCGGCGGCGAGACAGCGCGCGGCGAACGCGGGGTCGAAGGGTTTGTAGCAGCGGGCGGCGATAGCCATGACGGCGGCGAAGTCGGCGGTGGCGCAGGTGCTCTTGTAAGGCGCGACGCCGGTGCCGATGATCTCGCTGGGGAGGTGGTCGTCCTGCGGCATGATGAAGGCGCAGAAATGGCGGCTGGTTTGCTTGTGCCAGACGCCGCCGTCGGTCGGATCTTGAAGCGCGAGCATCCAGTTGACGTTCCACTTGATTTCGGCGAGGTAGTCGGGGAGTATGCGGTGGGATTCGGGGATGTCGAGGTGGAGGGTCTGGAGGGCGTCGGGGAAGAGCTCCCAGGCCCAGAGGAGGGTGCCGGTGGTGATGCCGGAGTTGACGATGTAGCGGCCGTAGTCGCCGGCGTCGTGCCAGGCGCCGGCGTTGGGCACCGGGCCGGACCGGCCAGAGGTGGGGTCGAAGGCGCCGTCGAGATGGCAGGCCGGGTGCTTGTAGCCGTTGCCGAGATCGACGTGGCAGCCGCAGCGCTGACCGTAGTAGCCGCGGGTGGTGAGGCGCAGGGCGTCGGCGTAGACGGTGGGGCTGATGGTGAAGGGATCGGAGAGCGTGTTGGCGATTTCGACATGGTAGGTGCCGGGGGCGGTGAGGGCGGAGAAGTCGGCTTGCGCGGTGGTGTCCCCGGAGGCGGCGTCGAGGGTTGGGGTGGTGAGGTGGCCTTCGAGGACAGAGTGATCTTCAGAGAGGACGCGGAAGGTGGTTGCTTGCGGAAGATTCGCGGAGAGGACGGTGGCAATTTTCGCGTGGTTGGGGAGATAACCTAGCTGGTTGAGGAGGATGGGCGGGGCCGTGTAGGTGGCTGAAAGCGGTGCTTGTGCGAGGGCGCGGAGGCTCGATGGAAGCGCGGAGGCGCCAGCGGTGGCGGCGAGGGATTTGAGGAAGGAGCGGCGGAGGATTGGGAGCGTTGGGATTGTACGCACGTGCACCTCGGGTTAGAAAAAGTGATCAATACTTCGGCCGCTTCGATGGGTATGCACCCAGGTCTCAAAGGCGAGACCTGGGGCACCCATTTCGTCATACGTGTTACGGCATCACGCGGTCACGATGCTAGTGGGTGGGGCTGGATGCTGTGAAGTCCGAACAGCAGGGCTTGGAGACGGGCTGGAACTCCATGAGCTCGACGCGGGTGCCGTCGGGGTCATAGAGGTTGGCTTGCCACTTGCCGTCGCGGCCCATCTGGGGGCCGTCGTGGCGCGGGGGAAGGCGGTCCTGCTGGTAGAGCGTGGTGACGGCTTGCTCCATATTCTGGACGCCTAGGGAGAAGTGGTTGAGGACGCCGAGATGTTGGGCGCTGAGGTTTTCGGTGGGTGTGGTGGAGCCGGGGCCGACCATCATGTATTCGAGCCAGTCGTGGCCGTTGGGGACCTGCTGCGAGATCCAGTCGGTGGCGCCGGGCTTCATGGCTCCGTACCAGTAGGGGCGGAAGCCGAGGAGGTCGCGGTAGAAGTGGTCCTCGTCGGCGCGGCTGTGGACGAGGTAGCCCATGTGGATGATGTGGTCGCTGATGGGGTGGGTGGTGATGGTCTGGCGTCGACCGGACTGGAGGAACTGCACCTTGTTGCCTTCGGGGTCCTGGGTATCGAACCAGTGAGCACTGTCGGTGGAGGTGTGGAGTTCGGAGAGATGAGCGACGTTGTGCGCGGCGAGATAGCTGCGAAGAGCGGCTGCGTCGGTGGTGGTATAGGCGACGCAGGCCATGCGGCTGATGCCCTGGTCAGCAGGGAGGGGAAGGACTTCAATGAACTGCGTGGGACTGAAGTAGTAGCGGGCGCCAGCGGGATCCTGCGGGTCGGGGGCTTTGGTGGCGCCGAGGATGTGGCCGTAGAAGTTATCGCTGGCGGCCATGTCGTGCGCGTAGACGCACATGTGGGAGATGCCGGTGATGGGTGGTCGCTGCTGTTGCGCGAGAGCGGCGAGAGGCGCGAGGAGCAGGAAGATTGCGAGGCGGAGTGACTTGCTGAGCGAATGTGTCTTCATTAGTTGGGCCACCGTACTTTTCTAGCGAAGACAGTATACGGAAGCGCAGCGAGGTCTGGCAGAGGCTACTCGGATTCGGAGGGGGTGGGGAGCGGGGCGGCTAGCTCGAGGTGGGCTTCCAAGTCATCCAGGCGGCGCCAGCGGTAGATGGCTACGGAGAGGATCCAGGCGAGAGCGAAGAGTCCGATGATGAAGTAGCCGAGGACGCCGAAGTTGTTGTTGAGCTTCGCGATGAGGTTCCAGAAGGAGCCAGAGAGATGGAGTTGCGTGGCGATGAGGCCGAGGGCTTCGATGCCGCCGACGGCGAAGGCGACGACGACCGAGACGGAGGTGATGGTGAGGTTGTAGTAGAGCTTGCGGATGGGTTTGACGAAGGCCCAGCCGTAGGCGCCGAGCATGAGGATGTTGTCGGTGGTGTCGATGAGGGACATGCCGGCGGCAAAGAGGGCGGGAAAGACAAGGATGGACCAGAGAGAGAGGCCGGTGGAGGCTTCGGCGGCGGCGATGCCAAGGAGCCCGATCTCGGTGGCGGTGTCGAAGCCGAGGCCGAAGAGCAGGCCGAGCGGGTACATGTGCCAACTGCTGCGGATCATGCGGAAGACGGGGCGGAAGAGGCGCGCGAGAAAGCCGCGGCTGCCGAGGAGGAGGTCGAAGTCTTCGTCGACGTAGGGCTCTCCGCGGCGGACGGACCGGAAGGTGCGGTAGACGGCGCGCAGGATGATGAGATTGACGATCGCGATGGCGAAGAGGAAGAGTGTGGAGACTAGCGTCCCGACGATGCTGCCGATGTCGCGGACGTGGTCGATGCGATGCTGCAGCGCCAGGGCGGTAGCGGCGATCGCGATGGAGCCTACGACGACAATCGTCGAGTGACCGAGGGAGAACATGAGGCCGACGGCTACGGGGCGCTTGTTCTCCTGCATCAGCTTGCGGGTGACGTTGTCGATGGCGGCGATGTGGTCGGCGTCCACGGCGTGGCGGAGACCGAAGCTGTAGGCGAGGAAGGCGGTGCCGAGGAGGACGGGGAAGCGGTGGAAGGCGATGATGGCCCAGGCCCACGCGCCGAGGTTGAAGGCGGCGAGGAGCGCGTAGATGGCGATGATTTTGCTGCGGGTGTTGCCCGGCTGGTCGTTGAAGAGAGAGCGCAGCGATGGGGGGATGGGGGGGCGCATCGGGTTGCCTTTGGGTGTCGCGCGGGACAGGCCGTGCATGGTTAAGGTAGCACGTATCTAAAAAACGTAACTATGCGCTGCGCCACTGCAGGAAAGGAGGGGCGAAAGCGCTCGCATGGGATCGGGGGCGCGTTTTGCTCTGTGACGAACATCACGACACGATTTTTGAAATCGTACTACTCTTTGTTCTGATTGCGATCTGACGCTGCGACCAATCGGCATGGCCATTGAATCCGTTTCTGGCCGGGCTCCGCCGAAGTTGTATCTATCCGTTCCAGAGGCCAACCCAGGCGCGACCCCCGCGAAGATTGATGGAAGAAGATCATGCGTTTGCGTAGCACGAATTTAATAATCCTCACACTTGCTGTGGTCGCGATCGGGGTCGGCACTTTAGGCTTGCAGGCACAACCTCCGCGCGGCATCAGCGGTGCAGGCCTTGGTTTTGGGGAGGTTCCGGAGATTTCGAATCAGCGGCAGCAGATTTCCGGGACTGTTTCCGACAGTTCTGGTGCCGTGATTTCGGATGCTGTGGTGCAGGTTCACAATGTGAGCGGGACCATTGAGCGGACGGCCCAGTCGGATAAGAGCGGGTTCTTCGCGATCTCAGGCGTTGCCGCGGGCAGATATCGGCTGTTGATCTCGAGCGTCGGATTTGAAGCGAAAGAGATCGTCGTCACGATAGGGAACAATGGTTCGCAGGCACCATTGCACATCGCTCTTGAGGTGGGACCGGTGAGCACGACGGTTGATGTTCAGGGTCGCGCGGACGACTTGATCGGGATTGCGTCGTCTGCGGGACAGGTGACGGTGGGAGCAGCGGAGTTGAGGAATCGTCCGATTCTTCGCTCGGGTGAGATTCTGGAGACTCTTCCAGGACTGATCATTACGCAGCACGCGGGGGGTGGGAAAGCCAATCAGTATTTTCTGCGCGGGTTTAATCTGGACCATGGCACGGACTTTGCGATCTTCATCGATGGGATGCCGCTGAACCTGCCGTCGCACGCGCACGGCGAGGGTTACGCGGATATGAACACGGTGATTCCGGAGTTGGTGGAACGGATCGATGCGCAGAAGGGCCCTTATTACGCTGGCGTGGGCGACTATGGTTCGGCGGGAAACGCGGAGGTGGTGTATTACAAGACGCTGCCTCAGAACTTCGTGCAGGTTGATGGCGGTATGTACCAGTTTGCGCGATTCGTCTTCGGGGTTTCGCGGCCGCTCGGCAAGGGCAGCCTGCTGTACGGCGGAGAAGCGTATCACGATAACGGCCCATGGGTGCATCCGGATAACTACTACAAGTTCAATGGCATCGTCACCTACAGCCAGGGCGGAATCGGCAATGGCTTCAGCATCACGGCCCATGCTTACGATGGAACCCGGTGGAACTCGACTGACCAGATTCCCCTTACGGCGATACCGGCGGTGGGCTTCTACGGTGCGCTGAACCCGGAAGACGGCGGCCACTCGCAGCGTTATAGCGTGCAGGGGGACTGGCATCACAGGGACGCGAACTCCGAAACCACGATTATGGCATACGGGTTCTATTACGATCTCGACCTGTTCTCCGATTTCACCTATTACCTGGTGGACCCTTACAAAGGCGATCAGTTTGAGCAGCAGGACAGGCGCTGGGTGGCTGGGTTTGATTTGCGCCACACGATCTTCGGCGAGTTCTTCGGACGCAGGTCGGCAACCACGTTCGGGATGCAGCTGCGCAATGACTGGATCCACAACGGACTTTTTCGGACGGAAGATCGCGTGCGCGCGAGCAAGACCTACTACACGGCGAATTACTCCGATAATGGCTGGTCCGATCTCGATCAGATCGCGGTCTTGCCGGCGGCTACGGATTTGAATAAGTTCACGGAGACGATCGCGAGCCCGTGGGTATCCAACACGATCCAATGGAACAGTAAATTTCGCTCGATCCTTGGCCTACGCGGCGACTACGGCAAGGGGATTCTTACCAGCTTTACGAATCCCGCGAGCCCGAACTATCCGAACGATCCTTTTCCTGCGAACTTCAATCCCAACACCGGCCAATCGGTCAGCAAGTTCCTGCCTAGTCCGAAGGCGAGTTTGATCTTCGGACCATGGGAGAACACGGAGTTTTATCTGCAGGGCGGGTTCAGTTACCACACCAACGATGTACGTGGCTCGACGCAACAGTACGAGCCGGTATCGCCGGCCTATCCGTACTACAACACGGCGAACCCGATCAAGATTCCGTTCCTTGTGCAAACCAAAGGCGCGGAGGTGGGGATGCGCACTGCGGCGGTTCCGCATCTGCAAAGCACGGTCGAGGTGTGGTATCTGCACAGTAATTCGGAGCTCCTGCAGGATGGGGATACTGGAGGCACGACTCCCTCGGTTGAATCGAGCAACCGCTACGGAATCGAAGTTGGAAACTATTACATGCCGACGGAGCATTGGGTTTTTGATGCGGACTTTGCGGACTCGCGGGCATTGTTCACGAAGGACGATCCGGATGATTCGACGTTCTATTTCACGAACTCGGTGGGTACGAAGCAGCTTTGCGCGAAGAACTCGAATTGCTTTGGGCTCATTCCGACCGGGGGCGGTACTTACCAGCAAAATCAGTATGGCAAGGAGGTTCCCGAAGCAGTGCGGTGGGTGGTTTCTGCAGGCGCCACCATGCAGAACTACAGACACTTTTCGGCGAGTTTGCGTCTGCGCTACTTTGGGCCGCGCCCTTTGACGTCGGATGCGATCTATACCTCACCCGCGACGGCACTGGTGAACCTTGCGGCGAACTACAAATTCAACGAGCACTGGAGCGTTGTCGGCGAGGTATTGAATCTATTCAACCGCAGGGGTCACGACGTGGACTACGCGTATGTATCGCAGATTAGGCGGGCGGATGGGCTGGGGTTGCCGGAAGAGCCGCCGAGCACGTTAGCGGGTCAGGAGCAGGTTGCGAGTGTTGTGAATGGGAACTCAGCGTTTACGTCGGTGATGCACCCTGTTGAACCTATCCAGGTGCGATTTACTTTGCGATATAGCTTCGGTCGCTGAGGCGGGCGGCGGCTTCGCCGAGCGCGGAGATCTGCACACCCAGAAACGAGACCCTTCGGCAGGCTCAGGGCAGGTTCTGGGGCGCCCGTGATCGCGCCTGATGCTGGCGCGTTAGTGGGTGTGAGGGTGCGTATGCGAGTGTTTGCCGCTCTTGAGGTCTTTGCCGGAGGTGGTGAGGACGAGCTTGCCGAGTTCGACCCCACGCATGGCCAGCATGCGATTGGCGAGATCCTGGAGCGCCGCGCTGCGGCCTTTCATGATGATCACTTCGAGGCAGTAGTTGTGGTCGAGGTGGACGTGCGTGGCGGCGAGGATCATGGCACCGGCGGTGTGCTGGGCTTCGGTGAGCTTCTGGGAGAGGTTGGGGACGTGGTGGTCGTAGACCAGGGTGAGGGTGCCGACGACGGGCTTGTTGGAGGTGACGTTGTCGGCGAGGAGGGCCTCGCGGATGAGGTCGCGGATGGCCTCGGAGCGGTTTTCGTAGCCGCGACGGGTGATGAGCTGGTCGAACTCTTTGAGGAGGTCTTCGTCGAGCGAAACGCCGGTGCGGCTGAGCTGGGCCATGGGATGCCTCCAAGGAGATTGTAACGAGTGCGGCAAATCACAGAGTGGGGGATAGCCATGCAGGTAGGATTGGCGCGGGGTGGAGCGAAAGGGTTGAACGATGCACGAGCTTTCCATTGCGTACAACGTCGTCGAGATTGCGACGGAGAGCGCGAAGGCGGCGGGGGCTACCCGGGTGAGGGAGGTGCATGTGCGGCTGGGTGCGCTCTCGGGCGTGGTGCGAGGAGCGCTGGAGTTCAGCTACGAGGTTGCGTGCGCCGGGACGTTGTTGGAGGGGTCTCGACTGGTGGTGACGGAGCTTCCCGCGCGCGTGTACTGCGCGGTGTGCGAGCGGGAGGTTGAGTTGGCCAGTGTGCAGTTCTTTTGCTGTCCCGTGTGCGGTACGCCGAGCGGCGATCTGAGGCAGGGGCGCGAGTTGGATGTAGAAGCGATTGAAGTTGATTTGCCGGGAGATGAGCATGGAAACGCGAGTGCTGGAGATTCGCAAGGGAATTCTTAACAAGAACGATGAGATTGCGCGCGGGCTGCGCGAGCGGCTGCATGCGTGCGGGTTGTTGACGATCAACTTAGTGTCGAGTCCCGGATCGGGGAAGACGGCGTTTCTGCAGCGGACGCTGCGGATGCTACGCGAAGAGGGCAAGGCTGCGGCGGCGCTTGTGGGTGATTTGGCGACGGACAATGATGCGAAGCGGCTTGCGGAGGCGGGCGTGCCGGTGAAGCAGATTAATACCGATGGTCGGTGCCATCTGGAGGCGCAGATGATCTCGGATCACCTGGCGGATTGGGATCTTGGGTCATTCGAATATTTATTTATCGAGAATGTTGGGAACCTGGTTTGCCCGTCGAGCTACGACCTGGGGGAGGATGTGCGGGTGGTGCTGCTGTCGGTTACGGAGGGCGAGGACAAGCCGCTGAAGTATCCCAACATCTTTAATTCTGCCGATATTGCAGTGATTACGAAGATGGATCTGGCGGAGGCTTGCGAGTTCAATCTGCAGGCGGCAGAGGCGAATATCCGTGCCGTGAGGCCGGAGATGCGGATTTTGACGGTGTCGGCGAAGAGTGGGGCTGGGATGAAGGAATGGCTGGAGTGCCTGGCGCAGGAGAAGGGCGCGCGCGGTGCGGCGGTGTAGCGAATCGCGCGCTAGTCGAATCCCTGGTCGGCCGCGCTGTGTTTGCCGTCACGTAGCTGGCGCTCCGGCGGATATGATAATAAGTGGGGTCGCGTACGAATTGAATTAAGTTGTACTCCCAGGCGCCGCTCGACGGTGGAGCGTGTCTATAACAGTAGCGAAGGAAGTAGCAGGTCGGGCATAGCGCCTTGATCTCAGCGTTTCAAAATGGAGAACGATTTATGTCGAAGGGAAGTTGTGACATTGGGTTGATTGGGTTGGCGGTCATGGGACAGAACCTCGTTCTGAATATGAATGACCACGGATACAAGGTGGCGGTATTCAACCGCACGGTATCGAAGGTGGACGACTTTCTGAATCAGGAAGCGAAGGGAACCCTGGTTGAGGGTGCGCATTCGATTGAAGAGCTGTGCGGCCTGCTGAAGAGCCCGCGGCGCGTGATGATCATGGTGAAGGCCGGCGAGGTGGTAGACCAGAACATCGCGCAGATTCTGCCGTACCTGGAGAAGGGCGACATTATTATCGACGGCGGCAACTCTTTGTTCACGGACTCGAACCGGCGCACAAAAGAGCTGGCGGAGAAGGGCATCCTGTTTATTGGCACGGGCGTTTCCGGTGGCGAAGAGGGTGCGCGCTTCGGTCCGTCGATTATGCCTGGCGGAAACCCTGCTGCGTGGCCGCATGTGAAGGAGATATTCCAGGCGATCTCGGCCAAGGTGGAAGATGGAACTCCCTGCTGCGACTGGGTGGGCGAGGACGGCGCTGGCCACTACGTGAAGATGGTGCACAACGGCATTGAGTATGGCGACATCCAGCTGATCTGCGAGGCGTACCAGTTGCTGAAGGATGGATTGGGACTGACGGCGGATGAGTTTGCCGAGGTGTTCAAGGAGTGGAACAAGGGCGAGCTGGACAGCTACCTGATCGAGATTTCGGCGATCATCTTTGCCAAGAAGGATGAGGATGGAACGCCGATCGTGGACAAGATTCTGGACACGGCCGGACAGAAGGGCACGGGCAAGTGGACGGCGATTTCTGCGCTGGACCTGGGCATGCCGGTGACGCTGATTGGCGAGAGCGTGTTTGCGCGCTGCCTTTCCGCGTTGAAAGACGAGCGCGTGGCGGCGTCGAAGGTGCTTGAGGGGCCGAAGGAGAAGGTTGCGGTCGCGGAGCGCGCGGCGTTTATCGAGATTGTGCGCCGGGCGCTGTACTGCTCGAAGATGGTGAGCTATGCGCAGGGCTACATGCTGCTGCGCGCGGCGGAGAAGGAGTATGGCTGGAAGCTGAACATGGGCGGCATCGCGCTGATGTGGCGCGGCGGCTGCATCATTCGCAGCATCTTCCTGGGCGATATCAAGGCGGCGTTCGATAAGGATCCGGACCTGTCGAATCTGCTACTGGACAAGTTCTTCTCGACGGCGCTGAACAAGTACCAGGGCAGCTGGCGCGAGGCGCTGATCAAGGCGATCGAGCTGGGCGTGCCGACACCGGCGTTCTCGACTGCACTTGCGTTTTATGACGGCTTCCGCACAGCCCGGCTGCCGGCAAACCTGCTTCAGGCGCAGCGCGACTTCTTTGGCGCGCACACGTACGAGCGGATCGATAAGCCTCGCGGCGAGTTCTTCCACACCAACTGGACAGGGCACGGCGGCCGCGTGTCGTCGTCCACCTACAACGCGTAGTAGGTCTTAGGCGAACCCCGCGCAGTGGACGGGGTTCGCTGGAAGAGTCCGGGCCGAGGCGAGTCCGACGATTGACCCTAAGCAGGAGCTAAGTCCTTTTGATTGAGTTGCCCGTAGGGTGCGTGATGATGATTTAATGGACGACACATCAAGCATTTGCATCCAAATTGGCATGGCCGAATCCAGGGCAGTGGCATGGCATAGCGACGCGATGATTCGACGGGCGATGGTAGTTCTCGCCGGTCTCCTTACGCTATTTCTGGTGACCGCTCAGACGGCGCACGCATCGGTCGCGCTGCTGATGGAAGAGCCTTATGGTGCATTTGGCGCCATGAATCCGACAGGACATGCAGCGATTTACCTGAATCACATCTGTGCTGATTCGCCAACGTCTCTTCGGGTTTGCCACGAGGGGGAGTATGGGGTGGTGATCAGCCGGTATCACAAGATCGACGGCTATGACTGGATTGCCGTGCCGCTGGTCGGATACCTCTATGCTGTCGACAATTTGAGTGATATTCCAGCGACAGCGGACAAGGCGCAGGTTTGGGCGTTGCAGGATGCGTATCGTAGGGAGCACCTGATGGCGTTGGCTCCGGACAACAAGAAGGGTGAAGCTCCCAAGGGGGAGTGGACGGAGTTGATTGGCGAGTCGTACATCCGGACAATACATGGGTTTGAGGTAGACAGCACGCCTGAGCAGGATGCGCGGTTCATCGCGATCTTCAACGACCGCAAGAATGTGGGACACTTCAACCTGTTCTTTCATAACTGCGCTGACTTCTCGCGTGTGGTGCTCGATATTTATATGCCGCACGCGATTCACCGAAACTTCATTGCGGATGTGGGGCTGATGACGCCGAAGCAGGTGGCGCGGTCGCTGGTGGCGTACAGCCGGAAGTATCCGGACGTGAACATGCGGGCGTTTGTGATCCCGCAGGTGCCGGGCACGATTCCGCGCAGCCACGCAGTGGACGGTGTGGCGGAGTCGCTGATCAAGAGCAAGAAGTATGTGATTCCGTTGACCTTTTTTGCTCCGGAGGTGACCGGCGGCGTGGTGGTGGCGTACCTGGCGGATGGTCGATTGAAACTGCCTAAGGGCACGCCGGTTTTCAATATCGGGGACGAGGAGACGACGGAGCCTATGTCGCCGACACCGGTGGAACCAGTGCGGCAACCGCTGCCGGCAACGCGAACTCCGGTGGCTGCCGTGGACCCCACTGGAATCCTGCAGTAACCAGGGACACTGTTGCTGGAATAGAATCAGGAGTCAGTTGAACCTGGAGGCTCCTTCGATGGGCAATTCGCCGAAAGCTGGAAATCGCCGTAGTTTTCTGAAGAAGAGTGGAGCGCTTGCCGCTGGATTGCTGGCGCAGGCTGGAATGCCGGCCCACGCACAGGCAGGCAAGGAGTTCGGGGCGCTTCCGGACAATCCGAGAACGCTGACGGCGATGCCGACGCGCAACCTGGGGATGACCGGCTACAAGGTTGGCATCTTCAGCCTGGGCGGGCAGGCGGCGCTGGAGAAGGCAAACAATTTCGATGTGGCGGTTCCGATCATTGAGCGCGCGCTGGATATGGGTGTGAATTATTTGGACACGTCCTCGATCTATGGCGGGCCTGAGCGTTGGAGTGAGCAGTACTACGGCCAGGTGATGAAGACCCGCCGCAACGAGGCGTTTCTGGCGACGAAGACGAAGGAGCGGACGCGCGAAGGCTCGCTGCGCATGATTGAGAAGTCGCTGAAGCTGATGAACACGGATCACGTGGATCTGTGGCAGCTGCATGATGTCGGGCTGCCGGAGGATGTCAACGCAATTTTTGCGAAGGGCGGCGCCATGGAAGCGCTGATTGAGATGCAGGACCAGAAGGTGGTCCGGTTCCTCGGCGTGACGGGTCATTATCGGCCCGATGCGCTGATGGATGCGATCAACCGGCATCCGTTCGACACGATTCTGCTGGCGCTCAATGCTGCGGATTCGCACATCTATAGTTTTTCCGACGCGCTGCTGCCATTGGCGGTAGAGAAGCAGATGGGCATTATCGGGATGAAGGTTCCGGCGCGTGGCCGGCTGTTATCCAACTGGACTCCGCCGCCATTGGAGCAGCAACAGCACTCGTGGGAAGGCTCGGCGATTTCGACGCGGCCGGGCGTGATCAATATGCGCGAGGCGATGTACTTCACGCTGACGCATCCGGTGAGCACGGTGATTATTGGCTGCGATTCGGTCGCTCAGCTGGAGGAGAACGTTCACCTGGCGGCTAACTTCACACCGCTGTCGGCATCTCAGATGGCATCGATCAACGAGCTTGCGGCGCCGGTGGCGAAGCAGTCGCTCTTCTTCCGATTTACTGACCGCAGCAAAGGCTGAGCCACGATGGATTTGAAGGACAAAGCGGAGTTGCTGCAGCAGAACCTTGCTTCGGTTGGGTCGCTGCTGGTGGCGTATTCCGGCGGCACGGATTCCGCGTACCTGGCGTACGCGGCACATCGGGCGCTGGGTGACCGGATGCTGGCGGTGATTGCGGATTCGGCGTCGCTGCCACGCAAGGAACTGGCGGATGCGATGGCGTTTGCGGAGCGGCACGGAATTCCTGTGCAGGTGCTTCAGACGAATGAGCTGGAGAAGCCGGAGTATGCGCGCAATGATGCGCAGCGATGCTTCCACTGCAAGAGCGAGCTGTTTACGCAGATGGAAGAGGCGCGGGAGCGGCTGGGATTTGAGCACTTGGCGTATGGAATGAACCTGGATGACCGCGGGGAGTTTCGGCCGGGACAGCGGGCGGCCGAGCTGCATGGAGCGGTGGCTCCGCTGGTGGATGCCGGGTTGTGCAAGCGGGAGATTCGGGCGCTGGCGCGGGAGGCGGGACTTTCGCTTGCGGACAAGCCGGCGAGCGCTTGCCTGTCGTCGCGGATTGAGTACGGGCGCGAAGTGACTGCGGAGAATTTGGCGCAGGTGGAGCGCGCAGAAGAGGCTCTGCATGCGCTGGGGTTTCCGCAGGTGCGGGTGCGGCACCATGGCAATCTTGCTCGGATCGAGATTGCGCGAGAGGATCTTGGGCGCGCGTTGACGCTGAGCATGCTGGACCGTTTGACGGAGGGCGTGCGTGGCGCGGGATTTCTGTATGTCACGCTGGATACGCAGGGGTATCGGTCGGGATCGATGAATGATGTCTTGCCGGTGACGTCGATTGCACAGGCCGGATAGGGCGGGCTGAAAATCGTTCCGCGGTTTCGGGCATCCAACCAGCGTAGTTGCACTGTGCGGTTTCACTACTGAAAGAGAGTTCATGCGGATTGCTTATTTAGAATGCTTCGCCGGGGTTGCCGGTGATATGTTTCTCGGCGCGTTGATTGATGCCGGAGTTCCGGCGGAGGTGTTGGTGGAGGCGACCTCGGCGCTGGAGTTGGGGGCGAGCCTGATGATTGAGACGGTGGATCGGAGCGGGATTTCGTGCACGCGGGCGCGGGTGATGGAGGGCGGAGCTGTGGCGGAAAAGCTGGTGCCGCACTCGGCGCATGATCACGCCCATGCGGAAGATCACACGCATGCGCATATGCAGGAGCATAGCCACTCGCATGAACATTCGGATACCCATGATCACTCGCACGAGCATAACCATGTGCATGGGCGCTCGCTGTCCGTGATTCGGGAGCTGATCCAGAAGGCTCGCCTGCCGGGCGCGGCGAAGAGTCGCGCGATTCGGACGTTTGAGTTGCTGGGCGCGTCTGAGGCGAAGATTCACGATGTTGATATTGAGGCGATTCACTTTCACGAGGTGGGCGCCGTCGACGCGATTGTCGATATCGTTGCAGCGTGCGTCGGGATCGAGTATCTGAACGTAGATGCGTGGTATTGTTCGCCGCTGAATGTTGGAGGCGGTATGGTGGAGTGCGCGCACGGGACATTTCCGGTGCCGGCTCCGGCGACGGCGGATCTGTTGCAGGGCTATCCAACCTACTCGGCGCACGTGCAGAAGGAACTGGTGACGCCGACGGGCGCGGCTCTGGTGCGGGCGCTTGATCCGGTGTTTGGGCCGCAGCCGGCGATGCGTGTGGAACGGATCGGGTACGGTGCAGGGACGCGCAATCCTAAGGGTTTTCCGAATGCGCTGCGGATCAGCGTTGGCGAGTCGGAAGAAGGTACGAAGACGGACATTGTGATAGTGCTTGAGACAGCGTTGGATGACCTGTCTCCGCAGGTGCTGGCGTGGGTTGCAGAGTCGGCGCTGGCTGCGGGGGCGATGGATGTGATGCTGACGCCGGTGATTATGAAGAAGGGGCGTCCGGGGACGCTGCTGACGGTCTTGTGCAGCGAGAAAACTCAGCAGAAGCTGGAACGGTTGATTCTGCGTGAGACGAGTACTTTGGGAATGCGCATTCGGCAGGACCAGCGCAGTTGTTTGGAGCGGCACCATGTTCCGGTGGAGACGCCGTATGGAGAGATTCGCGTGAAGATTGGGAAGCTCGGGGGCGAAGTGATGAATGCCGCGCCTGAGTTTGAGGACTGCCGGGCGGCGGCGATGAGGTGGGACGTTCCGCTGAAACAAGTGCAGCAGGCGGCGATTGCGGCTTATGCGCAGACGTCGACTCGGTGTGGGAAAGTCGGGGGCAAGGTCACGTCATGAAGCGAGACGATTTGCTGAGGATTCTTTCCGAGGTTGAGCGCGGTGGAATGTCGCCGGCGGCTGCGGCTGAGCGGCTGGTATCGCTGCCGTTTGAGGACCTGGGGCATGCGCGGGTGGATCATCATCGCAGCCTGCGTAGCGGGTTGCCCGAGGTGATCTATGCGGCGGGCAAGACGCAGGAGCAGACACTGGCGATTTTCGCGAGCCTGATGGCGGATGGCGTGGATGTCCTGGTGACTCGGGTTGAGCCGGGAGCGGCTGACGCTTTGGTGAGTGCGTATCCGGGGGCTGTTCACAACGCGATGGCCCGGACGGTGAGCCTGCGCCAGACGGCTGCTTCGGAAGCCAGCAAGGGACATATTGCAGTGGTTTGTGCGGGGACGAGCGATCTGCCTGTGGCGGAAGAGGCAGCGGTGACGGCAGAGACGTTTGGTGCGCGGGTGTCGCGGATGTATGACGTTGGCGTCGCGGGACTGCATCGCTTGCTGGCAGTGCGTCCGGAGTTGACTGCGGCGAATGTGGTGGTGGTGTGCGCGGGAATGGAGGGCGCGCTGCCGTCGGTTGTGGGTGGACTGGTCGGCGTGCCGGTGATTGCAGTGCCCACTTCGGTAGGGTATGGCGGCTCGTTTGGCGGAGCGACGGCGCTGCTGGGAATGCTGAACTCGTGCAGCCCGAATGTGACGGTGGTGAACATCGATAACGGGTTTGGAGCAGCATACACGGCGGTGTTGATCGCCCGCGCGGCGCACTCGAAGGTTTGACTTGGCGGGTGATGGGGTGGAAGACGCGGCCAGGTGATAGAAGTCACTGACTGGCCGAGGTGGAGGTGGGAGGCTGGGGACGTCTGAGCTGGCGGGCGGCCTTCGCTTCAGCTGGCGAGTAGCCTCAACCAGGGGTATAGTTAGGGCGCTACTCAACAGGAGCGTTCTATGTTTCCTCCGTATCTGCTGCTCTCCCTGTTCATCCTGGTGGGAGCCGGGCAACAACCTGCGGCTGCGCCTGCTGCGGCGCCAATTCCTCCAGAAGCAGTGCACATGACGAACCCGGTGAAGCCAACTGCGGAGGGCAGGGCGCATGCAGCGAAGATGTACGGCTACGACTGCGAGATGTGTCACGGAGCCAACGGCAACGGAAAAGGCGACCTGGCCGTCCAGCTAAAGCTGGACCTGAAGGACTGGACGGATCCCGCGGCGCTGCAGACCAAGACAGATGGTGAACTGTTTTACATCATCAAGAATGGTGAGGGACAGATGCCTGCCGAGGGCGATCGGGCGAAGACCGATGATCTCTGGAATATGGTTGTGTTGGTGCGGTCGTTCTCAAAGAAGTAATCAGGTAAGCGCGGGGTGCTCGGCAGGCTCCATCCATAGCTTGCCGACTACGATGAGCGTGGCGAGCATCGCGGTGCACAAGCCGAAGACGCGGCGAATGCTGGTGTGTTCTGCGAGGATGCCGGAGAGCACGAGGCCGAGGATTTGCGCGGTAAAGATCGCGGATAGCAGGGTGGAACCGACGCGGCCCATGAGCTCGGCGGGCGTCTCCTGCTGAACCAGCGTCTGCGAAGGAACGATGATGCCGGCGGCAGAAAAGCCGATCAGGAAACAGCCAAGGATGGTGGTGGCAACGGTGGGAATGGCTGCGAGAAAGAGGCAGCCAAGCGCGATGCCGCCCAGGCCAAGATAGACCTGGAGGGTGTTGCTCATCCTTTTCGCGAAGGCGTTGAGCGCGTTGACGCCAATGAGCAGGCCGAAGCCGATCATGGCGCTGACGATGCTGTAGGTCTTGGTGAGCTCGTGCAGGACGTCGCGAACGTAGACGGCGATGAGCGGACCGAAGCAGCCCATCACAAACATGCCGGCAGCCAGGGCGACGATGACGAAGAGCAGGCCGGCGTGATGGAAGATGAAGCCGGCGCCTTCCTTCATGTCGGCGAGGATGCGCGGGATGCCGGTCTCTTGCGTCACGGCGGGCTGACCGTCGGCGGCAGGTGGAGGCGTAGTTCGGGGAAGGATGAGGGAGAGAGAGGCGATGAGGGTGCCGGACGCGATGAAGCTGGCGGAGTCCAGCCAGTAGCAGATTTTCGCACCAAAGGCGCCGACCAGCAGAATCGCGATGGACGGGCCGATGATGCGCATGATGAACATGACCTGCTGCATCAGCGCGTTGGCCGAGCGAATTCCATGAAAGGGCACGGCGAAGCGGATGGCAACGCCTTGCGCGGGACTGAAGAAGCTGGAGATGACGCTGATGGCGGCGAGCACGGCATAGAAGCCGTAGATGCTGTGGACCATGAGGAGGAAAAGACAGAGACCTGCGCGGATGAAATCGCTGGTGACCAGCGTCGTCTTGACGGACCAACGATCGACGAAGACGCCGCTGATAACGCTGATGAGCGCAATCGGCAGTAGGTAAGCGATTTGAATGCCGGTGACCTGCTGCGGTGTGGCGTGCAGGCGGAAGGTCATGTAGGTGATGACCGCGAAGAGAGCGAGGAAGTCGCCGAAGGTGGAGACGATCTGCGCATACCAGAGGCGGCGCATGGTGACGAGCCGGAGCACGGCGCCCATGCTGAGAGGATCAGGAGCGTTTCCACGCCCGCCAGCAAGCTGTCCGGGGACCCCGTCATTGGGCGCAGGCATGGGAATGGCTTCGACGGTGTCGGCGTCGAGTTGGGCGTCGAGCTGGTTGAGAGTTTCCTGGCTCATGGCTTGGTTGCAAGTACAGATGCAGCGCGGACTGCAAACGACGCAGAGATACAGCCCTGCGATCGAGGAATTTGAAGCCTCGTGATTGCAGCCGTGAGCTACGGAAAAGATCGTGATGCGATGTGGAGCGGAAGCGGGAGTTAGTCTGCTAGCTCGACGAGGAGAACCTGTTCGTCGCTATCGATCTCGCGGAGTTTGACCTCGATAATTTCCTTGCGCGAGGTGGGAACGGTGCGGCCGATGAAGCGGGCTTCGATGGGAAGCTCGCGATGGCCGCGGTCGATGAGCACGAGTAGCTGCACGCTCTTGGGGCGGCCCTGGTCGAAGAGCGCATCCAGAGCAGCGCGGATGGTGCGGCCCGTATACAGAACGTCGTCCATCAGGATGATGTCGCGGCCATTGACGTCGAAGCCGATGTCGCCTTTTTCGACGACGGGGCGGGGACCGGTGGTGGAGAGGTCGTCGCGATAGAAGCTGATGTCGAGTACGCCGGTATCGACGGGAGACTTCTCGATGGTCTCGATGAGCTTGGCGATGCGCTGGGCGAGGGGAACGCCGCGGCGCTTGATGCCGATGAGGCCGAGGTTGGCGCTGCCGTTATTGCGCTCGACGATCTCGTGCGCAAGCCGGACAAGGGTGCGCTCGATCTCGGAGGCGGACATGAGGCGGCCCTTCTCGCGGAGGTTTGGCTTGGAGGAGGACGGAGTGGCTGCGGCGGACTGGGTGAGATCGCTCATGGTTTGCCCTTCATGATAGCAGCGGACGGTGACGGTCAGCGCATGGCCGAGACGCGGATGGGCGAGTATCGGGACAATGGCTGGACGGGAGGTCAGGCTCGGGGCGAGCGGGAGCGGAGATAACCGGCAAAGGCTCCGGCGGTTGCGGAGTATGCGAGGTAGAGTGCGAGGCCGAAGCAGATGCTGCTGAGCAGGATGCCGGCGCGAAACTCCGGAATAGCGAGCATGTCGGTCATGATTTTGATGGACTGGTGTGATTGCGCGGCGAAGTTGGTGTGTACCTGAGCAAACAGCTTGTCGATCTGGGAGTCGAGCTCGCCGGTGGAGTGGAAGACGAAGCGCTCGAGAACGAGGCCGATGGTGTTGAGCGTGGAGATGACGATGAGGATGAAGAGGCCGGTGAGGAGGCCGAGACGCGCGCCAAAACCGGCGGTGATGCGGGTCTTGCGGAAGCGGGAGCTGTAGACGCCCATTACGACGATGGGTGCGCAGACAAACCAGATGAAGGAAAGCAACGTGATAGGAGGCAAGGCGAAGGATAGCAGGCCAAGGGCGGCGGCGATGGCTCCTGCTAGCGCGGCGCTCTGTATGGCGCCGCGCCAGTTGATCGCGTGGCTGGGAGTAATGGTTTGCGGGATTGGCTCGGCCAGAGGATTGGCGGCAGCCTGCTGGGCGTTGATCTGTTGATCGATCTGGTCGCGGAGCTCTTCGGAGAGCTGCACCTGCGGTGCTCCGCAGTTCCAGCAATAGACAAGGGCGCCCTCATCTTCGCGATGCAGAAGGGCGTGACAACGGGAACAGATGCGAGGACTCACTACTTTGAAGGGTAGCCGAGCGCTGGCCGCGTAGCAAACGCGACCAGACTCTCCCTCATTCTTACTGACTATTCGCTGTCTTTACTGTCGTGATCGGCGAGGTCGGAGGGAAGATCCAGCGAAACGAGGCCGATCTTGGTGCCGCCGCCACGGGGCTCTATGCCGACGATGTGCAAATGCTGTGGAGAGCCGGAGCGCAGCTCGATGTCGGTAGCGGAGTCGCCGCTCATGATGGCAATGCCCTTGGAGTGGTCATCGTTGGTCCTGATGTGCGTGTGCTCGTTGTCCTTGCAGGTGAGGCCCTGGGCGGTGTGGTCGACGGAGCCGACGGTGTCGTGGCCGCGGCACTCGATGACGCTACCGTAGCGCTCCGCGAGATCCTTCTGGTAGAAGGCGATGACCTTGTCGGAGGGGTCGGAGCTTTGGAAGTCCGCAGCTTTGACGCCGAGATGGAAGGGGCCGAAGCTCATGCTGACGTTCGCATTGTTGGAGTTGTCGTCATCTTTATCGTTGACGGGCACGGCGCCGGGGTAAGCGCTGATGCCGATGGCGGAGGTGTCGGTTCCGCTCTTCACGGTATTGACTTTCATCGAGCCGAAGGGAGTTCCGATGCTGACGTTCTTGTGGTCGCCGTGGTCGTCCTCGGTGACGTGGCAGCCGGAGAGCAAGAGGCAGGCGAGAGGCGCAGCTACGGCAAAGGTGGTCAGGAAGCGAAGAGAGCGGGGCATAGATCCTCCAGGATCCTCCGGCGCGCGTTGAAGGCAGGGCCGCGCGCGGTCGTTTAGGACACGACAAGAGGATACGCCTGAATCAGCCCTATGGTTCCATGGATTTACAGGAATGGGATTGAAAGATGTGCCGGACACCTGCGCGCCGTCGAACCGGCATCCCTAAGTCTTTATGGACGGGCTGTGTCGATACGTGGCGCGTCCATAATGGACTGATGAGCGATGGTGTGGACGATGGACCGCTGGAGGAGTATCAGCGGCGGTTATTGGCGCGGGAAGAGCGTGCAGCGAAGCTGGCGGCTCAGCACTTGTTTCTGGGGTGGCTGCGACTGGCGACGGTTGTGCTGTTTCTTGCGGTTGCGTGGATCACGATTTTTCTGAAAGATGGTCCGCACTGGATTCTGGTTTTGCCCATGGTGCTGTTTGTGGCGCTCGGCGTGTGGCAGGGAAGGGTTTCGCGGCGGCTGAGCACGGCGCAGCGGGCGGCGGAGATGTATCGCCGCGGCATGGCGCGCATCGAGGATCGCTGGATTGGTCTGGAGGTTCGCGAGACTTCCGCGGGCCTGTCGGCTGATGTGCGGGCGCGGCTGGCTGCGAGCTTGTATGCAGGTGACCTGGACATTGTGGGTCGCGGCGGGATGTTCGAACTGCTGTGCCGCGCACGCACGCGGATGGGCGAAGAGACACTGCTCACCTGGTTGCTGGAGCCGGCAGAGGTGCCAGAGATCTTGCGGCGGCAGGCGGCCGTGGATGAGTTGCGCGGACGTGTCGACTTTCGCGAGCGGATGGGAGTTGCTGGCGAGACGGCTGCTGTGGGGGTGCAGGCTGAAGCGCTCAGGGCGTGGGCTGCGGCAGACGATGTGCTGACGCAGCGTTGGATGCCTTGGGTTGCAGGCTTGCTAGCCGTGGCGTATGCGATGCTGGCGTCGGCGACGATCTGGCTGTGGTTGGGCGGGAGTCTTGGACGACCTCTGGAAGCTGTGACGTTTGGCGATGTTGTCGCGTTGCTCCTCGCGGTGGTTGTGGTGGAGAAGTTGGTGCGACGGCCGTTCGAGAAGAGGATCACGGCTGTGCTGGACAGCACGGATGCAGCGCTCAAGAATATGCAGCTGCTGGCATCGCTATTGGAGGTAATGGAGGCGGAGGCGTTCACTTCGGAGCGGTTGGTGGAGATCAAGCAGAAGCTCGCGTCGCATGAGGTTGCCGGGTCGGTGGCGATTGCTAAGCTGGCGAAGCTGGATCAATGGCGCGAGTCGATGGACAACCTGATTGTGAAGGCTATCAATCTACCGGTGATGTATTCGGTGCAGGTAGCGTGGGCGATTCAGCGGTGGAGGCGACAGCATGGAGGGGCGGTGCGACTGTGGATTGAAGCGGTCGCGGAGATGGAAGCGCTGAACTCGCTGGCGATGTATGCGTATGAACATCCGTCCGACGTGTTTCCGGAGTTGGATCGCGGTGGCGCTTGCGTTGAGGCCGAGGAGATGGGACATCCGCTGATTGCGGCGGCGAAGTGCGTGCGGAATAGTCTGCGTCTGGGTGGAGAGACGCGCGTGCTGCTGATCTCGGGATCGAACATGAGTGGCAAGAGCACGCTGATGCGCACGCTGGGAGTGAACACGGTGCTCGCGATGTGCGGAGCTCCGGTGCGCGCGAATGGGTTTCGGCTGACGCCGCTGAGGATCGGCGCGAGCTTGCTGTTGAATGATTCGCTGCAGGAAGGCCACTCGAGGTTTTATGCGGAGATCGAGAAGCTGGGGCGCATTTGTTCCTGCGCGGAGGGCAAGAGGTCCTGCGCGGACGGCGGGAGTCAGAGCGAGAGCGGTGGTGGAATGCTGTTCTTGCTGGACGAGTTGTTGCAGGGGACGAACTCGAAGGACAGGCTGGTGGGCGCAGAAGGAGTGGTGCGCGCGCTGGTGGAGGCTGGGGCGATTGGCATGGTGACCACGCATGATCTGGCGCTGGCGGAGATGGAAGGATTGCCGCAGCGAGCGATGCACAACATGCACTTCCAGGACCAGATTGTGGATGGGCAGATGCGATTCGACTTTACGCTGCGTCACGGTGTGGCGATGAAGAGCAATGGAGTGGAGTTGATGCGGCTGATTGGGTTGAAGGTGTAGCGGCTGAAATCTTCATGGCCGACGCTGACTCGTTCGTCGAAGATGTAGCAGGCGCCTTGCCATTGGCTGGCCTCTTCGGGGACTAGCTCGAGGTATTTCAAGATGCCGCCTTTGAGGTGAAAGACTTCGGGGAAGCCCTGCTGGAGCATGTAGGCCGAGGCTTTTTCGCAGCGGATTCCGCCGGTGCAGAACATGGCGACTTTGCGATGCTTTGCGGGGTCGAGATTTTCGCGAACGTAATCGGAGAAGTCGGAGAAGGTGTCCAACGGCGGCGTCACGGCTCCGGCGAAGGTTCCGATGGCGGTTTCGTAGGTGTTACGGGTATCGAGGAGGAGGACCTCGGGGTCGGCCAGCAGTCGATTCCACTGGTCGGGGTCGACGTATTGGCCGGGTTGCGCGGGGTCGACGGCGGCGTTACGGAAGGTGATGATTTCTCGCTTGAGTTTGAACTTGAGGCGGCGGAAGGGTGGGTCTTCCGCGGTTGAGAACTTCACTTCGGAGCGGTCGAGGCCGGTGCGCTCCGCGAGGAAGTTGAGCAGGTGGTCGATGGTTTTGGGCGAAGCGGCCATGGTGCCGTTGATGCCTTCGGGGGCGATGACCGTGGTGCCGCGGAGGTCGGTGGCGGCGAAGTTGGAGCGCAGTTCCTCGCGGAGTGCGGCGGGATCGGCGAGTGCGAAGAAACGGTAGAACGCGGCGACGGTGATCATGCTGGGTTTAGTTTAGCCACGGAGGTCAGTCGCGGGTGAGGAGTTTGAAGGCGTGGGTCCACTGGTTGTTGAGGAAGCCTGGGATGCACCAGAGGACGCAGAGGGGCTCGATGGCGCGGGCGGCGATGGCGGTGCCCATGTCGGCGGCTTCCCAGCCGAAGGAGTCGAGGATGGCGGTGACGGATTTCTTGGCGGCTTCGTCGTTGCCGCAGATGAACATGGTGGGCTTGACGCCGTTGAAGTCGGGATTGACCATGGAGGCGGCGCCGACGGAGTTGAAGGCTTTGACGAAGTGGGCGCTGGGAAATTCGGTCTGGAGCTGCTCCATGAGCGAGCTGGTGGGGCTGGTGTAGAGGGTGAGGACGCCGTGATCGGGAGGGATGTCCTGGATGGGGTTGGAGGCGTCGATGATGGTTTTGCCGGCGAGGTTGCTGGCGCCGGCGAGGCGGAGAGCGTGCGAGGCTGCGGGGCCTTTGACGGCGAGGACGATCAGGTCAGCGGCGGCGGCGTCTTCAAAGGTGCCGATGGAGCCGGAGGGATTTTTCGATTTCCAGTCGGCGAGCTTGTCCGGGGTTCGTGAGCCGAGGATGACGTCGTGGCCATGCTTGAGGAAGCCGGTGCCGAGCGTCTGCGATACGATGCCTGATCCGATGAAGCCGATTTTCATGGTGCGCTCCTAAATCCTGCTTGTTGGATGAGACATGTTCCGTGGAGGTTCCGGAGATGGAGGAAGTGGCGCGTTGGGGTACCCCCCTCCCCCCCCTTGCCTCGGTCTTTTTCTCGCAAGCCGCTCAAACGAAGCGGGTTAGGTGGCAAAGTATCCCCTGGCGGGAGAGCCCCTTTTGGGCTGTATCTCGTTGATAGTAGGCGGGTTACGCGCAAAGTACCATGTCTAGATACTGGATCGCTAAAGTAGTCCATCCAAAGGAGTTATGGGGGCTTTTTGGGCGGTCAACGGGGTCGTCCGGAGCTTTGGCCGTCGGGAGGGAGGGCTGGCGCTCAAATTGTGAGGAGGCTCTAGTTAAATTGTAGCGGTTTGGAGGGGGTAACTATGCCAGGTTTTGAGAAGTTTTATCTGGCTTGGAATCAGTGGGTTGGGATGGATTTGGAGCGGCTGGGGGGTTGACAGCCCTGCGCGGATGGCGATGCTTCTCGTTCCGGATAACGCCCACATCCAGCCGAGAGATGGGCTGGGGCGGTTCGCGCTCTGCGGGAATACCCACTCATGACGAAGAGATGTCATGAATGGGGCACCCGGCTTCGGCATGGGACATAGCCTCTAGTCCTACCTGCCCCGAATGGTGGGAGCGTAGCCCAACCTGGCCGCGTGTCAAGGCCGCAGCCGCTACGCGGTGCCTTCGGCAGCCTTGACACACGGACCTGACGGTTGGGCAAAAATCAGCCAGTTATTCCGGGGCAGGTAGGAAACAAACCACAACGATCTTTGATTTATGAACCCAAGAGCAGAGATGCAGTTCTCTGCCTACAAGTCAGTTTGTCGATTGGAAGGGGCTGCGAAGAGAGAGCGTAATCTTCAGAAATGCTGTTTTTCTTTGGATTTTGAGGACGACAGAGGTGCCAGCCTTGCGAAATGCTTCGGCTACTTTCCAGAGGGGGAGTCCGCTATTCCCATCAACCGCCAGAATCTCATCCCCCGGCTGTAATCCAGCTAGAGCCGCTGGAGAACCGGGAAGCACACTGTCGATCCTAACCGTTCGATATTCCGGTCCCGGAGCTGTAAGGTGTAACCCACTTGCATCGGTCTCAAACGTTTCTTTCAGAGTGTTGTTGGGCAAAAGGAATATGCGCTTATTTGTGTAGTCCCATGTAACAGTGAAGCGTCTCAATATTCCAGCTCCAATGATGCCAGAGACAGAGGCATTGGATAGAACGCCGACACTAGTATCTGGCACTCCTGCGACCACCTTTGAGAAAACAAACGGTCCGATACCGACCTGTGGTATTTGAACCCGCGAGGAATGGATTTTGCCTCCCACTGCCGTCACGGTGGGCGTATCTACAAAATGCGCCTTCGCTATGAAATGAGGATGAGCTTCCAGAAATTTCCTGTTTAGCATCATGGCCCCGGTGGTCCCGCTATCTACAAAAAAGAGACCCGTGACCTTTTCACCATCTTCACCCTGAAGCGTTGCTTCTACAAAGGGGACATCGCCATATATCTGAATAGGAACTGGTGTGCCGGGAGGTCGCGTCTCGGAACCGCTTGGAGTAAAAGTTGCGCGCTGCTGTTGATAATCTACAGTAATCGTATAGTGCAAAAAAAGATTGCTGCCGAAGATTGCATCTGCACGTTTGCCCACCTCTTCCGAAATGTAATCGATTGGTAGGATGGCTCCCTCTTGGTGAAGAAGTTGGAGCCGATCTGTTGGGCTACCCCACTGGAGATCAGAATCCTCTAAAAGGTGAAGCGTCTCGCTTGCTCCTTTTCCCATTCCCGCAGCTTCAGTAGTTTGGGTAGAAGTGAGACCTGCGGTTCGTGCCACGGAAGGGCTGACAATACTGACCGAGGAGCCGGTATCGAGGATGACATTCAACGGCCCGGAACGGTTGACTTCGCCCTGCATATAGACGAGTCCTGAGATGACCTGCATGGGGACCGTTACTGGCGCATCGTTCCGCTGACTAAGGCAGCGCGAACAAATTGAGCAAAAAATAAGTGCGCTGACGAAGATTGCACGTCGATGATGGTTCAACCTCATCCCGAAATTATAGGTGGAGCATCGAAGAAGCTCCTTGACGTGAGCAGCGCGCTACTTTGGAACGCGCGACTTCACGCATGATAATGTCCCTATCGTGCGCCCAAATTGGGAGTGGCGAAGCAGTTGGTCAAGGTGAACGAAGAACAGAGGCGTGGCGGCTATTCAAAAGGCTATGAATCGTCCGTTCGGCGTTGTGTCTCATATTCAAGAAATGCACAGAAATCGAGAAATCGCCTGCACAGTTCCTACACAGCCAAAAATAGGCTTATTATCTCTCAATAAATCAGTAATTTCTAAAAATCCGCTCACCCGCTCAGGATGACACACCGTTTCTTAATCGAACGTTTAGGTCACTACACTCGAAGGAAAGCTTCGGCTACCTAGAAGCAAGGACTCGGATTCGTCAGGCGCTCCGTGGTGTCCTGAGTCGAAAGTTCGTCGCACTATAGGTCGGGCTTTCAGCCCTCTACCCTTGGTGTCACGTTCACCTGGGGCTGCGCCCCAGGCTGTGATGGAACGGGCCGTTGGCCCTTCGGGATTGAAACCAACGTGCGGGCTCAACCGCGCGAAAGTGAATATATCGATACAGCCTAGCGGTAGGTTAGCTTTTCGAGGGCTTCGGGGTAGCGGGCTCCTTCGGGGGTTAGGGTGGCGGCGGCGGTTTCTATTTGGTCGAGGTCGGCGGGGATTAGGTCGATGCTGACGGCTCCTACGTTTTCTTCGAGGCGGTCGAGCCGGGTGGTGCCGGGGATGGGGACGATCTGGGTTCCGCCGGTGGGCTTTTGCGCTAGCAGCCAGGCGAGGGCGATCTGCGCGGGGGTTGCGTTCTTTTGTTTGGCGATGGTGGCGAGGAGGTCGACGAAGGATTGGTTGGCCTGCATGGCTTCGGGGGTGAAGCGGGGGAGGCGGCTGCGGAAGTCGGTGGCGGCGAAGGTGGTGTCGGTGGAGATGGCGCCGGTGAGGAAGCCTTTGCCGAGGGGGCTGTAGGGGACCAGGCCGATGCCTAGCTCTTCGAGGGTGGGGATGATTTCGAGCTCGGGCTTGCGCCACCAGAGGGAGTACTCGGATTGCAGGGCGGTGACGGGCTGGACGGCGTGGGCGCGGCGGATGTTCTGGACGCCGGCTTCGGAGAGGCCGAAGTGCTGGACCTTGCCGGCGGCGATGAGGTCCTGGACGGCTCCGGCTACGTCTTCGATGGGGACATTGGGGTCGACGCGGTGCTGGTAGAAGAGGTCGATGGTGTCGGTCCTATCGACTCCCGCGCCTCCCTAGCTGCGCGGGGGCGCATCATCATCCGGGACAAGTGCCGCCCAACTAGAAATGCTTGCCGCCCGCAATGACCCGAAATACTTGCAGAAATATGAATTTGCTAAAGTCCGCTTCTGCGAAGGTCCCATTCAGTGGCATTGACGCTGCTTATCCGGTGTTCGCTTGGAATTCACGATTCCACGAGTACACTGATTGTGGTGCCTGCAGGGTGGGGTTGGGCATCTAAATGGATGTGAAGCGCGGAGTCAGGCGCATTTTTCTTTCGAGGACAGGAATGATTGAACAGGTGCAGCAAGAGACGATAGATCAGCGGCAACAGGATGAACTGGATCAGTTGTCGATTAATACCTTGAGATTTCTGGCGGTCGACCAGGTGCAAAAGGCCAACAGTGGCCATCCGGGAGCGCCGCTGGGTTGCGCTCCGATTGCGTACCTGCTGTTTCACAAGATCATGAAGTTCAATCCGAAGGACCCGTTGTGGTCGGACCGGGACCGGTTCATTTTGTCGAATGGCCATGCGTCGGCGCTGCTGTATGGCGTGCTGCACTTGACGGGCTATGACCTGCCGATCGCGCAGCTGGAGCAGTTCCGGCAGTATGGGTCGGAGACGCCGGGGCATCCGGAGTGCGGGGATACGCCGGGCGTGGAAGTTACGACCGGGCCTTTGGGGCAAGGGTTTGCGATGGCCGTGGGCGAGGCGATCGCTGAGAAGCACCTGGCGGCGGTGTATAACAACGGCGGCGACACGCATGTTGAGGATTCGAAGGGCGAGAGCCACACGCCTGTGGATCACCACACGTATGTGCTGTGCGGTGATGGCGACCTGATGGAAGGGATTTCGCACGAGAGCGCGTCGTTGGCGGGAACGCTGGGGCTGGGCAAGTTGATTGTGCTGTATGACGACAACCTGATCTCGCTGGATGGGCCGACGGAGTTGAGTTATACGGAAGACGTGACGGAGCGCTTCCACGCGTACCACTGGCACGTGCAGATGGTGGAAGACGGCAACGACCTGGTGGCGATTGAGAAGGCGATCCTGGCGGCGAAGGCGGAGACGACCAAGCCTTCGTTGATCCGGGTGCGGACGGTGATTGGTTACGGCAGCCCGAAGGCCGGGACGAATAAAGTCCACGGCGAGGCGCTGGGTGCGGATGCCGTGAAGGCGACCAAGAAGAATCTTGGGTTCCCTGAGGACAAGAGCTTCTACGTGCCGGAAGAGGCGGGGAAGAACTGGCTGCAGGCTGTCGAAAAAGGCAAGAAGGCGCAGGCTGCGTGGCAGGCGAAGTTCGACGGTTACAAGAAGGCGTATCCGGTGCTGGGCGCGCAGTATGAGCGCACGCAGGCGCGCAAGCTGGAGGTTGGCTGGGAGAAGTCGATTCCGGTGTTCCCTACGGACAAACCGGTGGCTACGCGTAACGCTGGCCAGCAGGTGATGAATGCGATTGAGAAGGTTGTGCCGGAGTTGTTTGGCGGCGCGGCGGATCTCACGGCTTCGACCAAGACGATCTTCAAGGACTCGCCGAGCTTCCATGTGGACCCTGTGGGGCGCAACGTGTTCTTTGGTGTGCGCGAGTTTGGCATGATGGCGGCGGTGAATGGCATGGCGGCGCATGGCGGGCTGATACCGTTTGGGTCGACGTTCTTTACGTTCAGCGACTATTGCCGGTCGGCGCTGCGCATGGGAGCGCTGATGGGATCGCACTCGCTGTACATCTTCACGCACGATTCGGTGGGGCTGGGCGAGGATGGACCGACGCATCAGCCGATCGAACACCTGATGAGTTTGCGCGTGATTCCGAAGCTGACGGATTTTCGTCCGGCGGATGCGAACGAGACAGCGGCTTGCTGGCAGCTGGCGGTGGAGCGGCATGGGCCGAGCTTCATGGCGCTGAGCCGGCAGGATCTGCCCGTGCTCGATGCGGCGAAGTACAAGGTCAGTGAGGGAACGCGGAAGGGTGCGTATGTGCTCGAGGCGTTTGGCAAAGACGTGGTGCTGGTGGCTACGGGATCGGAGGTTTCGGTGGTGATGAAGGCCGCGCTGGAACTGAAGGATGCCGGGATCAACGCGACCGTGGTTTCGATGCCGAGCTTCAAGATCTTTGAGGAGCAGACGGAAGAGTACAAGATGTCGATCTTCCCGCATGGCGTGCCGAAGATTTCGGTTGAGGCTGGAGCGACGATGGGCTGGTGGAAGTACATCGGGCGCGATGGTGTGGCGATTGGCATTGACCGCTTTGGGGCTTCGGCGCCAGGACCGATTGTTCTGGAAAAGCTGGGGATTTCCGTTGCACATGTTGTGGAAACTGCGAAGGGGCTGGTGAAGGGCAGAAAGTAGAGAGTAGACAGTAGACAGTCAAGGCGGGCGGCGGGGTTCTTGGCCGCCGCCTTCGCTGGTTTCAGGGGAGAGGGATGGTGTGGAGATGACGCAGGATGAGGCTAAGGCGCTGGTTGGGAAGCGGGCAGCGGAGCTGGTTGAGGACGGGATGCGGGTGGGGTTGGGGACTGGGACCACGTCGGTGATGTTTATCAAGGCGCTGGGGGAGCGGGTGAAGGCGGGGCTGAAGATTCGGTGCGTGGCGTCGAGCGATGCGAGCACGAAGCTGGGGCAGTCGCTGGGGATGGAGGTGGTGACGCTGGCGGAGCTGCCGGAGCTGGATATGTATATCGATGGCGCGGATGAGGTGGGGCCGGAGCTGGCGCTGATTAAGGGTGGGGGAGGGGCGTTGCTGCGGGAGAAGATTGTGGCCAGCGCGGCCGATAAGTTTGTGGTGGTGGTGGATTCGACGAAGGTAGTACCGGTGCTGGGGCGGTTTCCGCTGCCGGTGGAGGTGGTGAAGATGGCACTGCCGCTGGTGGAGCGAAAGCTGGCTGAGCTTGGTCTGCGGCCGAAGCTGCGCCATCATCCGGACGGGTCGGTGTATTTGACCGATGAGAACAACTTCATCCTGGACTGCGCTTGCGAGGAGATTCCAGAGCCGGAGGAGACGGCGGCGGAGATTCGCGGGATTGTTGGCGTGGTGGAGCACGGGCTGTTTCTGGGTATGGCGTCGATGGTGCTGGTGGCGGGCGAGGATGGCGTGACGGAGCTGCTCGCGTAGGCGTCGGGCTGGTGTGAAGGGCAAGGGCAACAGCAAGAGCTTTGACGCAAAGGGCGCCAAGAGAGGCGCAAAGTTTCGCGAAGTGGAGCGAGGCGGGGTTGCATCGTGCGAGGCGTCGGGGGCGTCTGATTGAGTATGGAAAATTCGAACAGCGTTAGCGTGAGCAAGAAGGTTTGGCTGGTAACGGGAGCGTCGACTGGATTTGGGCGCGAGCTGGTGGAGTATCTGCTGGCGCAGGGTGCGCGGGTGGCGGGAACGGCGCGCAAGGTGGAAGGGCTGAAAGAGCTTGAGGCGAAGTATCCGGAGAGCGCGTTGGTGGCGTCGATGGATGTGACGGATCAGCAGCAGGTGGAGTCTGCGGTGAGTGCTGCGGTGCAGCGGTTTGGGCGCGTGGACGTGCTGGTGAACAATGCCGGCTATGGGATGGTGGGGGCTGTGGAGGAGTCGAGCGAAAAAGAGTTTCGGCCGATGTTTGAGACCAATGTGTTTGGGTTGATTCGGGTGACGCAGGTGGTTTTGCCGCAGATGCGCAAGCAGGGGTCGGGGCACATTGTTAATCTTTCTTCAATTGGCGGCCTGGTGGCTACGCCGGGATTTGGTTTATACAACGCGACGAAGTTTGCAGTGGAGGGTTTGAGCGAGGCGCTGGCCCAGGAGGTAAAGCCGCTGGGGATTACGGTGACGATCGTGGAGCCGGGGCCGTTTCGGACGAAGTTTCTGGGCAAGGCGGGGGGCGAGGCGGCGGCGCACATTCCGGCTTACGACGGGACCGCGGGCAAGATGCGGGTGTATTACACGGAGCAGGACGGGAAGCAGCCGGGAGACCCGCAGAAGGCCGCAGAGGCGATTGTGAAGGCCGTGGAGGCTGAGCAGCCGCCGCTGCATCTGCTGCTGGGAGCGAGCACGCTGCCGCGGGTGAAAGCGAAGATCGAAGCGCTCGAGAAGGATATCGCTGCGTGGGAGTCGACTACGCTCGGCGCGGACTATCCCAAGGGCCAATAGTTCCGGTTGAGATGCGTGCTGGCCCTGGATTCGAGCTGTAACACAGGCGAAACACAGGCTGGGCGGTAAAGGGCTGAAAAGGTGGAATTAGCGGGCGGCAGGAGGCTGTGACGCTGGGCATTGACAGCGATTGAGTTTACTCTCTAAGTGGTACTTTCCGCGTGAGGGCGGGTGCAAGATGGAACTCGGATTAATTGGACTTGGAAAGATGGGCGGCAATATGGCGGAGCGACTTCGCCGTGCCGGCCACAAGGTTGTCGGCTTTGATTTTTCCGCCGATGCGGTGAAGAAGCTAAACGACGCCGGTTCGGTGGGCGTGAACTCGCTGGAGGAGCTGGTAAAGAACCTGCAGGGTCCGCGCGCGATCTGGATCATGGTGCCGGCTGGCGACCCGGTGGACGACACGATCTCGAAGCTGAAGCCGCTGATGCAGAAGGGCGATGTTTTTATCGACGGCGGAAACTCGAACTACAAGGACTCGCAGCGGCGCTATGCGCAGTTGAAGCCGCAGGGTTTCGAGTTTGTGGATGTGGGCACGTCGGGCGGCATCTGGGGGATCACGGAAGGCTATTCGATGATGGTGGGCGGCGATGAGGACGTGATTGAGCGGCTGCGCCCGATCTTTGAGGCGCTGGCGCCTACGGCGGATACGGGGTGGGGACGCACCGGGCCGAGCGGCGCGGGGCACTTCGTGAAGATGGTGCACAACGGGATTGAGTATGGGTTGATGCAGGCGTATGCGGAAGGGTTCTCGATCATGAACTCGAAGAAGCCGCTGGAGCTGGATCTGACGCAGATTGCGAATATCTGGCGGTATGGGTCGGTGGTGCGTTCGTGGCTGCTGGATCTGACGGCCGACGCGTTGAAGAAGAACCCAACGCTGGATGGGCTGGAGCCTTATGTGCCGGACTCGGGCGAAGGGCGCTGGACGGTGTTTGAGGCGATTGATCTGAACGTGTCAGCGCCGGTGATTACGGAGTCGTTGATACGGCGGGTGCGTTCGCGCGAGGACGATAACTTTACCGACAGGATGCTGTCCGTGATGCGTCATGAGTTTGGCGGACATGCGGTGAAGAAAGCGTAAGCGCGGCCAGTCAGTTGGTGGTGAATCGCTGTGTGGTTCGCCGGAGGATGGACGCAGGTTCAACGAGTAGCAATGACAGGTAAGGAGCAGTAGATGCCAAACGAAGTAAGACACGCGGGGATGCAGGCAGGTTTCGAGCATCACATCAAGCGGCAGGAGAGAGTTCCTGATCCCTGCATCGTCGTAATTTTTGGAGCGTCCGGTGATTTGACCAAGCGCAAGTTGCTGCCGGCGTTGTTTCATCTGAAGCAGGAAGGCCTGCTGCCTGAGGCGTTTGCGGTGGTGGGTGTAGCGCGACGCGATATTTCCGCGCACTTCTCCGCGGACATGGAAGACGGCATCGTGAAGGGCGGCGGCGTCGAGGTGGATGATCCGAAGCTCAAGCAATTCATGGAGCGGGTGGATTACTTCACGACCAACTTCGATGATGATGAGGGCTTTGAGAGGCTGAAGGGGTTTCTGGCGGAGATCGATGAGAAGGTTGGGACCAAGGGGAATCGGCTCTTCTACCTGGCTGTTGCGCCGGAGTATTTTGCCGATATTACTGACCGCCTGGGCAAGCATGAGATGACCACGTCCAAGGAGCCTGGGCAGTGGATGCACGTGATCATAGAGAAGCCGTTTGGGACGGACCTGGAGTCGGCGCGCAAGTTGAATGATGAGATCAACCGGGTGCTCCATGAGGACCAGATCTTCCGCATCGATCATTACCTGGGCAAAGAGACGGTGCAGAACATCCTTGTATTCCGGTTCGGCAATGGAATCTTTGAGCCAATCTGGAATCGTAACTTTATTGACCACGTGGAGATCACGGCGGCGGAGTCGATTGGCATTGAGGGACGCGGGCCGTTTTATGAGAGCGCTGGCGCTCTGCGCGACGTGCTGCAGAATCACGTGATGGAAGTGCTTAGCTTCGTCGCGATGGAGCCACCGGACAGCTTTGAATCGGCTTCCGTGCGGACGGAAAAGCTGAAGGTGTGGAATGCGATCGATCCGATCCAGGTGGAAGACACGGTGCGCGGGCAGTACGGGCCGGGCCGCGTGGACGGCGAGAAGGTGATTGGGTATCGCGAGGAAGACCGCGTGGATCCCGAGTCGAATACAGAGACGTTTGTGGCGATGAAGCTGCAGATTGAAAACTGGCGCTGGGCGGGCGTGCCAATTTATCTGCGCGCGGGCAAGCGGTTGGCGAAGCGCGTGACCGAAGTGACAGTGGTGTTCAAACAGCCGCCGCTGCACATGTTCAAGTCCGACGACGCGAAGAGCCAGGTGCAGCCGAATGTGTTGAAGATGCGTATTCAGCCGGACGAGGGCATTTCGCTGATGTTTGGTGCGAAGGTCCCCGGGCCGACGACGAATGTTATGCCCGTGGAGATGCACTTCAGCTACGCGGAGAGCTTTGGCAAGAGCTCGGCGAACGGGTATGAGCGGTTGCTACTGGATGCGATGCTGGGCGATGGAACGCTGTTTGCGCATCGCTCGGGCGTGGAGGCAACGTGGGCCCTGATGACACCGATTCTTGAGGCGTGGGCAAAGCGTCCGCCCAATGACTTCCCGAATTACGAGGCGGGAAGCTGGGGACCTCCGGCTGCGGATGCGCTGCTGAAGCGGGATCGACGGAAGTGGTACAAGCTGTAAGGCAGGGATTAGGGATTAGGAAAGACGGAACAGAGGAGCGGTTGCGGCGGGGAGGTTGCCGTCGGGCCGCTCTTTTGTTGGGTTTGAAATTTTTTTGGTGGAGGGGATGATGGCGCGGTTGATTAAGGTGACGTATGAGGTTTGGCCAACGGCGGCGGAGATGGCGCTGGCTTCGGCGCGGAAGTTTGCGGAGACGGTGGAGGCTGCGGTGGCGAAGCGCGGCGTGGCGCGGCTGGCGATCTCGGGGGGAAGCACGCCACAGGCTACGTTCAAGCTGCTGGCGGATCCGGCGGGGCCGTTCGCGAAGACGATTCCGTGGGGCAAGCTGCAGCTGTTCTGGGTGGATGAGCGCTGCGTGGGGCCGGATGATCCGGAGTCGAATTATGGTGTGGCGCGCGACCTGTTGCTGAGCAAGGTGCCGCTGCCGGCGGAGAATGTATTTCGCATGGAAGGCGAGTTGGACCCGGAAGTGGCGGCGAGCCGCTACGAGAGTACGTTGCGCAATGTGCTGAAGCTGGAAGGTGCGGAGACGCCGGCGTTCGATTCGGTGACGCTTGGGATGGGGCCGGATGGGCATACCGCCTCGCTGTTTCCGCATACCGAGGGGCTCAATGAGTTGGGGCGGCTGGTGATTGCGAACCATGTGCCGCAAAAGGATGTCTGGCGGATTTCGCTGACGTCGCCGGTGATCAATCACGCCGCGGAAGTGGTGTTTGAGGTGGAGGGGCCATCGAAGACCGACATTCTGGCTGAGGTGCTGACCGGACCGCGCGATCCGGAACGGCTGCCGTCGCAACTGATACGGCCTGCGAATGGTAAGCTTCTCTTCTTGCTGGATGAGGATGCTGCGGCGAAGCTGCCGCCGGCGGAGACGACCGATGGGTATCGCGTTGGTACGCTGGAGATCTAACGGCAGGGATTAGGGATTAGGGATTAGGGATTAGGCGGTTGCGGATGATTCTTGCGGGCGATGTTGGCGGGACGAAGGTTCACCTGGCGTTGTACAACTTTGTGAGTGGACGGCTCAGCCTGGTGCGGGAGAACAAGTTTCCATCGGGCGAGCATGGTTCGCTCGATGACGTGGTGAAGACGTTTCTGGCTCAGGGCGTGGGGTCGACCGAAGAGTTGATTGCGGCGTGTTTCGGGTGTCCGGGGCCGGTTCGCAATGGACGCCTTAAGCTGACGAACCTGCCGTGGACGCTGGATGAGCGCGAGCTGGAGACGTCGATCGGAATCGAGCACATTTTTCTGATCAACGATCTGGAGGCGAATGGTTACGGGATTCCGGAGCTGGCGCCGGATAAGATTTTCACGTTGCTGAAAGGGGATCCGGCGGCGGAGGGGCACAGGGGGTTGGTGTCGGCGGGGACGGGGCTGGGGGAGGCGCTGCTGATCTGGGATGAGAAGACGCGGCGGCATCGGCCGATTCCATCCGAGGGCGGACACTGCGACTTTGCGGCACGCAACGAGCGCGAGATTGCGCTGTTGCAGTATCTGCGGAGAACGCTGAATGGGCGCGTAAGTTTTGAGCGCGTGGTGTCCGGGATCGGGATCAAGAACGTCTATGCGTTTTTGCGCGATGACGAGAAGATGGAGGAGCCGGCGTGGCTGCGATTGCGAATGCAGCATGAAGATCCGAACGCGGTGATTGGGCAATGCGGCGAGGATGGGTCGAGTGAGATTTGCGCGGAGACGCTGAAGATGTTTGCGGCGGCGTTTGGCGCGGAGGCGGGGAACGTGGGGCTGAAGGTGCTGGCGGCGGGGGGAATGTATTTGGGCGGCGGGATTGCGCCGAAGATACTGAAGACGCTGCAGGGTGGGGAGTTTGCGCAGGCGTTCCTGGATAAGGGAAGGCTGTCGCCGCTGCTGGAGGCGATGCCGGTGCGGGTGATTCTGGATGATGCTTGCGCGTTGCTGGGAGCGGCGGCGTTTGCGGAGGCGCGGGCGGCGGAGATCACGGGGCGGTCGGTGCGCGAGGCGTCGTAGAAAATAAATCTGCGCGCGCGGTTGACTCGCGGCTGGATAGCAGCGTCCATGCAGTACGTTTCAAACTGGAGCGAGCGCTATGCGATGGCTGGTGGCTGCGGTGCTGAGTGTGGTTTGTTGGGGTGGGCTGGCGCAACAGGCCGCGATGCCGGCGACTCCTGAGACGACCGGAACGATTGTGGGTCATGTTTACCTGGCCGATACGGGTGGGCCTGCGCGGCTGGCCGAGGTGGCGCTGCAACCGGTGCAGGTGCCGAGCGACGATGCGAAGAAGGGCGATTCGCGGCAGCTGGGTTCGTTCGAGGTGTATCGGACCGGGCTCGATGGGGGCTATCGGATTGCGCATGTGAAGCCGGGTTCGTATTACGTGGTGGTGAAGATGCCGGGGTACCTTTCGCCGTTTGCAATGTTCACGAATCAGCAGCTTTCGCATCCTACGCCGGATGATCAGCAGAAGATTGATGCATATCTGCCGGTGGTGACGGTCGTGCCGAACAACTCGGCTACGATGGATATTCATTTGACGCGGGGTGCAAGCCTGAGTGGGACGCTTAGCTTCGACGACGGAGAGCCGTATCCCGATGTGCGCGTGCAGGTGATGCAGAAGGATGCGAAGGGGAAGTGGCAGGCGCTGCCGCTGGTGAGCGGCGGGTACACCGATGACCTGGGCAACTTTCGCATTACCGGCATGCTGGCGGGGGAGTACCTGCTGAAGGCAACGCTCTCGCTGGATGATATGTATGTGTCGAGCGTCCTGGAGCAGCCTGACGGAATATCGTCGTCCACCCACTTCTCGCTGGATTATTACAGCGGTGACACGGTGCGGTTGCGGGATGCGAAACCGATCCACGTGGACAGTTCGCAGGAGGTGACAGGCGCGAACATTACGATACCGGTGTCGAAGCTGCACATGGTGAGTGGGCAGATTGTGCAGGCGGGGGGCGGGCGCGCGATCAATGGCGGGACGGTGGCGCTGTACTACCCGGATGGCGATGGCGAGGAGCTTGCGTCGGTGAAGGTAGAGAGCGATGAGCCAGTGTTCCGGATGCCGTTTGTGCCGGAGGGGAACTACGTGATCAAGGTGAAGGACGCGGAGGACGTGAAGCGCGAGGTGGTCTCGAATGGGCCGGGAAGCGAGCCGCCGTTCCATACCGTGACGACGGTGGTGCAGAAGTATGGAACGACCGAGCAGCCGCTGGTGGTGACGGGCGATGTGAGTGGCGTGGACCTGGCGGTCAAAGCTGTGGCGAAGACGCCATAGACAATCGACTACATGATGCGGAAGCGTTCGCGCATGAGGCGCTGAAAGCGGGGGCGCCAGATGAGGTCGTAGGCGAGCTCCTTGCCGGGGAACATGGCGAGGGCGGCGTTGCGCGCGTCGGCGATCATCTGCGACGCGTCGTCGATGGTGAGGGAATGGTCTTGTGCGATGGTCTGCAGCACGAGGTTCATCATGAGTTGAAGCCGGCGGATGAGACGTGCCTCTTCCCGGGCATCTGCCGAAACGGGGTTGGGGGTGATGGCCGGGGTCGTGGGGGTGGGGTCGGGCTTTTGCAATCGCGGCTCCTTAGAGTTGGTTCGGCAGATGCGGAGGACGACAAGCTGCAAGCAATGGAGGCTGACAACTCCCAACCTACGGTTAAGTCCTGAGGACTGTCTACCAATTAGACGCGGCAGATGCTGCGGAGATTCCCCCTGCTGGGGTGAGGAGGAAGGTTGTGGCGCCGAGGCGGTCGGTGCGATAGGTGCGGACGTGGGCGGCGGCGAGGCGGTCGATGACGATGGGGCTGGGATGGCCGAAGGTGTTGTGCTGGCCGTCGCTGATGACGGCGTCGATGGGCGATACGGCGGCGAGGAAGTCGGGGGTGGTGGAGGTGTGGCTGCCGTGGTGTCCGACCTTGAGGAGCGTTGCTGGCTGGACGCGGCGGTTGGCGAGCATGGTTGTTTCGCTGGGCGCTTCCGCGTCGCCTTCGAGGAGAACGCTCGCATGGGCGTAGTCGAGACGGAGGACGAGCGAGTCGTTGTTAATGGGCGTTCCGGGGTTGGCATAAGGAGCTTCGGGCGCAAGAACGGTGGCATGGAGGTCGGACCAGGAGAAGGCTTCGCCGGCGTGGAAGTGGCGGATGACCATGTGCTGGGCGCGAGCTTGCGCGAGCAAGGCGTAGAAAAGCGGGGAGTCGCCGGGGTTGACGCTGATCCAGAGCTCGCGCGGGTGGAAGTCGCGCAGGATGGCGGGCATGCCGCCCATGTGATCGGAGTGCGCGTGGGTGAGCAGGACGACGTCGAGGTGACGGATGCGGCGCGACCAGAGGTAGGGGGCGACGACTTCTTCGCCTACGTCCCAGGTGGCGGCGGGGGCGTTTTCGCCGCGGCCGGTGGGACCTCCTGCGTCGATCAGCATGGTTTCGCCAGTTGGGCTGACGACGAAGATGGAGTCGCCCTGGCCTACGTCGATGGCGGTGACTTCGAGGGCGCCGGGATGGAGGTGCGGCGGTGTTGGGTAGAGGACGGCGAGCGGGATGAGCAGCGCTGCGACGACGCCGGTCGCGAAGAGAGTGCGGCGATGCGCGCGGAGGGCCCAGCAGCAGTAGAGGATGCAGGCGCAGGCCAGCGCGAGTGCGACGGGTGCGGGCTCGGGGTGCGGAGGTTGGCGATGGTGAGGTTCTGCACACGGTCTACGGTGAAACGCATGAGATGGAGTAGTAGCGCGGTGAGAGCGGCGGGGATGAGGGCTAGCCAGGTGCTGATGAGCGAGGCTAGGAAGGTGATGATTGCTGCGCAGAGCAGGACCGAGAGCAGGGGAATGTCGATGAAGTTGAGCGGGAGGGCGAGGAGCGTGGCTCGATGGAAGTAGATGGCCATGGGAAGGACCATGCAGAGCTCGGCGGTGAGAGAGATGAGAATGGCTTCGCAGGTCCAGAAGAATGCGCGGAGGAACCAGACGGGTAGGTTCGCGAGACGGGGATGGAGGAGGTCGGCGGTGAGGTCGGTGAGCATGCGGGTGTGGACGCGGAACTGCGCGATGCGTGGAGGGACTGCGGCGTCGGCGCGGACGATGTCGAGATGACGAAGGGCGCGCAAGCGGGGGAGAATGAGGCGCTCGCTGAGCGGAATGGCGAGGCCGGCAATCGCGAGGATGACCATGAAGGTCATCTGGAAGCTGGCTTCGAAGAGGGAACGAGGATCGAGAACAAGCACTGCGAGCGCAGCTGCGCCGAGAGCGTTGAGCGCGGTGATCTCGCGATCGAGCCAGCGGGCGACGAGGTAGATCGCCGTCATGATCAGCGCTCGCTGGGCGGGGATGCCGAAGCCTGTGAGCTCGGCGTAGGCGAAGGCGATAAGGATGGTGACGAGGACGGCGGCGGCTTGGGGCACGCGGAGACGGCGCAGGAACCAGAAGAGGCCGCCGGCGAGCAGGGCGACGTGCAGGCCGGAGACGACGAAGAGGTGGAAGGTTCCGGTGCGCTCGAAGGATTCGCGCAGGGCGCGGGTGAGATGGGTGCGATCGCCGAAGAGCATGGCGTTGAGCATGGAGGCGTCTTCAGGCGTGAGACGTAGCACGGTTGGGAGGTGGTGGATCGCCGCGGAGGCGGTAAAGGATTGGAGGCGGTTGGAGGCCCAGGCTTGCGCGGCGAAGATGCGGCAGCGCAGCGTAGGGTGCGCGGCGCGGACGATCTGCACGCGCGAGGAGCGAGTGCTGGCGGTGGCGGCGATGCCTTCGCTGAGCAGGTAGTCGGCGTAGGACCACGCGCCGGGATCGCGGTAGACATCAGGTGTGCGCAGGCGAAGCGGGAACGTCGATTTGATCGCCGCAATGGAGGGTGAGCTGAGGGCCATTGACCGAGAAGCGGATGCCACCGGTGGTGGGCTGCATCACGGAGATGTCGGGTGTGAGGTATTCGATGGACTGGAGGTCGATGTCGATGGACTGCGTATCGGGAGCGGGGTCGGCGTCCCAGGCATTGGGCTCGAATGCGGGATGGGGCGAGTTGCGCGGTGGGGGAGGAAGCGTGCGAATGCGGATGACGGTGCCCTGAACGTCGCGGGTAAGGCCGTCGGCGAGATGATGGAGCGCGGCTTGTTGCGGGATTGGCGGGTTCGATCTGCGCGCACCAGCAGCCGATTGCGATCCAGAGCGCATAGGTGGGAATGATTGCAACGCGAGGAGCCTTGCGCAGGCTGATGAGAGACAGCGCGAAGAGGATGAGCGTGGCGGCGGCGAGCAGGAGGGTCGGCTGCCAGCGGAGGGCGAGGAGAACGCCGAGAGCGAAGCAGACGCACGCAGTGAGCAGCGGAACCCGGCGAAGCCTGAGCGGCTCGACGACAGGGGAATCGTACAACCAGGATGTGGCAGCACCGACAGCCGGCATGAGAAGCGCTGACTAAGAACAGGGATTAGGGATTAGGGAACAGGGATTAGGAACAATGGTTCGTGAGTTGAGGGTAGAAGGTGCCGGGGGCCGTGTCTAGTTTCGGCGCTCGAGGATGGCGACTGTTTCGAGGTGGAAGGTCTGGGGGAAGAGGTCCACGAGGTGCAGACGCGCGGATGCGGTACAAGGGCTGGAGGGCGCTGAGATCGCGGGCGAGCGTGGTGGGGTCGCAGGAGACGTAAACGAGTTGGGGAGCGGCGATTTGGACGAGCAGCTCGCAGGCTTCGAGGCCTACTCCGGCACGCGGCGGGTCGAGGACGATGAGCTCCGGGCGGTCGCGGTCGAGGACGGCGCGGCGGAGGAAATCGAGCGTGGTGGACTCATGCACCGTGCTGGTTGTGCCGCGTTTGGTGAGCGCGGCGCGGAGGTCGGCGACCGCGGTGGGGTTGGCTTCGACCGCGGTGATTTCGTGGAAGCTGCGCGCTAACACGCGAGAGAAAAGCCCGACGCCGGCGAAGAGATCCCAGGCGAGGGTGCCGGAGCGCGGCTGGTCGTCGTCGTTGCAGACGAGCTGCACGAGGGTGTCCAGCAGAAAGCGGTTGGTCTGGAAAAAGCCGCCACGCGTGATCCAGTAGGTTTCATCGAGCACACGGTAGTTGAGCCCAGGGGCGCCCGCTTCCGCGATCATCCGGCCAGTAGGGCCCGTGCGGGGGTCGAATGCAGCAGCAGCCGTGGCGGTGATTAACACGTTTTGCGGTGCGTAGGCCTGCAGCGTAATCGCGGCGCGGTCCAGGCTACCAAAGATGGCCTTGGTTCGTGGAGCGCAGAAGAAGGTGACCTGGATGCGCTTCATGGTGTGGTCGCAAAAGAGCTCGACTTCGGCGGTGGCGTTGAGCCAGTAGGCAACGTCGCGGTCTGCTGCTGCGGCGGCAAGCAGAGACTTCGCTGTGGACCAGAGGACGGGCGCGGCGATGAGGCAGGTGGTGATGGGAAGGAATTCGGTGGTGGCGTGGCGGTTGTATCCGAGTCGAAGGGAGCCCTCGGTGCCCGCTTCGTCGCCGCCGCCCACCGCATGCGCGACGCGCAGGCGAATGCGGTTGCGATAGCCCCAGGGTTCGGCAGAGTGCAGGGTGGGTTCGGGCGGGGCTTCGATGCCAGCGCTGCGAAGGAGATCGGCGAAGATGGACCGCTTGAGGCGAAGCTGCTCCGGATAGTTCGCCATCTGGTAGTGGCAGCCGCCGCAGATGCCGAAGTGGGGGCAGGGCGGTGCGACACGCTCGGGCGAGGGCGTGAGGACACAGAGTAGATGGGCTTCGTTGCTGGCGTTGGGGTTCGACGCTTCGACGGTCTCGCCGGGAAGGGTGAAGGGAACCAGCACGGGGGTTCCGCGATCGCTGTGCGCGAGGCCGCTGCCGCTGTAGAGTGCTCGATCGATGTGCAGGGATTCGCTCATGCGTGGCTCATATAGAACAAGCTTAAGCGCGGGAGCGCGCGGAGTTCGAGAAGACGCTTGTGGAGAAACTGCTGCTGCACCTGGCGAAGCTGCGTGGCGGACATCCTCGCGCGATAGGGAGCGAGCTCGCGATCGGCCTGGGTCTTGAGGTCGACGAGCTCCTGTTCGCTGGCGGAGGAGTGTAGCGCGGCGAAGAGTTTTTCTTCGAGCACGGTGAGGGTGCGATCAAGTTCGTCGAGTGGGAGGGGCGTGGGGCTGCGCATGGTGGCGGAGAGTTCGCGGAGGCGGTGTGCTGTGGTGGAAGCGGTGGAAACCCACATCTCAGAATCGAGATGTGTGGCACCCGGGGTTGTGGCGGCTTCGAGGGCGTGGGCGTTCTGGTCGAGGAAAGTTGCGACGCGCTCGGATTCGAAGCCGGACTCGCGAGGCTCGCGCGGAGTAGTGGGAGCGAGGCCGGTGGAGGCTTCGACGAGCTCTTCGGCGGATTGCATGACCGCCTGCGCGCACCAGGCGAGGCCGTTGACCTTGCGCAGACGGCCGCGAGCCTTGTGGGCGCGGGCGTCATACTTGTCGAATGCCGCGTCGATGCCGCGCAGAACAGCTTCCAGTGGAATGCCGGCTTCGCGCCAGGTTTCAATCAACGCCCAGTCCAGTGTGTTGAGCAGAAGGATGGAGCCGCGGCGGCGGCTGAACCGTTCTTCGATCTCGGAGAAGTATTCAAAGTAGTTCATAAGGACAGGGATTAGGGATTAGGGAGTAGGGATTAAGGGCGTGCGTTCTAAATCCCTAATCCCTGTTCCCTAATCCCTGCTTTACCTTCTGCGATGGCGGTCGTGATTGCGCTCCCAGATGAGGCGGAGGCCGTTGAGGGTGAGGTTGTCGTCGACGTGCTGGATGTGCTTTGAGTCCGCGGCAATGAGCGTGGCGAGGCCGCCTGTGGCGATGGTTTTGGTTTCGGGGCCGAGCTCCGCGATCATGCGCTCGAGGATGCCGTCGATCTGGCCGATGGCGCCGTAGTACAGGCCAATCTGGATGTTGTCGGTTGTGGAGGTGCCGATGATCTTGGCGGGCTTTTTGATCTCGACGCGGGTGAGGCGCGCGGCGCGGGCGAAGAGGGCGTCTGCAGATATGCCGATGCCCGGAGCGATGGCGCCACCGATGAACTCGCCTTTCGCGGAGACGACGTCGAACGTGGTGGCCGTGCCCATGTCGACGACGATGGTGGGGCCGCCGAGCAGATCAAAGGCTGCGACGCAATTGACGATGCGGTCGGCGCCGGCTTCGCTGGGGTTGTCGGTGAGGACTGGAAGGCCCGTCTTTACACCGGGTTCGATGAAGAGCGGGCGGATGTGGAAGAAGGTTTCGCAGAGCGTGCGAATGGCCGCATCGAGTGGCGGGACAACCGACGAGACCGCGATGCCGGTGACGATCTCCGGCTTCAGCCCACGCATGCTGAACAGGGCCTGGAAGAGAACACCAAGCTCGTCGGCGGTTTGCTTGTGGGGCGTGGTGACGCGCCAGTCGGCGACCATGCGTGCGGGTTCTGCGCCGGTCGCGGGCGCGAAGAGACAAAAGACCGTGTTGGAGTTTCCTACGTCGAGTGCCAGTAGCATGCAGAGCTTTCCCGCCTCAATCAGCTATCTTATCAGTCCTGCGCGGACGGCGAGAGTTAACGCAGCGGGTGTGGTGAGGGGCTAGGTCTGTTCGCGGACGCCGCCGGAGAGGACGGTGCGTTGGGTGTGGTCGTCGGCGTCGACCAGGAGATAGCCGTTGCGGTCGAGACCTGCAGTGGTGCCGGTGTAGCCGCCTTGCTCTGGGACTTGGACGCGCTTGCCGCGCACCCAGGATGAGGCGGCGGTGAAGCGGGTCAGGAGGTCGGGTTGCTGCGCTGGCAGATCGCGCTGGTGGGCTTCGAGCTGCGTCAGCTCGAGATCGAGTGCGCGCAGGATGGCGATCATGAGCGCATTGCGGCTCTGCGGCTCGCCGGTTGCGATGCGCAGCGAGGTGGCGATGGGCGAGAGCTCGGGGGGAAAGCTTTCGTGGTTGATGTTGAGGCCGATGCCGATGACGGCGTAGCGGAGCGGCGCATCTTCGCCGGGGTGCACGGCGGCTTCCACGAGGATGCCTCCGAGCTTTTTGCCGGGGCCGGAGGGTTGGGGGAGAAGCAGGTCGTTGGGCCAGCGGATGTCGGCGTTCAGGCCGGTTACTGTCTTGATGGCGGACTGCACGGCAAGGCCTGTGGCCAGCGAGATCCAAAGGGCTTCGCGCAAGGGCAGGTGCGGCTTGGCTAGCACGCTGAGGTAGAGGCCGTCTCCGGGTGAGGAGTGCCAGGTGTGGCCGCCGCGACCGCGTCCTTGTGTTTGCGCGTCGGCGAGATAGAGGGTGCCTTCGGGAGCGCCGTTGGCGGCTGCGTCGAGGAGGAGCGTGTTGGTGGATTCGGCGGTGGGGAAGTGGTGCAGGCGGGCGGGAAAGCGGGTGCCGACCAGCGCGGCCCGCAGCGCGACTGGATTCAACTCTTCGCGAGAACTCATATCTGCATCCTAACGCTCATGGCCTGGGTCTTGAATGACGCTGATCACAGTGGGACGAGGCGCGTTCATGCCCGCTGAGTTGGCCGTGCCGCTGGTGCATCAATTCGCATTGTTGCTGATCATCGCGCTGCCTGTCGCCTGCGTTGCGTGGACGGTTACGCACGAGGAGGTCTTTCGCGAGCCGCGCGACTTCTGCAAACGGATGAGCCAGGGCTGCAAGTCGCTGCCGCAGAGAAAATTCTTCTACTTGTTTACCTGCGAGTATTGCTTCTCGCATTATGTTGCAGCGCTGGCGTTGCTGCTATTCCAGTATCAGCTGCTTTACAGCGGATGGCGCGGGTATGTGATCGCGTGGCTTGCCGTCGTGTGGATCGCGAACGTCTATATGAGCGTGTTCAATCTGCTGCGGCTGGATATTAAGCACGAGAACGTTACGATCGCCGCGGAACAGCGGGAGCTGCCGGCAGAAGCTGCGAAGAAGTGACTCCCTAGCTGTCTTTGCGATAGAGCAGATTGCGCATGGCGTCGCGGCGTGCGGCGTTGGCCTCGCGGTCGGTGGTGGCAGCGGGGTGCTGGGCGATGAGCTCGGCGGCTTCTGGTGTGGAGCAGGAGGGGCAGCGATTGGCGTAGCCAGGCTTGTCGGGGCGCAGCTCAAACTCTTCTTCGCAGATGATGCAGGTCTTGATGGGGAAGGGCATTGGAGTACTCCAGGTTTGTCGCGGGTGGCGGGATGTGGGCGACGCGTGGTGAAGCGCGTTCTATGAGATAGTTTGACGCGGTGAGAGGCCGGATGGAAGCTACTCGGACGGCAGAGCCGCGAGCGCGGCTTCGGCTTTTTGTTTCAGGGCGAGGGTTTCGGCGTGTTGCTTGCGCAGGCCTTCGACGATGTGTGCGGGAGCGCGGGCGATGAAGCCTTCGTTGCCGAGCTGCTTGTCGGCGGCTTCGAGGCCCTTGGTGAATTTGGCGAGGTCCTTGGTGAGGCGCTCGCGCTCGGCGGGGACGTCGATCTGGCGTTCGTAGAGGACCGCGACGTCGAAGGCGGGGGTGGAGCGGGCGTTGTTGCCGGTGAGGGTCGTGGAGGCGAGCTCAACGGAACTGACGCGGGCGAGGCGCGAGAGCATGTCGGCGTTGGCGTGGGCTAGCGCGGAGATGGATGCGCTGGCGTGGAGCTGGATTGAGGTGGATTCTTTTTCGGGGACGGCGAGCTCTTTGCGCAGGCCGCGGATGGTGACGATGAGGTCTTGAAGAGTCGTCATTGCGAGGACGGAGGTTTCGTCGGCGGCGAAGTCTTCGCGCTGCGGATAACGGGTGAGGGCGATGGATTTGGCGGGCGACGCAGTGCCGACGCTGGCGTAGAGGGCGTGCCAGAGCTCTTCGGTAAGGAAGGGCATGAAGGGCGAGAGCAGGCGGAGGGCGGCTTCGAAGACGCTGACGAGGGCGTTGAGGGTGAGGGCGGTGACGGGGTTGTGCGCAGAAGCAGGTCCTCCGCCTGCGGCGAAGGATGACAACTCCTCGGGTGTTGGAAAGGTGAGGCGCAGCTTGACGAGTTCGAGGTACCAGTCGCAGAACTCGCCCCAGAAGAACTGGTAGACGGCGTTGGCGGCTTCGTCGAAGCGATAGGTTGCCAGCGAGTGCGCAACGCTGTCGGAGACGGTGGAGAGGCGCGAGAAGATCCAGCGGGTCTCGAGTGGTGTTTTCTCGGGGAGGTTGATGGAGAGGGAGTCGTGGCTGCTGAGCGAGACGTGGTAGCCGGCTTCGCGGCCGCGCTCGATGTTCATCTGCAGAAAGCGAGCGGCGTTCCAGATTTTGTTGGCAAAGGCGCGGTAGCCTTCGGTGCGGGCTTCGTTGAAGGCGATGTCGGTGCCGGGGGAGGCTTGCGCGGCGAGGGTGAATCTCACTGCATCCGTGCCGTACTTGGTGACGATCTCGATGGGGTCGATGACGTTGCCCTTGGTCTTCGAAATTTTCTGGCGGTCGGCGTCGCGGACGAGGGCGTGGATGTAGACGTTGCGGAAGGGGACGGCGTCGGCGAGGGTGCGGGTTTTTAGGCCGCCGCGGCCGTCGGGCATGGGAACGTCGAGCATGAAGTGGCAGCTGAGCATGATCATGCGTGCGACCCAGAAGAACAGGATGTCGAAACCGGTTACGAGCTGCTGGGTAGGGTAGAAAGCGGCGAGGTCTGGTGTGATTTCGTTGGTGCCGTCCCAGCCGAAGACGGTGAAGGGGAGCAGGCCGGAGGAGAACCAGGTGTCGAGGACGTCGGTCTCCTGCGTGAGGGTCGTAGTGTTGGAGCACTTTGTGCAGGCGGAGGGAGTGTTGCGAGCGACGATGATTTCGCCGCATGCGCCGCAGTGCCACGCGGGGATGCGATGGCCCCACCAGAGCTGGCGGGAGATGCACCAGTCGTGGATGTTGGTCATCCACTCCATGTAGGTTTTGCGGTTGTTGTCGGGCGTGAAGGTGATGTGGCCCTGTTCGACGGCGGCGATGGCCTTGTCGGCGAGGGGCTGGATCTTGATGAACCATTGCATGGAGAGGCGCGGCTCGATGATGACGCCGGTGCGTTGCGAGATGGGAACCGTCATCGCATGATCTTTGATTTCTACAAGCGCGCCAATGGATTCGAGCTCGGCGACGACGCGCTCGCGCGCCTCAAAGCGATCCAGGCCATGGAAGGGCGAACCGGGTAAATCGACGTGCGCGGTGGGGTCGAAGATGGTGATGTTGGGAAGGTCGTGGCGCTGGCCGATGGCGAAGTCGTTGGGATCGTGTGCGGGCGTGACTTTGACGGCGCCGGTGCCGAACTCGGGATTGGCCCAGTCATCGGCGAGGATCGGGATTTCGCGTTGGGTCAGAGGCAGCTTGAGAAGTTTGCCGATGAGATGGGTATAGCGTTCGTCGGTTGGATTGACGGCGACGGCGACGTCTCCAAGCATGGTCTCGGGGCGCGTGGTCGCGATGGTGATGGAGCCTGATCCATCGGCTAAGGGATAGCGGATGGTGTAAAGCTTGCCGACGCGCTCTTCGGAGTCGACCTCGAGATCGCTGACGGCGGTTTGGATGGATGGGTCCCAGTTGACGATGTAGGCGCCGCGATAGATGAGGCCCTGCTCCCAGAGGCGAACGAAGGCTTCCTTGACCGCGATCGACAGGCGATCGTCCATGGTGAAGTATTCGCGCGACCAGTCGACGGATGCGCCGAGGCGCTTCATCTGCTCGGTGATGGCTGAACCGTATTGCTGCTTCCACTCCCACACGCGCTCGGTGAAAGCGTCGCGGCCCATTTGCTGGCGGGTGGGCTTGCCTTCGGCGGCGAGCTGGCGCTCGACCATCATTTGGGTGGCAATGCCGGCGTGATCGGTGCCGGGAACCCAGACGGCGGTGTCGCCGGACATGCGGCGCCAGCGGGTGAGGATGTCCATCTGGGTGTGTTCGAGCATGTGGCCAATGTGCAGGCGGCCGGTAACGTTGGGCGGCGGGAGCAGTTGGACGAAGGGCGTGATGGTGGCTGGGTCGGCGGGGGTGGGGACGGAGAAGATGTTCTCGTCGACCCAGAATTTGGACCACTTCTCTTCAATCAGCGAGGGATCGTATGCCTTGGGTAGTTCCTGACTCATAAGGTTTAAGGGTAGCAGGGTGAGGCAGGGATTAGGGATTAGGGGTTAGGGATTAGAAAAGGCGGCGCAAAAGAAAAAGGAGGAGCCGAAGCCCCTCCTAATCTCTAGTCTCTATTTCCTAATCTCTTAGAACGGGTTCAGCTTATCCAGACCCTTCTTGGGCTTGTGTTTGCTGGAGCTCTCGTCGTACTTGTCTTCCTTGGGAGCCTTGGTCTTCTTCTTCTTGCCGTTAGCCTGGGTGACAGGTGGCGGCGCACCCGGGGCGGTCGTGTGACCCTCAGCTTCGTTTATCTGGTCCGGAGCCTCCGGAGCCTTTTCGACTGCCGGCAACGCAGTAGCCGTTGCCTTGGGCATGGGGAGACCGTAGTTTGGATCCTGGGCGCCGGTGGCGGCGGGCAGATTGCTTGCCCCCGTGCCGGTTGCAGGAGCTTCGCTGCCTGGGGTGACGACTTCTACGCCCAGGCCTGTGCCGGTGCCGGAGTTGGTTGCCGTTGGAGTCGATGCGGGCTCGACCTCCGTGACAGTCTTATCGCTGTTTTCCGCTGCTGCTCCGCTCTCGCTGGGAACGTCTTCAAGCGTTGGTGGCGCAGCTGCTGACGGCGGCGCCGGTGCTGCCGAGGTTTCGGTTCCGCCGGCCGATGCTGGCGCTGCAGCGGCTGCCAATGGCGCCTTGGCATCAGGATTCGGATTGAAGGCGTCGCGGTAGTCCGCCATCAGCTCTTTGACCACCACGGGCGCGGTGGTGGGGGTTGGATCCTCAAGCGTCGGCATACCCATCCTGGCGGCTGTGACAGTGTCCGGCTCGCGCAGGAAGAGCAGTTCGATGCGCTTCTGCAGGTTGTACTGCGCGCGGCTGCTCTCGAGCTCCTCGCTGAGCGCTTCCTGCTCCTTGGTGGGAGTCGGGATGGGCAGGTTCATGCCGGTGAGGCGCTCTTTCGCATCTTCCACGTGGGGAGCGGCTGAGTGATAGATCACGACTTTGCGGTAATCTTCGGCGGCCTTGCTGTCGTAGTCTTCGAGCAGACGGCCCTTGGCGCCTTCAGGCAGGCAGCGGGTTCCGGGCGGGAGCTTCTTGGAGCAGACAACTTCGGTGCGGACCACGGCGGCTTCCGCCTCGTAGTCGTCGCCAATGCCGATCAGGACATCGTCCATGTGGCTGTAGAGCGGATAGGAGTCGGCGACGGTCTGGTAGCGTGCGATGGAGGCGGGCCAGTTGCCGTGCGAGGCGTAGAAGGAGCCCAGCTCGGCTTCGCGGTCAGCCAGAACCTCCTGGACTTCGCGAAGCTTCTGGCGCGCGTCGTCGAGAATCGGCTTCGGCGCGTCGGGGTACTGCTTGAGCATGGTGCGGTACTCTGCCTCGGCATGCGTGGCCTTGGAGTAGTCGCGGTCGGGAACGTCCATCTGCTTGAAGTAAATGTCGCCGATGCGCAGTTGCGCTTCCGCAGCCTCGGGCACATTGGGGAAGAAGGTGATGAAGTCGCGATACTCCTGCTCGGCTTCGGTGAGGGCTGCGCTGCCGCCTTCCTTGTACCAGGCGTCCGCGACTGCGAGCTTGGCGCGCATCATGTACTGCGAGTCGGGATAGGTGTCGAGCAGGGTCTGCAGGTCGAGGCGGCCGATGTCGTAGTGACCGCTGGCGATCTGCGCGACGGCTTTATCGTAGAGCTGCTTGTCGGGAAGCTGCTGATCCTTGCCGATCAGCGGGTTGAACTTGGCTTCCTTCTTGAGCTCGGCCTTGGTGTCCTTGGTTTCCTGGACACGGTCCGCCTTGGCGATGTGAGACTTCTTCTTCTTGACCGGGGTGTTGCTCAGCGTGACCTCTGCCTGGGCGGGAGGAGGGGTGGTCTGCGCGGCCTGCGCGGGCTCGGCGGCTGGTGCAGAGGTTGCGTCCTGCGCTCGCAGCGCGGGGGTTCCAGCCAGTAGTGCGACAACCGCCAGGCCGGCGAGCAGGCCCATCTGGTTGCTGGGGAAAAAACTACGAATCTTCATGCCCATCAAAACTCCATCTGCTCTGCGGCGTGGCCGCGAATTCCATCTGCGGTGCTGTGGATGCCACCAACTCCATCTTCCTCATCGGCGGCGTCAAGAGCAGCTTCTATTCTATCCGGGGAAGTGCCGGAACCGCATCCATAGGCTCTGTTTCTTGAGTCCAGGTGGGTTTCGGGCTGGTGTGTTTAGCTTGCCGCGCGGGCTACGCGCAGGAAGTCGCGTGCATTCTCCTCGGTCTTGCCTGGTTGAAAGATGGCGGACCCGGCAACGAGCATGTCCGCTCCTGCTTCGACGACGCTCGCCACCGTATTGTGAGCGATGCCGCCGTCGACTTCGATGCGATAATTCAGGCCCAGCTCGTGGCGCAGACGGCGGAGGTGGGCGATGCGGGCTATCGAGCGGGGGAGGAATTTTTGCCCGCCGAAGCCGGGATTGACGCTCATGACGAGCACATGATGCACCATCGAAAGGACTTCCGAGAGCATTTCGACCGGCGTGGCGGGGTTGATGACTACGCCGGGAAGCATGCCATGGTCCAGAATGAGCTGCAGAGTGCGGTTGAGGTGGCGGCAGGCCTCGAGCTGGACGGAGACCATGTCGGCCCCGGCTTCGGCGAAGGCGGGGATGAACTCGTCGGGGTTCTCGATCATCAGATGGCAGTCGAGGGGCAGGGTGGTGATGGGGCGGAGGGCCTTGACGACCGGGGGGCCGAAGGTGATGTTGGGGACGAAATGGCCGTCCATGACGTCGACGTGGACGATGGTGCCGCCGCCGGCAGTGGCGCGGCCGATTTCGTCGGCGAGGTGCGCGAAGTCTGCGGCGAGGATGGAGAAGGCCAGTTCGATCATCAGGAGTTCAGTTTAGCAGCGTGAGTGAGGTCATTCCGCGAGATCGCCCGGGGCGATGGCTTTGCGGGTGCGGGGGCGCTTGGGGAGGACGGGGACCTCGCGTTCGACGCCTTCGCGGCCGGGGTGGATGATCTTCGTCTTGAGGGCTTTGGCTGCCTCGCGGTCGGCGGGTGCAAGCGGGGCGGGTGGTCCGAGGGCTACGCGGGCGGCGCCGTTGAGGAGGCGGCGGATCGGCCACGCGGCGTCGGGGTTGGGGAGGAAGACTTCGCCTCCGCGCTGCTTCTCGGGCCGGTAGTACCAGCGGCGGAGGAGTGAGAGGTGGTCGCAGAACTCGGCCATGTCGGGGAAGGATTCGGTGTGCATGGCGAGCGCGTCGATGGCGGCGCGGGCGCGATCTTCGGGGGTGAGGGTTGAAAAGGTAGCGGCGGTTTGGGTGGGTGAAGCAGCCTCGGGGTCCTTCGGCTGCGGGCTGCGCCCTTCGCTCAGGATGACGGCATCATTGGGAGGGGGCTGGATGGGTGTGGGCTCGTCGAGGGGGATGGGGGCGAGCATGAGGGGCTGGGCGAAGAGGCTGCTGCCTACGGCGGTTTGCTCGCGGACGGCGCGGACGCCGAGGGTGGAGAGGCGTTCGGGGCCGCACAGGTGGCCGTTCTGGAAGAGAAAGACGGCGGCGGCTTCGGGTCGGGGCTCGTCTTCGAAGGGCGAGGCGGGTTGGAGGATGAGGGCGCGCAGCTGGTCGATGGGGCGGACGAGTTCGTCGGCGAGGAGCGAGGCGGCGCGGACTTTTTCCCAGTGCTTATGAAGGGCGGCTGCGCCTTCGAAGTCCATTGCCTCGCTGGCGGTATCGCGCTGCGCGGCAACTTCGTCGAGGAGGGATTGGCCGCGCGTGGTGAAGAAGGCGAAGACTCGCTCAGCTTCGCGGGCGTACTGTTCAGGCGTGCAGGCTTGCGGGTTGCCTTCCTTGCAGGGCTGCATGCACTTGTTCATCTCGCCGTAGACGCAGCCGGGATGCTCGGGATAGGGCTCGAGATCTTCATAGCAGCGCCGCAAAAGGAAGAGATCGAGCACGGCGTCGCAATAGCGTTCAGCGGCGGCGCGCGACGGAAAGGGGCCGAAGGATTCGCGCAGCGATTTTTTGCTCAGGCGGTTGGTGGAATATACCCGCGGATGCGGTTGCGACATCGTGATGCGGAGGACGTAGGGGGCGTGGAGGCGGAGGCGCTTGCGGGCGTCCTCAGGGCCAAAGGCGGAGCGGGCGGCGCGGTAGAGCAGCAGCGTGGATTCGAAGTCGGAGCCGGTGCGCGTCCACTCGATCCAGTGAATGCGGGCGCGAAGATTGAGGCGCTTGGAGGGGAGGGGCTGGCCGGTTTCGTCGAGGGCTTCGGGCGGCGCGAGCAGACGGCGGAGGCGGCGGCGAAGGTCGGCGGCGCGGGAAAGGTAGGGCTGGGCTTCTATCGAGCCGCGGGCGCTGGGATCGGCGCCGCGCAGAGCGAAGATGCCAGGCGCCGCGGGGATGCTGCGCAGGAGCTCGTCGGAGCTCTCGGGGAGGAACTCTGCTCGGTGTGCGAAAGCGAAGGGCGCAGCCACAGGTTGGATTTTAGACGGTTGGGGGATTTTGGATGGAGTGAGCTGTTAGCTGCCGGCGACGGTCATGCCATCGACGCGTACCGTGGGCACGGCGCCGGAGCCGCGGAATTCGAGATCGTTGCCGATGGCGACTACGTTGCGGAAGATGTCCTTGAGGTTGCCGGCGATGGTGATTTGCTCGACCGGGTAGGCGAGCTCGCCGTTCTCGATCCAGAGGCCGCTGGCACCGACGGAGTAGTCGCCGGTGACGAGGTTGACGCCGTGGCCCATGGTCTGCAGAACGTAGAGGCCGGAGGGAACGCCGCCGATGACCTGCTCGGGGGTGAGGACGCCGGGCTCAAGGAAGTAGTTGCCGCCGCCGATGCCGGGAGCTCCGGCGAGCCCGCGCGAGGCCTTGCCTGTCGATTGCATGTTGAGCTTGCGTGCGGTGTAGGTATTGAGCATGAGGTGCTTGAGGATGCCGCGGTCGATGACTACGGTGCGGCGTGTTGGGAGGCCGTCGCCGTCGAAGGGCGAGGTGCCGAAGCCGCCTACGCGGAGGTGAGTGCCGTCGTCCAGGTCGTGATCGAAGACCATAGTGCCGTCGTCGATCATGGTGATGTTCTCGCCGGCGACCTGCTCGCCGAGCTTGCCGGAGAACATGCTGGAGTTTCTGTAGATGGAGTCGCCATCGGCGGCGGCCAGCAGGTTGCCCATCAGGCCGCGCGCGACTTCAGGCGCGAAGACTACGGGACAGCGCTGGGTGGGAACCGGCCGCGCGCCGAGGCGGCGAAGCGCGCGCTGGGCTGCGATCTGGCCAATGGCCTCAGGGCTCTCAAGCAGCTTCGCCGTGCGCGCGGAGGAGTACCAGAAGTCGCGCTGCATGGCGCCGCTGACATCCTGCGCGATGGGGGTGACGGAGAAGCCGCAGTAGCTGCTGCGGTACTCGCCCGAGAAGCCGCGCGAGTTCACCATGAAGCGATGCAGGGTGCTGGCGTCGAAGTCCGCGCCGGAGGAGTTCTGGATGCGCGTGTCTGTGTTCAGCGCCGCAGTTTCACAGCGGCGGGCCATGTCGATGCGCTCGGCGGGCGGGATGGCGTCGACGTCATTGAAGTAGAGTGCCAGCGCGGCGACGTCGTTGGAGCCGAAGGCTTCGCGGTCGGGTAAGCCGGCGAAGGGATCGACGCCGGTGACTCGCGCGAGCTGCACGGCGGATTCGATGATGCGGGTGACGCCGTCGGGCGAGAGGTCGCTGGTGGAGGTGCTGGCGGTGCGGCTTCCCGTGCCTTCGGCGAACAGCACGCGCAGGCCGAGGGCACGCGAGCCGGACTCGGTGAGCTGCTCGACCTGGCCGAGGCGAACGTTGACGTGGAACTCTTCGCTCTCGACGGCGACGGCTTCGGCGTCGGTGGCGCCGAGGGCCAGCGCGCGTGCGACGGCCTGCTCGGCGAGCTGCCGCAGGTCGTTGACCGACTCGGGGGGGTGCGCTGCGTTTGCGGTGCTGCTCAACGGGATGTCCTCAATCGCTCTTGCATTGAATCAATTTCGTTACGCTACGGGCGTACCCGACAGGCGGGTGGCGCGGCCGTCAGCGGCAGCGTGAAAGCGCGCGCCAACCGGGCAGTGCTCGGAGTCGCTCTTTAGCTTGTGCTCGACGTGCGAGACCGCGCCGGGGGTGTGGCGCTTGTGCAGCTTGAGCGGGCCGTGGCACTCCTTGCAGCGAAACTCGGTGTCGCCATCGAGGATCGCGTCGGCGACGGTCTTGACCTTCCAGAAGGGTTCATAGCCTCCGCCGGCGCGCACGCGGCGACGTTTCACTTCGCACTCGTAGAGCTTCTCAGGAGTTATTGCAACTTTCGTAGCCATTGTCTTCCTTCTTATTGCGGTTGAGCGTGCGTGGGAAGTTCTGGTCCTGTGTGCAGTTCAAGCGTGAAAATTTCTAGTGCCCTGTGCCGCCTACGGTCATGCGGTCCAGCTTGATGGTCGGCATGCCAACCCCGACCGGAACGCTCTGGCCGGCTTTGCCGCAGGTGCCAACGCCTTCGTCGAGCGCCAGGTCGTTGCCGACCATCGAGACATACTTGAGCGCTTCGGGCCCGTTGCCAATCAGGGTTGCGCCCTTGACTGGCGCGGTGACGATGCCGTCCTCGATGAGGTACGCCTCGCTCGCTGTGAAGACAAACTTGCCGCTGGTGATGTCGACTTGCCCGCCGCCGAAGTTCACGGCGTAGAGGCCGCGCTTCACGGACTTCAGAATGTCGCCGGGCTCATCCTCGCCGTTGAGCATGTAGGTGTTGGTCATGCGCGGCATGGGGATGGATTGATAGCTTTCACGGCGACCGCTGCCGGTGTTCGGCATGTTCATCAGGCGAGAGCTCAGCTTGTCAGAGAGATAGCCGCGGAGGATGCCGTTCTCGATCAGCACCGTCTCCTGCGTGGCATTGCCTTCATCGTCCACGTTGATGGAGCCGCGCCGGCCGGGCATGCGGCCGTTGTCGACGACGGTGACTTTGGAGGAGGCGACCTGCTGGCCGATGAGGCCGGCGAAGGCGGAGGTTTTCTTGCGGTTGAAGTCGGCTTCGAGGCCATGGCCGACAGCCTCGTGCAGCAGAACGCCGGGCCAGCCGGGGCCGAGCACGACTTCCATCTCGCCTGCCGGAGCAGCGACGGCGCCAAGTTGAAGGATGGCGGTGCGTGCGGCCTCGCGCGCGTAGTGCTCAGGAGACTTGTCGCCCTCAAAGAAGTCGAGCGTGATCCGTCCGCCGCCCCCGCTGGTGCCTCGCGCGGTGTTAGTCGCGTCCTTGGCGATGACGGCTACGTTGAGGCGTGCGAGGGGCTGAGTATCTGAGGCATAGGTGCCGTCTGAGGCGGCAATCAGGATGCGGCGAAGCTCATCGTTGATGGAGGCGCGAACCTGCGTGATGCGCGAATCGTAGTCGCGGGCGGCCTTGTTGGCGCGCTCGATCAGGGCGAGCTTCTCGGCGATCTCTGCGTCGGCGGTGACACCGGCGACGGGGTAGAGCGATGGCGCGGGAACTTCGTGAAAGCCCTGCACGCGCTGGGTTTGCGGGCCATTGGCGATGAGCGCAGCGGTGCGCGCGGCCTTGAGGAGGCGCTCGGGGCTGAGGTCGTCGGTGTAGGCATAGCCGGTGCGCTCGCCGGAAAGAACACGAATCCCGCAACCCACGCTGATGCCCTGTGCGGCCGTCTTGACGATGCCTTCGTCCATGCCGAGCGAGGTGGAAGTGACGGCTTCGAAGTAGAGATCGGCGAACTCCCCGCCTGCTGACAGGGCTTCCCCGAGGCAACGTTCCAGGAGCCTCTCGGTCAGTCCGAGATGGGTCAGGAAGTAACGCTTGTGGTCCGGGGCGTCAGATGGAAGAAGGTTAGGGGCGGAGGCCATTAATCTAATTGTAGTCTTAGAAAGCCATAAAACCTGCTCCAATCGGACATCAGACACGCCATGACGGCGAAATTAGCCTCCCAGAATCGGCTTCCGGGCCCCAATCGGCTCCCGGGCCTCGATACGCTTCGCGCCCTGGCCATCGTCGTGGTGATGGCGTTCCATTTGGATGGTCTACTACCGAACATATTCGGTCCCATCGAGCGCTTCGGATGGATGGGCGTGGATCTGTTTTTCGTGCTGAGCGGCTACCTGATCGGATCGCAGCTGCTCAAGCCGGTGCGCGAGGGCCGAGGCATTTCGATGCTCGATTTCTATCGCAAGCGCGCCTATCGGATCCTGCCGGTGTACCTAGTGGTGCTGGCGCTCTACGTGTTCTGGCCGCTGTGGCGCGAGGCTCCCGGCATGTCGCCGCTGTGGCAGTTTCTGACGTTCACCGAAAACTTTTTCGTCGACTATTCGATCAACCACGCGTTCTCGCACGTGTGGTCGCTCTGCGTGGAGGAGCATTTCTACCTGCTGCTGCCCATGATCGTGATCCTGATGTCTCGCCGGGCGGCAGCGTGGAAGACCATCGCGCTGCTGGCTTTCTTCGTGGCGCTGGGGCTGGCGATTCGCAGCTACGAGTACTTCCACGTGCTGCTGCCGATGGGCCGCGACAGCGACGGCTTCAGCGTTCAGTACATCGAACGGATTTACTATCCGACGTATACGCGGCTGGATGGACTGCTGGCGGGGGTGGCACTGGCGTTGATGCGAATCTTTCGGCCGGGCTGGTGGTCGGCCGCATTGCAGCGGGCAAACTGGGTGCTGGCGGGCGGCGTAGCGCTGATGGGCTGCGCCCTGTGGACCTTCGCTGACCGCGTCAGCGCGGTTGGCAACGTGATCGGGTTTCCGGTGATGGCCATCGCGATGGGGATGCTGGTGATGGCTGCTGCCGACCGGCGGTCGTGGTTTGGAAGAGTTCGCGTGCCCGGCGCGAAGCTGGTCGCGACACTGGCTTATAGCCTGTACCTGACGCATAAAGAAATCGCGCACCTGGACGAGCAATGGCTTCCGAAGGTGATGGACGCACGTGATTGGAGAAGCGTCTGCATTCTCGTCGTGAGCTGCATGGCGGCTGCGGGGCTTATGTACCTTGCCATTGAGCGGCCATTCCTCGCGTTACGTGATCGCCGCGAGGGGCGCAGGGCGATCAGCGTCGATGAGGAAGTGTTGGTGGAACCGGCGCTCTAGGTCAGGTTGGGAGCTGCGCTCTAGCGGCCGTGCGAGGGGTCGGCGCTGCTGGCGAGATCCATGTCGATCAAGACCGTGGGAACGCCGGGAGCGGAGCAGTTGCCGTCGGCCGCGTAGGTGGTGGCGCAGGCTCGCGTCAGCTCGGGGCGACGGGGCGACTGCGAGTATTGCCAGACGATGAGATCGCCGCCGGGGCTCAGCGTGCTTACGCCGGCGCTCGACAGCGGCTTGGCATGCACGGTGCATCCGGGGGCGGGCGGGCAGGCGTCCTGCGCGTCAAACATCGCGATGGGATGCAGGCGATTTTTGATGACGTGTGCCCGGATGTCCTCGATGGTGGTGATGGTCTGGCCAGGGCCGTTGGGCACGGGCTGGCCACTGGCGTAGACGCCGGGGCGATAGTCGCTGGCGGCGACGGCCTCGGTCCACGCGAGCAGATAGGCGGCTTGTTCGTCGAGCAGAATGCCGCCCTCTTCCTGATCCAGAAAAATAATGGCGTGCGAGGGAAAGCCCTCGCTGCGTGCTGCTGCGACGGCGGCGGTAGCGTCCTTGCGCGCGAGCTCGGCAGGGGACGTGCCTGTCTTCTGCGCCTTCAGAATTTCGTCATCCAGACGCCCGTTGGCCAGGGCCAGGAAACCCCATCCCTGTTGGCGCAGTTCGGCGCGCTTGCCTTTCCAGGTGTTGGCGGTCTCTCCTGGAGGGTTGGTGAGCCAATAGCCGGTGAAGGCGAAGGTTTTGTGCAGCGTGGCCATGGTGGGGTCGCCGGGGTAGTCGTTGCTGTCGAAACCGCGGAAGCCTCCGGCAACGGCGCCAACCTGTAGGTCCGTGGCGCTGCTAGCCATTTCGGCAGCTTTTTCGGCAGGAGGACCAGTAGTCGCCGAAACGGCGACGCCGCCGCGCGAACAGCCGCTGGCGGCAATAACGGCCAATGCAAAACCGAGATGCCGAAACGCAAGCCACATCTTCCTGTCCCCTGTCTCTTGCTTGAATTGTGCCTGTTCGCAGATCCTGAACCTCAGATTACACGGACTTGGATGTAATTTCGGTCACAGCAGGTGACCCCGTCGGATTGATATCTTTCGATCTACAATCGCTGTGACACACGGGTTGGGCTTCGCTGTTCTCATCTCGACACCAAGGATTTCCAACATGCCCCCAGTGGCTGACCCACGCTATCCCATCGGCAAATTCACGCCGCCGGCAACCATTACCATCGCCGACCGCAAGGCGGCGATCAACGCTCTGGAAAAGATGCCGGAGTATCTACGCAGCGCCCTGCGGGACCTCGATACCGTCCAGCTGAACGTCCCCTACCGAGAGGGGGGATGGTCGATCCGGCAGGTGGTGCATCACGTTGCCGACTCGCACGCGATCGCCTTTTACCGCATGCGCCGCGCGCTTACCGAGGACTGGCCTACGGTCCACGACTATGACGAGAAGGCCTTCGCTACTCTCGCTGATTCCGTCGCGCCGGCAGAGTGGTCGGTGGAATTGATTGAGGCCGTGCATGCTCGCTGGGTGCTGGTGCTGCACTCACTGAGCGAGCCGCAGTGGAAGCGCGGCTACAAACACAGCGCCCGCGGTCCCAGCACCGTTGAAGAAGTTGCGTTGCTCTACGCCTGGCACGCGCGCCACCACCTTGCGCACATTACCCACCTGCGCGCGCGTAGAGGCTGGTGAGGCAGAGCGGGTTGACGTGGCTCACATCGCCGCGGCAGGGATGGTGCTAGTCTTCGGCTTATGCGCCCGCCCAGAGCTTCTTCCGCGGATCAGCAACCCGCCCAGACGGCTGCCACCGTCGCCCGACAGATCGAGGAGTTCCTCGCGAACCATCCTGCAGCTGCCGTGCTTGAAGACGGCAAGGTGATCTTCGATCTGCGCTTTAGCAAGGCTTCGCTCAACACCGAGCACGACCGCTGCACGCTTCATCTTTGGAGTGAAGAGCGCAACCTGGTGCGGCAGATTGTGTCCGTCACGGAGCGCGCGGAGACGCTCCGTCTCGCCACGCAGCGATTTGGTCACGCGCAGACCAAGTTGCTGGAGCTGGTGGCGTCGCGCGAACGCAGAACTCCGACCACCCGCGAGACCGCCAGGCAGCGCTATGTGCAGACGCTCGAACGGGCGCTCGCACGCGAGTTCGCGGATTGGGGCTGCGATGGATTTCGCACGGCGATGGACCTGGAGCGAAGTTTTGGACCTGCCTATGCGCGCGGCTCTCTGCTGCGGGGGAACTCGGCGTGGGCCGTTATCGGCGTGAACGAGCAGGAGAACGCGACCACCATCGACGGCATTCTGACCCTTGGCATTCTGTGGCTGCACCACTGCCGCGAGCACGCGGGCGGGCGGCGTCTTTACCAGGGGCTGAAGGTGATTGTGCCGCGCGGCATGGCGATGCTCACGCTCTCGCGCATGGCGTGGCTGAACGATGAGGCTGCAAAGTGGGAGCTCTGGGAGTTCGAGCAGAGCAGCGAGGAGTTGGCGCAGCGCGACCCGAGCGACCAGGGGAATCTGCGCACCCGGCTGATTCATCTGCCCGATGAACAGGCCGCGCGCGAACGCTTCGCGGCAGGCATCGAGCAGGTGATGCAGTTAGTGGCGCGGGGCCAGCACGATCGTGTGGAGCAACGGTTGCGCAATACAGCCGAGCTCGCGTTTCTGCTACACGGAATGGAGTTCGCGCGCATTCGGATTGGCCTTGCGCCCAACAGCTTTGCGCGCGTACTGGAGGTCACGGCCGGCGTCGGCCCCAATGAGACTGCGCTCACGGAGGAGAATCGCGGGGAGCTGGCCGAGATGGTTGCGGAGCTGTTTGAGCGGCGAAGCGCGGCAGAGCCTTCGGGCGTGTTTGCGCGGCGCGCGGCGCCGACTCTGCGCAGGATTGGTTCGCCCATGACTGCTTCTGCGCACGCGCGCATGCAGGGAGGCCAGCGCGGCAAAGGCGCGGCCATGCAGGATCCGCTCTATCGTGCCGCACCCGAGCGCTGGCTGGAGTCGATGCTGCGGCAGGATCTCGCGCCGCTTACGCGCAGCCTCGCGCCTCGTGCGCAAACTTCGCCTCAGGTGGCGGGCGAGCGCTTCGCGAATGATGTGGACCCGGACTCTATCGGCAACCGCGCGGACGCGCCTCCCGTTGCGCGAGAGGCTGACGGCAACAAGTTCAGTCCGGCCGCTGGAGAAAGCCGCGTAATTCCGCGCTTCGATGCGCAGCATGTGTATTCGCAGGTGCCGGCTATTGCTGGAGCCAGCGATCATGGGTTGCTGGATCTGCTGGGCGTCACTGCCGATGGGCGGCTTGCGGTGATTGAACTGAAGGTGGATGACGACCTGCACTTCGCGCTGCAGGGGCTGGACTACTGGATTCGCGTGAGGCAGCATCATCTGCAAACCGCCGATACCGCTACCGGCCTGGGCGAGTTTCAGCGTCACGGCTACTTTCGCGGCGTGGAGCTCTCCCCGCTCCCGCCGCGGCTGTATCTCGTTGCACCCTCGTTGCATATTCATCCCGCGACCGAGATCCTGCTGCGCTATCTTTCACCGCGAGTCGAATGGAGTTTGTTAGCGCTCGATGAACGCTGGCGGCAGCAGATTCGCGTGGTTTGGCGGAAACAGGGCGGCCGTTAAACAACTCTGCGACTTGAGACCGGGAATCGCCATCCAAGAGAGCGAAGGAGATTCATCATGGCGACTGCGACTGCTGTTAACAAGACATTCAAATTGGGTGGCGAGCTGGAGATTGACCGGCTCGGCTACGGCGCAATGCGCATTACCGGCAAAGGAATCTGGGGCGAGCCCGACGACCGCGAGAACGCGAAGAAAGTCCTGCGGCGTGCCGTGGAGCTGGGCGTGAATTTTATCGATACCGCCGACAGCTATGGCCCCGCAGTGAGCGAGCGACTCATCGGCGAAGCGCTGGCGCCGTACGAGAAAGGCACGGTCATCGCGACCAAAGCCGGGCTTACGCGGCAGGGCCCAGATAGATGGCTGCCCGTCGGGCGCCCCGAATATCTCACGCAACAAGTGGAGATGAGCCTGCGCTGGCTCAAGCGCGAACAGCTTGACCTGTGGCAGCTGCATCGCATCGATGCGAAGGTGCCGGTGGAGGAGTCGCTTGGCGCGATCAAGAAGTTGCAGCAGGCGGGGAAGATTCGTCTCGTTGGCCTGAGCGAAGTTTCGGTCGCTGAGATCGAGCGGGCGCGCAAGGTCATCGACGTCGTCAGCGTGCAGAACGAATATAACGTCTCGAATCGCAAGAGTGAGGCGGTGCTGGAATATTGCGAGCGCGAAAAGATTGCGTTCATTCCGTGGTTCCCGGTGGCGTCCGGAAAGCTGGCGCAGGCGGGCGGCAAGCTGGATGAGTTGGCGAAGAAGCACGGAGCTACGGTCTCGCAGCTTTCGCTGGCGTGGCTGCTGCACCGTTCGCCGGTGATGCTGCCGATTCCGGGGACGTCGTCCGTTGAGCATCTCGAAGAGAATATGAAGGCTGCCGACATAACCCTGAGCGACGAGGAGTGGCGGGAATTGGAAGCAGCAGCGAAGTAGCTGGCGCGCGATCGCGTCATTCACCAAGCACTGGAGGAATACTTGAGCCTTACGCTGGATCCTAAAGCGACTGCCGTGGTCCTCATCGATCTGCAAAACGCCATCGTGTCACGGCAGATGGCGCCGCATGCTGCATCTGATGTTGTCTCGCGTTCCGCCAAGCTGGCCGAGGCGGTTCGCGCCAGCGGCGGAACCGCGATCTATGTTCACGTGCTGATCTCCGACATCCTCACGCTGCCGGCGGATCGCAGCAACCCGCGTCCGCCGGGGCCGTTTCCTCCGGAGGCGTCGGAGCTGGTGTCCGAAGCCGGCTTCCGCGATGGCGACGTGCTGATCACGAAGCGGCAGTGGGGAGCGTTTTACGGTACCAATCTGGAGCAGCAACTGCGACGCCGCGGTATACGCACGATCATCATGGCGGGTATCGCGACGAACATGGGCGTTGAATCGACCGCGCGCGGCGCGCATGATCAGGGTTATGAGCTGGTCTTCGCGGAAGATGCGATGTCGTCGGTCCATGCGGAGTTCCACCAGTTTTCCGTGCAGAACATCTTCCCCATCATGGGCCGGGTGCGCAGCTCGGCCGAGATCATCGAGGCACTCAAAGCGAGCTGACTCGCGGCGAATGAGAAGAAAGCGATAAACTTCACTTCCACAGCAAAGGCACAGGCTTGCGGCAATCCGGCCGTGCTATTCTGCCGGAGCACTTCTGGTGCCAAGGAGAACCTTATGGGTCTGTTCGAAGAATTAGCTGGGGCCGCGGTTGCGGTGGAAGGTGTTAAGAAACTGGATCCAAATGCGTCCATCCTCACCGAAGGCGTCGCAGCCATTGCAGGCTACGAAGGCACGGAAGCGGTCACGGACCACCTGGAAAAGAAGGAAGATGACGGCAATCAGCCTGGCTGACTTGCGTCTACAAGCTTGAAGAGGAAGAGCCGCCGGGTTGGCGGCTCTTTTTATTGCGCGGACGCGAGCAAGCGGGTGCGATCAGCCCCAGGCGGCTGGTGTGGCGTCGAGTTCCTCGTCCGGTTCGGGCGAAAAGTTTTCTTCGCGAGCTTCCCGGTTGACGAAGAAGGCTTCCACCTTGTCGATGACCTGGGCGCCGCGCCTGGCTTCAAAGATCTCTCGGCGCAACGTGGCGCCGCCCGGGACGCCGTGGGTAAACCAGCTGGCGAACTGCTTCATGCGTCCGATCGCGTCGCGCTGCGCGCTCTCGTGATTGCGCTTCAGGCGCTTGGACACATCATCGTCAGCAGGTCCAATGACCTCAGGGTGCTCTGCAACTTCGGTCATCAGCCGGTCAAAGTAATCGCGAATCATGCGGTAGCGATCCATGTCGGTCGGCTTGTCATAGATGCCTGTGCCGGTGGCTTGCTTGGATGCCGTGTACTGCGCTATTTGGCGAAAGATCCAAGGGTTGGCGGGGGCAGCGCGGCCGATCATCACCGCATCGCAGCCGGTGGCCTCGACCATTGCCGCCGCATCCTCGGGCGTGCGGATGTCGCCGTTGCCGATTACGGGGATCGTGACCGCGTCCTTCACGGCTGCAATCCACTCCCAGCGCGCGTCGCCGGAGTAGCCTTGCTCGCGCGTGCGGGCGTGCAGCGCGACGGCGTTGAGGCCGCAGTCTTCGGCCATCTTTGCGAGCTCGACGCAAACGATGTTGGTGTCGTTCCAGCCCATGCGAAACTTCACGGTGAAGGGAATGGAGACTGCCTTGCGAATCTCTTCGAAGATGTCGCGGATGCGTGGCAGATCGCGCAGCAGGCCGCTGCCGCCATTGCAGGAGACGACGCGCTTGGCCGGGCAGCCGAGATTAAGGTCGACCAGGTCGAAGCCCGCATCCTGGCAGATTCGCGCCGAGTCGGCCAGCGTCGCGGGGTTCGATCCAAACAGCTGCGCGGAGATGGGGTGCTCGTCTTCGTAGTAGGTCAGGTAGCGCTTGCGTTTGGTCTCGCGCATGCGGCTCAGGCCATCAGCGGAGGTGAACTCCGTCATGATGAGACCGCAGCCGGAGGTCTCGTTGGTTGTCTCGGCGTCTACGTCCGCAGGCTGGGCGGGATTCGTAAACATGCTGGCGTTTTTGATGAAGCGGCGGAAGACGGTGTCCGTGACGCCGGCCATTGGGGCCAGCACGGTGGCTGGTGCGATCCGCACGCCGCCGATGAACAGCTCCGCGGGCACGCGAGCCGTGTGTGGCATCGCGCGCGCTGCCGTAATCGCCGAGTTGTCCCATTCCTTCTTCATGTAAACGTCGCTGGGCACGTGTCCCTGTCGGTCGAACAGTGGGGGAAGCAAGAAGAAAGGCCTCCGCGTATTGCAGAGGCCTCCCGGTTTCGTGTTGCGCGAGAGCTACATCGCGGCATTACTTCGCGTCGTTGGCAGCGATCTCGGCCTTCTTGGCGTCGGTCGCGGCGAACTTGCGACGGAAGCGCTCGATACGGCCGGCGGTGTCGACCAGCTTCTGCTTGCCGGTAAAGAACGGGTGGCAGGCAGAGCAGATTTCGACCACGATCGCGCCCTTGTGGGTCGAACGGGTGTCGAACTGGTTTCCACACGCGCACTTCACGTGGGTCTCTTCGTAGTTGGGATGAATTCCTGTCTTTGGCATGTTGTTTCTTTCTAGCATTCCCGCCGCAGAACGGTTCGCTTGCACACTGCCGTGGTGCGGATTCTGGTCTCGAAAGGCCGAATCGCGGGGCTGGTGTACATCGATGTTCCTGTCGCGCTGCGAACTTGGGCCCCGACTCCCGGGGCTTCAGGCGCTCCCACTAGTTTACCACTAAGCGTCAAGTCGGCCTAAGCCGCACAACCACAGCGGCTTAGCTTAGTAGCCACATTCCGCCAACGGAGCCAGAAAGCGGCCGGCCTGGTGCATGGCTCGGTCCAACTGTTGCTCGGTTTCGGCAAAAGGTTTCGCGCCTGCCACGAGGTTCCTGGACACGCCGCAAATCTGTAGCGTCTCGCCAGCAGCAGCTCCAAATGGCTGCATCAATCCGGCGGCTCCATATAGCGCTCGTCCGCCGATCACCACCAGCTCCAGATCCTGCGGCGAGGAGTGGGTGATCGCCCAGTACGCGTCGTGGTCCTTCTGGTTGCTCTTCGGGAGCACGATCAGGTCAGCGGCGTGGCCGGGCGCGAGCGATCCGATCTCCCCGGCCAGGTCTACCAGCTTTGCGGCGTTGGCCGTCGCCATCATTACCAGGTCCTTGTCGGTAAACGGGGGCGGCGTTTGCGTCTGGTTCCACAGTGACGCATAGTTCAGCTCGCCCAGCGAACCGACGCTGCCTGTGGGGCTCCAGTCCGGAGCCAGCGCGATGGTCACGCCTGCGGCCTTTGCTGCTGCAACGTCCGCCGTATCGCCATAGAGCTCCACATTGCTGCGCGGCGACCAGATAAGCCCCACGTTCGCCGCGGCCATCTCTCCAAACTCCGCGGGCGTGATCGCGACGCCGTGGATGAGCGAGACGCCGGGCCGCAGCAGGCCGCGGCCCTTGAGCATGGCGAACTCCCGCGCAGCCGCCGCATCATGGGGCGCGCCTTCGCCCAGGTGAATGAGCAGCGAGCCTCGCGGATGCGCGCTCAATGCGGCATCTGCTTCGGCGAGGGCTTCGGGGCTCATCTGCAGCGGAAAGACGTCGTAGAGAATCTTGCCCAGGCCTGGCCCGAGCTCCGGATCGACGTCGAGATTGCGGGTGAGGTGCTGCACGCAGGGCGCATGCATCGAGCCGACCACACTGGTCTCGCCTTCGGTGATGGCCTTGACCTCGGCGTAGCGCTCGGCCTCGCACTCCAGGCCTTCCTGCACGATCAGCTCGTGCGGCGCGGTCATCTGGATCTTGTAGACAGGCTTCTGCTGCCAGTCGTATCGATTGCCGAACTCCTGGTTCGGTTTCCAGCGCGGAAAGATGTTCCAGCTCAGGTGGTTATGCAAATCGATCAGCCCGGGCGCGATGATTGCGCCGGTGTGCATCACGCGAGCGCCGGCAGGCACGGTTACATGGGAGCCTGACGCGATGATCCGGCCATTCTGGATGAGCACCGTACCTTGCTCGATCAGGGTATCGGGCATGACCAGCGTTCCGGTCAGCGCGATGGGCGTCTGCTGAGCCTGCGCGGCGAGCGAGAGAAACAGAAGTAGGAAGCTGCTAAGAAGATGCCGGGTAAAATTTCGCATGCGTGCGTGCGAGTCTACCGCACTGCCGGCCGCCGATCCAACCGCGCGCTTGGCTTTCCTCAAGGGGAGCGTGATTCGCACAGGAGCGCTGCGGGTATCCGGGCTGCGATACTGGATAGGCCGCAGGTCGCGTTCGCGCGGAGAAAGATTTCGATGCCCGAAGAGCTTTGCCCCATCTGTGAAGGAGTTGGTCTACGCGTCGTGGAGCGCGCCGACGGAACCCGCGCCGCCGTGCCGTGCGGCTGCCGCGCAAGGGCGGGCTTCGACCGTGCCTTTGCCCGGGCACGCATTCCGAAGAGATTCGTGAACTACACGCTCGAGAACTACGACCCCAACTACGCCGGGCCGAATGCATCTCTGAACGCCGCGATCCTGCAAGCCCGAAACTTCGTCAAGGCCTATCCCCAGGAGACCGCGGGCAAGGGCCTGATGCTGGTCGGTCAGATCGGCACCGGGAAAACCCATCTCGCTGTGGCCACCCTCAAGACCCTCATACAGGATCGAGGCGTTCAGGGCCTCTTCTACGACTGCTCGACCCTGCTCGATGACCTGAAGAACACCTACGAGAGGAAGGTGGATGCCACCGAGCGCGAAACCCTGAGGCCCATCCTGGAGGCCGACGTCCTGGTGCTTGACGAACTAGGCGCCGCGAAGGTGACGGATTGGGGAGCTGATGCGATCGCTCGCGTGATCAACGCTCGCTACAACGACAACCGAACGACGATTGTCACCACCAACTTTGACAATCTGCCGCCGGCTGCCGCCACCGAGCGCGATACCTTCGCTCCGATGCGCCGCGAAACCCTGGGCGACCGTATTGGAGAGCGCATGAGATCGCGCCTTCAGGAGATGTGTGTCGTGATCAAAATGGAAGGCCAGGACTTTCGCCAGTCGGATCGGGGCCGCGCCAGTTTCGGCGCTCGCAACTCATCGACCGCGAAAGTTTTGGATCTCAGGGGCCGGACAAAGAACGCGGGTGCCGTGTCGGGCTCGTCTCGAGAGTAGCATTCCAGATTAGAATTTCAGCATGAGCGACTCCTCCAACGGTTCACAGAACTCGATGTTCACCGACCCGGTGCCGGCCCGGAGTTTTCCGACCACGGCCGTCGCTATCGCTGCGGTTGCGGTCATCATCCTGGTCGCTGCGCTGGTGCTTTTGGAGCGTCGCGGGCCGGCGGCGCCCTCGCCCCACACGCTGCAGCCAGTGGCGGCGTACTCGGCCAACCTGCCCATCAGCAACCTGCAGATGAGCGAGTCGAGCAGCATGTCTGGCGGCAAGCAGACCTACATCGAAGGCCATATCGCCAACAGCGGCACCAAAACCGTTACCGGCATCACCGTGCAGGTCGTATTTGCCAACGACATGCGCATGGCTCCGCAGATCGAGACTGGTCCGCTGAACGTCATTTACATGCGTCAGCCGTACGTCGACACGCGGCCGGTCAGCGCCTCGCCGATTGCCCCGGGCGGAGGAGCGGATTTTCGCCTGATCTTCGACGACATCAGCGATAACTGGAACCAGCAGTTGCCCCAGATCCGCATCGTGCAGGTCGAAACCCGTTGATTCCGCGCTTCCCTAAAAAACTTAAGAGAATCTGCTTCGATTCCAAATCCGCCGCCAATCCCCGTGCGTACATCCTCCAGCGGAACCTCGCTGCGAGATCGGCGTCTGGCAACAACGACGCCCCCAGGCTCTCCAAAGGAGAGAATCACGGCAGATTGGCCCCCAGCGATGGGGGCCTTTTTTCTTGCGCTTCGGTTCGCCCCTAGGCCTTTGCTGCCGCGTGAATTGCCAGCAGCCTCTCCAGCGTCGGCTTGAGCAGGTTAAGGTGCAGGGCATTGGCGCCGTCGGATTTCGCCTCCGCAGGATTGTCGTGGACCTCCAGAAACACGCCGTCGATCCCCGCTGCCACGGCCGCCCGCGCCAGCACGGGGATGAACTCCGGCTGGCCGCCCGACACGCCGTTTCCGCCGCTCGGCGTCTGCACCGAGTGCGTGCCATCGAAGATTACCGGCGCAAACCCGCGCATGATGGGCAGCGATCGGATGTCTACCACCAGGTTGTTATAGCCAAAGCTGGCACCGCGCTCGGTCAGCGAGACGCGCGTGTTGCCTGAGTCGCGAATCTTCTCGACCGCGTGCCGCATGTCCCACGGTGCGACGAACTGCCCCTTCTTCACGTTGATGGCGCGGCCGGTTTTTGCTGCCGCGATGAGGAGATCGGTCTGGCGGCAGAGGAACGCCGGGATCTGCAGCATCGCGTCGACCGAACCCAGCGCGTCGCTGACCTGCTGGCACTGCTCCGGCGTATGGATGTCGGTGAGCACGGGCAGCTGGTGGGACTCGCCCACGGCTCGCAGAATGCGGCAACCCTCCTCCAGCCCCGGCCCCCGGAAGCTGCGGATCGACGTGCGATTCGCTTTGTCGTAGCTGGCCTTGAAGATGTAGGCCACGCCCAGGTCGGAGGTGATGCGTTGAATCGCGTCGGCCAGCTTGCGGGCGTGCGGCTCGGATTCGATCACGCAGGGGCCGGCGATCAGAAACAGCTCGCCACTGCCCACCGTGACGTCGCCGAGGTTGAAGCTCGAGGAATGAGGCATGCCTCTAGGATAGCTGACCTGTCGGCGAGCGACAGCGACGGCCGAACGCCTGAGTGCTGGGAAGTCGATCATCTCAAAGAGAAGAGCCCGGCCAATTGGCCAGGCTCTCTTTCGTGCAAACTGCCTTCGAGGTTAGGGTTGAGTCGACTGCGACGCGTGCGGTCCATTCGGCACCGAGACTACGCAGATCGGCTGATTGACCGAGGGAAAGAACGACGTCGCGACCGCAGAAAGCGCTCCTGTATTCGGGCTCAACTGACCACCCGAGATCGACGCATTCAGGTAATCCGAGGTGTAGAGGTAGATGCCCAGCGCCGGTTCAACGGTAACGCAGGTGGGGCCGGTTGTCGTGGTGAAGTTGCTCCCAGCCGACGCGCCCAGCGATCCATTCGCCAGGTTGAGCGAGTACGAACTCACCGTCTGTGAGTTGTAGTTCGCGACATAGACATACTTGCCGCGCGGCTCGATGGTGATCGACACAGGATATTGTCCCGTCGCGAACGGGCTCGTAACCAGACCGGTCAAAGCGCCGCTCGTGTTGTTGGAGATCCCATACCCATAGATCTGGTTCTGAGCCTTATCCGTCACGTAAACATACTTGCCGGTTGGGTCGATCGCGATGGCACTGGGGAAGACGCCTGCGCTGAAGCCACCCTTCGGGTTCGTTCCGGGGATCGGCGTCAGGCCACCTGTGCCCGGATTCTCGACGAAGCCGAGAATTGTCGGCTGAGCGTCTGCAATCTCCGCATCCACCACGTAGACGAACGACTGGTTGGTGCCGTTGTTGGTCGTACCGCTGGTGCCCAGAATCACGCAGTTCGGGCTGCTGTTGCTGCCCAATGCCGGGGTCGCCGTGCAGGTAGGCGCCGAGGCCGCAATCGCGATCGGGTCATTGCCCACGTTCACGTTGGTGGGAGTGCCCAGGCTGCCATCCGAGTTGATCGGGAAGATCGCTACGCCGCCGGGACCGGGAGAGTTTGGACCGTATCCGTTCTGGTAGGTGTAGGTGACGTAGAGATAGGAACCTGTGGAGTCAATCGCGGCAGCGGTTGGATAGGTCCCGCCGGAAGGCAGGTTTGCCCCGGTTCCGCCGTAGAGCTTTCCGTCCGAACCGACCGGCATCGCCTGAACCTGCGCTTGCTGGCTTCCGCCAATCACGTAGATGGTCTGTCCATTCGGCGCCGCCACCAGGGTGGAGGGGTTGGTAAGGTTGGTCGCGAACGGCGAGCCGCTGATCTGGGTCAGCACACCGCTCTGATAGTCGACCGCATACGCGCTGACCTGTCCGTTGCTGTTGGACACGGCATAAACGTAGTCCGCCGTGTAGTCGCGGATGCAAGCGGTGGTCCCAAACGCGATTGCCACCGAGACGGTTGCGGCCATGGCAATACGGCTGATGTTGTTGAACTTCATTCGTTTCCCTTACATCGGGCATCGATCGGCCCGTCTTTGAATACCAGCCCGAAGGCCGGAGTGTGAAGTCTGCCGGCAGGGCCAACGGGCCCCGCCGGAAAATCGTCAACCGCCTCTAATTGACCGCGCCGCTGATCGCCAGGCAGCTCGCCTTGCCGACTGCCGTGAACTTCGAGCCTTTGGTCAGCTGGGAGAGTTCGCCAGTGCCTCCAGTTCCACTGCCGCCGTTGATCACGAAGCCTGTCACGGTGCCATCGTTATAGTTCGACGTGTAGATGTACTGGCTGCTGGGGTCCTCCACAATGCATGTCGGCCCGGAACCAACCGGGTAGGGCGAACCAATAACAGGCTGCAGTTGCTGGTTGGTCGAGTTGATCGTCAGCGCCGAGAGCGAGCTGTAAGGCGTCGTTGGCTGGGTGCTGGTGGTCGAATTGTTCGCGACATACAGATACTTGCCCGTGCTGTCGATCATGGTGTACACCGGATCGGACGTATTGGGGAAGTAGGTCGCCAGGTTTGTGTAGCCGCCATTGAGCGCCGTCAGGTTGCACGCGCCCGTCGACTGATAGCCATACAGGATGTTGCTCGCCGCATCCGTCAGGAACATGTAGCTTCCCGCACCATTGATGGATGTGATGTTCGTCGCTACGCCGGTCGTCGACTGCGGGATCACGATGTTGCCCGTGGTCGTATACACCAGCTGTCCGGAGGCTCCAATCGAATACGGCGTGACCGTCTGGGCTCCCGACGCGTTATATCCGCCGTTGACCGTGTACAGGCAGCCGGCCTGCGACTTCGACATGACGGGGGAGGGTCCAACCTCCCAGAACGGCAGATTCTTCTGGTCAACCTGGGTCTGCGAATTGGTCAGCAGGGTAAGGCGGCCGGTGTTGGGGTCAGCGACATATGCCGTGATCGAGCCGTTGCCATCCGTGTTCGGCGCATTGTAGAGACCGGTCTCTGGATTCAAGCCTGGAGAATACTTGTCCAGCACATACAGGTACGTGCCGCTGGAGTCCATCTGCGCCCACTCCGACACATATCCCTGGCTCTGGTAGGCGATCTGGAACACCAGGACGCCGTCGCCACCCACGCTGTACAGCGCAATCGACTGACCTTGCCCGGCACCATTGGCGCTGCCGCCCACACCCTGGTTAATGACGTACACGAACCGTCCACCCGACTTGATCACAATGGAGACCGGTACCGATCCATTGCTCGAAAACGGCGACCCGGGGACCTCTGTCAGGTTACCCGAGTACTGATCTACCTTGAAACCGGCGACCTGGTTATATTCCTGCCCTAACACCCACATGTAACCGATGGTGCCACCACCACAGGCAGTCATGCCAAGACCCAATGCCAACGACGCGAACAAGGCCATCGACCACCGGCCAATCAAACTCAACTTCATGCGTTTCCTTCATCCCCGTCCGGGAGTAGCCATCATGGCTTGTTCGAACAGGGAAACCTGTATAAGAGGGAGTACAAAACCTAGGTCTGATTGTAGAAGGTAGAGCGACTTTACGCCAATTTTCGCCGCAGTCATTTCCGTCACCAGACTTGTTTCAGATATGCGTTCGACGGCGCACCGGTCATTTGGAGAGCAGAAAAAAGGCCTCGGACCGAAGCCCGAGACCTTCCTTAGTACTTTCTTCGGAGCCCTACCAGGTACGGCAGCCCCCGCCCGCCGGCATCATCGGCTGGCCAACCTTGCAGCCGAACGCCTTGCCGAACTCGTCGAAGTTCTGCACCGACCCATTGGTCCGCCACTTGCCCGGACTATGCGGATCGGTCTTCGCCGAGACGCGCGCCGACTGCTCGGTCTGGTTCTGGCACCAGACCTGTCCGAAGGCGATGAAGAACCGTTGTGCCGGTGTATAGCCGTCGCGCTTGCCGTCGACATAGCCGGGTTCTGCCGCAGCTCCTTCCGTTGCCAGCGTCTGCATCAGCGCCTGGTACGCGATCCGTAGACCGCCGTTGTCCGCCGTGTTTTCACCCAGCGTCAGATGCCCGTTCAGGTTCTGGCCTGGCGCTGCTTCAAAGCCGTCATACTCCTTGGCCGTGCACTCGGTCCGCTCCTTGAACTTGGCCAGGTCCTCCGGCGTCCACCACACCTTCACGTTGCCGTGCAGGTCGTACTTGGAGCCCTGGTCGTCGAAGCCATGCGTCATCTCGTGGCCGATCACCACGCCAATGCCGCCAAAGTTCACCGCCGCATCCATGGAGTTGTCATAGAACGGAGGCTGCAGGATGCCGGCAGGGAAGTTGATGTTGTTCTGCGGCGGGTTGTAGTACGCATTCACCGTCGGCGGCGTCATGCCCCACTCGGAGGGATCCACCGGCTTGCCATACTTGTCAAGATTGCGCTTCTTCTCGAACCAATCGGCACGCTGCACGTTCCCCAATAGATCGTCACGTTTCACCACCACGCTGGAGTAGTCCCTCCAGTGGCTCGGGTAGCCGATCTTATCGGTGATCGCGTTCAGCTTGTCCAGCGCCTGCGCCTTGGTTGCATCGCTCATCCATGGCAACGTCTTCAGATCGGCCGCCATCGACGCCTCGAGCGCATGCACCAGCTTTTCCATGTTGGCCTTCGCATCGGGCGGGAAGTTCTGCTTCACCCAGTCCTGCCCGACTGCCTCGCCGAGCGCGCGATCCGTCAGCCGCGTGCACCGCTTCCAGCGCGGCTGCTCCTCCTTCTGGCCTTGCAGCGTCTGGGCGAAGAACGCGAAGTTCTCATCCTCAAACGGCTTGGAGAGCAGGGGAGCGGCGTCGTGCAGCGCGTGCCAGCGCAGGTACGCCTTGATCGCCTGCAGCGGCTGCGTGCTCAGCACGTCATTCACGGCGGCCACGTACCCTGGGCTGGCCACGTCGATATCCTTTACCTGCGACATGCCGATGCCATCGAGGTAAACCGGCCAGTCATAATTCGGGCTCATCTTCTGCAGGTCGGCGACGCTCATCATGTGATAGCGCTTGGCCGGATCCCGCATGTCTACCCGGTCCATTGAACCCTTCGCCAGCGCTGTCTCAATCTGCATGACGTCATTGGCTTCGGCAACCGCCTTGTCATCGGTATCGCCAAGCAGCGTGAACATCTTCGCCATGTGGTCCATGTACTGCTTGCGGATCGTCACAAAGCGTGCGTCCGGATTCAGGTAATAATCGCGGTCGGGCAGCGTCAGCCCGCCCTGTCCGGTCGCCGCAATCTGCTGCGAGCTGTCCTTCTGGTCCTGGGTCACGCTGACGCCGAAGAAGCCGCCTCCGTTGCGCTTGATCTGCTTGGCATTGAATGCCGCCAGGTCTTTGCTGCTGTCGAGCGCGGCGATCGCCTCAAGCTCGGGCTCGAGCGGCTTAACGCCGAGCTTGTCCACCTCGGCTGTGTTCATGCAGGCAGCGAAGAAATCGCCGTACTGGCGCTGCAGCGCGGTCTTGGGAGCGTCCGCAGCTGCCTTCAGCTCCGTGTAGAGCAGGTAGTTGTTGCGCTCCGAGAGCTCGTTGAACCGCCCCCAGCGCACCTGGTCCGAGGGTATCGGGTTGGCTTTCATCCAGTTGCCGCAGGCGTACTGGTAAAAGTTCGTGCACGGGTCGGCAGACTTGTCGATCGCCGACACATCGAAGCTGACCGGCTTCTTCGGCGCTGTCGTCGGCCCATTGTCGGCCGGCGTTGAGAAGGTTTGAGCGATACAAACGGGTGCGGCGAGGGCCAGCACAATTGCGGATAGGAAGGTGCGCATGAATCTCCTTAAATGCAGACAGGACGTCACTGTGTCGCAGCCAGCATAGAGCAGAGGTGCGTGGTTGCGAAAGGGCACAGCTGGGTGGCGATGCACATCATACGACGGCAGGCGCCGAAAAGTTTCGGCCGCACCCCTCAAATTCGCCAGATGCCTAGAAGATCTTCAGATGGATGACGAGGTACTTCTTGGGATCCTTCCGAACCGCCTGCACCAGGTCGGTGCTGCTCGTCAGAAGGGTGTTGAGGTTGTTGTACATACTGGGATCCTTGGCGAGCTTGCCGATCGTTCCCTGGCCGGTGTTTACGTTGGACAGCAACGTATCCAGCTGCGCCACCGTGTCGTTCAGCTTCTTCGCGAACTTCGGATCCTTGGTGAGCAGGCCAAGCGCGCCCCTGCCTGCATCTGCCTCCGCCAGCAGATCGTTGGCGTGCTTCAGCGTTGAATTCAGATTGTCGTACAGCGTCTCATCCTTCAGCAGTTTGCCTGCCGTGCCCTTGCCGTTATTCAGATCCGTCATCATCTGGTCCAGCTTCGCAGACGTGTCGTTCAGCCGGTTGTACAGTTCGTCGTCATGCAGCAGCTTGCCCGCCGAACCCTTCCCCTCGTTCAAATTTGTGACCAGTGTTTGCAGCTGGTTGATCGTCAGTACTGCCTTGTTGTACATCTCAGGGTCATTGATCAGTTTGCCCACCGTGCCCTTGCCATTCTGGATGTTGTCCACAATGTTGTTCATCTTCGCCAGGATGACATTCAGGCTCTCGATCGTTCCCTGACTGGCCTTCACCACGTCGGTAAGATTCGGTGTCTGCAGCGTTCCAAGTTCCGCCCCCGTCTGCACATCCGGCCCCACTGCCGTCACACTGTCGATGTCCACCACCGTGTCACCCAGCACGCCGATCGTCGAGAGCGACGCCTTCGAGTCCGTACGCACGCTGTGGTTATACTTCGGGTCGATCTTCATGACGACCTTCACAGGCGTCAATTTGCGAGCCGGATCCGTCGTCACGGTCACATGCGTCACCTCACCGATCGTGACGCCCTCCAGATTCACCGGCGCGCCGATCTTCAGGCCGTCCGAGTTCTGAAAGTAGGTGTAGAGAATGATCTTGTGGCTGAAGACGCTCATTCCCGACGCGCTCGTCATGAGAAAAAGCAGCGTGCTCAGAAGAGCGACCGACACCAGGACGATCAGCCCAACCTTCAGCTGCGACCACTTGACTTCCTGCTGGCTGGGCATCGAACTCCTCGAAGATCTCGAATCAGTGGGGGAAGACCGGACATGTCACTGTGGAACCATCGTAACAGCGCTTTGCCCGAGAAATCGCTCCAAGACTTTCACTTTTGGATGCAGCCTCCGCCCTTCAAGATGCTGCACTTCTGCTTCCATATCGCTCCTGGCCTCTTCCCGAGCCTCTGCTTAGTCTTCCGCCACCACCACGGCAATCGAAAATCCCCGGGAATGCGCCAGGCTGAGCGATACTCTCCGGATCCCCAGCGCCCTTGCCACCTCGTCCGCGCGTCCGCTTAGATACAGCTCCGGCCTCTGCCCCGGAAGCCTCCGAACCTCAAACTCCAGCCAGCTGACACCCCTGCTGATCCCCGTCCCCAGGGCCTTGGCGCCTGCTTCTTTAGCCGCGAACCGGGCCGCCAGGCTCTCCGCCGAGTTTTTCTTCTTACGCTGGCAGTACTCAATCTCCCCGGCCGTAAAGATGCGACGCAGGAAAGCCTCGCCGTAGCGCTCCACGCTGTGCGCGATCCGTTCAATCTCGATCAAGTCCGTGCCAAGTCCGATGACCAAGGGCCGCTCCATGCTCTGGATCTATGGCTCTCAGTGTACCCACTCTTCCCATCCCCACTCGCCCAGGCGGAACCCAGCAACATCGTCCCACGATAGCCGGTTGTCCGCGCCGTCGCAGCCTGCGACACCGCTCACGTCCTTCCGCCGATCTCCGATAACTCCTGAAGCAAGTGAGGCACCATGAACTCTGAGCCGCTCAACGTCTCCCAACCCAGCTTTCTCGCGGAGCCGCCCGTAGTCCATCTGCGCGGCCGTTCCTTTGAGGACCGCGAGGAGATCGTGCCGATCCTGCTGAATACCATGGCAAGCTGCGGCTGCTGGCTGCTGGAACGGCGCGAGCTCAATCCCTACGCCATCCAGTTCAGCTTCGAGGTCCTGCTGCGGTCCATCTTTGAGCTCTACAGCGGCCTTCTCTCCAGCGGCGTCGAGCTCTCCCGCGATAGCCATATCCGCATGAAGAGCCTGTGCACCGTGCGCGATCACAATCCGCACCGCGCCAAGCGCCGCCGCGTCCTCACCGTCCGCCTCGAACTCATCTTCGTGGACGAGCCGGACTGCCCCTCCGACCTGGCCCAGATCTCCCTAGGCCGCGCCTGATATCCCACGCGCGAGACTTTCCGCCGCAGTCTGCAGCCGCCCGCTGCGATAGACTTGAATCTCCATATGGAATCAAGCAGCCAAGCCGCCGTCCTCGCGTCCCCGGTCACCTCCGCCGAACCCATTATCTCGGCCCAGCATCTCGGCAAGATCTACGGTTCCGGCAAACTCAAGGTCGAAGCCCTGCGCGACGTCACCTTCGACGTCCAGCCGGGGGAGTTCGTCGCCATCGTTGGCCCGTCCGGCTCCGGTAAATCGACGCTCTTCTATATCCTCGGCGGCCTTACCTCCGCGACCTCCGGCTCCCTGCTGATCCAGGGCAAGGACTTTTCGCGCCTCTCTGACCCGCAGCGCACCAGCCTGCGCCGGTCGCAGATCGGCTTCGTCTTCCAGCGCTTCAATTTGCTTCCGACAATCTCCGCGCAAGCCAACATCGAGCTTGCACACGAGATCGCAGCCAGCGGCAAGCCCTTCGACCAGGCCCTTCTCAATGAGCTCACGCGCCTGCTGAAGATCGAAGGCCGCCTCGATCACCGCCCCAACGAACTCTCCGGCGGCGAGCAGCAACGCGTCGCCATCGCCCGGGCCCTGATCACGCGCCCGGCTATCCTCTTGGCAGACGAGCCCACCGGCAACCTCGACTCGCAGAACGCCGACACGGTGCTTTCCATGCTTCACGCCTCCAGCCGCGAGCTCAACCAGACCGTGCTCATGATCACCCACAACCCCGAAGCCGCCCAGATCGCCGACCGCATCCTGCACATGCGCGACGGCCAGATCGTCAATATCGAGCAGGGCGCCCGCCGCGTTCCCCGCGCGGTCTAGCTGATGGGCCTCAAGCGCTCGATCGCCCTCGCGCTCCTCGGCGCCGCCGTCGCCTGTGCCCAAACCTCTGCCCCACCCCGCGTACAGCCCACGCTCAGTAGCCAATCCTCCGCCGAGCCTCTCGACATCAACACCGCCACTCCGCAGCAACTGAACGCGTTGCCCGGCTTCGGCCCCGCGTACACCCGGCGCGTCATCGCCGGCCGTCCCTACACAGCAAAAAACCAGCTCGTCACCCGAGGTGTCATCCCCCAGGGAGCCTACGAGCGCGTCTCCGGCCTCATCGTCGCCCACCGGGTCGCCAAGTAATCCACACCTACCAATTTGGCTATTGACGAAACATCCCTCCCTCGGCGTAGTATTGGCGGCGCAGCAAAAGAAAGAGAGCTAGCCCCGTGCGAGATGTCCCAAAGGGACATTCCGTTCGGGGCTGATTTTTGTCCGCCAGCTCTCCACCCTCCCTTGCCGCGCTTCGACCCTCCCCACCGCATCTTTCCTCCTTTGGCACTCCCACGGTTTTGCACCCCTCAAACGCGACGAAGCGTATGCAAATCCGATAAAGTGAGCTGTAAGGCGAGTCCCGACCTCCGTTCCCACGATCAAACGTCAGCTAGAAGCTAGAAGCACCACCTATTCATGGCGCCAGCCCCCCATCCCGGCCTCCCGCGCGCAGGTCGCATGTCTGATCGCCGCCGCGCCTTCTGGGCTGCCATGCTGCTGGCCGCATTCGGCCTCTCCGGCTGCCAGGGGATTACCTCAACCTCGGCCGAGCTCCGCGTGATCGACGCCTCACCCGACGCCGGCGTCATCGACTCCTACCAGAACAGCTCCGCCCTGGCCTACAACCTCGGTTTCGGCACCATGACCAGCTACATTCCCATGTCGCCCGGCGTCTACAACCTCGCCTCCGAGAAAGCGGGCACCCGCCAGACCCTGGTCGCCAGCACTGAAACCCTCGCCGCCAACCGCCAGTACACCGAAATCATCGGCGCGGGCCTGGCCAATCTCCAGCAGACCCTTCTGGTGGACCAATCCACCCCCGCCGCCTCCGGCCACATCGCGCTCCGCGTCATCAACCAGACCACCCATTCGGGAGCTGTCGACGTCTACCTCGTTCCATTCGGCAAATTGACCAGCACCTCGCCCATAGCGATCAACCTCGGCTTTGGCGCCGACTCCGGATACATCGACCTGCCCGAAGGCACGTATGCCATCGACGTCGTTCCCGCTGGAACTCCGCTTACCTCCTCCACCGTGACGCTGTTTAGCGGCGCCCAGGTCGATTACGCATCCGGCGCCGTCCGCACCGTCGTCCTCATCGATCAGGCGCCCGCCGCCACGCAGCATAGTGCGTCCGCTCCCGGCGTACAAGCCATCGTCGCCGAAGACGCCGACGCGCAATAGAACAGGAAGTAGGAAATAGTAAGTAGTTAAAGCTGAAGGCCGCCGATATTCTCGACGGCCTTTACTATTTCCTACTTCCTGCTTCTCAGTAGCGGTAGTGCTCTGCCTTGTATGGCCCCTCTACCGGGACGCTCAGGTAGTTCGCCTGCTTCTCAGTCAGCGTCGTCAGCTTCACGCCAATCTTCTCCAGGTGCAGCCGCGCAACCTCTTCGTCGAGCTTCTTGGGCAGGATGTAAATGCCAATCTTGTACTTGTCCTTGTTCTTCCAAAGGTCAAGCTGCGCCAGCGTTTGGTTGGCAAAGCTGTTCGACATGACGAAGCTGGGATGTCCAGTCGCGCAGCCCAGGTTCACCAGCCGGCCCTCAGCCAGAATAAAGATCGCGTTGCCATTCTCGAACGTGTACTTGTCCACCTGCGCCTTGATGTTCTCGCGCACGGCGCCCTTGTACGCATTCAACGGCTCCATCTGGATCTCGTTATCGAAGTGCCCGATGTTGCAGACAATCGCCTGGTCCTTCATCTTCTTCATGTGCTCGAGCGTGATGATGTCCACGTTGCCCGTGCAGGTCACATAGATATCGCCGCGACCCAGCGTCTCCTCGATCGTCGTGACCTCGTAGCCTTCCATGGCCGCCTGCAGCGCATTGATCGGATCGATCTCGGTCACGACCACGCGCGCACCCAGCCCGCGCAGGCTCGCCGCCGAACCCTTACCGACGTCGCCATAGCCGCACACCACGGCAACCTTGCCCGCCACCATCACATCGGTTGCGCGCTTGATGCCGTCCACCAGCGACTCGCGGCAGCCGTACAAATTATCGAACTTGCTCTTGGTCACCGAGTCGTTCACATTGATCGCCGGCACCAGCAGCGTGCCCTGCTCCATCATCTTGTAGAGCCGATGCACGCCGGTGGTCGTCTCTTCCGAAACGCCGCGCCACTCCTTGACGACCTCATGCCAGTGCGTCGGACGCTCCGCATGCACCTTCTTCAGCAGCGCCTTGATGACATCTTCCTCGTGCGAACCCGAAGGGGAGTCCACCCACTTGTCGCCATTCTCGAGCTCATAGCCCTTGTGGATCAGAAGCGTCGCATCGCCGCCATCATCAATGATCAGCTGCGGACCGAGGAAGCCGCCCTTGCCGTCAGGGAACGTCAGCGCCTCATTCGTGCACCACCAGAACTCCTCCAGCGTCTCGCCCTTCCAGGCGAAGACCGGCACACCGGCCGCAGCAATCGCCGCCGCGGCGTGGTCCTGCGTCGAGAAGATGTTGCAGCTCGCCCAGCGCACATCCGCTCCCAGGTCCACCATAGTCTCAATCAGCACGGCCGTTTGAATCGTCATGTGCAGCGAGCCCATCACGCGCACGCCCGCCAACGGCTTCTCTGCAGCATACTTCCGCCGAATCGACATCAACCCGGGCATCTCCTGCTCCGCGATGATGATCTCCTTGCGTCCCCACTCCGCAAGCCCAATGTCGGCTACCTTATAGTTCGGCTGTACCGTTTCCAATGTCGCTGTCGCCATAGTGTTCTCCTGAAAAAATCCTGTACCTCAAGGGTATCAAACCCTCGGGGAGTCCCGCGCTGCAAAACCCCCATCGCGTGTATAGCCTTCATGCCGCGGCATGTGGCCTCCCGCAACTTTGATTCGCTGAAGCAGCCTCAGCGCTTCCGGCCGGTCCGCTCCATCTGCTGCAACTGCTCCCACACCACGGCAACCTGCTGCTCCAGCAACTCCACGTCCCCATCGTTATGCAGCACGATGCAATCCCCTGGATATACCGTCGCATGCTGCACCTGCAGCCGCCGCCGTGCATCCGCTTCGAATCCTTCACGCTCGTCGGAAGATAGCGGACGCCCCGCAGCAATGCGATCCACGAAGCGCGCGATCTTCACCTCTTCCGGAGCATCCACCACCAGCACGCAATCAAAGCGGTCGCGCCAGCTTCCGCGCGGCGCATGCTGCGTCGAGAAGATCAGCGCCGACTCCACCACCACAATCGCCCCTGGACTCATCTTCTCGAGTTCCGCTATCTGCTCAGCCTGCGCCTCAATCACCGCCGGATGAATAATCGCGTTCAACTCCTCCACCCGCGGCTGCTTCGCATCGAACGCCAGCGCCGCCAGCTTCTTGCGATCGAGCGTCCCGTCCTCCGCCACCACCCTGCTGCCAAACACCGCCACGATCTCCGCGTACGCCTTCTCACCCGGCAGCATCAACGCCCGCCCCATCTCGTCGGACGACAGCACCACCGCGCCGCGCTCCGCGAGCATCCGCGCCACCGTAGATTTCCCGCTCCCCAGATCCCCTGTCAGACCGACACGCAGCATCTTGTTACTCCCCGCTTCTGCCGCTCTCTCCAAAAAATGAACCAGCGACCGCAGCAAACAAGGGAATCGACGCCATAAGCAGAATCAACCACACGGCTGGATGACGAGAAAACTTCATAGCCCAACAGGCTGCGCCTAGAACAATCACTGCAAACGCAACAATCACTCGCTGTCCCACAACAGATACTTTCATGTGATACCTCATTTCCTAAGCCACGAATCTATCAATCGACTCCCTTGGCCCGTAGCATCTCATACGAAAAATCCCTCAGCTCCGCCGCAGCCGCGCGGCCTTCACTGTATTCACCATCAGCATCGCAATCGTCAGCGCGCCAACACCACCCGGAACCGGTGTATACGCTCCCGACATCGCAAACGCCGCAGGATCCACATCGCCCATCAACGTAGCTCCGCGCTTCTCAAACGCCGCGCGCCTCGTGGCATTGCCCGGGAAGAATCGCTCCAGCTCCGCCTCGGTGTCGATGCGATTCATCCCGACGTCAATAATCGTCGCGCCGGGCTTTACCATTCCCGCTGTTACGAAGCCCGCCTTCCCAATCGCCGCGACCACAATATCCGCCTCGCGCGTAATCGCGCCCAGGTCGGCCGTCTGCGAGTGGCACACCGTCACCGTCGCTGAAGCGTTAATCAGCATCGCGGCAGCCGGTTTCCCAACAATATTTGACCGCCCAATCACCACCGCCCGCTTGCCGCGAATCGGAATCTTGCTTCGTCGAAGAATCTCCATAATTCCTGCGGGCGTGCAGGGCGCAAGAATTTCTTCCAGAGGAAATCCACTGAGCAGCCGTCCTGCGTTAACAGGATGAAAGCCATCGACGTCCTTCTCCGGCGCCACGGCTTCCAGCAGGCGGCTCGTGTCCACATGCGCAGGCAGCGGCAGTTGAATCAAAATGCCATCAATGTTGTCGCGCGCATTGAGCGATTCCACCAGCGCCAGCAACTCTTCTGTCGTCACACTCGCCGGCGGCGTATGCATCTCGGAGTAGATTCCGAGCTCGCCGCACGTCTTCACCTTGCTGCGCACATAAATCTGCGAGGCGGGCACCTCGCCCACCAAGATGACAGCCAGCCCCGGGACGTACCCGCGGTCGCGTGCGGCGTCGACTTCCGCGGCCAACTCTGATTTGATGTGCCCGGCGATTGCAATGCCGTCAAGCACAAACGGTGATGAGACGATAGAAGACATATATAGAGAATATCGTGCGATGACGAAGCTGTAATCTCCATCCCGGCACCAGGAAATAGAAGTTTGTGCAATAAATCACAGCGCCCCAGCAACCTCCGTCCTACGATTGGGTTCTAATCATTGAAGTCACGTAGTGCTGTCGTGAATAAAGGAGGTCGAGCCGTGAGCCAATCCGAGAATAAAAACGATGACCGCACGTATGTCGAGCAGTTCACTCCCACCGACCTCATGACGCTGCGCAATGAACTGCTGCAGTCAGGCGTCGACTCCTTCCAGGCCGCCGAGATCGTCGCAAATTTTCTCAGCGGTCGCGGCTATGGCGTCTCCCACCACGAGGCCCGCACCGCCGCGTCCCGCATTGAAGTTCCCGGCTGCACCGCGGAACACATTCAGCGCGAGCTCGAGCGCGTCGCGCTGGCAATGTAGCTCGGACCCACCATCCTATTGCTTGATCTCACCCTCGGGCTCATCCGTCGGTGAGTCGATCTCCGCCTGGAATCCCTCCAGTAACCGCTCCAGGAATGCCTCTTCATCGAAATCTTTGCGATGCAACGATTCGGCATTCACAATGTGCCGCGCCAGGTCTGCCAGCACGATCCCCCACGCAAACGGATCCTCCCACGCCCCACTGCGCAGGCTCACATGCTGCCCCTGCTCAGCTACCCACACCCTCAGCAGTTCAAAGGAAGCCTTGTCGCGACTTGCAGCGGGCGGCGGATCGAGAAATTTTGCAGTGGCCATACACCCTCCTGACGCTTCAAAGACCAGCAGTGTTCATTTGCAACATATGCCCTTAGAGCTTACGCCAGCTCATGGCATGCCGCGTCCACAGCGCGTGTCGATTATCAGTCGAGCCTACCGCGCCGCCAGCTTCGCCTCAATGCCCGAGTTCACCGACGCCGACGCGAACTCCGCCGCCACCCGTATCCCGTTCATCACCGCCCGCTCATTCGACGACCCATGCCCCACCACACACACTCCGCGCACTCCCAGCAGCGGCGCGCCGCCATACTCCGAATAATCCAGCCGGCTCTTGAACGCCTTGAACGCCTTCTGCGACAGCATCGCCCCTACCTGCGACGTCACCGTTGACTTCAAACTTTCGCGCAGGCTCGAACTCACCAGCTTCGCCAAGCCCTCGCTGGTCTTCAGCGCCACGTTGCCCACAAATCCGTCGCACACCACCACGTCCGCGTGGCCGTTGAACAAATCGCGCCCCTCGACGTTCCCAATAAAGTTGAGCCCCAGTCCGCGCAAGAGCGGCAGCGTGTCCCGTGTGAGCGAGTTGCCTTTGGAATCTTCCTCGCCAATGGACAGCAGCCCCACCCGGGGGTGCGCCACGTGCAGCACGTTCTTGGCATACATATGCCCCATCACCGCAAACTGCACCAGGTTTTCCGGATCGCAATCCACATTCGCGCCCACATCGAGCAGCACGCAGGGCTGGCCCGTACTGGTGGGGAGCATCGCGGTCAGCGCCGGCCGGTCAACCCCTGCCAGCGATCCCAGCACCATCTTGGCCGTCGCCATCGCCGCGCCCGTATTGCCGGCCGTGATGAATCCTGCCGCCCGGCCCTCGCGGACCATCTTCAGCCCCACCCGCATGGACGAGTCGCGCTTCGACCGCACGGCCTGCGCGGCTTTGTCCTCCATGCTGATCCATTCACTGGCCTGCACCATAAAGATCGGGAGCCGTGGCTTTTTGTTGCCGGGAAAGCCACCAGGAGCTCCCGGAAAGGCCGGACGAGCGGAGGTCTTGAGCGCCTCGCGTAATTTTGGACGCAGAACATCTTCCGGCCCGACCAGGTGGACACGAACGTCCAGCTGGCGGCAGGCCAGAATAGCTCCGCGAATCTCCGGGTCCGGGGCTTTATCAGACCCCATGGCATCGAGAACGATGTCGATCGGCATGGCTCGCGTAGGCTCGAAACTCTCTTACTGGGTTGGAGACTTCGTACACACCGCAGGATCAGGCGAAAATCGCTCAGGTCCCCTGAACTGAAAAGCCCAGTTACGCAGCGTCCTTGACCTCAACCACGGCACGACCCTTGTACTCGCCGCACTTCTTGCAGGCGCGGTGGGGCAGCTTCTTCTCGCCGCAGTTCGGGCAGTTGGAGACGCCAACGGGCGTCAGGAAGTCGTGGCTACGACGTTTTGCGGTGCGCTGCTTGGAGTGCCGGCGCTTTGGATTAGGCATGGTAAACCCTCTTCTTCATGGGCCGATCAGCTCTTCGCTGCAAGGCCGAAATCTATAAACTCAGTCTTTTCAGACGTTTGAAAGCTAGAAGCTACAAGCTAGAAGCTGTCCCTGCTAGCCCTTGTGCGCAACAGCAATCCCGGCTAACGCTGCTAACCGTGGATCGACCGGCTTCTCTACGCACTCACAGATTCCGAGGTTGCGATTGATGCCGCAATGCGGGCAAAGACCCTTGCAGTCCTCCTGGCAGAGCGTCCGTCCGGGCAGGGTCAAAAGCACCTGCTCACGCACGGCGTCCTCCAGCAGCAGGCCGCTCTCTTCATAATACCCGATTTCTGTCTCATCTTCCGTAATTGCATGCTCCCCGGCCACATTATCGACACCCCCGGGCCGGAAGATGAGGTCAAACGTCACCCTCCAGCGGCCGCTCCACCGGCTCCAGGCACCGCGCGCACAGCTGCTCAAACTTACCCGAGTAGTTGGCCCGCAGCCGAATGTCCTGCACAAACTCCCTCGGACCACGATGCTCCACAATCAGCTCAGCCTGGCCCTTCACCTTGAGCGGGCCCACCTGCCGGATATCCGGCGCGTATTCGATCGCGCCGGGCGCAATCGTTTCATCCAGCTTTAGCGGCTCGTCTACAAGTTGTGCGGGGGAAATGACCATGTCTTAACGGTAGGACCACCCGCCCCCGACGTCAATCCGACGCTGCACGGCAGGGAATCAGCGGCTATTCCCGCCCACCTCGCCTCAATGAAAGTGGAGCACAATGCCCGTCGAGATACTGAACGCCTGAAATCCGCTCGCTCCACTGAAGAATCCCGCGTTGAACTCGACCATCCTCCAGCGCACAAATGGACCCAGGTTTTTCTCGACCCCCATGGCCACCTGCGACGTGACCCCCGAAACCTTCTTTGTTCCCGTCGCGTTCCACCCCTCGTTCGGCCCGAACAGCACCGCCGCATACACATCTCCACGCGGAATCACACAGGAAACCCGCGGGCCCGCCAGCGCCAGTCGCCCCTCCAGGTCGCCACTCGTTCCGCGAACCTCCACGCCCGGCCGAAATCGAAACCGCGCCGCCTCGATGTACGCGCCGCCTGACGCCGTCAGGTTGCCGATACCCTCCATCCCCACCGATCCAAACACCCCGCCCGCAACCGGCGGCACGGTACTCTGCCCCAGCGCGGGCATCACCAGGAAGCAAAAACCAAAGAGAAGGCCAAGAGAGATTCGCATGCCTCACAGCCTGCGCCTCGCAACCTCCCGATTCGTGGGGCCTTAGGCCACTTCCTCAAGTGTCACGTTCGTCAGCGACCAGCCCGGCGCCTTCCATCTCGCTCAATTCCGCCAGCGAAGCATCCGCCACCAGCGGAAATTGCAGCACACGAATGCCCGGGTCCACGCTCTGCGCTGTCCTAGTGTCGCAGACAAGCGCAGCTGCCTCCTCCAGGCCAACCTGCCATCCAGGGAGGCGCGCATCGCGAACCATGAGCGCTTCTTCGTCGACACCCGCGGCCAACAGCATGGTCCGCGCCACGTCCAGAAACTTCGGCCATCGCGACGCAATCCCGACCAGGCTGGCCTTCGGCGCGGGCAGATGCCGCGTCAGCGAATCGGCCGCGGACCGAATCCGCAGCACCCGAAGCGGTGTGCCTTCGGGCAAACCCGCCCGCGCAGCCGGCTCGTTGCTGGGCAGCACCAGCACCAGCGCACCCTCTAAGGGTTCACTTGCCCCCAGATCCGCCAGCACCGCAACGCTCAGAGGCAGCCTGACCGCAGCGCCCAGCTCACACAGAACAATCTGCCTCAGCTCGTCATCCGGTTCCACCAACACCAGCCGGTGCACCTGCACCTGCGCCTGCGCGATCGCCCGCTGTATCCGCTGCTGGACCTCCTCTGCACTCATCCCGCACGTCCGCGCCGCCGAGAGCAGCGCGGCAATCATGCGATCAACCGAAAGCTCCCGAAGCTTCGCCGGCTCCGCCGTACCGCCCGAGCCAGCCTGGCGAACATACACGCCGCTGCCGTGCCGCATCTCCAGCCAGTTGGCCCGCTCCAGCTTCTGATACGCCGAGCTCACCGTGTTGCGATGAATGCCGTACCGATGCGCCAGCGCCCGCACGCTCGGCATCCGCTCCCCCGCCTTCAGTTCGCCCGAGAGCACCGCCATGCGCACCTGCGTCACCATCTGTTCGCACAGTGAAACTTCGCCGGAGTGAACAAACCAGAGCTGAACCATGAGGGTTCGCCCATCATACGGGTTGCGGCGCGTCAGCCGAACAGCCGAATGCCCGCCACGCCCGACGCTCCTGCCTCGATGCAAAGCTCTGCCCGCGGCCACGTGACCCCGCCCAGCGCCAGCACCGGCGTGTTCCCAGCCTCTTTGCAGGCTTCCTGCAGCTTGCCCAGCCCCACACCCTTGCCCACCATCTCTCCATCCACGCGCTTCTCGAACACCGGCCCAAACAAAATCAAATCCACCCCCTGGCTCACCGCGTGCCGAACCTCGTAGAGCGTATGGCACGACACGCTGATGATCGGCTTGCCCGCGCCGGCCGCCGCAAACACCTCCTGCACCTGGTCCACGGTCAGCTCGCCCACCTGCGCCGAAAGGTGAACCCCATCGGCCCCCGCCGCTACGGCCACATCCGGCCGCCCGTTTACCAGCAACTTCGTCTGTCCAGACTCCCGCAACGCATCGCGCATGGCACCCGCCAGCTTCACCAGCTCGCCCGCCTCCATCTGCTTTTCGCGCAGCTGGACATACTGCACGCCCTCGTGCGCCCACCGCCGAACATGCTTCATCGCCTCCCAGCCTTCTCCGCTTGTGATCGCACACTTCAGCATGCAGAGAGTTTAGCCCCGCAGCCTAGCGCTGGCATGTAGGGCAATACACCGTTGTGCGACCACCGACCACGATCTTCTTCAGTGCGGTACCGCAATCACTGCAGTCTTCGCCTGCCCGCCCATACACCTTGTGCTCCAGCTGGAAGAACCCCCGCACCCCGTCCGCATCCACGTAATCGGACACCGACGACCCACCAAGTTCAATCGCATGCTTCAATACCTGCTGCAGCGAAGAATGAAGCCGCGCCAGCTCCGCCCGGGTCAGCCGGCCCGCCTGCTTGCGTGGCCGAATCCCCGCCCGAAACAAGCTTTCATCCGCATAGATATTCCCCACCCCATGCAGGATGGACTGGTTCAGCAGCGCCGCCTTAATCGCCAGCTTCCGCCCCTTGAACAGTTTTGAGAAATCCTCCACCGAAATCGTCGTAGGCTCCGCTCCCGGCCCCGCATATCCACCCGCCTCGGTCAGCACTGAAAGCCTTCCAAACCGTCGCGGATCGACAAACCGAACCTCGCGCCCATCGCCCAGCGTCAGCACCGCATGCGTATGCAGGGGCAGAGGCACCTCCGCCTGCGACACCAGCAGCCTCCCTGTCATCCCCAGGTGCACCAAGAACTGCGCCGGCACACCGTTGCGGTTCGGGCCCTTGTCTTTGCCTTTGTTTTTCTGGCTGTCATTCCGCAGCGCAGCGGAGGAATCTGCTTCTGCACGACCACCTCGCCCCAGATCCATCACAATCGTCTTGCCCACGCGCCGCACCCGCTCAATCCGTGCACCGGTCAGCGTCTCGGCAATCTCCGCCTCACTGGACTTGAACGTCTGCGGCTTGCCGCTGGTCCACACGCGCACAATCCGCTGTCCGCGCACCCGCGCATCCACGCCATTCGCAACCGTCTCGACCTCTGGCAACTCCGGCATCAGAACCGTCCTGCGGTTGTGAGCCGCTGCAGATTAAAGGTAGGGTGTCCTGAACTTCGAGAGGGAAAATGAAAACCTCGAATGCTTGCAGAGCACCCCATCGTTTGCAGATTATCTTTTTTCTGCTTCTGCCGCTGCTGGCTGTCTCCCCGCTCCTGGCGGAGACCGTCCCCGGCCTGGGCACAGCCACCTTTGCCACCTCCACCCACTCTCCGGCCGCGCAGCAGGAGTTCCTCCGCGGCCTCCTGCTGCTCCACGTCTTCGAATACCCCGACGCCGACAAGGCGTTCCTCGCCGCCGAAAAACTCGATCCCGGTTTTGCCATGGCCTACTGGGGCGACGCCATGACCTTCAACCACCCGGTCTGGAACGAGGTCGACGTCCCCGCCGGACAAGCTGCGCTGGCTCGCTTCGCGCCCACGCCCCAGGCGCGCGCCGCCCGCATCGCCGATCCCCGTGAGCGCGCCTGGATGAGCGCGGTCGAAATCCTCTACTCCGGTCAAGGCACCAAGCGTGAGCGCGACGCGCAGTACGCCCACGCCAAGCAGCAGATCAGCCTCGCCTATCCCTCCGACGACGAGGCGCAACTCTTCTACGCCCTGGCTCTGCTGGGCCGCAGTGAAGGCGTCCGCGATGTGCCCACCTATCTACAGGCCGCAGCCATCGCCAAGGCCGTCTTTGAGCGCAACCCCAATCACCCCGGCGCCGCCCACTACTGGATCCACGGCATGGATGACCCCCAACATGCTGCGGGAGCCCTCGTCGCCGCCCGTGCCCTCTCGAAGATCGCGCCCGACGCCGGCCACGCCCAACACATGTGCTCGCACATCTTTATGGCGCTCGGCATGTGGGATGACGTCGTCGACGCCAACATCAACGCCACCCGGGTCGACGATGACCACGACCGCGCTGCCGGCCGCCCGGTCATCAAGTGCGGTCACTACAACATCTGGCTGGAGTACGGCTACTACCAGCAGGGCCGCATCCAGCTGGGCAACCGCCTCCTGGCCGCATGACAGAGCACCGGCGCCACCGCCGAAGCCTGGGCGCGGACCCAACCCGGCGGCCCCCATCTCGCCGCCACCTGCACTGCGGCCGTCACCCGTAGCCTCATGCGCATGCGTGGCATCGCGCTCATCGAAACCCAACAGTGGAATGGCGCTGCCGCCCACATGTCCATCGACACGTCCGTCCTGGAACCCGAGAACACCACGGTGGAGATCTTCCCCACCGGCTACGCGGCGGCCCAGCGAGGCGATCTCGCCCTGGCCTCCGACTCCCTTACACGCCTGCAGTCTCTCATCGCCGCCGCCCAAAAGAATCCCGCCACTGATGCCGAAGACCTCGCCACCGACAAGATTCTTGTCCTGGAGCTGGAGGGGCTTCTATCCAGCAAGGCCGGCCATCTCGACCAGGCCATCGCACAGGTGCAGCGAGCCGTTGCCGCCTGCGAGGCGATGCCCTTCGCCTTTGGACCACCCGTCCCCGTCAAGCCACCCAACGAGCTGCTCGGAGAACTCCTCCTCCAGCAGAAGCAATACCCGCAGGCCCTGGCCGCCTTTACCGCTGCACTTAGGCGAGCTCCACGACGGACACGCTCGCTGCTCGGGCTGGCACGGGCTCAAAGCGCCCTGGGTGACCGCGCCGCAGCCACCGCCAGCTATCGCGAGCTGCTGCAGATATGGCAGCAGGCAGACCCCGGCTACGCGCCCCGGCAGGAAGCCCTCCATTACTTGTCCGCCTTACGCCCGGCTGCCTAGCCCCGGAACGCAGATCACCTTCTCGCCAGCCTGCGGACCGGGGCCGATACCCGCAGCCCGTTAGGGCTCGTAGAATGGCTTGCATGTCCTCCAACGCCGTCGCCGACAACTTCCTCGCCTGCGCCTCCGCCCGCCTGCACCAATCCCAGAAGACAATCGCCACCTGCCTCGGCAAGCTCACCGACGACCAGGTCTGGCATCGCGGCGGCGACCACGAGAACTCCATCGCCAACCTCCTCCTGCATCTCGAAGGCAACCTGCGTCAGTGGATCCTCCACGGCATCGACAACCAGCCCGACATCCGCCAGCGCGACGCCGAGTTCACCCTCACCCCCACCATCCACCCGCCGAAGCCATCACCCGCTTCAACGCGCACCCTCGACGAAGCCGCCCGCATCATCGCCGCCCTCTCCCCCGACCGCCTCCTCGTCGTCATCGACCCCCAGCCCACCGGCCCATGCGCCACCTCCCCATCCTCGAAGCCATCTTCAAGATCGTCGCCCACGTCGAAATGCACACCGGCCAGATCATCCTCCTCACCAAGCAACTAGCCGCCACCGATCTCGAACCTCTCCCTCCCCCGCAAGCGCTAGAATCCGTTGATCGGCAGCGAGTATTCTTTAATCCTGCAAAGCGATTGTGAGCCTGTATGCGACAGCCAGTCGGAGACGGTCGTTAGCACGACAGCTTCCTGCATGAAAGTCGATCAGTCGATAGTCGTAAGTCACCAGAGCGAACAAATCCACGACGATTGCCAGCTCCTTGCCGGTCATACGCCTGCAGATTCGTTCAGGCAAATTGAATCAATCCGATCCTTGAGGTCTCGCCGGCGATAGGTTGGAGCATTGGTCCAAAGTTATCTGCATCGGAGAGACGTGCGGTGTGCCTGAGCTATGGAACGGGCGAGCGGTCCCCTCGAGAGCTCATTGCGTCCTGAGCAGTCAAATGTGACATACGCTTGTATGTCCGTAATAACGCCAATTTACGTGGCGACAAGGAGCAGTAGAAGCACGTTGGTGTCGAGTACACAATGTGTCCGCTCCGCGTATCAATCGAATGAGGCCAGCATGCCAGCGCAGGCCCACGAATTCGCCACTGCTCCTTTATCCGGATTGTCTTGTATTGCCGAATGACAAGTGCACGTCGTTCGACTGAAAATAAGAACGTGACATTTCCATAACTTTATTCAGCGAAGTTCACCTCGACGGAGAGGCCAGTATAAAATGAATCATGGGCGCGAGCGGTTCCCCCGGGACACACGCTGCGCGCACTTCCCCCCGAGCATCACTCCGGAGCAAACTTCCTCGTGAGCCAAACCGAAAGTTCCTCATCCCCCCGCGCGCAGAGCACCGCCCCTCCGCCGTCATCTCTTGGAGCCCAGTGGGGCGATGAAGGCAAGGGCAAGATCGTCGACGTCCTCAGCGAAAAGTTCGACATCGTCGCCCGCTACGCTGGCGGCCATAACGCCGGCCACACCGTCATCATCCACGGCAAAAAGTTTGTCCTGCAGCTGATCCCGTGCGGCGTGCTGCGCCCCGGCTGCAAGGGCGTCATCGGCAACGGCGTCGTCCTCGACCCCATGGCCTTCCTTGGCGAGGTCCAGAAGCTTCGCGACGCCGGCGTCGAAGTCGACGGCAACCTCTTCATCTCCAACCGCGCCCAGGTCATCCTGCCCTACCACCGCATGATCGAGCTCGCCGCCGAAACCGCTCCCGGCCGCCAGACCATCGGCACCACCCGCCGCGGCATCGGCCCTGCCTACGAGGACAAGATCCACCGCAACGGTCTGCGCGTCGTCGACCTGCTCAATACCTCGCTGCTGCGCACGCACATCAACAACGCCTGCCACGAGAAGAACACCATCGCGCACGCCCTCTTCGGCACCGAGCCCCTCGACCCCAAGCAGATGTACGAGGACTACGCCCGCGCCGCCGAGCAGATCGCCCCCTTCGTCGCCGACACGGCTTACATGCTCAACAACGCCCTCACCGCCGGCCAGAACGTCATGTTTGAAGGCGCCCAGGGTGCGCTCCTCGACATCGACCACGGCACCTATCCCTTCGTGACCAGCTCGTCGTCCACCGCCGGCGGCGCAGTCACCGGCACCGGCGTCGGTCCCACCCGCATCGGCACGGTCATCGGAGTCACCAAGGCCTACGTCACGCGCGTCGGCGAAGGCCCGTTCCCCACCCAGATCGACGGCTACTCCGCCGAACTCCTCCGCGCCCGCGGCCAGGAGTACGGCGCCGTTACCGGCCGTCCCCGCCGCTGCGGCTGGCTCGACATCCCTCTCCTCCGCTACTCCAACATGATCAATTCCACGGAGTGGCTGGTGGTAACCAAGATGGACGTCCTCGACGAGTGCGACGAGATTCCCGTCTGCACCGCCTACGAGATCGACGGCAAGGTCACCGACATCATCCCCGCCGACGTCCGCGGCTTCAAGTCAATTCATCCCATTTACACAACCCTCAAGGGCTGGAAGTGTTCCACTGAAGGAATCACCGAATACGACAAATTGCCCAAGCTTGCGCAGGAGTACCTGGAGTTCATCCAGCGCGAGAGCGGAGCTAAAATCGGTATGATCTCCACCGGCCCCGACCGCATCCAAACCATGACCCAACCCGGCTTCGACGCACTCTTCGCCTAGCCGTCCGCTAGTCAGCAACTGAGAACGAACAACTGAGAACTGAGAACTTTAATGATCAGCTTCACCGTACGCATGACCTTCCGCTCCGACGACCGCGAGGAGATCCACCAGATCCTTCGCGAACTCACCCGCCTCTCACGGCAGGAGGCCGGCTGCGTCAATTACATTCCGCACATTGTCGAGAGCGATCCTGACACCATTGTCATCTACGAGCAGTACCGCGACGAAGCTGCAGCCGAAGCGCACCGCGCCACACCCCACTTCGCCAAATACGCTGTCGGCGGCCTTTATCAGCGCATGCTGGAGCGCAACGTCGAGAACCTAACCGCCATCGCCTGAGGGTCTCCCCGCTCAAGAACATTGCCCAAGAACCTGCCCGCATCCAACGATAAATTATCGGCGAATCGTGAAGAGGGAGCTTTGGCGAAACGATGTTCTTTCACCCAATCGTCACAAAGCGCTTTGACGTGGCCTCGATTTCCGGTCTAACATCCGGTACGCCCATGTTGCGCCGGCTGCCAATGCGCATGCTGCTCGTTGTGATGGCTGCCTCGCTCGTGGCCGCTCTTCCGCACGCCTCCGCACAGAGTAGTCAGCACCGTGAGCGCAAGCGCGCCGAACGTGCCCAGATCGTCGAGCTGGAGCACCAATGGCAAAAGGCCGCTCTCACCGACGACATTCCCGCCATGGACAAGCTCCTCTCCGACGACTATCTCGGCATCACCGCCTCCGGCGAGGTCCTCACCAAAACCCAGCAGCTTGATCGCATGCGCGATCGCAAGCTCGTGATCACGAAGCTCAACATCTCCGAGACCAAGATCAAACTCATCGGCAACATCGCCATCGTCACCTGCCTCGCGCAGGTGGAGGGCTCCTCGGGCGACAATGAGCCCCTGCACGGGGCCTACCGCTATACCCGCGTCTATCAGCGCATCGCCGGCAACGTCTGGAAGGTCACCAACTTCGAGGTCACTCCTGCAAACCGGCAACATCAAGTCCCCGGCACCCAGGGATAGCCGCGAGCCACTCAAACGCCAGCAATCGTAACAAAAAACCCGAGCCAGTTGGCCCGGGTGCAAGTGAGAACTTCGCGCCTGCCTCAGCAGACCGCCGTGAACGTTACGCGACCTCGACGTGCGCGATCGGCTTCACGGCCTTTACCGCCGCCGCGGAACGTTTGACATACGTATTCAGCACATTCAACCCCAGAAGCCGCCGATCCAGAGATCGCGTTCCGCCGGTCAGCCGGGCATCCTCCGGTTCATGCAATCCATCGCTGTGCTGGTGGGAGCGGATGTTGGCCAGCCGCGTCCTCGCGTCCACCGCGCCATCCTGCGGCTGCATCATCCCCGCGTTGGCAAACGGCAACGACCAGGCCGTTCCCCCGTGGCCTCCGCTGCGCGAAGCCATCTTTGGCATCCGCACAACATCGCCAATTTTGTTGATCCAGGAGCTCATCCGTGGTGGTGGCGTCTGCGTCATGGGAAACCTCCTTGGATTTGATTGCGAGCTCGTTCCCTATATCAGATGACCTACCTCCATTACAGAGTTGCACGCAATGCGGCGGAAATACGTGTGCAAGCAGCAAAAATTAACCAAGAATCGTGACCACGATCTGCGCAATCCATTGCGCATCCCGACCGCACAAACAAAGGGGTTTTGCGTCTATCGCCCTACGGGTTTCCAGAGGGTGCCTGTCCGACTGCCGTCCCCGTCCTCTCCGGTTATCGCTCGAGCGTGTCCAGCGCCAGCGCCGCGCGCAGCCTCCGCCAGCTCTCGTCCAGCATCTCCGGCAGAACCCGTGTCTCCGCCAGCACGCTCATGTAGTTGGTGTCTCCCAGCCAGCGCGGAACCGCATGCAAATGCAGATGCTCCGCAACCCCCGCCCCCGCCGCCTTGCCCAGGTTCAACCCGATGTTCTGCCCATGCGGCTGGTAGACCGCCTGTAGCACCCGCTCCGCCTGCCGAGTCATCCGCAGCAGCTCGTCCGCTTCTTCGATCGTCAGGCCGGCCAGGCTCTGCTCATGCCGGTACGGCACCACCATCAGGTGTCCGCTGTTGTACGGAAAGGCGTTGAGCACCAGGAAGCAGTATTTCCCCCGCTCCAGCAGGTACACTGCCTCCTCCGCCTGCTCCCGCGGCATGCCGTGCTCCACGGCATAATCCACCGCCGCAATCATGTTGCAGAAAACGCAATGTTTTTCGCCTGGCCAGCCAGCCAGCGCCTCGGGTACTCCGGGCTTCGGCCTGGAGTGATCCGCGCCCGTCACGTAGGCGTAGCGCCACGGTGTCCAAAGATGGTCCATTGCAGCAGATTATAGGCCGCGCTTCCGGCAGGGAAGTCCGTCCGCACAGACATTCCCAGCCGTTCAGCCCCAACACACCTCCGTTGGCGGCGCAAGTTCCACGGTCACAGGCCCGCACAAAATGCGCGATGTTCGGTCAAGACATTCCCGCTCATTGACCCTCACCAATCACGCTGCTACACTTTTGATTGAGGACATGCGCGCGGGATCCAGTCGCAGGTCTCATTTATTTGCACCACTCATTCCCGCTGACATCATCGAATAGAACACACCCTCTTTGGGAGGCAGTCTTCTGCCACTCGAAAAGGCCGTCCACCGACTGATGCAAGCGACTGAGTCACTGGACCCCGGAGCAGTCTTATCCATGGCCGACATCGACCACAATTCTTTCCATCCCGAGAGCATAGCCCTGAACACCACATTGGAATCAACCGCAAACGACACGACGACCGACACCACGGCGTCACACGACCTTTCCTCCAACCCCAGCACCCCTGCGGCCGAGAACGTCACTGCCTCTGAATCGAACACCGTTCAGCCTGCAGTCGAGAAGACCAACGTCGCTGTCGACGTCGCCACTCCCGAGCCTGAGTACGATGCCGAAGACTTCGCCAAGGCGCTCGAGAGCTTCGATCGCGAGCAGGCTGCCGAAAAGGACGCTGCCCAGGCGCTGACCGCCGAAGAGGCTGTCATCACCGGCACCGTCGTCAAGATCACCGACAAGCACGCGGTGGTCGACATCGGCCTCAAGTCCGAGGGTCTTATTCCGCTGGATCAGGTTCTCGACCACACCGGCGCGCCCAAGTTCAACGTCGGCGACGTCATCGAAGTGGTGGTGGAGCGTGAGGAGAAGGAGGGCGGCTATCTCGTCAGCTACGAGAAGGCCCTGCGTCACAAGGTTTGGGACAAGCTCGAAGAGGCGGCCAACACCAAGACCCCGGTCAAGGGCCTGGTGGTTTCGCGCGTCAAGGGCGGCCTGACGGTCGACATCGGCATCAAGGCATTCCTGCCCGGCTCGCAGGTTGAGGTTCGCCCCGTCCGCAACCTCGACGGCTACATCGGCACCGAGATCGAAGTCCGCGTCATCAAGCTCAACAAGAAGCGCGGCAACGTGGTCATCTCCCGCAAGGAGATTCTCGAAGAGGAGCAGAACGAGAAGAAGGCGGTCACGCTTTCCACCCTCGAAGAAGGCTCCGTCTTCACCGGCGTCGTCAAGAACCTCACCGACTACGGCGCGTTCGTTGACATGGGAGGCCTCGACGGCCTGCTCCACATCACCGACATGAGCTGGGGTCGTCTCACGCATCCCCGCGACCTCGTCAACGTAGGCGACGAGATCCAGGTCAAGGTGCTCAAGTTCGACAAGGAAAAGCAGCGCGTCTCGCTGGGCTTCAAGCAGCTCTCGCCGGATCCCTGGCTCGACGCCACGGAGCGTTATCCGGTCGGCGCGCACGTCAAGGGCCGCGTGCTATCTGTTACGGATTACGGCTCGTTCGTGGAGCTGGAGCAGGGCATCGAAGGCCTCGTGCACGTCTCCGAGATGACCTGGTCCAAGCGGATGAAGCATCCCTCCAAGCTGGTCAAGCCCGGCGACGAAGTGGAGACCATCATCCTCTCGGTGAACCCCACCGACCGCCGCATCTCCCTCGGCATGAAGCAGCTCCAGGACAATCCCTGGGAGCAGCTCGAGGAGAAGTATCCGATCGGCGCCAGTCATCGAAGGCCGCGTGCGCAACCTCACCGACTTTGGCGCCTTCATCGAGATCGAAGACGGCATCGATGGCCTGGTCCACGTCTCGAACCTCAGCTGGACCAAGCGCATCAAGCACCCGTCGGAAGTTCTCAAGAAGGGCGAGAAGGTCAAGGCTGTCGTCCTCGGCGTTGAGCCGGAGAACCGCCGCCTGTCGCTTGGCGTCAAGCAGCTTCAGCCCGATGTCTGGGAGACGTTCTTCGCCCAGCACCGCGTCGGCGACGTCATCAAGGGCAAGGTTCTGCGCACCGCGCAGTTCGGCGCCTTCGTCGAGATCGCCGAAGGAGTCGAGGGCCTCTGCCACGTCTCCGAAGCAGTCGACGATCACGGCAAGCAGATCACCCTGGAAGTCGGCGACGAGCACGAGTTCAAGATCGTCAAGATGAACCAGGAAGAGAAGAAGGTCGGCCTCTCCATCAAGGCCATCGGCGAGGAAGCCACACGCGCCGAGGTCGAGAGTTACAAGGAGTCCAGCAACAAGGGCGGCAAGGGCAACAAGGGGCAGGGAAGCAGCAGCTCCTCCTCCAGCGCCAACGCTGGCAGCACCACCCTGGGCGACCTCCTCAAGTGGAAGCAGTCCGAAAACGAGAGCGACGACGAGTAATCGCCCCGCATCGCATCAACACAGAGGCCGCCCACCCGGGCGGCCTTTGTCATTCCCGCAAATCGGGTGCCCCATGTCTCGCTTCTGAGGCATGGGTTTGCAGAGGCCTCGCGCAAGGTCGCGATGCTATCCTTCTTCCACCATGCGCCTCCTCCTGACTGCCGCCCTCCTCGCCGCCAGCACCGCCGCAACCCATGCCCAGCAGCTTCCCCCCGACACCGCCGCCAAGGTCGCCGCGATCGCGCAAAAAGTCCTCGCCGACAGCGGCGTTCCCTCCGCCTCCATCGGCATCGTGCAGGACAACCACATCGTCTACACCCACGCCTTCGGACTAGCGCGCGTCTCGCCGCCCCTGCCTGCCGACGCGTCCATGGCCTACCCCATCGGCTCCATCTCCAAGCAGTTTACCGCCACCGCGATCCTCATCCTGCAGCAACAGGGCAAGCTCTCGCTGCAGGATCCCGTCAGCAAGTTCTTTCCCGAGCTCACCCGCTCGCACGACGTCAAGATCATCAATCTCCTCACCCACACCTCGGGCTATCAGGACTATGCGCCCCAGGACTACACCATCCCCGCCTGGAAGCTTCCCGGCGACCCGCTCGCCGTCGTGCATGAGTTCGCCGGCAAGCCGCTTGACTTCGAGCCCGGCACGCAGTGGCAGTACTCGAACACCAACTTCGTCCTGGCTGCCCTCATCGTCCAGAAAGTCTCCGGCGAGCCCTTTGCGAAATTCCTGCGCGACAACGTCCTGAAGCCTGCCGGCCTCGAAGACGTCCTCAACCTCAACACAGACCAATCCAAGCTGCAGGTCACCGGCTACATGCGTTACGCACTCGCGGCCATCAGTCCCGCCGCGCTCGAAGCCCCCGGCTGGTACTTCGGTGACGGCGACCTCGCCATGCCCGTCGGCCAGCTCCTCAAGTGGGACCTCACCATCATCAACCAAACCCTCCTCACTCCCGCCAGCTACTCTCAAATGGAGACGCCCTTTATCCTCGCCGACGGCAAGGACTCCCACTACGGACTCGGCGTACAGATCCTCAACTTCAACGGCCGCAAAGTCATCGAGCACTCCGGCGAAGTAGGCGGCTTCGTCGCTGAAAATGTCGTCTTTCCCGACGAGCACGTCGCCATCGCCGTCCTCACCAACCAGGAAGCCTCTGGCGCCGCAGCCGACATCAGCAAGCAGATCGCCCCGCTCGTTCTCCCCGCCGCCGCATCCGCGGCCACCTCCGCCGCCGACCCCGCAACCACGACCGCCGAGGCCTTCGCGCCTCACCTTCAGACCATCATCTCCGGCCTGCAGAAGGGCAACATCGATCGCGCTCTCTTCACCGCCAACTGCAACGACTACTTTGACGCCACCGCGTTAGCCGACTACCAGTCCAGCCTCGCCCCTCTCGGGAGCGTCACCTCGGTCACGGTCGGCCGTGCGCGCCTTCGCGGCGGCATGACCTTCAGCTCCTACCGCGTCGCCTTCTCCGGAGGCACCACCCTCCTTTTCAGCCTCTATCTCCAGCCCGACGGCAAGATCGAGCAGCTATTAGTAGAGGGCAAAGTCTAGGACGATGAAAGCCGGCAAACTCTGAGGCAGCGGAGGGCAGAGCATAGGCTCTCCCCTCCCATATCTCGCGCAACCGTAGCCGGGTCTAGTGATGCGATCCTCCACCACCGCCACCCGCCGAGCCGCCTCCGCCGCCCGCCGCCCCGCCGCCAGAGTGTCCTCCTCCGCCACCACCCGACCCTCCGCCTCCGCCCGAGCTATGACCACCACCGCCGCCGCCCGATGCTCTTCCGCCGCCGAACCCGCCAGCTGACGCTCTCCCGCCGGCGAACCCGCCGCCCGATCCCCCGCGGATTCCGCCACCACCCCCGCTGCTGTAGTGGATCACCATCACGTGGCTCGCTTCGCCTTCGTGCGACTGCGTCGTGACCGTGAATCCCCTGGCCCTGGAATCAAACGCAATCATGCTTGCAGGCTGGCTGCCTTCTCGCCCCGGCAACAGGGAACGCGACGCGAGCGCAGGCGCTGACGCCGCGCGCAACGTCGGCAGAGAGGGCGCTCGGAACTCCTTGGGCGTCTCGGCCAGTATTTTCAGGTGCGCTCCGGGGTCGTAGGCCACGCGCTCAAGGCCCTGGCCCTTCCGATCCGCCGGCACAAAGATGCCATGCTTCAGATTTTGCGGGTCTTTGCCGGGGACATCGTGCGGATGGATCGGCACATATCCCAGCTTGCCGTTCACCTTTACCCAATGCACCGGACAATGATGGCGCCGATGCTCGCCCGCCACCCATGCATACCGGTGATGCCAGTAGATCCAGCTTCCTGCATGACAAACAGCCCAGTCGAACCCATAGTCGGAGAACCAGCCGTCGTCCCACACCACATCGCTTGCCAGCACAATGGGCTCGCCCGTCATCGGGTCAAGCGTCATCCAGTTCTCCAGCGAATACGGCGAGCACGGAAAAACCTGATCGTCCTCAACCCAGACCGCCGGCGCCACGCCGCCACCTGGAGGCGGGTACTCCGCCCGCTCTTCATCCGCCTGCGCCTGCTGAGCCAATCGGGCATTCTGCATCTGCTCGGCGGTCGGCGCCTGCTGTGTTGTTGTTTCCTGCTGCGTCGTCGCTGACTGCTGCTGATCCTGCTGCGGTGGCTGCGTCGGGGCATTTGCGCTCACCGGCACAACTCCCGCACCCGGGCGCGACGCCGGGGCAGCCTTAACCCAGCCATTCGTCGGCTCCCAGCACGTTCCATACGGCTTGCACTCAAAGAAGGTCCCGCGCGCGTTCATGTCGGCCATCCCCGGCAGCGGCTCTTTCAGCCCAGACTCCTTCATCACCGCATGCATCGCCTTGTTGCGCGCCGCTACCCGCGCCGCCACCCACTTATCCCACGCCGCGAAGATATTCGCCGAGGTCGCTGGCGTTGGGACGAAGACGCCGTTGGTATAGGTGAAGGTCTTGCCGACCAGTGCCTGCATCGTATCCACGTCGCCCAGATGGATCTCGGCCGGCGCCAGAGGCGTGATCGTCATCGCATCCATATAGCTATTCACGCGAAGGTCGGTATGGTGGCCATACGGAATGTGCAGTCCGTCCGTAGGGGTCCGCACATGGTAGACCTCGCCGGGCACGTTCGGCCGCAGGTGCAGCGAAGCCACACCCGTCAGGAGCACCATGTCCGTGCTCGGAACTCCATCCTTCGTGGTCAGCGTGTCGAAGGTCAGGGCAGAGTTTTCCCCCAGGTACATTGTCGACGCATCTTCAAACTCAATCTCCGCGCGACCCTTGCCCGTCACCACGCTGAATCCGGACTCCAGCGGCATATTCGGCACCGCCTGCACCCACGGCGGCACGTCACCCTGCCCCTTTACCTTGCCCACCGCCACTCGCACATCGCCCTGGACCAGGCTCAGCCGCACAATCTGCGGATACACCTCTTTCGGATGCAGCGAAGCCGGAGTCGCGGGCTCAGCCGCTGTCTGCGCGGAAAGAACTCCGCAACCCAAACTCATAGGAATCAATACGGTGAGGAGCAAGCAGCGTTTCCAGCTCATGGCAGCCTCCGCAGGCATGCATTTCTTCACGAACGACAGGCCCGTTGCCGAACCCGGTGCCAGTCTCCCTCGCCGCAACCATAGTCTTCACAAGCGGCGTCGAGCAAGCAAAGGCAACACTCGCTAGACGTCCCACCGTACATTTTTGACGCAATCTTTGCCAGTCTATTTCGATCCTGTCACGACCGAAATCGCTCAAGTCCCCACCGAGGCCCTCGCCCCACCCACAACCCCACCTACTTAGCCACCAACCTACCAGCCCAACCACCCCTTCGATCTACGTCAGCAAATACGCCAACCCAATCACCGAGACCACCAGCCAAAGCCGCCAGTCGCCGTGAGGGTTCATCCGAATTGGATCATGAAGATTCATCCTTGTCCCTCCCTTCTCCTACGAGCACGTAGTACAGCAACGTACTCAAGCTCATCTCTTCCAACATCTCCGACAGCGCGTCCTGCTCAAGCCGCTTCTCCATCAAACGCGACCCTCTCCCTGCAGTAGAAGATGCTGTAACCGGCAACTCGGGCGCAGATAATTCTTCCGCCCGCATATCGTGAGTCTGCAAATCTTGAGCCCAAAGCTCTAACGCCCGATGTTCCGGTTCGTGCACTTCCTGCTGGTTCAATGCCCTGTCTTCCAGTACGCGTTCCCGAGCCTTCAGGTTTAATGGTTTCCGAAAAATATCGGTGAATTCCTTATCGGCAGAAGTGCCGGCAAACTTTAGTCGCATCGTCATCGTCAACATCCTCTCTTCGCCCCCTCTAAATTGATCCTTCGCCACGTCCCGCGCCAGGCCCCGGCTCCGCGCCCGGTCCCTCGTTGTGTCCTCCCCAGCCCTCTGGTCGAGGGCCCCAGCCCCCGCGACGCGCATCCCATCCCTCCCCGCCCGGCCAGCAACCGCGCCGTCCCTTCATCCCCGCCCGAAACTTCTCGCGCTCCTCAGGAGTCATCCGCGCCCAGCGCTCTCCCATCTCGCGCTTCCATCCCCGCGGGCCGCCGCCATGCTTGTGGAATCCGCCCAGCAGAATCTTGCTCAGCACCACAAGTCCAAGCCCCTGCAGGAACGAAATCTTCTTCAACCCGAAGATCGCCGGCATCAGCCAGTTCCACAGATGCTCCGTCACAAACCCGAACACCGTCAGCGCCAGCACCACCAGCACGACGATCTTCAACACCTTCGCCAAACGAAACCTGTTCATCTCAACCTCACTTCCAAAATCCCTTACTTCCCGAAATCCTTTGCTACTCGGAATCCTTTGCTACTCAAACTCCCCGCTCATCTCCTGCAACCGCTCTCGCAGAAACAGCACCGCATACCTCTTCCGCGACAGCAGCGTATTTACGCTCACGCCTGTCTCCTCCGAAAGCTCCTTAAAACTCCGCCCCATCAACTCGTGCGCCACAAATACGTCGCGCTGATTCTCCGGCATCTCCTCCAGCGCCTCATCGATCGCGTCCAGCAGCACATTCCGCGCATAGATCGCCTCCGGCCCCGCATCGGGCGACGGCAACAGATCCTCCAGCATCGGAGCGTCTTCATCCGCGCTCACCGCTTCGTTCAGCGAGACTGCCTTCTTCCGCCGAAACAAATCCACAATCCGATTCCGCGCCACGCGAAACAGCCACGCCGTCGTCTGCTCTGCCGGCTTCATCATCCGATACGCCTGGATGAGCTCGTAAAACACATCCTGCAGAACGTCTTCCGCATCGGCAGTGTCCAGCACCCGCTTCCGAATGAACCCGCGCAGCCGCCCCTCATCGCGTGCAAACGCCTCCGCGATAAAACGGTCCTGCTCGCTGATGGTCAAATCCGGGCTCGGCATCGTGCTCCTTTCCGGCCCCGTGTGCTCATTCGTAATCGTCTACCTTCGTTAACGTACGAGCGCGAAGAATATTGTGTTCCACCGCAAACTTTCTTCAAAATTCATCGCCCGCTCAAATAGCCTCCAGTTTCTCTCTAATCTCTCCTCCCTAATCTCCTAAGAATTTAGTTGACAACCCCTCCCCGTCCATCCTAAAGTCCTAATCAACTAGGAGACGCTCATGGCCAAACCAACCAAGCCCGAGAAACCAAGCAGGCCCGTCCTCACCAAGCTCGAACTCCAGATCATGCAGGTCATCTGGCGCAACGGCGCCAGCACTGTCACCGCCGTGCAGCAAGCCCTCCCCCAGGACCTCGCTTACACCACGGTCCAGACCATGCTCAATATCCTGCACCGCAAGGGTAAGCTGAAGCGCGAGCTCCACGGCCGGGCATTCGCCTACAGCGCGACCGTCACCGAAGCCAAGGCCTCCACCCACGCGCTGCGCGATCTCATCGACCGCATGTTCGGCGGCTCCAGCGAAGAGTTGGTGATGAGCCTCATCAAGAGCCGACAGATCGACTCCAAGAAAATCGCCGAGCTAACCCGCCGCCTCGAAGAAGAGGAGAGCTAACATGCACACACTCGCGGCCTCAACGCTCGAATCCTGGCTACTCACCTACGTGCTCAACGCGCTATGGCAAATCCCGATCGTCTTCGCCGCGGCGTGGCTCGCTGCCCGCGCCTCTCACCGCAACGGCCCTGCCTTCCAGCACACTCTCTGGACCACCGCTCTCTTCGCTGAAGTCCTTCTCCCCGCTTGCTCTGCAAGCCCCACGCAACTCCTCCAGACCGTGCTCCACTGGCTCAACTCCTTCCGCCAAAGCGGCGCGCTGCAGACCGCACACATCACCATCACCATGGGGCAACCGAACCTCGCGCCGGAGGGCCTCCACCTCCCACCAACACTGATCGTCGCCGGTGCCTTGCTCTACCTCGCCGCGCTCCTCTACTTCGCAACAAGACTCGCCACCGGCCTGCACCAGACAGCATCGCTCCGTCGACGTGCCCAGCCCCTCACGCTCAACGGTCACGCAAGTCAGAGCTACCATCGCTTCAGCCAGCTCTTCCGCGTGAACCACTCTCTTGTCGCGGCCTCAACCGAGATCGCCAGCCCCATCACGCTAGGCATCCGCCGCCCCACGCTCCTTCTCCCCTCACACATCGAAACAGCACTTCTCGCCGAAGACCTCGACGCTGCGCTCGCCCACGAGTTCGCGCACATGTGTCGCCGCGACTTCGCCAAGAATCTTCTCTACGAACTTATCTCGCTCCCCATCGCCTTTCATCCCGTCGTCTGGCTAACCCGCCGGCGCATGTCAGAAACCCGCGAGCTCCTCTGCGACGCCCTGGCGGCCAACGCCGTCGCCGGCCCGCAGCGGTATGCCCGCTCCCTCCTCCGCCTCGCCACTCAGTTCGCCGCGCACCCCCACGCCGCCGCCTCACCTCACGCCATTGGAATCTTCGATGCCCACCCCTTCAAAAATTTCGAGAGGAGAGTTATGAACCTGACCCACCGTTCCATCGAGCTGAAAGGTGCAGCCCGCCTCGTCCCCGCCATCCTCAGCCTCGCACTCATCGGAGGCGCCAGCACCGCAGCCCTCGCCTTCCGCCAGCAAGTAGCCACGCCGCAACCTGCCATTGCGCCCGCCGAAGTCATCATCGGCCCCGCTCCAATCGGCCCCGGCCCGTCCAACGTAAAAATTGCCCCCGACCAGATAGGCCCCGGCCCCTCCAATGTAAAGATTGTCCCCGACCAATTCGGCGTCGGCCCGTCCAACGTCGACATCGCTTCCGCTCCAGCCGGCGTCGGCCCGTCTGCCATCGTCCTCGGCGTTCCTCATCCCGTCAACGGACACCCCAAATCCTCCTTTAAGGTCGACATCCCCGACCCCGCCGGTCCCAACCCCGTCGTCAAAGTTCTAACGCCCACCACGGCCCAAACCACCCAGACCACCACCACGACCACGCTCCAGGTCCACGCCAGCGACATAGCCGGCAGCCGCGACAAATTTGTGGAGCCCGTCTATCCTCCCGACGCCAAGGCCGCCGGCATTCAGGGAAGTGTCGTCCTCGACGCCGTCATCGGCAAGGACGGCCAAATCTCCAGCCTCAAATTAGTCTCCGGCCCACCCGAGCTCACCAAGGCCGCTTGGGAAGCCGTCAAGCAATGGACCTACAAACCCTATCTCCTGAACGGCGATCCTGTAGCCGTACAAACCACCATCACCGTAACCTTCGCCCTCGCGAAGTAGCTCACCCCAGCCCAGAGGATGAGGGCCCCCAACGCCTCATCCTCAGCGCCCGCTATAATCCGTCTTCAATATGACCTTGAGACGAACGCGCTTCACGCCAACCAATACGCCGTCGCTCGTGTTCGGGACGGCGCTATGTTTACTAGTCAGCGTGTTCTTCTTATTGATCCTTTCCAAGCACCCACACATAAACGACAAATTTGGTCTGGTATCTATCTGCTGCTTCGCCTTCAGTCTCCCGACCTTCATGGTCACGTATCGCTGGCCGGGAGTCGGATCAGTAGCCATGGGTGTGCTGGTGTGGTGCTGCGTGGTGTTTGCATATCTGGATGGATCGCTAGGGCTCGTTATCATTCCAACAGGTCTCTTGGTCATCGCGTCGATACTCGCAAGCTTGATTTATCGCAACAGTAGCAGGACTGCCACTACGGTCATCCGCTAGCCAACTCCACCAGCATGGGAGCGAACGAGGACGAAGGTCCAACTAGCGTTTCTTCCGTTGCCGCGCCTTGGCCTTCCCACCGACCTTCTTCTCTTTCGCCTTAGCCTTCTTCGCCTCACTCTTCCCACCGCGCCCCGGCGCACCCGCTCCTGCCACCACCTTCGGCTCAGTTCCCGGCAGCAGCGCAAACTGCAGCCGTCGCTGTTGCCGATCAATCCGGTCCAGCAGCACCTGCACCTTCTGCCCCAGCGCAAACACATGCCCTGTGCGCGAGCCAACAATCGTCCGGTCGGTATCCCGATACGTATAGTAGTCGCCCACCAGCGACCCAATCGGCACCAGCCCCTCGATGAACATGTCGTCGAGCTCCACAAAAAATCCGTACTTCGTCACCGACAAAATCACACCAGGGAAGTCGTCGCCGATCTTATCGGCCATGAACTTCATCTTCTTCCACTCAATCAGCTCGCGCTCCGCATCCGCCGCCCGCCGCTCCGCCTGCGAACTCTCTACCGCAATATCATTCAGCTCCTCCGCAGCGATCGGCCCTTCGCCAACCTTCCCTGGACCCTGGGCCCTGGGCCCTGGACCCTGTCTCACCGCCCACGGCTGTGGATCATCCGAGCGAATCGCCCCACCCCGCGGATCCGCACCCTCCCGCAGCATCGCCCGCACCAGCCGATGCACAATCAGATCCGGATACCGCCGAATGGGCGACGTGAAGTGCGTATACGAAGGCGACGCCAGCGCAAAGTGCCCCTGATTCTTTTCTGCATACCGAGCCTGCTTCAACGACCGCAGCATCAGGTACGCCAGAATCCGCTCCTCCGGCGTCCCGCTGATCCGGCGCACCAGCTTCTGATACATCTGCGGCGTCACCGGAATGCTCTCCGGAATCTCGTGCGACGGCACACTCCGCGAGTCCTTCCCCCGCGCCGACCGCTGCTGCGACTCCCGCCGGTCCGACTTCATCGTCAGCTTCCGCACCGGCAGATTCCCTAGTCCGAGCGAATGCCCAAACCCCGCGGCCGTCTCTTCAAAATCGACAATCCGCTTCGGATCAGGCATCTCGTGGATCCGATAGATCGAAGCAATCCCCTCCCGCTCAATCCCCCGGCCCTCCAGCCAATGCGCCACGCACTCGTTCGCCGACAGCATGAACTCCTCAATAAGTCTGTGGGACCATCCTCTCTCCGAGCGCACGATCGCCTTCATGTTCCCATCCGGGTCGAACTCCACAATCGGCTCCGGCAGATCGAAATCGATCGAGCCACGCCGCACCCTCTTGGCATTCAGACGCAGCGCCAGGTCGAGCATGGCGTCAAACGCCCGGGGAAGCTCAGGAGCCTCGAGATCCACCCGCTCTCGCTCCGTAATGTCCTCCAAACCAGGCTTAAGCAGTCGATTTGCGTCACGAAACTGGGCTATATCGCCTACGTTTTCGCCAGGATCTCCCGCATTAATACAGTGCTGCACGCTGGTGTAGGTCATTCGCCGCACGCTGCGGATGATCCCCTCGGCCAGGCGATAGCCCACGATCTCGCCCCGTGGATCAATCTCCATAATGCAGCTAAGTGCAAGCCTGTCTTCATTTGGAAGCAGGCTGCACAGGCCGCTCGAGAGCGCAAGCGGCAGCATCGGCACCGCGCGATCCGGGAAGTACACGCTGGTTCCGCGCAGCCGCGCCTCGGTATCCAGCGCCGACCCGGGCCGCACATACCAGCTCACATCCGCGATATGCACCTGCAACTCGCTATTCCCATTGGACATACGAAGCACCAGCACCGCATCATCGAAGTCCCGCGCCGTCTCCCCGTCGATGGTCACAATCGGCAGGCCACGGAAATCCTCTCTGTTTTCAAGCACTTCCGGGGCAAGCTTGGCAACCGTTTCCGTCGCCCGATCCCCCGCTTCCGCCAGCACCGGAGCCGGGAAAGTATGTGGAATGTGGTGTTTACGGATCACAATCTCCACGTCCACACCGAACGCATCGGGTGGTCCCAGAACCTCAATTACCCGCCCCTGCGCCGGCCGTTCCGGTGTTGGAAAACTGGTAATCTCGACATCCACCGCCATACCTTCCAGGGGATGCTTAGGATCTTTCAATTCAGCAGCTTGCAGCGTCTTTCGAGCCTCCTCCCCAAGCATCCGATGGGGCGAATTCGCCACGTCGGGCAGGGCTTCAGCACCATCGAGGATCAGGATCGGCCCACCCAGCCTTTCATCCCAAGGAGTTACGAAGTTACCCCTAAGTGTTACGGGATCATTACGACGGTGATAGTTCGCGTAGTGAAAGATCCCTACGATGGTGGGATTGCGCCGCGTCAGCACCCGCGCAATGCGGCCGGACCGGCGTCCGTCACGCCCCGGAAGTGCCTCATCTACAAGGACTAAGTCACCCTGCATGGCGCCATGAATCTCGTTCGGCGGGATGAAGATATCGTCCTGTTTTTGGTGCGCATTCAGCCCGGTTTGGGGCTTCAAATCGCTGTCGCCAGCCTTGTTTCGCGACGCAATGGCTTCCGGCCTCACAAAGCCAAATCCATCCCGATGCAGATCCAGCCGCCCACTCACCAGGCGCTCACGGCCACCCCGAACCGAAGCTTCCATGCCATCCCACAGGCCAGCGCCGCCCGGCCGTCCGGAGGTCGTATGTCCCTCATTATGAGTGGCTTCCCGTTTGGGGATCGCCCACATATCCTCGCCCAGGCGGGCTAGCTCGCCGCGAGCAACCAGGCGTGTGAGCTGCTCCACAAGGAGGCGACGCTCGCGCCCACCACCGAGGCCAAGTTCACGAATGAGCTGTTTGTAGCCAGCCTTGCTTCCGGCGGATCGGGCAATCCTGGCGAGCAGGTCACGATCGCTTCGTCCGGGCGAATTCCTGTCAGCGCGTGGGTATGGAGTGCGGGCCATGGCCTAGGACGAGCATACGCGGAGAGCCCAAAACGCGCATTTTGAGGGCAGGTTTACAACCAAAGAATGGAAAAGTAACTCGATTTCCGGCGCGCGAAGCCGATAAGTAACTGATATCAGTGTTGAGTTTTGTTGATGATATCGTTACTATGCTCCAATTACTTTAGTAATGTTTACTAACTAGTAATTAGTTATGTGCTTGATATGCATAGACTTACATACTCACTCACCCTATGCTCTTCTCATCTGGTTGTCCAGAGAAATCTTTTAGAAGCCTTTCACTATTTTATTTACTGCCAAGGAGAACTACCCCATGAAGAACCTCGCCATCCGCACTTTCGTCGTCGCTCTCGCAGTTGCCGGCTTCACGGCCTCCTCCTACTCGGCATCTACGGCTCGCGCCAACCAGGCGAAGGTCGTTGTGGCCCACCCGGGTATCGTAGTTTCGCCAACTACGATGTGCTCGCCTGGCAGCACCTGTGGCCTCGATTAATTTCGGCCAAACTCCATAGAATTTGCAAATTAAATGATGCAATTGCGTCGCCTCCTGTGTACGATACTCATATCGCACCGGAGGCGTTCGCTATGGATATCAAGCTGCTGCTGGAATATTCCATGTTTGCAAACCTCGTTATCACCATCGGCCTTTTGAGTTTGATGGCCCGGAAGCGTCTGCTGCGTGAGTTTCCATTCCTGGTGGCGCTTCTTTTCACTTGCGGCGTCGAGGGGACGATTTCAATCCCCATTCTTTTCTTCCGCAGATATCTGGGAATCTCGAAGATCCGTGCGTACGAGGTCTACTTCTACTCGCACTGGGTGCTTTACTTCGTCGAGTATGCTTTGTTGCTGCTTGTGATCTACAGCGTCTTCCGTCAGGCGATGAAGCCGTTGGAAGGACTGCATCGCGCCGGCAAGATCGTGTTTCGGTGGGTCGGTGGGGTCTCTCTGGCTTTGTCCATCGTTCTAGCGCTTGGACCGCACACAGCAGCTTCTTACACGATGGCAACCTTGTCCAGCCAAGTGCAGCAAGGCATTAGCATTTTGATTCTCTGCCTGCTGCTGTTTGTGTGTTTCTCCACGAGATATCTCGGACTTACCTATAGAAGCCATATCTTTGGAGTCAGTCTCGGGCTTGGGGTGTTCGCGACGGTGAGCCTGATCGAGTCTGCATGGACCGCAGCGGGCCCTCAAACGGTTTATTCGCCTGTGTTTGTTTTCAGCGCGCTGGGCAGTTGCGTGGCTCTCATGACATGGGGAACGTACTTCGCTCTGCCACAGCCGGAACGCAAGATGATTCTGCTGCCCACGACGTCGCCGTTCTTCCTCTGGAACCGCATCTCGGAGGCGCTTGGCGACGAGCCGGGTTTTGTGGCCATCGCCGGTTTCAAGCCGGAGATGCTCGCACCTGCTGAGCTAACTGCATTTACAGCAGGCTCGAAGCGGGCGCGCGAGCGTGAAGTGGAGCAGGAGACCGCGGCGCGTGCCGAGCGTGAAGTTGAGGTAGCGCAGGCTACCCAGCAGGCCCTGGGTATTCATTCGATCGCCTTGCAGCGGTAGTCCACTCCGATGGAGCCGGTAACGCACCTTCTTACCGGCGCCTGCCTGTCGCGCACCGGGCTGAACCGGCGAGCGGCGTATGCCACGCTGACGATGGTCGTGGCTGCCGAATTTCCTGACATCGACACCGTGTGGAGTCTGCGCGGACCGATCGAGGGATTCCAACATCATCGCGGTATTACGCATACATTTCTAGGGCTGCCTTTCGAGGCGGCCCTGATTGTTGCGGGTGTTTATATGTGGCATCGCTGGCGGGTGAAGCGCGCGGGCGTCCACTCCGCCGCAATAGGCGCCCACCCCGTCACCCGCCTCAAGTCGCTAACCTCTGCGCCGGTACGGTGGGGTGTGTTGTACGGCCTTGCGCTCGTGGCGCTGCTGAGCCATCTGCTGCTGGACTACACCAACAACTATGGGCTGCGCCCGTTCTTTCCGTTCAATGATCGCTGGTATGCCGCGTCGATCGTGTTCATCTTCGATCCATTGATCTTTTTGCTGCTGCTGGGCGCGCTGATTCTGCCCTGGATCTTTGGCCTGGTGAACGCGGAGGTAGGAGCGAAGAAGCAGCCCTTCCGGGGCAGAGGCTGGGCGATTGCAGCTCTGCTGGGCATCGTGGCGTGGTGGGGTTTGCGGGAGGTAGAGCATCAGCGCGCGCTGCAGATGGCGATGAAGCAGAGTCTGGTTGCGCCGACGCCGCAAGCTGCGGCAAACACAACGCAGTCAACCGATGCCGAAGCCCCCTATGTGCCAATCTATCTGCCGGTTCGTGCTGCGTTGGCGAGCCCGGATATGCTGAGCCCCTTTCGCTGGTCCGCGGTCATGGACTTCGGGCCGGTGTACCAGTTGGCGGAGATCGACACCAGGGCTGGAACGCTGACGACCGGCGAGACGACGTATCCAAAGCCGGGAAGAAGCGCCTGCGGTGCTGGCTGCCGAGCGGAGCAAGCTTGGGCGCGTCTACATGGACTGGTCGCCGATGCCGTTTGTCGAGGTGACCAAAGCGGACAGTGAGCTGGCGGCAGAGGGCGGGGTGAACGGTGCAGCGACGACCGTGGTGACCTTCCGCGATCCGCGCTTTCTCGGTGGCCGCTTGCGAGACCTGGGCCGTCAGCCGCTGACGGGAACGGTGGAGTTGGACGCGTCGAACCACGTGGTGCGCGAGACCATGGACGGGCATGTCGAGCCGTAGATTCCGAGGGGCAGATTGCTGCTCTGTCGGGCGGTCCATTTATTGATAGCGTGAAAGTCTTTTTGACGACCGAGCGCGGCACACAGGCTACAATCGAGGATAGCGGCAGCTGCCGCGAACCCCTGTTTCGAAGGCCGACCTATTATGCTTGCCATTCTCGTACTCGTGCTCGCTGCGTTGAGCCGCCTTCTGCCCCACATCTTCCACAACATCGCGTTTAACTTCACGGCGGTGGGCGCCGGGCTGTTGTTCTTCGGCTCGCGGAGACCACGCTGGCAGACGGTGCTGGCCGTTGCGGTAATGGCGCTGATGGACGTGTACCTGACGACCAGAGTGTACGGCTATGCGTTCCATCTGAAGGGCTACCTGGTGACATGGGCCTGGTATGCAGCGGTGTGTTTGATTGGCAGCGCGTTCCTGCGCAAGGTCACGGTGCTGCGCGTTGTGGGCGGCGTACTGGCTTCCGCCACGAGCTTCTTCCTGCTGAGCAACTTCGCGGTGTGGGCGAACAGCGCCTCGTTTGGAGCTGCCGCAATGTATCCGCATACGCTGAGCGGGCTGGGTGCATGCTACGCCGCGGCGCTGCCGTTCTATGGCAACGATCTGCTCTCGACGGGCTTGTTCGCGACGGCGTTCTTCGGTCTGCCGGTACTGGCGAAGCGGCTGGTGGACGGCACGCGATCAACGCCGGAAGCGGTCTAACACAACACGAAACTTTAAGTCACAGAGAAAGGCCGCGCTCGATGCGCGGCGTTTGTTTTGTGTATTGCTCAGGATCTTAGAAATGCTCTTCGGTGGGAAGATCGACGCCCTTGCGGCGATCGAAGATCTTGCGGACGGCGTAGAAGCCGAGCCAGAAGAGTCCGGCTACCGCGAACACAATCACCAGGTCGTGATGTTCGTGCACCATGTGCCGAATCGAGTGCACCAGCGTGGGGCCAAACCAGATGGTAAGAAGCGAGCACACCAGGAACTGCGCGAGCTTGCCGGAGAAGATGGCCAGCAGGAAGGGAACCAGCTTCATCTCGAAGACGCCGGCGGAGAACTCAAAGAGCTTCAGCGGAGTAGGGGGAGGGAGCATCGCCGGAATCATGATGGCGAGAAACTCCTGGCGCTCGAAGCGATCGCGAATATTCTCGTAGCGCTCGCGGTTGATGCGCTTGAGCAGGAAGAACTCGCCTCCCGCGCGGCCGATGAAAAAGGGAACCAGCGAGCCAAGGGTGGACGCGGCGGCGGCCATCAGGCTGTAGGCGAGGAACCGGTGGTGATTGGCCGCGACGTAGCCGATGATGACACCGTCCATGGAGACGGGAATGGGGAACAGCGCGGAGTCGATAAGCGCCAGGCCTCCGACACCCCAGATCCCGAGGGGCTTGAGGACGGTCAGAAGAACGGCAGAAAACTTATGCAGCAGAGCGATGGGTCCAAGTTTCACGGAATCTCTATTCTACCGCCCGGTAGGATGATTCTGATGCTCGGCTGGATGCTCGGTGCGTCCGGCCAGGAGATCGAGGGCGTGGGGGAGAAGTGGAAGGACGGCTCGCAGCGAGCTTTCGGCGCCGCTGGGGCTGCCGGGTAGGTTTAGAATGAGCGACTTGCCAGCAGCGACGCACACGCCTCGGCCAAGCGAGGCAAAGGGCGTTTCACGCGCGCCCTCCTGGCGAATGAGTTCGGCGAGACCGGGAACGAGCCGGGTGGAGACGGCGAGCGTGGCCTCGGGCGTGATATCGCGCGGAGCCAGGCCGGTGCCGCCGGTGGTGAGCACGAGGCTGGCGCGCCCGGCTGCCTCGCGCAGGAAAGCGGTGAGGCCATCAAGCTCGTCGGGGAGGGTAAGGGCTTCGACGACCTCGGCGCCAGCGTCGGTGAGGATGCGCACGATCGCAGGGCCCGAGAGATCCGTCTGCGTCCCGGCAAAGCAGCGGTCGCTGACGGTCAGGACGATGGCGGTGCGGCCCGAAAGAGGTGCTGGGAACGACATGTCTCAAGAATAGATGCGGACGCGCGGAAGCGGGCCGAAGATGAGAAAATAGAAGGGCCAGCGTCTTTTTGGTCTGGCGATTTGTCCCGGCATACGCAACCTTCACTGGGGCACATCCGTCACAGACTAACGACCTAATGCAGACAACACCCCCACAGATCGATCCAGAGCGTCCGGAAATGCAGCCCGAAGCATCACAGGATTCCGCGGCCCCGGATTCCGCGGCTCCGGAGTCCGTGGCTCCTGACGCTGAAATTTCTACCCCCGACCGCCCGGAGCCCGGCGCTCCCCTGTCGGTCGTCCCACACGAGGGCGCGAGCCGTACGGTCGCCGCGCCGGTCCACATCATCCGCACCAATCGCTACGGTCACCTGGAAGAGCATGAGCTCATCAAGCTGCTGGACACGATCGAAGATGAGCGCGCGCGCGGCCGGTTCCGCGAGTCCATCTACATCTCCATGTTTGTCTGGCTCGCGATTGCCTGGGTTCTGTTCTACGGGCCGAGGTATCTGTGGCACTCTCCGCAGCTGATCACGCCGGCAGACGCGCTGCATCAGCAGGAGATTGTTCAATTGAATGCGCCGCGCCTGCCGCACCACGCAATGGCGCCTCCACCGAAGATCGACCGCGGAACGCTGGCGAAGCTGCGCGCGATGGAGCCCAGGCCGTCGCCTGCGCCGGCGGCTCCTGCCGCAACCGCGCCACCAGCGCCTGTCGAGAAGACCCCCCCGCCAGCGATGACGCAGCCTGCCCCTCCGGTTCCGTCTCCTACGTTGCCATTGCCCCCGGCGCCCAAGCCCGCAGTCCGTTCTGCAGTACCTGAGGCTCCCACTCCGCAGCCGTCTACCCGGCCAAACTTCAACACCGGGCGGACAGCAAGCGACGAGATGCAGCAGGCGATGCAAGGCTCGCAAAGCGCCGGTGACGATCGCAGCGTGGGCATCAGGGGCAGTGACCGCGGTACCGGAGTGGGGTCCGGCGCCGAAATCCTCTCGGATACCCAGGGCGTGAATTTCCAGCCGTATCTGCAGCGAATCATTCGCTTGATCTATGCACAGTGGATTCCGCTGCTGCCGGAGGAGGCGCGTCCGCCGCTCAACAAGCGCGGTACGACCATGGTCCGCTTTACGATCAATCCGGATGGAACGGTTGCGGCGATGCACCTGGATGGCTCGACCCATGACGTTGCGCTGGACAAAGCAGCGTGGGGATCGATCACTGGCGTTGGACAGTTCCCACCGCTGCCCAAGCAGTTCCACGGGCCAAACCTCGAGCTGCGCATCCATTACCTGGTGAATGTGGATCGAGATCAGGAGCAGTAACGATGCCAGGCTCACAGCGCGTGGACGAGCATCGTGCAGCGTCCCCCCAGTTACCAGTGTTGTCGCCCGCGTTCGAACGGGACCGCCAGGAGTTTGACCGCTACCGCGCCGACCGAGAAGAAGCCGAGCGTCGCAGCGCGGTGCGCGGCCTGATCCTGCTGGTCATCGTGTTGCTGGTGGCAAGCATGGCGCGCGCCGGCATGGACCGAGTCTTCGTCCACGGTTGGTGGCGCCCCTGATGGCCGCGCGCGGAGAGAACGAGTATCCGCTGCTGGTGGTGGCCGGCCCAACGGCGAGCGGAAAGACCGCGCTGGCGTTGCGACTCGCCGAGGAGCTTGGCGGCGAGATCGTGAGTTGCGACTCCGTCGCGGTCTACCGGTTGATGGAGATTGGCACCGCCAAGCCAACGCTCGAAGAGCGTGCGCGCGTTCCGCATCATTGCATCGATCTCTACTGGCCGAACGAATCCTGCACCGCGGGAGACTACGCGCGGCATGCACGCGAGGCCATCGCCGGCATTCGTGAGCGGGGACGCATTCCAATCGTTGCCGGCGGGACCGGCCTGTATCTACGCGCGTTGCTGGAAGGGCTTGCGCCCGCTCCAAAGCGTGACGAGCCGTTGCGCGATCGGCTGCGCGCGCGCGTTGAGCAGCGTGGTTCCGCGTGGCTGCACCGCGTGCTACAGCGGCTCGATCCGCAGGCCGCAGCGTTGATCCACGCCAACGATGTTCCAAAGCTGATCCGCAGCATCGAGGTCACGCTGGCTGCGCGCCAGCCGCAGACCGAACAGTGGCAGGCAGGTCGCGACGCATTGCTCGGGTATAACGTGTTGCAGATGGGCCTCGCGCCGATGAACTCGAAGTCCATCCGCGAACGCCTCTATGCGCGGATCAATGATCGCGCTTCCGCGATGTTTGAGCGCGGATTGATCGCCGAAACGGAAATGCTGCGCGAACGCTATGGTGATCAGTGCCGAGCGCTGGGTGCGTTGGGTTACGCGCAAGCGATGGAGGTGCTGCGTGGCGAGAGCACACTCGATGCAGCCATCGCCGCAGCGCAGCAGGGACATCGCAACTACGCGAAGCGGCAGGGCACGTGGTTTCGCAGGGTAGAAGCGATGCGCTGGCTCAACGGCTTTGGCGATGAGGCTGCCGTGCAGGGGGAAGCGCTCAAGTGCGCGCAGAGCCTGGTCGAAGGAGGAACGCGGCTATGAACGGTGTGCGCATCGACAAGTGGTTGTGGGCAGCGAGGTTCTTCAAGACGCGCGCGCTGGCGTCGAAGGCATGCGAGCTGGGGCGCGTGCAGTCCAATGGCGCGCTCGCAAAGGCTGCGCGTGAAGTGCGCGTCGGCGACATGCTGCAGGTGCGCAACGAGGGTGGCGATTTTGTCATCGAGGTGCTCACCCTGAGCGAAGTACGCGGTCCTGCTGCAGTGGCGCAAACGCTCTATCGCGAGACGGAAGAAAGCAAACAGGCACGCGCGAAATTTGCCGAGGAACGCAAGGCGATGTTCGCCTCCGAGCCTGCTCCGCCGCGGCGACCGACCAAACGCGACCGCCGGCTCATCCATAAGTTTTCCGGACGATGACGCAGCGAGGAACTCAGGGTTGCGGCGCGGCCGAGCCGTCGTCAGTGTTGACCCAGTAGCCATCGCGCGCTTCGACGGAGAGATGCGAGCTATCCCGCAACTTCAGCACGATGGAGTGGAAACCCGGCGTAGGCGAGTGCGGCTGGAAGCTCAGCACATAGCGATTCGGAATGTGATTGGCGATCGTAAATAGATCGCGATCAAGCGTCTTCACATTCTTGAACTTGAAGGACTCGCCGCCGGTGAGATGCGCGACCGACTCCGATATATTGTGGCGCAGCGCATTGCGTGCGGCGATTTCGGCAAGGTGTGCCAGGCGCAACGGAGGCAGAAGCTCTTCCACGCAATCGAGGTCCTGCGAGCCGGCGCTCTCGGTTGGCTTGATCGGCTTGCCATCAGCATCCGTGCCCATATCGCGGCTGAAGCAACCGTGCTGTGGGCCGGGCGGAAGCGGAGGGGTGTAAGGGCTGCCGAACTTTGCGGCCTCCTTCCCTTCGTCGGTCCCGGTGGTATGGAACCCAACGCTGTACATCACGGTGTTCGTGTCGCTGATGGCGTGCAGCGCGTCCAACTCCGATACGTGGCTACCGTTGTCCGTGGTCTGCGAGAGCAGAAGGATAGCGCGCCGATACGTGGTGGGTTGCTGGCGAAGCAAATTGACCCCGTACACGATCGCATCGAGCACGGCAGCGTGATTGTCGCCGGGATCGAGGATGTCGAGCGAGTGGCCGATGTAGTCGAGGTTGGACGTGAAGCCGTGCAGCAGGATGGGTTTGCTGTCGAACCCAACCACGGCAACGCGATGATCGACGCCGCCAAGCATGTTGTCGAGCATGGGGGTGAGATGCTGGTACTGGTCGAGATGCGCGGCGGCATCGCCACCCGTCTGCACGACGATGACCATGGCGAGCGGCTCGCTGCCCGTGTCCTGTTCGAGGCGCAGCTTTTGTACAACACCGTTGTCGGTGAGGATGAAGTCGTTCGCCTTGAGCGTGTACACGAGCTCGCCGGACTTGGTGCGAACCAGCGCTGGCACAATCACCAGGCTGGAGTTCACCGTGATGGAGGCCGGCGGAGGATTGGTTTCGGACGGTGATTGCGCGTCGCGCGTCGAGCTCTGCGCGTTCGCGAGCGGCGCGGCGAGCAAGGCGATGGAGCACACAATGGTGAGAGGCTTCATGGTCGGCGGCAGAGCGGACAATACATACCCAGTGTAGCGGTTACGCGAATCTGAAACGTTGGACGAAAGTGCGCCGCGCAAGTTGCAGCCCGTGTCAAAAGAAACGGCTCGTCCAGTGGACAAGCCGTCTCTCGTACGGGATCCATGCGGCGCTGGCGTAGCCTATGGGCTCTGGATGACCAGCGGATCCGCGAGCCGGAAGTGAACGATGGACTCTGCCGGGATGTCGAGGTTGTGATTGCCGGTAGCCCCCGCAATGGCCGTGCCACCGCCTGCGCCTGCCGCGGCTCCAATCGCCAGGCCAACGCCACCGCTGGCGAGACCGCCGATGAGCATGCCAGCGCCGGTCATGCCACCGATGATGCCGGCCGAGCGGCGGCCTTTGCCCTTCTGGCTGCGCACGGTGTCGTGCGTATCGAGCGGATACTCGTAGCCATTGAGGGTCATGGCGGTGAGGCGCAGCTCAAGCACCGAGCGCCCGCGGAAGTGTCCCCCGCGATGCGATTCGACCACGCGGCCACTTACCGGCGTGCCTTTCGGAATCACGACGGTGCCGTTGTCCAACACCGGCTCAACCACATTGCCGTTGAAGTGATCACCGGCGCTGCTGGTCTTCACACTGATGCGTTGATCGACGCGAATCGCGAGCTCCGTTCCCGCGGGGACATTAACAGAAACCGAGGGAGGCTGGCCCGGCTGTGACGCTGGCGGTGCGCTGGCAGCGGGCCCGCCTGGAGCCGGCGGCGGTGTGCCTTGTGCCGCAGAGTTCAGTGGCGTAATCACCGGGTCCGTGCTGTGGGGCGTGGGGCCGGGCGGCGGCGGGGTAATCAGCGTGGAGATGGCCGGCTGTTGCCCTTGCGCCGCTGGCGGTTCGACAGTCTTCGTCACCGTCTCGCCTTTGCTGTCGACGTACTGAACCTGCTGAGGGGTGTTGGTGGAGATCGCTTGCGACTTCGCCTGGTCGATTGCTTTCTGTTCCTTGCTCGCGCAACCCGCGAGCAATGCGAGGGCCAGGAATCCAGCGCCTCCCAGCAGCACGCGCCGTACATTTTGAATTCCTCATAGATCTCCTCCCATGCTAGGTTGCATGGCTTGCGAAGAATGGCTGGCGCCACGATCTTGCATGCAATTGGATGCCCCGCCGGGCCGAGCGTGCTGCCTAAAGCGGAAGAAAGGTTTAACATCGAGAGATTATGAGTATCGCGACAACCCTTCTCGAAGAGACCTCGTCGAAGCGCCCACAACTGGCGCACCTGACCGCGCAGCTGGATGCCCTGCGCGCGAATGGCACCTACTTCAAGCTGCGTGTGCTCGAAGACGCGCAGGCTCCCGTGTGCCACTACGATGGCCGTGAGGTGATCAATCTCGCCTCGAACAACTACCTCGGGCTTTGCGACCACCCGAAGCTGCGCGAGGCCGCCACGGCTGCGATCGAGAAGTACGGCGTCGGCTCGGGCGCGGTGCGGACCATCGCTGGCACCATGCGCATTCACATGGAGCTCGAAGAAAAAATTGCGCGATTTAAAGGCGTGGAAGCCTGCGTAGTGTTTCAGTCAGGCTTCACGGCCAATGCCGGCACGGTATCGAGCATTCTCGGCAAAGACGATTTCATCCTCTCCGACGAGCTGAATCACGCCAGCATCATCGATGGAGCTCGGCTCTCGCGCGCCAAGATCAAAGTCTTCCGGCATAAGGATGTCGAGCACGCGGAAGAGCTGTTGAGGGAAATCCAGCATGAGCCCGGACACAAGCTCGTCATCACGGATGGCGTCTTCTCCATGGATGGCGATATTGGCCCGGTCGGCGCGCTCGCGTATCTCTGCGAGAAGTACGGCGCGATCATGATGGTCGACGACGCGCATGCCAGCGGCGTGCTGGGCCGCAACGGCCGCGGCAGCGTGGATCACTTCGGCTGCACGCAGCGCGTCGATGTGCAGGTCGGCACGCTCTCGAAGGCCATCGGCGCGCTGGGCGGCTACGTGTGCGGCTCGCGCGATCTCATCGACTATCTCTACCATCGCGCGCGCCCATTCCTTTTCTCGACATCGCATCCACCCAGCGTTGCCGCCAGCTGCATCGCTGCCTTCGACATTCTCGAGAAAGAGCCTGAGCGCATCGAGCGCCTCTGGTCGAACACGCGCTACTTCCAGGAGCAGCTCACCCACGCGGGCTTCGATATCGGCGGCCGCACTACCCCGAAGAGCGAGACGCCGATTACGCCCATCATCATTGGCGATGGCCGAAAGACCATGGAGTTCAGCCGCGCAGTCTTCGAACAGGGTGTGATGGCAACCGGCATCGCGTTCCCGACGGTTCCTGAAGGCAAGGCGCGCGTGCGCTGTATTATGACCAGCGAGCACACGCAGGCGCAGATCGATCAAGCGCTGGAAATTCTAACCGGAACCGCAAAACGCATGGAGCTGCTGTCATAAGCGACAGTTTTGTGCACTCCAGTAACAGCATTTACGCCGAGTATCGCGCACGGCCGCGCAACCATAAAGTTTTCTCCGAGAATTAGCATCCTCTAGACCGGCAAACTGCATCTGCTGAGCTAGAAACTGTCATGGAGGAAATAATCGTTATGGCTGATCTGAACGCGTTGAAACAGAAGTATGCGCCTGTCCTGGACACAATTAATAGTTTTTCGGAGTATGGAGCAAAGGTAGACTCCGTCGATCTCGACGGCGACAAGCTGCGTGTGAAGGGCGAGGTTCCGTCGACCGTAATCGCGAACCGCGTATGGGACGTGATCAAACAAGTCGACCCGACCTATAGCGATCTCGAACACCAGATCACCACGACCGGCGGCGCGGAGCAGCCATACACGATCAAACCGGGCGACAACCTGAGCAAGGTCAGCAAGCTCTTCTACGGCAGCCCGAATCACTACGGAGAGATCGCCTCGGCCAATGGGATCAGCAATCCTGATCTGGTCAAGGTAGGGCAGCAGATCAACGTGCCCGTCCTGTCGTAGCCTCTCGACGCGGTCTAGACCTTCTGCACCCGATGCACATCGCGTACACCAGGCACCTTGCGTAGATTCTGCGTGAGCCGGGTAAGGTGTCGCAGGTCCAGCGTCTCGATCACGAAGTCGACATAGACAGCTTCATCATCCGCCGGGCGCGTTTCAACAGACTTGATGTTGGTGCCGTCCTCGGAGATGATGGCGGCAAATTCCTTGAGCAGGCCCGAGCGATCGTCGACGAGAATCACCAGTTTCACCGGATAGGTAGTGGGCTTCGGCGCGCCCGGTGCGGTGTTACTCGTGCTCTCAGCCCACGCCACATCAATGCGGCGATCGGCCTCGTAGAGCAGGTTCTGCACATTGGGACAGCTTCTCGCGTGGACCGCGACACCCTTGCCGCGCGTCACGTAGCCAATAATCTCTTCGCCGCGAATCGGATTGCAACATCGGGCGCGATACACCAGCAGATCATCCTGCCCTTCCACCTGCAGCGAGTCCGACCCCTTGCCGAAAAAGACGCGCTTGACCGCCTCCGACATATGCGCCAGCGTATTGCCGGGGGCGCCGGGCTCCGTCGTCGCGCTCTCTGCAGGCAGTGTGCTTCCGGGCTCGAGCTTGTTCAGCACCTGGCGCGCGGAGAATTTTCCGAACCCTATGCCCGCGAGCAGATCGTCCACTGCAGCAAGCCCGTACTCGGAGGCGATGCGCTCGTAATCCGGGGTCTTGAACTTCTCCAGCGAGAGCTTGTACTTGCGAGCCTCGCGCTGCAGCAGCTTGTTTCCGATCTCCACCGCGCGTGCGCGTTGATTTTCGTTGAGCCAATGCTTAATCTTGTTGCGTGCGCGAGAACTCTTGGTAAAGCTCAGCCAGTCTCGCGAAGGCGCATGCCCGGCCTGCGTAGTGACCTCGACGATGTCGCCATTGCGCAGCCGCGTGCGCAATGGAACGATGCGCCCATTCACTTTCGCGCCGATCGTCGCGTGTCCAACGTCGGTATGAATCGCGTATGCGAAATCGATCGGGCTCGCGTCCTTGGGCAGCACGATGACCTTGCCCTTGGGGGTGAACGTGTAGACCTCCTCGGGATACAAGTCGATGCGCAGCGTCGACATGAACTCGTTGGGGTCACTCATCTCGCGTTGCCATTCCATCAGCTGGCGCACCCACGCGAGCCTCTGCTCATCCTTGGCACTGACGTTGTCGGTAGCCTTGTACTTCCAGTGCGCGGCGATGCCTTCTTCCGCGACGCGATGCATGTCCTCGGTACGAATCTGCACCTCAAACTGGTGGCCGCCCTCCGCGATGAGCGTAGTGTGCAGCGACTGATAAAGATTCGGCCGCGGCATTGCGATGAAATCTTTGAATCGTCCCGGCACAGGCCGCCAGATGCTGTGCAACAAGCCGAGCACGGCGTAGCAGTCGGACTCCGTTTCGGTGATCACGCGAACAGCGAAGAGATCGTAGACCTGCTCGACCGGAATGCTGTGCGCGACAAGCTTCTGCTGAATCGAAAAGAGCCGCTTGATGCGCGACTCGACGCGTGCCGTGACGCCAACCTCTTTCAGCCGCGTCTCGAGCGTGGTGACGATGCGCTGCAGAAACGCCTCACCCTCGCCGCGCAGAGAATCAACCTCGGAGGACAGCTGCGTGTACGTGAAGGGATCGATGTACCGAAACGCAAGATCCTCGAGCTCACCGCGCAGTTTACCCATGCCCAGGCGATGCGCCAGCGGAGCGTACACATCGAGCGTCTCGCGCGCGATGCGGCGCTGCTTCTCCGGGTTCAGGTGCTCGAGCGTGCGCATGTTGTGCAGCCGGTCGGCGAGCTTGATGATGACCACGCGCAAGTCCGTGACCATGGCCAGCAGCATCTTGCGGATGTTCTCGGCCTGGTGGTCTTCGCGGTTTGCAAACTTGATCTTGTCGAGCTTGGTCACGCCCTCAACGATGTGTGCAACCTGTTCGCCGAAGCGCTTGGCAATATCGCTGGCGGTAACATCGGTGTCCTCGACAGCATCGTGAAGCAGGCCCGCAGCAATCGCGGTCGCGTCCATCTTGAGCTCGGCAAGAACCTGCGCGACCTCCAGCGGATGGCCGATGTAGGCCTCGCCCGAGGCGCGACGCTGGCCTTCGTGTTTCTGGATGGAAAAAGCCCAGGCCGAGCGGATGAGGTCGAGGTCGTCGGCGGGGCGATTCGTCTTGACCGTCTCGATCAGATGCTCAAACCGCGCTTCGAGATCGGCGCGGTCGGAAGACAAGGATGGAGTCGTGGGATCTGGCTTGGGAGAGGCCTGGGTAAGCTGACCGGCCGGTTCATCGAGCGCGACGGGCCCCCTGGACACACCTGAAGTATGCGGAATGGCGGGGAGCGCTGCTTCGAGCTCGATGCCGGTTTCGCTGGTTTGGGTCGCACCGGGGGAAGCGGGCGCGCGAGATTCAGGAGCGCTGGAGACCGATGCCTCCGGCCGCACAAATTCCATACTCTATTATACGGGCGGCATGCAGGGCCGTCGTGAAGGGGTGACGCGAGCATTAAGAGGCTCTCCCAGCGGGCTAAAACGCTGCATGGCGAGATGTCCGCTCACGGTTTTACGGTCCCGGGCACGGGCCGGGGGCCACCCTTTGCCCAGCGGACCAGCTCGTCGAAGGCGTCGCCAATCTCGTTCTGGGTGAAGTCGCAGTGACCCTCCCGGTCGACCACTTGCTGCACGAAGTTTTGTTCCTCCCCCGCCACCTGTACCTCGTCCTCGTACAGCTCCAGCTGGCTTAGTTGCACGATCGGATCGTAGATCGTATGCAAGGCCAGCATTGGGCGCCCCAGCCGGCCGGTCGGCGTGTAGTGGTGCATCATGTAGGCGCGCGCCTGGGGAGACGCAGCGTAACGCCTCACCTTTTTGTTCAGCTCGAAGTCTTCGCCCGCGTTGCTCGCGTTTGTACCCGCATAGACGAAGTTTGTGTTGTCAAAGGGGTTGCCCCCCGCGCGCTCCTGCAGGTCCTTGACGATGAACGTCCAGTAGGCGATGTCGTGGGCCAGGTTCGCGTCCGTGTGCAGGCCAGTCAGGTTGCGCATGATGATCGCGGCCGTGGGATTGGCACGCAGCGCGTCCAGCACCTTGTCCCGGTCAGCCAGGGTGTCCTCAAAGTTGGAAGGGACAGGCACCAGCGGCGGCATCACCCCCGGAAAGTAGTAGTCGAACGCGGCGCGCATGGCGAACCGATGATCAAAGTTCACATACGTCGGCCCAACCGAGCCGCAAAGATCCAGGCCACCCAGGTAAGGTTTGGGATTGATCTCCAGCGTGACCGCCACCAGCTGCCCGCCCATGGAGCCACCCGCGACGTACGTCTCGTTGGGCTGCCCATACTTCTTGATGAAGTATCGCCGCAGCGCGTCCGTCTCCGGATAGGCCTGCTGCAGCGCCCATCCGGTCCTTGAGTAGGCACTTTGAATCACGGCATAATTGCGCTCGAAGAATGGCGCCTCCTGCCCGACCAGCCGCTCCGCAATGTGAAAGCTGATCGGCTGCAGCGCATAACCGTGGTAGAAGACCACCAGCGAGTGATTCCAGTGCACCGGTATGTCGATGCGGTAGGCGGCACCGTCGAGCAGGCCAACCTCTGTCATGCCCGCCGGCGACTCGAGCACCTCGCGATGGCTCGGCGTCGGCGTCGCCGGCGTGCCCGCAGCATCCACCCGAAGCGCGCAGGCAAGCAGCAGAACTGCCGGGAGGGTGATAGCGGCGAGTGTGGGTCGGCGTGCAGCCATGGACATGGAGGGTTGGATCATTTTAGCGCGACCGCTTCATCAGGCTCGCCGCGGAAGTCGAAAATTCGCATAGTCCTCAAGCCAGCCATCAGGACGCCACGAAAAAAGCGGCCGCGAGAATGCGGCCGCCTGGGGAACTTATCACTCATTTGAAGCCGATCAGCCCTCAGCGCTGGTCATCTTCTCCGGCCGCATGTAGCGATCGAACTCCTCTTCCGTCAGATAGCCAAGCTCGCGGTTCGCCTCGCGCAGCGACAGCCCCTTGTGGTGCGCCGTCTTGGCCAGCTTCGCCGCCTTGTCATAGCCAATGTGCTGATTGAGCGCGGTCACCAGCATCAGGCACTTCTCTACATACTCATTGATGCGCTGGAGATTGGCCTCCATGCCCTGAACGCAGAACTCGACAAACATGTGTGACGTATCGGTCAACAGCCGCACCGAATGCATGAAGTTGTAGATCATCACCGGCTTGAAGACGTTGAGCTCGAAGTTACCCTGGCTGCCAGCGAAGGCAATCGCCGCGTTGTTGCCGTGCACCTGCACCGCGACCATGGTCATCGCCTCGCTCTGCGTGGGGTTCACCTTGCCCGGCATGATCGAGCTTCCCGGCTCGTTCTCCGGGATGTTCAGCTCGCCAATGCCGCAACGCGGTCCCGAGCTCAGCCAGCGAACATCATTGGCAATCTTCATCATCGACGCCGACAACGTAACCAGCGCTCCGCTCGCGAACACCAGCTCATCATGCGCCGACAGCGCCGCAAACTTGTTCGGATGCGAGCGGAAGGGAAGGTTCGTCAGTTCCGCAATCTTCGCCGCCGCGCGTTCCGCGAACTCCGGATGCGTGTTCAACCCCGTGCCCACGGCCGTTCCGCCAATCGCCAGCTCATACAGCCCAAACAGCGACATCTCGATGCGATTAATATCGCGCGACAACAGCTCCGCCCAGCCGCCAATCTCCTGCCCCAGCGTCATCGGCACGGCATCCTGCAGATGCGTACGGCCAATTTTAACGACCGCCTCAAACTCCTTCGCTTTGGCCGCGAGCGCATCATGCAGATACTGCACTGCGGGGATCAGCCGCTCTTTCACCGCCGTTGCCGCGGCGATATACATGGCTGTCGGAAACGTGTCATTCGAAGACTGCGACATATTAACGTGGTCGTTGGGATGCACGGGCTTCTTGCTGCCCATCTCTCCGCCGGCAATCTCAATCGCGCGGTTCGAGATCACCTCATTCACGTTCATATTCGTCTGCGTGCCCGAGCCGGTCTGCCAGATGCGCAGCGGAAACTCGTCATTATGCTGGCCGGCAATGACCTCATCGGCGGCCTTCACGATCAGCTGCATCGTCTCCTTCGGCAGCTTGCCAAGATCGTAGTTCACCAGCGCCGCAGCCTTCTTGAGGATCGCAAACGCGCGAATCAACTCCAGCGGCATCTTGTCGTCGCCGATCGCAAAGTGATGCAGCGAGCGCTCCGTCTGCGCTCCCCAATAGTGGTTGGCTGGCACGTCGATCTGCCCCATGCTGTCGGACTCGACACGCACGCCCTTTACGCTCTCTTCGACCATCTCGGTTGTCCTGTTCACGAGGATATGCCCCCTGACATCTGCGGCGTTTCGTCCGCGCAGAATCCTGTTGCAGCTTCCTTTTTACTCTCGAATTGAAGCGCGGTCGTTACAAATACGAGGTTCTCCCCTTGTTTGTTTCGGTAATCGTTCAGCCTTCTTCCCGACGCGCACACGTCTCGCGATCGCTTGCCGGCCGTCTCGGGGAACCAAGCGCAGCAGAAGGTTCCCCTTCGGATGCGGCATCGTCCCCGTCCGGCCATTCCGGATCGAATACTCGAATTTGCTTGGGAAAACGAGTACTTTGGTAGGCATGCAGGAACGAGGAGCAACGATCGACCTCAAACAAAACACTCCGCCGCGATGACTCCGCAAACCTCAATCGACGCGCGATGGACGCATCAAAATCAGTGTCCGGGTTATTAATGCGGCATGTGACATTCATCACAGCCAACGATAATCGCGGAAGCGGATTGTTTACCAATCGAAAGGGAGCACGTACTCATGGAGAACACCGTCACCATCCTCGACAACCGGACAGAGAAGCAATACACCTTCCCTGTCACGCACGACACCATTCGCGCAATGGATCTGCGCAAGATTAAGGTTGACCCCGATGACTTCGGGATGATGTCCTACGATCCCGCTTTCATGAACACGGCGTCCTGCGAGAGCAAGATCACGTTCATCGATGGCGACAAAGGAATCCTGCGCTACCGCGGCTACGACATCGCCGACCTGGCCGAGCACTGCACCTTCCCGCAGGTAGCCTATCTCGTCATCCACGGCGAGCTGCCCACCCCCGAGCAGGAGACCGAGTGGCTTGCCGCCCTGCGCATCCACATGGGCATCTTCGAGAACATCAAGAAGTTCATGGAAGGCTTCCGCTACGATGCCCATCCCATGGGCATGCTGGTAAGCACCCTGGCCGCGCTCTCCACCTTCTATCCGGATTCCAAGGATGTGCGCAGCCACGAGAATCAGATGCACAGCATCCATCGCATCATCGGCAAGATTCCCATCATCGCGGCCTACGGGTATCGGCACAGCAAGGGCCTGGACTACATCGCGTCCGGAGCCGAAGCTGGGCTACGCGGAAAACTTCATGCACATGTTGTGGGAGCGCAGCCCGCTCGAGCACCTCAAGCATCCGGTGCTGGCTCGCGCGCTCGACGTCCTCTTCATCCTGCACATCGACCACGAGCAGAACTGCTCGACCAACGCCATGCGCGCCGTCGGCAGCTCGGAAGCCGATCCGTTCCTCTCCATCGCCGCAGCCTCTGCTGCGCTGGCTGGCCCGCTGCATGGTGGCGCCAACGAGGAAGTGCTCAAGATGCTCGAGAAGATTGGCTCCAAGGAGAACATTCCCGCGTTCATCCAGGGAGTCAAAGAGGGCAAGCACAAGCTGATGGGCTTCGGCCATCGCGTCTACAAGAACTACGATCCGCGCGCCCGCATGATCAAGAAGACGGCCGAGGAGGTCTTCGAGGTCACTGGCCGTAACAACAAGATCGATCTCGCCATGGAGCTCGAACGCATCGCCCTCACCGACGACTACTTCGTCTCCCGCAAGCTCTATCCCAACGTCGACTTCTACTCCGGCATCATCTACGAGGCGATGGGCCTTGAGCCGAAGATGTTTACGGTGCTGTTCGCCATCCCGCGCGCAGTAGGCTGGCTCGCCCAGTGGCAGGAGCTGATCAACGATCCGGCGCAGAAAATCGCCCGCCCGCGACAGATTTATACCGGCTACGACCAGAGAAAACTTCCGGATTCCTATACGTATGGGACTTCATCGGAAGAGTCACTGGCTTCCACCCGCTAGAATGATCGACGCCGGGAAATCCGGCCCCGGGATACCCCTGTACGGCCTGCGCTCACGAAAATTCCGCGCAGGCCGATGAGGGATCTCAGTGGCCTGTGAGACTCATCCCGACTAGCACCGCGAAGGTAACGATAAGGAAAAGGTAGGTAAGGTTTCCATGGCCTCCACAAGCTCCACGATCCCCACAAGCTCCAGAATCCTGAACTCCGCTCTCGCTCAGCGCGTGATGAGCGCCGACGAAGCAGCAGCCCTGATCAAGCCCGGATCCATCCTCGGCATGAGCGGCTTTACCGGCTCTGGATATCCGAAGGCCGTCCCGACCGCGCTGGCCAGGCTCATCACGGCCGCGCACGAGAAGGGCGAGAGCTTCAAGGTGAGTGTGTTCACCGGAGCTTCCACCGGCCCGGAGCTCGATGGCGCACTGGCCAAGGCCGACGGCGTCAATCTGCGCCTCCCCTACAGCGGCGACCCCGAGATGCGCAAGCGCATCAACGGCGGCGAGGCCGACTACATGGACATCCATCTCAGCCACGTCGCGCAGATGGTGGACTACGGCTTCCTCGGCCATATGGACGTCGCTATCATCGAGGTCACGGCGATCCTCGAAGATGGACGCATCGTTCCCAGCTCGTCGCTCGGCAACAACACCACTTGGATCAACCGTGCGGACAAGGTCATCCTGGAAGTGAACTCGGCGCAGCCTCTCGAGCTCGAGGGCATGCACGACATTTACTACGGCCTTGGCCTGCCTCCGGACCGCCGTCCCATCCCGCTGCTCAAGTCCGACCAGCGCATCGGCACGCCCTACCTCAAGGTGCCAATGGAGAAGGTGATTGCGGTCGTCAATACCGACATTGGAGACCGGGCCAGTCCATTCAAGGCCCCAGATGAAGCCTCCCGCAGGATCGCCGGCAACATCATCAACTTCCTCGAGTGGGAAGTGAAGAAGGGTCGTCTGCCTTCCACCCTTCACCCGCTGCAGTCCGGCGTCGGTAACATCGCCAACGCCGTGCTCTTCGGTCTCGAGGAAGCGCCGTTCGAAGGCATGACCGCGTACACCGAGGTTATCCAGGACGGCATGGTGCAGCTGCTCGACAAGGGCAAGCTGTGCAGCCTGTCAGCGACGGCCTTCTCGCTCAGCCCTGAAGGCATCGAGAAGATCATGCCCAAGATTGGCAGCTACCGCAATCAGGTGGTTATTCGCCAGCAGGAGATCTCCAACAACCCCGAGATCATTCGCCGCATCGGCGTCATCGCGATGAATGCCATGATCGAGGGAGACATCTACGGCAACGTCAACTCCACCCACATCATGGGCTCCAGCATGCAGAACGGCATTGGCGGCTCAGGCGATTTCACGCGCAACGGCTACCTCTCGTTCATGATGGCGCCGTCGACCGCCGCCAAGGGAAACATCTCCACCATCGTCCCCATGGTCTCTCATGTGGACCACACCGAACATGATCTCCAGGTTATGGTTACCGACCAGGGCCTCGCCGACCTGCGCGGGCTCAGCCCGAAGAAGCGCGCTCGACTCATCATCGAGAACTGTTCGCACCCCGACTTCCGTCCAGCGCTGCGCGATTATCTCGATCGCGCGGAGAAGCTGGCGCCTGGCAAACATACCCCTCACCTGCTCGACGAGTCGCTATCCTGGCATAGCCGCTTCGTCAAAACGGGGAGCATGCTGCCACAATAACAACCGAAACCTCCCACAACAAATAACGATTCCACTCGCGCCGACAGGCCCATAGCAAGAGTCCTCGGACACCTATGACCTAGCGACGAGGCCGACCCCGTGCGCCTGTGGAACCCGATAGCTGAGCAACATTTGTTCGGAGGTTTTCGATGCACCACAAGTTCCAGATCGCCTGTGCAAGTCTATGTGCCCTGTTCCTCGCATTTGTTTTAAATCCCGTCCTGGCGCAGCAACCTGGCACCGCAGCGACGCCAAACCCGCTGGTGCAATTGCTTCAGTCCAAGGGCATTCTCTCCGCCGCCGATGTAGCCAGCATCCAGAACGCAGGCTCGCCCGAGGCGGCTAATCAGAAGCTCACCGACATTCTTCTCCAGCGCGGCGTCATCACTCAGAGTGAGCACGACCGCCTGACCGGCAAGGCGGCCCCGTCCGTCCAGGCCGCCGCGCCAGCGCCGTTCCCAGCACCCACACCGGCCGCACAGCCCAAGCCCCCCTTTGCCGCGAAGAGCCAGAACGTCCAGGCACCCCCATTCCCCACCGAGCCCGGAGCTCCAGCCGTTGTGGAACGCGTTCCTTCCAAGCAGATCAACGAAGCGCTCTCCCCCATTCGTGCCCTGCCGGTTGATGGTGTGAAGGTAAACCAAAACCCCTCGTTCAAGGCGGATGGCGTTGGTTTGACCCCCTACGGATTCATCAAGGTCACCGCGGTGAGGGATAGTTCCAACCCGCAGGGCGCCGACTTCCCGCTGCCCGGCCTGATCTTCCCCACCGATCCCAGCGGCGACCCCGCCTTCCACATCAAGGCGCGCAGCACCCGCCTCGGCATCAACTTCTCCTGGTACGACCACAATCCAAAGTGGGCCGTGACCGGCAAACTGGAGTTTGATTTCGAAGGCAACTTCAGCGCCGTCGACAACCGCAATCTCTCCAGCATCCGCTCGAACGCTCCTTCGCTGCGCCTCGCCTACGCCCGCATCGACTATCACTTCGACGACCACAACACCTTCTCCGCGCTCTTCGGCCAGGACTGGACAGCCTTCGGATCGTCCACGCTGCCCAACATTCTTGAGACCACCGGCCTTGGAATCGACTTCGGTACGCTCTACGAGCGCCTCCCGCAGATGCGCGTTGGCTACACCCACAAGTCCGGCGACTTCGCGTTCATGCCCGAGTTCTCCATCAATCTTCCAGCATCCGGCTTAGTCCCCGACCTCCAGGACCAGATCGGTTACGGAGAACAGACCGGCCCGAACTCTGACCAGCCCCAGTACCAGGCACGGCTCGTCTTCCAATATCAGCTCGACCACGCCAAGGGTGTAGCTCCAGCTCAGCTCATCTTCAGCGGATTCGAAGGAAAGACCGGCACCGATGTGACGTCCGGCAACATCGCCGCCGCCCTCGCGGGCACCGAGTACCCCTACATCAATCCCTTCGTCAACGGCTTGAGCACCACCAGCAAGCAGGACGGCTGGGATACAGAGTGGCAGGTGCCCACGCGCTGGTTCACCCTGGTCGGCAAGTTCTACAGCGGCTCCGATCTGTTCTTCTACTTCGCCGGCCAGCTGCAGTCCTACTACAACGACACCAAGGGCCTGTACAACACCGTAGCCGTGAGCGACGTCGACGGCGCCGGACCGCTGGGCCTGCCCAGCCTGGTGATGGGAACCACCACGCCGACGGGTAGAACGCTGGTAGTTGCTCCGCAGCGGCCGGTCCGTTCGCAGGGCGGCTTCGCTCAGCTCGGCATTCCGCTCTCCCGCATCTTCAACGCCGACCCCGCAGGCCGCAATGCCGGCTGGTCGATCTATGCACTTTATGGAGTGGACCAGGCCAAGCGCCGCGATCTGGAACAGACGGCCTTGCAGGATCGCTACAGCACCATGTTCATCGGTACTCTCAACTACAAGTTCAATCGCTGGGCGTCGTTCTCCTTCGAGCAGTCGCTCTACACCACGCACTGCAACCCGGGCACGGTCTGCACCTTCCGCGGCGTTCCCGCACGCGAGTGGAATGACCTACGCGAAGAGGCCGGTCCCATCTTCACGTTCTAACTCGAGTCGCGTAACAACTCGCACAACCCCACCGAATGCAACGCAGCAGAGGCCCTCCACCTCTGCTGCGTTGCAGCTTAAATCCCACGCCTTGACCCTCCCCGCCAATGAGTTTACGGTCGAATTAAGCGGCCTCTTCGCGATATCGGCGCGATTCTCCTGTCGATATCGCCTCCTCGCCGCGATAGCCCTGTGATTCGAGTCACAGTGCGTCCGTTCATCCGCCGCTAACCTTAAGGGCGATGACGAACTCGCGGGCTCTCCACCCTGAGCCCTCTCCCAGGAGTAAGGAACCATGCTGACCGAAAGCGTGACAGCGTAATGCCAAAGACAGTCGTCATCGGCGGTGGAATCTCCGGCCTCGCGGCCGCGTACGCCCTCCATAAATCTGAAGGCCCGGACGCCGACTACCTGCTCCTCGAGAGCTCCGACCACCTCGGCGGAAAGATCGTCACCTACGCCGGCCAGGGCTTCCTCATCGAAGGCGGTCCCGATTCCTTCCTCACCCAGAAGCGCGCCGCGCTCGACCTCTGCCGCGAGCTCGGCCTCGGCGGTCAGCTCATCGGCTCCAACCACACCGCCACGCCGTCCACCTACGTCCTCAGCAAAGGCAAGCTCCATCCCATGCCCGAAGGCATGATGCTGATGGCCCCCACGATGATCCTTCCCATCCTGCGGTCCAAGCTCATCTCCTGGCCGGGCAAGCTGCGCATGGGACTCGAGATCTTCATCGGCCGCAACACCACCGTCGCCGACGAGAGCCTCGGCGCCTTCGTCCGCCGCCGCATGGGCGCCGAAACCCTCGACAAAATCGCCGGCCCGCTCATGGCCGGCATCCACGCCGGCGACCCCGAAGCCCTCAGCCTGCGCAGCACCTTTCCCATGTTCACCGACATGGAGAAGAAGCACCGCAGCCTGGTCCTCGGCATGATAAAGCACAAAAAGGCCCAGTCCGCCGCGCCCGCGACCAGCCCCCGCCCATCCATGTTCACCACCCTCTCCGGCGGCCTGCAGCAGCTCCCCGACGCCATCGCCGCCCGCCTCAACCCCAAAAACGTTAAGCTCAACACCCGCGTGCAATTCCTCACAACGAGCGGCAACCAGTACAACCTCACCCTCGCCGACGGCACCTCCCTCCTCGCCGATAACGTCGTCTTCACTACCCCCGCCTACGTCACCGCCGACATCCTCCAGCAGCTCGATCCAGCGCTCGCAGAAACACTCCGCCGCATCCGCTACGTCTCCACGTCCACCGTCTCGCTGGCCTTCCGCCGCAGCGAAATCACCTGCGACCTCAACGGCTTCGGCTTCATCGTGCCCGCTGCCGAAGGCCGCAGAATCAACGCCTGCTCGTGGTCGTCCACCAAGTTCAGCCACCGCGCGCCCGACGACTACGTGCTCATGCGCGTCTTCATCGGCGGCTCCTTCAGCGAAGACCTCGCCGAGCAGAACGAGGCCACGCTCATCGACATCGCTCGCGCCGACCTCCGCGAGATCATGGGGATCACCGCAACCCCCGTCCTCGCCCGCGCCTACCGCTGGGTCAAGTCCAACCCGCAATACAACGTCGGCCACAGCGCGCTGATCGACGAAATCGACCAGCTAGCCGCCACGCATTCCGGCCTGTACCTCGCTGGCGCAGCCTACCGCGGCTCGGGCATCCCCGACTGCATCCAGAGCGGCCTCGACACCGCCGCCAAAATTCAAGAGACCGAGAGGTCGCAATCCTTCGCCGCCTCCAGCTCCACCGCCGCACCTGTTCCTGTTGCAACTTAGGAGAACCACCAATGTCGTCTATGGATATTCGTTCGATTCCCACTCCCACCCCCACGCGTAATGGACACCCGTCCACGCACCCGCAGCACTCCTCCAGCCACAGCTACTCGGATCAGCCCATGCTGGTGTATTGGGAGATGACGCAGGCCTGCGGCCTTGCCTGCCGCCACTGCCGCGCCGAGGCAGTCTCCAGCCCTCACCCCAACGAGCTCACCACCGAGGAAGGGAAGAAGCTCCTCCGTCAGATCGCTGCGTTCAACCACCCCACGCCGCACCTCGTCTTCACCGGCGGCGACCCCACCCGCCGCGCCGATCTATTCGAGCTCATCGACGAAGCGCGCTCGCTCGGCATCAACGCCTCCATCACGCCCAGCGCCACCGCCGACCTCACCTTCGAAGTCCTCTCCAAACTCAAAGATCACGGCATCGACAGCTTCGGCCTCAGCCTCGACGGCTCCAACGCCGCGCGCCACGAGGCCGTTCGCGGCGTCGAGGGCTGCTTCGACTGGACCATCGCCGCCGCCCAGGCCGCCGCGCTCCTGCACGTCCCCATCCAGATCAACACCCTCGTCTCCGAGGAAACGGTCGACGATATCCCCGCAATCTACGAGCTGCTCAAGACCTTCCCCGTCATGCGCTGGAGCCTCTTCTTCCTCATCGAAGTCGGCCGCGGCAAAGTCCTGCAGCCCATCTCCAGCGAGCGCGGCGAAGAGCTGATGAACTGGATCTACGACCAGTCGAAGACTGCTCCGTTTGCCATGGCAACCACCGAAGCTCCATCCTACCGCCGCGTCGCCCTTAGCCGCATGCGCGAGGCCGGCATGGTTGCTGCCGAGATCGAGCGCACGCCCGTCTACCGCGGCTTCGGCATCCGCGACGGCCACGGCATCATGTTCATCTCCAACCAGGGAGACATCTGCCCCGCCGGCTTCCTTCCCCTCACCATCGGCAACATCCGCACCGACACCTTGCAGGACCTCTACCGCAACGCCCCCATGTTCCAGGCGCTGCACAATCCCAACCTGTTTAAAGGCAAGTGTGGCCATTGCGAGTATCGCGCCCTCTGCGGCGGCTCCCGGGCCCGCGCCTTCGCCGCCACCGGCGACGCGCTCGCAAGTGACCCCTTCTGCCACTACGAGCCCGCGGTCCACTAGAAACGAAGTAGCCGAGAGTCGATCGCAGTCACCAGCGATCGGCTCTCGGCTCTCGCTTTTAAGCGGCTTATTGCAGAAACGACGGTGGCACCGCGGACTTCGGCGGCGCAGGATGGCTCGTCGACTCCGGATCTGCCTCGGCATCGCAAAGAATCGTGACCACGGGGCAAGGTGCCTCCGTGATAATGCGGAAGACAATGGGCAGTGGGTCGTCCGGCGAAACGATGCTGTCGCGGCGAACACCCAGGAAGATCAGGCTCGCGCCCTGCTGGCGGCTATAGTCGACCACCGAATTCGAAATCTCGCTGCCATACGTCACGCTGCAAACCGGCTTCTCAATCGGAACCTCACTGGTCGCGACCAAATGCTTCAGCGCGTTGGCCAGGATCTCGGGCAGTGTGTTGTCGTGGCTCGAACGCAGCGTGCGAGGAAGAACATGCAGGCAATGCAGCTGCAGATCAAGGCTCTTGCAATAGGAAACCGCGGATTTGATCGCCTGGCGTGTCACCGAGTGGAAGTCGGTGGCAAACACCACGGGCCCTGTAGACGCCTGCTGCGGCACCAGGTCTCCGGCCACTGGGCCGACCGTCATAATGGGGCAGTTTGACTCGCGCATCACTTCTTCAGCCGTCGGCCCGAATGCGCCGCGCTTCGATCCGCGCAGCTCGCTGGTTCCGAGAATCAACAGATCCGTCTGGTTCTCGCGAATCGTGTGCAGAATCCTCTCTCCAGGAACTCCCCACTCAAGCTGGCTGGTGCAGCTGAGCCCCAGCCCGATCGCTCGCTCTTTCATCTGCCGAAGGATCAATGCCGCACTGTGGTCCGCCGATGATCGACCCTCCACGCGCAGCGAAGCGTCCGCCTTGCATACATGCAGGATGCGCAGGCTGGCTTTGTTTGCCTCACAGAAGTTAAACGTTGCCTGTAGAGCGCCTTCATAATCAGCGGCGCAATTTGTCGCGAAGAGTACTCGCTTGAACGGTGAGCCTGTCTTACTCAATTGGTGCTTCATAGTCCATCACTCCTCGCTCAGCATGCGAGTCTTGCGCGCGCATCGTCGCTGATCTCGGAAAGGGAACTCGGATGTGTGCACCGCGACTGCCCGATCACACCGGGGCATCCCGTAGTGCTGCGTTGTGCCTGATTCAATGCCGCTTGAGGCGCAATAGCAGTGACAATCATCACTGATTACCGTGATAGATCGCTCGTTAGCCGATTATGAGTTAGAGTGTTCTGTTCGCTTACGAACACAACGTCTCGAGCCCCGTCGGCGAAACAACGTGGAACGACGAACCATGAATCTCAATCAACCCATCCTTCTGAAACTTCCCCAGCGCGCGCGTCACAGTCTCTCGCGACGTGCCAGCCAGGTTCGCCAGCTCCTCATGCGTTAATGCCATCGTGAACCGCATATCGGTTCCATTGCATCCCGCCGCCGCGCGTCCCCAGTCCAGGAGAACGCCAGCCAGCCGGCCCGCAGTCGATCCCGACAGCGCCAGCCGCCGCGCATCGAAGAACGCCGACTTGTACTCCTCCGACAAAGCCTTCGCCGCCAGCATGCTCGCCTGGCCATATTTCTCCAGGAACGCCAGCAGCTCGCTGCGCCGAATCTTCTTCACCACGCACGGCTCAATCGTCTCCGCCGTCACCTCGAAGTGCGTGCCCGAGATCGCTGCACCCATTCCCAGCACATCTCCCGGAACCGCAATCTTCAGAATATGAGTCTTGCCCTCGCGTGACGTGCACGACAGCTTTACCTGTCCCATGCACACAATCGTCGCCGCGTCGCAGATGTCATCTTCCTGGAAGATGATCGCGCGCTTGGGCAGCTTCATCTGCATGCCCAGCGCCTCAAAGTCGATGCGCGCCTGCCCGGAAAGATCGCAAAGAATGCGCAGTGAGCGGTCCGAACAGTTCTTGCAGCCGGTAGCCATGTTGGGGTGGGAATACGTCATGCAATCCTTCTCTCTCTGAAAAAGTATGGGAATAACCTGATCGATCGGGTGCCGGCCCGCGCCGGCGAAGCGCAGAGAACCAGCCTGTGATCTTGGTCACTGCAATCCTTTGCAACGACTGTAAAGCTGGTCATGAGGAAAATGGTGATGACAGGAAAACAGGAGTTGCTGGCACGCAATACTTCAGATCTTTGGGAACGGCTGACGGTCGGCGGTGTCGTTGTGATCCTTGTCGCGTTCTTGGTCTTGTTCGTTGCCAACCTGGCGACCACCCTCTGCTCGGCCCAGCTCCCCCGATAGTTCCGTCCTTCCCTGGGGCCTGCAAGTTTGTCTTCGCAGAAGCACGAAGCTTCAATCAGCACAGAGCGATCCGATCGGCACCCGATCTCGAACTGAGCTTCCCGGCCTGGCATCACTCTCATCCCTCGTCCTCGCCGAACCTGAAGTGGCATTCAGCCTCATCAGCAATCACAACGCGCAGATAATCCCGCATCCCCATAAAATGCCAAGCCTGAACATGACGCGGTGACCTGTGTCACAAAATTCGTTTATCGCACACATTCGCCGCATACCGCACTCCTCTCTGTATCGCATAACGATATCCAACTTGAGTGTTTTCAATGAGTTGCGCTTGCACCTTTCTTGGCTGTCAGAAACCAGTGATCTGATTTTGGCTGTCCTGTGATGAAGGTCACGGTATGCGGCTGGGGGCGGGACTATGGTTGCGATGTTGACGGTGTGGCCGCCTTCAATCGAGTAGAGGAAACAACAAACTCAACGCGCCAAATAGAGGTGTTTTCACATGGGACAATTGCCCCGCAAGATAACGAAATATTTCCTTCTGGTTGCGGTGGTCGCGATGCTGACCACGTGCGGCGCCGGCTTGGCGTCTGCTCAGACGCAAACCCGGACACAGACTTTGGCGCAGAGTTCGACGGCGGCAGCAACGCCCGACAACGGGTATGTAGGCAGTGACACCTGCGCGACGTGCCATCAGGACAAGGTCGACGCCATGGCCGACAATCCGCATCACAAGCTGGCGCTCCAGCATGGCAAAGCCGGAACAACCTGCGAGGGCTGCCACGGTCCAGGCCAGGCGCACGTGGACGGTGGCGGCGATGTCACCAAGATCCGCGTGTTCGAGAAGATGACACCCACCGAGGTCGACAAGACCTGCCTGGGCTGCCACGCGAACACCCACCCGAACTTCCTGCGCTCACCGCACGCGAAAGCCGGCGTAAGCTGCCTCAGCTGCCACAGCATCCATAAGTCGGTGCCGGAGACCACGTTGTTAGTGGCCGCGCAGCCGAAGCTCTGCTTCAGCTGCCACTCGGACATCAGGCCCGCTTTTTCCATGCCCTTCCATCACAAGGTCAACGAAGGCCTGATCAATTGCACCGATTGTCACAACGTGCATGGGACATTCCAGAACAGCAACCTGAAGGTCACTGCGGATCAGAACGCAATCTGCACCAAGTGCCACACCGAGGTGCGTGGACCGTTCGTATATGAGCATGCTCCGGTGAAGGGTCAAGGCTGCATGGCTTGCCACACACCGCACGGCTCGATCAATGCCCGGCTGCTCAACATGCCGAACATCAATGTGCTGTGCAACCAGTGCCACAGTTCGGTCGGTGCTGACAACGTGCATGGAATTAACGCCGGATCATCCGACAGCATTCCTTGTACGACCTGCCACACCTACATCCACGGCTCAAACATGAATTCGGCATTCCTCCGGTAGTGACGCTGGACCTGTGCCGCGCCCTGCTCAGTCGTGCAGGGGCGGCACGGACTCCGCACCGTTTCGCGGATTCGAGGCTTTTAGGTAACTGAGGTTTTATTCAAGTGAGGCTTGAAATGATGAAGATGAAACTAAATCGGCTTTCCAATGAAGATCCCACACGCGTCAGAGCCCATCGGGCTGCCGGGAGCATTGGAGTCGCCATTCTGCTGCTGATGTCCGGAATTGCATGTGCGCAGGGAACTGCTCCTGCCGCGAATTCCGCCAGCGTGCCCCAGGCGCCCCAACCCACCGTGCAGGACGGTTTCGTCCTTCACCAGTCTGCGGATCTGGGCGGCCACGTCGTCGGTATCAGCGGCAGCGGCTCGATGTACGACACCCTGGTGAACATCCAGTCCGGCCCTCGAGTGCTGGGCCAGACGTTCAGCCTGCACGCGGTCCCCGGCAGCAAGCACGCACTGCTCGATGATCTGTCGGCCTATACCAACGGCTTCGGCGGAGACCCGATCAACGTGGTGAAACTGGACTTCTCCAAAGGCAAGCTGTACGAGTTCTCCGGCGTCTTCCGGCGTGACCGGCAGTATTTTGACTACGACCTCTTGGGCAATCCCAACATCCCCGGCGGCAATTCCATTCCGGTCAGCGGTTCCACGACCCCGTTGGCATGGCCCCAGGTGGAGAACTCGCCCTTCCTGTTCAATACGGTTCGCCGTATGACGGACACCTACCTGACCCTGTTTCCGCTCTCAAAGATTACGTTCCGCGTCGGTTATTCGCAGAACATCTTCCAGGGTCCAAGCATGACACCGAGCGGCAACTCAATCGCCGGCCAGGAACTGCTTCTGGAAGAGTACCAGCGCAACAGCACGGATGACTTCATGGGAGCGGTCGACTGGAAACCAGTCAACGGCACGAAGTTTACCTTCGAGGAGCAGGTCGACCACTACAAGGGCGACTCCTACTTCAACGTGGCTCCGCAGTACTACCGCGTGCAGGAAGCGGACGGAACTCCAGTCGCTCTCTTGAGCAGCTACTCGACCTCGTTGCCGTATGGCTATAACGCCACGGGCCACTATGTCCCCTACGCCCCCTCGACTGCCACCGGAGCCGCCGCCAGCAGCGGCGTCTGCAGCAGCGCCATCGCCAACCCGGCCAACATCCTCTACAACAACCCGACAGGCGGCTTGCCCATCATCGATCCAGCCTGCTACGTCGTGACCAGCTACCTGCGTTCGCAGCCAACTCGCGAGATCTTCCCCAGCGAGATCTTCAGGATGCAAACGTCGAGCATCAAGAACATCGCAATGAACGGCGACGTGCGCTACACCAACGCCAACATGAACCTGCCGAACTACTTCGAGACGTTCAATGGCCTGACCACCACAACCCGCTCTACCACCTACGCCGGCAACGCGAGCGCAAAGCGCGAAGTGATCGCAGTTGATTATGGCATCACATGGCAGGCGACCAAGACGATCAGCGTCTCTGACCAGGTGAACTTCTCCAACGTCCACCAGCCTGGATCCGCTATCTTCACCAGCGGCACAACGGTAAAGATCGCATCCGGTCCGGACACAATCAACAACACGGCACTCACCTCCACGACCGTCACCACTGGCTCCGCACCGTTTGAAGGCAGCCCGGCGATTGGCACACCGCTGCCCGGCTACTTCGGACAGAAGTTTGTGATCAACAATGCATCCGTAAGCTGGGATGCGACCTCACGCGCTACCTTCGCACTCACCTACCGCTATGGCAGCCATGATATCGTCCAGGGCGCGGCCACTGGCACTGCCAGCTCTGTGATTTCCATTACCGAAAACGGCGGAATCTTCAACGCAGCTCTGCGCCCAAGCAATAACTGGGACGTCAACGGCAGCATCGAGATCCTCTACGACAACAACGTTCTAACCCCCATTGCTCCGCGGCAGACGCAGCACTATCGGATACACACGCTCTACAGACCCAAGGCATGGGCCACCGTGTCCGCCGCTTACAACGACGTGGAACATCACAACAACACCAACAATACCGGCGTCCCCTCCGCGACCGGCCCCCTGGATCATGTCGATCACAGCCGGGTTCTGAGCGTTAGCGCGGACCTCATGCCGAACCCGCACTACGGTTTGGATATGAACTACGCCTACACGGATGTCTACACCTCGACCAACGCTTGCGCTCAAGGTGCGGCCGCCGTCCTGCCTGGCGGAGTGCTGCCGGGTATCGCGACTCCGACCGGCGCGCTCTGTTCGCCCGCCACAACTGGCAGCCGCGCAGCCGTGCTAGCTGGTCCGTTCAAGGACTTTGAGAACGCGCCCACGCAGTTCGGAACGATAGCCGTAGCCCTGATTCCAGTACCGAAGGTGCACGCCGACCTCGGCTATCGCGCGACCTCTACCAACGGCAGCCGTGCCTTCACCGATACGGGCGACGTGAACGGTTCGCTGGTGTCCACCTACCAGACTCCTTTCGTGAACCTGGCTTGGACGCTTCACCCTGGCCTCATCTGGAAGGCCGAATACGACTACTACGGTTACGGTGAAGGTCAGGCCAAATCCGGTGCGGAGTATTGCAACACCAACACCGCCGTCCCGGGAGGCGCCACTTCAGTGACGGCCGTACCTTGCAGCACTGTCCCAAACACCGCGATGAGCGGACCGTCCTACGGGTTCACCGCTCCACGGAACTTCCACAGCAATGTTCTGACTCTCTCCATCCACTACGAGTTCTAAATCGCCGGATCGCACGAGAAGCAAAATTCGCACACTAGAAGGAGATTGACCTTGAAGAACCAACTAAGACTCGCAATGGTAGTGGCGATCGCAGCATGCACCCTACCCGCCTTCGCCCAGAACACCGGTGCGGCAACCTACACCTCCAAGTGCCAGATGTGCCACGGCGCCGATGGAGCAGGCACCACCCCCGCTGGAAAGGCCATGAAGGCTCCGTCTTTCCTCTCCCCGGCCGTAGTAAAGGAGTCAAATGCGGATCTCATCGCGATAACAAAGAACGGTAAAGGGAAGATGCCAGCCTACGCCGGCAAACTTACCGACGCAGAGATCAAGGACGTGGTTGCTCATATACGCACATTGCAGAAGTAGTAGGAGCGTAAGGTGAAAATCAATCTATTCCGTAAGGTCAGATTCAATGGACTGACCGCCGCAGCATCTCTCGTTGCTGTGTCAATGGCTACCCCTCTGCTTGCACAATCATCTGGCGCAACGATCTACAAAGCGAAGTGCCAGATGTGTCACCTCGCCGATGGAAGCGGTAACAAGGGAATGAAAGTTCCCGCGTTCACCGCAGGTGCTTCAGAGGCCAGTCTCATCGCCGCCACAAAAAACGGTAAAGGGAAGATGCCAGCGTATGCTGGCAAGCTTTCGGATGCTGACATTAGCGCGGTTGTCGCCTACATTAAGACCCTCAAAAAGTAAGCCGAACCAGGCAGAGCTATCTTCCCCTCGAAGATAGCTCTGCCTGAAACATCACCGCGTGATTGTATCCGGTACCATGGAGCGCACGAGGGATACAGAATTCCTGTGCCCTCGGGCGTTTCCGAAAAACAAAATACCAAACAGGAGCAATCATGAAACTTCTTTTGACGATCGCAGCAGCTTCACTTCTCGCCGTGTCCGCTTCCCCTGTCCTTGGTCAAGGCGCAGGCGCCGCAACCTATAAGGCAAAGTGTCAGATGTGTCACGGTGCCGATGGCCAGCCGACGGCAGCTGGCAAGTCCATGAAGGCGATGCCCTTCAACTCGCCTGAGTTGAAAAAGGCATCTACCGCTTCGCTAATCGCTTCGGTTACGAATGGCAAAAATAAAATGCCAGCGTACGCAGGTAAGCTCACAGACGCCCAGATCAAGGAAGTCGTGGGGTACGTCCGCACGCTGCAGTAGTGACAAGGTGAAAGAGGCAAGACATGTCACCGTTGGGCAAGCTCAGGAGAGTATGGGCGAAGTCCCTTTTCTCCAGCAGTAAGAATCAAGTGAGATGGTCGGAATCAGAAACAAATAACCCCTCAATCAATTATCCAAACCTTCTCCCTGCCAGGAACTGCCTCAACGGTCCAAGCGTATCTCTTCAGCCTAGCGAACGATCAGAACCCAATCGGCCCCCTCGCCTCACAATTTTTCCCATCGCAATCGCCAGGTCTTCCTCCGCTCTCTCAAAGCAGGGCAGGGGAAACCCGGCGATCGCGAAGGGAATCAATCGCTTCAAACTCTTCATTACAGCGTGCGCAGTGCTGCTCCTGGCATCTTTATCCCCTGCCGTCCGCGCGCAAACCGACTGCCTCTCCTGCCACGGCGACGTCACCATGCAGGATGCCGCGGGCCACAACGTCGGAGTCGATGGCAACACGTTTCACTCCAGCGTGCACGCCGATCTCGGCTGTAGCGCCTGCCACACCTCGATCAAGGCGTACCCCCACCCCGACCATCCCGAGGCGGTAAAGTGTGTCTCGTGCCACGCAGACGAAGCCGCCGCGCTCGTCGGCAGTGTGCATGAGCATTCTGCGAGCCAGCCCTGCACCACCTGTCACGGAACAGCCCACGCAATCCTTCCCAAGGACAATCCAAAATCCGCCGTCTACCCCCTCAACATCCCGGCCACCTGCGGCAAATGTCATGGGGACGCAGCCATGGCCAAACAGCACCACCTGGCCAACGTCTATCCGCAATACATGGATTCGATCCACGGGTACGCGGTCAGCCAGGAAGGCCTGCTGGTAGCTGCCAACTGCGAGAGTTGCCACGGCTCCCACCATGTTCTGAGCCACACCAACCCGCTAAGCCCAACCTACCGAACAAACATTCCGGCCACCTGCGGAAAATGTCACGGAGGCATCCTTTCTCAGTACATGGCCGGCATCCACGGCAAGGCACTGGGTGTCGAGAAGTCTGAGATAGGACTAACCGATAGCAGTCACCTGCACGCACCAGTATGCACGGACTGCCATACCGCCCACACCATCGGCCAACCTACGATGGCGCAATCCACGCCCATGTGCGGCTCCTGCCACCAGGCCCAGCTATCCACCTACCGCGACACCTTCCACTCCCAGGTGAGCAATCTCGGAAGCTATGTAGAGGTGGCGCGCTGCTCGGACTGCCACGGAGAGCATGAGATTCTGCCTGCCTCCGATTCTCGTTCGCCCGTCAACCCAGCCAACCTCGTGAAGACCTGTGGCAGGTGCCACCAGGGCGCCAATGCCGGCTTTGTGAAATATTCGCCCCACGCAAATCCGCACAACCGGCAAGTCTCTCCCGTGCTCTATTACATCCGCATCTTCATGGTGTTGCTCATTAGCGGCGTGATGACATTCTTCCTGCTTCACAGCTTGCTATGGCTGATTCGCTCTCTGGTCGAAAAGGCCAATGGCGGACCGTCAAGAGGAGAAAACTGATGCCCGACCAGACCAACGTCACAGCAGAAATCCCATCGCCCAGTACGGCATCCGCAGCAGGTACTGCGCCGCGCAGCGGGGAGCGCTTCTTCCTGCGCTTCACCCTGATGCAACGCTACATGCACGCCATCATGCTCACCACCTTCCTGGGCCTGGCGGCGACGGGACTCACCATCCGCTTTAGCACCAACGCCTGGGCACAGCACTTCGCCCTCGCCATCGGTGGCTTTGGCGCGATCCTGTTCATCCATAAACTCTGCGCCGTCACCCTCACGCTCGAGTTTCTCTATCACGTCAAAGACATTGCCGTTCGCATCCTCTTCCGCAAAGAAAAGGGACTTCTCTGGGGCCCAAGCTCCATGGTTCCCGAACCTCAAGGACCTCAAAGACATCATCGGAAACTTCCGCTGGTTCTTCGGCCGTGGCCCCAAGCCCGAGATTGGACGCTATGCCTACTGGGAGAAGTTCGACTATTGGGCCGTCTTCTGGGGAATGATCATCATCGGCTTCTCCGGCTACGTCATGTGGTTTGGGCCCTTCTTCGGAAAGTTCCTGCCCGGCTGGGCGCTCAACGCCGTCCAGATCGTGCACGGCGAAGAAGCCCTGCTTGCCACCACCTTCATCTTCTCCATCCACTTCATCAACTCCCACCTGCGTCCCGACAACTTTCCCATGGACACCACCATCTTTACCGGTGCCATGACCGAGGAAGAGTTCAAGGAGCGGCACGGCGAAGAGTATGACAAGTCCCTCGCCAACGGCACCCTCAACCAGAAGCTCACAACAAAACCCCCTACATGGCTTTTGAACTTTAGTAAAGTGACGGGCTTCACAGCGGTCCTTATTGGGCTTCTGTTACTCGTATTGACAGTGAGTGCATATTTCCGGGAATAACAACGTCCCACCCCGGATCCTGACCCGGTAGTATCGTGGAAACCGCCACAAAACCGGGCCAGGAAGCACCGCAAATTCAGCGACGAGGCGTCCTTCGTGTCCGTATTCGAGAACTTTAGAAAACATTGGCTCCAACCGTTCTTCTTTCTGGGAAAGAACACTCTCAGCCTCGTCGGTGGCGCCATCGCCACAGCTTCCGCCTTCGTCCTGATTGGTTTCTGGATGGTCGATATCCTTGGGCATGGCGGCTCAACGAACCCCTACATCGGCCTGATCCTCTTTCTTTTCCTCCCGGCCTTCTTCATCCTTGGCCTCATCCTTATCCCCATCGGCATCGCGATCCAGCGCCGCAAGCTGCTCGCCCAGGGCCAGCTTCCGTCCATCTATCCCGACATCGACTTCAACGAGCCCATGTTCCGCCATGCGCTCAACTTCGTCATCGTCGCCACCTTCATCAACTTCGTGATCGTCGGAATCGCCAGCTACCGCGGCGTCGCCTACATGGATACGCCCGGCTTCTGCGGTGCTGCCTGCCACGTCCCCATGCAACCCCAGTGGGTGGCCTATCAGCACAGCCCGCACTCTCACGTTGACTGCACCGAGTGCCACGTCGGCAGCGGCGCCGCCAACTACGTCCACGCCAAGATGGCAGGCATGAAGCAGCTCGTCGGGGTCACCTTCAACACCTTCCCCCGCCCCATCCTCGCGCCGCTCTCTGAGCTTCGTCCCGCGCGAGCAACCTGCGAGGAATGTCACGCACCGAATCGCTTCATCGGCGATCGCCTCCTGGTCAAGACCGCCTTCGGTGATGACGAAAAGAATGCCATGACCAAGACCATGCTGGTCCTTCATCTCGGCGGCGTGGACTCCCTCTCGCGCCTCAGCGGCATCCACGGCCATCACCTCACCAACATTCAATACACCTCAACCGACAACGAAAACCAGACCATCATCGAAGTCGATGCTCCTGGCCCCAACGGCACCACGACCCAATACCTCAGCTCCGACTGGAAGGGTCCGATCAAAGGCGTCAAGCGCACCATGGATTGCATGGACTGCCACAACCAGGCCGCCCACTCCTATCAGACCGCCGAGGACGCAGTCGATGAATCCATGGCCAACGGCACGCCCGACCCGTCTCTTCCCTTCGTGCACAAGCAGGGTCTGCTCCTGATCCAAGCCAAGTATGCCTCGCAAGATGAAGCCGCCGCAAAGATCAAGTCCGGCCTCGAAGAGTTCTACCGCTCGCAATATCCCTCAGTCTGGAGCAGCCAGAACGCCCAGATCGAGCAGGCCGCGGCGACCCTCACCACCATCTACAAGCGCAACGTCTTCCCGGATATGAAGGTTACCTGGGGCACCTACCCCAACAACATCGGGCACAACAACTTCCCCGGCTGCTTCCGCTGCCACGATGGTAACCACACCTCCAAAGGTGGCAAGACCATCACCAACGACTGCGCTGCCTGCCATAACCTGCTCGCCGTCGATGAAGCCAACCCAAAGCTGCTGAGCGAAATTAACTTCCAGTAGCCCCTGCCAAACAAAAGCGGCATCCTGACTCAGGATGCCGCTTTCTCTTGCACGCCAATTCCTGCGCCGCGCCAACCACAAACTACGGAGTTCCCGCGACCTGTTTCACCGCTCCACTGGTCGTCACCGTGTTTGCCGCCGGAAGCTGCGTAGTATCCCATCCCCCGCCCAGCGCCTGCACCAGCTCCACGGCCGCAGTCATCTCGTTCACGCGCAGCGTAACCTGTGTCTGCTGATTGCTCAGCAGCGTTGTCTGCGCAGTCATCACGTTCAGGTAAGGATCCAGCCCCGTTTGATACCGAGCCGTCGCGATGTCCAAATACCTCTGCGCCGACTTCACGGCTGTATCTTCCTGTTGAATCTGTTGCGAGGTCACACGCAGCGTGGCAATGTAATCTTCCGTCTGCTGGAACGCCGTCAGCACCGTCTGCCGGTACGTCGCGACATCTGCGTTATACGTCGCAGTGTATTGCGCGACTGTCGCCTTGCGCAGGCCCGCATCGAAGATCGTCTCCGCCGCCGAAGCTCCCAAAGACCAGAATAGCGCCGGCGCCGAGAACAGCGTCGTAATCGAAGACGACTCCAGCCCGCCTCCGCCCGTCAAACTCAATGTCGGATAGTACGCCGCCTTCTCCACCCCGATCAGCGCATTCGCCTCGGCCATCGTCCGTTCCGCGCCCGCAATATCCGGCCGCCGCTCCAGCAGTTGCGAGGGCACCCCAACAGGTATCGCAGGCACCGGCGTCGTCAACGCCTTCACCGGCATCGAAAAGCTCGAAGCAGGTTTGCCGATCAGCGTTGCAATGGCATGCTCGTAGATCGCGCGATTCGTCGCGATGCCCGTCGAGGTCGCCTCCGCGTCTTGTAGCGTCAGCTCCGCCTGTGCAACAGCCTCATCGTTGTCGATGCCCGTTTCATACAGCGACCGAGTCAATTCCAGCGATTTCTTATCGGCTGCCACCGTCTTGTTATACAAATCTTGCAGCGCATCCTGTCCGCGCAACTCAAAGTAATACTCCGCCAGATCCGCCTGCTCGGTCAGCCGCTCGTTCTCCAGGTCGGCCGCACTCACCTGTGTAGCATACTGCGCCTCGCGCACCGTGTTCCGAATCTTGCCCCACAAATCCGGCTCCCACGACACGTCAAACGGCAGTGCTAATTCGCTCGAAGTGACGCCAGCGGCCCCAGATGCAGCGGCCCCGTGCAAGGCCGCCGGGGTTTTCGAACGGTCATAAGCGGGGTCGACGGTTGCCGTCGGATAAAACTGCGACTTCGCCTCCCGCACCTGCGCGCGCGCCGCCATAAAGTTTTGGAAGTACTCCGCGATGTTCTGGTTATTGATGTCGAGCTGTTCTTCTAGCGCATTCAACTCCGGCTCGTTGAAGATCTCCCACCACTTGCCCTTCAGCGTCGCATCCTGTGGCTGCGCGGGCTGCCACGTTTTGTCCGGTGTAGTTCCTTCTGGCGGATTGGAATACGCGGCTGGCGACGACTCCTTGAACTCCGGAGGAGCGGGCGCCGAGGGCTTCACATACTTTGGTCCAACATTGCATCCGCTCAGCAAAACCGCCGCGCACGCAGCCGCGCACGCAAAGCTCTTCGCGCCAGCGAAGCCTGCAGCACCTGCCGTCGTCTCTTCCAACCTTTTCCTTCTCTTCATTCCCATTCTCATTGGGCCTGCTTTCCCTGCCGCCTGCATCTATTGCGCCGTTGCCGGAGTAGCGGTGAACAATCTTGCCCGCTTATCTCCCTGGATCTTCAAACGCAAGTTATCCATGAACAGATAAATCACCGGCGTCGTATACAGCGTAAGCACCTGGCTCACCAGCAATCCGCCGATGATCGTGATACCCAGCGGCCGCCGCAGTTCCGATCCCATGCCCGTTCCCAGCGCCAGCGGCACCGCGCCAAATAGTGCAGCCATCGTCGTCATCAAAATCGGACGGAACCGAAGCATCGATGCCTCAAAGATCGAATCCCGCGTATTCTTGCCCTCGACTCGCTCCGCATTCAACGCGAAATCGATCATCATGATCGCGTTCTTCTTCACAATCCCGATCAGCAGAATGATGCCGATGATCGACATCACATCCAGCTCCGTTCCCGTGAGCCGCAGCGCCAGCATAGCGCCCAAACTCGCCGACGGCAACGTCGAGAGAATAGTTATAGGATGCACCAGGCTCTCGTACAGCACGCCCAGAACGATATACACCGCCATGATCGCCGTCAGTACAAGGTACGGCTCGGTGCCCAGCGACTGCTTGTAGGCCTGCAGCGTTCCCGCGTACTCTCCGTGCACGGAGGCCGGCACGCCCATGTTCTGCTGAATCTGGTTGATTTCCTTCGTAGCCTGGCTCAACGACACGCCGGGTGCAAGATTGAAGCTCACCGTCACCGAAGGAAACAGTCCTGTGTGGTTCACTGCCAGCGGGCTCGTCGAGGGTGCGTAGTTCATCACCGCACTCAGTGGAATCGCGCCGCCGCCGCTCTTTTGAATCAGGTACACGTCCTTCAACCCCTGCGGAGACTGCCAGTACCTCGGCGCAACCTCCATCACCACGTAATACTGATTCAGCTCCGTGTTGATGACCGATACCTCGGCCTGTCCGAACGCGTCGTATAACGTGCTGTCGATCGTCTGTGGTGTTATCCCAAGCCGCGCCGCCGTTGGCCGGTCATACGTGAGCAGCGCCTGCAGCCCGTCATTCTGCTGATCCGTGTTCACATCCTGGAACCCCGGCGCCTTGCGCAACTGACTAAGCAGTTGAGGCCCATACTTCTGCAGATCCTGAGTTGTCTCTGCACTCAGCGTGTACTGGTACATCGCATTGGAGCCGCGTCCACCAATGCGAATATCCTGCACCGCCTGCAGATACGTCGCCGCGCCGGGCACCTTTGCAAGCTGCGGCCGCAGCCGATCGATAATCTGCGCTGCACTGTCCTTGCGCTCGCTCAGCGGCTTCAACGCGACAAAAGTGAAACCTCCGTTGGTCGACCCGTTGCCGCCCGTAAACGCCATCGCCTCAGCCACGCCCGGGTCATGCGAGATGATCAGGTCCGCCGCATGCACCGCTTTGTTCATCGCGTAAAACGATGTGTCCTGCGGCCCCTGCATCCCGCCCATGATCACGCCCGTGTCCTGTTGCGGAAAGAAACCCGTCGGCGCATTGAGGATCAGGTACACATTCAGCACCAGCGTCGCCAAAAATACCAGCAGCATCAGGGCCGGATGATCCAATACCCACGTCAGCGACTTGCGGTACCCGTGGAGCGCGTCGTTGAACATGCTCTCGCTCCACTTGTACATCCGGCCATGTTGAACATCTTCTTCTGATCGCATCAGCCGCGAACACATCATCGGTGTCGTCGTAAGCGAGATCACCATCGATACCAAAATCGCTGCCGAAAGCGTAATCGCAAACTCGCGGAACAATCGTCCAATAATGCCGCCCATCAACAGCAGAGGTATGAACACCGCAATCAGCGAGATGCTGATCGAGAACACCGTGAAGCCGATCTCCTGCGCCCCCCGCAACGACGCCTGCAGCGGCGTCATCCCGGCCTCAACATGGCGCGAAATATTCTCCATCACCACGATGGCATCGTCCACCACAAATCCGCTCGCAATCGCCAGCGCCATCAACGACAGGTTGTCCAGCGAGAACCCGCATAAATACATCACCACGCACGTCCCAATCAGCGACACCGGAACCGCGACGGCAGGCACCAGCGTTGCTGGAAGATTGCGCAGGAACAGGAAGACGACCAGGATCACCAGAATCACCGAGATCACTAACGTCATCTCAATGTCATTGACCGACGCCCGGATGGTTAGCGTTCGGTCAAGAATCGTGAAGATGTGCATGCCCGCTGGAATCGAAGCCTGCAGCGAAGGAATCGCGGCCTTGATCGCATCCACCGTCGTGATGATATTGGCGCCGGGCTGCCGGTAGATAATCAGGTTCACCGACGTGCCGCCATTCAAATATCCCGCCTGCCGCACCGACTGCTGCGAATCAATCACATCGGCAACATCCTCCAGGCGCACCGCCCCGCCGTTGTGGTAACCCACCACCAGCGGCTTGTAATACCGGGCTTTCGATATCTGATCGTTGGTCAGAATATCCACCGTCCGATCGCCGCTCGAAAGTTGTCCCTTCGCGATATCCGCGTTCTGTCCCGCGATCACCTGCTGCACCGCCGGCAATCCGATCCCGTAACTATTCAGCTGCTGGGGGTTCAGCTCAACCCGCACTGCCGGCAGAGACGCTCCGACCGCCCGCACAAAACCCACGCCATAGATCTGCGAGATTCGCTGCTGCAACACCGTCGAAGCTTCATCGTACAAATCCTGCACGTCATAAATTTTCGACTGCAACCCGATCACCATAATCGGCGAATCGGCAGGATTCACCAGCCGGTACGTCGGGTTCTGCGGAAGATTCGCCGGCAGATACGTCCGCGCGGCATTGATGCCCGCCTCCACATCGCGCGCCGCTCCATTGATGTCGCGGTTCAAATCGAACTGCAGCGTAACGCTCGTGCTGCCCAGCGAACTCGCCGACGTCATCTCGGTGATGCCCGCGATATGCGCGAACTGCCGCTCCAGTGGCGTCGCCACCGACGACGCCATGATGTCCGGGCTCGCTCCCGAGAGTCCCGCCGCCACGCTGATCGTCGGGAAATCTACCTGCGGCAGCGGAGACACCGGCAGCACGCCAAACGCAATCACGCCCGCAATCGCCACCGCGATCGTCAGCAGCGTCGTCGCTACCGGCCGCTCAATGAAGATGCGCGAAGGGTTCATGCCTGTGCAGCCTCATGGCTTCCATCGGTCTCAGGTCCGCCGTTGGATGCATTGGAGCGCCCCGAAAACCAGCCCGCAAGATTATCGAAGAAGATATAAATCACCGGCGTCGTATACAGCGTCAGCACCTGGCTGAACAGCAGCCCGCCCACCATCGAAACACCCAGCGGCTTGCGCAGCTCCGACCCAATGCCACTTCCAAATGCCAGAGGAATTCCGCTCAGCAGCGCGCACATCGTCGTCATCAAAATCGGACGGAAGCGCAGCAGCGATGCCTGGTAGATCGCCTCCGTCGCATCCAGTCCATGATGCCGCTCCGCTTCCAGCGCGAAGTCCACCATCATAATTCCGTTTTTCTTAACGATGCCAATCAGCAAAATAATGCCAATGATCGCGACAATATCTAAATCAAGATGGAACAGCTCCAGCGCCAGCAGCGCGCCAACACCGGCCGAAGGCAGCGTCGACAGAATCGTTACTGGATGCACGAAGCTCTCGTAAAGCACGCCTAGCACGATATACACCGTCACCAGCGCCGCCAGGATCAACAGTCCCTGGTTCGAGAGCGACCCCTCAAACGCCGCCGCCGTGCCTTGGTAATTCGAAACCACGCTGGTCGGCATGTTGTCCTGCTTGATCACCTTGTTGATTGCAGTGAGCGCCTGTCCCAGCGAGTAGCCTGTATTCAAATTGAACGAGATCGTAACAGCAGGGAACTGGCCCATGTGATTGATCGAGAGCGCTTCACTCGTAGGTACAAAGTGTGCAAACGCGCTCAACGGCACCGGCGTCTGCAGCGCGCTGCTGCTGCTCGTGCTGCTAGATACACCGCCCCCACCACCGCCGCTCGACGAGCTGCCCGTAGAAGTCGGTCGCGAAGTTCCACTCGCCGACGTCGTAGCACTCGACGATGTCGACGTGTTGGTGCTCGTCGCCGAAAGCACCGACGAAGTCGTTCCCGACGTCGACGCCGAAGACAGCGCCGCACTCGAGTTCACGCTCGATGTCGCCGAAGTCGACTTCGTGTTCCCTGACGCCAGCGCCGAAGTCGATGACGACGCCGAAGAAACTCCATTCGACGACGATGGCGTCAACAGCGACGTGCTGGCACCACCCCCACCCGAACCCGCACCCGAAGACGATCCCGCCGTGTTCGACGCGGTCGGCCCCACCGTTCCCGTCGTCGTGGCCTGCACATAAATATCGTTCAACTTGTGCGGGTCCTTCTGGAATTGTGGATCAGCTTCCAGGATCACGTGATACTGATTCACCTGCGTGTACATCGTGTTCACTTGCCGCTGCCCGAATGCGTCATACAACGTGTTGTCGATCGTCGACGTCGTCACGCCAAACCGCGACGCCGTCGCGCGATCGATCTCCACTTGCTCGGCGGCCGCGCCCAGTTGCTGATCTGTCACCACATCCGCTAGCTGCGGCAGCTTCTTCATCTTCGCCACCAGCTGCGCCGCCACCTGGTTCAGCTCTTGCTGGTTCGGATCCTCCAGCGTGTACTGATACTCCGTGCGGCTTACCATGTCATCGACCGTCAAATCCTGCACCGGCTGCATGTACAACTTGATCCCCGGAACCTTCTCCAGCTTCGGCGACAGGCGATCGATCACCTCGGTCGCAGAGAGATCGCGCTCGTCCTTGCCGCTTCCTAGCGCCTTCAAATTAATCTGAATGCGCCCGCTGTTCAGCGTTGTATTCGTTCCATCCGCGCCGATGAACGACGAGATCCCTGCCACTGCCGGATCCGCCAGCAGCACCTTCGCAATATCCTGTTGCCGCTGTTCCATCTCCGCGAACGAAGTCGACGGTGACGCCTGCGTGATGCCCTGAATGATTCCCGTATCCTGCGTCGGGAAGAATCCCTTCGGAATCTCGATGTACAAAAACACCGTCAGCAGCAGCGTTGCCACCGCAACCAGCAGCGTGATCGTCTGGTAGCCCAGCACCCAGCGCAGCGTCCGTCCGTAGAACGCGATGATATCTTCGAAGACCTTTTCGCTCTTCTTGTAGAACCATCCCTGCTGGCTCACCGGCGTATGCTTCAAAATTCTCGCCGACATCATCGGCGTTAGCGTCAGCGACACGAACGCCGAGAACACAATCGTCACCGCCAGCGTCACCGCAAACTGCCGGAACAGCCGCCCCGCCACATCGCCCATGAACAGCAACGGAATCAGCACAGCAATCAGCGATACCGTCAGCGACAGAATCGTGAACCCGATCTGCTCAGCGCCGATCAGCGCCGCTTCCATCGGCGCCATCCCTTCCTCGATATAGCGCGAGATGTTCTCGATCATCACGATGGCATCGTCCACCACGAATCCGGTGGAGATCGTCAGCGCCATCATCGTCAGATTATTCAGGCTGTACCCCGCCAGGTACATCACCCCGAACGTGCCAATCAGCGACAGCGGCACCGCAACGCTCGGAATGATCGTCGCCGACAGGCTCCGCAGGAACAGGAAGATCACCATCACGACCAGCGCGATCACCAGCATCAGCTCGAACTCAACGTCCGCCACCGACGCGCGAATGTCGGTCGTCCGGTCCGTGATGATCTGCACGTGCACCGACTTCGGCAGCGTCGATTCCAGTTGCGGCAGAATCTTCTCGATCGTATCCACCACCGCAATCGTGTTTGCCCCCGGCTGGCGCTGGATATTCAGGATCACAGCCGGCGTCTGGTTGCTCCACGCCGCCAGCTTGTTGTTCTCCACCCCATCCACAATGTGCGCCACATCCGTCAGCATCACCGGCGCGCCATTGCGATACGCCACCACCACCGACTTGTAATCGTTGCTGCTTTCCAGCTGGTCGTTGGCGTTGATCGTGTAATCCTGCGAAGGCCCGTCAAAGTTTCCCTTCGCGGCATCCAGGCTGTTCGCTGTCAGCGCATTGCGTACGTCTTCCAGGTTCACGCCATACGCCGAAAGCGCCGTCGGATTCGCCTGGATGCGCACCGCAGGCTTCTGTCCGCCCGAGATGCTCACCAGTCCTACGCCCGACACCTGCGAGATCTTCGGCGACAGCTGCGTGTCCGCAAGATCTTCCACCGCCGACAGCGGCATCGTCGACGACTCAAGCGCCAGCGTTAGCACCGGCGCATCCGCAGGATTCGATTTGCTGTACACCGGCGGCGCCGGCAGATCGGCAGGCAAATAACTCTGCGCCGCATTAATCGCCGCCTGCACCTCCTGCTCGGCAATATCGATATTCAGGCTGAGCTGGAACTGCATCACGATGATCGACGACCCGCCCGAGCTCGTCGACGTCATCTGGCTCAGTCCCGCCACCTGTCCAAACTGCCGCTCCAGCGGCGCCGTCACCGCCGACGCCACCACGTCCGGACTCGCGCCCGGATAGAACGTGATCACCTGGATCGTCGGGTAATCCACCTCCGGCAGCGCCGAGACCGGCAGCTGAAAGTACGCAACCCCGCCCGCCAGAAAGATTGCCGCCATCAGTAGTGCCGTCGCAACCGGACGGAGAATAAATGGGCGCGAAGGACTCATGGAGTTGTGCTACCGCCCGCGCTGGGACCCATTCCCGTTGACGGCGTGGTCGACTTCGGTTTGCTCTGGTGCACCTGCACGTGCGCGCCATTCTCCAGCCGATCGAATCCGCTCGTGGCCAGCGTCACGCCCGTATCCACCCCCGTTACCGCCGTCACCTTGTCGTTTCCAGTCACCACCTGCACCGGCTGCACGCCCACCGTGTTGTTCGGATTCACGATGTACACAAACGCAGCCGTGCCGTTGTATTGAACCGCCGCCGTCGGTGCCAGCGTCGCGTTGGTCAGCGTCTTCTCCAGCAGCCGCGCGTTCACAAACTGGTTGGGAAACAGAACGAACCCCTTGTTCGGAAAACTCGCGCGAAACTTCACCGTGCCCGTCGTCGTGTCAATCTGGTTGTCCAGCGACGTCAGCCTGCCCGCCTCCAGCATCGTCTGGTCCGAGCGATCGAACGCGTCCACTTCCATCGACCGGTTGCTCTTCAGCGCCGTCTGCACTCCCGGCAAATCGTCTTCGGACACATTGAAGACCACCGTGATCGGCTGCAGCTGCGTGATCACCACCAGCGTCGAGCTGCTGCCCGAAAACACCGTGTTCCCGGGATCCACCAGCCGCAAACCCACTCGCCCATTAATCGGCGAAACAATGTGGCAGTAACTCAGCTGAACCTTGTCATAGGCCACCGTGCCCTGGTCGGCCTTCACCGTCCCCTGGTATTGGATGACTGCCTTCTCCTGGTCATCCAGGATCTGTTTTGCAATCGCGTTGCGCGCGTACGCCGCCTGGTACCGCGCCAAATCCATCTGCGCCTGTTCCAGCACCCCCTGGTCGTGCTCCAGGTTTCCTTCCGCCTGCGTCAGCGTCGCCTGGTACGGACGCGGATCGATGTCCACCAGCGGATCGCCCGTGTGCACAATCTGTCCCTCGCGGTAATGCACCGACTCCACCACGCCCGTAATCTGGCTGTAGAGCGTCACCGTCGCCAGCGGTGTCACCGTGCCCAGCGCACTTACATACACGTTGATGTTGCCTGTCGCGGTCTTGCCCACCGTAATCGCCGCCGGTCCATTCTGCCCCCGCCCACCCGCACCGGCCGCTCCGCCCCCCTTCGGCTTGGTGAAGTAATACACCAGGAAAACGCCCAGCAGCACGGCCACAATCACGATAACCCACACCAGCCCATGCGACTTCTTCTCCACCACCACGGGCGAAGAGTTCCGCTCTTCAAATGCCGATCCCACATTGCCGCTATGCGCTTCAAACGACTGGCCCAGATCATCAGCGTGCGGTCGCTTATCCCGGCTATCTTCCAGAGCCATTCTTGTCCTCTTCGATCAAATTCGTCTTAAGATTTGTTGGGGGCGCACCACGCGCCGATGGAATCTCTACATCTATGGATGGTTAACTCCGAAAAAAAGTTTCGATTGGCGGCAATCTCACTCTCAACAGTTCATGAACTCAATAAACCTTCGTGAATCAATACTTCAAATGTGAAAACATCGCCCTACGACTTCTCTTCGCCCACAGCGAAGCAGATCCCCTTGATTATCTGTTAGCGTTGGCAACGGTGCCAACATTGCGCCTCGTTTCTTAACCTCGTCGCCACGATCCACCGAACCGGCTGCGCCACTTCTACTCGTCGGATGCCCCATTCATACGCGCACTTGCGGATGAGTGGGGGTGAGGATGCTGGCCCAATCTCGAACCATCCATCGGCTCCGGACCGTCGCGGTCTTTCCCCCATCAACGATCCGGGATTCGCCCCCGCTATCTCAAGGACACAATCGCCATGCCCACTCTCGCCTCGCTCACCACCCTCCACTGCAACATCGAAGGGCCCATCGCCACCCTCACCCTCAACCGCCCCGAGGTCCTCCACGCCCTCAACAGCACCATGTTCGACGAGCTCGAGCTCGCCTTCACCACCCTCGCCGCCGACCCCGCCATCCGCGCCGTCATCCTCACCGGCTCTGGCGATCGCGCCTTCGCCGCCGGCGCCGACATCCGCGCCCTCGCCGATACCGACGCCGCCACCGGCCTCGCCGCCTCCCAGCGCGGCCAGCAAGTCTTCGCCCTCATCGCCTCAGCCCTCGAAGCCGCTGGCAAGCCCGTCCTCGCTGCCGTCAACGGAGTCGCCCTCGGCGGCGGCTGCGAGCTCGCCCTCGCCTGCACCCTCCGCATCGCCAGCGACAAAGCCCGCCTAGGATTCCCCGAAGTCAAACTCGGCCTCATCCCCGGCTACGGCGGCACCGCGCGCCTCACCCGCCTCATCGGCCGCAGCGCCGCCCTCCGCCTCATGCTCTCCGCCCAATTCGTCGACGCCCCAGAAGCCCTCCGCCTCGGCCTCGTGGACGAAGTCACGACCCCAGCCGAGCTTCAGCCCCGCGCCCTCGCCCTCGCCGACACCATTGCCTCGATGGCCCCCCTCGCCATCGCCGGCGTCCTCGAATCCGTCGCCCGCGGCGCCGACCAACCCCTCCCCGCAGCCCTCACCGTCGAAGCCGAAATCTTCGGCCGCCTCTGCGCCACCGCCGACAAGCAGGAAGGCCTCATCGCCTTCCTCGCCAAGCGCCCCGCAGTCTGGCAAGGCCGCTAACCTCGCCACCAAACCGGGTGCCCCAGGTCTCGCTTTTGAGACCTGGGATACCCAAGCTTACGGCGTAGTCTGCGTCCCGCTCTGCGTCGCAGCAGGCGCCGCCTTCTTCACCCCGGTGCTGATCTTCTTCAGCACAAACTCCTGCAGCAAATTCGTAGCCGAATCCGAAGCGACTGACAGCAGCCCATTCAATATCGTCAACTCCGCGCCATCCCGATTCACTGCCGGATAATACAAATTCGAAATCGCCCCCGAAGAAAAATCTCCCAGCACGCTCGCATACGCCGGCTGCCACTTGCCGTTATCCCCGCGCGCCACCACCGACGTTGAAATCGCATACAACGCACGGTGCCACTTTGTTCCCGTCCCTTTGTAGAAGTACCGCGGATCCTGGTGAAACAGCACCGGAAACACCGCTCCCCCCAGCATGCCGCCAATAGCGCCGTCTGCCAGCAACGCACCATAACGCTTCCCATAACCTTCCCAACCCGGCCCAAAGCCGCTGTATTCGTCGCTCGATTGCTCGAGTCCCGCAAACCCCGCTGCAATCACAAACGTCGCTGGATCGATCAGCGCCCTCACCGCCAGCCTGTACTTCTGCTTCGCTGTCAGCGGCGCGGCGTTCCAGTGGTAGGTCACATAGAAGTTCGGCACCAGCCCCACCAGCCGCTGCTGCTCTTCCTGCTTCATCTGCACCTCGGCAATCTCCTGCGGCGTCAGCGACGACACCACCACCTCCTCGCTCGTCGCCACTCCCAGCGCAATCGGCGGCAGCTCCACCGACTCGTCCGCATTCAGCGTCCCCCGCTCCGTCTTCGGCAGCATCCCCTTGGCCAGAATCGTCAGCGCGTACGCCCCCGCCACCACATTGTCGAAGTTGAAGTGTCCACTCGCATCCGTCACCGTGCTGCGCGGATTCACCGACCCCTCCTCCACCAGCGTTACCGTCGCCCCCGGAACCAGCGCCCCATCTACATCCGTCACCACGCCGCTCAGTGTTCGCGTCGCCAGCGCATCCTGCTGCACCTGCGTTCCAGCCGGCACGGGCGCATCCGGAATCCCGCCCGGAGTCTGTTGTGCTCCCGCCGAATGAAGTGCGAACGCAGGCAGGCAGCAAAGCAGGGCCAAAACAAATCTCATCCTTCGAGCATAACTTCTCCCCCGCCCATTTCGCTCCTGCGCACCTCGCATCCAATAGTCATCGCGCTCCATCGCCTCGATCGCACCAACCATACCCCGACCGATTCGTGCCGCAGCCACAACCACTTACGGCCCCTCGCAACTTCTTGCCCAGGCCCGTGTCATAACCGGAACGCGTACCGCGGACAGGCAATGTGCATCCAATACCACATCGCCGGTATTCAACCGTATGCCGTCCCACCACCGAGTTCGCATAACGGTGCAGAGTTCATGGCACCATCAATCAGGTTCATAGTTCGTTCAGTAAGAGAGGTTCCAAATGCGTGGATTCAAATGGATGATATGTGCAAGCGCGCTGATAGCCTGCCTGGCGCTCGCGCCAAATAACGCAAGCGCGCAGATAAGTGTCGGTATCGGCATCGGCGCCCCCGGCCCTGTTGTTGTTGGCGGACCTCCGCCCGCATGTGCCTGGGGCTACTACGACTACGCTCCCTACACCTGCGCCCCCTACGGCTACTATGGCCCCGGCTACTTCTACAACGGCATCTTCCTCGGCGTAGGCCCCTGGGCCTACTGGGGCTACCACCACGGCTGGGGCGGCTATCGCTTCCGCGGCCCGGGCGGCGGGTACTACCACGGTGATGTCTACGGCTATCACGGCGGTTATCACGGCGGCGACCACTACCACTACAACGGACATCCCCCCAGCGGCCACTATGGCTACCACAGCAACGGCGGCGGCAACTACCACGGCGGTGGTGAATATCACGGCGGTGGCGAATATCACGGCGGCGGCGAATATCACGGCGGCGGCGGTGGCGGACATTCCAACGGCGGCCACGGCGGCGGCGGCGGACACCACTAGACCGCAACCATCGCGAACCAACCGGCAATAGGAGCAACCGAGCGGCGAGGCCCTTCAGCTTCGCCGCTCGCATTTGATTCCCGTAACGACAAATCTCATCTGTTTCGGTACTACGAGATATACCCGCAATCCCCATTCCGCATCTAACCTGAAACTGTTAACATTGACAGCGTTTTCCCCCTGTCCAATCGGGTTCACTGCGCCACTCTTTCCGTCAACCGCAGCTTAAGTAAGTGAGGTCCCAACAATGCGTGGATTTAAATGGATGTTATGTGCAGGCGCGCTGCTAACCTGCCTCGCGCTCGCCCCAACCACGGCGACGGCGCAAGTCAGTGTTGGCGTTCAGATCGGAGGCCCGGTTGTTGTCGGTGGACCTCCGCCCGTATGCCCGTATGGCTACTATGACTATCCCCCCTACGTCTGCGCTCCCTACGGCTACTACGGCTCCGGCTACTTCTATCACGGCATCTTCCTCGGCGTAGGCCCCTGGGCTTACTGGGGCTACCACCACGGCTGGGGCGCCTATCGCTTCCATGGTCCCGGCGGCGGGTATTACCACGGCAATATCTATGGCCGTGGCGGCGGCTATCATGGCGGCGACCACTACCGCTACAACGGCCGTCCTCCCAGCCACCCACCGGGGTATCGTCCTCCCAATCACGGCGGTCATCCCCCGAACAATGGCCGTCCCCCCAACAACGGTGGTCACCCTCCCAATAATGGAGGCCGTCCCCCCAACAATGGCGGCCATCCTCCGAATAACGGCGGTCGTCCTCCCAGCGGCGGCGGCCATCCTCCCAGCGGAGGCGGCGGCAAGCCTCCCAGCGGCGGTGGTGGCCACGGCGGCGGTGGTGGTGGTAGCCACGGCGGCAGCGGTGGCGGCAAGCCTCACTAGACGTTCGCGCATCATCCTTCAGCGGCGGAGCCACCCGGCTCCGTCGCTGTCCCTTTTCACAGCAAACGTTCCGCAGCCCTTGGTATCCTGTTTCCGTGTCAAATCTCCGCCGCCTCTCCAGCCTCTGCCTGCTTCCCGCTCTTCTTCTCGTCGTTTCCGGCTGTCACAGCCAGCCCTCGCAAGTCTCTGCCCAGCAGGCCCGCGCCGAGCTTGCCACGCAACGCGCCGAACTTGAAACCCAGCGCGAGCAGCTCGACCAGATCCCGCCTCCCACCAAAAGCACCTTCATGACCGTGCACACCTACGACAGCTGGCAGAATCCCGTGCTCACCATTCAGCCCGGCATGCTCGAGCTCCACGTCCTGCTCGCCGACGCCAACACCACCCCCATCGGCGTCGGTGGCATGTTCCGCCCCGTCAACGCCCGCCGCCAGGAGCTCAACATCAGCACCGCCGCGCTAGGCGATGCCATCAGCGCCATCCCCCACTCCTCCTGGCCCTACGGCCGCGTAGTCGCCATCGAGCAAGCCAACAACACCCCCGCCTCCGCCGAACCCGCCGTCCGCCGCAACATGGAAACCGTCATCAGCAAGCTAAACGACCTCGGCATAGTCGTCTACGACCTAAGCAGCGGCAAAATCCAGTAGGGAAGCAGGTTGTCAGTTCTCCGTTGTCAGTTCTTAGTTGAGGGCAAACTGACAACGGAGAACTGAGAACCGGCCCCCCCAACTCCACTAATCGCCCAATCAAGTGAATCTTAGGCATCCCCGCACCCATTCTATACATCGAGTCAAGAAACAAATATCTCCACGGGGATCGCAATGCGAGAAAAGCTAGACCTTACCAAGCAGTCCGCTCCAGTACCTCCTCCTCTGGCCGAAGAAGAAGTCCTGCTTCCTGAAGAGAAAGAGATGCCCCCATTGCCATCGGACCACTCCGACGTCCAGATCGGCAGCGACGCCGTCGAGAGCCTCATCGCCGAGAAGCGCATCGGCCTCCGCATCCGCGCCCTCCGCCAGAAATCCTCTCTCGGCCTCGCCGAGCTGGGCCGCCACACGGGCCTCTCCTCCAGCTTCCTCTCCCAGCTTGAGACCGGCCGCGTCGTCCCTACCCTCCGCAACCTCGCGCGCATCGCCATGGTCTTCAGCAAGGACCTCAACTACTTCTTCAGCCCCATCCCTCTCTCCCTCTTCCGCGTCCACCGCGCCGCCGACCGCGTCCGCCTCCCACAGTCCGGAGTCGACCAGCCGCGCTACTACTTCGAGAGCCTCGGCTACCTCGTCGCCGAACGCCAGCTCGATCCCTACCTCGCCGAGTTCCAGCCCGGCAAATTCCCCGACGACAACTTTCACCAGCACCCCGGCTTCGAGTTCCTCTACGTCATGAGTGGCACCCTCAGCATCCAGCACGGCGAGATCGTCCACGAGCTCCGCGCCGGCGACTCCGTCTACTTCGACTCCTCCACCATCCACAGCTACGCCTGCGTCGGTGACCAGCCCTGCACCGCCCTCATCGTCACCCTCCTCCAACCCCTCAACCTCGCCTCCACCCGTCTCGGCACCCGCCCCTCCGGCAGCCTTCGTGCCGAGACCGTCGCCACCCGCAAGAAGCTCCAGTAGGTCCCCGTGAGGCATGCCTGCTGCTCCGGTCAGGAATGACTGACTGGTCACTCAACTAAACTCCAAATCTGCTACCTGAAACCCGGCTATAGCAGTCGATTTGTGCACGAAACCGGGCTATGTCTACACCAAAATCACGAGTTTCCAGCGCTGGCGCTACAATCGAGTCATGATCAAGGGAATAACCACCGTGGCGCGCGTGGCCTCGGAAGAAGCCTTCACCCAGCTCGCCGAACTGTTCCAAACACTAGGGTTCGAGCCCGGCAAAGGCTGGACCGACAGCACCGGCAAGGGCGCAGCCTTCCTCGCCCCGCTGGGAAACCTGGAGCTGGCCATCGGCTACCCAGCGACCCAACCCACTCTAATGATTGAAGTTACGCAACTGGACGAGATCCACGCCGCCGTCAAAGCCTGGATCCTCAGCCATCAGCGCAGCGAAGACGCCGCCAAACTCTCCGACCCCACCCTCACCCACTGGAACTCCCGCCTCTTCACCGTGCTGATAACAAACGACTTAACGGTAGGTTTTTGGCAGTCCGAGAACCCCCAGCACAATCGCCCCATCGCCGTTGAAGGCGATCTATCTGCTGCAAACAAACGCTTTGCGATCATAGTCGCGCGCTGGAACGCAGTCATCACCGACCGCCTCCTCCAGGGCGCCCTCGACGCCTTGACCAGAAGTGGCTGCAAAATCAATGATATAAAGATCGTCCGAGTCCCCGGCGCCTGGGAAATCCCCTCTGCCGCCCGTGCCCTCGCGGAAAGTAAAGATTACGCAGCAGTTATCACGCTAGGCGTCCTCCTCCGCGGCGAAACTGCTCATTATGAAGCTATTTACAACGAAGTAGCCCGAGGCATCGGCCAATCCCAACAGGAAACCGGCATCCCCCACGCCTTCGGCGTTCTCACCTGCGAAACTCTCGAACAAGCTCTCGACCGAGCCGGGCTAAAGGCTGGAAACAAAGGGTTTGAGGCCGCGATAGCCGCTATCGAGATGGCCTCCATCCAGGAGAAACTTGCCCAACCAGCCGATCTAGTAGGAAGGAAATCCTGATGGGAACCCGCCGCAAATCCCGCGAATTAGCCATGCAAATGCTCTTCCAGGGCGACCTCGGTAAGCAGAACCCGGAAGAAGTCGAACATCTCTTTTGGGGCGCTCGCGATGACGTAGATGATGAAACCAAAGGCTTTGCAGACGACATTCACCGGGTCGCCACGCAGCGCGAAGACGAAGTCGACGCCCTCATCCAGAAGCACGCCCAGAACTGGCGCCTCGAACGCATGCCGGTCGTCGATCGCAACCTTCTCCGCGCGGCCATAGCCGAAATGCTCGGATATCCGAAAACGCCAGCAGCCGTTATCATCAACGAAACATTGGAGATAGCTCGCCGCTATGCCGCCCCCGAGAGCATCCATTTCCTGAACGGCGTCCTCGATGCCGTGGGCCGCGAACTCCTCGAAGCGCGCCTCAAACACTAGCGAATCGTTCACCTCGCAACAAAAAGGCCCTCGATTCCCGAGGGCCTTTTTGTTCCTAAACTATTGAAAATACTAAGTCGTAGTCTTCTTCGGATGCTGTGCGATCAGATTCACCGGTGCAAAACCAGTGGTGGTCGTCTGGCACGCGCCCGAGGGCGCGGTGGCGCAAATTGGCAGCTGAGGAGTGATCTCGCTCCCGGTAGCTTCCGTTGCTGTCGGCTGTCCAGTTGTGGGGTAAGTCATTGTAATCAAATGCACATCGTTGTCAGCCGAGGTGCCGTCAGCAGCGCCCGTACCGACATAGAACGTGTAGTTATCGGTGCTGAACACTCCCGAAACCGGCGCCGAGGCTGCGGTAGCACCATTGCCCAGCGGCAGCACTTGAACGGTTCCGCTACCGCTCGAAGGCGGGAAGTAAACGGGAAGCTTTCCGCCGCCAGAGGTCGCGCCGGCCGGTAAAGTATAGGTAACAAAGGCCGCTGTCGAGTTGCTAGCAGGCTCAACCCCCGTGATTGAAGCAGCATTGATTCCCGCCAACGGCAGCGGACCATTAACCGTGCTAGTAAAGTATCCAACAGCCGGCTGGGCCGCTGGAGGAATCGGGCAGCCCGCATTGGTCGGTAGCGTGACATCCAGATCGGTCAGTGTAGATACCCCACCCTGGATCGCATGCGCTCCAAGAATGTGCTTGCCGTCCGTCGTAGCCGCGAGCTGGTCGGTAACCGCAGCCTGTCGGTCCGCCACGGGTATGAACTCATTGGCGACGTTTGGCGGGTTTCCAGTAGCGGGTACAGTGCTCGCCGGGCAGTAGCTGCGGCCCTCAGTGGTACTGGGTCCAGCGAAATATGCGCCTACGCTGGGCACGGTCACCGATACGTCCGAATAAACTTCATCGGCTGTCGCGGTTTGCCAGTCGGAGAAGTTGGAGTGTGTCAGAACCGCATTTGTGGTGGTCGTGATGTACACGGCCTGATCATCCGGAGACCATGAAGCGCTGGTGCCAACGCCACCGTAGCTTGTCGTGACTGTATTGCTCGCGGTGGATACGAGAGAGATGGTTTGCCGGACAGGATCCGTAACCACAAGGGTGCTCCCGTCCGGCGACACGGAGAGGACCACGCCCGGGATCAGCTGATTCGCCGCCGAAACGGTGTTGCTGGCTGTGGCAACCGTTATCAAACCCTGAGGGCTGCCCAGATAGATCTCGGTACCAGCCTGATTCATGACCATGGAGTTCGGCACGAACGGAAGCTTGATCAGGGTACTGGTCTGGTTGGTCGTGAAATCGCGGAAGGCTATGTAGTCCGAAGACGTGCTTCCCATGTAGAGGACCGTGCTGCTGGTTCCTGGCGTGTTGATCGTGATCGGATTCGAAGTGATCGCCTTTCCGTTTCCGTACAGCCCAATCTGATTGAAGGGCGACGGATTGCACGTAGCCGGCTGGCAAACGGCGGTAATATCCGCGGAGCCTGGATAGGCGGGCGTTACCGACCCCACGGCCGCAGGAATCGTCTGCGGGGTGGTGGAGTTGTACTCAAGGCTCAAACCCGTGATGACGTTTCCATTGGTATCGAGCACGGTGGCGGTCAAGGGCTGAAGGGTATTGACCGCGACGTTGATGCTGTTGGATCCAGGGGAGCTCGGGTCCTGGAGCTGAATCGACGCTGGTGGGCACGTAGAGAAATAGCCCGCGTTGGTTGCTGTCGAAGACTGAGAGATTGTCGCGGTAATCGTTGTGGAACCGGGCTGTTGTGCCGTTGCGGCGCCGTTCTGGTCGATCGATACAATGCCCGTGGTCTGAGCACCGAAGGTCAAATGGCCGACCTGGCAAGTAATGTTCTGGGCGGCATTGCCGGTTGTGCCACCGCTCTGATAGACGCGCGCTACGAGCTGACCAACCTTATTTTGGGAGAGACAGCCGCTGCCGTCATAAGGGGGCGCAATGACGGGCGTACCGACTGTGTCATTGGGGCAGCAATCGCTGCCGGGATCGACCGTGCCGGCCGGGCAGGATCCATTCGCTGCACCAGGCGTAGCCGGGCCGAGGACGACACCCGTGACGACGGGATGGATGAAGACGGGAATCGCGTTGCTGGTGGCGCCGTTGGCGGATGCGGTGACGTAGGCCAGATAGTACGCGGTGCTGTCCAGGAGCGCGGTGCCCGTGGTGTTGAGGGTGTTCCCCACTCCAGCGGGACCAGTGATGGTCAGGTACTGCGTGTTGCCCGTGACGACAGCGGCGGTGATCTTCTGGCTCGCAAACGTGGCGTTGCTATTGATCAGGGTGGCGAGGGCGCTGAGCGAAGTACCAGACGGCACCGATAATGCAGACGGAGTGGCCGAGCCAAGTCCGAGAGCCAGAGTGCCTGATACGGTATCCACGGCTTGCCCGAGTACCAGCGTAGCTGTCGCGCCGGCGCTGGGAGTTGGGTTGGTAACGCTCAGGGCAACGGCCGATGTGCTTACGGGCGATGCAGAAGGCGCGGTGCAGGTCGTGTAATCCGCGATGCCGCCGCCGGTGTTACGGTTCCATGTGCCACCGCAGACCTGTCCAGTTGAGGGATTGATGTCGGCGAAGATGGGGCCGCCGTTGGTGTTGGCTCCGAAGCTGCTGGTGCTGGCGTAGGTGAAGGACCTGACCGAGACCGCGTTGCCTTTGCAATCGCTCGCGGTGGCCGAGAGCGCCTGGCCCATCTGCCCGTAATTGAGGCTCTCGCCGGTTGTGGCAAGGCTGGATGACAGTGTGATCGTGGCTACCTGGCCGACCACCGGACCGGAGTCACCAGCGTAGCAGTACACAACGGGGGCTGCGTGATGTCCGCAACCGGTCACCGACAGACCCAAGGGAAGCGCAAAGAAGAGAAGAGCAACGAGACCAACGAACTTACGCGCCTTATTCACCAAAACCAACCGCGCCTTATTTACAAAACACAACTGCACTAAGAACCTCCCCGTTCAACTAGAACGAAAGCTGAACGGTCATACCGTCAACTGCGAAAACTTTCGAGTCTCCAGTTTAGGGGTTGGACGGTCCTCGAGCAAATAGGGAGTACACGAATCGTCAGATCGGGAGCCGGAAAGCTGAAAAGCAGAGCGGCCAGCCTCCAGGATTCGAGGGCTGGCCGCAGTGGGTTGGATCGTCCGGCGAAGCTACTTGCTGGCTGGCATGTGCTCCGCGAACCAGCGCACCTCGCGTTCCATCCGGTCGCGGATGTGTTGAGGGTTGGTAAAGCCGTGGCCTTCATTCGGATAAACCACGAGCTGGGTCTTGACCCCTTCTGCGCGCAGGGCATGCCACATCTCGAAGCTCTGCGGAGCGGGGCATTCGCCGTCGCGGTCGCCGACGATGATCAGCATTGGGGTCTTGGCATTTTTGATGTACTCGATGGCCGAGGACTTGGCGTAGACGGCTGGATCGTCGTACACGCTGGCACCGAAGAACGGGATCATCCATTGGTCGATGGAATTCTCGCCGTAGTAGCTCTTCCAGTCGGAGATGCCGGCGCCTGCGACGATGGTGCGAAAGCGGTTGGTCTGGGTCTCGGCGAACATGCTCATGAAGCCACCGTAGCTCCAGCCGGTGAGGCCGATGCGGTGGTCGTCAATCGACACCTTCTTCTCGATCGCGTCGATGCCGGTGAGGATGTCGCGAAGGTCGCCGTAGCCGAAGTCCTTCACGTTGGCCTGGACGAATTTCTCACCCTGGCCGAAGCTGCCGCGCGGATTGGGCTGGAATACGAAGTAGCCGAGTTCGGCCCACTGCGCGCCTCCACGAGGGCCAGCGGAGGCGGAGGGGCCGCCGTGAACCTCCACGATCATGGGGTACTTCTTCGCGGGATCGTAGTTCTTGGGATAGGTGAGCCAGCCCTGCACATGAAAGCCCTCGTTCTCCCATTCGATGGACTCGAACTTGTAGGGCGGCGGTGTTCGGCTGGCGATTGATGTGGGTGAGCTGGTGCAGGTCATTGTGACTGTCGAGGGTCCAGATCTCAGGCTCCGCGCTGAAGCTCGATCGTGCGAAGGCAACTACTCCGCCGTTGGCGGGCGAATAGGGAACGGCATCCTTGATTGGGCCACCAGAGACTGAGACTTCGCCGAGATCGACTTGACCATCGGGAAGGACAGAGCGCTTGTCGACATCCCAATCGACGACGAGCGTGTGGCCGCTGCGATCTTCGATGAACCCGATGGTGTTGTCGTGGGTCCAGATCGCGTAGGTCGGTGTGCCGTCGATGTTGGGTGTGGCGTCGAAGAGATGCTTGCCGTCAGCGTTGATGACCCAGACGTCGCCACCGGTGGAACCCTGGTCGGACATGAGGCCTCCGATGACGGAGAGGCGCTTGCCGTCAGGGGACCAGCGCGGGACCGCGATCTGGAGGCCGTGGAGAGGACCGGAGACGGTGACGGGATCCAGGATGACGCGTGGATCGCCTCCTGAGACGGAGACCGCGTAAAGCTTGGCGACCCACCAGTTGTTTTCGCCCGGAGGATTGGCTGCGATGAACGCGATCTCGCTCGAGTTCGGCGCCCAGCTGAATTCGTATACGTGCAAGCGGTCTGGAGTGAGCCAGTGGCCTGCACCATCCGCGGCGTTGACTGCGTAGACACGCTGAATCTCGACTCCGTCTTCCCCGATGACGCCGTTCCAGGGAGGCATGGCGTCGAGTGCGCCGGCGCGGCGAGTGGCGTTTTCTACGAACAGGAACGCGATGGACTTGCCGTCGGGAGACCAGGCTGGTTGCTGTACCTCTCCTACGAGGTGGGTGAGTTGCTTGACCTCACCCGAAGCTTTGGACCAGAGGAAGATCTGGTTCTGATCGGGCTTGGCTTTGTCGCCGGTGCAGTTGGAACGGAAGGCGAGAGTGTCTCCGCTGGGAGACCAGATTGGGTTATCGACGGAGCAGTTGGTTGCGCCGTTGACCTTGATGATCTTGTCGTTCGCGGGATTGGCGATCTCGGTTAGGTGAAGGGCGCCGTCGTGGCCACGCAGCGTCCAGGCGACCGTGGCGGCATCGGGGGAGATGGCGACGCCCGAGGGCTGGGCGGCGCGGGTGAACTGCTGGTTGGGATTCGCAGTGTCGGGCGCGGCGGCTAACGTCGGCTTTGCGGGAGTCTGGGCGGTGAGGACGGATGTTAGGAGGAGGAAACAGGATGCTGCGGATAGCGGCAGGAAGGCGCGTCGAGCAGAAAATGTCATGTTGGACAGCGTATCAGGCGCGCGGGCGGCGAGTCACCGGCAGGTGGATCGCTAGGCGGGGCGCTTGAGGCGGTGGAGGTGAACTTCCCTGAGGGTCTGGAAGCCGAGGCGGTGATAGATGCTGATGGCGGCTTGGTTGGTGGAGACGACATGCAGGACGGAGCGGGCGTGGAGGCTGCGCTGGTGGTGGAGGACGTGGGTGGTGAGGGCTGCAGCGTAGCCCTTTCCACGGTGATCGGGGTGAGTGCACACGCCGCTGACCTCGCGGGTGGGATGGAGAACGAGGCGCTCACCTGCCATGGCCAGGAGCTGGCTTGGATGGGAGGGGTTCCAGATACCGAAGTAGCTGCCCATGAGGCAGGTGCGGAGGCGGAAGAAGCCGGGAAACGCGACGTTGGTGAGGGCCACCATCGCGGATGCATCGGCGCAGGTGAGGGTTGAGATCGGGAGGGTTGATTGGATAGCTGGGAGGCGGGAGTCTTCGGGAACGGCCATCTGGAGGCAGGGAATGAAGCCTCGGTAGAGGAGCGCGTCGATGAGCGGCGGTGGATTGTCGCTGAGGACGTAGGTGGTCTCGTTGGGTTCGAGGAGGGTGTGGAGGTCGTTGAGCGCGGCTTGGGAGTTTTCCGCGAGGCAGGCGAAGGGGGCGATGTCGGCGGGATACTTGAGAGCCAGGTTGTGGGTGAGGGCGAGGTGCTGGTGAGTGGTGTGGAGAGCGTTCCAGATGGCGTTGGCGAAGGGATCGTCGTTAGCGGCGGTCTGGGACGAGGTAGACATTTGCTGGAGTATAGGGGTTCCGGTGCGCGGAGATCGAAGAAGCACAGGCCCGAGCTATCCACCCCCCCCCCCCTCACTGGGTATTTTCCCGATAAAGTTGTCAAAACAAGCCGGTTAAGTATCAAAGTATCCCCCTGCGAGGGGAGATTGGCCCGTAAAGTAGGCCAATGAAACGGGTTAAGTGGCAAAGTATGCCCCTCGAAGCGGGGTGGATGCCGCTAAGCCGTTGCATTTAGGGCAGTTATACGCAAAGTAGCAGTTCTAAAGGGGTTAGGTGCGAGACTTTGGTAGGCCGGGGCATTTGCTCACGCCACCCATTTGTCCCTATATCCATTGTAGCGAATGGGCGGGGGTGATTATGCCAGGTTTTGAAAATATAAATCGCCAATGGATATGGGGGGTTTGGCGATTTTGAGGGTGTTGGGGGGCTTGACACTGCTGCGCGCAGGGCGAGGGCTTGGCGTGGTGTCGGCTTAGGGTTGGGGGGGTGCGGAGCCTATCAGGGCAAAAACGGGAGTCGTGGTCGTCGCAACTCCCGTTTCGATGGGAAGTGTTGAAGGTTATATAGCGAGTTTGCGGCGCGCGAATCCAGCAAGACCGAGCATGCCAGTGCCGAAGAGGGCCAGCGAAGCCGGTTCGGGAGTTAGTGAAACTGTCGAGGTGGATGCGGAGAACGAGGTGGTGTCACCTATCGGCTCCCCAGGCGTGTATTGCGAGGTAAAGACGAAGGTGGCGGGGGTTGCGGTGTAGTCAGCCACTCCCGATCCGGTAAAGTCTCCGGTTCCGGTAATGAGCAGACAAGTGGCGCCCGCAAGGCAGCCTGTTCCGTCAGTAATGTAGCTTGCGTCGTACGTGTCCAGGTCAAAGGAGAAGGTTTCGCCGTTCTCGGTGGTTGTGAAAAGAGGGGGAAGTCCCGCGGGAACCGAATTTTCCCCAAGCGAATAGGGGATGGGACCGGAAAGAAAGGAGATTGAGTTGCCGTCCGTCAGGTAGGTGGCGAAGGTACCGCCAATTGCCGTGTCGGGCGTGATTCTGGCTTCATTCGGGGTGAAGGTGATCGTTGAGGAGTTGAATGAATCGCTCCCGCTGGCATTGAAGTAACCACTGATGGAGTCGGCATAGGCAGTAGAAACGCCGCCGATTGCGAGAGTAAAAGTACATAAGACAACAAGGCACTTAATCATGGATGATCTCCTGCGAGATGAAGTACAAGTGTGGGAGGGCGCGGGGACTTTTCCGGCGTATGAGAGGGAGTCGGGGGACTTTTCCCGCCTATACGAGTGAGCGGAGTCGGGGAACTTTTCCCGCCTATACGACGGAAGATGCTGGGGCAAAATATCCCGGTTGTTCGTAATACGAGAAAAATGCCAAACTTTTTAGATTACACGATGGTTACCGCCCGGAAGTTACTGGGGCCGGATGATTGCGCTGGTGGTCAAATTTGAAACGTGGGCGGAGTCGGCTTCGCCTCTCCAGTTGAATGCAGCTTGCCAACCCGATGGTCTGGTTGTGTCCGCTATGAGCGTGGGCCCCAATTCCTTGACGTTTCGAGTGGGGGTTGATACAGTTAGAAGGTTCCGCGAGTATCCGGAACGTGCCGTCACGAAGAGGCTCGGCGGGTTTGGTCTGCGAAACACAGGCCGTTGACCTGCGATACACTGGATACAAGAGATTCACCGCAGGATTCGGCCGGGTAGTTGTGGTCGAGTCGGTAAGTCTGCGGTTGGCGTAAATGCCTATCTAATCGCGCCTGCGACACCCTCCTCCCCGCTGTGCCACGGTGGGACCCCATGGGGATGGGCTATGTGGGCCGGAACAGCGAAACGGAGTTGAGCGGTTGGGCGGGCTGATAACAGTTCGTTCGACAGGCCTCGGCCACCGTCGACTGTTATTTCGTTTGAGTGGTTGTAGTTGGTAGTAAGTGCGCAGTCAGTCGTACGGCCGCGTGCAGGATTCAGAACTTCGCCGAAGCGTGTTTCTCTGTGGATTCCGAACGCTGGAATCTGAAACGGAGAAGAAGACATGCTTCGCCTTCCGTGCGTCCGAGGCTGAGAAATCGGAGCTGGAAGAAGAGCGAGAGGAGCTGCCCTGCACAGAGCCCGAATAAGAGATTCGGGATTTCCCTGGAAGACCAGGGAAGCCAAGGAGTAGTAACAGTGCCTACGTTTCATCAGCTCGTAAAGCAGGGCCGGACGCCGACCCGCTACAAGACCGCATCGCCTGCACTGCAGGGCTCGCCGCAGCGTCGCGGTGTTTGCACGCGCGTGTACACACAGACCCCGAAGAAGCCGAACTCGGCGCTGCGCAAGGTTGCGCGTGTGCGTTTGACCAACGGCATTGAAGTTACGACGTACATTCCGGGCATTGGCCACAACCTGCAGGAGCACTCGATTGTGCTGATCCGCGGCGGCCGTGTGAAGGATCTGCCGGGTGTCCGGTACCACGTGGTTCGCGGAACACTGGATTCGGTTGGCGTGGCGAATCGCAAGCAGAGCCGCTCGAAGTATGGCGCGAAGAGGCCGAAGGCGAGCAGCAAGTAAAGGCGAGGGTTTAGGGCCCAGGGTTTAGGGGTCAGAGTACCTCGAGAGATTTGTGGCGCAGCGGGTGAAGCAGATTCCTCCGCTGCGCTGCGGAATGACAACTAAGTCAAATAGGCTCAGCTCGTGAGAGGTTCACCGCGCTGGGGGAAGAAGAGAAAGAAGAGAGATGCCGAGAAAAGGGTTTATTGCCAAGCGTGAAGTTCCAGCCGATCCGATCTATGGGTCGACGCTGGTTACGAAGTTCGTCAACAGCATGATGTGGGGCGGCAAGAAGTCGACTGCCCAGGGCATCTTCTATGAGGCCATGACCAACCTTGAGGCAAAGGGTGGGGACGAGGCGCTGAAGCTGTTCAAGAAGGCCGTTGAGAACGTGAAGCCGATGCTGGAAGTGAAGAGCCGCCGCGTTGGCGGTGCGAACTACCAGGTGCCGATCGAGGTGAACCCGGAGCGCCGCACGTCGCTGGCGATTCGGTGGCTGGTGACCTACGGCCGCGCGCGTGGCGAAAAGGGCATGGTGGAGAAGCTCACCGCTGAGCTGCTCGACGCTGCGAATGGACGTGGGGCTGCGATGAAGAAGAAGGAAGACGTTCATCGTATGGCCGAGGCGAATAAGGCGTTCGCGCACTATCGCTGGTAGTTGAAGAACAGGGATTAGGGAACAGGGATTAGGGATTAGAAGAGCAGAACCCTGGTCGAATTGGTTTCAGACGCGGGCTGTTGGCTCGCAGGAAGAAAAGGATCACCGTGGCTCGCACAGTACCTCTACAAAAATGCCGCAACATCGGCATCATGGCTCACATCGACGCCGGCAAGACGACGACGACCGAGCGCATTCTCTTCTATACGGGCGTAAATCACCGTATCGGAGAGGTGCACGAGGGCACGGCCACCATGGACTGGATGGAGCAGGAGCAGGAGCGTGGCATCACGATCACCTCTGCTGCGACAACCTGTACGTGGAACGGCATTCGCATCAACATTATCGATACCCCGGGCCACGTGGATTTCACGGCCGAAGTGGAGCGTTCGCTGCGCGTGCTGGATGGCGCGGTGGCGTGCTTCGATTCGGTGCAGGGCGTTCAGCCGCAGTCGGAGACGGTGTGGCGGCAGGCGAACAAGTACAAGGTTCCGCGGATTTGCTTCATCAACAAGATGGACAAGGCGGGCGCGAACTTTGAGTACGCGACTTCGACGCTGGTAGCGCGTTTGGGCGCACGGGCGATTCCGATCCAGATTCCGATTGGCGAAGAGGCGAAGTTTGCCGGCGTCGTGGATCTTGTCGAGATGAAGGCGATTCTTTGGCATGACGAGACCATGGGCGCGAAGTACGACGTGGAAGAGATTCCGGCGAACCTGCTCGAGAATGCTCAGAAGCTGCGCACGGAGCTGATCGAGGCAGTTGCGGACTCCGATGAAGACGTGATGCACAAGTATCTCGAGGGCGAAGAGATCACCATTCCGGAGCTCAAGAAGGCGATTCGCAAGGCGACGATCGCGATGAATGTGTTCCCGGTGTTGTGCGGCTCGTCGTTCAAGAACAAGGGCGTGCAGACGCTGCTGGATGCGGTGGTGGAATACCTGCCGAGCCCGCTGGATGTTCCGCCGATCGAAGGCACGGAGCCGGGCGAGCCGGAAGTGAAGCTCTTCCGCCATGCCGACGATACCGAGCCACTGGCTGCACTGGGCTTCAAGATCATGACCGACCCGTTTGTTGGTCAGCTGATCTTCATCCGTATCTACTCGGGCATTTTGAAGACGGGTGATTCGGTGTTGAACCCGCGCACTGGACGCACGGAGCGCATCGGGCGTCTGTTGAAGATGCATGCCAACAAGCGTGAAGAGATTACGGAGATTATGGCCGGCGATATCTGCGCTGCTGTGGGTCTCAAGAATCTGAACACGGGCGACACGATCTGCAGCGAGAAGTCGCCAATTCTGCTGGAGTCGATTGACTTCCCGGCACCGGTGATCGAGGTTGCGGTTGAGCCGAAGACCAAGGCTGACCAGGAAAAGATGGGCATGGCACTGGCCAAGCTCGCGCAGGAAGATCCTACGTTCAAGGTGCGGACGGACATTACCAATGGCCAGACGATTATCTCGGGTATGGGCGAGCTGCACCTGGAGATCATCGTTGACCGCATGATGCGCGAGTACAAGGTTGAGGCGAACGTTGGCAAGCCGCAGGTGAACTACCGCGAGACGATCCGCGCGAAGGCCGAAGCGGAAGGCAAGTACATTCGCCAGACGGGCGGTTCGGGTAACTACGGCCACGCGAAGATTCGCATTGAGCCGAACGAGCCGGGCAAGGGCTACGAGTTCTCGAACGATATTAAGGGCGGCACGATTCCCAAGGAGTACATCAAGCCGATCGACCAGGGCATCCAGGAAGCGCTGCTGGGCGGCGTGCTTGCGGGTTACGAAATGGTCGATATCAAGGTGAGCCTGTACGACGGCAGCTACCACGATGTGGACTCGAACGAAATGGCCTTCAAGATCGCCGGATCGATGGCGTTCAAGGAGGCAGCACGCAAGGCTAAGCCGGTACTGCTCGAGCCGGTGATGGCGGTTGAAGTCACGGTGCCTGAGGAGTACATGGGCACGATCATTGGCGACCTGAACAGCCGCCGCGGCCGGATTGAAGGCATGGAGATGGTTGGCGGTGTGCAGGCGATTAAGGCCACCGTGCCACTGTCGACGATGTTTGGTTATGCGACCGCGATGCGCGGATCGACGCAGGGCAGGGCTAACTTCTCGATGGAGTTCAAGCAGTACGAGGAGGCACCGCGCTCAGTCTCGGAAGAGATTATTGCGAAGGTGCAGGGCAAGGACAGCAAGTAACACCCAGCCGCGCGCTGGAGCCAGCGAGGTTAGCTGGCGCGCGCAAAACGGAATCAGGCGCTAACAGGGGCCTTTGAATTTTGGCACTACGGAGAGAGTCATGGCGAAGGAAAAATTTGATCGCAGCAAACCGCATGTGAACGTAGGGACGATCGGGCATATCGATCACGGCAAGACGACGCTGACGGCGGCGATCACGAAGGTGCTGTCGAAGCATAATCCGAAGAACAGCTTCCGCTCGTTCGACACGATCGATAATGCGCCGGAAGAGCGGGAGCGCGGCATCACGATCGCGACCTCGCACGTGGAGTATGAGACGGCGAACCGTCACTATGCGCACGTCGACTGCCCGGGCCACGCGGATTACATCAAGAACATGATCACGGGCGCAGCCCAGATGGACGGGGCGATTCTCGTTGTGGCGGCCACGGACGGCCCGATGCCGCAGACCAAGGAGCACGTGCTGCTGGCGCGCCAGGTTGGCGTGCCGTACATCGTGGTGTTCCTGAACAAGTGCGACGCGGTGGAAGACGAAGAGCTGGTCGACCTGGTCGAGATGGAAGTGCGCGAGCTGCTGTCGAAGTACGACTTCCCCGGCGACGACGTTCCGGTGATTCGTGGCTCGGCGCTGGGCGCGTTGAATGGCGAGGCACAGTGGGAGGCCAAGATCGACGAGCTGATGGATGCGGTGGACAAGAACGTTCCGCAGCCTGACCGCCTGGTGGATCTGCCGTTCCTAATGCCGATCGAAGATATCTTCTCGATCTCGGGCCGCGGCACCGTTGTTACGGGCCGTATCGAGCGCGGCAAGGTGAAGGTTGGCGAGGCCTGCTCGATTGTTGGCTTCCGCGACACGCAGCAGACGGTTTGCACGGGCGTGGAGATGTTCAAGAAGCAGCTGGACGAAGGTATGGCGGGCGATAACGCCGGCATCCTGCTGCGCGGCATCGCGAAGGAAGACGTGGAGCGCGGCATGGTTCTGGCGAAGCCGGGCTCGATTACGCCGCACACTCAGTTCAAGGGCGAGATCTACGTGTTGAGCAAGGAAGAAGGCGGCCGTCACACACCGTTCTTCAACGGCTATCGTCCGCAGTTTTACTTCCGCACCACGGACGTCACGGGTTCTGCCAAGCTGCCGGAGGGCACCGAGATGGTGATGCCGGGCGATAACATCGCGCTCGAGATCACGCTGCACACGCCAGTGGCCATGGAGAAGGGCCTGCGGTTTGCGATCCGCGAAGGCGGCAGGACTGTAGGCGCCGGCACGATCAGCGAGATCGTGAAGTAACAGAGACTGGAAGTAAGAGGGTCCAGGGCTTAGGGCCCAGGGTCCAGAAGACTAAACACGAGGGCTGCCGGTTCGCCTAGAGGTACGACGGCCGGCAGTCACTCCAAACGTTCTTTGAGCACCAAGAAAGAGATTTGACATGGCACAGCAACGCATTCGCATCCGCCTGAAGGCTTATGACTACCGCGTCCTCGACGTTTCCACGAGCGAGATTGTTGAGACGGCAAAGCGCACGGGCGCACAGGTTGCGGGACCGATTCCGCTACCGACGATGAAGAACAAGTATTGCGTTCTGCGTTCGCCGCACGTGGACAAGAAGTCGCGCGAGGCTTTCGAGATTCGGACGCACAAGCGTTTGATCGATATTCTCGAGCCGACGCAGCAGACGGTGGACGCGCTGATGAAGCTGGATTTGCCGGCTGGCGTGGACGTAGAGATTAAGACGGTGACGAAGTAGCAAGTTAGCGAGTTAGCAAGTCGGCGAAAAAAACAGCCTGACTTGCTCGAAGAGAGTAGCACCTACAGTGCTGGCGCTCAACGCCGGGCATGATGAGGAAAGGGAAGTATGAGCGTTACAGGAATTCTGGGTAAGAAGATTGGCATGACGCAGCTGTTCGACGACCGCGGCGACATTCATCCGGTCACGGTGCTGAAGGTTGGGCCGTGCGTGATCACGCAGCTGAAGACGGTGGCCAAGGACGGCTACGATGCCGCGCAGATTGGGCTTGTGGAGTTCGTCAAGGCGTCGAAGGTGAACAAGGCGATGACGGGTCACTTCGCGAAGTCGAATGTGCCGCCGGTTCGCGAGATTCGCGAGGTTCAGCTGGAGTCGGTTACAGGCAGTGAGGATGATCAGTCGGCGAAGGCTGGCGATCGTATTACGGTTGAGATTTTTTCTGAGACGAAGTTTGTGGATGTGATTGGCAACTCGAAGGGCCGCGGCTTTTCGGGTGTGGTTCGCCGTCACGGGTTTGGCGGCGGTCCCAAGTCGCACGGACATATGTTCCAGATCCAGGGTTCGATTGGTGCGTCGTCGTTTCCTTCGCGCGTGTTCCCGGGTCAGCGTATGCCGGGTCACTTTGGTACGGACCAGGTAACGGTTCGCAACCTGCGCATTCGCGGGATTGATGTTGAAGATAACCTTCTGCTGGTTGAGGGTGCGGTTCCGGGAGCGAAGGACGGTTACGTCCTGGTCTCCAAGGCGAAGGCGCCACCGAGAGAGCGTCGCGGATTTGCGGGCTCTACGACGCTGGATCCGTTGAAGGCATCGAAGAAGGCTGCACCGAAGAAGAAATAAGTCCTGCGCGGACGGCGGGAGGCGCCCTCGGCGCGGACCGTTCTGGAGCGAGGGAATTGTGGTAACACTCTGCGCGGGGAACAGACCGAGAACGCAGACGAACAAGAGAAGGGCCCGCGGCAACGATCGCGGGCGAAGAGAGAAGACGATGGCAAACATCAAGGTAGTGAATCTCGGCGGGAAGGAAGTCGGGACGTTTGAGCTCGACGAGATCTTCGCGGGCGAGGTGAATGAGGCGCTGCTCTGGGAGTCGGTGAAGCACTATCGTGCAAGCCTGCGTCAGGGAACGCATGCGACGAAGAATCGCAAAGCGGTTAGTGGTGCGGGTAAGAAGCTTTGGAAGCAGAAGGGCACGGGCCGCGCTCGCGTGGGTTCGATTCGTACTCCTCTGTGGCGTGGCGGCGGTACGGTCCACGGACCTCAGCCGCGCAGCTACGAATACCAGTTTCCGCGCAAGAAGCTGATGGGCGCGCTGCGTTCGGCGATTGCTGCAAAGATCAACGACGGCAAGCTGACGATCGTGGACAACTTCGATGTCGAAGAGGCGAAGACCAAGGTATTCCGGACGGCGTTGAACACGCTGGACGCGAAGAGGACGGCGCTGCTGGTCGAGACGTCGCAGCAGCTGAGCGAGAAGCTGTATCTCGGGTCGCGGAACCTGCAGGGTGTGGAGCTGGTGCTCTCGTCCGAGGTTCATCCGTATGACTTGCTGAAGTATGAGAACGCCATCTTCTCGAAGGCTGCGTTCGAGACATTGACGGAGATGCTGAAGAAGAGCGTTTCCAAGCGGCAGCACGCCGAGAAGGAGGCTGCATAAATGCCTACCCTATACAACGTAATTCGTCGGCCATTGATCACTGAGAAGGCCCTGACCACTCGCGAAGTGGAAGGATCGTTGGTGTTCGAAGTGGCTGCCAATGCCAGCAAGACTGAGGTCAAGCAGGCGGTTGAAGCGCTGTTCAATGTGAAGGTGGCGAGCATTCGCACCGCAAGCGTTGTCGGCAAAGAGCGCAAACGCGGACGCTATGCAGGTTTCCTGCCCGACTGGAAGAAGGCGTATGTGCGCCTGAAGGCCGGCGAGAAGGTTCCTGATTTCGCAGCAGAGATTTAGAAACAGGGTTCAGGGCCCAGGGTTTAGGGTCCAGAAGACAGATTCAGTAGTAGGAACGGTTTCACGTATCGCGCTGTGGTAACTGCAAATTTAGACAAGCGCGGCAAAGGAATAGCAACATGCCGATTAAATCATTTCGTCCGATCACGCCGACCCTTCGCTTTCAGACGAAGCTGGTCAACGATGACATTACGACCGATCAGCCGCACAAGCCGCTGCTGTCGGTAAAGCCACGCACTGGCGGCCGCAACAATATGGGCAAGCTGGTAATTCGCCACCAGGGCGGCGGGCACAAGCAGAAGTTGCGCCTCATCGACTTCAAGCGCGACAAGTTCGGGATCCCGGGCACGGTCGCTACGATCGAGTACGATCCTAACCGTAGCTCGCGCATCGCGCTGGTTCATTATGCCGATGGTGAGAAGCGCTACATCATTCAGCCGATTGGGCTGAAGGTGGGGCAGAAGATCATGAGCGGCCCTGAGGCCGATATCCTGATCGGCAACGCTCTGCCGCTGAAGAATATTCCGACCGGTACGATCGTGCACAACATCGAGCTGCGTCCGGGTAAGGGCGCGCAGATGGCGCGTTCGGCTGGCGCGCAGGTGAACCTGATCGCGAAGGAAGGCGATTATGCGCTTCTGAAGCTGCCCTCGGGCGAGACGCGCAAGGTGCTCGTAGAGTGCATGGCGACGATTGGCCAGGTTGGCAATACGGATCATGAGAATGTCACGATTGGTAAAGCGGGACGCAACCGGTGGAAGGGCATTCGCCCGGCTAACCGCGGCGTTTCGATGAACCCGGTCGATCACCCGCACGGCGGTGGCGAAGGTAAGACCTCGGGCGGACGTCACCCGGTGACGCCGTGGGGCCAGCCGACTCGTGGCTATAAGACTCGTAATAACAAGCGGACCGATGTGTTTATCGTTAGCCGCCGGAACAAGGGCAAGTAAGAACAGCTTCTAGCTCCTAGCTTCTAGCTAACGACTAGAGCTGGAGCGGAAGCTTGAGGGAAGTAAAAGCTACACCAAGTCTCGTACCTGAGAGATTCGTCGTATTCAGCACCGCAGTATCGGAGTCAGTTATGTCACGTTCAACGAAGAAGGGCCCGTTCATCGACGCCCATTTGATGATCAAGATCGAGGCGATGAACACCGCCAACGAGAAGAAGGTCATCCGCACCTGGTCGCGCCGCTCGACGATCCACCCGGACATGGTGGGTCACACGATTGCAGTGCACAACGGCCGCAAGTTCATTCCGGTGTATTGCACGGAGAACATGGTGGGCCACAAGCTGGGAGAGTTCTCGGCTACGCGCACATTCAAGGGCCACTCGGCGAAGGCTGGCGATACGGCGAAGGGCAAGTAAGCCGTAGCGGAACTGATCAAGATTCGACAGATTTGTACGTTTGAAGGACATCGCAATGCATAAGGCAATTGACACAAAGAATACCGAGTTTCGTGCTGAGGCCCGCTTCCAGCGGTGCAGTCCGCAGAAGGCCAAGCTGGTGCTTGACCTGATCAAGGGACTGCGGGTGGAGAAGGCGATCAACACCGTGGCATTCACCAACAAGCGCATTGCGCCGGTGGTGGAGAAGGTGCTGCGCTCGGCGGTCCAGAACGCTCAGCATTTGTCGGATGAGCGTGGACTCGACATCGATATCGACAACCTGTACGTCAAGACCGCGGTCGCGAACGAGGGACCGAGGATGAAGCGCATCCGCCCTGCTCCGATGGGCCGTGCGTTCCGTTACCAGCGCCGCATCGCGCACATCATCATCACGGTGGCAGAGAAGAAGGCTGCCGGTGCTGAGGTTGAGGCGACGACCGAGCCGGTAAAGAAGACGGCAGGCAAGCCCGCAGCGAAGAAGTCTGCGGCGAAGAAGTCGCCCGCGAAGAAGGCCGGTGCGAAGAAGGCTCCGGCAAAGAAGAAGGCTGTCGCCAAGTAGTTGGGCGGTAGTTACAACGAGTTTTGCAGTAGGTAGTAAGAAACATCAACCGCGCCGGCTCAACCGGCTATGGTTCAGGAATAGGGAAGCTATGGGACAGAAAGTCCATCCGTACGGATTCCGCCTCGGCGTCAACAAGCCCTGGAAGTCACGCTGGTTTATCGAGCGCGGCTACGACAAGCTGCTGGTCGAGGACGTGAAGTTGAAGGCAGAGCTTCGCGAGAAGCTGAAGGCTGCCGGCGTGAGCTCGGTAGAAGTTGAGCGGCCGGGCAACAAGCTGCGGCTGATCATCCGCACCGCACGTCCGGGCATCATCATCGGGCGCAAGGGAGCGGAGATCGACAAGCTGAAGGCCGATATCCAGAAGCGCACCAGCCGCGAGGTGTTTATTGACATCCTCGAGGTGAACAAGCCGGAGCTGGACGCTCAGCTGGTGAGCGAGAACATCGCTCTGCAGCTGGAGAAGCGCGTCAGCTTCCGCCGCGCCATGCGTAAGAGCGTGGATTCGGCGTTGCGGTTTGGTTGCAAGGGCATCAAGGTCCGCGTGTCGGGCCGGCTGAATGGCAACGAAATCGCTCGGTCGGAGTGGTATCTGCAGGGACGTTTGCCGCTGCACACGCTGCGCGCCGATATCGACTACGGGTTCTCCGAGGCTCACACGACGTACGGAATCATCGGCGTGAAGACCTGGGTGTATCGTGGCGATATCTACGAGCAGAAGAAGCGTCGCGAGCCGGCGGTTATTACTACTGGCGCGTTCTAAGACCAGGAATTAGGGAACAGGGATTAGGGTGTAAATGCCTTGATTCCTGATCCCGAAGCCCAACATTGCTTGGCATTGTGGCCGATCTTTGCTAAACTTAACAGGTTTGGCCCCGAGTCTGCCCGTATCGAAGGCGTAAAGCTGGAAATACAGTGGCAGAGACCCCGGTCAGCACCTAAGCCGTTCCCCTGAGAAGTTGACAGGTTGTTCGTTCAAAGGAATTCTCATGCTTTTACCCAAGAAGGTTAAGTATCGCAAGCAGCAGCGCGGTCGCATGTGCGGCAAGGCGTGGCGCGGCTCCGACATCTCGTTCGGTGACTACGGTCTGAAGGTCATGGAGTGCGGTTACATTACCGATCGCCAGATCGAAGCCAGCCGTATCGCGATGACGCGGTTCATCAAGCGTGGCGGCAAGGTTTGGCTGCGCCTGTTCCCGGACAAGCCGATTACGAAGAAGCCGGCCGAAACCCGTATGGGTAAGGGCAAGGGCGCTCCGGATCACTGGGTTGCCGTCGTTCGCCCGGGCAAGATTTTGTTCGAGATGGAAGGCGTGCCTGTGGAGCTGGCGAAAGAGGCCATGAGGCTCGCGGCGCACAAGCTTCCGCTCAAGACCACGTTTGTAGTACGCCCCGGCCTCAAGGTCGAAGTGGCTGCCAAGTAATAGCCGTTCAGGCGAGAAAGAAGTTATTTATGGAAATCGACAAGATCCGCAACATGAGCGACGACGAGTTGAAGAACGAAGAGGCCAAGGCCGCTGAGCAGCTCTTCCGCATTCGTTTCGCGAAGAGCCTCGGAAAGCAGGAAGGGATTGGCAAGATCAAGTCCCTGAAGATTGATATTGCGCGCTTCAAGACGATCGCTAAAGAGCGGTCATTGGCAACTGCCAAGGCAGGGAAGGAATAATCATGGCTGAGACCACTGTCACTACCCCCGTCGCCGAGCAGGCTGCACCGCGTCGCACCGAGAAGGTTGGCCTGGTTGTTTCGACCAAGATGGAGAAGACCATCGTCGTCGAGATCGAGATGCGCAAGGCTCATCCGAAGTACAAGCGGGTGCTGAAGTCGAACAAGAAGTTTTATGCGCACGACGAGCAGAACTCGGCACGCGTAGGCGATATGGTTCGCATCCGCGAGACGCGTCCGCTGTCGAAGCTGAAGCGCTGGTCATTGGAAGAGATCATTCGCCGGTCGTCGTTGTCGGCGCTGCCGGATGAGAAGCCGGTCGTCGCAGCGAAGTAGTTGCGGCAGGTTGTTTGGGCAGGATTCAGGGTTTTGCGGCTGAGGGTATGGCCGCGCAGGCACGAGATAGCAACGGCTTCCCGCCGCCAAGCTCTCGGGCAAGTTTCACCTCTCGAACCAGTAAGTGGCGAGAGCTTGAACCAGGAGAATCATCATGGCAGTTCAAATGCGCACAATCCTTGCCGTCGCCGATAACTCGGGCGCCCGCAAGCTCCAGGTCATCCTGCCGCTCGGCGGCGGTCTCGGCAAGAAGGCCGGACTTGGCGATGTGGTTACGGCAGCGGTGAAGGAAGCGTCGCCGGATGGCACGGTCAAGAAGGGCAAGGTCGTGAAGGCGGTCATCGTCCGCACGCATAAGGAGTATCGCCGCCGGGATGGAACGTACATCCGCTTCGACGAGAATGCCGCGGTCGTGATCAATGACGCGATGGAGCCGGTTGGCACGCGCGTGTTTGGGCCGGTGGCTCGTGAGCTGCGCGACAAGAAGTTTCTGAAGATTGTTTCGCTCGCGCCGGAAGTTATCTAAGGGCAGGGATTAGGGAACAGGGATTAGGGATTAGTAAATCGGATTCCGACTCCGTATCGCCGAGCCCGCTAGAGCGGGGGAAGGTAGTGAGACATGCCGAACAAGTTCAAGCCCACTGCGGGCAGCAAGTCGAAGATCCGGATCAAGCGCAACGATATGGTTGTGGTGATTGCGGGCAAGGATAAAGGGCCGAAGGCTCACCGCGTGTTGCGGGTGATCGTTGACAAGCAGCGCGTGCTGGTTGAGGGCGTTGGGATGATCAAGAAGCACATGAAGCCGAATCCGCAGAAGAACATCGCGGGCGGCATCCTGGAGCAGGAGGCGCCGATTCACATCTCGAACGTGATGCTGGTCGACTCCGAGGGCAAGGGAACGCGGGTTGGATACCAGGTTGAAGGCGACAAGAAGACACGCATCGCCCGCACGACCGGCGGCGTGATCGCAGAGAAGAAGTTCAAGAAGTAGTTGGGCTGTTGGGCTGGAGTTTGACAGTAGAGTTTGGAACGGGTCGGAGTAAAGGCCGGAAGTAAATTGAGCACCCCACGAAACGGTATACGGCGCGAGCTACTCCGGAACCGTGGAGAAAGAGAAGAGAAATCATGGCAGCACGTTTGAAAGAGAAGTATCACGGCGAGATCAAGCAGTCGCTTCAGAAGGAACTCGGGCTCGAGAACGCGATGGCGGTTCCGAAGCTGGAGAAGATTGTGATCAATATGGGTCTGGGCGAAGCGACGCAGAATGTGAAGATCATGGATCCGCTGCTTGCCGACCTGGGATCGATTGCCGGGCAGAAGCCGGTGATCACGAAGGCGAAGAAGTCGATTGCGGCATTCAAGCTGCGCGAGGGCATGCCGATTGGGGCAATGGTTACGCTGCGCGGCGACAAGATGTACGAGTTTCTGGACCGCTTGATTTCGGTAGCGCTGCCCCGGGTGCGCGACTTCCGCGGCGTGAGCTCGAAGAGCTTTGACGGGCGCGGCAACTATACGCTTGGATTGCGCGACCAGTTGATCTTTCCGGAGATCGACTACGCGAAGGTAGACAAGATCAAGGGCATGAACGTGACGATCGTGACCACGGCGAAGGACGATAACGGTGCGCGGGAGCTGTTGAAGAGCTTCGGCATGCCGTTCCGCGTGGGAGCGTAAGAGCAGGGATTAGGGAACAGGGATTAGAAGGCAACTAGGTTTCACCAGGATTGAGAGAATAAAAGTATGGCAACCACAGCAAAACGCGTCAAAGACGCACGCAAGCCGAAGTTCAAGTCTCGTCAGCACAACCGCTGCCAGCTGTGCGGCCGTCCTCGCGCGTTTCTGCGCAAGTTCGGTGTCTGCCGTTTGTGCTTCCGCGGTCTCGCGCTGAAGGGCGAGATTCCGGGCGTCGTGAAGTCCAGCTGGTAGTTGGGCTGTTGAACAAACGCTGCAGGCCGGTATCGGTATTTGCGCGTAGACAAGATCGGCGCTTCGGCGCCACAGACATTCCCGCAGGTTCTCCGGGCTGGCAGAAATCGCCGGCAGGAGCGAACGGGGGATGAAAGGAAAACGATGAACCTCACCGATCCAGTTGCAGATTTTCTTACACGTATTCGCAACGCGCACCGTTCCCGTCACCAGAAGCTGGATGCTCCGGCGTCGAAGCTGAAGACCGAGATTGCCCGCATCCTGAAGGAAGAGGGCTACATTGCCAACTACAAGGCTGCCGAGGAAGATGGGCAGAAGGTGTTGCGCGTGTATCTGAAGTACGGCCCGAACAATGAGGCTGTGATCCGCGACCTGAAGCGCGTGTCGCGTCCTGGCTGCCGCGTGTATATCGGCAAGGACGAGATCAAGCGCGTGCAGGGCGGTTTGGGTATCTCGATCATGACCACGCCGAAGGGTGTGATGACGGGTCGTCAGGCGCGGCGCGAAGGCGTTGGCGGCGAGATCCTCTGCGAAGTCTGGTAGTAAGAGCAGGGATTAGGGAACAGGGATTAGAAATGCGGGTGACCGCAAGGCTGCAGTGGAACGGTAAGCGTGGAGATAAGGGTTGAGGAGCGGGGGTTTTCTAATCCCTAATCCCTGTTCCCTAATCCCTGCTCTTCGGGACTCGCAAGCCATCAAGGATTGAAGTTATGTCACGTATCGGCAAGAAGCCTATCACGCTGCCCAAGGGTGTGAAGTACACCGTGCAGAGCAACGTTGTCGTCGTCGAAGGCCCCAAGGGTAAGGTGAATGCGTTGATTCCCGCGGGCATCACGTTCTCGGAGAAGGACGGCGTGCTGACGGTGGAGCGCCCGGATGATGCGCATGCAGCAGTGCATGGCCTGGCGCGCGCGTTGGTGTTCAATGCGGTTGAAGGCGTGACAAACGGCTGGAAGAAAGAGCTTGACGTGGTGGGTATTGGATACCGCGTCGAGATGAAGGGCAAGGACACGGTTGTGTTTACGCTCGGCTACTCTCACCCGATTGAGTTCCAGCTTCCTACGGGCATTGAAGTTGCGATCGATCCGAAGCAGACGCATGTGACGGTCTCGGGCATCGATCGGCAGAAGGTTGGCCAGGTTGCGGCGGATATGCGTTCGCTGCGCAAGCCTGACCCGTACAAGAACAAGGGTGTTCGCTACTCCGACGAGAAGCTCAAGAAGAAGGTCGGCAAGACGGGCGCGAAGTAAGTAAAGCAGTGATTAGTGGTTAGTGGTTCGTGATTTAGCAAGACGAGAATCCTAGCCACCAATCACTAGCCACCAACCACTAGAATCACCGAACGTCGTCAGGTTATGGCGACGCCTTTAGGAAGGAAGAACACCGATGATCAATCTTCGTCAACGCAACAACATTCGCCAGCGCGTGCACTCGCGCATTCGCGCCAAGATGGCCGGTACTGCCGAGCGTCCGCGCTTGAATGTGTACCGCTCGCTCAACCACATCTATACGCAGCTGATCGACGACGCGAACGGCGTCACGATCGCTTCGGCGTCCACCGTTACGCCGAAGGGTGTGGAGCGCAAGGCTGGCGGCAACGTGGAAGCTGCCAAGGAAGTCGGCAAGTTGATTGCTGAGCGCGCCAAGGAGAAGGGCATCAAGAAGGTGGTCTTCGATCGCGGCGGCTATTTGTATCACGGTCGCATCAAGGCGCTGGCCGATGCTGCTCGCGAAGCCGGTTTGGATTTCTAGTAAGGATACGAAGGACGCAGTAGACGTTCCAAAGACGCAGCTCGACTGCAACCTCCGGACCGGTGTGCCGGGGAGAATATATAGAGGAAATAGCGATGGCAATGAAGAAGAGACTCGACGGAAACCGGATGAACCTGAAGGATGAGGTTGTGTCCATCAATCGCGTGACCAAGGTGGTCAAGGGCGGCAAGAACATGTCGTTCGCGGCGCTGGTGATTGTTGGCGATCCTGCTGAGGGCGTGGTTGGCTACGGCTCGGGTAAGGCGAAGGAAGTTCCGCAGGCGATCCGCAAGGGCATCGAGGCGGCGAAGAAGAATTTGATCAAGGTGAACCTGACTGGCTACACCATTCCGCACGTGGCCCTGGGTCACTACGGTGCTGGTGAAGTGCTGCTGAAGCCGGCTCCAGAAGGAACCGGAATCATCGCAGGCAAGACGGTTCGCGCGGTGATGACGGCCGCGGGAGTGCAGAACGTACTGACCAAGAGCCTTGGGTCGGCCAATCCGCACAACGTGATCAAGGCCACGTTCGATGCATTGACGCAGTTGCGCGATAAGGCTGAGGTTGCAGCGCTTCGTGGCAAGTCTGTCGACGAGCTGTAAGAACTAGGGTTCAGGGCCCAGGGTTCGGGCCCAGGGTTCAGCGAAGGAAATCATTCTGGGTGAGAAGTCGCGGGCCCCGAATCGGAGAAGAACAATGGCAAGCGAAAACAAGATCAAGCTGCAATACTTCCGGTCCAAGATCTGCACGCCAGTTAAGCACAAGCTCGTAATCAAGGGCCTTGGTTTCACGCGGCTGAACCAGATTGTTGAGCGCGAGGATACTGCGTCGATTCGCGGCATGGTGGCAAAGGTGCCCCATCTCGTACGTATCGTCGACTAGTTTTATTTCGCCTCCAATGCGAGGCCACCACATGCGAGTCGGGCGCGTTTTCGAGACAGCCTGGCGTTAGCGAGGAAATGATGGCACTGAATCTCAGCAATCTGAAGGCGCCGAAGAAGGCGAACGAAAACAAGAAGCGCGTTGGCCGCGGTATGGGCTCGGGCATGGGTAAGACGTCGACGCGTGGCCACAAGGGCCAGGGTTCGCGGTCGGGTTCCAGCCTGATGCGCGGCTTTGAAGGCGGCCAGATGCCGCTGCACCGCCGCCTGCCCAAGCGCGGCTTTACGAACATCTTCCGCGTGGAGTATGCGGTCCTTGGACTGGACACCATTGCCGAGCTGAACGAGAGCGAGTTGACGCTCGAGAAGCTGACTGAGCACGGCATCCTGAAGAAGCGCAATGGCTTAGTGAAGGTGCTTGCGAATGGCGAGCTGAAGTCGGCGGTTACGGTGCATGCGCACAAGTTCTCGAAGGCGGCTCAGAAGGCGATCGAGGCGGCCGGCGGTAAGGCTATCGTCATCGGCGGCGAGGCTGCTCCGGCAGCGTAAAGAATCGGGCCGGGGCCAACGCCTCGGCCTATTTTGCTTCCGCGCTTACGCGTAGAATGTTAGTCAGTAACTCCAGCAGGGCGCCCGCATTCGCCAATTGGCACCGGCGGCACTCAGCTACAAATCTTCGGTTCAAGGCCTCAAACTTCGATGCTCGAGAAATTCCTCAACATCTTCCGCATTCCGGATCTGCGCAAGCGCATCGGGTTCACGCTCGCGCTGCTCGCGGTCTATCGTCTCGGTGCACATATTCCCACGCCTGGCATCGACGCCGCAAAGCTATCGCAATACTTCAATCAGAATGCTGGCGGAGCGCTCGGACTACTTGACCTTTTCAACGGCGGCAACCTGCGCAAGCTGACGGTCTTTGCGCTGGGCATCATGCCATACATCACCGCGTCCATCATCTTCCAGTTGCTCACGGTGATTTATGAGCCGTTGGCGAAGCTGCAGAAGGAAGGCGAGCTTGGGCGCCGCAAGATTACCCAGTGGACCCGTTACGTCACGGTTCTGCTGGCGGTCGTGCAGAGCTTCTTCATCGGCCTGACGCTGACCAGCACCGCGACCGGCGAGACGATGGTGACGCTGAGCAAGGGCGAATTCCTTCCGCTGTGCGTCATCACGCTGACCGCTGGCACGGCATTCATCATGTGGCTGGGCGAGCAGATTACCGAGCGCGGTATTGGCAACGGCATGTCGCTGCTGATCTTTACCGGAATTGTTGTTGGTCTTCCGCGCGGCATCGCTGACCTTTATCAGAAGGCGACGACCCAGGCATGGGGCGGCTTCACTCCGATTGCCATCATCCTGCTGATCGTCGTGATGATCGCGGTGGTCGCGTTCATCGTGTACGTGGAGCGCTCTGAGCGTCGAATTCCAATTCAGTCGGCGAAGCGGATGGTGGGCCGGCGTATGACACAGGCTTCCAACAGCTTCCTGCCGCTCAAGGTCAACTCCGGCGGCGTGATGCCGGTCATCTTTGCAGCTTCGATTTTGTCGGCGCCGTTGTTGCTGCAGAATGTGAGCCTGTTCGGTTCGGGCCCCCTGCGCGATACCAGCTTCCTTGGCCCGATCTTCCGCGCTCTGGGACCAGCCGAGCCATGGTATGTCGTGCTGTACATGCTGGCCATCATCTTCTTTGCTTACTTCTACATTTCCATCATCTTTCGTCCGGACGATATTGCGGACAACATGCGGAAATACGGCAGCTTCATTCCGGGTATCCGGCCGGGCAAGCGGACCTCGGACTTTATCAACGATGTGCTGACACGCATCACGCTCGTGGGTGCGCTGTACCTCGTCGCGATCTCGATCATCCCGATGTTCCTGATGTCTGGTATTCACTTCAATCACCTCTGGTTGATTGGCGGCGTCTTTGACCGCATGCCTACCTGGGTGACCAATGGGCTTGGGCTCAACTTCTACTTCGGCGGCACGTCGTTGCTGATCGTCGTGGGTGTCGCGATGGACACGGTGCAGCAGGTGGAGGCGCAGCTGATCATGCGTCACTATGACGGCTTCAGCCCGAAGTCGGGTCGCATCCGCGGCCGCCGCAGCTGGTAGCCGTACCTTGGTGGCCAATTTAGGCCTCTTGCAGTAGGCAGGTACCCAGGTCTGGAGTTTCGGACCTGGGTTTTTGCTGAGAGTTGGATCATAGATATTGGCTGAAAGCTTCAGTAGGACGCAGCGATGGAAGTAACGATGAGCACGATGACCGAGCCTGTGACCAACTCGAATTTATTTGTACCTGGACCGGTGCTTTTGCTTGGCGCGCCGGGTGTTGGAAAAGGAACTCAGGCCAAGCGCCTGATGGATGAGTTTGGCATTCCGCAGATCTCGACCGGCGATCTGCTTCGCGAGCATCGCAGGAACCATACACCGCTGGGCATGATGGCTGACGAGTTGATGGCCACGGGGCAACTGGTTCCGGACGACCTGGTGAACCAGATGGTGGCGACGCGGCTAACGGAGCCGGACACGAAGCGCGGCTACATCCTCGACGGATTTCCCCGCACGCTCAACCAGGCAGAGTGGCTGGACCTGCAGCTAGCGAACTCGGCGTTGCCAGTGATTGCGGTGAGCATTGTGGTGCCGGAGCGCGTTCTGCTGGAGCGCATTACGGGGCGGCTGACGTGCCCGGTCTGCGGTACGATCTACAATCGATACACTGGTCCGGCCGGTGCGGCGGGCGTTTGCGATCGCGAGGGCGCAAAGCTGGTGCAGCGGGCGGATGATACCGAGCCGGTTTTCTACGAGCGGATGAAGGCATTCGAGGCCAAGACCGCAGACGTGATCGAGTATTATCGGGCCCAGGACAGCCGCTTTGCTGAGGTCGATGGGAATCGCCCTGTCGATGAGGTGACGCAGTCTATCCGCGCGACGCTGTTCCGGCTGCGCCACTACACGGAGTCCTAGTCAGGCGCCGGTCATGAATGGTTTGGGCTTTTGAGTTATGGCGATCCTGATTAAATCCGAGGCTGAGATTGAAAAGATGCGCATCTCAGGCATCGCGCTGCGCAAGGTCCATGACGCAGTAAAGAGTGTTGTGCGTGTCGGTGCGACGACGATGGACCTGGAGCGCGCTGCGGCGGCCAAGGTTGAAGAGCTCGGGGTGAAGGCCGCGTTTCTGGGGTATCACGGGTATCCTGCGGTGCTGTGCACGTCGGTCAACAATGAGGTTATTCACGGAATCCCGAACGAGAAGCGGGTGTTGCACGAGGGGGATGTGGTCTCGGTCGACTGCGGCGTGATCGTTGATGGGTATTACTCCGATGCTGCTGTCACGCATGCGGTGGGAAAGATCTCAGCGGCTGCTGAGAAGCTGTTGCGCGTGACCGAGGCGTCTCTCTACGCTGCGATTGATAAGGCTTTGGTGGGGGGGCGGCTGTTCGATATCTCGAACGCTGTGCAGACGATTTGCGAGGCAGAGGGTTATGGGGTGGTGCGCGAGTTTGTCGGTCACGGGATCGGGAAGAGCATGCACGAAGACCCGCAAGTGCCGAATTACGGGGACGCCGGCAAGGGGCCTCGGCTGAAGGCGGGAATGGTGCTGGCCATTGAGCCCATGATCAATATCGGGTCTGCAGAAGTGAAGGTGCTTGAGGATGGCTGGACTGCGATTACGGTGGACGGCAGCATCAGCGCGCACTTCGAGCACACAGTCGCTATCACTAAGAATGGTCCTGTGATTCTGACGCGATAGTGCGGCGTATTTCTTCTCCCATTAGATTTGTGAGGTTGAGATGGAGATAAGAGACGCAGTCGAGTCCGATATTCCTGCAATCACCGAGATTTACAACGACGTGATACGCACGTCGACGGCGGTGTTCAATGATGCCCCGGTTTTGGTGGAGGACAGGGTGGCGTGGTGGAAGGGGCGCACGGCGCAGGGCTACCCGGTGCTGGTGGCGAAAGACGAGGGAAGGATTGCGGGCTTCGCGACCTTTGGCGATTTTCGTCCGTGGCCCGGATATCGATTTACTGTCGAGGGGACGATTCACATTGATGGCTCGGTGCGTCGCAAGGGCATTGGAGCCGCGCTGCTTCAGGCGCTCATTTTGCGGGCGCGCGACGCGGGCAAGCATGTGATGGTGGCTGGTGTTGATTCGGCGAATGCGGCATCGCTTGGTTTTCTGCAACGTTCAGGCTTTGAAAAAGTCGGTCATCTGCGCGAGGTCGGCCACAAGTTTGGCAAGTTTCTGGACTTGATCTTCCTGCAATATATGCTCGAACCACCAGCCAGCGTTCGCAATCAATGACGGTCTAGACGTGTGCGGAGAGGAATTTGCCGATCTCCTGAAACTCGTCTTCGGAGAGCCGGAACGTTGCGGCGGGGAGCACGCCGTCTACCTGCTCGGCACTGCGGCCGCCGACGATGGCTGCCGTGATTGCAGGGTTATGCAGCGTCCAGGCGATCGCGACAACGCCGGGTTCGACTCCGTGGCGTTCGCCGATGCTGCGCAACAACTCGACGAGCTCCAGGTTGCGTGAGATCAGCGGTTCCTGAAATTGCTTCGAGTTGCGGCGGAAATCATCCTGCGGCATCTTCGCGATGCGCTCTTTCGTCATGGCGCCTGTGAGGAGGCCAGATTGCATCGGCGAATAGTTGATCACGCCGATGTTGTGCTTCTGGCAGAAGGGCAGGATCTCCGCTTCGATCGAGCGGTTGAGCATCGAGTAGGGCGGCTGCAGCGAGGTGATTGGCGCTATCGTCAAGGCGCGTTCCATCTGGGTGACACTGAAGTTGGAGACGCCGATGCAGCGTACCTTGCCTTCGCGCTGCAGTTCGGCCATCGTTGTCCAGCCCTGTTCGATCTCGGCGTCAGGAACGGGCCAATGGATCTGGTAGAGGTCAATCACGTCGACCTTGAGGCGCCGCAGACTACCTTCAACCTCTTCGCGGATCTTTGTGAGGGTCTGTACGATCTTGCGGTCGTCGCCCCAGGTCATAGCGCACTTGGTAAAGACGAGAGGTTTGGAGCTGGTGGACTTGAGCGCAGTACCCACAACCTCTTCTGAATGGCCGAGGCCGTAGACCGCGGCTGTATCGATCCAATTGATTCCCGAGTCAAGGGCACGGTGGATCGCTTCGATCGATTTTCTATCTTCCTGCGGGCCCCAGGCATACTGCCAGTCTCCACCACCAATGGCCCAGGCGCCAAAGCCGATGGCGGTGAGTTGCAGGTCGGAGTTTCCGAGTTGGCGGGTGCTGCCGAGGAGTTGCGAGCGGGTGTCTGCTGCCGTTGAAGAACTCATGGGTATTTGGATGCACCTGCGCCAAGCTCGGCTTCAGGATCTCGTCGGCTGGGGCGAGGAATAAAGCGATATCTATTCCGGCGATCATGCATCAAAAGAATGAGAGACTTTCCAGCGACAGAGCCATGGAGGCAAGATCGAGATGCCTGCTGCAAATCCAAATCGCGTGCGGTCGCGTGTCGTTATCATTGGTGCGGGATTCGCCGGTATTACGGCTGCGCAGAGGCTGGGCAAGCTGCCGGTCGATGTTACGATCATTGACCGGAAAAACCATCATACGTTTCAGCCACTCCTTTACCAGGTAGCGCTCGCTGTGCTCTCGCCAGGCGACATTGCGCAGCCGATCCGCTCGATTCTGCGAAAGAATCGCAATACTGAAGTGGTGATGGATGAGGTGCTCGCGATTGATACGACGGCGCGGCAGGTCTCGCTGGCCAGCGGCCCGATCATGGCGTATGACTATCTGATTGTTGCTACCGGGTCGACGCATAGCTACTTCGGCCACGAGGAGTGGTCGAAGGTGGCGCCAGGGCTAAAGACGGTGGAGGATGCCACGGACATTCGCCGGCGTGTGCTGCTTGCTTTCGAATATGCCGAGCGGCAGATGCTGGAGACCGGCGCGCATCCGCCACTGCGGTTTGTCGTAGTTGGAGGAGGGCCGACCGGAGTCGAGTTGGCGGGAGCTATCTCAGATATTTCAAAGCTCTATATGACGAAGGACTTCCGGCACATCGACACCAAGACGGCGGAAGTACTGATCGTTGAGGGCGGGGGCCAGATCCTTGGGATGTATCCGGAGGATCTGCAGAAGAAGGCGCTGGAGCAGCTGCATGGGCTTGGAGTGGAGGTTCGCTGTGGCGCGCGCGTAACGGATATCCAGCCGGGTTACGTGATGGTGGGAGGTAGCGAGCGCATTGAGAGCGTTTGCACGTTGTGGGCGGCAGGTGTGGCGCCTTCGCCGTTGGGGAAGATGCTGGGAGTGGAACTCGACAATAAGGGGTGCGTGCTGGTGAATGACCGCCTCAACCCTAAGAATCGGCCAGAGATCTTCGTGTGCGGCGACCTGGCGCACTTTGAGCAGGATGGGAAGCAGGTTCCAGGAGTGGCGCAGCCGGCCATGCAGATGGGGGATTACGCGGCGAAGCGGATCGGGCTGCTTGCGGCGCGGTCAGATAAAGCGGCGTATCAGAAGCCTTTTCGCTATTTTGATAAGGGCGACATGGCGACGATTGGCCGCAAGGCCGCAGTGGCGCGCATCGTTTGGCCGTTCCATGCGAACTGGAGCGGATTTATGGCATGGATTACGTGGATGCTCGTGCACATCTTCTTCCTGATCGGTTTCCGCAATCGCTACTCCGTTTTCCTGAGCTGGGCGTTCACGTATATCACGGAGCAGGATGGAGTCCGGCTGATTGTGGGTTCGCAGAATTTGCCTGGCTGGGACCTTCTCGCGGAGACTGATAACTCCGTTACGGACAAGACTCCTGTTTCACCGTGGCGGGCATAAGCGATCGGCCCTACAATCGAGCGGAACAGGGGATGTACCACGTCTCGAAATAGTCCAAAAATTATGAGGTAACTACCGGCATGTCTGAGAAAGTGAAAGAAGAAATCAGCGAGCGCTCTGCTGTCTCCAGACGGCAGTTTTTATCTGCAAGTGGGGCGGCGCTAGCAGCGGTCGCCGCGGCGACTCCGTTGGCTGCTCAAACCGCTCATCCCGTTGGGAAGCAGATTCGGTCGAGCGATCATCATCTGCCCAACGAGCAGCAGCCGGGGCCGAACAACACGGTGAACGATGCGCTGAATCCTGATTCGGTGTGGCCGCCGGAGACTGACAACGGGACGATGCTGCCATTCAAGTACTCGTTCGATTTGTCGCACAAGGAGATCGACTCGGGCGGTTGGACGCGGCAGGTGACGGTGCGGGATCTTGCGATCTCGAAGACGATGGCGGGCGTGGAGATGCGGCTGACGGCGGGCGGCGTGCGCGAGCTGCATTGGCACGTATCGGCTGAGTGGGCGTTCATGATCTACGGATCGGCGCGCATCACAGCTGTCGATCCGGAGGGAAAGAGCTTCGTGAATGATGTGAAGGCGGGCGACTTGTGGCTGTTTCCCGGAGGAGTCCCGCACTCGATTCAAGGGCTCGGCCCTGACGGGTGCAGGTTTCTGCTGGTATTCAACCAGGGGGATTTTGATGAGTTCAGCACGTTCCTGTTGAGCGACTGGTTCAACCACACGCCGAAGGAAGTTCTGGCGAAGAACTTTGGCGTACCAGCGTCTACCTTCGACAATATCCCCAAGGAAAAGCTGTACATCTTTCAGAGCGATTTGCCGCGGGCGCTGGGGGAAGAGCAACAGCTGGCAGGAGCGGGCACGGGAACGATCGACGAGAAGTTTGTCTTTCGCCCCGGCACCATGCAGCCGACGAAAACAACCGCGGGCGGCGACGTGAAGATCGTCGACAACAAGAATTTTCCGGTGACGGATATTGCTGCGGCGATTGTGCGGCTCAAGCCGGGTGGGCTGCGAGAACTGCACTGGCATCCGATGTCGGACGAGTGGCAGTACTATGTGTCAGGCAAAGGCCGCATGACGGTCTTTGATTCGGGCAGCAAGGCCAGGACGATGGACTTTCAGGAGGGAGACGTGGGGTACATCCAGGTTTCGCGGCCACACTACATCGAAAATACGGGCGATGAGGATCTTCTGTTCCTCGAAGTATTTCCGGTTGGAACCTACCAGGACATCTCTGCGGCCGAGTGGCTGGCGCATACGCCGACGCGGCTGGTGGATGAGCATCTTCACACTGGAGAGGACTTCCTGAAAAATATCCCGAAGAAAGAAAGCGTGGTGGTGCCGCTGTGACCGAAGGGATCGCTAGAACCTATCCAGCGGTTAGGACTTGAGCGCTCAGGCAACGAAGCCTGAGCGCTTAGTTTTATTTGAAGCGGAAGACAAAGCCTGTGCTGAAGGTAAGGATGCGAGCGGCCGGAATAGGAGTTGGGCCGCCAAATGTCTGGCTGCTGATCGTGTCGACGGAACCGTAGCTGATTTCAATGATGCGCCAGTCCACATGTTTGGCGAGCGCTTTGTCGGCACCCACGAAGATTCCGTACTGCAGTTTATTGAGGTGGGCGTTGCTCTTCGGTGGCCTCGTGCGGCCCGCGCCTACAGAGAACTGTGCATAAGGCTTCAAGCCACCAAACGACATGGGCTTCGCGGCCAGGCGCAAGCCTACCAAAAAGCTATTCAGAGACGCATTGTTTCCATGCTCAAGCACATCGCGCACATCTACGCCAGCGTCGGCTTTTGAGAAGTGCGCAAAATCGTAATACCCGCCAAAGTCCACGCCGCCAAATGTCTGCGCCGTCTCACCACTGCCTAGAAAGGCAAATGGACCGGTATCGGCGACACTGTTGGTTATGCGGCTGACGACCGGGTTAACATAAATGCCCACCTGGGCGTGAGCAGCGATGGTTGTAAAGGCCAAAGCAAGTGCTGGAACCACAAACCGCAATTTCATCTAGTAACAATCCTCAAGAGATAAACCTGGAGCCCTGCTCGCAAGCAAGCACATCTATCAGTCTAGTTGCATAAGCCGGGTACATCCTAATCCGGGCCGGGAGAGCGGCAGGTGCGAACTGCCGCATGCGTATGACCCGGGAAGGGGCTAAACGGTAGCTGTCTCGCGAACGGTGACCGGGGTAAGCCAGTTGTAGCGGTCTTCGGCAAGGCCATTCACGATATTGAAGAACGCATCATGCAGCGCCGTGGTTACGGGACCCATGGTTCCGTTGCCAATCAGGATGCGATCGACGGAGCGCAGATGCGTTACTTCCGCGGCCGTCCCTGTGAAGAAGGCCTCGTCGCAAATGTAGAGGAGCTCGCGAGGAAGAGCCTGCTCGACGACGGGAATGCCCAGCTGGCGAGCGAGCACGAGGATGGAGTCGCGGGTGATTCCGTTGAGCACTGAATTAGCCAGTGGGGCGGTATAAATCGTTCCGCCGCGGATGACGAAGAGGTTCTCGCCGGAGCCTTCGGACAGATAGCCGTTGGTGTCGAGCGCGATGCCTTCGACGTAGCCGTTGACTTCGGCCTCCATGCGGATGAGCTGGGAGTTCATGTAGTTGGCGCCGGCCTTGGCGAGGGAGGGCATGGTGTTGGGCGCGAGGCGGTTCCAGCTGGAGATGCAGACGTCTGCGCCGTCGTTGCCGGCGACATACTTGCCCCAGGGAAAGTTCGCAATGTAGACGTCGATGGGCGAACGAAGCGGGTTGACGCCGATCTCTCCGTAGCCGCGAAACGCGATTGGGCGGACGTAGCAAGGCGCGATTCCGTTGGCTTCTACGACGTCAATCACGGCCTCGTTCAACTGCTCCACCGAATACGCCAGGGGCATACGGTAGATCTTCGCGGAGTGAATCAGGCGCTGCATATGCTCGTTGAGCCGGAAGATACCTGCGCCTCCGGGCTGCGTATAGCAGCGAATGCCCTCAAACACCGAAGACCCATAGTGGATGACATGGCTCATCACATGAATGTTGGCCTTTTCCCAGGGGATCAACTGGCCATTGTGCCAGATATTCTTGGTTGCTTCGATCGGCATACGTATTCCTCGCTTTCCAAAATTATACGTTGCGGCCGGAGCTGCTGAGTGTGAGATCTGCCCGTCATTTACGGATTATCGTGTGATTTATGCCCTTCTGTGCATCGGGCCCTGCGTGAAAGAATCAAATCATTATGTTTGTTCCCAGCACCGCCGCTCTGACGCATCTGGAGGGGTCGGTCTACGTTCGATTCTCGTTGCTTGCACTTAGCTCGATCTTCTTTCTCGTTGACCCCTTTGCCGCCCTCCCCACCTTTCTCGCCGTAACCGAAGGCCAGGACAACGCCCGGCGCGTTCGTACAGCCCGCAAGGCTTCCCTGACTGCTTTTGTCATTCTCAGTGCCTTCGCCCTTGCCGGCACGTATATCTTCCGTTTGTTCGGCATCACTCTTCCGGCCTTCGAGATTGCGGGCGGTGTCATTCTGCTGCTCATTGGTCTCGATATGCTCGCGGCGAAGCGTTCTCCCACGCAGGAATCCAGCGGCGAAACCGCCGCTGCCGCCACCAAGGACGATGTGGGGATTGTGCCGATGGGCATCCCGATGCTCGCCGGCCCGGGCGCAATTACCTCGGTGATGGTGCTCGTCGGACAGGCGCATCAGTCCGAAGGGTATTGGCAGATGGCCGCGATTTTTGGGGCGATTGCAGTGACGGCAGCGATTTGTTATCTGGTGCTCGCCAGTGCTTCCCGCGTTGCCAACGCGCTTGGTGATACCGGGATTCGCATCCTGATTCGCGTGATGGGACTGTTGCTGGTTGCGCTGGCCGTGCAGTACTTCGTTAACGGCTTTGTGGATCTGGGTGTCCTCAGCCGGCCCAGCGTCGGGTAACTGCGCGTGGGGATTTTCGTATCGAACGCGCTGTATGGGATCGTGCCGGGAGCGCGGACTAATGCATCAGCAAGGCTGTTGCCCCCTCGATAACTCCCAGGAGGCCGAGGCACAGGCCGAAGAAGAAGAAGCGCCGCTGGTGCGTCAATAGGGTGATCGACGATAGGACGACAGCGATTTCGAGCAAGGCCTCGCCAAGGTCATAGCGGTTCGCGCGACTCTCGGCGGCGCCTACCTCATGCTCGAGATCGCGAGCTGCCTCTTGCTCCTGATTGATCTCCTCGTTCCACTTCTCGAGGTGCGATCGATATTCTGCAAGCTTCTTCTGTACGGCCGCGTCATTTGAGCTGGGTTGCAACGAGAGGAGGTCCGCTGTCGTGCTGACTTGCTCCTGGCGAATTTTCTTTGCCTGGTATTGATTCCATTGATCGGCGGCGCGGGTCTGCATGAGGATGGCTTCGGTATGGGTGCGGTGGCCGAGCACGGTCACCATTGCAACGAGTACGGCAAGCACGCTGATTGCGAGAGAGACGTGGCGCAGTCCGGCCTCGCCAGCTTCCTTCATTTCCTTGGAAAACTCGTGTATTTCGGTAGGTTCCATCGTGAGGGGATTTTACGCGAGCCGCGGACTTTCTTGGAAATTAGCGCCTTTTCCACTGGCGGTCCACAGGGCGAGGGTTGCGCTTCTACCGCTGGCTTGATACTCTCAGGGAGTCGCAAAGCGGTAGCGACAAGGGAAAGACGTCTGGAGCTTGCGCAATGGATTCAATTGCGATAGTCTGGATGAGTTGCACAAAGCTTCGCGCCGGAGCCTGCTTGGTTGGATTGAGTCAGGTGATGATGGCAAGCCGGAGCGCAGTCCAAGCGTTTGAACGCGGTGTAAGAGCTTCTAAAGCCGACCGCACCAAGCCCAAGCCACTGCATTAAATCCCGAGGCGCAAGTCTTAGGGAATGAGAAGCTTAGAGCTTCGCGATTCGTTTTCGAGTCGTCCCGATGTTTTGACATTTTGCGCTGTTTCGGTCGCGAGTCGGCAATTCTCAAAGAAAGTTGAGAATGTTGTTGACAAGGACAGCGAACTTTCGATAATATCAATAAGTTCGCGCAAAATACTGCAGCGAGGCCGGTGAGTAGAAGTGATGCCCCGGATGCTCCCCCAGTTCAAGCAGCGCAATCAAGTTCGAGGACACAAACCTGAGGCTTTGCCCAGCGTTGGTCCTTGATCCAAAACTGTCCGCTTAGGCGAGAACAGTCAGGATCTTTGACAACATAGTTGAACGTGCCAGTCGTGAGATGACGTGAAGTTTGGTTGTGTCATTCTCACTAGTATTAAACCTCCGCTGCTTTTCGAGCGAGCGGAGGCGGTTGACTCTTGGGACCCCTGTCCTACAAGAGCAGCCAAACCAAGATTAAACGAGAGTTTGATCCTGGCTCAGAATCAACGCTGGCGGCGTGCCTAACACATGCAAGTCGCACGAGAAAGGGACTTCGGTCCTGAGTACAGTGGCGCACGGGTGAGTAACACGTGAATCATCTACCTTCGAGTGGGGAATAACTGAGAGAAATCTTAGCTAATACCGCATAATACCTACGGGTCAAAGCAGCAATGCGCTTGAAGAGGAGTTCGCGGCAGATTAGTTAGTTGGCGGGGTAATGGCCCACCAAGACGATGATCTGTATCCGGCCTGAGAGGGCGCACGGACACACTGGAACTGAAACACGGTCCAGACTCCTACGGGAGGCAGCAGTGGGGAATTTTGCGCAATGGGGGAAACCCTGACGCAGCAACGCCGCGTGGAGGATGAAATCCCTTGGGATGTAAACTCCTTTCGATAGGGAAGATTATGACGGTACCTATAGAAGAAGCCCCGGCTAACTTCGTGCCAGCAGCCGCGGTAATACGAGGGGGGCAAGCGTTGTTCGGAATTATTGGGCGTAAAGGGTGCGTAGGCGGTTTGACAAGTCTTATGTGAAATCTTCGGGCTCAACCCGAAGTCTGCATGGGAAACTGTCGGGCTTGAGTATGGGAGAGGTGAGTGGAATTTCCGGTGTAGCGGTGAAATGCGTAGATATCGGAAGGAACACCTGTGGCGAAAGCGGCTCACTGGACCATAACTGACGCTGATGCACGAAAGCTAGGGGAGCAAACAGGATTAGATACCCTGGTAGTCCTAGCCCTAAACGATGATTGTTTGATGTGGGGGGTACCCAATCCTCCCGTGTCGAAGCTAACGCGATAAACAATCCGCCTGGGGAGTACGGTCGCAAGGCTGAAACTCAAAGGAATTGACGGGGGCCCGCACAAGCGGTGGAGCATGTGGTTTAATTCGACGCAACGCGAAGAACCTTACCTGGGCTCGAAATGTACAGGACAGCGGTAGAAATATCGTCTCCCAGCAATGGGTCTGTATATAGGTGCTGCATGGCTGTCGTCAGCTCGTGTCGTGAGATGTTGGGTTAAGTCCCGCAACGAGCGCAACCCTTATCTCCAGTTGCTACCATTTAGTTGAGCACTCTGGCGAAACCGCCTCGGATAACGGGGAGGAAGGTGGGGATGACGTCAAGTCCTCATGGCCTTTATGTCCAGGGCTACACACGTGCTACAATGGCCGGTACAAACCGCTGCAACCCCGCGAGGGTGAGCTAATCGGAAAAAGCCGGCCTCAGTTCGGATTGGAGTCTGCAACTCGACTCCATGAAGCTGGAATCGCTAGTAATCGTGGATCAGCATGCCACGGTGAATACGTTCCCGGGCCTTGTACACACCGCCCGTCACATCACGAAAGTGGGTTGCACTAGAAGTCGGTGCGCTAACCGCAAGGGAGCAGCCGCCCAAGGTGTAATTCATGATTGGGGTGAAGTCGTAACAAGGTAGCCGTAGGAGAACCTGCGGCTGGATCACCTCCTTTCTAAAAGAGAACGCTCTGGCAATCTCATCCGCCTCGCGATTGCGAGCAGCCAAGGACATCGTCCGACGCTGAGGGTGTAGATGTGCCAGACAACTCCTGATTGCGCTGAACCGATCTTGGTCGGGGAGGCAAGAGACGGAGAATCTGAACACAACCTTCTTTTCTTCGCATTCCATCAACAACGATGGTCAGATTCGGCGTAGCCGTTTCGCACGTTCAACTGTGTCCTCGAAAACCTTCGAGAGAGCTCACAAGCTCGTTGCCCCTGTTCTTCGGAGCAGGGAGCGCGGGCGACAGAGCAAGCAAGCCAGAGCGGCTAATGCCGGTCGGGCGATGCCGGGCCTGTAGCTCAGTTGGCTAGAGCGCACCCCTGATAAGGGTGAGGTCGATAGTTCGAATCTATCCAGGCCCACCACTTAAGCGTCACGTGTTCCGGTAGTCTTTTTATCGGTTATACTGATCAGACGGGGCTGTAGCTCAGTTGGGAGAGCGCCTGCTTTGCAAGCAGGATGTCATCGGTTCGATCCCGGTCAGCTCCACCATCTCTCTGAAGGACATCGAAGCAAACCAGCTCGAGGTTGAGTCTCCGACTATGAAAGTAGCGGACGCTGATCCTTGAGCTTGTGGTCCACCTCGGTGGGTCGCTCGTCTCCAGCGCGCCTTAGTGGCGGGTAGCAGCAACTACGGTTGCCGCAGACGATTTTTGACAACTGAATAGATTGGGTAAATATAACTACAAGGCTGAGCAGCTTTGAACTTACAGGTAGTTTCTGTAGGGGATAGCTGATTATCAGTATTGAGTGTCTTTAGAATATTCTCGGTACCCCTCACCCTAATCCAGTGAGGACAAGTACCAGAAGGCGGACGAAACTATGTAGATTGCTCTACAGGTCAGGGGTAGTCACTCTGATGCGTGTGAGTAAATTCTATGGTCAAGCTACTAAGGGCGCACGGTGGATGCCTTGGCAGAAACAGGCGATGAAGGACGTGGCAAGCTGCGATAAGCTTCGGGGAGCCGCACACAGGCGTTGATCCGGAGATTTCCGAATGGGGAAACCCAACATGGTAAACCCATGTTATGTCAACCTGAATACATAGGGTTGAACAAGCGAACGGAGGGAAGTGAACCATCTCAGTACCTCCAGGAGAAGAAAGAAACCTCGATTCCGATAGTAGTGGCGAGCGAACTCGGAACAGCCCAAACCCGTACTATTTCGGTAGTTCGGGGGTTGTAGGGCCTGCAACAGTAGAGTTACCAATCTGGTCGATAGTCGAAGTCATTGGAAAGTGACCCGAAACAGCGTGACAGGCGCGTAGACGAAATTGATCCAGACTCGAAGCAGGTACCTGAGTAAGGCGGGGCACGAGAAACCCTGCTTGAATCCACGGGGACCATCCCGTAAGGCTAAATACTCGTTTCTGACCGATAGTGAACCAGTACCGTGAGGGAAAGGCGAAAAGAACCCCGAGAGGGGAGTGAAATAGTACCTGAAACCGTGTGCCTACAAGCAGTGGGAGGACTATGCCCGTAAGGGAATGTCTGACCGCGTGCCTATTGCATAATGAGCCGGCTAGTTATTCTTGTCAGCAAGGTTAAGCGTGAGCGAGCCGCAGCGAAAGCGAGTCTGAATAGGGCGTTCAGTTGGCAGGAATAGACGCGAAGCGGGATGATCTACCCTTGGCCAGGTTGAAGTTGGGGTAACACCCAATGGAGGACCGAACCGGTGTTTGTTGAAAAAAGCTCGGATGAGCTGAGGGTAGGGGTGAAAGGCTAATCAAATTCCGTGATAGCTCGTTCTCTCCGAAATAGCTTTAGGGCTAGCGTCGTGTGATTTGGATCGGTGGTAGAGACATGGATGGACTAGGGGGCTTTCCGGCTTACTGAATCCAACCAAACTTCGAATGCCGATCACAACCAGCACGGCAGTCAGACTGTGGGGGCTAAGCTTCACAGTCGAGAGGAAAACAGTCCAGACCGCCTGCTAAGGTCCCAAAATTATAGTTAAGTGGGAAAGGAAGTCGGAACGCTCAGACAGCCAGGAGGTTGGCTTAGAAGCAGCCATCCTTTAAAGAAAGCGTAATAGCTCACTGGTCAAGCGGTCCGGTGCCGACAATACAACGGGGCTAAAACTATATACCGAAGCAGCGGATGCACACATAAGTGTGCGTGGTAGGAGAGCATTCTCTCGTGAATGAAGCGTAACTGTGAAGATACGTGGACATTAGAGAAGAGACCCTGCCGGCATAAGTAGCGATAATGAAGGTGAGAACCCTTCACGCCGAAAGTCTAAGGTTTCCTGAGGAAGGTTAATCCGCTCAGGGTTAGGCGGTCCCTAAGCTGAGGCCGAAAGGCGTAAGCGATGGATATCCGGTTAATATTCCGGACCTCCCAATACCTCGTTATTACGATGGGGTGACGCATAAGGATAAGCAGGACCTCATATGGCTATGGGGTTTGATACGCGTAAGCTGGATTCTCCAGGCAAATCCGGAGAGTCTTAACAGTGAGGCGTAAAACAGTAAGCCGTAGGGCTGAAAGCTGCTGATTTCATGGTGCCAAGAAAAACCTCTAAGGAGAGAGATTGGGAACCGTACCACAAACCGACACAGGTAGACGAGGAGAATATCCAAAGGCGCTCGAGTGAAAGCTTGTTAAGGAACTCGGCAAATTAGACCCGTAACTTCGGGAGAAGGGTCGCCCCCGTGGGTGCAAGCCTAGGGGGGCCGCAGTGAAACGCGAACGGCGACTGTTTAACAAAAACACAGGTCTCTGCAAAGTCTAAAACGACGTATAGGGGCTGACTCCTGCCCGGTGCCGGAAGGTTAAAGAGAGAGGTTAGCCGCAAGGCGAAGCTTTGAACTGAAGCCCCGGTGAACGGCGGCCGTAACTATAACGGTCCTAAGGTAGCGAAATTCCTTGTCGGGTAAGTTCCGACCTGCACGAATGGAGTAACGATCGTTCGACTGTCTTAACGAGTTGCTCGGCGAACTTGTAGTACCGGTGAAGATGCCGGTTACCCGCAGCTAGACGAAAAGACCCCGTGCACCTTTACTATACTTTTACTATGAGTTACGGCACTTGCTGCGCAGGATAGGTGGGAGGCTTTGATACCGGACTTTTGGGTTCGGTGGAGCCAACGGTGAGATACCACCCTGCGATTGTTGTGATTCTAACCTCCACCCCTAATCGGGGTGAGGGACATAGTAAGACGGGTAGTTTGACTGGGGCGGTCGCCTCCTAAATTGTAACGGAGGCGCGCGAAGCTACACTCAGGTCGTTTGGAAATCGACCGTCGAGTGCAAAGGCATAAGTGTGGTTAACTGCAAGACCTACAAGTCGAGCAGATGCGAAAGCAGGCCTTAGTGATCCGGTGGTTCTGTATGGAATGGCCATCGCTCAACGGATAAAAGGTACGCCGGGGATAACAGGCTGATCATTGCCAAGAGTTCATATCGACGCAATGGTTTGGCACCTCGATGTCGGCTCATCGCATCCTGGAGCTGTAGAAGGTTCCAAGGGTTAGGCTGTTCGCCTATTAAAGCGGTACGTGAGCTGGGTTCAGAACGTCGCGAGACAGTTCGGTCTCTATCTGCTGTGGGCGTAGGAGATTTGAAGAGGGCTGTCCTTAGTACGAGAGGACCGGGATGGACGAACCTCTTGTGTTCCAGTTGTCATGCCAATGGCACGGCTGGGTAGCGAAGTTCGGTTGTGATAACCGCTGAATGCATATAAGCGGGAAGCACGCTCTAAGATGAGATCTCCCAACCCGTAAGGGAAATGAAGGGCCCAGGAAGACCACCTGGTTGATAGGCTGGAGGTTGAAGCGCAGTAATGCGTGTAGCTTACCAGTACTAATCGCCCGTTCGGCTTGTCCATAGAATTTACTCTGCGCAATGTTTTGTCATTGTTCTAGAGTCATTCAATACAAGCTTTGTAGTTATAAAATGATCGCCATTTACGGCTTTCAGACAATAACTAATACGCAAGAAATATTTGGTATATAGTCTGCCCAATCTATTCAGTTGTGAACGATCGCGCTGTGGCGCACGTTCGACAATTTGCCGGTGAGTTTACTACGAGGGTTCCACCCGTTCCCATCCCGAACACGGAAGTTAAGCCTCGTTGGGCCGATGGTACTGCACGCGTAAGTGTGTGGGAGATTAGGTGATCGCCGGCATAATTCAAGAAAAGCCCACCCTTGCGGTGGGCTTTTCGCTTTAACGCGCTTTGTTTTCTGCTTTATGCGATTCGCTTTTTGCTTTCTCGATTCGTCCGCTCGATTCTCGCTTTGTCTTATCTGACAATCCTTCGCAGGGTCCTATAATCAATGGGCGAGGAACTCATGGCACGCTATCTCATCACGGGAATTGCTGGATTTATTGGATCATCTTTAGCCCACGAGCTCGTCATGCAAGGGCATGACGTGAGCGGCTTCGATAACCTGTCCACAGGAAATCTTGAGAATTTATCCGATATTCGTTCTTCCATTGATTTCCAGAAGATGGATCTTCAGGATAAGGAAGGCGTGCGCGATGCCTGCAAAAACAAGGACTATATCCTTCACCAGGGAGCGCTTGCGTCGGTTCCACGCTCGGTCAAGGATCCTCTCACCTCGCACGAATCCAATATCAATGGCACCCTTAATCTTCTGCTGGCTGCCAGAGATGCTGGTGTGCGCCGGATAGTTTATGCTGCCTCGTCCTCTGCCTACGGCGATCAGCCTACACAGCCTAAGCACGAAGAGATGTTGCCGATGCCATTATCTCCCTATGCGGTGCAAAAGCTTACTTGCGAGTATTACATCCAGGCCTTCTATCGTGTTTATGGTTTGCAGGGCGTTTGCACTCGCTACTTTAATATCTTTGGTCCGCGCCAGGCCGCTGACTCGCCTTATTCCGGAGTCATTGCGCAGTTCATATACAAAATGATGGCTGGTGAAACTCCCACCATCTTCGGTGACGGATCGACGAGCCGGGATTTCACCTATGTCGATAACGCTGTCAGCGCTAATCTATTGGCCTGCGTTGCGCCAGACGAGGTTGCGACGGGCAGAGTCTTCAATATCGGCACGGGTAAGAGCCAGACCCTCAACGACGTCTATGCTGGAATCGCGAAGATACTGGGATTTTCAGAGAGGCCGATCTATGGCCCGCCGCGTGAAGGCGATATCCGGCATTCGCTTGCGAGCATCGATCGTGCCCGCAACGAGTTGGGATATCAGCCGAAGGACAATTTCTTTGAAGGTTTAGAGAAGACGGTCGCCTGGTATCTATCGCAGGCTTCCAAGTAGCCAACGGTGGGAGTTCGGGCGGGTTATGCGCTCTTGGAGCGATGCAGGCTCTTGACGCGTGGGCGAAGTCCGAGGATTTCGAACCCCGTGAGCTTGCTCTTTGACACGTAAATCAGCCAATTGTTCCCGATGGGGTCCGCCGGCGCCATGAAAAAACCCGGTCCGACAATATAGTCGAGCGCGTTGTGAATGATGCCTTCCACCGTCTCGCCATCGTCAAAGCGAATGCGAATCCAGAGGCACTCCATCGGCGGGAGCCGGTCATGGAAAAGTAGATCCACATGACTCGTCTGGCCGGAAAAGTCCTTCACAAAAAAGACGGCCTTCACATTGTCGAGCGCAACATCTTCCACCACGCCAGACTGAAAGTGTTTCAGGCGAATCGAAGCCAGACCTCGCGCATGGATATCATCCATATCGGAGGGCCATTGACTGCGGTCGGCGAATCCTTTGATCGTGTAATCTTCGCCACGGATCACGATCATGTAAGGATCGTCCGAAGCCTCCTGGGGTGGAAAGTGATTCAAGCTCGCCGTCTGGGTGCGAGGTCGTACTGCTTGATCTTGTACAGCAACGCCTTGTAACTGATCTGCAGTTCGTTTGCTGCTGCTTTCCGGTTCCATCCATTTGCCTCCAGAATCCGTTCGATCGCCGCTGCCTCAGCGTCCCCTTTCAGACTGCGCACAAGCTGCTTCAACCCTGCGCCCTTCACCTGATCCTGGGACGAATTCGGCTCTGCATGCAGGTTCGAGAAGGGGCTCAGGTCCGCCAGGATCGCCATCTCATCGCCTAAAATCAGGAATCGATTGATGACGTGCTCGAGTTCCCGGCTGTTGCCCGGCCAGGAATAGCGGGTCAGAGCGTCCAGCAGGTTGTGCGAGAGCGTCAGCGGCTTGCTCCCATACTTGGCAGCGCCCTTGCGGACAAAGTGCTGCGCCAGAATGGAAATCTCGTCGCGGCGGTCACGAAGCGGCGGGATCATGAGGGAAAAACCGTTCAGCCGGTAGTAAAGATCTTCCCGGAAGCTCTTTTGTGCGATGGCCGCCTTCATATTGATGTTGGTGGCGGCAATGACGCGAACATCCACCTTCATTGGCGCCCGGCTTCCCAGCCGGGAAAAGGTTCCGTCCTGTAGCACCTGGAGCAGCTTGGCCTGGAGAATAGCCGGCATCTCGCCGATCTCATCGAGAAAAATAGTTCCACCACTGCAGATCTCAAATTTGCCCGGCTTCGCCTTGATGGCGCCCGTAAATGCGCCCTGTTCGTAGCCAAACAGTTCGCTTTCAAGCAGATCCGCCGGCATGGCGGCGCAATTGACCTTTAGGAACATGCGTTCGCTGCGGAGCGACATCTTGTGGGTATACATGGCCAGGATCTCTTTACCCGTCCCACTTTCCCCCATGATCAGTACTGGAATATCCGATTTCGCCACCAGGGCCGCCTGGGCCTGCAACTCACGCATCCGCTTGTTCGACCACACAAACGAATGACTATCGTCCAGCCGAATCTCCTGGGGTTCAGCGGACGTGGCGCGGTCCACGCACGCCAAGTGCTCCTCGATCGCAATTTCGAGGTTTCCGTCCACAAATGGCTTGAGTACAACGCCCCGGGAGCCTATCCGAGTCACTATTTCCAGGTTTTTCACCTCAGCTGAGGTCGAAAGGATGATGATGGGCACATCGGGGATGGAGGCACGCACGTGCGACAAAATCGGCAGGGACTGTTCGATGCTCTCCCATGCCAGCAAGACAAGGTGCGGCTCAGGGCCATTGGAACACTGGTGCAACAGGGCCGTCTCGTCCGAAAAAAGGCTCAGGCTATATTGATTGCTCAATACTGCCCGAAGATACTCGAGAACAGCGAGGTTCGTATCCAGGACAAACAGTCGAGGCTTTGGTGTTTGCGCGAGTTTGGGAACACCAAAAGGCAATGCGGTAGACATCAAAAGACTCCGGCTGCGGCTGCGTGCGGATGACGTTCATCAGCTGTTCGCATCTGGGGGCCAAGATTGGGCCGCGGGGACGTAAATCCACTCGGTTCTCAGGCGCCTCAAGGTGGATTCAGTCTAGCCGAACCCCGACACAAAAGGAAGAACTTTGCAGTCAAAAAGGGAAAAAAAGTTCCACATTGGTAGTGTTAATTACTCGGTAAACAAAGGGGATTTGCATCGCTCCGGGATGCAACGATAGCCACATGAGCTTTCAAACACAGTCTTTTGCATGAAGTTGTGCTGCTCATTCGTATGGCCTCTAACGTGCTACCTCCCAGCTAGGTTTGCTAAATCAAGCTCTCTGGTAGGACATCCCTTGGACCATTTCGTGAACTCGGCCGCTTTCCTGGATCTCCCTCCTTTAGACGTCGTCTTTGGGCGTACGCCCTCCATGCAGGCAATCCGACAGAAGTTGGAACGCGTTGCTACCACAGACGTGCCCGTGCTGCTGCAGGGAGAAACGGGTACCGGCAAGGAAATCTGCGCGCGTCTTTTGCATGCGTTTTCGCGGCGCTCGAAAGATTCGCTGGTCAAGGTGAGTTGTCCCTCGATCCCGCAGACCCTGCTGGAGACGGAATTATTCGGCTATGAAAAGGGTGCATTTACCGGCGCTCACTCGACCAAGCGGGGCCGCGTAGAGCAAGCCCACATGGGCACTCTGTTTCTGGACGAGGTCGGCAGTCTTGATCTGATGGTTCAATCCAAGCTCCTGCAGGTACTGCAGGACGGCACCTTCGTCCGCGTGGGTGGGCACACCACGCTGACGATCGAGACGCGCCTGGTCTCGGTTGCGAACCAGGATCTTCGCGCCCAGGTGGAAGATGGAACCTTTCGGCTCGATTTCCTCTATCGAATCAATGCTGTGACCATCAATCTTCCGCCGTTGCGCGCACGGAAAGAAGATATTCCGCAGCTGGTGGACTACTTCCTCGATCAACACGCCCGGACCTTCAGCCTCTCTCCGAAGCCGCTCTCTCGCAATGCAATTGAACTGATGCAGCGCTATGAGTGGCCGGGAAATATCCGTCAGTTGGAAAACATTATCCGCAGCTACGTTCTCATCGGCAATGAAGATATCCTTGCCGACGAGCTACTGCCGCAGCAGCATACCGCCGACAGGATTATGGCGGACATCGATTTAAGTGAGCCTGTCTCGCTACGACATATTACAAAAAAGGCGACCCTCGATCTGGAGAGGCACATTATTTTGAAGGCTCTCCAGGCCAACAGTTGGAATCGTCAAAAGACGGCAAAATGGCTTCATATCAGCTATCGATCGCTGCTCTACAAGCTAAGCGAAGAGAGCGCGCCTGTACTTCTTATGCCGTCGTCTCAAAAGCACGGTCCAGCCAAGGCCAGCATGGATGATACCTTGCGGCGCAAGCTGAGTGTGCCAACCCATATCTGACAGCAAAGAGTTAGGGCTTTAGAACAAAATTTTCAGGATTAGGCAGTGAGCTTCAACAAGGGACCACAGATGAAACTCAAATTTCGGATATTGCTCTTCATCATGCTGGTCATTGCAAGCGTAGGAGTTGGTACGGTAGGCGTCCACGCCTCAACGGACTGCCAGCATCTCTTTCGTGCGTATAAGGACCAACTCGCCAAGCATCTGCACCACAAAGTAAGTCCGGAGACACTTGCGCGCTGGGCGGCATGGAATAAGGCCCATCCGCACTATCATCCAACCAGGAAGGAATCCATGGACAAGATCGACTTTGTCTGCCAGGTCCCCATGGACGATGCTGCGATGTCGGATGATCTGCAGCCGGTAGCGCTTCCGCCAGTGCTTCCTTCTATGATGGATACCTTTTCTGCTCCGTCTCAACCGACTGTTGTTGTGAGCAATCTGGTGCCGCCGGATAACCCAGAGCAGCCGCCCATCGCAGATCCAATCTATCCGCCCGTCTATTATCCGGGCCCACCGACGATCTTCTCCGGTGAAGCCCCACCACCCATAAATCCGACGCCAGAGCCAGCAAGCGTGTTGCTGATGACAACCGCGCTCGGTCTCCTATCCGCTTTGATCTATCGCAAGAAAACCAGAGCAACGGCGTAACGCGCCACCTCGAACGGGGTTTCCAAGTATGGAGAAAACAAGAAGGGCTGCCAGTGGCAGCCCTTCTCTTTGTGAACGCCTCATCTTCACTAGCAGCGGACAATCTTTTCGGAAATAATTCCCTTCGTCGCATTGCGAGAGTCCACCACCAGTTGAGAGTTTTTGACGATCTCGGGGTAGTCATAGTCGGAGTGATCCGTGATGATGAGGACACAATCATATTGCTCTAAATTCTCGAGCGGCGTGCAGGTCATGTTCAGGTTGTAGTGCCTGCCTCTTCCGACCGAGGGGAAGTATGGGTCGTTGTATAACACCTCCACGCCCTCATGGCGCAGCAGTTCGATGATGGTCAGCGACGGACTCTCGCGCAAATCATCAATGTCCTTCTTGTAGGCCATTCCCAACATGAGAATCTTTGACCCGTTCAGGGCTTTCTTGCGCTGATTAAGCGCCTTGCCGACCGTCTGAACGACAAACTCAGGCATGGCTCCGTTCACTTCACCGGCGAGCTCAATAAATCGCGTGTTGAAGTCATATTCCTTCGCCTTCCAACTAAGATAAAAAGGATCGATCGGAATGCAGTGTCCACCCAGGCCTGGCCCGGGATAAAACGGATGGAAGCCAAACGGCTTGGTTGAAGCAGCGTCAATTACCTCCCAGATGTCCACGCCCATGCGGAGCGAGAGAATCTTCAGTTCGTTGACGAGCGCAATATTGACGCAACGATAGATGTTCTCCAGCAGCTTGGTCATCTCCGCTGTCTTCGTCGACGTCACGCGAACCGACCTGGTGAAGATCCCCTCGTACAGCGTCGCCGCCAACTCGGTGGCAATCGCGTCGTGTCCGCCGACGACCTTAGGAATGTCATGTCGAGCGACCGTTGTGTTGCCCGGGTCTTCGCGCTCCGGTGAGAAAGCCACGTAAAACACGCCATGTTGCGATGCCGGACCTCGTTCCTGCACCTTCAGTCCTCGCGTATTCCGGTCTTCGAGAATCGGAATCAGCAGATCCTCAGTTGTTCCCGGATAGGTACTGCTCTCCAATACGATGAGCTGCCCCTCGCGAACCCACGGCGCTACTGACTTTGCCGTGTTCTCAATAAAGCTCAAATCGGGTTCGCGATGTTCCGTCAGCGGCGTCGGGACGCACATGATCACAACGTCCTGTCCCGAGATATTCGAGAAATCGGTAGTGGCGCGAAAGCCTTGCCCGCGGGCCGCCTGAATCTCTTCCGGCGGGATCTTGAAGATGTACGAGCGACCCGCCTCGAGATCCACAACCTTCTTCTGGTCGATATCAAAGCCCGTCACCTGGAAGCCTGCACCCGAAAGCAGGAGCGAGAGCGGTAGACCTACATATCCGAGACCAATGACTCCAACCTTTGCCGTATGAGCCCGTAGCCGCACCATGCGATCCTGAGCTATCTCAGGCAGGGCAAGCGTTTCGTTTTTCATCATGTGGACAATTATTGCACTTCACCCGGACGCGTGATTCGGTATTCACACTCGCCACATTACTAACGGAGAACGCGATGAATGGAGAACTCAAAGAGACAGCGCCGGACCGTTTCATTCCAAGATGCTGCCATGCAATGAATCCTGTCTCGCTGAGATTCCCGCGCGGTGCGAACTGTTGGGATGTACCCATCCTCGTCAAACATCTGGTCTTCCCAGATCGATCACCGTCAATCATGCGGCGCCACGATTCAGCGGAGATTCGCTCTAAACCTCAGGCCGCAGCCCGCGCGGATTGCAAAATGAGGATACGCATGCAAAATGGCCACCGACGTATGCAAAACTTTGCGGTGCTTTCCATTCGGTTAATTGCAACCCGTTGATTCAAAAAGAAAAAGTTTGGCACCAAACGTGCTTATGTTAAGGCATCGTCACGGAGATTTAACCGCGGAGAGGTCGTCCCTTTAGCGGCAATTGGTTTCCAAGATTTGCTTGTTTGTGCTGACGTGCAGGCAGGCTTGTATGCTGTTCCGTTTTGCCAGCTTTGGCCGCTTTTCAGCGGTTACCTCAGGAGATTCAAATGAAATTTCTCGGTAAGTTCACCATCCTCGGCGCGGTACTCGCCGCGTCTACAACCCTGGCCTATGCATCTTCCATCACGCTCGGCAGCTATGCGACTGGCAGCTCCAGTATGGGAAATGCGAACTCTTCCCTGACGCTTACCGGAGTCGATGCCACGGCTGGATGGCCCACGGGTTCCCCCGTTTTCGGCACCCCAATCTCCAGCCCAACCTACACCCTTCAGCCGGGCGGCGTCTGGGCGGGACCTCTTTCCGGCTCAACGTGGGTTGGCGAGGCGTCCTCGGCGGGTCCTGGTGGCTCTTCCAACCCGGGCTACGGTTACTATCAGTTCACCACCACCCTGGACGACGTCACAGCCGGTACCTATAGCGGGACACTCAGCGTGTTGGCGGACGATACCGTGGAAGTTCTGCTCAACGGGAATATCATTGTTCCGTTCGGCGCCCTGGGCAATGATGCTCTCTGCGCACAGTACGCCCCCGGCTGCCTCACCTCCACGGAGGCTACGGCGATCCTGTCGGACGTCTATCTGAACTCGAGCAGCACTCTTGAGTTCATCGTTGAGCAGGCAGGGAACGTATCCGGCGCAGCCGGCAGCGATCCCTCGGGCATTGACTTCAGCGCCCGCCTTACCCCAACACCTACCCCTGAGCCCAGCAGTCTCTTCCTGCTCGGTACGGGACTCCTAGGAGCATGTGGAGTTGTGCGCAGACGGTTTGCCGCCTAATCCATGGCGCATGGTAACGAATACATCAGGAAGCCCCTTCGGAGGCTTCCTGTTACTTTTTGTCCGGGAATTCAACCGGCGCGCCCGAAGGGACGAAAGGGAGCCCCAGGGCCCGCTTACGGCCGTTCGAGTTCGGCCTTTGGACAAGCGGCGGGAGAACGCCCCAGCTCTGGAAAGCATGCCTCCTAGGAGGAAAGATGTAGGGCAACGCCTATGCAAATCGTTGCGCAATGGCCGCACTTGGATGAGCTAAGCACTTGATTATAAAAGTCTAATATTTGGCTATCCAGATGCTCTAATCATGTTCGTAAGGGATCTAGTTTATTGGCATGGACGGGATGCACACGGCCGTCCCTTCCGAGGAGATAGTTCCTTGCAGCATGCCGCAATGCTCTCAGCTCGGCCGCGACAGCGGTAAATTTTCCAGGAGGAAGTATGAGGATCTTTTCAAAGTTGCTCGTTTTGGGCGCAGCGTTCGCTGTGTCTACATCTTTTGCCTATGCAGACAGTCTTGGATACGTGGCGATTTCGCCCAATCCGGGAGTATCGATTTCGTATTCGACCAGCGGACTTGACTACAATCCCCAAGGCACAACCGTCAACGCATTTATCCAAAACTCAGGCGGTGACCTCTCCAGCTTTTTGCCGGGCGAGACCGCAACGCTCGACGGTATCAACTTCTTGAGCAACGGCAACATCAACACCTACACCAACGGTGCCGCAATCTTCCAGGCTGACGGCGGAGCGTTGGATTATGTTTTGACGTCGGGTACCTGGTCGATCGACGGCAACGATGACCTGACCATCCTGGGCACGGGCTATTTCGACATCAACGGAGTCGATCAATCCGGTGCTATCACCATCACTGGCTCGGACACCGGCGGTTTCAACGTTGAGACTACGGCAAGTGTAACGCCTGAGCCGACCAGCCTCCTTCTGCTCGGTACCGGCCTGCTTAGCGCTGCTGGTATCGCACGTCGTAAATTTGTTTCAAAGCTGGTCTAACCGGTCGTCTCCCAGGCTGATGCAGGCGCCTCGATGGGGCTTCCTGCACTAACCTGATAAGGGTGCACTTATCCGATCTTGATAGCCTCGTCCAGATGAGGAAGATTGTGGGTTGAGTAAAACGCGGCTGTTGCATTGTGAGAGCGATGAGCTATAGCCGATCGAGAACTATTGCTCAAGTTATTAGAGCCACCTCCTGCGAGGTGGCTCTTCTCATGTTGGGTGTTCCCCACGATCGTTCCCCCTAATCGACTGGCCGCGCTGGAGTCCAATGGTGCATCCATGGCGCCGCTAACTCCATGCGTTGCTCCGCACCGAAGCCTTTCCGTATCGCCTCCGCTTATGGCCGTGTGGGGCAGGTTTGATCCATACCTCCAGGATGCACGGACCAGACGCGGATCCGCACGTATTGCGCCGGCATACATCTGCACCGGCCTCGGCTCTTCGCAAGCATACTCGCCATCGAGTCGCGACAGCAGCGAGGCATCGAGCGTGCAGCCCTCCGGGCTGATCGGGCTGGGGTCCGGAATCCCCGCCGAGATCCGTGGCGCATTTCTTTCGGCATTCAGCCGGCAAGACCTATCTCTTCAGCCTGCTCGCTGCGTGCTTTAGCGGCGCCAATAGCCAGGCTCTCGGCTCCAGAGCGAGCGCATCGTGCGTGCGCTCGTCTGTCTGCCTGACCTCTCGAGTGATTAGTGATAGGGTGCCAACGCAGCCGTGGGGGCCGTGAGGGAAGCGATTCGCCTGGGACTGCTACTGTGCTCCGCGACGGCGAAGGATCGTCTTGATGGTCTCGAACATGATCAGCAGATCGAGGCCCAGCGTCTGATGCTTCACGTAGTACAAGTCATACGCAAGCTTCTCGCGACTCTGTTCCAGGGTCGCTCCATAACCATAACGAATCTGCGCCCATCCCGTAAGGCCTGGGCGGATCATATTCCGTACCTCATAGAAGGGCAACTCCTGTGCCAGCCATGACACGAACTCAGGACGCTCAGGCCGAGGTCCCACAAAGCTCATATCGCCCCGCAGCACATTCCACAGCTGAGGCACTTCGTCCAGCCGCGTCTTGCGCATGAATTGTCCCACCCGGGTCACACGCGGATCGTTCTTCTGGGCCCATTGCGCACCTTCGGACTCAGCGTTCACCACCATCGTCCGAAACTTATAGACGATGAATATCTTGCCGTTCAAGCCAACCCGCTCCTGCCGAAAGAAAACAGGACCTGGCGAAGAAAGCCGTACCAGCAATACTACGAACGGAAACAGAGGCAAAAAGAGAATCAAGCCGATCGCGGCCACCACCGTCGACGCAATCCTCAGCAAGAACTGTTGCGACGGCTTCATCCGAAAGCCCTCGCAAAACAGGAGGTCGCTCGGTCGCAGCCCATCCAATTGCAGCTTGCCCGTTAGCCGCTCGAGCACGCTGCCCACCTCTTCAATTGTCACTCCACGAAAGCGCATGGCCAACAGCCCGTCGACTGGCAACTCCCCGCGGCGTTCATCCAGCGCGATCACGATTCGATCGATTGATGTCTCCGAAGCCATCTGCTCAACAGCCGATGCAAACGTCTCTTTGCGTCCCGCCTTGCTCGCCGCGGGAGCGTCCCACCCTACCACTACCATGCCGGCCTCGCGGTGTTCGCGGATCGTCCCGATGATGGCGCTCGCACGCTCTCCTTCGCCCAGCACGTACACTCGCTCCTGAAACACCGCGTGCCCACTGATCCATTCGAATGCGCTGCGCCACGCAATCAGGCCGGCCACCACCAGGATCAAACCAAGCAAAAATACAAAGCGCGCAATCGCAGCTTGCGGAAATACATACACGATAGCCGACAGCGCAAACGCCATGCACCCCATCACGAGCAGGAGCCGGAAGTAGATCTCCCAGCGTGCCGAGACGTGCTGCGGCTCATAAAGGTCGAAGTAGTACGCGCACAAAATGGTGCACACCGTCAGGATCGCAATCTTCATGATCCCGTGGTCATGCCCCAGCACATTGAACGTGTCTCCACCCAGTACGATCGCCGATGCCAGTACGAATGAGCCGCACACAATGAAGGCTTCGCACAGAATCAGAACGACCGTCCGCGTCGGGTAATAAACATTCAGCAGCTTTATCATGCGTGCACCGTGGCCTGCCTTACTCTTTCTTGCTCTCGTAGCGGTAGTAGTAGCTCCCGCTCAGGGGTGGCTTGTCGACAGCATTCAGTACAAATCCGATAACATTCGATGCCTTCAGCTCCTGCTGTGCGCGTTGGGCTACAGGGAACGTGGTTACACCGGAGCGTGCTACCAACAGCACAGCATCGCACGATCGGGCGAGGTTGACGGCATCGGAAACCAGCAACACCGGAGGTGAGTCGACAACGATCCAGTCGAAGTACGGCGCCACGGTCGTCATCAACTCATCGAACCGCTTGCTCGCCGAAAGATCGGCCGCCTGGTCTCCACCATCGCCGCCCGGAATCAATGCAATGTTGTTCAAGACCGCGGTCATGGAAGGGTCGCGGTCCTTCGCCTCTTCTGGAAATTGCATAACCTCCTGCAGGCTCGCCTTTCCCGATAGATAATCCGACAACCCAGGGTGAAATTCGCTTCCCAGATAATGATGCAGACTCGAGCATCGCATGTCCCCGTCGACCAGCAACACCTTGCTGCTCTTGTGGCGCGCAAGGTTAATCGCCAAGTTGACCGCGATAAAGCTCTTGCCCTCTTGCGGCAGACCACTGCTGATCAAGACCGTCTTCAGGCTGCGAAGATCGCGAAACTCCTGGATCCGCGACCGGAGGCTGCGAAACTGCTCGACGCCTACGCCGCCGCGTTCTAACGCGGGCAGTCGCTCAAACGAGGGGTTCCACGGTCTGCGCCGCACGCCGTTCAGGAACGATGGGTCGACTGTTACCTGCGGCTCTGTTGGTGCGGGCGTCACTACCTCAGGCGGCTGCGCAACCGCTGCTGCCACTGGCGGCATCGCTGCCGCGAACACCAGGCTTTGATGTTCCGGCTCCTCAACTGTCGCAACAGCCTGTGCGCCAGACTTACGCTCTGCCTCTGCTCGTTGTAGCGCTTCGTAGATGTGGCTCATCGGCCGCCCCCCGGTTCTCTATTAAAGGAGTTCATAAATTTTCCTGTCTCCATCGGACGAAGTGGGCTGTGCAACCCATCCCCCGCCTGCGAAGGAGTCATCAAAAAGGATTGCAGGTCCAGTTCCAGATCCGCGGCTACGTGAGCGATCAGCGGGGCCGGGATCAGGTGGATTTGCTCAACATAACCGAGAATCAGCGAGTGCTCACAGATCAAGTTGATGGTGCGTGGAATTCCGCGGCTGTAGGTGAAGATCAGCTGGACTGCCTCTGGCGAAAAGATCGTCTCCGTGGTGCCGGCGATGCGCAAACGCTCCGCTATGTATTCGCCGGTCTGCTCGGCGGTCAGCGGCTGCGTGCGACACCACAGGAAAATGCGCTGCCGAAGTTGCCGCACGCTGGGATGCCGCAGCTTCTCCTCCAGCTCCGGCTGGCCCGACAGCACGATCTGCAACAGCTTCTCGGATGAGGATTCGAGGTTCGTCAGAAGGCGAATCTCTTCCAGCAGCTCCCAGGAAAGATTCTGCGCCTCGTCAACCACGACGACGCACGTCTCCTGCATCCGAAACCGCTCGATCAGCCAGCGATTGAGTTGCAGCAACATGCCTGACTTGGTGCGCGAATTCGGTGTAAGCCCGAAATCCGTCAGGACGAATTCCAGGAAATCAAGCGGATCGAGCAGGGGATTGAAGACGAACGACGTCGAGACGCGCCGCTGCCCCAACGATCCAAGTGCGCTCCGCAACAGCGTCGTTTTTCCTGTCCCCACTTCTCCGGTGAGCACGGTGAATCCTTTACGCTCCGAGATGCCATACTCCAGCCCCGCGAGGGCTTCTCGCGTGTGCGGCATCATGTACAGAAAACGAGGGTCAGGACTCGTGCCGAATGGACTGGTTTGCAGGTTGAAAAACTTTCTATACATGGTTAGCTACCAACATTCGCAAGCGATTTGTTTGTGGCAGAATCAGTGTCCTTCTTGAGCAGCCCGCCGATCGAACTCTTGGCTTTGCCCTTGGTCTCATGAATCAACGCAATGGTGGCCAGCGTCGGCAGCTTGGTGAAGGCCCAAATATCGCGCTCAGTCCGCAACGATTTGTCCTTGTATTCGAGGAACGCTATCAGCAGCACGCCGAATCCGAGACCGAGCACGAATCCGCCAGCCGCGAACACCCCGCGTTTCGGGAATGTCGGCGCATCCGGAAGGTTTGCATCGTCCATGATCTTGAAATTCTCGCCCTCCTGGCGGCGTTCCAGGTCGGTTGCCATCTGTGAGTTGTTCATCTTGCTGAGCAGGCTGTCATAGAAATCCTGGGCTGTTTGGTGATCACGCGTCAGGTCCTTCATCTTCGCCTCAACCAGCGGCGTGGATTGAATGCGATCCTGATACGTCCGTATCTGCGATTGCAGTTCCGATTGCTGCTGCTTCTTTTGAGCGATCGCCTGTCCCAGTGCCGTGATCTGCGCCCGAAGTTGCATCGTGCCTGGTGAGTCGTAATGCGGCGCAGCCGCTGCGGCTGCCGGTGTAGGTGCAGGGGCTGCAGCCATCTGTTTCTTCAAATCGCTGATCTGCCGCTGCACCGCGATCACATCCGGATAGTCCGGCGTATAGCGCGCTTTCAGGTCATCTTCCTGTGCCTCAAGCTTCTGCAGTTCAAGGGCGTCCGCCTGGGGACTCGACTTCTGCCCCGGCACGACCTGCGTCTGACGCGATTCTTGCGCCAGCAGCGCCTCTTCCAGCGACTTGTCATTCTCCATGCGCGTCAGCGATTGCGTTGTCGCGTCCAGTTGTGTGGTCAGTGTGTTGAGCATCTCCATGTTCGGAGCCTGCTGCTCGGGCAGCGTTCCCATGTACTGCCGCTGGAACTCGGCCAGCTTTTGATCCTGCGCGTCCAGGTTCGCCTTCGCCTGCTCCAACTGGCCTTTCAGGAACGCGGTCGTTCCTTCAGCTGATTGCTGGCTTGCCTGCAAGCTCGCACTCACAAACTGCGAGGTAATCTCGCGGCAGACCAGCTGCGCTGTGTGCGGATCCGAAGCCGTAAAGGAGATGAAGAATCCCGGCAACCCGCCCGCTCCCGCGATCTCGGAATGAATCGGAATGATCCCAATGTCCTTGGCCGTCTGGGCGACCCTGTCGTCCATATCCATTCCGGGCTTGCCAAGATTGAACCGCTCGATGATGGGCTCGAGTCGCGAACGGCTCAGGATTTGCTCCTTCATCGATGCCAGCCGGCTATCCAGGTCCTCCGTGATAATCGGCTTCACGTAGGTGTCGGGCACTGTCTGGGGCTGAATCAGCACCAGCGTCTTCGAGGTATAGACGGGCGTGAGCCTGTACGAGATCGCGACTGCGATGATCGGCACCAGCAGCGCAGGGATGATGATCATCCAGCCGCGGCGCTTCAGGATGGCGAAGTAGTCTTCAATAACGAGCGGACGATGACCAAGCATGCGATTTCCTTAGAAGTGCCCGAGATGTTGTGCGCCAGGGGAATAGGTAATTCCAACCGAAAATGTCTGGCTTAGGCCGCTAAAGGCCGGCTGTAAGGTTTCAATATTGGTGTTAGTCTGTGTTACTGCGGTGTAGCTGAAGTAGGCGGAAAACGAGCGACTGAGTCTCCGTGATACCTGGCCTCCGCCGTAGGTCGAGTGGAAGTCATCGATGAATCCAGGGATATTCGCCAAGGACGTGCTCTGCGAGTAGGAGGCCGTCAGCGCCCCCTGCCAGTTGCGGTTGAACTGCCGTCGAACGGTGCCTCCGATCGAATTCGTGAGCGCTCCAAATACGACGCCGGAACCTGCGTTGGTGGCGCGGGAGAAGAGGATGCTGGCGCTTGTGCTTCTGCGGGCGTAGGTAAGGGCCGCACTCGCTACTACCGTGATTCGTGACGGAAGCAGCGGCGCTGATTCGCCCGTTCCAAACGTTCTCTGCGGACCAGCCATGACGTTCATGCTGAAGAAGCGCGTCAACTGGCGTTGGTATTGGAAGTCGATCCCTTCCGTTTCAAAAGGGTAGCTAATCCCCGCATACGTGTCGTTCGTATACGTATAGACGACGTTGGCGCTTGTCGAACTGCGCGCATCGATGCGATACGTGGGCCCAAGGTTTGCGCTTACCATCGAGGAGTCAATTCCTTCGTTGCCTGTAAAGTGCAGGATCTGCCATGAAGCGGAGCCGTTGAGCGACAGGCTCGCGCCGAATTTGCGAGTGAAGCCTCCATTGAGTCCATTGCCCACGCGCGTTGCGTAATTCGTAAGGATGCTTTGTGTCGGCTGGTCCCCAATCTGCACTGGATCAACGCCAATATCTCCCACCCCAGGAATGCCCGAAAGTCCGGTTGTCGGCGATTCCGGCAGGTAACTGACCGCATCGTCAATCACGAAGTTCCAGTTCTTGGTCGTCCATACCTGTGACGCCGCCAGGTTCTGAAAGGTCGAGCTCGACGCATATCCTGGTTCCGTCGAATATAGATAGCCGCCCGAATACACCAGGCTGAACGGCTTGTTTGGACTCGAAGAAAGATAGCCGAGACTTCCGCTGACGGCCGTCAGATAGTTGACGCCGTTGTCGTATCCCGTGAGGAACGACTCGGAAGCGCTCAATGAGTAGGTCAATGTCCCCTCCACTGTTGGAAGAAAGAACCCGAAGGTTGGAGGCGTCGCCACTGGCGGCGCCTGCGCCTCAGCCCGCCATCCCAATGCCAACAACAGAACCGGTGCCACAAGGTATCTCTTCATCGTTATCCTCATGGAACCACGATCGTGTCCCCTGCCAGCAGAGGAACGTCCTGACGGTTGTCGCCCTTAAGCGCGAGCTTGTAGTTAAAGGGAATCTTGATCTGCTTTCCCTGAGGCCCGCGCAATATATAGATATGCTTCCCGTTGGTATAAGGACTGAGGCCACCGGCCTCCGAAATCGCCTGCAACGGTGTCATCGAGGCCGTCAGTTCGATCGGCCCGGGTTTCAGCACTTCCCCCACCAGGTACACGCGTTGGCTCCTCACTGCCGCAACGACGACCGAAACCACCGGGTCCTGGATGAACTTTTTCAACTTGAGAGTGATATCGTGTGCCAAATGCATTGGCGTTAAACCAGCCGCCGGGATGTCCCCCACCAGCACCAGTGAGATCATTCCATCGGGACGCACCGGGAAGGTTCCCGAAATGCTCGGCTCCTGCCAAACCGTAATTTGCAGTGAATCATCCGGCCCGATGATGTACCGTGACGCGTCTGTATCTACCGGTGCCGCTTCCACTGGAGAAGCGGCGGCCGCCGGCGGCGGTGCCGTCGGGGTGAGGACAGGCCGTGCTGTTGTCTGGGCAAACCCAGCCGGCACCAGCATGATCCCCGAGATCAGAACAAAGGAAGAAACGAACATGCTCCTTCTCCCTTTCTGTTGCACAACACCACTCATGAGAAACTCCTTAGGCAAATACTCATAGCACCGCGTGGGCCAAACGCAAAAAGTTGCATGCACTCTTTCGCCCAAAATCAGCCATCGCGTGCAAGTCGCTTTTTTTGTGTATCTTGGCTCCGTAACGGAACGCATCAACGAAGAAAGACGCAGCACCCGGTTTCAACGCCGACCGCAAAGTGATGCACGACGACGTTAAAAGTGGTAAATCAGTTCCACATTGGCAAGGAGACTTCCTCTCCCTTTCCCTTATCCTCCCCACCCGCGACGAGGCCGGCTGGCCACGCGCAGTTTCTACGGCCCGAATCGAGCTCTCTCAAGGAGAAATTGTTGCTCCGAAGACCGTCAAGATCCCGCGAAGCAGCTGACGAAAAACCGCGCGTTGCGTGCGGCAATCACCAGAGTTACATCAGCCACACTCCCTTGGATCGAACCCGTTCCACCTATTCCTAGCTGCGGGAACGACCCCCGAGACTCCTCCATGCCAGGGATGTAACTATATTTTTTGCAACAGATAGATCAAAATCCGAGGCCTAGGGCAGGTGATGAAGATCGGTCTGCACCCCAACCCGATGACGCGCCGACAGAACGTGGTTATGCGATACGATTCGCGCCGACTCGAATCCGCATCTCCTTCCCGTGCCGAATTCTTGTGGCTCGCCCCTGTCTGTATTGACCGATAAACCCGTGGTGGAGTGCACTGTGGCAGCGGAATTGCTTGACTTTATCTAAGAAGGATACCTTCCCAGCATGCCGGACACTCAATCCGCCACTATTGCCGTTCCAACCATCGAGACCGAACGCGCTCCGGCACCGTCGCAGGCGGCCCAGTCCTGGGTTCCATGGTTGCCGTATATCATTCTTGCGCTGGTAGTTACGGCGATCTATTACCAGGTCGTCGGCAAGCTGGTGGCGGATTGGTACACCAATCCCGACTTCTCGCACGGGTTCCTGATCGTCCCGTTCGCATTCTACCTTCTGTGGGACAAACGCAAAGTTCTGCGCGACACGCCAGTCCGTCAGACATGGTCCGGCGTGTGGCTTGTCGTTGCCGCGATCTTTGTCCTTTTCCTGGGCGTCTATGGGGCCGAGCTCTTTCTCTCCCGCCTTTCGCTCGTCATGCTGCTTGCGGGGATTGTCTGGACTCTCTGCGGCCGGGCCATGCTGCGCGAGATGCGTTTCGCGATACTCGTTCTGCTGCTCGCTATTCCCATTCCGGCGGTGGTCTTCAATCAGATCACCTTCCCCCTGCAACTGCTCGCCTCTCGGATGGCCAGCGCGCTGCTCCCACTCTTCGGCGTCCCGGTCCTGCGCGATGGCAACATTATTCAGCTTCCCTCCATGCAGTTGGAGGTGGCCGAGGCCTGCAGCGGGATTCGCTCGCTGATGAGCCTGTTTGCGGTCGCCATCTTCTATGGATACTTCCTGGAACACGTCACCTGGCGCCGCGTAGTGCTGGCGCTCGCCAGTATTCCCATCGCCGTGTTCGCCAACGCCGCGCGCATCGTTGGCACGGGTCTCTGCGTTCAGTACTGGAATCCAGATAAGGCAGTTGGCTTCTTCCACGAGTTTTCAGGCTGGGTGATGTTCATCATCTCCCTCTGCTGCCTGTATTTCGTTCACACCTTAATGCGTTTGAGAGTTCCCGCACGCAGGAAAACGATATGAAATCGCCTCGCTTCTGGGTCGTCTTGCTTTTGTTGTTGGGTGCCTTTACCACGCTTCACCTGCGTGCCAGCGTGGATCGTGTTCCGCCCAGCGAACCGCTCAATCTCCTGCCCCAAACGATCGATGCCTGGTCCAGCCAGGACGTCCCCATCAGTCAGGACACGCTGGATATCCTCGGCGATGGCCGCTTTCTCAACCGCATCTATACCAAATCCACGCCCACCGGCCGTCTGGTTGAACCGCCTGTCTCACTGTTCATCGGATACTTTCCGACCCAGCGCACCGGCCAATCCATTCACTCTCCGCAGAACTGCCTGCCCGGAGCCGGTTGGTCCTTCGTCTCTTCCAAGAAGATCTACCTGCAGAACCCCGAGGTCAAGAACTACGCGGTGGGCGAGTACGTGATCGCCAATGGAACCGGCACGCAGGTTGTTCTTTACTGGTACCTCGCCCATGGCCGAAGCATTGCCAACGACTACCTCGCCAAGGCGTACATGATGGCCGACGCCATCCGTTATAACCGCACCGACGGTGCCCTCATCCGCCTGGTCACGCCGCTCGAGCCGAATGAGTCTCTCGAGTCGGCACAGACTCGTGTCATCAAGTTTGCAAATCGCCTGGTTCCCACACTGCCGCGCTTTATCCCCAACTAACCAACACTCCGGGACTCACCAGAGTGGTAGTTGGATTGCACTACTCCAGGAACACCGCCTAATGATCACCGAAGGTGGCAAAGCTTGATTTACAGAATGGAAGGAAGTTCGATGAAAATGCTACGGAGTCAGGGAACGATTCAGTGTTCAGCGCTGTTGATCCTATCGATGAGTGCAGGTCTTCTCCTGGGTTGCACGCGCGATCCTAATGTCAGGAAAGCGAAGTACCTCAAGAGTGGCGAGAACTATGCGGCCCAGGGCAAGCAGCAGGAAGCCATCATTCAGTACTCCAACGCGATCAAGATTGATAAGAACTACGCCCCCGCCCATTACGATCTTGCCAAGGCATACATGAAGCTCGGTGCTTTCGCGGGCGCCTACCAGGAACTCCAGCGTACGGTTACGCTCGACCCGCACAACATCCAGGCCAGGCTCGATCTCGGCTCTCTCCTGCTCGCCGGCAAACAGTATCCCCGGAGCAAGGACCAGGCTGATGCTGTGCTTGCCCAGCAGCCCAACAACGCAGACGCGTTGGCTCTGCTCTCCAACATTGCGCTGGCCCAGGGCGATCGTGCCGAGGCTCTTATGCAGATCCAGAAAGCGCTGGCGATCGATCCAAACCGTTCCAACTTCCACGCGGCCCTCGCCATTATCGAAAGCGGAGATCCCGCCCAGCAGGCAAATTCCGAGGCGGAGCTGCAGAAGGCGATCTCTCTCGATCCCAAGAACGCGATGGCGCATCTCTTCCTCGCCGACTTGCTGCAGAAGAAGGGTGACCTGGAGGGCGCTCGTCAACAGGCTTCCACGGCTCTCGAACTCGAACCCAAAAACATCCGCGCCCGTCTTGGCCTGGTCGGGATAGAACTCCGCATCGGAGATAAGGCAGCCGCCGAAGCGACCCTCCTCCAGGGTACCGAGCTACTCTCCGATACCAACCAGGGCGCCGCGCTCCTGTGGGATTACTATGCCCGCACTGGCCAGGTCGATCAGGCTGCTTCCGCCTATGCCAATCTCGTAGCCAAGCACCCCAAGAGCGTTCCGCTCAAGGTCACCTACGCGCACATTCTCATCCAGCAGAAGAACTTCGACGAAGCTACCAAGGTCACTGACGACCTCATGAAGTCGAACAGCAATGATCCGCAGGTGGCTGTCCTCAACGGGATGCTTCTGCTGCACGCGGGTAAGGCCAACGACGCATACATCGCGTTGCAGAAGGCCGAGAAGAGCTCTCCAGACAATGTTCCTGTCAAGCTCTGGCTTGCCCAGGCTGCACTGGCCAAAGGTGATCTGAGTGATGCCGAGCAGAACTTTCAGGCCGCTGCGAACAAGGATCCCAACAGCGTGGATGCAGCCCGCGGGCTGGCCAGCGTAGCCAATCAGCTTGGCGACTACAACCTCCTCATGCAGGTCGCGACCAGCACCCTGGCCCGCGATCCCAACTCCTCGGACGCCTATCTCTGGAAGGGTATCGCTGAGATCCATCAGCAGCAGCCGGACCAGGCCGCCGCCGATCTTCAGACCGCCATTGCCAAAGCCCCCAACAACGCCGCAGCCATGCAGGAGCTCGGCGCCCTCCGGCTCTCGCAAAACAAGCTGCCGCAGGGCAAGCAGTTGCTCGAACAGGCGCTCGCCACGAACCCCAACGATGCCAGCGCTCTGCGCGTCCTCGTTGCCTACTATCTGCACGAAAAGCAGCTTCCGCAGGCCATCGCGGTCGTTCAACAGCAGATCGCCAAGTCTCCTTCCAACAGCGCAATGTATGACATTCTCTCTGAGCTGCAGCTTAACGCCAAGAATGGCCCGGAAGCTCTTGCCGCAGCTCAGAAGGCCATGCAGCTGAATCCTTCCGATGGCAACGCTCTCACCAATTTCACCCGTGCCCAGGTTATGCAGGGAAACATTCCGGCGGCGATCGCAACCTGGAAGACCTGGATCAACACGCACCCCACCGATGCGCGAGCGTACTCCATCCTCGGAACGCTGCAGGAAGCCCAGGGCGACCCCAACGGCGCCGAGGATTCCTACAAGAAGGCTCTCGCCAATCAACCGGATCAGCCGCTTGCGGCAAATAACCTCGCTTATCTGATGATGCAGCGTGGTCAGGACATCGATGTCGCGTTGTCGCTCGCCGAGACTGCCCATCGCGGCATGCCCAACTCGCCCAACACTGCTGACACCCTCGCCTGGGCTTACTACAACAAAGGCACCTACGGGTCAGCTCGTGATCTCCTCGAGACCGTCGAGAAAGACGATCCCAACAATCCCGCCATCCAGTACCACCTGGGGATGATCTACGCCAAACTCGGCGATAAAGCCGAAGCCATTACTCATCTCAAGAAGGCATCCAGCCTTGCTCCCAATACCCAGACGCAGAAGGACGCGGACCAGGAGCTGCATACCCTCGGCTAACCCAAGGCACTACGAAGAAACCACGCTGGCCGCGCTGAAGGTTTTGCAGAATCTGCAAAGCGTTTCAACGCGGCCAGCGCGCGTTTGCCTGCGTTTCGCCGACATCCACCCGCAGTCGGCAAAGTGGTAGGTTCGGCGAGGAAACCCGCAAACTTCTGCATACGACCAATCTTCAAGCCTCGCAAGTGGCTCATTTTAGGGCATCCAGGAATGGCGTCAGAGTTGCCTTAGTAGGGGTGTACCTGGGATTCGGCTGGCATCGACTCTGCTCTCGACACAACCGTTTGAGAGCAGCGCGAGAGGCTGAAACCTGGAACTAACCAAGAAAGGTTGTTATGAAGCCCCTAATCAACTTCGTGTCCGACAACGGTCCGTTCCTGATGGTCTGTGGTGTGGTGGCAAGCATGGCGGCCAGCCTTCTGCTCTACACGGCTGCCTACCTGCATACCTAATCCGGCATCGCAGCATTAGCAAGTTAACCAGCCCTGATCCTGGGTACGCGCGCAGCGTGCAACGCTTTGTTCCGCAAAGCACTGCACGCTGCGCGCGCCCGTTTCTGGAGTACTGCACGACGTGTCGTTTGTCTTCTGCTCTGTTGGGGGCTTGCGATCCGATTTACGCGCTGATCGACCGTACCTGCCGCAAGGCAGGCTGCCGGATCGACGGTGGAGAGATCTTGTGCTCAGCATCGGTGTTCTGATGTACCGTCACCAGCGCCTTGGAAATCTCTTCGGGGGACATAGGCTTCGCAAACAGGTAACCCTGCATGCCGTCGCATCCCAGCCGGTCGAGAATCACCCGCTGTTCTTCCTGCTCCACGCCCTCGGCAATCACTTCCATCTTCATGCTGTGTCCCACCGCAATAATCGCCTTCACAATGGGATAGCTGCTGCAGGAATCATTTAGCCGCTGCACGAACGAGCGATCGATCTTTACCGTCGAGATCGGCAGCCGATGCAGATGCTGAAGCGAAGAATATCCAGTGCCGAAGTCATCCACCGCAAAGCGGACGCCCATCCCCGAAAGCTCATGCATCTCCGTGCTGATCTCGTCGAAGTTCAGAATCGCCCGCTCGGTAATCTCCATCTCCAGGCAGGACGGATCAATCTTCCACTTTGTCAGGGAATCGGCAACCTCTGAGGCGAACTCCTTGCGCATCAACTGCGAAGGCGACACGTTTACCGCAACCCGCAGCGGCGACGCCGAAATCGACTTCCACGCGTCCATTTGCCGGCATACCTCTTCCACCACGCAGCGGCCCACAGGATAGATCATGCCGTTATCTTCCGCCCGCGCAATGATTCGATCGGGGCTGAGGTATTCCTGCCCCATTGCCGCCATGCTCAGCAGCGCCTCCATCCCACGCACGGCGTCATTGGGCGAGTACTGCAGCTGATAGTGCAGCAACAGTCTATCCATCTCCAGCATCTCGCGCAGACGCTTGTCCAGCGCCGCGCTGTCGTCCGCGGAACTCGAGGCATCCGGCCCGGCCACAATGTAGCGATTGCCCCCGGCTCGTTTCGCGCGGTACATGGCAGCATCCGCGCAGCGCCAAACTTCCTCCATGTCCGAGCCATGCTCCGGATAGATGGCAATGCCGAGGCTTCCGCGCGGCTGAATGGTGTACCCACCGATTACCGTCGGCTTGTTCAACGCCTGCAACAGCATCTTCCCCACCAGCCCGGCCGACTCCACCGTGCTGATCTCTCCGAGCACGATCGCAAACTCATCTCCGCCCATGCGCGCCACGGTGTCCATGCCCCGCAGCCGGCTGGTGAGAAGCCCCGCAACATGCTTCAGATAGGCGTCACCGATCGCATGTCCGTACCAGTCATTCACCTTCTTGAAGTGGTCCAGGTCAATCGAGATCACCGCAGTCTTGTGCTTGAGCCTCTGGGCGGTCGAGAGCGCCTGTGCCATGCGATCCGAAAGCAGCATTCGGTTGGGCAACCCCGTCAGCGCATCATGATGCGCCATCTGAATCAGCTCGGCATCCACGTGGCGCCGTTCCGTTACGTCTTCGGCGATTACCAGCTTGCACGGCTTGCCGCCGTAAGACACGTCATTTGATCGCACCGCGACATCGATCTGTGTGCCGTCGCTGCGCAGGTGTCGCTGCACCACGTTGGCCTGCGACCGGCCGCGGTCCCCGTCCTCATCTTCCAGCGATGGCTGCTGGCTGGAGAGAACAACATCACTCAGTGTGAGTTGCAGAAAGTCCGCGCGCGTATACCCATATTGAGCAAGCGCACTCTCGTTTGCATCTAGAAACTGGAAGGTGGTGGCGTCGTAGATCCAGATCGCCAGAGGATTCCCATTGAACAAGATGCTCACGGCTGAGATCGGAGACTCAGAGGTGGGTTCGTCTTGTTCTTTCGAGACGTCAGATCGCATTACCGAATACCTCAAACTTGCTCAGTGAAAAATTGAGTGGCAGCGAGCCATGCGAGGGACGGTATCCGCATACAAACGTCAGATTCGGTGTGATACTCACACTGCATCCGGGCATCGGGAGAACGAAACAATCAAGCCTTGCAATTTAGAGGCACATACCCGGCCGTGAACTCTGTCTCGACCGTGAGTGCAGGTTCCGAATCGTGCGAACAATTTGTTGATAGCTTACCGCTAAAGTTAATACGATGGCGACTACCTTTTCGAAGATTTTAAGAACTCAATGTGCATTTTATGAGAGCAATCCTGTGGCCAATCCACACCGGTTTTTAGGCAGTAGGATGCCGTTCGGTAGAAAGGGGATTGCCCGGTCGCTGCACGATGCTTTCCTGTAACGATTTTTCTAAAATCGCGCGCCGCGAAACCGGGCTATACCGATCGATTCGTAACGCGAAACCTACCTGAGTCGCTCACAACTCGACCGAGAATCCGACACAGTTCGGCACAGGCGACTAATGACTCAAGGACGTAACGAGTTGGTTATCCACCGAAGTGCAACCCACGTGGTGAGAAAAAATTGCCCAGGGAAGGAATTTCAATCCTCATGAGCAGGAGGAGAAGGCGCCGCGGGAGCGGGAGGAGGGGCAGAGGCTTTGTGTGAGGGGGGCTTCAATGTGATCCGCGGTGCGGCCGGAGGCACAGGTGGCAGGGGTGCAACCGTACTCCGCCGTACCGTCACATCTCCGTCGGTCGTTGCAATGGTGACTGTGGGCCCACCCCCTGCGATCCGTCCCTGCAGGGTATGTACGTCGTTATCGGCAACAGGTGCCAGGCCGAAGTCATTCTCCATGTCCCCGTTCCTGGTCTGGGCGTTCAGTGTGAATCCGACACCCCCCGGCAATCCGACATCGACGGATCCATGCTGATTTTGTATGGAGATGGCGTCGAGCGGCGGAGCATGGGTCAGCTCCACGGATCCATTCCGATTCGTGACATCCGCGCTCCCTTGAATGCGGTCGAGGGTGATGTTTTTATTTTCGGTCTTCAGCACGACCGGGCCGAGCAGTTCGCTGGCATCGAGGCTGTCGTTATCGACGTTGAATTCATCGTCTAATCGTGCGGCGCTGAATTGCGTCCTGGTTGTAGTGAAGTGAATTGGACCATTGATGTGCTCCAGGTCCGTTGAGCCAAAGAAATCGCCTTGCAGCGTGAGGTTGCCCGTCACATTCGAGATGTCGATATCGCCGCTGTGGCCCTCAACCGAGGTGTCCCCATGAATGCTGTGCAGCGTAACGCTACCATCGTCGTCATTCATATGAAGCATAACGCTGCTATCGATACCACTCACGTCGACGTCGCCATGGTTGGCGGAGATTGTTACTGGTGCTGCTATCTCGCTCACGTTTACGTCACCATGATCCGCCTGCACTGTCAGCGGAGCAGAATGCGGAACGGTGATCGTGAGGTCTGCCTCTCCACCGTCAACGGGGTTGATGTTGAGCTTTAGGACCCCTCCATCGTTCGAAAACGTTGGTTGGAGCTCCTTTGTCTTGCGCTCAACGTCAGAGTCTTTCCAGGCATAGGTTTGCGTGTGCACATTTACATGCACCTGGCCATCGCTGCTCGAACCCGTGACGGTCACGTCTCCATGCGGGTTGATGATGACGAGCTGTGTCGCCTTGGCTAGCGGCGAAGTGATTGAGCTATCTGCGTCGTGGCGATCGCCGAAGAGATAATCCAGCTTGTGGTATCCGTAACCGAAGGTATGGTCTCGCCACGCTAGCCCATATTCCACCGTGCGCGATGCCAGGCCAGCGAACACCAGCAAAATCAGCAGGAAAATTACACCACCGCCGAGGACACGGACGTGACCAGGCTCGTTTCCCCGCAGTTGATCGATGAACCATTCCAGAAGCAGAAGCAGGCCCGCACCAATCAGCACAGCTGGCCACCATCGGCCGTACCACTCCAGGGACTGTCCCCACGAGATTCTGCCCGTTTCAGCGAGCAGGAAGATCACGCCGATGGCGAGAATGATCAGCGGCCCGACAATGGATCCGCGACGAAGACTGCGGCGCTGAGCTCGTAACTGGTAACGCATTGCGCGTTGCTGGGCCTGTTGCGCTCTGGCCTGGGCGCGCAACATTTGTCGCTGCGCCCGCATCGCATTGCGATCGTACACAGGCGGATATTGGCCCGGTGGCGGCGGGGGCGGGTAGGAACTCATCTCACTGCCCACCCTTGGTGTCTTCTGGATGGTGAGGGGCGCCTTCGCTGCCTGGTGCTCCCCACGCGGCGCGGGCGGGAGACTCTGCGGCCGGTACGTTGCCAGCTGGGGCGACGGTGTATGGAGCCTCGGCATAAGGACCTGGCTCGAAGGGAGGTGCAACTCCAGGGATGGCCCCTGCGGCGCGCTCAAGCAGCAGGAGCGCTCCAAACGTGATCAACAGGATCGAGCCGGCGAGGCCGATCGTTATCGGGACGTAGGCTGCGTGCAGGACCAGCAGGACGGCGAGCACCATCAAAATTACTGGCCAGCGAATTATGCACACCAGCCTGGCTCCTGAATGCAGGCGACGAGTAAACAACCAGACAGACAGTCCAGCGAAGAGGACTGGTGGCCACCACTGCGCGGTCAGTTTCCAGTCGGGCAGGAGATTGGCAATGAGTATCAACACCCCGAGTGCGATCAACCAGATAGCCCCGGTTGGAAATCGTCGCGCCGGCGTGTACGGTACGCTCGACGCTGCCGGGTTGGTGCCTGCACCGAACGGCTGCGTGCTGCCTGTGAAAGTCTCGGCGTAGGGAGTATGTCCGTAACCGGCGTCCCTCGCGGCCTGCGCGCGAATCTGGGCTGACATTGCAGCTGCGGCAGTCGCTTCCGGTGTCGCCGCCTGAGTTGCAAAGGCCGAGGGTGGAACATATCCGACCCAATCGGGAGCGGTCCCGACGGGGATCGGGTTGACCGGCGCGTAGGCTGGTCCAGCAACTGGACCGGGAGCCGGGTTCATTCCCTGGGGCTGGCTAGAGGCTACAGGCGGGGTGGTGCCTGCGACCGGTCTGACGGGATTTACTGTTCCCCAGGACTTGCCGAAGCCCATTCGCTCGCCGATGTCGTTGAAGCCGAACGCATTCGGGAGAGGCAGACCATCGCGTCGCGCGACCGCGGTGTGATAGGCCTCGAAGACCATGTAGAAGATCCATCCTGCTGCGAATATGCCAAAGATCCCGTTCACGTTGTCCGAAAGGGAGATGAGAACGGCAAAGACGGCGAGATGCGCGATTCCTTTGGCAAACTGCCCGTTATACATTGCGCCGACGCCGGGAATGAGGCCAAGGATCGCCGCGAGAGTGGGACTCGGATCAGTCGTTGCGGCCGGCTGAGGTGGCACGGAGTAGGGAGGGACGGTCGTATAGCCAGCGGACGGGGCCGAGGCGCCCACGCGGGTCGCGAGACACGGTTCGCAGAAGACACCTGTTCCGACAGCTCGCAGGGTCTCCTGCGTCAGCGGCTTGCCACAGTCCTGGCAAAATCCCACTCGTGGCGAATCTGCTTGAGGTCCTCCATCGGTTGATTTCTCAGCGCTGTCGCTTGAGGTTTCTGCCGGCCCCCACCCGTCCGTTCGTGTTGTGTCGTCGTTCATTCCTGCCACACCCTTCCTTACCGACGCCCGGCCGGGGATGCATCTTCGTCGCTGTTCAATTCACTCAGCCGAGATTCCACCTGGTACACCGCCCGATTGTTCTGAAATGTCCGTGTAGCTGAAGCATCGATGTCCGCTACTGTCCGCTTGATCGCAGATGGCGTGAAGTTCGAAGCTCTCAGATCGCGCAACCGAACGCCAGTGAGATTCAGCGTCAACGCGATCGAGAAAAACGCCATGGCAGCCGTCATCGCGAGACGCGGCTGAAACATAATCCGCGCGCTCTGGGTGGCAAGGAACCCATCCCAGAACTTGCGCAGGGAGGGCCTTTGGACGGCGAATCCCATTTGCAGTTCGACCAATTCAGGAACCACGGCCGGACGCGCGGGAACAAAGACCGCAGGAGCGGCAACGGGTGTTGCGTGAGGCTGGGCTGAGCCGGTCGTTTCGGCGAGGATCTTTGCAAGCAGGCTGGCGGGCGGCTCAGGCGCCTGGCTCTTCAACATGCTCAACCAGGCTGCACCGCGCCGTGCCTCGGCCAGCTCGCGCGCACACTCCACGCAGCCCGCCACGTGCTTATCGAACGCAATCTGCTCGGTTTCACTCAACATGCCATCGACAGCTTCGGGAAGCATCGCCTCGCAGACCGAACACGCTGCGGAACGACCTTCAAATCCTTCGAATTGGCTCATGTTTGCCACTCACATCACCTGCCCTTCTATACGCTTCAAAAGCCTTGCGAGTTCACTACGCCCACGGCTGATCCGGCTCTTCACGGTGCCCTGGGGTACACCTAAAATCTCGGCGATCTCTTTGTAATCCATATCTTCCAGATCGCGCAAAATCACCGCTTCCCGCAGGTCAGGAGAGACCTGCTTGAGGGCCTCCTGGATCTGCGCTTTCAGTTCGAGGCCCGCTACGTGTTGCTCCTGGCTCTTGCTGCCATCAGTCAGGCGTTCCGCTTTGGTCGGTCCATCTTCCTCGCCTTCGAAGCCTTCGTCCAGGGAATCGCTCACGCGTTCCAGCCGCGAGCGGCGATAGTTGTCGACCAGCAGATTCCGGGTAAGAGTGGTAAGCCAAGTCGTGAAACTGCCCTTTTCCGGATCAAAACTAGCTAGGTTCTTATACATCTTCAGAAAAGCTTCCTGCGACAGATCTTCTGCGTCGCTCTGCGACCCTGTAAACCTGTAACAGATTCCATAGATTCTACGATGCTGCGATTTGGCCAACTGCTCCCAGGCCTGGGCATCGCCGGCAAGGCAACGACCTGCCAGGTCCGCCAAGGCTTTCTGCTCGGCCAGAGCCGCGCTGCGGTCGCCCTGTAGCTGGGCTTGGGACTTTGGCTCTTCAGGCGACATGTGCGCCTCTGCGAGGCGAATCTCCTTGGAAAACGGCTGTTGTGCCCCGTGGGTCCTGTCGCGTGCCAGCGGGCCTGTCCCGAAGCGTGTCGGCGGCACCGCCAGAGGTATCTTTGTACACCGCCCAAACAGTGCCGGAATGGTCGCGCTCGCCATAGAGTTTCATACGTAAACACTGCGGATACGGTTCCATTTGTCCCCAAAGGGGAGACTACGAAGGGGTATCAGCCCATGCTATCTGGCTTTCGCTGACTGCTGGGAACCTTTTCGCGCCGATCGGCCTAGAGTTTGATCACTCCACAGGCAATCCTGTTCCCTGAATCCCCGCTTGGATCGGTCTTCTGGTCATCAGCTTTGGCATGGACCACGATGGAGGTCCCGCCGTGCAGAAAGAGGGAATCCGGTGCTGCAGGGTCAAGCGAAATCGACTGAAGCACAAATGTCGCCTCACCCGTATGATCCTCGCCCACGGACACGCTCGCTGGCATGTCGCCATTGTGGTGCCCCAAGGGGTTCAGATAGCCGTGGTGCTTGCCGTCGGGGTTGAAGTGTCCGCCGGCTCCCTTGAAGTCAGGCGCGTCACAGACGGGATTTTGGTGGATATGCACGGCGTGCATACCAAATTCGAGGTTTTTCAGCTCGATTTTGACCTTCACGCCCTTCTTCACCGTTTTGAAGGTTGCAAAGCCGGCGTCCTGACCGGTTGAGCTCAAAAGCTGCACTTTTATTTGCTTTGAAGCGTCCTGTCCCTGGGCCCCTGAGGCGGCCAAAGCCGCTAAAATTAATCCTGTCGACAACCATCCGTAGCGCATGAGAGACCTCCAGATACCTCGGCCAGCATACCCCAGTTATCCACTGCTTCGCACCAATTTACGATAGGCGCATATGGCATCCCCCAACGTTCCCGGCGTCCTCGAAGTGATCACCGGCCCGATGTTTTCGGGCAAGAGCGAGGAGCTGATCCGGCGTCTCAAGCGGGCCCGGATCGCTCGCCAGCGCGTCGTGTGCTTCAAACCCGATATTGACCTGCGATACCACCGGTCGTCGATCGCCAGCCATAGCGCGCAGACGCATGAGGCGACCACCGTGGCCAATGTGGAGTACCTGCGCGAGGCGCTTTATCCGCAGCTCGATACGATCGAGGTGATCGGAATTGATGAGGTTCAGTTTTTCGATGATGCCATTATTCCGCTCGCGCTCGAACTCATTGCACTGGGCAAACGCGTGATCATGGCGGGCCTCGATACCACGTTTGCTGGAGAGCCGTTTGGACCTGTTCCGAACCTGATGGCGATTGCCGACACGGTCACGAAGCTCTCGGCTGTATGCATGGTTTGTGGAGCTGCGGCGATTCATACGCAGCGACTAGGGCAAAGTCAGGAGCTGGTTGTGGTTGGTGCTGCGGGGCTGTATGAAGCCCGCTGTCGCGCGCACTTTCATCCGTACACGGACGAGCATGCCTCGGAGCAACTGGAGCTTACGTCGGTGCTGGGGAACGTGTAGCAAGGGCTAGAGTTTGGCCATGAGGATCGCCCCTCCAAGGGCCGCTGCAAGGGCGATGGGCATGGCAATCATTCCGAGCTTCAGGAACTGCCAGCCACTGACGTTGAGCTTCTCCTTGCGCAATGCGAGGAGCCACAGGATGGTCGCGAGTGAGCCGGTTACCGATAGGTTGGGGCCAAGGTCGACGCCGATGAGCACTGCGCTGGCGAGCAATCCCTGGATGTGGGCGGTTCTGAGCGTTGCGCCGGCCAGCAAGCCTAAGGGTAGATTGTTGACCAGATTATTGCCCACTCCGACGGCGAATCCTACCAGCATCGCGGCAGCGGCGGGCGCTACCTGCTGCGCCCGGAGGAGCCATTGCTGCGTTAGTTGCAGTGCACCCTGGCTCTCGACGGCGTCGACCAGGATGAAGAGCCCGGCTACGAGCAGGATGGTGCTCCAGCTGATCTCGCGGAAGAGCTTCACGGGATTGGTTTTTGCTACGAACGACGCGACCGCGGTGATCGCAAGGGCGGCGAGGCAGGTGGGTAACCCGAGGTCCTTCTTCAGCGCCGAAGCGGTAAGCAAAGCCACGATGACGAGCGCCAATCCCCAGAGGACGACCTTTCCTGAGGTTGTGAGGCTCGGGGACTCCGCAGGATGCTCGATCCGGCCGTTCAGGTCTTTGCGGAAGAACACTCGCAGTACCGCGTAGGTGGCGGCAATCGAGAGCAAAGACGGCACGGCGAACGCGGCAAGCCAGTCGCCCAGGGGAGGCATTCCGGTGTGGAAGACGACGAGGTTTGCGGGATTGGAGATGGGAAGGACAAAGCTCGCGGCATTCGCAACCAACGCGCAGATAAAGAGATAGGGGAGAGGCGAGATCTTTACTTTGCGGATAACGGCGAGGATGGCGGGGGTCAACACTACGGCTGTTGCGTCGTTCGAGAGAAAGATTGTGACCAAGCTTCCGACCGCGTACACGAGCAAGAAGAGTTTGGAGGCGGAATTGTTGGCGCTTTGGACGGCGACGGAGGATACCCAATCGAAGACGCCCTGTTCGCGGGCGAGCTCGGCTAAAAGCATCATGCCGATGAGGAACAGATAGACGTCTGTGCCTTCCTTTGCTGCGGTAAACGCCAGTTTGACGGGGATCAGGCGGAGGGCGAGGAGCAGGAATGCGCCGCTGGAGATCCACCATACTTCCGCTATGTTGCGGGGGCGCAGCAGCATGAGGAGGATGCTGATCGCGACAATGCATGGGAGGAGAATGTGGGCGGCGGCTGGCATCATCACACGATTGCGATCAGGCGTTTGCTGCTTTGTTAGGATGCGAGGTCTTCGGCTGGCGGGCAAAAAGCCACATTACGATGGCCATCGCCACACAAGCAATGATACTTAAACCACCGTCTATCAGGTACATACGGGACAGTCCGTGGCCGTCGTAGACGCGGCCGTCGAGGATGCCCATGTAGAGGATCGGGATCACGGTTGCGGAGGTTAGCAGGCTGAACTGGGTAGCGGCGAGGGGATTGTTTCGGCCGATGGTGGCAAAACAGATGGCTACCGCGGCGGTAAAGCTAAGAGCCTGAACGACATTCTCGCCAAGGAATGCTATTGCGAAGGTGAGCGGAGTTCGCGGGAGAAGGAGGAGGGCCAGAGTGAACAGGCTACCTATTGTACCGATCAGTAAATAAAGCGGAAGGGCTTTGATCCAGCGGGCAAAAAGGGGCAGGAGGAGGCAGGCAGCGGCACCTGCGAGCGAAAGGACGGCTCCGCCCATGCGGCCTACAAAGGCTGGCGAGGCGTGAAAGTCCCCGGAGACGCCGCCGAGTTGATTGGTGAGGGCAAAGGAGCCGGTCGGGGCCGTAAATAATAGAAGGGTGAGGAGTACTTCGCGGCGCTTCAGCAGGGCGGCAAGTTCTGAGAAGAGTTTGCGGAAGCCGTCGCGGGCGAGATTCAGGGTGGATTTTGCGGGGTCGGACGATGTTAATTCCGGGACCGGGATCCACGGGAAGACGGCGGCGGGCAGTGCGACCAGGAGACCGAGGAGGGGCGCGATGAGGCCCAGGGGGAGGCGGCGCATGCCTTCGGCGGCGATGCCGGCCATGAGGCCGTTGCCGAGGAAGAGGCCAACCTGGGTCCAGGCACTGAGGCGGGCGCCCTCGTGGTTGGGGTTATCGCGCTCGGCTTCGGCTACGTCTGGGATGACGCCTGCGAGCCAGCCGCCGAGGGCGTTTGAGCTTAGGACGGAGGCGGCGTAGGCGACCATCAGGATGATCTCGAGGGTAAGGAGGTGGCCGCGCATCAGGACGGCGGCCATCAAGCCGATGCCTGCAAGTGCTGCAAACAAAGTGGC
>CAVTSJ010000027.1:0-27707 GCA_963737325.1 uncultured Acidobacteriaceae bacterium
CGGGGAGAGAGAGGAGGGTTCGGTGAGGGGTACGGAGACTGGCATTGGGACTATTGTTTCATGGTGCGGACGCGAATTGGAGGTTGATGTCGACGGTGCCGTTGCAGTTGCCGCCGGTGATGATACCCGGGTATATGGACAGGAATGTACCGTTGCTGCCTTCGGCTGCGATCTGCATGGGTGCGCTGAGGGTAGATCCATCGTTCATGAGGATGATCTGCTGGCCAACGGAGCCGCTGACAAAGCTGGTGGGCTGGAGGGTGCCGGTGGTGAAGCAGGGCGAGCCGGTGATGGTGACGGTCCCGGTGAGGGCGAAGTCTCCGTTGATGTCCGGGGTGGGGGTTTGGGTGAGTTGCTCCGAGATATTCAACGAGGAGGGTTCGTTCTCCTCGGGGGACCAAGTGCCGGTGAGCGAGGGGAGTTTTTGGCCGTGGGGGTTGAGGATAGCGCCCTCGTCGTCGCCGTTCTGGCTGACGAGATACCCGGTGCAATTGCCACTGATGGTGAGGGAGCTACCGAGAAAAGTGTCTTTAGCGGCGGAAAAAGTCCCTTGAAGGACGATGGTTTCTCCGTTGACGGAGGTGGAATTCAGGGTGAAGTAATTGTTCTCCGGGTTGACGGAACCGGTGAACGGGATGGTGGTCTGTCCGTTGCCAAAGCACGCGGCCTGGATGTGAAGGCTGGCGCTGAGGTTGTTGCCGGACTGCGTAATGGCGCCACCCATTGAATCGAAGAGGACGGGCTGTGCAGGGTGCGCGAAGGAGATGTTGTAGATGACCCAGTTGCCGCTGAGGGTGCTTAAGGGGATGAAGGAGTCGGCGCCACAGCCGGAGAGGAAGGTGCAGAGGGCAAGGGTGAGGGCGGCGAGAGCGAGGCGATTGGGTCTCATGCGATGGGGTGCTGAGAGTCAGACGGCGCGGGGTCTTGAGTGTCACCTCACAACGGGGATTTCGTTGGTCTAAAGGGCGATGTCGTCTTCGTTGGCGGTGACGGGGGTGCCCTGGTGGTAGAGGATTTGCCAGCCAGTGGGGGTGCGTTGCCAGAGGGTGCTGCGGCGGGTTAGGCGGTCGCCCTGGCGGAGGCTGTAGGTGAGGAGGTAGGTCTCTGCTCCGGGGGTTGTGCCTAGTTGGCGGAGGGCGTGGCCGGTGGTGCGCCAGCGGAGGGTGATGGCGTTGGCGGGAGGGTTGTCGGCGAGGGTTTGGAGGATGAAGTCGCGGCTGTAGCGGCGGCCGGAGGCTCCTACTTCCCAGTAGTCGGGGGCGGTGCGGCGGGCGGGGTCGGCGGGCTCGAGGCCGAAGGCGGGGGTGTGGAAGATGGGTTCGAGGGGGCGGAGCTCGTCGAGGATGGGGAGGAGAGCGGGGTCGGTGGTGAAGAAGGGCTTGCGGGACGCCATGGTTGATTGTAGGGCGGCGACGGATAGGGGCGGGGCTGCTTGGCGTGGGGCCAGGACGCGGATCGTCTGCTGTTGTGGGCGTAGCGTGGTGGGGAATGTATGAGAGGGTGACGAGGGTTTGGGGCAACCTCCGTTGGTAGGGATTCTCCGCGGTGAAAGTGCTAAGATATTGCTAGCAGGTTAGGGGGCAGCGGATGATTGAAGCGACGATGTTCGAAGCGAAGACGAAGCTTTCCGAGCTGGTGAAGAAGGCTCAACGAGGGGAGAAGATTGTCTTGACGACGGGGAGGAAGAAGACTCCGGTGGCTGAGATCGTCGCTTTGAAACCGGTGAAGCGACGTGCGCTGGGAGTGTTCTATCAGCCTGGTTTCGAGATACCGGTTGACTTCGATGAGTTACCGGAAGCCGAGTTGAGGGCATGGCGGGGCGAGGGGAAGTGAGGCTCCTTATTGATACCCACTACGTACTCTGGTCGGCGGTTGATCCGCGCCGCATGGAGGCGTGGGCCAGGAGGTATCTCGAGGACCTGGATAACGAGATTTTCGTGTCGGCGATCTCTCTGTATGAGATCAGTCTTAAGGTTCGGCTGGGCAAACTTGCGATGGCGGGTCAGTTTGAGAGCGATGTTGTGCGAAACATCGAGAATGTTCTGGGATACACGATCGTTCCGCTGGGTGGGGAGAGCATGGTGAGGGCTGCATCTTTCAAGGACATCCACGGGGATCCATTTGACCGGATGATTGCTGCGCAGGCGATTGAGAGCAATCTGCCGCTGCTTAGTGCCGATGCGCGGCTGGATGCGTTTGGGGTGCGGCGGTTGAAGAAGCCGCGGCGCTGATCCGGAAGTGACGCTGGGGATGCACCGACCCGTCTGCTGGTGTGCTGGGAGAACGATTTGCGGGTGGGGGTTTTCAACAGCTTGGGATAGGCGTAAATTGATGCGCATGAGCGGTGACGACTGCGTGATCGAAGCAAAGTCGGCGCGGCGCCAAGGTCGGCTGGTCGATGCGACGGCGCTGTATGTGGAAGCGGCTGAATCCTTCCTGGCGGAACAAGACATGGCACGCTGGGCGCATGCTCTACGACACGCGGCTGAGCTGGCGATCAAGGCCGGCGACACGGCGGCGGGGTTGCGGGATGCGCAGGCGGTGGTGGCGTACTACAGGAGTTCTCCACCAACGGCGCTGGAGATGGCCAACGCGCTGCGTGTCGAGGCGATGGCTGAGGCGGCGATGGGCGCGACTGCGAACGCGAAGCAGCACTGGAGCGAGGCTCGGGCGCTGTATGTGGATGCGGGCGTGGTGGACGGCGTGGCTGAGGCTGACCGGCATGTCGCGACACTGGCGATCGCATAGGCTGGCTTGCGAGCGGATAGACTGTAAGGGTGAGCGCACTGTTTGGGATGAGTATGGGGGAGCTGACGGAGCTGATGGCGGGGCTCGGGCAGAAGTCTTATCGTGCGCGACAGATCTGGGAGGGGTTGTATAAGCAGCGGGTGGGGTCGGTCGAGGAGATGACTACGCTGCCTACGGTGCTGCGGGAGGAGTTGGCTGGGGCTGGATGGCAGGTGGGGCTGCCGGTGATGGCGCAGACGGCGGTTTCGGTGGACGGGACGGAACGGTACCTGATGCGGATGGGGGATGGCGAGACGGTGGAGACCGTGTGGATGCCAGATGGGGATGGCGGCGAGCGGGGGGATGGGAGTGAGGCGGCTGTCGAGGAAGAGGGTGAGGTGGAGACGGCGGAAGAGGCGGTGGCTGGGATAGAAGCAGATTCCTCCGCTGCGCTGCGGAATGACAGCCAGAAAAGCAAGGACAACAGCAACGACCAATACAGGGGTCTCTCCACTGCGGCACAAGAGCGCGCCTCCGGTCGAGATGACGGGAGTGTCGCGGTCGATGGGGGTTACTGGTCGCGGAGAGGCGTGGGGCGGGATATTCGGAACTTTGGGACGCTGGCGGAGAAGGGGTTTCGGCGGGCTACGATTTGTATTTCTTCGCAGGTGGGGTGTGCCGTGAACTGCCAGTTTTGTCTGACGGCGAAGCTGGGGATTCGGCGGAATCTTACGGCGGGAGAGATTGCGGGGCAGGTGGCGGCGGTGCTGAATCGGCATGGGATTCAGATTGGGAAGGACCGCATCAACCTGGTGTTTATGGGGATGGGCGAGCCGTTTTTGAACTATGAGGAATTCATGCGGAGCGTGAGGCTGCTGGTGGAGGGGATTGGGATTCCGGAGTCGCGGATGACGGTTTCTACCAGCGGGATTTTGCCGGGGATTGAGGCGTTTGCTAAGGAGACGGTAAGGCCGAAGCTGGCGCTGTCGTTGAACGCGAGCAACGATGGGGTGCGCGAAGAGATTATGCCGATTACGCGGAAATGGAATATCGCCGCGCTGCTGGAGGCGGTGCAGAAGATTCCGCTGCGGACTCGGGAGTGGGTGACGTTTGAGTATGTGCTGCTGGGGGGCGTGAATGATCAGCCGGTACATGCGCGCGAGGTGCTGGCACTGCTCAACCCCAGCCAGCAAGCTGGCCGGGGACCCCGTTCTGCCGGGATGCGCGCGAAGGTGAATCTGATTGTGTGGAATCCGGGGCCGGGGATTGCGTATCACCAGCCGACGCCGGAGGATGTCGCGGTGTTCCAGGGGATGCTGATTGAGGGTGGGATTGCTACGTATATCCGGCGGCCGCGGGGACGGGATATTTATGCGGCTTGCGGGCAGCTGAAGCGGACGGTGGCGGAGGAGTCGGGGGTTCAGGGGTTGGTGAAGATCGGGGTGTAGTGCCGGGAGGCGCGCTTGGCCAAATTCAGTGTTGTCTATATCGCGCTTTGCGAACTCACTTTCGGGGTGATGGTGGGCTGTCTTGCTTTTACGATTGACACTTCAGACGGCCATAGCGATCTGATTCAAGAGATATTCTTGTGCGCGCTTGCTATCGTCGCGATCAGCGTATTTTTCGGCATGGTTTGTTTAAAGAGTTGGGGCTGGTATGGTTCGTGGATCGTTGGTGTGATTGTTGTGGTGATCGGCTGCTGGATTATTCGAGCCGCGATGAGGCCGGACCCCTATGGCGATAGCGGAGCGGCGGGAATATTTGGGATGATATTCGTGCTGTTTGCGCTTCCAGGGTTGGTGTTGCTCTCGCTGCCTTCAACGCGAAAGCGGCTGCACGTTGGCAGCGTTTAGGCGCCATTTGCGAGACGGGATTGCAAGTGGGCTTTGGTGGTGGGCCAGTCTTCGCGGGTGATGCTGAACCAGACGCTGTGGCGGGGGGTGTTGTCGGGCATTAGGTAGTGGTTGCGGAAGGTGCCTTCGTAGATGGCGCCGAGCTTCTTCATGGCGTTTTGGGATTGCAGGTTCTCGTGGTGGGTCTTGAGGGCTACGCGGTTCAGGTTGAGGGTTTCGAAGGCGTAGGTGAGCTGGAGGAGCTTGGCTTCGGGGTTGATGAGGGTGCCGCGCGCGGGGGCGGCTAGCCAGGTGTGCCCGATCTCGACGGTACGGTGGGTGAGGTCGAGGTCGATGAAGCGGGTGGAGCCTACTAGCTGGTCGCCAGATTTTTTTATGGTGACCCAGGGGAACATGTTGGGGGCGGCGAGGGCGGAGGTGGCCCAGGCGCGGAGGTCTTCGGGGGTGCGGATGATGCTGAGCATGTAGCGCCAGATGCTTGGGTCGAAGGCTACGGCTTCGAGGGCGGGGAGGTGGGCGAGGGTTAGGGGTTCGAGGCGGACGTGGGCGCCTTCGAGGGTTGGGATAGGAGTCATGGTTATGGGCGCCAGGGGCGTTCTTTTCTTGGCTTTGGTGCGGGCTTGCTGCTGCCGGAGGAGGAGGCGGCGAGGAGGAGGGAAGTCCCGCTGAAGGCGAGGACTACGAAGCCGCTGGACCACTCGTCGCCGTTATGGAGGGCGTGGAGGATGCGAGGGATGTGGAGGATGACGAGCCAGCCGAAGAAGAGGATGAAGAGGCCGTAGGCGGCGTACTTGTCTTCGATGGTGGTGGCGAGAGAGAGGCCGGCGGCGATGAGGGCGAAGCCGGTTCCGATGATCCAAAGGTGATGGCCGGGGAGGTAGTGCGGGACCAGCGTGGCGAGATAGCGAACGTACAGGAAGTGCTGGATGCCGAAGACGATCATGGCGATGGCGAAGAAGAGGCGGCCGGGCATGAGCGAGTATCTGCTTCCGGAGGAGAGGCCGTGGAGGATGAGCGCGGTGCAGGAGAGGCAGAGGCACTCGAGGAAGAGGGTTCGGCCGTCGCCGTCGTAGAGGACGTAGTTGACGTGCATGAGGTACAGGGCGGCGGTGGCGAGGAAGAGAAGGCCGAGGATGAGACTGATGGTGAGGGTTCGCCAGGTGGTGAGAAGGGCGAGGCCGGCGGCGATGCAGATGGCGGCGAGTGCGTAGGAGAGGATGTGGTTGTGGGGCAGCCAGGCGGGGCTGAGGGGGAGGCCGCGGCGGAGATGTCCGTAGAGGGCGTATTGGATGCCGAAGCCGAGGATGGCGAGGGCGTAGAGGATTCGGCCCAGGGTGGTGAGGGGGGATGAGGCGGACTTGGGCATTGGGTTGATTTTACGTTGGCGGTTGAGTGGAGGGCAGTGGTTGGGAAGGTGCCCGGTGGGGTGGGTGATGTGTCGAGAGTTTTTTCGGGTGTTTAGGTAAAGGCAAGAGCAAAGGCAGGGGCAAAGGCAAAAGCAAAAGCAGAAGCAGATTCCCGGAGGGAATGACAGAAAGAAAAGCAAGGGCAAGGGCAAGGGCAACAGCAACAGCAACAGCAACAGCAACAGCAACAGCAACAGCAACAGCAAAGACAACTACAGGGGTCCTTTGCTTCGTTCAGGATGACGGCGAAAAACAAACAACAGCAACAGCAACAGCAAAGGCAACGGCAACAGCAACGGCAACGGCAACAGCAACAGCAACGGCGAGGGGCAGTTACGCGGTTCGCATAGGGTGCTGGATTTGTGGGAGAGATTGCTAGGGGCGGATTACTGCTCGTCTGCCAGCGGGTGCTAGGAGGAGACCGATGCGGGGGCGTTGGTGAGGGCTAGCTGGAGGACGGTTTCGGCGAGGACGTCGTAGCTGTGGCGGAGGACTTCCCCTTCGTGGACGAAGTTGCCGGTGATGGGCTCGACGCCGAGCGAACGGATACGGTCGAGGTCGGCGAGGATGGGGGTCTGGCCTTCGCGGGCGTAGCGGTCGAGGGTTTGGGGGAGGATGGGGGCGGTGTTGATGAGGGCGTAGTCGAAGATCTGGGCGCCGGCGTGGTCGAGGATTTTTTCGATGTGCTGGGAGGCAGAGAGGCCGAGCGATTCGTTGGCCTGGGTCATGAGGTTGCAGATGTAGACGCGGGTGGCGCCGCTGCGGGCGATGGCTTCGGGGACGCCGCGGACGAGGAGGTTGGTGATGAGCGAAGTGTAGAGCGAGCCGGGGCCGAGGGTGATGAGGTCGGCGGCGGCGATGGCTTCGAGGGCCTCGGGGAGCGGGGCGGCGTCGGCAGGCGAGAGCATGAGCTCGGTAATGGAGCGCTGGGAGGCAGTGATGCTGGTTTCGCCGTCGACGATGGAGCCGTCGTCCATGCGGGCGGAGATGGTGGCGTTGGCAGTGGTGCAGGGGTAGATGCGGCCGCGGGTGGCGAGGATCTGGGAGCTGACCTGGACGGCCTGAGCGAAGTCTCCGGTGATGCCGTTGAGGGCGGCGAGGAAAAGGTTGCCGAAGCTGTGGCCTTCGAGGTCGCCGGTGGCGAAGCGGTACTGGAAGAGGCGCGAGAGGAGGTGCTCATCCTGCGAGAGGGCGACGAGGCAGTTGCGGATGTCGCCGGGGGGAAGCATGTGGAGGTCTTCGCGGAGGCGGCCGGAGGAGCCGCCGTCGTCAGTGACGGTGACGATGGCGGAGAGCTCGCGGATGAGGGCGGGGAGATTCTTGAGGGCGGGGTTGGCGAGGGGAGAGGCGCCAGCGGGCGGGGCGACGAAGGCCTTGAGTCCGCGGAGGAGGGTGGAGAGGCCGGTGCCGCCGCCGATGGCGACGACTCGAAGCTGGCGAGGGGTAATCATGCGTCCGCTCATTAGTTTAGCCGGACGGGAGGGATTGTGGCAGGGTTAGCGGCTTTTTGAAGAAAAAGGAGTCAATAGGCGGGTGGATCAGACTTCGGGATAGAGGAGCTCGGTGAAGCGGGGATCTTCGGCTACGCCGTCGAAGTCAGAGTCATTGCGGGCCTGGAGGCGGTTCTGACCGTTGAGGCGGATGGCTTCGGTGAGGTGCTCGATGCAGGTGTCGTGGTCGCCGGTAAGGGAGGCGAGCAGGGCGAGGCCGTAGAAGGCGTAGTCGGCTGACTTCTCTTCGAGGAGGATGGCCTTGAGGTGCTGGCGGGCGTCCTCGTAGTTGCCCTGGTTGAGCAGGGAGATGGCGTAGTCGTAGCGCTCTTCGTGGGTCTTGAAGTCGGTGGTGCCCTTGTGGATCTGGGCGACGCAGGCGGAGATGTACATGCGGATGCGGTCGGCGAGGTCTTGCGGCGCGGACTCGAGCATTTTGACGAAGGCTTCGTGAGCACGGTCGTACTTGCCTGCCTGCATGAGCTTGAGGGCGCTCTCGTAGAGGGTGAGCGTGGACTTGCGGGCGGCGTCGTTGGCGTGCTGTGCATTTCCGGCGAGAGTCCGCGGGGTCTTGGACGAGCTGGGCGTCCTGGTTGCTTTGTTGTCTGAGGTCGATGTTGCCGGCTTCGTTGCCATGATGTTCTCGGGTTGGATTGCTCTGGTGCTCGGGATAAAGTACGCCGACGTGTCGGGGGTTACGTATTTGGGGTTATACGAGGCTGAGTGGGTTCAGGTCAAACACGAGTGTACCGGATTGATCGTCAGACGGGGGAGCGGTTGTAGAGAACGGGGTTAAGCGTGGGGTCGTTGTACATCTTAAGTTGGCGATAGAGCTTGAATCGGCGGCGGCCGGCGAGGACGTCAGACCAGAGGGCGTCGAGGCAGGATGCGAGGTCGGTGCGCTGTTCGGTTAACACGGCGAGGCGGGATTGGTTGCGGTGCTGGTGTTCGGGGGTGGAGCGGTGAAGCTGCTCTTTGGTATGGAAGATTTTGAGGGCGAGGATGGAGAGGCGGTCGATGATGAGGCCGGGGGATTCGGAGTTGAGGGGAGAGTCGGGGATGTCGGGGGCGAGCTGCAGGAGAGCGATGTCGATCTGCTCGGCGAGGTCGTTGCGGAGCTGGTTGAGGCGATCGATGTCGTGCTTGACGTGGACGATGGTGGCGTCGGTGGCCTGGGGGTCGCGGGCTTCGTCTTCGCGGTGCCAGAGGTCGTAGTTGGCGCGGTGCTGGTCGAGGACGAGCTGATCGAAGGGTTCGAATGGCGTGGGATCTGGCGAGGAGGAGTGGTGGCCGTGCACGGTGGATTGATCTTGAAGCTCGATGATGTGCGCGGCTCGGAGCATGGGAAGTGATACCAAGGATAACGGAGGCGCGGCGGAGATGGTAGAGGTGCTGCCGGTGGTGTGGGTGCGGTTTGAAATGCGACACTGGAGGTATGGGAAAGAAGACGACGCGTCGAGTGCTGGTGTATCGGCTGGGAAGCCTGGGCGATATGTTGGTGGCGCTGCCGGCGCTGCATTTGGTGGCGAGGGCGTTTCCGGAGGCGGAGCGGAGGATGCTGACCAACGTTCCGGTGAACTCGAAGGCAGCGGCGGCGGCGGCGATTCTGGAGGGGTCGGGGCTGGTGCAGGGGTATATGCGGTACGAGGTGGGGACGCGGAGCTTGCGGGAGCTGTTGGGGGTATGGTGGGAGATTGCGCGCTGGCGGCCTGAGGTGCTGGTGTATCTGGCTGCACCGCGAGGGGTGAAGGCTGCGCAGAGGGATGAGGCGTTCTTTCGGCTGTGTGGTGTGCGAAGACTGGTGGGGGTTCCACTGACCGAGGGGATGCAACGGAATTATTACGGTGCTGCGACGGGTGGGAAAGATCATGCGATGGGCGCTGGGCACCTGGAGCCGGAGGCGGGGCGGCTGGCGCGGTGCATCGGGCAGCTGGCGGAGGCGAAGGACATTGCTGATCCGGGGAGGCTGGTCGATCCGGGTAGCTGGGATTTGCATTTGAGCGCGGAGGAGCGGGAGCGGGCGGCGCAGGCGATTGGCGCGGAGGCGCTGGGGGTGGAATCGATTGCCGTGAGCGTGGGGACGAAGGTGCAGGCGAAGGATTGGGGCAAGGAGAATTGGCGTGCTCTGCTGGGAACGATGGCGGCGGAGTTTCCGGGGCGGGCGCTGCTGCTGTTGGGAGCGGAAGAAGAGAGCGAGGCGAGTGAGTTTGCGGCGGAGGGTTGGCGGGCGAACGGGGGTGGGGTGGTGGTGAATTTGTGTGGGGTGCTGACGCCGAGGGAGAGTGCCGCGGCGATTGAGCGGGCTCGGCTGTTTGTGGGGCATGACAGCGGGCCGATGCATTTGTCGGCGGCGGTGGGGACACCGGTGGTGGCGATCTTTGCGGCGCGGAATATTCCGCGGCAGTGGTTTCCGTATGGGAAGCAGCACCAGGTGGTGTATCACCGGGTGGAGTGCTGGGGGTGTGGGCTGGAGACTTGTCTTGAGCAGCAGAAGAAGTGTTTGATGACGATTGGGGTGGATGAGGTGATGGGGGTTGTCAGTTCTCAGATGTCAGTTCTCAGTAAAGGCCCAACTGATCACTGACAACTGAGAACTGGGAACTTGTGGTGCGATGATGATGGTTGGGGAGAATTGAGACGACGATGCTGCCGGAGACACATGCGGTTCTGGGACTGTTGGAGGGTGGGTTTGGGCACCTAAAGGTTTTGGTGGTCGGGGATTTAATGTTGGATCGCTATATTCACGGCGAGGTGGACAGGATATCGCCGGAGGCTCCTGTGCCGGTGTTGCGGCATGCGCAGCACTATGAGCGCGCGGGCGGAGCTGCGAATGTGGCGATGAACCTGGCGGGATTGGGATGCCAGGCTGTGCTGGCGGGATTCTGGGGCGACGACAAGGATAAGGACGAGCTGGCGGCGCTGGTGGAGGCTGCGGGGATCGATACGGTGGGGGTGGTGACGTCGAAGCTGCCGACGATTTCGAAGACGAGGATTGTGGGGCGGCAGCAGCAGTTGTTGCGGCTGGATATTGAGAGCAAGGATGCGCCCGGTGAAGAAGACCAGCAGCGGCTGCGAGAGCGGGCCGTGCAGCTGGTGGAGAAGGTGCATGCGGTGGTGCTGTCGGATTACGCGAAGGGTGCGGTGTCGGCGGAGTTGTGCGCGGCGGTGATTGCGGCGGCGAAGGCTGCGGGGATTCCGGTGCTGGCTGATCCGAAGACGCCGGACTTCAGCAAGTATGCGGGAGCGACGATGGTGTGTCCGAACCTGCAGGAGCTTGCCATGGCGACGGGCGTGGCGTCGCATCGGATGGAAGAGCTGCTGGCTGCGGGTGAGCTGCAGCGCGCCAAGCATGGGCTGAAGTATCTGACGGTGACGATGAGCGAGAAGGGAATTCGCGTGCTGTGGGATGGGGGCATGTATCACTCGCCGGCGCGGGCGCGCGAGGTGTTTGATGTGTCGGGCGCGGGCGATACCGTGATTGCCACGCTGGCGGCGGCGCTGGCGGGTGGGTTGAAGATTGAGACGGCGGTGGAGCTGGCGAATTTAGCGGCGGGGATTGTTGTCGGGAAGATGGGCACGGTGCCGATTGCGCAGCATGAGCTGGTGGCGGCGATGACACCTTCAAGCGGGATTCGCGGCGGTGAGAAGGTGCTGGACGGAGAGCGGCTGGCGAAGCGCATGGCGGAGTGGAGAGCGGCGGGCGAGACGATCGTGTTTACGAATGGGTGTTTCGACCTGCTGCATGTGGGGCACGTGACGCTGCTGGAGGAGTGTCACCGGTTTGGGTCGAAGCTGGTGCTGGGGTTGAATTCGGATGCAAGCGTTTGCCGGCTGAAGGGACCGACGCGGCCGGTGGTGGGCGAGAACGAACGTGCGCGAGTGATGGCGGCGCTGGCGGCGGTGGATGCCGTCGTGGTTTTCGAGGAAGACACTCCGCTGGAGATCATTCGCGCGGTGAAGCCGGATGTGCTGGTGAAGGGCGGGGACTACTCGGTTGAGACGGTGGTGGGGCACGAAGAGGTGATTGCCGCCGGAGGACGGGTGGAGATTGTGCCGACGGTGGAAGGATTTTCGACGACGAACATTGTAAGTAAGCTGAAGGCGAGCGAGTAAGAGAGCGGGGGTGTGCTCTGGCGGCCTATCGGGCTGATTTGTGGGGAGGGTGAGGTGGTGAGCGGGCTGGGGCTCGAACCCAGGACCAACGCCTTAAAAGGGCGATGCTCTACCAACTGAGCTACCCGCTCGCTCTCTATTAAAGGTAGCACGAGGGGTGGGATTGGTTGCGGTGGTGGTGGAATTCGATTCGTACTTGCATGGCGCGACGAAGCCACGTATAAATCAACCACCAAATCTCTTAGGCAAGTTGGTCTCCATGAAAATGCGAGGCGGGAAACACGGAGCTGCCGCCATGCAGTCAAGAGTTGCAGTATGTCGCGGTCGATTGGGTGGTTGGCTGGGAGTTCTGTTGGTGGGTGGGATGTGGCTCGGAGGCGGGGTGGCCGCACGAGCCGGAAGCCTCTTTGGGTCGCAGCCGGTGCCGGACTGGGTGAAGACGGCGGCGCAAGAGAAGCTGCCGGAGTTTCACGGAAATCCCAAGGCGGTGGTGCTGCTGGAGGACACCACGTATACGGTCGATCAGAGTGGGCAGGCGATCGAGCACGTGCGCAGGGTGGTCAAGATTCTGAGGCCGCAGGGACGCGACTACGGGTATCCGTTTGTGACGTACGACAAGGACCAGAAGGTGCTTTCGCTGCATGTGTGGAGCATCGATGCGGCGGGACACGACTACACGGTGAAGGACAGCGAGATGTCCGATGTGGGCGAGCCGGGGGAAGCGGGAGAGCTTTATTCCGATGAGCGGGCGAAGGTTGCGGACCCACCGGGACGCGATCCCGGGGGGATCGTTGCGTACGAATACGAGAGACGGGAGCGGCCGTACCTGGCGGAAACCAACTGGGAGTTTCAGGATGAGCTGCCGCGCATCCAGCAAAGCTTCACGCTGGTTCTGCCGGCCGGCTACCACTACACGACGACCTGGGTGCACCACACGAAGGTGGACGGGGTCGACCTGGAGAATCACCAGTATCGCTGGGAGATGAATGACGAGCCGGCGATCGATCTGGATCATGTGCCGATGGCGCCGGGCGAGCGTTCCCTGGAGGCGCGGATGACGGTGCATTACACGGGGCCGGGGCTGGCCGAGCCACAGGATGGGACGTGGCAGGGGATCGGCGAGTGGTATGGCGGGCTGTCACGCGACCGGTTGGTGTCGACGCCGGACATTGCGGCGAAGTCTGCGGAGCTGACGGCGGGGAAGACGGATTTCTACGACAAGGCGGAGGCGATCGGAGATTTTGTGCAGCAGAAGATCCGGTACTTCGTGATTGAGATGGGAGTGGGCGGGTACCAGCCGCACGCGGCAGAGGACATCTTTCGCGGCCGGTACGGGGACTGCAAGGACAAGGCGACACTGCTCTCGGCGATGTTATCGAGCGTGGGGATTCATAGTGCGCTGCTGATGGTGGACACGGAACGCGGCGTGATTGATCCGGATGCGCCGTCGATCTGGGGCAATCACATGATTGCGGCGATCGAGATTCCGGAAGGGTATAACTCACCGAAGCTGCACAGCGTGGTGACGGCGAAGACCGGGAAGCGGTATCTGATCTTCGACCCGACGTGGTCTATGACGCCGTTCGGGCAGCTTGAGGACAATTTGCAGGGAAGCTATGGCGTGCTGCTTGAGGGCAAAGACAGCCAGGTAATCGAGCTGCCGGTGATGGATCCGACGCTGAATACGATTCGACGCTCGGGCAAGTTTGAGCTGAGCGCGGATGGAACGTTGACGGGATCGGTTACGGACCTGCGGTTTGGCGATCTGGCGGTGCGGCGGCGCCAGGTTTTCTCGAGCGAGGATGAAACGAAGCAGACAGAGTATATGAACCGGGTGATCGCGCAGGACTTCACGGGTGCGTCGATGACCGGGCTGAAGGTGGCGAACGTGGACGCGCTGAACAAGGATTTGACGACGACGTTTGACCTGCAGGCCAGCCATTTTGCGAGTTTCACCGGGCCGCTGCTGATGGTCCGGCCGCGGGTGCTGGGGAGCTATGAGCTGGACGTCGATCGCAAGGCGCGGCATGTGGCGATTGACCTGGAGGAGACGATGCAGGCCACCGATGAGTATGACATCGAGCTGCCGCAGGGATACGTGGTGGACGAGCTACCGGATGCGGTGAAGGTCGACGTGGGATTCGCGAGCTATGTGAGCTCGACGGAGCTGCATGGGCGAGTGCTGCACTATAGCCGGACCTACACGGTGAGGCAGATGACGGTGCCGGCGACAAAGTATGCAGACGTACAACAGCTGGCGGCAGCGATCGCTGCAGATGAAGTGAGTCAGGCAATTTTGAAGCGCGGGAATTAAACGATTACAGACTAAGAGGGAGCGGACGGCTGGCAATGACGATGCGACGGATGGTTGTGGTGGCAGGGATGGCCGCGGCAGTGAGCGCGGCAGCGTGGGCGCAGACGACGAGTTTTATGCCGCCGACACCAGAGGAACTATCGATGACCTCGTTGCCGGGGTATCCGGGAGCAGCGGCGGTGGTGCTGAATCGTGAGGAGACGACCAAGGACGATCTGCACGCGGTGTTTCACTACGAGCGGATCAAGATCCTGACCAAAGATGGGGAGAAGTACGCGAATGTGACGCTGCCCTTTGTAAGCGTGGCGCAGAGTTGGTACTCGGCGGATGGAGATGACAAGACGCTCGAAGACATTCAGGGGCGGACGATCCATGCGGATGGCAAGATCATTCCGTTCACGGGAAAGCCGTATCTGAAGGTGCTGGATAAGTCCCAGGACGTGAAGGTGCAGGAGAGAGTGTTCACGCTGCCGGATGTTGAGGTGGGAAGCATTATTGAGTACCGCTATGCAACGCGCATCGCCGATAACATTTATGAGGCGCCTGATTGGTTAATCCAGGGAGACTTGTATATCAAGCAGGCGCATTACGTCTGGTATCCGACATCAAAGGATCTTGAGGACAGTCACGGCCGAATTACGACGATTACGTGGTTTCCGATTCTTCCGGCGGATACGAAGATCGAGCGGCGCGATATTCCGCACTCCCAATTTACATCCGATCCAATCCAGGTGTTTGAGTTGACGATCAAGGATGTTCCGCCTGAGGTGAAGGAGGCTTATATGCCTCCGATTGCGAGCTTCAGCTATCGGGTTATGTTCAACTTTACGGCAGAACATACTGCGGCGGACTGGTGGAAGGATCGAGGCAAAGACTGGTCGAAGGAGATGGACTCTTTCGCCGATCCGAATTCGGATTTAAGGAAGAAGACGGCGGAGATTACTGCTGGAGCTACGACCGACGACCAGAAGCTGCAGAAGATTTATGCGACGGTAATGGGGCTGGAGAATACGCAGTACACCCGAGCTCACGACCAGCAGGAAGAAAAGGCAGAGGCCGGGCACCAGGTAAAGAATGCTGCCGATGTGTTGAATCAGAAGCGCGGCAACGAGACTCAACTCACGGGACTGTTCGTCGGAATGGCGCGAGCGGCGGGCATGAAGGCTTATCTGATGCTGGTGCCCGACAGGAGCGAGGAGCTGTTTGTTCCGGGTTGGATGAGCTTTCGCCAGTTCGACGACGTGATTGCGATTGTGAATGTGGATGGGAAGGAGATGTACTTCGATCCGGGATGCAGGTACTGCAGCTACGGTCACCTCGCATGGCAGCATACCCTGGTGCAGGGATTGCGGCAGTTCGATAAGGGCACGGAGTTTGGCGGAACTCCGGGCGACGACTTCAAGTTCAACCAAGCGACACGGGTGGCGAACCTGAAGATGGACGATGCTGGGCAGATTACGGGAACGATCGATCTCGGCTTTACGGGAGCAGACGCGGTGGAGTGGCGGCATAAGGCATTGAGTGGTGACGAGGAGGGTCTGAACCATGCACTGCGCACTCATCTGGAGGATATGGTTCCGCGGTCGCTGCAAGTGAAGGTCAACAAGATCGAAAATGTGACGGAGTATGAGCAGCCGCTGAAGGTTAGCTATGACGTAACCGGAACGCTGGGGACGCACACGGGAAAGCGGGTCATTCTGCCATCGGACATCTTCCTGACCAGTGAGTCCGCACCGTTTGCAGATGAAAAGCGGCAGCAGGCCGTCTACTTCCACTACCCCCGGTATGTGCAGGATGCACAGCGAATCAATTTGCCGGCGACGATGAGCGTGGAAGCGATTCCGACCAGCGTGCGGTTTGATCTCCCGAAGGAGGAGATCTACACTCTATCGGTCGTCGGAGATGCCAAAGGCATTACCACGCGACGGAACTACGTTCAGGCTGAGTTGCTGGTGTTGCCGAAGGACTATGACAGCCTGCGCAAGTACTATGCCCAGTTCGAGAGCAAGGACCAGGAGAGCGTGGTGTTGAAGGCGGCGCCGGCGGTGGCTGCGTCGGGCGGGAACTGAGCGCGGGCGGTATCAGGGACGCGCGGATGCGAGGCTGCAGACCTTGATGACGCCGTTGTCATAGGGACAAGGGTGCGCGGTTGGAGCTGCGGCGTGAAGGACCATCCAGGTAACGCCGAGGGGGAGTAGACGCGCGTCGCGAGTGGCGTCGATCTCGGTGGAGAGGTTGGTTTGGGCGTCGGCGCCTTGTAGCCATTGAGCGGCGAGGGAGGGTGTGATGGCTGCCTCGCCACCGTCCTTGGAGAAGTCGGGGAGGGCGCTGCGGAGAGCGATGGGGCGGAAGGTCTGGGCGTCTTCGCCGTCCTCGTTGACGTATTTCGTGTCGAGGGCGAAGAGTGCGTTGGGTGGGGTGTTGTCGCGGGCCCAGAGAAAGGCCTGAACCCAGGGGTTGGGATTCTGCTGCGCGCGCCAGGGGAACTCGAGGTGGTCGGAGGCGGGGAAGGTTTGGCGCTGCACGTAGAACATGGTTCCGGCAAGCGCTGCGATGAGGACCACGGGCAGGAATGCGAGTGCAAAGCGGGGTGCGTTCGAGTGGAGGCGCTGGCGGGCTTCGAGGGCGAGCTGGGTGAGGGTTGCTCCGAGTAAGAGCGTCATGACTGCGTAGATGAGCAGGAAGACGCGCAGAGGCTGCATGCGGGCGACGAGGTGGGAACGGCTGGCCTCGTGTGCGAAGAGGAGAACGACGAGGGTGGCGATGCAGCCGATGGCAATGCAGGCGCGGCAGAGAGTTGCAGCAGCGGTGTTGAGCGGGTCGGAGAGCTTGCGATAGCGGCCGAGCAGAGCGGCGAGGACGGCGAGCGGGCCGACGAGTCCGAGGAGTTCGTACCACTGCCATTGGGAGAGGAACCAGTAGTAGCGGGATTTCTCCGCGGCGACGATTGCGGGGGTTTCGGTGGGCGCGACGGTTTGGAGGATGGCTGCGAGCGCTAGTGCGGAGAGCGCGAGGATTGCGTAGGCGAGGTAGCGTTGTTGCAGGCGGGAGAGGCGCAGCACGAGGACGAAGGCGAAGGCGTACGCGGCCATCAGGGGATGGAAGGCCGCGGCCAGGATGAGGCAGAGTCCGGCGAAGAGGAGTGGGCGGAAGTTGGTGCGGTCGTCGAGTGCGAAGGCTACGGCTAGCAGGGAGAGCGGCGTGGAGAGGCTTCGCGCGGTGACGTAGGGGTCCATGAGGAGCAGCGAGGTGCCTGCGATGGGGAGCGTCCAGAAGGCGGCGAGCAGGCAGAGGCCGGCGAGTTGTGCGGGTTCGCTGGAGATGGTGCGTTGCAGGAGGCGGTGAGCAGCGTAGAAGGTGAGCCAGAGGCTGAAGAGATCGGTGAGCAGCAGCACCCAGGGAAGCGAGAGATGGGTGAGATGGACGATGGAGGCGAGGACGGGAGCGAAGATGGAGAAGTGGAGGTGCTCGCTGACGAAGACGGTGTAGTGAGGGAAGAGGGTTGGGTTGAGGGTGAGTTGGACGCCGGCGACGTAGAGTCCACCGTCCTCGGCGAGCGGGTGGTAGCCGTTGAGGAAAAGTGTCGCGAGGGCGAGCAGGATGAGCAGGGGAAACCAAGTGGATCGGGGCCACGGATTCGGTTGTACAGGGGAGAATGCAGTGGAACGTTTTGCAGCGGAATGCATCCGAATAGTTTAGACGTCTGAGGACGATACAATAAACATCGAATCGAAGAACAAGATTACCTCCAAAGAACAAGAGTGAATCAATGAATTTCTGGATGGCTGACGTAAACCCCTTGAGGGAGAGCCTGTGACGCGTGAAAGACGGTTGAGTCTACTGAAGACCTTGCCAGGCTTGCTCGTGAGTGGCTTCTTCATCTGGTGGACGTACATTCGTGTGGGATCGAATGGCAAGCGGGGATTTGATCCTGCGGCGTTTCATGGTCTGAGGATTGTGGCGCCGCTGTGGATTGCGGGCGTGGTCGGGTTTTGCATTGCCGGTTATACGCTGCGCTGCGTGCGTGCGTGGTGGATGCTGCGCAGTGTGCATGCACGTTTCAGCGTGTGCTCGAGGGTGTTCCTGACGTCGCTCGCGGCGAACAATGTGCTTCCGCTGCGGATCGGTGACGTGATGCGTATCTTTACGTACGCGGGCGATATGAATGCGACGCCATCGATGGTGCTGAGCACGGTGATCCTGGAGAAGCTGTTGGATGTGTTCTCACTGGCTGTGTTCTTTGTGGCGAGCCTGGAGTTTGGAGGCCGCGTGGCGCCGCACATCAAGCTGGTGGCGCAGTCCGGGCTGGCCATTTCGGTAGCGGGACTGCTGGTGATTGTGCTGGGCGCGCGGGCGCTCGAGGAGCCGTTGCGCGAGCTTTTTGCGAAGACGAAGAACAGCAAGTTGGAGAAGGTTGAGCACTGGGTGATGCTGGCGCTGGAGTGCATCAAGCAGATTGGAGTTGGCGGCACGTTGCTGCTGGTGGTGTATAGCCTTGCGGCGTGGACTTGCGAGTGCTTCATGTATATCTCGATCGCAAGGACGATTGGGATGGTGAGCGACACGATCGGGCCATGGCAGGCGATGGCGGAGGCGAATCTTTCGTTTCTGATTCCGAGCTCGCCTGGCGGCATTGGACCCTTCGAGTTGGCGTGCAAGGATGCAATGATGCGTCATGGAGCGAGCGCGGCGCAGGCTGGGCTGTATGGGATATTGGTTCATGTGTGGCTGCTGCTGGTGATTACGGCCGCGGGTGGCGGGATGTTCCTGGTGCATCGCTTCCATGAGGCGCGACGGACTCCGCTGCTGCAGGAGTTGGAGACGCTGCCAGCTGAATTGCCATAAGGGCAGGGATTAGGGAACAGGGATTAGGGATTAGGGATTAGGAAAAGGCGAGTATGTATCGGACGTTGCAGTTGCAGTTGCAGGCACGGATTGAGGCGCTGTTGATGGAGCGCTACGAGATTGCGTTGGCGAATCTTGCGGTGGAGCTGCCGCCGAAGATTGAGTTTGGGGAGATGGCGTTGCCGGTTGCGTTTGAGCTGGCCAAGCGATTGAAGAAGGCTCCGCGTGCGATTGCGCAGGAGCTGCAGGCGGAGTTGGCCGCGACTCCCGGTGTGGCGGCGGTGGAGATTGCGGGTGCGGGTTATCTGAATGTGAAGCTGGATCGTGCTGCAACGGTGAAGCGGATGGCTGCGGATGAACATGCTGAGGTTGGCGGTGGTGGATTTCGGCTGGTGGAGCATACCAGCATCAATCCGAACAAGGCTGCGCATGTGGGGCATCTGCGGAACGCGATCCTCGGCGACAGCTTTGCGCGGATGCTGAAGAAGGATGAGTACAAGCCCGGTTGGGATACTGGCGTGCAGAACTACATCGATAACACGGGTGTTCAGGTGGCCGATATTGTGGTCGCGCTCAAGCACCTGCCGCTCGACGGAATTCCCGGAATCGATCCGTCAGATGAGCACTCTCTCCAGTCGATAAAGAAAAGAATTGAGTACTACCAACAAGAATCTGGAAAAAATCCTGAGAATAGAGAGCTGCTCATTGACTATGTTTGCTGGGGGCTCTATGCCCGCGTCAGTGTTTGGTATATGGCTCTCGAGACGACTGAACAGAATCAAGAACAAGTCGCAGAGCGAAAGAAGATTCGGCTAGACACGCTGCACGAAATCGAGCGAGGAGGTAATGAGACCGCTGAGACTGCCGAGTTGATTTCCACGGCCGTCTTGCGGCGGCATTTGGAGACGATGGAACGGTTGGGGATTGAATATGACTTTCTGCCGCGTGAGAGTGAGATTCTGCACCTGCATTTCTGGGAGACCGCGCGGGCGCTGATGGTGGAGCGCGGCGTGTTGTATCTCGAGACCGAGGGCAAGAATAAAGGTTGCTGGGTGATGCGTAGAGCGATCTCTGCGGCTGCTGGTGTGGAGCTGTCGGAGAGCGGGCCTGATGAGGACGCGAAGATCATTGTGCGTTCGAATGGGACGGTTACATATGTCGGAAAAGACATTGCGTATCACCTTTGGAAGTATGGATTGCTGGGGAAAGATTTTGGGTATGCGAAGTTTCGGGAGTATGCGACGCATACTTGCTGGATTTCTACTACGCATGGAGAGAACCCACATCCTAGTTTTGGGCATGCGGATGCGATTTATAACGTGATCGATTCGCGGCAGGATGATCCGCAGACGCAGGTGAAGGAGTCGTTGCGGGCGTTGAGTTATGTGGATGAGAGTGAACGCTACACGCATTTGAACTATGCGTTTGTTGGGTTGACTGCACGCACCGCTGAAGATCTTGGCTATGTGCTGAGTGATGAAGATAAGGCTAAAAACTTTATTGAGGTGAGCGGTCGTAAAGGTTTTGGGGTGAAGGCCGATGATCTGATCGACCGCATGATTGCTGCGGCTCGGAGGGAGGTTGAGGCTCGGCATCCGGAGTTGGAGGAAGCTGAGCGCGCGGAGATTGCTGAGGCGATTGGCGTGGGTGCGCTGCGATTTTTTCTACTGCGGTTTACGCGGAATACGGTGATCGCGTTCGACTACCAGGATGCGCTGGCGTTCGATGGGGAGACAGGGCCGTATGCGCAGTATGCTGCGGTGCGTGCGGCGAATATCTTTCGCAAGGCTGGTGTGAGCGAAGAGGCAGCGCTCGCGGCTGTGGCTGATTTGGATGTGAGCGAGATGCTGCAGGGCGATGAAGGGACGAGTGTTTGGGAGGTTTGGCTGACGGCGTCGCGGCTGTCGCTGGTGCTGGAGCAGGCGATTGCTGCGGCGGAGCCGGCGATGCTGGCGCGGTATGCGTTTGCGCTGGCACAGCAGTTCAATAATTTTTATCACCGGCATCATATTTTGACCGAAGCGAATGAGGCTCGGAAGATGTTGTTGCTGGCGACGGCGGCGGTGGCTCGGCGGGAGTTGGTAAGGGTGCTGGGTTGGCTGGGGATTACTGTGCCTAGCGCGATGTAGGGAGGGCCCCCCCTACCCCCTTGCGGTGGTTTTTTGCGCTAAACGACTCATCGGAGGGACGTTAAGTCTGAAAGTATATCTTGGTGGGGGTCAATTTTCTGAGGTAACTGGTTGCATCCAAACGGTTTAGGGTACGAAGTATCCCCCCTCCATCCGGCCCGTCGTTTTGCCGCGTAACGTATTGATGGGATTGGGTTTGAGGTTAGCGTACCAGGCGTCGATTGCGGAAGGGGCATTGTAAGTGTCTGCATTCAGGGTACTTGCGGGAAGAACCGCAGCGCTGGGGAGGACGTGCGGTGGATTTGCGGAGGGCTGCGAGTTGCTGGTCGGGGTGGTGGAAGTAGCAGAAGGCCTGGCCGCGGAGGGCGGGCGAGCCGCAGCGGTGGTGGTCGGGGAAGAGGTGGTTGCAGGTGGGGATGGGGATGGTTTGCATGGTGGCTCCGGCGCGGGAAAGGCGCAACTTGTTGAGGGGATGGGGGTAGGTCGGACTTGTGGGGGGTCCGAGGTCGCCGATCCCGTGGGTTAAAACGAAGGCCCGACGGGTGCCGGGCGGTGGATGTTTTTTGGGGTCTTACTTAATTGTAGCGGGTTGGAGGGGGTAACTATGCCAGGTTTTGGAAATTTATTTGGCTGGTGTTCATGCGGGTTTTGGAGGTTTTTGGGGGGTTAGGGGGGTTGACAGGGTTTGCAGGGTTGGTGGGGGGCAGGCAGGGGTTGCGGCATCGAAGTTGGTTGGGGCGGGCTTTCAGCCCTTGAGGACGTCGGATATGGTACCTGGGCCTTCGGCCCAGGCTGTGATGGATGCGGGCCGTTGGCCCTTGCCTGGCTCGGGGGTGTGAAGCCAGGACCTTGGCCCGGGGATTATGGTTCGGGCCGTTGGCCCTTGGGAACCCTTGGGGGCTTGGACCTGGGCCTTCGGCCCAGGCTGTGATGGGGGCGGGCCGTTGGCCCTTGCCTGGCTCGGGGGTGTGAAGCCAGGACCTTGGCCCGGGGATTATGGTTCGGGCCGTTGGCCCTTGGGAACCCTTGGGGGCTTGGACCTGGGCCTTCGGCCCAGGCTGTGATGGGGGCGGGCCGTTGGCCCTTGCCTGGCTCGGGGGTGTGAAGCCAGGACCTTGGCCCGGGGATTATGGCTCAGGCCGTTGGCCCTTGGGAACTCTTGGGGGGCTTGGACCTGGGCCTTCGGCCCAGGCTGTGATGGGGGCGGGCCGTTGGCCCTTGCCTGGCTCGGGGGTGTGAAGCCAGGACCTTGGCCCAGGGATTATGGCTCAGGCCGTTGGCCCTTGGGGACTCTTGGGGGGCTTGGACCTGGGCCTTCGGCCCAGGCTGTGATGGGGGCGGGCCTTTGGCCCTTAGCCGTGGGGTCGGTTGTTGGGGGATTGGTATGTGATTTGAAAGGGGCGGGAACGGTCGCGCTGGCGCGCGATGCCGACCATACCACCCCAACTGACAAAGAACGTCCGTTGGGGGCCCGGCTTAGCGACGATAAAGCCGTCGCGAAGATGGGGCACCCGGGCGAGGCCGGCTTAGCGACGCTAGGGCCGTTGCGAAGATGGGGTGCCCGGGTCTTCGTCGGGCATGAGGAAGCGGAGGGGCATGTCGGTGGCTTTGGAGATGCCTATGCGGGGGGTGGTTACGATGTGGGCTGGGCGGAAGCCGTCGTCGAGGACGCGGAGGGGGGATTTGGCGCGGGTTACGTCGATATTGTTTTCGGCGAGGGTGATGCCGAGGGCCTGGCAGAGACGGCCGGGGCCGGAGCAGAGGAGCCTGGGCTTTACGGGGACGGTGAAGCCGCGGAGGCGGGCCATGGTTGCGAGGCCTGCGACGGGTTGGAGGGCGCGGATGAGGACGCCGCCGGGTTGGCCTTCGGGCTCGCAGGAGAAGTTGAGGCAGTAGTGCATGCCGTAGATGAAGTAGACGTAGGAGAAGCCGGGCGGGCCGAAGAGCACGGCGTTGCGCGCTGTTTTGCCGATGAAGGAGTGGGAGGCTGGGTCGGCGAGGCCGAGGTAGGCTTCGATTTCGGTGATGCGGCCGGTGAGGCGCTCGCCGTGGAGGGTGCGGGTGATGAGCTTGCCGAGGAGGTTGCGCGCAACGACTTCGGGGGAGTCGAGATAGAAGCTGCGGGGGAGGATGGCGGGCGGAGCGCTGCGCGGACGGCGAGGGTCGGGGAGTGGGGAAGGGGTTGGCGTGGGGCGCTTCATGGCTGTTGGAGTTGATCGGCGATGGAACGGGTGCGCGGAGTTTGGGTGTCGCCGGTGTGTTGGGTGGTGACGGTTTCGATGAGGGCGATCCAGCATTCGTGTTCGGCGATGGGGTTGTGGAGGGTGCCGCGCGGGATGACGCAGAAGTCGCCGGTGCGGAGTTCGACGTCGGGCTGGTCCTCGATTTGGATACGCATGCTGCCTTTGAGGACCTGGAAGAGTTCGTCTTCGTGGTCGTGCTTGTGCCAGACGAACTCGCCCTGGAGTTTGGCTACTTTGATGTATTGGTCGTTGACCTGGCCGATGACTTTGGGGGACCAGAGGTCGGTGAGTTGGGAGCAGGATTGGAGGAGATTGATGGAGTTGATCATGGGGTCCTTCGGTCCTGCGCGGACGGCGGGGGTTAAGACGGCGGGGGTTAGGTTGCGGTGAGGGTAGGGAGGACTTGGGTGGCGGGGCCGAGGAGGATTTGGTCGAAGGCGTCGGCGTTGAGGGGTTCTTCGGGGCCTACGTAGAGAGTGCGGATGCGGCGCTGGTTGGCGATGTGGACGAGGCCGGCGGCGGGGTAGACGTTGCCGGAGGTTCCTACTACGAGCAGGGCGGTGGCGCGGTTGAGTTCGGCGTAGATCTCGTCCATGGCTAGCGGGATTTCGCCGAACCAGACGATGTGGGGGCGGACGGGGTGGGCACAGGTTTTGCAGGTGGGGAGGGTGGTTTCGTAGAGGGCCTGGTCGGGGAAGGGGTGGTTGCAGCGGGTGCAGCGGGATTGGAAGAGCTGGCCGTGCATGTGGTGGATGTTGAGGGAGCCGGCGCGCTCGTGGAGGTCGTCTACATTTTGGGTGCAGAGGTAGAAGCGGTTAGGCATGTTGCGCTCGAGGTGGGCGAGGGCGAGGTGGCCGGCGTTGGGATGGGCGGCGAGGGCGTCGCGGCGGCGCATGGAGTAGAAGCGCCAGACAAGGGCGGGGTCGGCGTGCCAGGCGTCGGGGGTTGCTACGTCTTCGACGCGATGGCCGTTCCAGAGGCCGCCGGATCCTCGGAAGGTGGCGAGGCCCGATTCGGCGGAGATGCCTGCGCCGGTGAGGACGAAGAGGCGGTCTTGCGCCGAAAAGGGAGCCGAGAAGGGCATGGGGTTAGTGTAGGCGGATTGCGTTACGTGTCGATGCGAATCCCACGTCTCAAAAGCGAGACGTGGGGCACCCGGATTGGATGCCAGTGAGGTTGTGGCTTCCAGGGATATTCGCATCCCACCCATCCGCAAGAGCGCGGATGGATGGGGCACCCGGCACCCGGGCAGTTATGGATGAGAGGTTGCGGCGGCGGGTGGTGGCTGGGGGTGATCGGTGTCGGGGGTGGGGACGAAGACGGTGGGCTTCGCGTTGCCGCGATGGCAGGTGCCGCAGGTGACTTTGTTGGTGGCTGGAGGGTTCTGGAGTTGGGCGATGAATTTCTCGTTGATGTCCATGCTCATGCGGATCATGAGGCGGGCGCGGTCTTTGACGGGGTTGGCGTCGGAGGCGAAGTCGAGGTGGCCGGTGGTGGGGGTTGGGTTGGGATTCTTGGCGTGGCAGTAGTCACAGTCGACGCCAAGCTGGTCTTCGAACTTGTGCATGATCGCGACGACCTGGTCGCCGGTGAGGTCCTTGGGGAGGACCTGGAGGTTGGTGGGCTTGGGGTGGGGGCGGTGGGGGCGGGGCTGCTGAGGGGCGGGCGCGTCGGCGGGCGGGGTGGTTTGGGCTTGGGCGGAGAGTGCGAGGGTCAGGGTGCAGAGAGCGGCGACAGCGCCGAGGTGGGAGAGTCGAAGGCGTTGGGACATCCGTGGTTCCTTTGGTGGGGGATGGGTGGGGCTTTGGTACTGGGTTGCAGGTTTGGGTTAGAGACGTGGTGAGGCGGGTGGGAGTTTCCTGTATATCACGAGGGATGATCAGATGGCGCAGGTAAGAGGGTGGTATCGGTTGGGGCGGGCTTTCAGCCGCTTGAGTGCCGCGTTGCATGCTGGCCACCTAGGCCTTCGGCCAGGCGACTCGAGACGTGGGGAGCGTTGGCTGTTGAGATGCGCGGACTGACGTGGGCGAGAGCAGCTGGGCAGACGTACAGCGTATACAGAGGCGCTGGGGCAAGTGGGGTCACTATGATGGGAGACAGGGGCGCGATACTACGTTACAGTGGGGAGCGATATGACCGGTGGTAGGCTAGCCAAGTTGTGGTTTTATGGAGGGCACAGCTTTGACGAGTGCCATTCTTCGCGTCCAGGTGAAGGAGGCTGAGTTGTGCAGACCTCTGCTTATGACTTATGGGCTACTAGTCCCGCACGGGTTATGGGCTCGCGTATGGGAGTCAGCGGGCCGCTTGCCCTAGAAAGGAACCGAACATGGTCCCATACTCGACTTCTGATGATGGGTACACGCTGATAGGGCGCGCTGATGCAGGAAGTAAATCTCGATTACCACATGCGGCTGGAGCTCGCGCACCCGGATTACAGTTTGATGAAGCCTGAGGGATGCATGAACTGCCTGGCGATCTCGGAGCGGTGTATACGCCTCATATTGCGGCCAAGGACAAACGAGCGGATGCTGGGCTTCAATTTCTTGTGTATCACGCGGTGGACTCCCTGGTCAGAAGATGAGGAAGACATGATGCCCGAGGCACGGCGACAAGAATATGAGGAACAGGTGGCGAAGGATGGAGACTTGTTCTGACGTGAGGGAACGCGGAGAGTCGGGCACATTTTCACTTATGGAGAAGTAGATGGTTTATGCGGAGTAGCGGACCCAGTCGGTGATGGAGCGGACGGCGGTGCCGGTGGGGCCTTGGATTTCCAGGGCTTGGTGTCGTCGAGCCAGGCGGTGCCGGCGATGTCGAGGTGGATCCATTTTGGTCGGGGAGGTTGGGGGTGTGGCCTACGAATTCTTTGAGGAACATGGCGGCGGTGATGGCTCCGCCGTAGCGGGTGGCGGCGTGTTGCGGATGTCGGCGATCTGGGATTTGATCTGGTCGCGGTAGTCGTCGGTGCAGGGCAGGCGCCAGAACTGTTCGCCGGTGGTGGGAGGGCGTCAGTGAAGTGCTGAGGTGTTCGTCGTCGTTGGAGAAGAGGCCGGCGTTGAGTAGGCCGAGGGCGATGCCGATGGCTCCGGTGAGGGTGGCGGCGTTGATGAGATGGGTGGCGCCGAGGGTTTGGGCGTAGTGGAGGCCGTCGGCGAGGACGAGGCGGCCTTCGGCGTCGGTATTGATGATCTCGATGGTCTTGCCGGACATGGCGGTGACGACATCGCCGGGTTTGAAGGCGAGGCCGTCGGGCATGTTTTCGCAGGAGCAGACGACGCAGAGGACGCGGACGTTGGGCTTGAGTAGGGCGATGGCGCGCATGGCCCCGATCATGGCGGCGGCGCCGGCCATGTCGTACTTCATCTTGTCCATGCCGGCGGCGGGCTTGATGGAGATGCCGCCGGTGTCGAAGGTGATGCCCTTGCCGACGAGGCCGAGGGGGAGCGGAGCGTTGGCAGGGGGTGGGGGGCGGGTTCGTAGCGGAGGACGATCAGGGCTGGGGGTTGGGGAGAGCCTTGGGTTACGGAGAGGAAGGCGCCCATCTTGAGCTCGCGGAGTTTGTCGGTGGAGTGGACTTCGCAGGCGAGGCCGAATTCGGCGGCCATGGCGGCGGTGCGCCTGCCGAGTTCGGTGGGGGTGAGGATGTTGCCGGGCTCGTTGATGAGGGTGCGGGCGAAGTTCTGGCTCTCGGCTAAGATGCGGCCTTCGTTGAATGCGGTTTGGAGGTCGGGAGTGATGGGTTCGGGGGTGAGGACGGTGAGGGACTGGATGCTTAGGTCTTTCCGGTCGGCGCGGTAGAAGTCGATGTCGAAGTCGGCGAGGATGGCGCCTTCGGCTATGGCCCGGATGGAGGGGGCGGCGGGGAGGGCCGGGTGTTCGGGGAGGGTCAGGGCGAGGGTGCGGAGGGTGCGGGGGCGGGCGAAACGGATGGCTACGCCGGCGGCCTTGCGGAGTTCGTGGGGGGTGAGGTTCCACCCCAGCGGGCCAGGAACGCCCTCCGGGGACCCCGGCTTTTCTGCCTTGCCGAGGCCGATGAGGAGAAGGCGCTGGGCCTGGATGCCGCTGGGGGAGGGGAGGAGGAAGGTTTCGCCGAGGGTGGCTTTGAAGTCGGTGGTGGTTAGCCAGGGGGTCGCGGCGGTTTTGATCGCGGCGTTGGTGGTGAGGAGGGTGGGGGTCGCGGCTTTCTTTGGGTGGTCGCGGTGTCGGCGGCGAAGACTACCAGGAGGGGGGTGGCGAGGTCGGCGGGGGACTGGTGGAGCAGGGTGGTGGTCACTTTCTTATGGTAACGCGGCGGGTCCTGCGCGGACGGTGAGGGGCTTTGATGGTGGTGGAGGGATGCGGGCGGGGTTAGTCTTTCCCACTCATGACCATGAGGCCGTCATGAATGGGGCACCCGGCTGACTGAGGCGCTACGAACCCATGTCTCAAAGGCGAGACATGGGGCACCCGGTTTTGCGGGGCTTCGAACCCATGTCTCAGAAGCGAGACATGGGGCACCCGGTTTTGTGTGGGCAGCGGAAATTAGCTGGCTACTAGTTCTCGTTGGGTTGTGGGGGTTGGGGATGGGGGTTTGGTTGGGGAGGGGTT
>CAVTSJ010000028.1:0-20095 GCA_963737325.1 uncultured Acidobacteriaceae bacterium
TGGGTGTCGTCGAGGGAAATGGACGTGAGTGGGGTGAAGGGGGCCATGCTCTAGGGTGATGATATCGTCCTTGTCCGCCGCCGGGTTCAGGGGATGCGAGGCAATCGGGATAGAGCCGGGGCGCATCTGAAGGGGAAGACGTGGAAGCTGACCATGAGACGAGCGTGGACGTGGATCGAGGACAATGGCCTGTTGTTGGTGTTCTGCGGGCTATTTATGGGGTTTCTGGTGGGACAGGCGCTTTGCGGGGAGGTGGCGTATAACTCGACGCGTGCGCGGGCGGGGCTGCCGGCGGTGGGGCACTGGAAATATTTACTTACGGGAAATTTTCTGGAAGGGGTCTTTGAGAACTGGCAGGCGGCGATTCTGCAGCTGGGGTCGCTGATTCTGTTTGGGATCTTTCTGCGGCAACGGGGTGCGCCGCACTCGCGCAAGAACGTGCATCGCCGGCGTGGCACGTTGAAGAACTGGCTGTATGGAAACTCGTTGACGATTGCGTTTGCGGTGCTGTTTTTGGTGGCCTTTGCAATGCACTTGTATGCGGGCACCCTGCAGGCGAATGAGCAGAGAGTAATACTGCACCAGCCGCGGGTTTCGATGGGGCAGTTTCTGGGGTCGGCGCAATTCTGGTTTACGACGTTCCAGACGTGGGAGGCGGAGTACATGGCGATCGCGCTGTACTTCTTCTTGTCAATCTTTTTGAGGCAGGAAGGGTCGCCGGAGTCGAAGCCGACATGGGCGGCGAATTCGGATACAGGGGATGTGAATCACTAAACGGACGGCACGCGGTTTATTCCTCCACTACCATTGAGATACGAGGGAAAGCATGGCTCCGCGGCGCGAGACGAAGAAACGACTGGGTAAGAAGCATCGGCAGGCGAGCACGCGGCCGAAGATGGGGAAGACGGCGCCGCGGGGGACGGCGACTACGGGGGCGGTGTCGCCGAAGATGCGCAAGGAGTTGGCGGCGAAGAAGGCTGCCGCGGTGAAGGTGGCAAAGACGCCGACAAAGAGTCCGGACCGCGAGCATAAAGTGGTGCTGCGGAATCGGGATGAGGCGGGGACGCGCGGGTATGGCGGGGACTTCGACGACGAGCGCGAGGCTCGGGCGGCGCGAACACTGGGTAAGCGGAACAAGAGCTCGGTTGCGGGTGGGGCGGGAAGTGGGCATGAGGAACGCGACTGGAAAGAAGCGGAGAAGATCGCCTCGGCACTGACGCTGGCGACCAGCGGCGAACGCCATGAGACGACACGGTTGCCGCTGGTGGCGATCTGCGGGCGGCCGAATGTTGGGAAGTCGACGCTGTTCAATCGGCTAACGGAGACGCGGCGATCGATTGTCGGGGATGAGCCGGGAATTACGCGCGATCGCATTTATGGCGAGGTGGAGTGGGCGGGGCGCGATGTGCGGCTGGTGGATACGGGCGGCGTGGTTCCGGATGATGAGGCGCTGATTCCGTCGGAGATCTTTCGGCAGGCGAAGGTGGGGTTGGAAGAGGCGGACGTGATCATCATGGTGGTGGATGGACGGACGGAGTTGGCCGCGCCGGATGTTGAGCTGGCTCGGTTGTTGCTGCGCGGGGGTAAGCCGATTTTTCTTGCGGTGAACAAGATGGACTCGGCGGATATGTATGCGGCGGCGGAGAACTTTCGGCGGCTGGGGTTCAAGAACGTTTGCCCGATCTCGGCGGAGCATGGCTCGGGGATTGGAGATTTGCTGGATGAGGTTTGGGCGGCGCTGCCTCCGGAGTTCGTGGCGGAGGAGCCAAGCGAGAACATGCTTGGAATTGACGAAGAGATCGAAGAGGATATGGATGGCCCGTACGACGATGACGGCGAACTGGTGACGACGGAAGGCACTGGGCGGCGGTTGCGGTCGCATGGTGAGCATGTTTCGCGGGAGACGAAGATTGCGATCATCGGGCGGCCGAATGTTGGGAAGAGCACGCTGCTGAATGCGCTGACGAATAGCGATCGCGCTATCGTGTCGCCGATCGCGGGGACGACGCGCGATGCGGTGGATGAGGTGGTGGAGCGGGATGGGCACAGTTTCCGGTTCATCGATACAGCGGGGATTCGGCGCAAGGGCAAAACGAAGTTGATGGCGGAGAAGCTGTCGGTGATTATGAGCCGGAAGCATTTGGAGGCGGCAGATGTGTCGCTGCTGGTGATTGATGCGACGGAGGGCGTGGCAGCGGCGGATGCGAACATTGGCGGCTATGCGCATGAGAGCGGGCGCAGCGTGATCATCGTCGTGAACAAGTGGGATTTGGTGACGAAGGTGGGAGCAGATGGGAAGACGCTGTTTGATGGCAGTGCGCCGGCGGATAAGAAGCTGTATGAGCAGCAGGTGCGGGATTCGCTGAAATATCTGGACTATGCGCCGCTGTTGTTTGTGTCGGCGTCAGATGGCAAAGGGATTGACGAGGTGTTCAAGAAGGTGGAGCTGGTGGCGCGGGAGCGGCGGAAGCGCGTGTCTACGGGCGCGATGAACCGGTTCCTGGACAAGATTGACTTTCAGCGCGCTAGCGTGCCGATGAACAAGCGCGTGAAGATCTATTACATGACGCAGGCGGCTGTGGCTCCGCCCACCTTTGTGCTGTTCACCGATCGCGACGTGAAGCTGCACTTCAGCTATGAGCGGTTTCTGGCAAATGAGATTCGGGATACGTTCAAATTTATTGGCAGCCCGATCTGGTTCAAGGTGAAGGCTCGGAATAAGAAGAAGGCTGAGTAGGTTGGCCTGATCTTCGGCTAACTCACTGCAGGCGGCGGTGCGGGCGGCTGACCTGCGTCGGGGAAACCGGAGTAGGGATAGGGTGGCGGTAGAAAAGGCTCAAGGTAGGCGCCTACGAGTGGATAGCGGCCGCCGAGGAAATAGAGCGCGAACGCCTTGAGGAAGGTGTATACGAAGCCGAAGAGGGTGATGCCGGCGAGCACCAGCAGAACCAGCAACACCACGCCAAGAACAACCCATGCAGCGATCATCGTGATGTGACCTGCGAGCCCGGCGTGGCGGAGGGAAAACCATGCTATCAATCCGACTCCGACGAAGGGGGTGGAGGCGATGAGGGCGCCCATCACGAAGATGAAGTCGGCGGCGAGCGAACCGGCCAGGGTGAGCAGGAAGCGCATGAGCACATACAACGCAACCGGGCCGGGTTCATTGCGCACGAGATTCCAGACGCAACGCACGGTCTCGGGGATCGGCGTGCTTTCGAGTGCCATGAAGGGCAGGCCGAAGTCGCATAAGAGGGTGTAGCCAACGCTGATGAGGACGATGATGAAGAAGATGGCGCCGATAAAGCTGAGAATGGCGACAATCAGTGCGACGGGATCCTGGGGAGTAATGCCGTGGAAGGAGGGACCTATCGCGCGGATGAAGTGGATGAGGATTGGAACAAGTACAGGTGCGGCACAAACGATTGCGACAAGGAAGTACAGGATTTTCAGACCCATCCAGTGCCACGTGGCGTTGCCATAACGTCTCCAGATAGGCGCGAGGGTGGTGTCGCTGCGCAGCACAACCTCGAAGAAGACAAACTGCAGGCGGGAGCTGAGATAGAAGAAGGCGAGCGCGATGACTAGGCCGACAATGAAAAGGAGAAGGGCCAGTGCGACGACTGCTGCGACAAGAGTCGGCGGGGCGGCGGGGACGTGATGGCCGGGGTAGTTGTATGAGCCATTGCAGCCGCCCACCTGGGCAAAGAAGGCGACGGCGCCAATCTTAAGCGCAAGCCGCCAGTTGCGTGGAGCCACGAGCATGCGGGAGGTGTGATTCCAGGCGGGGCCGATGGCGTCAATCGCGGAGAGCAGACGCATGCTTCACCTCCATGAGAACGTCTTTGCAGGAAGCGTACCGTAGTCTGCCGGGAATCGCAGGATTTATTTTGCGCGCCACGCATCCCATGCGTCGAGCGCCCGATCACATTGGATTTTGTGGCGTTCTTTCTTGTCGCGGATCTTTTTGCGGAGGTCTTCTTCGAGGGGTGGCAGGAGGTCGAAGGTGATGTTGGCTGGCTGGAATTTTTTCTGGTCGGCGTGGGTGATGTAGTGGGTTAGCGAGCCGTTGGCCGTGATGCGCGGGGCTGGCGTCGGGGCGAGGTCGCGCGCGAGGGCAGCGGCATAGCGGCCGGCGAGGAGGCCGCTGGCGATGGACTCGGTGTAGCCTTCGACGCCGGACAATTGACCGGCGATCAAGATGCTGGGGTGGGCGCGGAGCTGGAGGGTTTCAGTGAGGAGCGAGGGGGCGTGGATGTAGGTGTTGCGGTGGATCTGGCCGTAGCGCAGGAAGGTGGCGTGCTCGAGGCCAGGGATGAGGCGGAGGACGCGGGCCTGCTCGCCGAACTTGAGGTGGTTCTGAAAGCCGACAAGGTTGTAGCTGTCGGCGCGGAGATTTTCCTGGCGAAGTTGAACGGCGGCGTAGGGCCAGCGGCCGGTCTTCGGGTTGGTGAGGCCGGCGGGCTTCATGGGGCCGAAGCGGAGGGTGTCGCGGCCGCGGCGGGCGGTCTCTTCGATGGGGAGACAGCCTTCGAAGTAGTTCATGGTTGGAGGCGCGGCGGTGACTGCGCCGCCTGCCGGAAGGGCCTCCCAACTTTTCGCTTCGACGGTTTCAGCGGCAGTGAGGGCGTCGAGGAAGGCTTCGTACTGTTCCTTGGTGAAGGGGCAGTTGATGTAGTCGGCGGTGCCTTTGTCCCAGCGGGCGGCGAAGTAGACTTTGTCCATGTCGATGGTGGTGGCGTCGACGATGGGGGAGATGCTGTCGTAGAAGGCTAGCTGCTCGGAGCCGGTGAGGCGCTGGAGGTCGGCGGCTAGGGGCGAGCTGGTGAGTGGGCCGCTGGCGAGGATGGTGATGGTGTTGGGATCGTGTTCGTTGAGGGCTGTGACTTCTTCGCGGCGGACTTCGATGTTGGGGTTGGCGGCGATGAGGTCGGCTACGCGGCGGGAGAACTCGATGCGGTCGACGGCGAGGGCGTGGCCGGCGGGAACGGCGCTGGCGTCCGCGGCTTGCAGAAGGAAACAGTTGGCGCGGCGCATCTCCTGTTTGAGCAGCCAGGGCGCGGTGTTTTCACTTTCGCTCTTGAGGGAGTTGGAGCAGACGAGCTCGGCGAAGTCGGAGGTCTGGTGGGCTTCGGTGGAGCGGATGGGACGCATCTCGGAGAGGATGACGTGGCAGCCTAGGCTGGCGGCTTGCAGTGCGGCTTCGGGGCCGGCGAGGCCGCCGCCAATTACGTGGATCTTTTTCATCTGGTTTTAGGATACGTGGTCAGAAGTGTCGGCGGCTGCGAGTGCAGCTAGCGGCTCGTCGGCGAGGCGCATGATGCGCCACGCCGTTAATACGTTGGCGCCGACGCGATGGTAGACGGCGATGGCGGGTTCGTTCCACGCGAGGACGTCCCACTCCAGGCGAGGGCAGCCCTGGTCTACGGCGATGCGGGCGAGGCGCGCGAGAAGCGCCCTGCCGATGCCATGGCCGCGCAGGGAGGGCGTGACGTAGAGGTCTTCGAGGCGGATGCCGTGATGGCCGCGCCAGGTGGAGTAGGTGGTGAAGTAGAGCGCGAAGCCTGCGGGGGCGCCGTTGTAGTCGGCGATGATGGCGGTGAAGCGCGCGGGGGTGCCCCAGCCATCGCGGAGGAGGTCGGCTTCGGTGGCGCGGACGGCGTCGGGCTCACGCTCGTACTCAGCTAGCTCGCGGATGAAGCGAAGGATGGTGGGGATATCGTGGGGCGTGGCAGGGCGTATGTTCAGGCTGGAATTGTTCATAGGTGAGTGCTTGTCGTTCTATTCGATTATCCTCTTCAGGATGCTGGGAAAACAAAACACGGCGCTGGGAGAGGCGTGACGATGCTGGTCTACAGCGCGCTGCTGACGCTCGGGCTCGTGCTGAGTTCGCCGTGGTGGCTGCTGCGGATGGCGACTACGCAGCGGTATCGCGAAGGGTTGCGGCAGAGGCTTGGCGCCGTGCCCCGGCAGTTGGTGCCGACACTTCATGGCAGACGAGCGGTTTGGGTTCATGCGGTGAGCGTGGGCGAGGTGCTGGCTGCTTCGCGGTTGGTAGGGGAGTTGGAGGCGGCGCTTGGGGAGGGGTATCGCGTGGTGATTTCGACGACCACGCGCACGGGACAGGCTCTGGCGCGGGAACGGTTTGGTGCGGCGCGCGTGTTTTATATGCCGCTGGATTTTGCATTTGCTGTGCGGGCGTATTTGCGCGCGTTGAAGCCTGTCGCGCTGATTTTGATGGAGAGCGAGCTTTGGCCGCGCATGCTGCACGAGTGTGGGCTTGCGGGTGTTCCGGTGGTGGTTGCGAATGCGCGTATGAGCGACCGGTCGTTTGCGCGGGCGCAGCGGATGCAGTGGATCTGGGGAGGGATCATGCGCAAGCCTGCGCTGTGGCTGGCGCAGAGCGAACAGGACGCGCTGCGGCTGGTGATTGCGGGCGTTCGTACGGAGAACGTGCAGGTGGCGGGGAACACGAAGTTTGACATACGGGCGCCGAAGGAACGCCGCGTGCCGGAGTGGATTCGCTCGGTGGCGGGAGAGCGTGCGATCTTTGTGGCGGGGAGCACGGTGGATGGGGCGCCGGCGGAAGAGGAATTGGTCATGGGAGCCTGGCAGAGGTCGCTACGCGGTAAGGCGAATGTGCTGCTGGTGGTGGCTCCGCGACATCCGGAGAGGTTTGCGGGTGTGGAGGCTCTGCTGCGATCGATGCGCTATGTGAAGGCGAGCGAACATCTCGGGGCGGGTGATGAAGAGATCTCATCGCTCGGGATCGAGGTGGTGCTGCTCGACACGATTGGAGACCTGGCGGCGGTGTATAGGGTTGCGGATGCGGCGTTTCTTGGCGGCAGCCTGGTTCGGAGGGGCGGTCATAATCCACTTGAGCCGGCGCAGTTTGGCGTGCCGGTGGTAATGGGTCCGTCGTATGAAAACTTCCGTGACGTAGTTGCGAAGTTGACGGAGGCAGGCGGGATTCGCATTGTGCATGACGAGGTAGAGCTGGGCGGGATGGTTGCCGAACTGCTGGCGAATCGCGAAGAGGCAAAGGCGATTGGCGAGGCGGGGCGGAGGGTTTTCGAAGAGCAACAGGGCGCGACGGAGCGGTCGGTGAAGGCAATCGTTTCGGTGATTTCGCAGGAGGCGGCATGAGCGCGAGGCGGCCATGGGCGCGGCCGCTGGTTCCCTTGTATGCAGCGGCAATTCGGCTGAAGGACGGTTTGCGAAGCGCGGGGTTGGGACGAACGCGCACGCTGGATTGGCCTGTGGTCAGTGTTGGCAGTTTGTCGGCGGGTGGCGCGGGCAAGACGCCGGTGGTGATTGCGCTGGCGAAGCTGTTGCGGGAGGGGGGATGGACCGTGGATGTGCTCTCGCGGGGATATGGGCGGGAGGGGCGTGTTGTCGAGAAGGTGCGGTTGGAGGTTGAGAACGCGGCGCGGCGATTTGGCGATGAGCCTGTGTTGATTGCTGAGCTGGCGGGCGTGCCGGTGTGGGTGGGCGCCGATCGGTATGTTGCGGGAAAGCTTGCGGAGGAACAGACTGAAGGCAGTGTGCGAGGTGTGCATCTGCTGGATGATGGATTTCAGCATCGCCAACTTGGACGGAACGTGGATATCGTCCTGGTGACGTCAGAGGACCTTGAGGATACGTTGCTGCCGGCGGGTAATCTGCGCGAGGGTTTGTCTGCGCTGCAGCGCGCGGATGTGCTGCTGGTGCGGCAGAACGAGGTTGATGCGGATATCGATGCAGGAGTCGCGTCGGTGAACAGGCGCGCGTGGGCGATGCTGCGCGAACGGGGGCAGATGTGGATTGTGCGCAGGAAACTGGTCTTCCCTGCCCCGCTGCGGGTGTTTGGAGCGGGGCTGCGGCCGGTTGCGTTCTGCGCGATCGCCCGGCCGGAAGACTTCGCCGCTATGTTGCAGAATGCCGGGTGCGGAGTGGTGGAGACAGTCGCGTTCCCCGATCATCATCGCTACACGGCAGCGGATTTGGAGCGAGTGATCGAGGTGGCGAAGAGCCTGAACGGATCGGGTTTCGTTACGACGGAGAAAGATGCGGTGAAGCTTTCGGAGGCGATGCGGCGGCGACTGGAAGAGCAGGGACCGCTGATGGTGGTCGCGCTGGAGGCAGAGTTTGCCGATCCTGCGACGGTGTTGCGCGCGCTCGAAGCAAAGCTGATGCATGCAGGGGCGGAGGTCTGATGAAGATCCTGGTTATCCGCGTAGGTGCGATGGGCGATGTGCTGCATGCGTTGCCGGCAGTGAGTGCGCTGAGAGCGGCGCGGCCGGATTGGGAGATTGATTGGGTTGTGACACCACACTGGTCTCCGCTGCTGGTGGATGGGACGGGAAAAGGGCCGGTGGTGAGGCGCGTGCATCTGGCGGAGACGAAGCAGTGGTCGAAGGCTCCGGCGTCGCCTGCAACGTTGCGGTCGATCTTTGAATTGCGGCGGGCGCTGCGGAGCGAGCACTACGATCTTGCGGTCGATATGCAGGGGACGTTGCGGTCGGCGGTAATTGGGCGGATGTCGGGCTCGGGGCAGCTGGTGGGGTATAGCGATCCGCGCGAGTCTATGGCTGCGAAGTTTTACAAAACGAAGCTCGAGCGCTGGGGTACGCACGTGATTGAGCAGGGTGCGGCGCTGCTGGGTGAGGCTTGCGGAGTTGCGCTGGAGCCAGGTGGCGTGGAGTTGCCGCATGAGGAGTGGGCGGATAACTGGGCTGAGGAGGTGGGCGATCGGCGAACGTGTTTGCTGGCTGCGAGTGCGGGCTGGCCGGCGAAGTGCTGGAACGTGAGGAAGTATGGCGCGCTGGCTGTTGAGCTAAAGGCGATGGGTATGGATGTGGTGGTGAACGCGCCGCGCAAGGATGACGCAGGGTCCGCAGCGGTGGTGGAGGCTAGCGGAGGTGCGGCGCGGGTGGTCGTGTGCAATGTGACTGGATTGATTGCGTTGATGCGCCGCATGACGGTGCTGGTGGGCGGTGATTCGGGGCCTACGCACTTGGCGGCGGCGCTGGGTGTTCCGCTGGTGGCGCTGTTTGGGCCGACCGATCCGGCGAGGAATGGGCCGCGAGGGCCAGGGGCGAAGGTGGTGTTGCGGGATCCTGCGTCGGTGACGAGCTATAAGCGTGCGAGCGCGGAGGACGCGGGTTTGGCGAAGATTTCGGTCAGCGCGGTTCTGGAGGCGGTTCACGGCCTGCTGTGAGGTATCGGCGAGATCATTTGAGAGAATGGTGGGATGGGTTCGGCGACCGTGACAAAAGCTGGTGGCAAGACGGGTTGGCAGAGGATCGCGCGCAGGGTGCGAGTGCCGCTGGGATTTGTGGTGGCGGCGATCTTCCTGGTGTTCGCGCGGCCTAGTTGGCACACGCTGGCGTGGAGCCTCTTGCTGGTAGTGCCCGGACTGTGGCTGCGCGGCTATGCGGCGGGATATGTGAAGAAGAATGCGGAACTCACGCGTACGGGGCCGTATGCGTATACGCGGAATCCGCTGTATTTAGGGTCGATGGGGATTGCGGCGGGGTTTGCTGTGGCGGCTGGAAGATGGTGGCTGGTGGTGTTGCTGGTCGGGATGTTTCTGGCAATTTATGTACCGACCATTCTTTCGGAGGAGGCGTTTTTGCGGGGCGCATTTCCGTCGTTCGATGAGTATGCGCGGAAGGTTCCACGGCTGTTGCCAAGGGTGACGGCTGCGCGATTTGGGGATACGAAGGGTGCGGTCGGACGGTTTTCGCTGGAGCGCTACCGGCATCATCACGAGTACAATGCACTTATGGGCGCAGTCGCGATTTATGCGGCCCTGGCGCTGCGAATGGTAGTTTGGCACTAGGGTTCGCAGGTGCGTCTAACCCACGGGAGATGCTGATTTGAAGGCCGTTTGGATGGCCCGTTTGCGGGTCTGGAGAGACTCGCCGGCAGTGGTCATCGGGAGATCAGCGTGCGCGCTGGCCGTCCTGATGAGCTTTGGGCAGCCGATGAGGATGAAGGGGCAGTTGTTCTCGAAGGCGGAGGCGCCGATTGCGCAACGGCCGATTCCGGTACTGCAGCCGCCCGCTCCCAGCTTTGACTATCCTCCGCACCAAACCCTAACCTACAGCGTGGATTGGCGGGTGTTTACGGCGGGAACTGCGGTGTTTCATCTGGACCAGGTGGGAAGCCTGCTGAAGATCACGGCTACGGCGGATACTGTGGGTGCGGTGAATATGCTGTTCCCTGTGGTGGATGGTTTTCAGTCTGCCTTTGATTTGAAGACCGGATGCTCGACGCATTTCGATAAGCAGACGCAGGAGGGTCGCAGGAAGATCGCGAGCGATCTTACGTTCGATTATGCGCATGGGAAGCAGACGCGCAACGAGCGGAACCTGGTGAAGGGCACGGCGACGCACAATGTCACCAATATTCCGGCTTGCGTAACGGACTCGTTGTCGGCGATGTTTTACACGCAATCGCAGCCGATGGCGCCTGGGCAGACGGTGGATTTCCCGCTGGCCGATGCCATGCATACCGTAAGTGTGGTCATGAAAGTCGAGGGTCGCGAGGAGATCAAGACACCCGCTGGGACGTTTCAGACCATCAAAGTGCAAGCGACCGCAGATGAAGGGGTCGTAAAGAATCGCGGCAGCATCTGGATCTGGTACACCGACGATCCTCGGCATCTGCCGGTGCAGATGCAGGCTCGGCTGTTCTGGGGCACGATAACTTTCCATCTGCAATCGGTTGAATTCAAGTAGCCGAAGCGCCGAGAATGAAGACACCGCGCAAGCGGAGACAGTGAGACGAAGACGATGAGCAACGAAGAGAACTTGAATCCGCAGGACGAGTTGGTAACGATAGCGACCTTCCCGGAACCGATGGAGGCCAACATGGCGCGGTCAGCGCTGGAAGCTTCGGGAATTCCCGTATTCATGGTGGGAGAGACGGCGAACAGCCTGATCCCGGTGGCGTTCGAGTCGCAGCTGCAGGTAAAGGCCGAGGATGAAGCGGCGGCGCGCAGTTTGCTGGAAAAGATGAACGATGACCCTGAATCATTGGAGTCGGTCACCGCGGCAGAGATTGCAGCGGAGGATTCGTCCAGATGAGTCGGGCAAGGGCGGTGGTCTGCCTCTCCGGGGGCATGGATTCCACTGTCTGCGCGACACTGGCAGCGCGAGATTATGACAGCTTCGGTCTGCACTTCAGTTACGGCCAGCGCACGCAGGCGCGTGAACTGCAGGCGGCGCGCGAGGTGGCACGAGCCGTTGGGTTGAAGGAATTGATGGAGCTGGACACGGATCTGTTTCGGCGGATCGGCGGATCGGCGCTGACGGACGCGAGAATTGCGGTGCCGGAAGCTACGGATGAGGCGATCGAGAGCGCTTCGTCGCGGGCGGGAGAAGACGTGCCGGTGACCTATGTTCCGTTTCGCAACGCGCATTTCCTGAGCGCGGCGGTGAGCTGGGCGGAGGTTCTGGGAGCGACGACGGTGTTCATGGGGGCGGTCGAGCAGGATAGTTCGGGGTATCCGGACTGCCGGCCAGCGTATTACGAGGCGTTCAATGAGCTGATCCGTCGAGGGACGAAAGAGGGCGAGATCAAGGTGGTGACGCCGCTGATCAAGCTAAGAAAGCATGAGATTGTGACGCTTGGAGTTGAATTGGGCGCTCCGTTGCATGTAAGTTGGTCGTGCTACTCAGGTGAAACCGAGGCCTGCGGAGTATGCGAAAGTTGCGATTTGCGGTTGCGAGCATTTTCCGCAGCCGGTTTAGCCGACCCAATCCGCTATGCAGTGAGCGGAACGGCACGAGATTATACGAACGCCCGGTAGCTGATCGAGGCTTTGGGCTGAATCGAAAGAAGGCGACGAAATGATGAAAACGTATAGAGGTTCTTTATTTGCCAAGCTTGCAGGCGTTGTAGGCGTGGCAATCTTCGCGATGGCTCCAGCGCTTGCTCAGAAACCTGGGGCGACAGTACACGGTCACGTCTCCAACGCGGCGGGGATGGATCTGCCCAGCGGTGATGTGAAGTTCACGACCGATCAATCGGTGCCGTACAAGGATGCAAAGTTTACTGCAACGGCAACGATCGACGCCCAAGGAAATTACAAGGCGACGAATGTTACTCCGGGCGATTACTTCGTTTACTTTGTGCAGGGCGACAAGATCCTTGATCGGCTGGAGTTGAAGGTGAAGTCTGAGGACACGGACCTGACGCTGAACGATGACATGTCCCGGCCTGAGTACATCAAGCAGATGACTCCCGAGCAGCAGAAGGAGCTGGAAGAGTACAAGAAGAAAAATGCCGAGGTAACCTCGGCGAACAAGGTTATCGCAAAGTTGAATGCGACGCTGAAGACGGTGCGTGCGGACCTTGCGGCAGCTGCGCCAAACAAGGATGACGTGAGCAAGGACGTCGCGATGATGAAGGAAGCGGTTGCGGCGAAGCCCGATACCGGCTTGCTGTGGCTAACGTACGGCGACACGTTGCTGGCGCAGGGACGGCACCTGGCGGAAGCAGATAAGAAATCCGGCACAACCGCGAGCTCGGATGCGGCAGTGAACCAGGCTTACGGCGATGCGGTGGATGCCTACAAGAAGGCTGTGGCGCTGGATTCAGCGGAAGCCAAGCCGAATGTTGCGGGGCTGGCAGCTGACTATAACCAGCTTGGCAATGCACTGACCGCGCAGGGCAAGACCGATGAGGCGATCCCGGCATTCGACAATGCAGCGAAGACAGATCCTGCCAAGGCGGGTGTCTATTACAAGAATGCAGCGGCTGTTCTGTACAACGCTGGGCAGATGGATGCGGCCCTGGATGCGGCGAACAAGGCGATTGCAGCTAATCCGAACGAAGCAGACGCTTACTTCATCAAGGGACAGGCGTTGGTGACGAAGTCGGTGGTGGATCCGAAGACGAATAAGCTGACGGCGCCTCCGGGATGCGTTGAGGCATACCAGAAGTTCCTGGCGCTGGTTCCGAATGATCCGAAGGTGCCGCAGGTGAAGCAGGTGCTGGCGAGCCTTGGCGAGACGATCGACACCTCGTACAAGGCGGGCAAGAAGCACTAACGAGCATGCAGCGAGGAGAGCCCCGGTCGGGAGTTGTTGACCGGGGCTTTCGCGTCTTTGAACGGGAGATGGACGATGAGCGAGAGGGTGCTGCCGTTCGATGAGGCGTTGGAGGAGGTGCTGGGGCAGGCGCGCCTGGTTGCGGCGCGCGGGGTGGAGACGGTGGAGTTGTTGGCGGGTTCGGGGAGAGTGTTGGCTGCGGCGGTGGTGGCGGATCGGGATCAGCCGGCGTTCGACCGGAGCACGCGGGACGGATATGCGGTTCGGGCAGGGGATGTTGGTGGGGCGTTGCGGGTTGTGGGGTCGGTGCGGGCTGGCGAGCGTTGGAAGGGCGCAGAGCTGGGCGAGGGTGAGGCGATTGAGATCATGACGGGAGCTCCTTTGCCTGCGGGGGCCGATGCGGTGGTGATGGTCGAGCATGTCGTGGTTGAGGGCGACGTGCTGCGGGTTGAGCGAGCGTTGAGGCTTGGGGAGAATGTGGTTCCGCGCGGCGCGGAGACGTTGGCGGGGAATGTGGTGCTGCCTGCGGGGCGAGTGCTGGGCGCGGCGGAGATAAGTGTTGCGGCGAGTTGCGGGTTGGCAAAGGTGACGGTGTTTGCGCGGCCTCATGTCGCTATCATTGCTACGGGTGATGAGTTGGTGGAGGTGGATGAGCCGATGGAGGCCTGGCAGATTCGGAACTCGAATAGCTACTCACTCGCTGCGCTGGTCAGCGGAGCGGGGGGAATCGCCGAGCGGCTGGCAATTGCGCGGGACGAGCTGGGCGAGTTGCGGGCGCAGGTTGCGGAGGGTCGCGAGGCGGATTTGCTGGTACTTTCGGGTGGGGTTTCGATGGGGAAGTACGATCTGGTGGAGCAGGTGCTGCGGGAGTTTCGGGCGGAGTTCTTCTTTACCGGTGCATTGATTCAGCCGGGGAAACCGATTGTGTTTGGGCGGTTGCCGTCGGACAAGGGATGGACGTACTTCTTTGGGTTGCCGGGAAATCCTGTGTCGGCGCAGGTTTGCTTTGCTTTGTTTGTGGCTCCGATGCTGCGTGCGCTGGAGGGGAGAACGGAGATTGCTCCGGTGTTTGTGGAGGCGACGCTGGCGGATGAGGTGAAGGGTGGGGCGCGGGTGACTCGGTTTCTGCCAGCGGAGGTTAGCGGCGGTTGGGATGGGGTTGAGGTGAAGGTTGTTGGTTGGCAGGGTTCGGGGGATGTGGTGGCGAATGCTCGCGGGAATGGGTATGTGGTGTTGCCTGCGGGGGTTGAGCACTTCCCTGCTGGGCTGACGGTGCGCGTGTTGCTGCGGTAGGATTGCCGCTATGGATACGGTGCAGTGTGAGAAGGCCCCATCGTCGCGGTGGGTCCTGGATGTCGCGTTAGTCCTTGGCATAGGGGCGAATTGGGCGTTGATCGTCTTCGATCTTTGCACTGGAAGGCGACCACTGCGCGTCTTGGATGGGCTCTTTCTTTTCGTGGGTCCGATCCTGGTTTGGCAATCCTCCTGGCGTCTTATGGTTATTTGGAAAGCGCGCAGGGACGGAGCACGATCGCTGGGCTGACGGTGCGCGTGTTGCTGCGGTAGGATCGAGCCGTGAGTGATCGACGAGAGAAGCTATTGCTGAGCGGCGGCGTTCTGGTTGGCTTTGGCATGGGTCTGTGCGTTGGCGTCGGATTACTGTTTGTCGGCGTCGCCTTTCTGCTCCATCACATGTTCATTATGGGGATCCAGTGGCCAAGATTTCTGCTGTTCGCTGTTCTGCCGCTTATTGCGATTGCGGCAGGCGGCATCATTCTGCGGATTGCGAGAAGGGTTGAGAAATGAGTGAGAAGCTGTCGCACTTTGATGAGAGTGGTTCGGCTCGGATGGTGGATGTTTCGGCTAAGGTGGAGGCGCGGCGGGAGGCTGTGGCTTCTGCGTTTGTGGAGTTGAATGAGGCGGTGTTGGCGGCGCTGCCGCAGAATCCTAAGGGGAATCCTTTGGAGGTGGCTCGGTTTGCCGGGATCCAGGCGGCGAAGCGGACTTCCGAGTTGATTCCGATGTGTCATCCGCTGGCGCTTACGTTTGTCGATGTGCAGGCGACCGTCGTTGCGGGCGGGGTGGAGATTTTAGCTACTGCGGCTACCGTGGCGGGGACGGGCGTGGAGATGGAGGCGATGACTGCGGCGGCGGTGGCGGCGCTGACCGTGTATGACATGACCAAGGCGCTGGATAAGGGGATTCGGATTCGGGAGGTTGTGCTGCTGTCGAAGACTGGCGGCAAGAGTGGAACGTATACCCGGGAGGTGTAGGGTACCCCCTCCCCCCTCCTAGTACGACCATTTGGCGTAAAGTGCTCTTGGCGTTGGGGTTAGGGGCCAAAGTATCCTTGGTACTTTTGCGCTAAAGTAGGGCAAACAAAAGACTTTAGGGGTAAAGTAGGGCAGCCATTGGAGTTAGGGACTGTTTTGGGGCGGATGGTGCGGCGCTGCCGGTGAGTCAGGCGCTGGAGCTGGTTTGTGGGAGGGTCTAGTTCTATTTTAGTGGTTGGACGGGGGTAAGTATGCCAAGTGGGTTGGAGAGAAATCGGCAATAGGGACGGGGGGTTTGTGGGTTTTGGGGGTCCGTGGGGGCTTGACATGCGGATTTTGGGCTGTTTTCGGGGGTGGTTGGGCTGGATTTATTTTTAGTGGCGTTGCGGAACCGTCATGCATGGGCACCCGGGGGGCTGGTGTCAGGCTGGAGATGGGCAGGAGCGGTCGCGCTACTCGCGCGATGCCCACATCTCAGAATCGAGATATGGGGCACCCGGCGACATGCCATCCCACTCATGACGATCAGACTGCCATGAATGGGGCACCCGACTTTTCGGATGAGATGGGGCTTTCGCTAGAGGGTGTGGGCGAGGGTTAGGGCGAAGCTGCGGGTGGGGTCGTGGAAGGTGCGGGTGGGGGTGAAGCCGGCGCGGGTGAGGAGGTTGTTCAGGGCCTGGTCGGTGAACTTGTAGCTGTTCTCGGTGTGGATGGTTTCGCCGGCGAGGAAGGGGATGCTGTGTATGCGGCCGTCGAGGGGGATGTGGACGGTCTGGGGGTGGAGGCTTTCGAGGTGCATCTCGATGCGGCTTTCAGCGGCGTTCCAGCGGGCGCGGTGGGCGAAGGCGTCGAGGTTGAAGTCGGCGTCGAGGTCGCGGTTGAGGCGGGTGAGGATGTTGAGGTTGAAGTCGGCGGTGACACCGGCGGCGTCGTCGTAGGCGGCCAGGATGGTGGAGACGGGTTTGTGGGCGCTGGGGGCGAGGTCGGCGCCGAGGAGGAGGGCGTCGCCGGGCTGGAGGTGGGAGCGGAGGCGGCGGAGGATGGTGTTGGCGTCGTCGGGGGAGAAGTTGCCGATGCTGGAGCCGATGTAGAGGGCGAGGACGCGGCTGCGGGGGGTGTGGTGGTGTGTCGAAACCGATGAACCCACCTTAGGCGACGATGAAACTGTACCACCCAAACGAGCAAAGACCGCTCGCTCGGGGCCTGGGGTCGCCGAAGAGGGGGCGCCCTTCGAATCCCAGGTCTCAGAAGCGAGACCCAGGGCACCCATGGTTGAGGCGGGGTGCTGGAGGGTGTAGGGCTCGGTGACGTAGTTGGCTACCTGGGAGTGGACGCGGAGGCCGGGGATGGTGGCGGCCAGGTTGTCGGCGGCGTCGAGGGCGGAGGCGCTGACGTCGATGGGCTGGTAGAGGAGGTGGGGCTGGAGGCGGGTTGCGGCCTGGAGGAGGAGGCCAGTCTTGGTGGCGGAGCCGGCGCCCAGCTCGGCGATGGTGAAGGGGTCTGGGGGCAGAAAGGATTGGGTGGCAGGGGCGCCTGGGGTGAGGAACTCGCGGAGGATGTCGTCGGCGTAGGCGGCGAAGAGAGCGCGCTCAGTGCGGGTGAGGTAGTACTCGGGGAGGCTGGTGATGTCTTCAAAGAGCTGCGAGCCGCGCTCGTCGTAGAAGAGCCACGGGGAGAGGGTCTTCTGCGCGGCGGCGGTGAGGCCGGAGAGAGCTTCGTACAGGACTGCCTCGCTGGGAGATACGGGGGTCGCGGTGGTCAAGAGGGCCTCGTGGGAGTGCAAGGTGCGAACGAGTAACTTCGGGCTTGGATGCAGGATGGGGGGGTTGGGGTTCAGGAATAAGGCGGGATGGATTTGGTCTCAGGTGCTGGCTGCTGGCTTTAGCTCCTAGCTTAAGGCGATGTTGGGGTGATGCTGACTGTTGCTTCCCCACCCGTCCGCAAAAGCGCGTACGAATGGGGCACCCGCGAACATGGGCGCGGGGATTGAAACGTGAGTCTATCGCCCCGACAATGCGGGGTTCCTTCGGCTGCGCCTCAGGATGACGGCGAAAAACGGCAACGACAAGGGAACAGCAAGAGCAAAGAAGAAGCAGATTCCCAAAGGGAATGACAGAAAGAAAAGCAAGGGCAACGGCAAAAGCAAAGACAACTACAGGGGTCCTTCGCTGCGCTCAGGATGACGGACTTGGGGTGGTAAGTGCTACGAGGGGATCAGGCGCCGTCGCGGGCCAGGCGGAGGCCGCTGAACTGCCAGCGGGTGGAGGGGGAGAAGAAGTTGCGGTAGGTGGCTCGGATGTGGGTCTCGGGGGTTACGCAGGAGCCGCCGCGAAGGACCATCTGCGAGCTCATGAACTTGCCGTTGTACTCGCCGAGGGCGCCGGGGAGCGGCTTGTAGCCTGGGTAGCCGGTGTAGGGGGACTGGGTCCACTCCCAGACATCGCCGTAGAGCTGCTGGGGGGTGGGGGCGGAGGCGGTGCCGGCCTGAGGGTGGAGGGCTCCGGATTCGAGCATGTTCGCGGTTGCGCCGGGGCTAAAGCCCTGGTTCTGCGAAGGATTATTCAGCGGGCTAAAGCCCGCTGCTAATCCGGTTGCGGCGGCCTCGGTTCCGGGTGCGGCGGGCTGGGTTGCGGAAGGAGCGGCGTGGGTTCCGGGAGGAGCGGCGTGGGTTCCGGGACCAGCTGCCTGGGTTGGGTAGACGGCGGCCGAGCTTCCGGGAGCGGCGGCATAGGATCCAGGAGCGCTCGCTTGCGTTGGGTGGGGGGTTTGGGCGGCCACGAACTCCCACTCGAATTCTGTGGGGAGGCGGTTGCCGGACCAGCGCGCGAAGGCATCGGCCTCGAAGAAGCTGACGTGGCAGACGGGGGTTTCGGAGAGTTCGCCGAGGGGGCGGAAGCCGTTGAGGGTGAAGATGCTCCAGCCGGAGGGGGTGTGGAGTCGCGAACCCAGTAGAGAGGACACTGCCAGCCTTCGGCGCGGAGGGTGTCCCAGCCTTCGGAGAGCCAGAGCTCGGGGCGGGAGTAGCCGTCGTCTTCGATGAAGGCGAGGTACTCGGCGCAGGTGACAAGGCGGGAGGCGAGGTGGAAGGGGGGGAGATAGATGGGGTGGCGGGGGTCTCGTCGTCGAAGGCGAAGGCGTGGATGTCGTTGGGGTCGGGGTGGTGCCGATGCCGACGATGCCAGGGCGGGTGGAGGTGCCGGGGGTAAAGCTGATCCAGTTGAGCGGCGGGGCGATGGTGTCGGCGCCGGCAGCGAGCTGATTTTGCGTGGGAGGTGCGGGGCGGTAGGCGGGGTGAAGAGGGTTGGTGAAGAAGGCGTGCTTGATGTCGGTGGCGGCGAGCTCGAGGCGCTGCTGTTCGTGCTCAGGCCGAGGACGATGCGGCGCTGGGATTCGTCTTCGGATGACAGGAGAGGAGGCGCTCGATGGCTGCGTCGACGTGGCGGCGGTAGGCGAGGATCTGGTCGAGAGGCGGTCGGGAGAAGGAGGCGCGGAGTTTCTTTTCCGGCATCTCGCCGAGGGCGCGGTAGTAGGAGTTGAAGAGCCAGCGGAAGTTGGGATCGAAGGGCTGGTAGCCGGCGACGAATTCGGAGAGGACGAAGGTCTCGAAGAACCAGGAGGTGTGGGCGAGATGCCACTTGACGGGCGAGGCTTCGGCGCAGGACTGCACCATCATGTCTTCGGGAGACAGGGGACTACAGAAAGCCATGGTCGCGGCACGCACGGTGCGGAAGCGATCGAGTAGGTCCGCGCTGCGCGAGTGTTTGGGGGCGAGGTGTGTCGGCTGCGTCAGCATGATGCACTCCAGTGGACATTCGATGCTTCTCGCGCTTGGATGCTTCACAAAGCGAGGCTGTTGCTCTGAAACTGCTTCAGAGGGGATGCTTTGGTATTGGGTCTCAGAGGGGGAGCGAGGGGCCGTGGTTTGACGGTAAACCCAAGCGCGAAGAAAGACAATGGTGGATGGCTTGGTGCGGTGGAGAACAAAGTGAATTATTCGGCGGTGTGGCCGCGTCTTCCGCGTGGGGATGCCGTCTTTGTTTGTAGCGGATTCAGGTGGGCGAAGGAGTTGAGTATGCGTCGGATGGCGAAGTTGGCGGTTGTGTTGGCGGCGGTGATGGTGAGTGGGATGGCGGCAGGGGCGCAGGCGGGGGGCGGCCAGGAGGCGGGGCAGCAGGGTGGGCGCGGGCAGTTTGCGGGGATGCAGCGGGTGGGGGGTGAGGTGACGGCCGTGTCCGGAACGACGCTGACGGTGAAGACGGAGGATGGGGCGTCGATGCAGATTGTGACAACCGTGACACACGCGTGATGAAGGGCCGCGGGAACACGGTGAAGATTTCGGATCTGAAGGTGGGGGATGGGGTGATGGCGGCGGGGATTCTGGATGCTCCGAATAAGACGCTGCATGCGGCGGTGGTGTTCGCTACCGACGCGGCGCAGGTGGCGGAGATGAAGGCGAATTTGGGGAAGACGTACATTGTGGGGCGGGTGACGGCGATCGATCTGGATAACGCGAAGATGACGGTGGAGCGGCCGGACCATGTGGCGCAGACGATTGGGTTCGATGAGGGGACGTCGTTCCGGTTGGGCGGGCGGGGACGGATGGGCGGCGGGATGGGCGGGGCGCAGGGAGCGGGTGGCGCGCCGGCGGAGGGTGGGGAGAGTATTACGCTGGCCGATATCAAGGTGGGGGAGAGTGTGCGCGGGACGGGATCGGTGAAGGGCGGGGTGTTTGTGCCGACGGAGTTGGTGGTGATGCAGCGGGGACCGCGGGCGAGCGGGGAT